>NZ_JBHYDM010000014.1:0-129760 GCF_051860665.1 Falsiroseomonas sp.
TGGCGCCCGGCCTGCTGGCCGGCGTCGCGCTCGCCCAGGCCTGGCAGGCCGGCGCCACGCCCATGGGTGGCCTCGCGGCGCTGGCGGGCCTCGCCTCGGCCCTGGCCGGCGGCGCGCTGGCCCTGCGCCAGCTGCGGCGGGCCGCGGCGGCGGAGGCGGCGCGCCGGGCGATCTTCGAACGCGCCGGCATCTCCCTGTGGCTGGAGGACTGGACCGCGGTCGGCGAGGCCGTGCTGGCGCTGAAGCAGGCCGGCATCCACGACATGCGCGCGCATTTCACCCAGCATCCCGAACAGGCGCGCGCGCTGCGCCAGCAGGTGCAGGTGCGCGACGTGAATGCCTTCACCGTGGAGATGATGGGCGCGCCGGGGAAGGAGGCCTTCATCGGCCCGCTCGCCCGCATCCTGCCCAATACCGACAGCACCTTCATCGAATGGCTGGTCGCCTTCGCCGCCGATGCGCCCTTCTTCCGCTCCCAGGCGCATATCATCCGGCCCGACGGCAGCGCGCTGGATACGCTGTTCGTCGCGGAGCTGCCGGACAGCCTGGAGGGATTCCGGGACATCATCGTCTCCTGCATCGACATCACCTCCTTCAAGGCGGCGCAGGCGCGCCTGGTGGCGGCGGAGACCGAGATCGCGCGCGCCGCCCGCATCACCACCATCGGCGCGCTGACCGCCACCATCTCGCATGAGATCAACTCCCCCCTCTCGGCCATCGTCAGCAATGCGGAGGCCAGCCTGCGCTGGCTGCGCCGGCCGGTGCCGGACCTGGCCGAGGCGCAGGCGGCGGTGGCCGATGTCATCGCCGATGCGACGCGCGCCCGCGACGTGGTGGCCCGCACCCGCGCCTTCCTGAGCAATTCGCCGCGCCGTGGCGACCCGATCGACCTGGCGGAGACGGCGCGCCAGGCCATCCTGCTGGTGGAGCGAGAGTTGCGCAGCCTCGGCACCTCGCTGCATTTCAATGCCGAGGCGGGCCTGCCGAAGGTGCTGGCGGATCCCATCCAGATGCAGCAGGTGCTGGTCAACCTCATGGTCAACGGCGCCCAGGCGATGGTGGACTGCGCGGGACCGCGCGACCTGACCGTGACCCTGCGCCGGCAGGCGGGGCATATCCTGGCGGAGGTGCACGACCACGGCATCGGCATCGAGCCGGAGCGCCTGCCGCGCATCTTCGATCCCTTCCACTCGACCAGGGCCGGCGGCATGGGCATGGGCCTCGCCATCTGCCGGAACTGCATCGAGGGCCATGGCGGACGGCTCTGGGCCACCAGCACGCCGGGGGCCGGCACCACCTTCCATTTCACCTTGCCGGCGCCCGGACCCTAGCGCATTGCCCATCCCTCCCCCTTCCGGCGCCAGCGGCGCCCCGCTGGTCGCCATCGTGGACGACGACGATGCCATCCGCGTCGCGCTGTCCCGGCTGCTGCGGTCGCTCGACTACCAGGTGCGCGCCTTCGACAGCGCCGAGGCCTTCCTCTCCGAAGGCGGCGGCACCGCCGCCGGCTGCCTGGTCACCGATGTGCAGATGCCGGGCATGAGCGGGCTGGAATTGCAGCGCGCCGTGCGGCTGCGCTGGCCGGCCCTGCCCGTCATCGTCATCACCGCCTTCCCCGAGGAGGCGGTGCGGGAACAGGCGATGGCCGCCGGCGCGCGGCATTTCCTGAGCAAGCCCTTCGATGCCGGCACCATCGCCCATTGCCTGCAGGAGGTCATGGGCCATGGAGGGTAGCCTGGGCGCGCCGCGACGTGGCACCGGGGCCTGGGGCGGCTGGCCTGGCCGCGCCGGGGAAGGGCTGCGCCGCGCCGCGCCCCTGCTCGGCCTGGCCTGCGCGCCGCCCGGCCTGCTGCTGCTGCAGGACGGGCAGGCGGCGGCCGGCGGCGCGGTGCTGGCGGCGGGCATCGCCCTGAGCTCGGCCGCCGCGCTCTGGGCCGGCGGGCCGAAGGCGAAGTGGCCCAGCTCGAACGGGCCGGAGCCGGACAGCGCTGGCATCTCGATCTGGATCGAGGACTGGACGGAGGTGGGCCGCAGCCTGGCCGAGCTGCACCGCGCCGGGCTCGATATCCCCGCCCATTGCGCCGCGCATCCGGAGCTGGTGGAGCGCCTGCACGCCACCATCCGCATCATCGACGTGAACGATGCGACGCTCGGGCTGATGGGTCTGGCCGACAAGCGCCTGCTGATCGGGCCGCTGCAGCAGGTGGTGCCGGCCTCGGCGCAGACCGTGCCGCGCTGGATCGCGGCCATGGCGCGCGGGGAGCGGGTGTATCGTTCGGAAAGCCGCATCACGCGGGCGGACGGGGAGCAGCGGGACTGCCTGGTCACCGCGCTGCTGCCGCAGCGGCCGGAGGACTGGGCGCGCATCGCGGTCAGCGTGGTCGATATCTCCGACTACAAGGCGGACCAGGCGCGGCTGGCGCGGGTGGAGCGCGAGCTGGCGCGGGCGACGCATGCCGCGACGGTCGGCGTGGTCACCGCCTCCATCGCGCATGAGGTGAAGAACCCGCTGGCGGCGGTGGTGACCAATGGCGAGGCGGCGCTGCGCTGGCTGCGGCGGCCGGAGCCGGATCTCGCCGAGGCCGAGCAGGCGATCGGCGCCGTGGTGGCCGATGCGCTGCGGGCGCGGGACGTGGTGGACCGCACGCGGCTGCTGCTGAGCAATGCGCCGCTGGCGCCGCTGCGCCTGCACCTGGCCGAGGTGGTCCGCGATTCCGCCGCGCTGGTCGATGCCGAACTGCGCGCGGCCGGCGCCCGGCTGTCCATCCACATCGCGCCGGAGACGCCGCATGTGCGGGCGGACCTGTCGCGGCTGCGGCAGATCGTCACCAACCTGCTGGTCAATGCCGCGCAGGCGATGAGCCAGGCGCCGGAGCCGCGCGAGATCACCGTGCGGGCCATGGCGCAGGAAGGCTGGGTGCGGGTGGAGGTCGCCGATACCGGCGCCGGCATCGCCAGCGAATCGCTGGGCCGCATCTTCGAGCCCTTCTACACCACCAAGACCGGCGGCATCGGCGTCGGCCTCGCCATCTGCCGCGCCTCGGTCGAGGCGCATGGCGGGCGGATCTGGGCGACCAATGCGGACCAGGGCGGCGCCGTGATCCACTTCACCCTGCCGGTCGCGCCGTGAGCCAGGGCCTGATCCACCTGGTGGAGGATGACGCCTCGCTCTCTGCGGCGCTGCGCAGCCTGTTCCGCTCCACGGGCCTCGAGGTCCGCAGCTATGCCTCCGGCCGCGCCTTCCTGGCCGCGGTGCCGGCGCCGGAAGTGCCGAGCTGCATCGTGCTGGACGTGCGCCTGCCGGATATGAGCGGGCTCGACCTGCAGGAACAGCTGCAGACGCTGGGCATCCGCCTGCCGGCGATCCTGATGAGCGGGCATGGCGACATCCCGATGTCGGTGCGCGCGATGAAGGCGGGCGCGGTGGACTTCCTGACCAAGCCCTTCCGTGACCACGAGATGCTGGCCGCCGTGGAGCTGGCGCTGGAGCGCGACCGGACGCGGCGGACGACGGAGCACGACCTGGATGCGCTGCGCCTGCGCTACGCCAGCCTGTCGCTGCGGGAGCGGGAGGTGATGGCGCTGGTCGCCGCCGGGCGCATGAACAAGGAAGTGGCTTTCCAGCTCGGCCTCAGCGAGATCACGGTGAAGATCCACCGCGCGGGCGCGATGCGGAAGATGGGCGCGCGGTCGCTGGCGGAGCTGGTGCGCCTGGCCGCGGCGCTGGACGCGCCGCCGGCCGAATGACGCCGCCGCCCTGCGCGGGCGGCGGCGCCATGCCGGATCCCCTGCGAATCAGCCCTTCACGAAGGCCAGCAGGTCGCGGTTCAGGACATCGGCATTCACGGTGAGCATGCCGTGCGAGAAGCCCGGATAGGTCTTCAGCGTGCCGTTCCGCAGCAGCCTGACGCTCAGCCGCGCCGAATTGTCGATCGGCACGATCTGGTCATCCTCGCCATGCAGCACCAGCGTCGGCACGGTGATGGCCTTCAGGTCCTCCGTCTGGTCGGTCTCGGAGAAGGCCTTGATGCCCTCGTAATGCGCCTTGGCGCTGCCCATCATGCCCTGCCGCCACCAGTTCTGGATGACGCCCTGGTGCACGGTGGCGCCCGGCCGGTTGAAGCCGTAGAAGGGGCCTGCGGGCACATCGAGGAACATCTGCGCCCGGTTGTCGGCGACGCCCTTGCGGAAGCCGTCGAAGACCTCGATCGGCAGGCCGCCGGGATAGGCCGCCGTCTTCAGCATGATGGGCGGCACCGCGCTGACCAGCACCGCCTTGGCGACGCGGCCGGCCGGCTGGCCGTGCTTCGCGACATAGCGCGTCACCTCGCCACCGCCGGTGGAATGGCCGATATGCACGGCATTGCGCAGGTCCAGATGCTCCGCGACCGCGAAGGCATCCGCCGCGTAGTGGTCCATGTCATGGCCTTCGCTGACCTGGGCGGAACGGCCATGGCCGCGGCGGTCATGCGCCACAACGCGGAAGCCCTGGCCCAGGAAGAACAGCATCTGCGTGTCCCAGTCGTCGCTGGACAGCGGCCAGCCGTGATGGAACACGATCGGCTGGGCATCCCTGGGGCCCCAGTCCTTGAAGAAGATGTCGACGCCGTCGCGGGTGGTGACATAGGGCATGCTGGTCGGTCCTTCTGGGTTGGGTCTGGTGGTGGCGGCTTCGGGGCTGCGCGGCAGGCCGGCGGAGAGCGCGAGCGCGGCCACGCCCAGGCCGATCGCGTCCCGCCGGGTCGGCAGGAAGACGCTGCCCGGCAGCGGGTCTTCGGCAGGCATTCCGGGTCCTTTCAGTGTCCCCCGGCCAGGCGGGACACCTTCGCGGTGGCGCCTGCCGGGGATCACGCTGCGACCCTAGGCGCCCGCCGCGGGTGCCAACCATTATGCGTGGAGATAGGGGGACCGACCCGAAAGTGAGACGCAGGCCCGCGCCCGCCGGCTTGGCGCGGCACCGCGGCGGCGCATGCGGAAGGCGCGACCCCGCCCTGTGGCGAGGCCGCGCCATCCCGCCAGGTCCCGCGCCGCCGCGAGAGCCGCGGTCAGCCCACCCTGATCTGCTCGATGCCGAAGAAGCGCATGGTCTCGCCGCCCACCGTGATGCTGCCGGAGAAGGTGGCCGGATTGCCCTGCGCATCCGTGAAGGTGACCACGTTGTTGGTCACCACCATCTGCAGGCCGGATCCCTCGACCGTCAGCGCGCCGAGCAGCGCCTCCATCCCCATATTGGCCACGCTCAGGCTGTCGCGGCCCTCGCCGCCCTGGAACTGGTCGTTGCCGTCGCCCGGCGCCCAGATGAAGCTGTCGTCGCCCGCGCCGCCGAAGGCCAGGTCCGCCGCGCCGTCATGCGCGCCGCCATCGAGGAAGTCGTTGCCCTCCTCGCCCTGCAGCTGGTCCGCGCCGGACCCGCCGTTCAGCGTATCCTGGCCGGCGCCGCCGAAGGCCAGGTCGTTGCCCGCGCCGGTGTGGATGAAGTCGTTCCCTTCGCCGCCATAGCCCTGGTCGTCACCTTGGCCGGTGCCGATCACGTCATGGCCGCCCTGGCCGAAGATGACATCGGCCTCCGCCGTGCCCGCCAGGGTATCCGCGCCCTCGCTGCCCTGGGTGAAGGCCCCGCCCACCACCTTGTTCAGCGTGGCCTCGTCGATCTTGCTGGAAGACAGCTTGCCGGAAGACATGACCAATTCCCTCCTCTGGTTTCACCTGGAGGGATTTAGCCATGCGGAGGATCGTTAAGGAAGCAAGATGAGCCTTTCGGCCGCATAGGCCCCGCCTATGCGCGGGCCGGACGCGGGGGTGGCGCAGGGCCCTGCGCATTGCACCCGTAGCCCAGGGCGCGGCGCCGGAAACCTGCGCGTCATCGCGGGGCGGCATCACGGCTCTCCACCGAGGAGCCCGCCCATGCCCCCCATCCCCACCAGCCCGAAGACCGCGGCGCAATACGAGACCGAGCTGGCAGCGCTGCCGGTCGAGGCGCTGGACGTGGCGCAGCCCGGGCTTTTCGAGCTCGGCCTGGCGCCGCGCTACCTGGAACGCCTGCGGCGGGAGGCGCCGGTGCATCGCTGCGCCCAGGGCCTCTACGGCACCTACTGGTCCATCACCCGGGCACGCGACATCGAGGCGGTGGAGCTGGATCACGAGACCTTCTCCTCGGAGCATGCCCATGGCGGCATCACCATCCTCTCGCATCCGGAGGATCCGCAATTCCTGCCCTCCTTCCTCGCCATGGACCCGCCGCGGCACACGGCGCAGCGCCAGGCCGTCGCGCCAGCCTTCACGCCGGATCGCCTGGCCGCCATGGCGCCGCGGCTGCAGGCCTGGGCGGCGGAGATCCTGGACGGGCTGCCGATCGGCGAGACCTTCGACTGGGTCGACCGCGTCTCGGTCGAGCTGACGGCACGCGCCCTCGCCCTGCTGCTGGGCTTCCCTGAGGCGCGGTGCCGCGAGCTGATCCGCTGGTCGCAGGCCATCGTGGCGCTGCCCGGCAGCCCGGGCTTCCCGACGCTGGCGGAGAAGATGCGCGTGCTGCAGGACTGCCTCGACAGCTTCGATGCGATCTGGGAGCAGCGGCTGCGCGCGCCGGAGGGGGAGGACCTGCTGTCCCTGCTCGCCCGCTGCCCGCGGACCCGCGCCATGCCGCGGGCCGAAGTGCAGGGCAATATCCTGCTGCTGATCGTGGCCGGCAACGACACCACGCGCCACAGCCTCAGCGCCAGCGTGCTCGCCTTCGATCGCTTCCCGGGCGAATGGGCGAAGCTGCGCCGGCAGCCCGCGCTCCTCACCGGCCTGGCGCCCGAGATCCTGCGCTGGCAGACGCCGGTCGCCCATATGCGCCGCACCGCCATGCGGGATGTCACGCTCGGTGGCCAGCGGATCCCGAAGGGCGGGAAGGTGATCCTCTGGTATCTCTCGGCCAATCGCGACGCGGCCCTGTTCGCGCAGGCCGATGACTTCATCCTGGATCGCGCCAATGCCCGCCGCCACTTCGCCTTCGGCGCCGGCATCCATCGCTGCCTCGGCGCCCGCCTGGCCGATCTGCAGATCCGCACGCTGTGGCAGGCGGTGCTGGACCGCTTTCCAAGGATCGAGGTGGTGCATCCGCCAGTGCGAACCGCCTCCACCTTCATGCACGGCTTTGCCGAATTGCGCGTCCGCATCGCGGCACGGCACGCGGCATGAGGAATGCGACGGCGGCGCGGCCGCAGCTCCGCGCTGCCGCGCGACGGCACAGGCGTGGATGCGGAAGCGCCCCCCTGGCGCGGGGCGGGCGGCCCCGCCCGCCCGCCTCCACCTCCCACCGCGTCAGCCCGATATCGGCCAGCATGTGGTCGCTGAGGCCCGCCAGTTCCTCCGCCGCCAGGCGCTGCCGGCGCCACTGTTCGATGCGGGCGCGGAGGAGCTGCCAGAGGGACCGGCGCGGGCTGGCGCGGGACAGGGAAAACGGCGCGGGATCGCGCTCGGGTCGACGCATGTGCATGCTGGTCCTGGCCTCATCCGATGGGGAGGAGGCCAGCCTGCGGCCCGGCGCTTGCCGCTTGATGTCAGGCGGCCGCCAAGCCGCTACGTCGGTAGCGGTCGGGCCGGCGTACCCGCGCGGCTCAGTCCCGCGGCGCGGCCTCGGCCCAGAGCAGCAGGGCATCCAGCGCCGGGCACAGCGCCTGGCCCCATTCGGTCAGCCGGTATTCCACCTTGGGCGGCACCTGCGGGTGGACGATGCGGGTCACCACGCCATCCGCCTCAAGTTGCCGCAACTGCTGGATCAGCATCTTCTGGGACACGCCAGGAATCGCGCGCTCCAGATCCGAGAAACGGCGGATCTGCCCGCCGAAAAGCTGAAACAGGATCAGCAGCTTCCAGCGGCCTTCCAGCACGCGGATCACGGTCTGTACGCCTTCCGCCGCGGATTCCGGCGTGTGGACGGGGCGCTTACCTTCGGGTGCGTGCCTTACCTTTTCGTCCGTTCTTGTCATTCCAGCGGCCCATGAACAGCTTGCCCGCACCACGACGAAGCCTGGAGAGAGCCCGTGATCGACGAACTGCCAGCCCCCATCGCCGCCTATATCCGCGCCAATGCCCGGCTGGATGCCGAGGCCATGCTGGCGCCCTTCGCCCCCGATGCCGTTGTGCGCGACGAAGGCGGCAGCCATTCCGGCCCGGCGGCGATCCGCGCCTGGATCGAGGCCGCGACCATCGCCAGCCGGGCGGTGTTTACGCCCGAGGCGTGGCATGCGGAAGGCGGCACCATCGTGGTGGAGGGGCCGACCGCCGGCGACTTCCCCGGCAGCCCGATCCGCTTCACCTTCCGCTTCGAACTGGCCGGCCGGGCGATCTCCGCGCTGGAGATCCGCTGATGGCCCGGGCCCCCGATCCGGCGGAGTTCGAGGGCCGCCGAATCCTGGTCACCGGCGGCAGCAAGGGCACCGGGCGGGCCACGGTGCGGCGCTTCCTGGCCGGCGGCGCCCGGGTGCTGACCGCAGCGCGCCGGCCGCCCGAGGCGGCCGAGGGCGCGCTCTGGGTCGCGGCCGACCTCAGCACCCCGGAAGGTGCGGCGACGCTGGCGGAGGCCGCGATCGCGCGCATGGGCGGCGTCGATGCCCTGGTGCACGTGCTGGGCGGTTCCTCCGCCCCCGGCGGCGGTTTCGCGCAGCTGGGCGAGGCGGAGTGGCGGGCCGAGCTGGAGCTGAACCTGATGCCCGCCGTGCGGCTCGATCGTGCGCTGCTGCCGGGCATGCTGGCGCAGCGACAGGGCGTGGTGATCCATGTCGCCTCCATCCAGAACCGCCTGCCCCTGCCCGAGTCCACCACCGCCTATGCCGCCGCCAAGGCGGCGCTGACCACCTACAGCAAGGCGCTGTCGAAGGAGGTGGGGCCGCAGGGCGTGCGGGTGAATGTCGTCTCCCCCGGCTGGATCCATACGGAGGCGGCAGAGGCGCTGCTGCAGCGCCTTGCCGCGCAGCATGGCGGCAGCATGGCGGCGGCGCGGGAGGGGGTGCTGCAGGCGCTGGGCGGCATCCCACTCGGTCGCCCGGCGGCGCCGGAGGAGGTCGCGGAGCTCATCGCCTTCCTGGCCTCCGACCGGGCCTCGGCGATCCATGGCGCGGACTATGTCATCGATGGCGGCACCATCCCGACGGTCTGATGCGCTGCATCGCCCCCGCCTCTCCCTGCATCGGCCAGCAATTCGCGCGCGCGGGCGCGCATGGGGTGCAGCAGGCGCCAAGCCGCGCCGGCCTCATCGTCCTCGCGAAGCAGAAGGGATTGCCCGGCCAGGCCGGCGATGCCGCCGATCACCGCCTCCTCCCCCAGGTCATCGCCCGCCAGGGACAGGGCCTCCTCCAGGGTGAAGCGGCCTGGGAAGACGCCGAGCCGGCGCAGCAGCCGCCGCTCCGGCTCAGCCAGCCGCGCGATGCTCCAGTCCAGCGCCGCCCGCAGGCTGCGGTGGCGGGGCGGGGCGCTGCGCTGGCCGCTGCCCAGCGACAGCAGATGCGCCGGCAGCCAGGCGCCGACCGCCGCGATGCCGAGGCGGGAGGCACGAAAGGCGGCCCATTCGATGGCCAGCGGCAGGCCATCCAGCTGCCCGCAGATCGCATCGATCATGCGGAGCTCCTCCGCCCCGGCGACCGGTGGCGCGCCCGCCTGGCGCATCCGGTCGAGGAACAACGCCCGGTCGGGGGCCTCGCCGGGCAGCCTCTCCAGCGCCGCGACGCGCCAGACCTGTTCGCCGTCGATGCGCAGGATGCCGCGCCCGGTCACCAGGACCCGGATGCCGGCACAGCGGGTCAGCAGCAGATGCACCAGCCGCGCCGTCTCGGCCACCACGGGGTCGCAGCCATCCAGCAGCAGCAGCGCGCGCCGGCCCGCCAGCGCCGCTGCCAGCGGCTCCGCCTGCCAGGCCGAGCCATCGCCGGCCGGCCGCAGCACCTCCGCCAGCGCCTGCGGCACCTGCCGCGCCTCCGCCAGCAGGGTCAGGTCCACCAGGAAGGGCGGCAGCCCGGCTTCCTGCGCGAAGCCGCGCGCCGCCTCGATCGCCAGGCGCGTCTTGCCGATGCCGGGCGCGCCGGTCAGCGTGACCAGCCGGTGCTGGCGCAGCAGGGCGATGACGCCGGGCAGCGCCTGCTGCCGGCCATGCAGCCCCCCCTCCGCCGGCGGCAGGTTGCCACCCTCAGCCGGCGCGGCCGCGGGACATGGCCGCCAATGCCCGTCGAGTTGGTAGCCGCGGCCGCGCAGGGTCCGCAGCAGCCCGCGCTCCGCGCCGAAGGCATTGCGCAGGGCCAGCACATGCACTTCCAGCGTATTCGCCTCCACGCGGATCCCAGGCCAGGCCGCGCGCATCAGCTCGGCGCGGGAGACGGGCGCGCCGGCGCGGTCCAGCAGCACTTCCAGGATGGCGAAGGCGCGCTGGCCGAGCAGGATGCGCCGGCCATTCGCCCGCAGCTCGCGCCGCGCCAGGTCGATCTCCCAGGGCCCATGCACATGGGTCGCCGGGCCCGACCGGCTCACGCGCCGGCCGTGGCGGCGGGCTGCTGGTGCGGCGCGGATCGCCCCGCGGGGCCCTGCTCCGCCGCGCGCAGCAGGGCGCGCGCCGCCTGCACCTCCGGCCAGTCCGCGCCGCCCTGGATGCGCGCCAGCGCCGCACGCAGCGCCGGCAGCGCCCGCTGCGGCTCGCGCCGATGCAGGCGGCCGAGGCTGCCCGCGATGCGCAATTCCCAGAAGGCCGAGCCCTGCCGCCGCGCCAGGTCGAGCGCCGCCTCCAGCCCGGCCTCCGCGGCGGGCGCCAGCGCGGGGCGCCGCTGCGCCATCAGGCATTCCGCCTGCAGCCGCAGCAGCTCCGGCAGCATCCATCGCTCGCCCTGGCGGTCGGCCGTCGCCGCGGCCTCGGTGAGCAGCATGGCCGCGCGCGCATGATCGCCGCAGGCCAGCAGCGCCGTCGCCTGATGCGCCTGGTAGTAGCCGAGGTAGCAGCAGCGGCCGATGCTGCGCAGCGTGCCCAGCGTCGCTTCCAGCAGCGCCGCGCCGCCCGCCGGGTCGCCGCAGGCGGCCTGCAGCACGGCGCGCAGGCAGCGGATCTGCGCCGAGCCGAAGACGAAGCCGCGCGCATGGCAGAAATCGTCGCCGAGATCGGCGGCGACGCGGGCGGCCTGATGATCGCCGGCATGGATCGCGATGGGCGCCACGCCCAGGATCGCGGCGAACATCACATCGCCGCCGGTGCCGCTGGCGCTCGCGATGTCGAGCGCGGCGCTCGCCGTCCGCCGCGCCTGGTCCAGCTCGCCCCGCTGCCACTGCACCGACGCCAGCATCGCCTCGGTGTAGCCGCGCTGTTCGTAATGCATCCAGGTCAGCGGCCGCCCCTGCGGGCCGCAGGCGGCCAGCCGCCGCGCCGCGTCGAGATGCCGCGCCGCCAAGTGGTAGCGGCCAAGATGCCGATGGACATAGCCCCGCATGTTCTGCGCGACGAGCTGGTGCAGCGGCTGCCCGGTCCGCCGCGCGAGCGCCGCGAAGCGCGCCGCGCTGGCCAGCGCCGCGTCGTGGCGGTCCGAATTGGCCTGCTGGTTCCAGATGGCCCAGATGCCGAAGAGCTGCGCCTCCGAGTCCGGCGCCTGGTCCACCAGCCGCGCGAGCTCCGCCAGCAGCCCGGCGCTGTCCTCCGCCGGGGCGGCGTGGCGCTGCAGGATCAGCGTCAGCGTCGCCAGCAGCCGGATGCGCGTCGCGATGCCGGCGGCCGCGTGATGCGCCAGGGCGCGCTCGACGCGGCGCTGGCAATCCAGCGTCAGGCCCAGATGCAGCCAGACCGGGACGAAATCCGCCACCAGGCGCGCGCCGCGATCCGGATCGCCCCCCGTCCCGAACAGGGTCGCGATCGCCAGGTGCACATTCTCCAGCTCCCGCGCGCCGGCGGCGAGTGGCTCGGGCTGCGGCGCGCCGGCATTCCAGACTGCCTGGATGGCCGCGGCGAACCAGTCGGCGTGGCGCGCGGCCAGCACCCCGGCCTCCCCGTCCTGCTGCAGCCTTTCCCGCGCGAAGGCGCGCGTCGTCTCCAGGAAATGCCAGCGGGACGCGGGGGCGGCGGTGAAGTTCAGCAGCGACTTGCCGACCAGCCCCGCCACCGCCTCCTCCACCGCCTCGGCATCGAAGTCCGCATCGGCGGCGATGGCGCGGGCGGCCTCCAGGGTGAAGCCGCCGGCGAAGGCGGCCAGGCGGCGGAACACCAGCTGTTCCACGGGCGTCAGGAGATCGTGGCTCCATTCCAGCGTGGCGCGCAGCGTGGCGTGGCGGGGCGGCATGCAGCGGCGGTCCGCCTCCAGCAGGTGCAGCCGGCCATCCAGCCGCGCCGCCACCTCCCGCACCTCCAGCGTGCCGGCGCGGGCCGCGGCCAGCTCGATCGCGAGTGGAATGCCGTCCAGCTGCCGGCAGATCCGCGCGATGGCGGGCATCTCCTCGTCCCGCGCCGCTGCGCCCAGCATCGCCATGCGCGCGAGGAACAGCGCCACCGCGCCATGCCGGCGGATCGCCGCCGCATCCTCCTCCGCCAGCCGCGGCACATCGAGCGAGGGGACCCGGAAGGCGCGCTCATCCCGCGCGCGCAGCACCTCGCGGCTGGTGGCCAGGATGCGCAGGCCGGGACAGCGGCGCAGCAGCGTCTCCGCCAGCTCCGTCGCGGCGCCGATGACATGCTCGCAATTGTCGAGCAGCAGCAGGCAGTCCCGCGACTCCAGCAGGGACGCAACGTCGCCTGCCGTCACCTCGTGGCCGGTGAAGCCCTGGCCGAGGCTGCGCGCCACGGCCTGCGGCACCAGCCCTTCGTCGCTCAGCGAGGCAAGCTCGACCAGCCAGCAGCCGTCGCGGAAGCCGGGCGCGACCTGGCGCGCCACTTCGATGGCGAGCCGCGTCTTGCCGATGCCGCCGGCACCGATGAGGGTGACAAGGCGATGCTCCGCCAGCAGCCGCGCCACCTGGTCCAGCGGCTCCTCCCGCGCGATCAGCCGCGAGGTGGCCAGGGGCAGGTTGCCGGGCGGCGCGGCCGGGCCGGGTGCCGCCTCGGCCGCCGCGGTGGCGGTCCAGTCGCCGAGCAGGCGGTAGCCGCGGCCATAGGTCGTCTCCAGCAGGGCACGCTGCGCGCCCAGCGCCTTGCGCAGCGCCGCCACATGGACCTGCAGCGTATTGTCGCTGATCGCGGCCGCGCCCCAAACGGCGGCCATCACCGCATCCTTGCCGACCAGCTGCCCGGCCTGCCGCGCCAGGACCAGAAGGATGTCGAAGGCCGGTGCCGGCATTGCCACGGCGCGACCATCGATGCGCAGCTGGCGGGCCGCCGCATCCACGAGGAGGTTGCCGAAGCGGAGCATCAGCCGCCTGTAGCGATGCGACGACCGCGACAAAAGCCCCGCCGCCCGGGATTGCTGCGCAAGCTCGTCTCTCCTTGCCCTGGGCCGCCACGGCAGCGGCAGGCCTCCGCCGCTATCCTGGCCGCGCCGGCGGCCGCGTGTCCTGGTGAGGGCGCCAAAAACATCCGAATCTCACGATTCCGCGACGCCTGGGCGGCCAGGGCCGGCGGGCCGCGGGAGCGGGCGGAACATGCGCGGCCGGCATTGCCGCGCCGAACAAAGAAATGCAAAATTTTCCAAAGGGAGAGGCCCCGCCATGGCGGAGACCGCGACAGCCTTGGCCTTCGGCCCCTTCCACCTGGACCCGTTCCACCGGGCCCTGAGCGAAGGCGGCCGCGCGCTGCCGATCCGCGGCCGAGCCTTCGACCTGCTGCTGGCGCTGGTGGAGCGGCGCGACCGCGTGGTCGGCAAGGACGAGCTGATGGCGCTGGTCTGGCCCGGCCGCGTGGTGGAGGAAGGCAACCTCACCGTCCATGTCGCGGCCCTGCGCAGGCTGCTGGGCCGTGACAGCATCGCGACCCTGTCCGGCCGCGGCTACCGCTTCGTCGCGCCCGTCACCCTGCTGCCGGCGTCAGCGCCGCAGACGCCGGCCGAGGCCGCCCTGGCCGCGCCGCCAAGGGCGGCCCTGCCGCAACCACTGACGCGGCTGGTCGGCCGGACGGCCGAGCTCGACCGGCTGGCGGCGCAGCTGGGCGAGGCGCGGCTGGTCACCGTGGTGGGGGCGGGCGGCGTGGGCAAGACGCGGCTGGCCCTCGCCGCCGCGGAGCGTGCCGCCGAGCAGGCGGCGGCCGATGCCTGGCTGGCCGATCTCGGTCCGCTGGAGGATCCGCGCATGGTTGCGCCCGCCATCGCCGCCGCGCTGGGCCTCGATCCCGGCGGCGGGGATGCGCTGGGCGCCGTGCTGGCCTGCCTCGGCAGCCGGCACGGGCTGCTCCTGCTCGATGGTTGCGAGCACCTGCTGCGCGCCGCGGCCGATGCCGCGGAGGCGATCCTGCGCGCCTGCCCCGGCATGGCGATCCTGGCCACGAGCCGGGAGCCGCTGCGCGCGGAGGGGGAGCGGCTGCACCGGCTGCAGCCGCTGGACACGGCGGCCGCCGACTGCGTCCTCACCGCAGCCGAACTCGCGGACTACCCGGCCAGCGCGCTGTTCCTGGACCGCGCCGCGGCGGCGCTCGGCGGCTTCGCGCCCGAGGATGCGGAGGCCGCCGAAGTGATGCGGATCTGCCGGCGGCTGGATGGTCTCCCGCTGGCCATCGAACTCGCCGCGCCGGCGCTGCGGGCGATGCCCCTGGCCGAACTCGGCGCGCGGCTCGACCGGCATTTCGGCCCGCTCACCGCCGGGCGGCGCACCGCCCTGGCGCGGCAGCAGACGCTGCGGGCCACCATCGGCTGGAGCCTCGGCCTGCTGGAGCCCGCGGAACGCGCGCTGCTGCTGCGCCTTTCGGTCTTCGCCGGCAACTGGACCGCGGAGGCTGCCGCCTTCGTCGCCGGCGACCTGGCCGGCCATGCGGAGGAGATCGCCGGCCTGATCGCCGCGCTGGTGGACAAGTCCCTGGTGCAGGCCGACCTCGGCGGGGCGCAGGCGCGCTACCGGCTGCTGGACGCGACGCGCTACTACGCCGCCGAGCAATTGCCCGCGCCCGAGCTGGCGGCGGCGCGCGCCAGCCTGCTGCACTGGCTGCTGCAGGCCTATGAAAGCGCCGAGGCCGATTGGCCCTTCCTGCCCGATGACGACTGGTTCGCGATCCATGCGCCGCAGATCGAGACCCTTCGCGCCGCCCTGGCCTGGGCCTTCGGGCCGGGCGGCGATGCGCGGCAGGGCGTGCTGCTGGCCAGCCTGACCGAGCATGTCTGGGGCGAGCTCTCGCTGAAGGGCGAGTTGCGCGACTGGTTCGACCTGGCGATCGCCCATATCGATGCGACGACGCCGCCCGATGTGGCGGGCCGGCTCTGGCTCGGCCGCTGCGGCTGGCTCGCCCTGCGCGGGTCGGAGGCGCTGGAGGCCGCGCGCCGTGCCGTCGCGCTGTTCCGCGCCGCCGGCAGCCGCATCGATCTGGGGCGGGCGCTGTGGCGCCAGGCCTGGCAGCATGTGCTGGCCGGCGATGTCGTGGACGCCACGCCGCTGCTGGAGGAGGCGGAGGCGCTGCTGCGCGGCGGCCGGCCGAACAAGGCGCTCGTCTCCTGCCTCCGCGTCCGCTCCACCGCCTGGCTGCGCGCCGGGCAGCCCGCCGCGGCCGCCGCCGCGCTGGAGGAGGCCTTGGCGCTGGCCCGGCAGCTGCGCAGCCCGCGCGACGTGGCGCTGACGCTGGGCGGCCTGGCGGAGCTGCATTGCGCCGCCGGACGCATGGCGGAGGCGATCGCGGTGGCGCAGGCGGCGCTGGCCTCGCTCGGGCCGGGCCAGGCGCGCTCCGCCTGGGTGCAGCATATCGGCGGGGCCGAGGCCTCCTACCGCCTCGCGCTGGGCGATGTCGCGCAGGCCCGCCCCATCGTGGCGGAACGCCTGGCGGTCGCGCGGATGATGGGCCTGCCGCATGAGGTCGCGGCCAATCTGGAAAGAGCGGCGCTGATCGCGGCGATGGAGGGGCGGCTGGACAGCGCCGCGCGGCTGCATGGCCATGTCGAGCGGAACCATGCGCCGCGCGGCATCCTGCGCAGCTTCGGCTCCCAGGCCGTGCAGGACCGGCTGCAGGCTCTGCTGCATGCGCGGCTGGCACCGGCGGAACTGGCGCGGCTTGCGGCGCAGGGTGCCAGCCTGGACGAGGCGGCGATGGTGGCGGAGGCCGGCGGCATCCTGCGGCCGGCCTGACGCGGCGCCCCCACCGCTTCAGAATTCTTCAGCTTCGCACCAAGGATTGCCGCGCCGGCCCCTGCCATCCTGCCTTCGTCGGAACCCTGCACGCCAACGAAGGAAAACCAGATGTTCGCACAGCTTCGCATCGCCCTCACGGGCACCCTGCTCGCCACCGGCCTGGCCGCCGCCGATGCCGCGGCGCAGTCCTATCCGATCAGCCGCTGCAGCGGCGAGAATTGCGAGATCGACTACGGCCCGATGGGCCAGGCCACGCTGGTCGGCGGCGGCCGCGTGATGGTCTCCATGCCGGACGGCATGTCCGTCCGCATCGTGCACCTGGACACGATCTTCTCGCAGCAGCCGCGCCCCGGCTTCATCCCGATGTCGCTCGGCTCGGGCGAGGAGAGCAGCATCATCTACGTGCCGGCCGCGATGCTCGAGATGGCGCGGCGCGCCATGGCCGGCCCCGCCGCGCGCTGACCGCCGCCTGCGTCACCCGCCCCACAGCCAAGGATCCCCGCCATGACCACCACACGCCGCGACGTGCTGGCCGCCAGCGCCGCCGCCAGCCTGACCACCGCCGCCCAGGCGCAGACCACCCGGACCGCCGCGATGCCGCCGGCGCGGAACGTGGTGCTGGTGCACGGCGCCTTCGCCGATGGCTCCGGCTGGCGCCCGGTGTATGAGATGCTGAGCGCGCGCGGCTATCGCGTCAGCATCGTGCAGAATCCGCTGACCTCGCTGGCCGATGACGTCGCCGCCACGCGCCGCGTGCTGGACCGGCAGGATGGCCCGACCGTGCTGGTCGGCCATTCCTGGGGCGGCACCGTCATCACCGAGGCGGGCGTGCATCCGCATGTCGCGAGCCTGGTCTATGTCTCCGCCCTTTCCCCCGATGCCGGGGAAACCACGGCCCAGCAATATGAGGGCTTCGCGCCGCAGGCTGACTTCGTCATCGACACCACGCCCGATGGCTTCGGCTTCATCCGCGCCGACAAGTTCAAGGCCGGCTTCGCGGCCGATACGACCGACGCCGACGCCGCCTTCCTGCGGGATTCGCAGGTGCCCATCGCCATGTCGGCCTTCGGCACGCGGCTGACCCAGGCCGCCTGGCGCAGCAAGCCGAGCTGGGCCCTGATCGCGACCGACGACAAGGCCTTCGACCTGCGCATGCTGCGCCACATGGCCAACCGCATCGGCGCGCGGGTGACCGAGGTGCCAGCCAGCCACGCCGTCTTCTACACCCAGGCGCAGGTCACCGCCGGCGTGATCGAGGCCGCGGCGCGGCAGGCGGCGCTCTGACGAAGCACGGCCGCGCGGCGCGCGCCGGGCGATGACGATGGCAATCATCGCGGCGGCTCCCTGAAACGCGCCGGTAACGCGGCCGCAGCATATGCCGCAGCCAGCCGCCCCGGCGCCGCCCATGGCGGCCGGAGAAGCCAGGTCAGGATCCCGATGATGCTGCAGATGTTCGACGATCCGCCCCCGGGCGCCCCTGCCGCCGCCTGGTCGCCGCGCGTCCTGGTGGTGGACGATGATCCGGACATGCGCCGGATGGTCATAAACTTCCTGCTCGACAACGGCCTGCGCGCGACAGCCACGGTCGACCGGCAGGAGGTGGAGCGCCAGGTGGCACGGGAGGACCTGGCGCTGGTCGTGCTCGACCTGCGGCTCGGCGCGCAGAGCGGCCTGACGCTGCTGCGCGAGATCCGGGCGCGTTCCGACATTCCCGTCATCATCATCACCGGGGAGCGGCGGGACGAGGTGGATCGCGTGATCGGCCTGGAGCTGGGCGCCGACGACTATGTCACCAAGCCCTTCAGCCCGCGCGAGCTGCTGGCCCGCATCCGTGCCGTGCTGCGCCGCCAGGCGGCACATCCGAGGCCGAGCCGCGAGGCGATCCGGCACCGTTTCGCGGGCTGGATGCTGGACCGCCGCCTGCGGCGCCTGACCGCGCCCCACGGGGCGGAGGTGCGCCTGACCAAGGGCGAATTCGCGCTGCTCTGCGCCTTCCTCGATGCACCCGGCCGCCCGCTGGCGCGTGAGCATCTGCTGCAGGCCACGCGCGTGCATGAGGATGTCTTCGACCGCAGCATCGATGTGCAGGTCCTGCGGCTGCGCCGCAAGCTGGATGCGGGACGCCCCGCCAGCATGATCCGGACGGAGCGCGGCGTCGGCTATACCTTCGATGTCGCGGTCGAGCGCATCTGATGGCCGCGCGGCCGGCGATCCTGGCTGGCCTGCTTGTCCTCTGCGCCCTGGTGAAGCTGGGCGCGGCGGTCCTTCCCGCGCCCCGGGACCATCCCATCGGCATCCTGCCGCCCCTGGCGCTGGTCGACGAAGGCCGGCGCGCCCTGGGCGAAAGGCTCTTCGCCGATCCGCGGCTTTCCGGCGACGGCACAAGGTCCTGCGCCGGCTGCCATGACCTGCGCAGCAATGGCGCCAGCGCAAGGCGGCGCGACCTGGCCCCGGACGGAACCGAACTGCCGCTGAACACGGCGACCGTCTTCAATGCCGCGCTCAACTTCCGCCTGGGCTGGGAGGGGCGCGCGCGCAGCCTGGAGGCGCAGACCGAGGCGCTGCTGCGCAACCCCGCCATCATGGGCGCGGATCCCGAGGTGGTGCTGCGCCGCCTTTCGGCCGACCCGGCACTGGCGGCCGAATTCCGCGCGATCTATCGCCGCGAGCCGGACGCGCCGGCGCTGATCGACGCCCTCTCCACCTTCCAGCGCAGCCTGGTGACGCCGCGCAGCCGCTTCGATCTCTGGCTCGGCGGCGTGGAAGAGGCGATCACGCCGGCGGAGCGCGAAGGCTATCTGCTGTTCCGCTCCATCGGCTGCGCCGCCTGCCACCAGGGCGTGAACATCGGCGGCAATCTGTTCCAGTACCACGGCATCTTCCACGCGCTGGCGGCGCCGGAGCCGCGGATGCTGCGCGTGCCGAGCCTGCGCAACGTGGCGGTGACCGCGCCCTACTTCCACGACGGCAGCGCCGCGACGCTGGAGGATGCGGTGCGCGGCATGGGGCTCGCCCAGCTCAACCTGGTCATGGAGGAGGCGCAGGTCGCCGCCATCGTCGCCTTCCTGCGCAGCCTGACCGGCAGCTATCGCGGCGCCCCGGTCACGGCGCCACCATGAGGCGCGGCGGCCTGCCCTGGATGGGCGCCGCGCTCGTGCTGCTCACCTGGCTGCTGGCGCGCGGCTTCGCGGTGGACCATCGCGCCTTCGACGCCGCCATGCAGGCGCTGGATGAGATCGAGATGGCGGAGAGCGCGATCCGGCGCGACCTGCTGGCGGCGCGCGCCGGGCTGCTGCGCGACTACGATCCGCTGGTCGCCGCCCTGCGCCGGGTCGAGGCGGCGCGGCGCGCCTTGCAGGACGGGACGGCACCAGGCCTGCTGGAGCGGCTGCAGGCCTGGCACGAACGGCAGGAGGAGCTGGTCGAATCGATCAAGAGCGCCAATGCCCTGCTGCAGAATTCGCTGGCGCAGTTCGGCCGCCTCTCCATCCTGCTCTCCGCCCCCACAGACGGCACCCTGCCCGTCCCGGGTGCCGGGCGGCTGGGCGCGGCCATGCTGCACCTGACGCTCGATACCTCCCCCGCCGTGCTGCAGGAGGTGCGGCGCAGCCTGACGGATCTGCATCACGCACCGGCCTCCGGTGCCACCGTGGTGCCGGTCGCCGCGCTGATTGCGCATGGCTGGCTGCTGCATGACCTGCTGCCGCGCATCGATGCCCTGCTGCGCGCGCTGCATGCCCATGCCGGGGCGCCGGTGCGCCAGGCCATCGCCGCGGCGGTCGCGGCGGACCGCGCCGCGGCGGAATCGCAGGCGCGGCGCTACCGGCTGCTGCTCTATGCCTGCGCTGTGCTGCTGCTGGCGGGACTCGTGCTGCTCGGCATGCGGCTGCGCGCGCGGGCCGAGGCGATGCGGCGCCATGCGGCATTCCAGCAGATGCTGGCCCGGCTCTCCACGCGGTTGATCGGCACGCGGGCCGAGGAGACCGGGGCCGGCCTCGACCAGGCGCTGGAGGAAATCGCCCGGCGGCTGGGCGCGCAGTGCGCCTATCTGCTCGTCGAAGCGCGCCCTGCCGTCACGCATCTCTGGGATGCGGAGGGCCTGACGCGGGCGGAGGGATGGCGGGCAGCCGTCCTCGCGCTTGCCGCCGGCCAGGCGGCCTCGCCCGACGGATTGCTGTGCCTGCATCCCGGGCATCCGGATCTGCGCCGGCTTCCCGGCCATCCGCAGGCTTGGCTCGCCGCGCTGCGCCGGACGGAGGATGGGGTCCTCGCGATCCTGGGCTGCGAGATGACCCGCCCGGGCCGGATGCCGACGGCGCCGGAGCTGGCGCCGCTCGGCCTCGCGCTCGACGCGCTGCTCAACCTCGTCACGCGCGGCAAGCTGGAGCAGGAACGCGCCAGGCTCGCGGCAAGGGAGGCGGAGTCGCGGCAGATGCGGATCCTCGGCACCTTCGCCAGCGGCATCGCGCACAACTTCAACAATATCATCGGCGCCATCCTGGGCTTTGCGGAACTGGCGATGGCCGAAGGCTCCGCGTCGCGCATCGCCGATATCCGGCGCGCAGCCGAACGCGCGCGCGACCTGGTCGCCGATATCCTTGCCTTCGGCGGACCATCGCAGACACCGCAACAGGCGATCGAGCTGCGCGCCCTGCTGCGGGAGACCGAGGCGCTGCTTCGCGCGATGCTGCCCGAGACGGTGCAGCTGGCCTTCGCACTGATGCCCGACGCGGCGATGGTCTGGGGCGATGCGGCGCGGCTGCAGCAGGTGGTGGTCAACCTGTGCCGCAATGCCGCCCAGGCGATGGAGGGGCGCGGCAGGGTGGGCGTGCAGCTGTCCGCGCAGACGTTGCACGAGGAGCGCAGGCTGACGCTGGGCTTGCTGCGGCCCGACCACTATCTCCTCATCCGCGTGCGGGACGAAGGCGCCGGCATGGATGCGGCAACGCGGTCGCGCATCTTCGAGCCTTTCTTCACCACGCGGCAGGCCGGCCACGGCCTCGGCCTCGCCACGGTGCGGGAGATCGTGCTGGGGCATGGCGGGGGCATCGCGGTGCACAGCGCGCCCGGGGCGGGAAGCTGCTTCGAGGTGTGGCTTCCGCGCGCGATCGCGGCGGAGATCGCCAGTCACGACCTGCCGCGCGGCGAGGGCGAGCCGGTGCTGCTGCTGCATGCCGATGACCGCCTGCCGCGCGAGGAGGAACTGCTCGCCGAGCTGGGGTATGAGCCGCATGGCGTCTCCAGCCTCGCCGCCGCGCTCGACGTCCTGCGCGGCGCCACCGATGGTTTCGCGGCCGCCCTTCTGCTCGAAGGGAAAGCCGAGATGGCGCGCAGCCTGCGCCGCGCCGCGCCCGGCCTGCCCATCCTCCTCGCCAGCGCATCGCCGGTGCCCGGCTTCGACGGCATCGGCTGGCCGCTGCAGCCCGAAGACCTCGCCCGCCGCCTGCAGCAGTCCCTGCGCCGGGCCGCCCCGCTGACGTGTTGCGACCGTAGGCAGCCAGGGTCGCCCTGACATCGGGCGATCATGCAGGGCGTGGAAAAGGGCCGGCGCCAGGATGAGGAGCTGACCATGAACAAGATCACCCGCCACATCGCCGCTGCCACGCCGGGGCTGTCGCTGCCTCACGGCCGGCGCCGCATCACGAGCGCGGGAATCCGGCGTGATGGGTTGCGCCCGTAACACGCGCGCTCGACGGCGTGGCGCGCCACCCATAGCTCACGCTTATCGCGATAAGCATCCGCCTTTCCCGATCGCCTTCCTGCCTGTGCGTTTCGACGGAACCAGATGGAGATCCAGATCATGAGTCATTCCACGGCACGCGAGGACGCCGATTCTGCGCGCCGCGCGCGCGACAACCAGGCCCGCCTGAAGGCCCAGCCGAAACCCCGCTACGACGTCATCGTCTGCGGCGCCGGCTCCTCCGGCGCCGTGATCGCACGGCGGCTGGCCGAGAATCCGGAGGTCGATGTGCTGCTGCTCGAGGCCGGCTTGCATGATGAGTCGGAATCGGTCCTGAACCCCGCCTTATGGCCAACCAATCTCGGCTCGGAGCGCGACTGGGGATTCCAGGCGCAGCCCAATCCGCACCTGGGCGGTCGGCAGCTGCCGCTGTCGATGGGCAAGGGCCTCGGCGGTGGCTCGAGCATCAATGTCACGGTCTGGGCGCGCGGGCATCGCAGCGACTGGGACCACTTCGCGGCGGAGGCCGGCGATGACGCATGGGGCTACGACAATGTCCTGAAGATCTATCGCCGGATCGAGGACTGGCAGGGCGCGCCGGACCCGCAGTATCGCGGCACCGGCGGTCCGGTCTGGGTGCAGCCCGCCGCGGATCCGAGCCCGATCGCGCTGGCCATGCTGCAGGCCGCGGGAGAGATCGGCGTGCCGGTCTACGAGCATCCCAACGGCCGCATGATGGAAAGCGAGGGCGGCGCCGCCATCAGTGACACGCTGGTCCGCGACGGTCGCCGGCAGTCCCTCTATCGCGCCTATCTGCATCCCTGGCTGGATCGGCCGAACCTGACCGTTCTGACGGGCGCCCTGGTGCGGCGCGTGCTGTTCGAAGGACGGCGTGCCACCGGCGTGGAATTCCTGCGCGGCGGGCAGGTGCTGACGGTGCAGGCGGGGCGCGAGGTCGTGCTCTCGATGGGCGCCATCCAGACGCCGAAGGTGCTGATGCATTCCGGCATCGGCGATCGGGCTGAGCTGGGGCGCGTCGGCATTCCCTTCCGCCAGCACCTGCCCGGCGTCGGCCGCAACTTCCAGGACCATGTCTCCTTCGGCTGCACCTGGGAATATGCGGAGCCGATCGCCCCGCGGAACAGCGGCAGCGAGGCCACCATGTACTGGAAGAGCCGGCCCGATCTGGAGGCGCCGGACCTGCTGTTCTGCCAGGTGGAGTTCCCGGTACCGAGCGAGGCGACGGCGGCGCGTGGGGTTCCGGCGCATGGCTGGACCATGTTCGCGGGCCTCGCCCATCCGGCCAGCCGTGGCCGCATGCGGCTGCAGGGCAGCGACCCGCAGGCGCCGCTGGCCATCGAGGCCGACTTCCTGTCCGAACCGGCGGATATGACGACGGCCAAGGCCTGCATCGAGCTGTGCCGCGCGCTGGGCAATGCACCCGCCTTCCGCCCCTTCGTGCGTGGGGAGGTGATGCCGGGCGCGCTGCAGGATGCGGCGCTGGAGCTCTATATCCGCGAGGCCGCCGTGACCTACTGGCACCAGAGCGGCACGGCTAAGATGGGGCGCGACGACATGGCGGTCGTCGATTCCGCGCTGCGGGTCCATGGCGTGGAAGGTCTGCGGGTCGCGGATGGGTCGGTCATGCCGCGGGTGACGACCGGCAATACGCAGGCGCCCTGCGCGATCATCGGCGAGATTGCGGCCGAGAAGATCAGGCAGGCGCACGGCATGTAGCGGCCCGGCGAGGGGCCAGCCTTCGCTCAGCCGTCGCCGTTATCGCCGATGGCGTCGCGCAACTGCTGCAGGCAACGGTTCAGGCGCGCGAGCTTCTCCGGCGCTGCGCCGGAGGCCGCCTGCAGCGCCGTGGTGAGGCCGACGGAGCGAGACTGCACACCGCGACCGCGCGGGGTCAGCGAGACGACCACCTGGCGCGCATTCGCGGCATCGCGGGCGCGACGCACCAGCCCGGCGGCTTTCCAGGCGTTGGAGCAGAGGTGTCAGCGTGCTCGATTCCAGGGAGAGCCGGTCCGCGATACCTCCCACCGTCTGGCGATCCTGCTGCCATAGAACGTTGAGCACCAGGTATTGCGGATAGGTGACGCCCAGCCTGTCCAGCAGCGGCTTGTAGAGGCGCTGGATCGCGAGGCCCAGCGAATAGACCGTGAAGCAGAGGTGGTCGTCCAGGGGCACCACCGCCCTCGCCTGCCTTTTCATATCCGCCGTCCTGCCCCGCATGATGCGACCCGGCGCCGGATGCTTATCGCGAAAGGCAAGCCTGGCCCAGGCTCGCGCAGCGGTGGGGGGGGGGGAGAATGGTGGGCGCTGTAGGGCTCGAACCTACGACCCGCTGATTAAGAGTCAGCTGCTCTACCAACTGAGCTAAGCGCCCGCGCCAGAACTTGGCGAGGACGGCCGTTTAAGCGGCGGCGGGGGGTTTGTCCAGCCCGCCCGGACCAAAAGCGCACACAAAGCCGCCATGTCCCCAGGTCATTGCTGGTCGCGGGCCGCCACCAGTTCCGCATCCCGGTGCACATGGGCGGACATCAGCAGCCCGAAGCCCACCATCGCCGTCAGCATCGCGGACCCGCCATGGCTGATCAGCGGCAGCGGCACGCCGCCGACAGGGATCGCCCCCGTCACCATGGCGATATTGACGAAGACATACATGAAGAAGTTGGTCGCCAGCCCCACCGCCAGCAGCCGCCCGAACTGATGCCGGCTGCGCAGCGCCACCAGGAAGCCGAAGGCGATGACGCAGGCCAGCAGGCCCAGCACGCTCAGTGCGCCGACCAGGCCGAATTCCTCGGCCAGCATGGTGAAGATGAAGTCCGTCTGCTTCTCCGGCAGGAAGTTCAGGTGGCCCTGCGTGCCCTGCAGGAAGCCCTTGCCCCAGAAGCCGCCCGATCCCAGCGCGATCTTGGACTGGATGATATTGTAGCCCGCCCCCAGCGGATCGCTCTCGGGGTCCAGGAAGGTGGTGATGCGGGCGCGCTGGTAGTCGTGCAGGTGGTCATAGGCGATGGGGGCGGCGACCGCGACGCCGCCCAGCACGATGGCGAATTTCCACAGCCGGACGCCGGCGGCGAAGAAGACGGCGCCGCCCACCATCATGGTGATCAGCGCCGTGCCCAGGTTCGGCTGCTTCAGGATCAGCCCCGCGGGCAGCAGTACCGCCAGGATGGGCGGAATCAGGAACAGCGGATTGCCCATCTGCTCCCAGGACGCCTTGTGGAACCAGGAGGCAAGTGCCACCACCAGCAGGATCTTCATCAACTCGGACGGCTGCAGTTGGAAGCCGCCCAGGTCCAGCCAACGCTGCGCCCCGCCGCCCACCTGGCCATGCAACGCCACCATCACCAGCAGGCCGATGCCGGCCGCATAGCCCAGCCAGGCGAAGCGCGCGATCAGCCGGATATCCACCAGCGCGATGGAGAGCATCAGCACCAGCCCGAAGCCGAAGCGGATCGCATGCTTGGCCGCATAGGGCTCCGGCCCGCCGCCGCCCGCCGAATAGAGCGCGACATAGCCCACCGCCCCCACGGCGCAGAGCATCAGGACGAAGATCCAGGGGATCTGCCACAGCTTCTCCAGCACCCCCGTGCCGCGTTCCCGCAGCAGCAGCCGCCGTTCGAATCTCACGGCCGTGACCCGCCGGGCGGCCGCGCTTCCGCAACGCGTGCCCCGAAATTGCCGCCCGGCCCCGGCCGCAATTGCTGGAAAGCCTCCACCAGCACGTCGCGCGCCAGCGGCGCCGCCGCGGCGGAGCCGGAACTGCCATGCTCGACGATCACGGAGACCGCGAAGACCGGGTTGTCATAGGGTGCGAAGGCCACGAAGAGCGCATGCGGGCGCCATTCTCGCGGCACCTGCTCCACCCGGAAGCCCCGCTCGCGCTGTTCGCGCGTCACGCGGCGCACCTGGGTCGTGCCGGTCTTGCCCGCCATGGCGCCGAATTCGGTCGGCAGGCGGGCTGCCCGCGCGGTGCCGCCCTGCTCGTTCACCACCGACCACATCGCCTCCCGCACCAGGCGCAGGTCGCGCTCGGGGATGCCGAGGCTCGGCCAGTCCTCCGCCCGTACGCCGCGCACCAGCCGCCCGCCGATGCTGCGCGTGAGGTGCGGCTGCACGGCGCGGCCGGTGGCCAGGCGGGCGGTCATGGTGGCCAGTTGCAGTGGCGTCAGCTGGTAGAAGCCCTGGCCGATGCCATGCACCACCGTATCGCCCAGCGCCCAGGGCCGGCCCTGCTGCTGCCGCCACTCGCGGGTCGGCATCAGCCCGGCGCGGATGCCCGGCAACTCGATATCCAGCGGCACGCCCAGGCCGAAGCGCCGGCCCATGGCTGCGATCTTGTCGATGCCGACCCGCTTGGCCATTTCGTAGAAATAGACGTCGCAGGACAGTTTCAGCGCGGTCCGCATGTCCATCGCGCCGTGGCCGGAGCGGTTCCAGCAATGGAAGCGGGTCTCGCCGAGGTCCATGTGCCCGGGGCAATAGACCCGCTCCCCCGGCGTCACCACCCGCGCCTCCAGCGCCGCGAGCGCCACCACCATCTTGAAGGTGGAGCCCGGGGCATAGAGGCCGTTGGTCGCCTTGTTGATCAGCGGCGTCGCGCGATTGCGGGTCCATTCCCGCCATTGGGCGGGGGAGACGCCGGAATTGAACAGGTTGGGGTCGAAGGAGGGCTGGGTGGCCATGGCCAGAACCTCCCCGTTCCGCGCATCCATCAGGACGACGGAGGTGCCCTCCTCGATCTTGCCGCGCAGCGTCTTGGTGAGGGCGGCATCCACCGAAAGCTGCACATCCTGGCCCTGCACGCCCTCCCGCCGGTCCAGCTCGCGGATGATGCGGCCGACCGCATTCACCTCCATCTGCACCGCCCCGGCGCGGCCGCGCAGCACAAGGTCGTGGTGCCGCTCGATGCCCGAGCGGCCGACGCGGATGCCCGGCAGTTCCAGCAGTGGGTCGCCATCCATGTCGCGCTCGGCCGGCGGCGCGACATAGCCCACGATATGCGCCAGGTGCTCCGCCTCGGGGTAGATGCGGGTGGTGCCGACATCGACGCTGATGCCCGGCAGGTCCGGCGCATTGAGCTCGATCCGCGCCATCTCCTCCCAGGTCAGGAAGTCCCGCACCGTCACCGGCACGAAGCGCCGGCGGCGGCGCACGTCGCGCTCGACGCGAGCGCGTTCCTGGTCGGTCATCGGCACGATGCGGCTGAAGGTCTCCAGCGTGGCGCCGACATCGGTGGTCTGCTCGGCGGTCAGCAGGGCGCGCCAGTTCAACTGGTTGCCGGCGATGACATGGCCGTTGCGGTCCAGCACACGTCCCCTCGGCGGGGCCAGGAGGCGGGCGGAGAGGCGGTTCTCCTCGGCCAGCGTCGCATAGCGCTCGCCCTCATCCACCTGCAGCCGGTGCAGCCGATGCGCCAGGAAGCCCAGCAGCCCCATCTGCCCCAGGCCGAGCGCCAGGGCACGCCGGCTGAAGATGCCGCGGACCCGCTCCTCCTCCCGCTGCTTGCGGCTCATCCTTTCAGGCCCTCAAACGGCGGGCGCGCGCTCCGCGCGCTTGCCTTCGCGCCGGTGCACTGGCGCGCCTGGCGGGACTGTCGGTCTGGGCGCGGGCCGCAGGTGGGCGCAACGGACCCTGGCGGTGAGCACGCCCAAAAGCCCTCCCCCCCACCTATGGGGGGGAGGGTTGGGTGGGGGGGGTGCGCCAGCACGGGACTGCCCTCGCCCGCCATCACGGCGTCTCCTCCGCCCGGCGCATCACGCCGTGGATGCGGCTGAGGACGAAGGCGAAGGCGGGGTAGAGCCCCGCGGTCAGCGCCGCCTGGTGCAGCGCGGGGGCCGCGGCCGGCAGGTTCCAGGCCAGCAGCGCGGTGAGCAGCCAGCCCAGCGCCGCGGCGGCCGCGGAGAAGGCGCAGAAGGCCAGCCAGACGAACATGAAGCTCTGCCGCACCAGGAAGCGCCGCCAGGCGACCGCCAGGGCATGCGCCACCAGCAGCGTCACCACCCCCGTGCCCAGCGGCGCCAGGGTCAGCAGGTCCTGCAGCAGGCCAAGCAGGAACACCGCCGGCGGCGGCATGGCGCCGGGGCGGAAGACGGACCAGAAGACGATGCAGGGCAGCGCCGCCGCCGGCACCAGCCCCGGCACGCCCGAAGGCCCCGCCGCCAGCACCAGCAGCAGCACCGTGCCCGTGGCCGGAAAGGCGGCCCGCGCGATATCGTCGAGCCGTCGCAGCAGCCCGGGCGATGGCTCTGGGCGTCCGACCACGGGGGCGCGGGCGTTCAGCGCCGCGGGCGCGGCTCGGGCCGCGCAATGGCCTCGGGCGGCAGGATCCCGCCCAGGCCGAAGTCGAACAGCCGCACCACGTCCAGCCGATCCGCCCGCGCAAAAAGCTCCACCTCCGCCACGCCGCCCTCGGTCCAGCGCACCACGCCGACCGGCAGCCCGGCCGGGAAGGCGACGCCCTCCGCGCTGGTCACCACCCGCTCGCCCTCCGCCGGGCGGCTGCCCTCGGACCAGTGCTGCAGCCGCGGCCGGGCGCCATTGGTGCCCACCATCATCGCCCGCACCCGGCTGCCCTCCAGAGTCACCGGGATACGGCTGTTCATGTCGGTGGCCAGCAGCACGCGGGCGGAGCGCGTGCCCACCTCCGTCACCCGCCCCACGAAGCCGCGCTCATCGAGCGCGATCTGGCCGCGGCGGACCTGCATCTCGGGCGGGATGGAGAGCAGCACCGCGCGGGCATAGACGCCGCCGCCATCGGCCACCACGCGGGCAGTGTGGAAGGCCGGCGCCCGTTCCGGCACGAAATCCAGGTGCCGGCGCAGCTGGGCATTCTCCGTCTCCAGCGCCAGGGCGGCGGCCTGCCAGCGGCGCAGCCGCTCATTCTCCTCGCGCAGCCGGGCATTCTCCTCCCGCAGCACCAGCAGCTGGTGGAAATCCTCCACCGCATCGCGCACCGCGCGGGCAGGCTCGGCGAAGGCGGCGTAGAAGGGGGCCAGGGCATCGGCCAGTGCGATGCGCGCGCGCTCCGCCAGCAGCGCATCCGCCTTGCCCAGAAGCATGGTGCCAAAGGCGGCCGCGATCAGCACCGGCAGGGAAAGCCGTGCCAGGGCCTGGCGGAGTGGAATGCTGAGTCGGATCAAGCGCCTCTCCCCCCGGCTGTTGGGCCTAAGCCCCTATCAGTACATGGAAGTCAGCACGTGGCGAAGCCGCTTCATTTCCTCAAGGGCCCGCCCGGTGCCGAGTGCGACGCAGGACAGCGCCTCCTCCGCCACCACCACCGGCAGCCCCGTCGCATCCCGCAGCACGCCGTCCAGACGGTGCAGAAGCGCGCCGCCGCCGGTCAGCACGATGCCCTTGTCGACGATATCGGCGGCGAGCTCGGGCGGCGTGTTCTCCAGCGCCACCCGCACCGCCTCGACGATCTGGATCACCGGCTCATACAGGCTTTCGGCGATCTGGCGCTGGCTGACGATGACCTCGCGCGGCACGCCGTTCATCAGGTCGCGGCCCTTCACCTCGGTCATCGGGCCTTCCTCGCCCTCCTCCGGGGCGGCGGCGGCGCCGATCTCCATCTTGATGCGCTCGGCCGTGCTCTCGCCGATCAGCAGGTTATGGTTGCGGCGGATATAGGAGATGATGGCCTCGTCCATCTTGTCGCCGCCGACGCGCACGCTGCGGGCATAAACGATGCCGCCGAGCGAGATCACCGCCACTTCCGTGGTGCCGCCGCCGATATCCACGACCATGGAGCCGGAGGGCTCCGTCACCGGCAGGCCGGCGCCGATCGCTGCCGCCATCGGCTCCTCGATCAGCAGCACCTTGCGGGCGCCGGCGCTCTCCGCCGATTCCTGGATGGCGCGGCGCTCGACGGCGGTCGATCCCGAGGGGACACAGACAATGATCATGGGGGAGGCGAAGGACCGCCGGTTATGCACCTTGCGGATGAAGTGCTTGATCATCTCCTCCGCCACCTCGAAGTCGGCGATCACGCCGTCCCGCAGCGGGCGGATGGCGGCGATATTGCCGGGGGTGCGGCCGAGCATGAGCTTGGCCTCCTCCCCCACCGCCAGGACCTGCTTCTTGCCGCGGTGGTCGGAGATGGCGACGACAGAGGGCTCGTTCAGCACGATGCCCCGACCCTTCACATAGACCAGCGTATTCGCGGTGCCGAGGTCGATGGCCATGTCGGCCGAGAGGAAGCCGAACAGGCGGGAGAACATGCAGCCGGAGCCTTCCGAAGGTCGAAGATGCCACCGCGCAGGCCCGGCCGTTCCGGGCCAGCACCAGGCGGAACCGCCTGGATCTGGCCCCGTCCGGTCCGACGCTTCCGCGGGGTGGCGCGAGGCGCTTCCGATACCCCTCCCCCGCCCCGACCTCAAGCCCCGTGACGCGAAGGGCGGTGCAGGGCGGCCATTCCCCTGGCGAAGACGGCGGGCCCGCCCCATCTGCCGAAGGATCCGGTCGCACGAAACCGGAATGGTGCCGTGAACCCGGATGCAGGATCCGCGTTAGGGCAGCAGGATCGAACCCCAGAGAGGAGCCCCCCATGCGCCACCTTCCCATGTTGCTGCTGGCCGCCGCCACCCTGGCCGCCTGCGGCCAGACCACCGGCGACCGTGCCGTCTCGGGCGGCCTGCTCGGCGCCGGTGCCGGCGCCGCCATCGGCTCGCTTTCGGGCAGCGCCGGCACCGGCGCGCTGATCGGTGGCGCCGCGGGCGCCGCGGGTGGCGCGCTGACCAGCCCGGGCACGGTGAACCTCGGCCGCCCGGCCTGGCGCTGAGGCGCCGCCGCGCCGGTCCACGCCTGCACCTGTGACCGGCACGGCTGATTGACGCGACCGCAGCCGCCCGCGAAGCTTCCGGCCCAGCCCGGAGGCCAAGCGGTGCGGCGATTCCTTCTTCTGTCCGGCCTTCTTATTCTGGGAGGCTGTGCGACCCAGTCCGGCACGCAGCCGGCTGCGACGGCCGGGCCGGCCGCCATGGGCACGCCCGATGCGGGCCGCGGACTCGCCAAGGACTCCACCGAGGCCGTGGCGCCGGCCGCCCGAAGCCCGGAATTCAGCAGCCTGGAGCGGCTGCCCATGGCCCTGGCGGAGCTGCCCCGGGTCTCGCTGGTCGAGGACCAGACGCCCGGCATCATGGGCGGCGCCATTGCCGCCTATCGCGGCCCGGCCTTCTCCATCACGGTCTTCCTGTTCCGCCGCAGTGCCGAGCCGGTACCGCCGGGCCCGGATTCGCTGCCCATCCTCTCCGAGCTCATCTCGTCCTCGGCCGCGGCCCGCCAGGCCGCGACCAGGGTCTTCGGCCCGACGCAGGAATCGCGCCTGGTGCGGATGCAGATCCGCGGCGGCGTCGTCCTCTGCCAGCAGCACACTTATCGAGCCGGCCCGAATGAGGTGCACGACTTCCATTGCGTCACCAGCCAGGACGGCCGCCTGCTGAAGCTGTGGATGACCTTCAGCCTGCAGCCCGGGGAACATGAGCGGGCGCAGCGCGGGGTGGCGGCGACGCTGGCCCTGATCCAGGGCCACCTGTCCGGCCCGCCCGCCGCCACGACGCGGACCTGACCCGCTCAGCTCCGCCGCAGCATCCGCCGCAGCGCGGCCCGGCCGCCACTGGCCTTCTGGCCCCGCTCCCGCCCCGGCTTTCGCCGAACCTCCAGCCGCGCCCCGTCCGGCGCGCGCAGCAATTGCAGCGTGCGGTCGTGATAGACATCGAGGCCCGGCCGGTGGCCGATCGAGATCAGCGCGCTGCCGTCCAGCTCCTCCCGGAACAGCCGCATCATCTGGTCCTGGTTCTCCTCGTCCAGCGCCGCCGTCGCCTCGTCCAGGAAGACCCAGCGCGGCTTGTGCAGCAGCAGGCGGGCGAAGGCCAGGCGCTGCTGCTCGCCGAGCGACAGAACGCGGTCCCAGCGCTCCTCCTCCTCCAGCCGCGCCACCAGGTGGGGCAGGCCGCAGCGCTCCAGCGCCGCCAGCTGCTCCGCCTCCGGGAAGTGGTCGGTGGCGGCCGGGTAGGTCAGCGCGGCGCGCAGCGTGCCGAGCGGGATATAGGGCCGCTGCGGCATGAACTGCATGTGCTCCCGCGGCGGAATCCGGATCTGGCCCGAGCCCCAGGGCCAGAGGCCGGCGATGGCGCGGAACAGGGTGGACTTGCCGGTGCCGCTCTCACCCACGATCAGCACCTTCTCCCCCGCCTTGATCTCCGCATTGGCGCCCTGGATCACGACATTGCCGTCGGAATGCGCAACCTGCAGATTCCGGAAGGACAGCAGCTCCGGCTCCTCACCCGGCTTCTGCTCCACCACGTCGATGCGGGTCTGGCTGGCCATGGCTTCCGCCATGTCGAAGGTATCCTCCAGGTCCACCACGCGCTCCACATGGCTGCGCCAATCGGCCAGCTTCGGGAAATTGTCGACGAACCAGTTCAGCCCGCGCGTCACCTCGAGGAAAGCGGAGGTGATCTGCATCAGAACGCCCAGCGTGATGGCCCCGGCGAAGTAGCGCGGGCTGGCGACCAGGATGGGGATGACGCCGGCGGCCATGCCATAGACGCTGGTCAGCCACATCAACCGCCGCTCCCGGTCATAAAGCTCCTTCATCACGGAGACGACGCGGCCGAAGGCGCGCTGCAGGCCGCGATCCTCATCGGCCTCGCCGCGGATCAGGGCGATGCCCTCGCTGTTCTCGCGCATGCGGATCAGGGCGAAGCGATGGTCGCTCTCGGCCTCGTTGCGGCGGATATTGATGCCGACCATCGGCCCGCCGATCCACATGGTGGCGATCGAGCCGAAGGTCGCATAGAGCAGCGCGCACCAGACCATGTAGCCCGGGATCTCGAACTCCGTGCCGCTATAGGACATCCGCAACGGGCCCGAGAGCGACCACAGGATGCCGAGGAAGCTGGCCAGGGTCAGGATGGCGCTGAGCAGGCCGATGGAAAGGTCCACGGCCATGGCCGTGGCCCAGCGCGTATTCTCGCTGATCCGCTGGTCCGGATTGTCCGCCGCGCCGGGCAGGAAGTTCAACTGGTAGTGCCGGCCATGCTCCAGCCAGCGGCGCTGCAGCCGGTGCACCAGCCAGCGCCGCCAGCCCAGCATCAGCGCCTGCCGCGCCCAGAGCTGGCCCACCGCGGCCACCATGGCCAGGCCGGTCAGCAGCGCGAACATCCACATCTGGCCGTAGAAGGCCGGGCTGTCGCGGTTCTCCAGCGCGTTGAAGAAATCGCGGTTCCAGAGGTTGAAGCGCACCTGCACGCCGATCTGGAAGATCGTCAGCGCCAGCACGGCGGCCGTGAGAAGCCAGGCCCGCCGGCGATCGCCGGGGGAGGTGTAGTAGCCACGGGCCAGGCGCCAGAAGCGGCGCATGAGGCCCTCCTGCGGCGGGAGGTCGATGGCCGCAGGGATCTGGTCGGACATGGCGGCTCAGCGTTGCGGCTGCGCGGCGGGCGCAGGCGGGGGGGAAGAGGCAGGGGTCTCGGCCGGCTGTACCGGGCGCAGCGCCTCGGCGGTCTCGCCGATCCGCTCGGCGGCCAGGGCCCGCCCGGCCTCACCCGCGAAGCCACGGCCCTCGGCGGCGAGGCGGGCGCCGGCGCGCAGCAGCGCGCGCAGCGGCTCCGCCGCGCCGGGCGGCAGCACCACCACCGTGCCATCCTCCAGCACCGCGCCGGCCAATTGGCCCTGCGGCGCGAAATAGGGCGCCTTCACGGTGCCGGAGACGGACAGGGCCTGGGATCGTTCGGAGGGCGCGCCGCCGAGGCGCCAGTAGAAGCGTTCGACCACGCCCGGCTCCGCCTCCTGGGATGCGGCGAAGGCGAGCATGGTGATGACCGGCGCCTGGCGGGCGCGGATGCCCCAGACGATCAGCGGTTGGCCGGGTTCCGCCGCGCGGCGGACCGCGGCGGCCATGTCGGGCGGAAAGACCACTTGCGGGCCCTCCCGGAACATCAGGGCATCCGTCTCTCCGGCCGGATTGACCAGGTAGCGTTCCACCGTGCCGGTGAAGGCTGGCAGCTGGGTCGGGTCGAACCAGAAATGCGCCCGTGGCGGCGGGCTGGCGGGCGCGGCCGGCGCCGGCACCTGCGCCAGGGCGGGCCCGGCGCCGAGAATCAGGGCCAGGGCCAGCCCCGCCATGGCACGCATTGCGCGCGATCCTCTGCTGGGGTCAGTTGCTGCGGAAGGCGCCGAAGACCAGGCTCAGCAGGAAGAGCACGATGAAGATCGCAAACAGGATCTTGGCGATGCCGGCGGAGGCCGAGGCGATGCCGCCGAAGCCGAAGAGGCCGGCGACCAGCGCGACCACGAGGAAGACGAGGGTCCAGTAAAGCATTGCGATCTCCGGCTTCTGACTGCGCCGGGTGAACGCCAGCCGGCCGGATCGGTTCCGGCACAAACCCTGCAGCGCGCCGCCTTTTTCTGGCGCGCCGAGACCTTCAGACGGGGTCGAGATGCACCCCGCGGGTCACCGCCTGGTAGGTGGCGATGGCCAGCGTCGTCGGCTCGAAGGGCTTGGTGATGATGAAGGCAGGCTCCAGGTCCTGCCCGGTCAGCAGCCGCTCCGGATAGGCGGTGACGAAAATCACCGGCGCCTGGTGGGTGCGCATGATGCGCGCGACGGCGGAAGTGCCATCGCCCCCCGCGCCCAGGTTCACATCCGCCAGCACCAGGGAGGGACGCTCCGCCGCCGCGATCGCCACGGCCTCGTCCTCGGAGGCGGCGATGCCCACCACCTCATGGCCCGCGGCCTCCACCAGCTGCTGCAGGTCCAGCGCGATGATCGGCTCGTCCTCGATGATCAGCACGCGCGCCACGGCGCCGGCGCGCAGGTGGTTTCGCGCCGCGGCCAGGTGCGCCGCCGCCTGCTCCACCGCCAGCCCGAGGGCCAGTGCCGCCTGGTCCGTCTCCAGCTCCTCGAGCGAGGTCAGCAGCAGCAGCATGCGCTGGGTGCGGTCCAGCGCCGCGCCGGGGGCTTCCTCCGGATCCGGCGCATCGGATGCGATGCGGCAGATCGCGCGGTAGAGCGCCAGCCGACCCGCCATCCCGGCATCCCGCCCGCCGCCCACCGGCGCCAGGCCGCCCCGCAGCGCCTCACCCACCAGGCCGTCCCCCCGCGACTGGGAGCCGGTCAGGGCCCGGGCAAAGCGGCGTGCATAGGGCAAGGCGCCGATCAGCGCCGCGCGATCGATCTCGCTCATCGCCTTGTCATCTCCCAAAGGGGCGGCGCGCGCTGCCGCATGGCTACCAGACTTGATATGCAGTGCGGTGTGGACGAACAAGAGAACTCCGGCGCCTTGCGCGCCGTAATCGCGCAGTTGTTGCCGGAACTGCGCGCCGCCGCCCGGATGCTCACGCGTTCGAGAGCCGAAGCCGACGATCTGGTGCAGGAAACCGTTCTGCGGATGCTGCGCGGCCTGTCCAGCTTCGTGGCGCCGCCCGAGCTGGCGCATGACCCGCGCGCGGCCCTGCGGCCCTGGGGGCTGACGGTGCTGCGCAACACCTTCCGAGAGGGCTGGCGCCGGGCGCGGCGGGAGCGCGACCATGCCGAGGCCAATCCGCCGGAGGAAACCGCGACCCGGCAATCCGACCAGGAAAGTGCGCATGAGGTGCGCGACCTGAGCCGCGCCATCGCCCAGCTGCCGCCCGCGATGCGGGAGGCGCTGATGCTGGTGGCGGCGCAGGGCCTGACGATGGAGGCCGCAGCGGAGATCTGCCGCGTGCCGGTCGGCACCATGAAGGCCCGGCTTTCGCGTGCCCGGGCGACCCTTTCGCGCGCTCTCGCCCCTGTGAACGGGTAACGCGTCCGCGATGCAACCATCCCAACGGCCCGTTCATTCAGTGGGCATAGAGGATGGAGCAAACAATGCCGAACGAATTCCATGGCCAGGTCATCGCGCTGCTGCCCCGCCTGCGGGTCCAGGCCCTGGCGCTGACGCGGAATCGTGCCGCCGCCGACGACCTCGTGCAGGATGCCGTGGCCAATGCCCTGGCCGCGCAGAACAGCTTCACCCCGGGCACCAATTTCGCCGCCTGGATGCACCGCATCCTGCGCAACCGCTTCATCAGCACCCTGCGCAAGCAGCGCGAGACCACGGATATCGAGGATGTGCCGGCGGGCGCCTTCGCGGTCAGCGCCACGCATGAGGATCGGCTGATTCTGAAGGAACTCGGCAATGCGGTGAACCGCCTGCCGGCCGACCAGCGCGAGGCGCTGTTCATGGTGGTGCTGCAGGGCATGTCCTATGAGGATGTGGCCGAGGCGACGGGCTGCGCCGTGGGCACGGCCAAGAGCCGCGTCTTCCGCGCCCGCCGCCAGCTGCAGACCTGGCTGACCGGCGAGGAATCCGCCGAGGCGACCACCGAGGAGCAGCGGAGCGAGCGGGAGCGGGTCAGCGGCCGTGGCGCCCAGCGCGCCTCCGGCTCCTCGGTTGACCGTGGCGCCCGCCGTTCTGGGGTTGGCGAACACCATCTGCTGGCTTAAGTCGAAGCTGCAAGGTGCTGCGCGGGACAGGGGTCACGCTCAGCACCGGCTTCGGCGATGGACATGGACAGCAGCGACAGCAGCAAGCCGGCGCCCCCTCCCAAGGCCACCAAGCGCAAGGGAGAGCGCGCGGGCAGCGACGCCTTCGATCTCTGGCTGCAGCGTGGCCTGCACCAGCTGTACGACAACGTCGCGGCGGAACCCATTCCGCCCGAGCTGATGCGGCTTATCGAGGAGGATCGGACACGGCGCGGCAGATAGGCGGTGCCGGTCCGGTATGATCCAAAGCCCTTCATGAAGGACGCCCCAAGGCGCTTGTGGAGACTGCCCCGCCCCCAGGCCAGCCTGCGGGGCCGTCTTCTATGCCTTCTTCTTGTCGCGTCCTTCCCGGTGGTGCTGCTGGTCCTGGCCGGCGCCTTTGCCGGCTACCGCGCGACCATCCGCCAGGCTCAGCTGGATGTGGCGCTGGAGCGGGACCTGGTCATGTCGTCCTTCGCCGCCCGCGTCGCCGCGGCGGAAGGGGCGCTGCGCGGCGTCACCGCCGGCTGGCCCGAAATCGCCAATGCCTGCGGCGACTGGGTGCGGAACGCCGCGCCGGATGGGGTGATGCTGGAGGTGGAATGCCCCAATCTCCCCTCTCCCACCCTTTCGGGCCTCGCGCCGGAGCTGCGCGCGCGGGTGGCGGGCGCGACCGATTCGTTGATGCTGGCCGGCTCCGCCGGCGTGATCTCCCTGCTGCGCTCCCTGCCGGCGAGCCCCCGCCTGCCCGCCGGGCGGCTGATCCTGGCCCGGGTGGCCCCGCCCCCGCTGCCCGCCGGTCTCTCCGCCTGGGTGCTGGATGCGGAGAATCGCAGCTGGGCGCTCGGCCGCTCCGGCGAGCAGCTCGGCCCCAGCGCGCCCGCCGCCGCGGCCGATGGCAGCCCCACCATCACCCATCTGGCGGCGACGGAGCTGGTCGCGGCGCGGGGACAGCTCTCGTCCCAGGCGATGCTGGTGGTGGCGCGCCCGATGGCGCCGATCCGCGCCGGCGCCAGCCTGGTCGCCACCCAGCGCCTGGCGGAGGTGGGGGCGCTGCTGGCGCTGAGCATCCTGGCCGTGGTGCTGGGCGCCAATTACACGGTCACGCGGCCGCTGTCCCGGCTGCGCCGCGCCGTGGGACAATGGAATGCCGGGGCCGCGCCCTTCGAGATTCCGGGGGAAGCGGGCATGCCGGACGAGATCCGCGACCTTGCCGTCAGCTTCCAGGCCGGCGCCACGGCGCTGGCCGAGCGTGAGCGGGACCTGCAGGCCGCGATCGAGCGGGCCGAGATCCTGGCCGCCGAGGTGCATCACCGGGTGAAGAACAACCTGCAGATCGTCAGTAGCCTGCTGGCGCTGCAGGCACAGCGCGTCACCGATGGCCAGGCACGCGTGGAATTCGAGGCGGCGCGGGACCGGATCGGCGCGCTGGCGACGCTGCACCGGCATATGTATGCGCATCATGACCCGGAGGCGATCGACCTCGGCGCCTTCATCGAGGAGCTGGGCGTGCAGCTTTTCGCCGCCATCGGCGACAAGCCGGGCCGGCGCATCGCGCTCGATGTGACGGCGCCGGCGCTGCGCATCTCCTCAGACCAGGCGGTCCCGCTGGCGCTGATCATCACGGAGGCGGTCTCGGCCGCGCTGAAGCAGGGTTTTCCCACGGGGCGGGGCGGCCGCATCTCCATCACCGTCACGGCGGATGACCGACGCGCCAGCCTGGCCATCGAGGATGACGGGCTGGTGCCGCGGCCGGATGATCAGCTGCGCGCCCTGCTGCTGCGCGGCCTGGCGCGGCAGCTGGGCGCCGAGCTGAAGCGGGAGGAGGCGGGGCTGGCGCTGGACTTCCCCCTGCGCGCCCCCACCCCCCGCCCGCCGCCGGCCCTCAGGCCGAAAGCGCCGCCGGCTGCGTGATGTCGCCGGGCGCGGTGCGCGCCCGCTTCACCAGTAGCTTGTTCAGGGCATGCACATAGGCCCGCGCGCTGGCGACGATGGTGTCGGTATCCGCCCCCTGCCCGTCCACCAGCTTGCCCGCCTCTTCCAGCCGGACGGTGACGCGGGCCTGGGCATCCGTGCCGCCGGTGACGGACTGCACGGCATAGAGCTTCAGGTTCACCTCATGCGGGAAGGCCTGGCGCAGTGCGGCGAAGGTGGCGTCCACCCCGCCATCGCCGCCGGCCACGCCTTCCCGCTGCTCGCCATCCACTTCCAGCGCGATGGAGGCGATGGGGCGGGTATGCATGCCGGTGGAGACCGAAAGGCCGACCAGCTTGATGCGGTCATTGGCGCGGACGACCTCGTCATCCACCAGCGCCACGATGTCCTCGTCGTAGACAACCTTCTTGCGGTCGGCCAGGTCCTTGAACCGCTTGAAGGCGTCGTTCATCGCATTGTCGCCGACCTCATAGCCCAGCGCCTTCAGCTTGTCCTTGAAGGCCGCGCGACCCGAGTGCTTGCCCAGGACCAGGGACGACTTGGTCCAGCCGACGCTTTCGGGGGTCATGATCTCGTAGGTCGAGGAATCCTTCAGCATGCCGTCCTGGTGGATGCCGGATTCATGGGCGAAGGCGTTCCGGCCGACGATGGCCTTGTTGGGCTGCACGTCGAAGCCGGTGATGGTGGCCAGCAGGCGGGAGGTGCGCAGAATATTGGGCGTCTTCACGCCGTTGGTCACGGGGATCGCGTCGTGGCGCGTGCGCAGCGCCATGGCGATCTCCTCCAGGCTCGCATTGCCGGCGCGCTCGCCGATGCCGTTGATGGTGCATTCCACCTGGCGGGCGCCGGCGCGGATGGCGGCGATGGTGTTCGCCACGGCCAGGCCCAGGTCGTTGTGGTTGTGCGTGGACAGGATCACGCGGTCCGCCCCTGGCACCCGCTCCCGCACCGTGTTGAAGATGCGGAACATGTCCTCGGGCACGGCATAGCCGACGGTGTCCGGGATATTGATGGTGGTGGCGCCGGCCTTGATCGCGGCCTCGACGCAGCGGCAGAGGAAGTCCATCTCGGTCCGCGTGCCGTCCTCGGCCGACCACTCGACGTCGTCGGTGGCGTTGCGCGCCATGGTGACGGAGGCGGTGACCATCTCCAGAACCGCCTCCGGCTCCATCCGCAGCTTCACCCGCATATGCAGGGGGCTGGTGGAGACGAAGGTGTGGATGCGGCCGCGGGCGGCGTCCTTGATGGCCTCGGCGGCCTTCTGGATATCACCGGCCGAGGTGCGGGCCAGGCCGCAGACCACGGGGCCGTCCTTGGCGAAGCGGCGGGCGATGGACTGCACGCTTTCGAAGTCGCCGGGGCTGGCGATGGGGAAGCCGGCCTCCAGCACATCGGCGCCCAGCTCGGCCAGGGCCTCGGCCATGCGCAGCTTCTCCTCCAGGTTCATGGAGAAGCCGGGGGACTGCTCGCCGTCGCGCAGCGTGGTGTCGAAGACGATGACGCGGTCGGGGTCCATCGTGCCGAAGGACGGATGATTGATGGCCATGGGGGCGTTCCTTGGGTTCTGATTCGTCATGCCATGCGCGAGGGCAAAGCTGCCCCCGGGGTCCCCTGAGCGATACCAGCCGTTACCGACCGGAGCTTACGCCCAGGGGTGGCTAAGTCGAAGGAGAAGGAGCGCGCGCGGAAGCCGGCCTGCCCGGAGGGCGGCGGTCAGCTCGATACGGGCGGCGCGGGGTGTCATGGCTTTGGCCACGCTACCGGCGCGAAACCGATCGCGCAAGCACCCTGTCACGGAACAACGCCGGGGTCAGGCTCCCGGTCCAGGTCGTGGAGGCCACGGCCGAAACCCCAGGGCGCGCCCTCACCCAGCCGCGTCAGCAGCCCCTGCTTCGCTTCCTCGGTCGCTTCCAGCAGCACCGGGATGAGGTCCAGGGTCAGGATCAGCGCCTGGACGGCATCCACGCCGCAGCAGTAGCGCCGATGGGTTTCGGAAAGCCCCGTGATGGCATAGCGGCAGCGCCAGGTGGTGCGATCCTCCTCGACGAAGGGGATGCCGAGCGCCACGCGGCCGCGCGGCATGCCATCGACCTCCAGCCGCACGGTCAGCAGGCTGCCGGGCCTGGTGTCCTTCGCCGGGCGCGCCTTCGCGGGACGTTGCGCCATGCGTCATTCCCTCCGCGGCGGGCACTGGCCTGCGGCCCGATCCCGGACCACCATGGCGAAAATCATGCCGGAGGAACAGCGCATGGCGTTCAAGGTGGTGCTCGGCCGCAGGTTGCCCGAAGCCGGGATGGCGGTCTTTGCCGCGCGGCCGGAGCTGGATCTGGTGGTGCTGGACAATCCGCCGCCGGCCGAGTGGCACGCGGCCATCGCAGAGGCCCATGGCACGCTGTGCTGGCTGGAGAAGATGGACCGCCCTGCCCTGGCGGCCGCGAAGCAGCTGCGCGTCGTCTCCCGCATCGGCGTCGGCTACGACACCGTGGATGTGCCGGCCTGTTCGGAGCGCGGCGTGGCGGTGATGGTGGCGAACGGCTCCAACGACCTCTCGGTGGCCGAGCACGCCATGATGCTGCTGCTGGCGGTGGCGCGGCGGGCGGTGGATATCCACAACCACGTCGCCGGCGGCGGCTGGTGGCCTCCCGGCGGGCTGCGCATGGTGGATTTGGCGGGCAAGCGCGCTTTGGTGGTGGGCTATGGCCGGATCGGCACGCGGGTCGCGCAATACCTCAAGGCCTTCCGGATGGATGTGGCGGTGCTGGATCCCGGCTTCTCGCCGCACCGCATCGCCGCCGACGGTTTCCGGCCCGCACGCGACCTGCATGCGGCGCTGGGCGAGGCCGATGTGGTGACGCTGCATTGCCCCCTGTCGCCCGCCACGCATCACCTGATGAACGCCGCCGCCTTCGCCGCCATGAAGCCGGGCGCCATCCTGGTGAACACCGCCCGTGGTCCGGTGGTGCAGCAGGAGGCGCTGGTACAGGCACTGCGGTCCGGGCACCTGATGGGCGCCGGCCTGGATGTCCTGGAGGTGGAGCCCGCCACCCCGGGCAATCCGCTGCTGACCCTGCCGAACGTGGTGATCAGCCCCCATTCCGCGGCAAGCACGGAGGAGGGGATGAACCGCATGGCCCGGATCTCCGCCCAGAACATCCTGGACGTGCTGGATGGCCGGGCCGATCCCTCGATGATGGTGAATCCGGAGATCCTGCAGGCGCCGGCACGGTGATGGCGCCGCGCCCTAAGCCGTGGTCACGATCGTCGCGCGAATAGCTCGCGCGACTGCGTGATCGCGTCGTGATGCGCGTCCGCCCAGTCCAGGACCGCCTTCATCGGGCTCAGGAAGGTAAGCCCCATGGTGGTCAGGGCATATTCGACCTGCGGCGGGTTGGATTCACGCACCGTGCGGCTGATGAAGCCATCCTCCTCAAGGCGTCGCAGGGTGCGTGACAAGACCTGCTTGGAAATGTCGCCGATCTTCCGATGCAGGGCGTTGAACCGCAACGATGACTCGGCGAGATGACCCAGCACCAGGAGGCTCCAACGGTCGCCGATGCGGTCGATGACATCCCGCACGACGCAAGGCTGATTCAGATCCGTGCCTTCCGGCGGGAGGAGTCTGAGCGACGGCGTCGCGGCTGCCATGGTGTTGCCTCTCCAGGTCATCCCGGCCTGACCAGGTCGGTTCCATGTAACTCCTTGTGAACGCAAGCACAAGAACCCAGACTAGGTCACAACTCCAGACCAGGTTCTTGCTGGCTGTGGGCCAAAGGCCGAGCGCCAAGACCGCGCCACTCCCCATCCGAAGGATATTTTCGTGCCTGTGAAAAAGAAGATCGTCGTGATCGGCGGCACCGGCTACGCCGGATCGGCCATCGTCAGGGAGGCCGCACGGCGCGGCCATGCGGTGACGTCGCTCAGCCGATCCATCCCCGACGCCAAGGTGGAGGGGGTCAGCTACGCGACCGCCGATGCGATGGATGGCGCCATCGTCCTGGGCGAGGCGGATGTCGTGGTCGGCGCGCTGTCGCCGCGTGGCGACAATGTCGGCCGATTGGCTGCGGCCTATGAACGCCTTGCCGCGCTGGCCCAGGGGCAAGGCGCGCGCCTGGTCCTGGTGGGCGGCTTTTCCTGCCTGCGCGCCGCGGATGGTGCGCCCCGCATGATCGAGAGCGTCGGCTTCCCGCCCGAAGTGCCGGAAGCGATCGTCCTGGAAGCCAAGGAGAACATGGTCGTTCTCAACAGGCTGCTGGCCGACACCTCGGGCCTCGATTGGTTGTTCGTGTCCCCGGCGATGGACTTCTCGGCGTGGATGCCCGGCGAGGATCTGGGGCGTTATCGCGTCGGCGGGGAGGTGGCGCTGTTCGATGAGAAGGGCCGGTCCGCCATCAGCGGGATCGACTATGCCCGCGCGGTGCTGGACGAGATCGAGCAGCCGAGCGTTCACCGCGCCCAGATCGGCGTCGCCTACTGACGGGCCGGATCGCCGCAGGCTGAGGTGGCCGGCCGGGGTCGGAGGGATGCCCGACCCGGGCGCAGCATTCCTCTGCCAGCCGTCGGCTCACCCGCAGCCCAGGCTCTCCACCACCCCGCCCCGCACCACGCCGCCGACGCGGTCCACCCGATAATCCCGCGTCGCCGGCTGGTCGGGCGCCAGCAGGCGGATGCTGCGGATGCCCGGCATGGCGGCCAGCGCGCTGCGCACCTCCGCCTCCGGCCGCCCGACCAGCGCCGGCAGGGCATCCGCATGGTCGGCGCAGCGGGCGCCGGCGGGACCTTCGGAGAGCCCCGGGGGCGGCAGGGCGCGGTCGCTGCGCGGCATCGGGGCCATGGCGGGCTCCGTCGCGCAGCCGGCGAGGAGCAGGAGGAGAGCCAGGCGCCTCATGCCGGGGGGTGTTCCTTCCACCAATGCCGCGCGATATCGGCGCGGCGCGTCACCCAGACCTCGTCCCGGTGCTGCGCCACATGCGCCAGGAAGCGGCGCAGTGCCGCGGCGCGGCCGGGGCGGCCGACCAGGCGGCAATGCAGCCCGACCGACATCATCTTCGGCGCCCCGGCCCGGCCCTCCGCCAGCAGCAGGTCGAAGGCGTCGGTCAGGTGGCGCTCGAAGCCGTCCGGGCCGGGAAAACCGGGCGGCACGGCGAACTTCATGTCGTTGTTGTCGAGGGTATAGGGGATGACGAGGTGCGGCTTGCCCTCCGCCGTCACGTAATGCGGCAGGTCGTCGTCATAGGCGTCGCTGTCGTAGAGGAAACCGCCATGCCGGGCGACCAGGCTGCGGGTGCGCGGCGAGATGCGCCCCGTGTACCAGCCGACCGGCGGCGCGCCGGTCAGGCGGGTGATGGTCTCGACGCAGCGGGCAATCTCGGCGGCCTCGGTCGCCTCGTCCGTATTGTGGTAGTCGATCCAGCGCCAGGCATGGCTGGCCACCTCGTGCCCGGCCGCGGCGAAGGCGCGGGCGGCGTCGGGGTTCAGCTCCAGCGCCCGGCCGACACCATAGACGGTCAGCGGGAAGCCCTGCTCGGCAAACAGCCGCAGCACCCGCCAGACCCCGGCCCGCGCGCCGTAGTCGAACTGGCTTTCCACCGTGCGGTTGCGCTCGCCCAGGATGGGCGTGCCGCCGGGCACCTCGTGCAGATAAAGCTCGCTGCCCGCATCGCCATTCAGGACGGTATTCTCGCCGCCCTCCTCGTAGTTCAGCACGAAGGACAGGGCGAGTTTTTGTCCATCCGGCCAGCGCGGGTCGGGCGGGTTCGCGCCGTAGCCGGCGAAGTCGCGGGGATAGTCGGTCTCGGCGGCGAGTTTCGTCATGCGCGCAGGGTCGGCTGTGCGGCGCAGCACGGTCAAGAGGCTGCGGGCAGGCGCAGCAGGGCGACGAGGCCCGGCCCCTCCCCCTCCAGATCCACCGCCCCGCCATAGAGGTCCGCCGTCTCCGCCACGATGGCCAGGCCCAGCCCATGGCCGGGCACCGCCTCATCCAGCCGGCGCCCGCGCGCCAGGGCCGCCGCCCGCGCCTCGGGATCCATGCCCGGCCCGTCATCGGCGATGCGGATCAGCAGGCGCCCGGCCTCGGCCCGCGCCTCCACCCGCACCTGGCCGCGGGCCCATTTGCAGGCATTGTCCATCAGATTGCCGGCCATCTCCTCCAGGTCGCCGCGGTCGCCGGCGAAATCGGGCGCGCCTTCGGCCGCAATCTCCAGCCGCAGCGCGCGGTCCCGATGCGCGGCGCGCAGCACCAGGGCCAGGTCCTCCAGCACCGGGGCCACGGCGCAGCGGGCGCCAGGCAGGCCAGCGGTGGCAGCGGTGCGGGCGCGGCTGAGATGGCGGCGGATCTGCGCCTCCATCCGCCCGACCAGCGCCGCCACCTGCGCATCCTGCCCGGCCGCATTGCGCAGCGCGGCGAGCGGCGTCTGCAGCGCATGCGCCAGATCCCCGGCATGGCGGCGGGCGCGTTCCAGCATCGCCTGCTTGTGGTCGAGCAGCGCGTTCAGGCTGGCGACCAGCGGCGCCACCTCGGCATGCGGCGCGGGCGGCATGCGCGGCAGCTCGCCACGCCGCACCGCATCCAGCTGCCGCTGCAGCCTGCCCAGCGGCGCCAGGCCGAAGCCGATCTGCACAAGCGAGGCCGCCAGCAGCGCGCCCCCCAGGACGAGCAGCGAGATCACCAACGGCCGCGCCAGCTCCGCCCGCGCCGCCGCGATCTCGGCCCGTGGCACGGCGACCGTGGCCGTCAGCAGCTCCGCGGAGCCGGGCGAGGTGAAGTCCCGCCGGATCGCCCAAAGCGCCTCGCCGGCCGGGCCGGCCTCTCCCAGGATTTCGGCATCGAAGAGGGAGCGGGAGCGCAAAAGCACCTCCGCGCCGGAGGTCACCTGCCAGTACCAGCCGGACAGCGGCTGCTCGAAGCGCGGCTCGGCGGGGGGTGCCTCCAGCATCACCTGGCCGGTGCTGTCATCCACCTCCACCCGCGCCATCAGCGCCAGCAGGGCGGTGTCCATCTGCTGGGTGAAGCCGCGTTCCACCGCGCGGGTCAGCAGCCGGTCGATGGCGAGGCCCGCGCCGAACAGCGCCGCCAGGATCGCGGCCGCCCCCAGCAGGGCCAGCCGCGCGCGCAGCGAATGGCGCATTAGGGCGCCGCCAGCATCCAGCCCTGGCCGCGCAGCGTCTCGATCCGGCAGGGCGCGACCTTGCGGCGCAGGCGGCTGACCAGCACCTCCATGGCATTGAAGTCGCGGTCCGCATCGCCGTCATAGATCTGCTCGGACAGTTCCGTGCGGCTGACGGTGCGGCCGGCCTGGTGCAGCAGGTAGGACAGGATGCGGCCCTCATAGGCCGTCAGCTTCAGCGGCAGGCCGTCCAGGGTGAAGCTGCCCGCCTGCGGGTCATGCGCCAGGGGGCCGCATGCCAGCACCGGCGCGGCATGGCCGGCGGCGCGGCGGATCAGCGCGCGCAGGCGCAGCACCACCTCCTCCATCCGGAAGGGCTTCGTCAGGTAGTCATCGGCGCCGGCGCGGAAGCCGGCGACCTTGTCACCCCAGGCGTCGCGCGCCGTCAGCACCAGCACGGGCATGGCGCGGCCCGCCGCGCGCCAGCCGGCGAGCACCGCCAGCCCGTCCCGCTTCGGCAGGCCGAGGTCCAGCACCACGGCGGCATAGGGATTCTCGGCGCCGAGGAAGGCGGCCTCCTCCCCATCCATGGCGTGGTCCACCGCGAAACCCGCCTCGCGCAGCGCGGCCAGGATCTGGGCGGCCAGCGTCGCGTCGTCCTCGGCCAGCAGCAGCCTCATTTCCGCGCCGCGATCATGCCGCTGCCCTCCACCAGCAGCATGGCGCCATCCAGCGCGGAGACTCGGATGCGCAGCACGTCATTGGCGGGCGTCAGCCAGCGGAGTTCGTAGGCCACGGCCGTTCTCTCGTCCTCCCGCCCCGGCACCACGCGGGCCTCGATCATGCGGCCATGGTAGCGCGCGGCCACCAGCGCCACCGCCTGGGGCAGCGGCAGCAGCGGCTGGGCGGCGGGGCCCGCCAAGGGCAGGACCAGCAAGGCGAGGATCGCGCGGCGCATCACGTCCCTCTATTGGAAGATGGGGCCTGAACCCAGCCTGAACGGCGCGGTTCCGGCTGGGTTCAGGTGGGGTGTGGGAGAAGGCGGCCATGCCGGGACGCATCCCGGCGGCACCCGAGAGGAGAGCCTCATGCAGACCATCCATTTCCGTCGCGCCGCGCTCGGCCTGGCCCTGGCCGCCGGCCTCGCCGCGCCGGCCCTGGCCCAGGCCCCCACACCGCCGGCCGCCACCCAGACGCCGATCGGCGCCATCGCCCCTGGCGGCATCGCCATCGAGGGCGAGGTGACCGACGTCTTCGGCAACCGCTTCGTGCTGCAGGACGGCACCGGCCGCGTGCTGGTGGAGGCCGGGCCGGATTGGTACCACCGCCTCGACATCCGCCAGGGCGAGCGCCTGCGCGTGACCGGCCGCCCGGATGGCCGCAGCTTCGACGCCTACACCATCCGCCGCGAGGATGGCCGCGAGATCACCATCCGCCGGGCCGAGGGCAGCCCCCCCTGGGCCGGGCGTGAGGGCCGGGAGGCGCGCGAACGCCGCGGCGAGCGCCAGCACCGGGAGCGCCGCCAGGAGCGCCAGGAGGGCGGCATCGAGGAGGCCGAGGCGCGCCGCGTGGCCGAGGCCGCCGGCTACCGGATCCGCGGCGATGTGGAGCGCAAGCGCAACCACTGGGAGATCGAGGCCTTCAACCCGCGCAATGAGCGGGTGGAGCTGCATATCGACCTGGCCGGCCGCATCACGCGGGAGGAGTGGGAGCGGGATTGATCGTTCCGCGACGCGTGACGGGCACCGCCACCTCATTCCGGCGCAGCGCCGGGATGGTCCAGGGCGGATCGTAGAACCAGGCGGTGGCATCGCCCGCCGCCTGCCAGCCGGTATCGCCCAGCGCGGCACGCAGCCTTGCCTGGGCATCGGCCACCGATTGCGGGCTGGTGCTGCCGGTGAAGCGCAGCACGGCATAGGTCTCGGCCGGCACCTCCACCACGCGCACTTGCGGGTCGTTCGGCACCGGCGGGTCGCGCAGGGCGGCGGGCAGGAAGAAGCGGATGCGGTGGCCGTTCACGGTGGCGGATTGGGCGACCGGCGCGGTCATCGCGATCCGCACCGGCTGTTGGGCCACCGGCGCCGTCATGGCGATGCGTGCGCTGCCGCGATTGCCTCCAAAGATATAGCCGGCGAGCAGCCGGAAACCCTGTTCGCGGCTGGCTGTCTCATCCGCCGCGATCTCCGTCTCCGCCGCCAAACGCGGGGCGTAGCGGCGGATGTCCAGGCCATTGGCCTGTTCCAGCAGCTCGAAGGCGGGCTCTTCCGTGCCCGACCTCACCCCCACCACCGAACAGGCGCCGAGCAGCAGGGCGGAGGCGCCGGCGAGGAGGCGATTGCGCATGGGATGCTCCGACCAGGGCCCTGCATGTGGCGCGCCGGACGGCTCAGGCAAGCGCGGCGAGGCAGGCGGCCGGGCTGGTAAGCGGCGTGCCGCGCCGGCAGAGCGCGGCGGCGGGCGCCATGCTGGCCTGGGCAAGGGCCACGCAGGTGGCGCCTTCGGCAAAGGCGGCGTCCGCGGCAGCAGCGATCATCCGTGCATAGCCTGCCGCATCACCGGCCCGAAAGGCGGCCCAGGCATCAGGGACGAGGCGGGTTTCGCAATCCGGGCCGAACAGGGCGCTGGTGGGGGCGAGCGTGGTCTCGACGGCGCAGAGGGCGACCACGCGGCCGCCGCTGCGTCGCGCGGCCTCGGCCAGGGCGGCATCGGCGCGCCGCAGCGGGATGGATGCGCGGGCCTGGGCCAGAGCAGGGCCGAGGGTGGAGCAGGTGAGGAGGACGGCCTGGATGCCGGGGGTGGCGAGCGCCTCGATCGCGGCCGCGGTGCGGGCGGCGATGGCGGGGGTCAGGCCGCCGGCGGCTTCGGCCTCGGCGAGGAGGTCGGGGCGCACCGCATGGGTCAGCGCCACATCCGGCGGGCAGGCGGCGTCGAAGAGGGCGATGTTGCTGGCGGCTGTGTGGAGGCAGGCGATGCGCCGGGTCATTTCGGCGCAAGCTCCCGCATCAGCTCCATCGAATAGGGCCGGAAGCCGGCCTGCCGGTAGATGCGCTCGGCGCGGTCATTGCCCCAGAGCACGCCGATCAGCAGGTCCCGGATGCCCGCCTGTCGGGCATGGTCCTCGGCGGCCGCGAGCATGGCCCGAAAGACGCCTTGCCCCCGCCAGGCCTCCTGCACGAAGGCGTCGGCGACATAGGCATGGCGGCGCCGGTCGGCGCGGATATAGGCGGGGGCGGTCTCGTAGGTCAGGAAGAGATGGCCGATCACCGCGCCATCGGCGACCGCCACCAGCGGCAAGCCCTCGCTCTCGGCAACCCGCGCCAGAACCTCGTCGAGGGTGGCGGCGGCATCGGCGGCACCCGTCGCGCGGTTGCCGGCGATGGCATCCTCGAAGCGGTTGGCCGCCTGCACATTCTGCAGCAGCACGGGCCGGTCGGCCGCCTCCGCGCGGCGTATCGCGAAGGCGGCCATGGCTTGCTGCCTTAGTTCTTGGCCTTGTCGACCAGCTGGTTGGTCTTGATCCAGGGCATCATGCCGCGGAGCTTCTCGCCGACTTCCTCGATGGGGTGCTCGGCCAGGCGGCGGCGGGTGGCCTTGAAGGAGGCCTGGTTCACCTTGTTCTCCAGCATCCAGTCGCGCGCGAACTTGCCCGTCTGGATGTCGTTCAGCACGCGCTTCATCTCGGCCTTGGTCTCGGAGGTGATGATGCGCGGGCCGGTGACATACTCGCCATACTCGGCGGTGTTGCTGATCGAGTAGTTCATGTTCGCGATGCCGCCCTCATAGATCAGGTCGACGATCAGCTTCACCTCGTGCAGGCACTCGAAATAGGCCATCTCGGGGGCGTAGCCGGCTTCCACCAGCGTCTCGAAGCCTGCCTTGATCAGCTCGACTAGGCCGCCGCAGAGCACCACCTGCTCGCCGAACAGGTCGGTCTCGCATTCCTCCTTGAAGGTCGTCTCGATCACGCCCGAACGGCCGCCGCCGATGGCGGAGGCGTAGGACAGCGCGATTTCCAGCGCATTGCCCGAGGGGTTCTGGTGGACGGCCACCAGGCAGGGCACGCCGCCGCCCTTCTGGTATTCGCCGCGCACGGTGTGGCCGGGGCCCTTCGGCGCGATCATGAAGACGTCGATATCGGCGCGCGGGTCGAGCAGGTTGAAGTGCACGTTCAGGCCATGCGCGAAGGCCAGCGCGGCGCCGGGCTTCAGGTTGGCGTGCAGGTGGTCGCGGTACAGGTCGCCCTGCAGTTCGTCCGGGGTCAGCACCATGACCACATCGGCCCACTTGGCCGCATCGGCCGGGGTCATCACCTTGAAGCCGGCGGCCTCGGCCTTCTTCCAGGACCCGCCCTGGCGCGCGCCGATGACGACGTCGGTGACGCCGCTGTCGCGCATGTTCTGGGCATGGGCATGGCCCTGGCTGCCGAAGCCGATGACCGCGACCTTCTTGGCCTTGATCAGATTCACATCCGCATCGCGGTCATAATACACACGCATCGTCGCAGCTTCCTTCGGTTGCCCCGGTTGGGGGCGCTATTGCCCCTGATCGGGGCGGTGATGCACCACTTCGTGGATGAAACCAAGCTTGCGCGCCACCGGCGCGCTGAGCACGAAGGGGTAGAGGTCCGGCGTGCCCATGCAGCGGTTCATCGCATTCATGGCAATGGTCAGCGGCGTCCAGGCATTGAGGATCTCCTCCATGCCCGCCCTGTAGGGGCTGAAGTCCAGCTCCGTCTCCAGCACACCCTGCTTGTCCAGCACGGGGTTGATCTTCATGCCGAAGCTGGTCGCCATCTCCAGGCTGTCCACCATGTGCAGGTAATGGGCGAAGCACTCCGCCCAATCCTCATGCGGATGCGCCGCGGCATAGGCGGAAATGAATTCGCCGCGCCAGTCGTCGTTCGGCGGCCTGGCGTAATGCGCCTGCAGGGCCGCGGCGTAATCGGTGCTCTCGTCGCCGAAAAGGGCACGAAAATCCTCGGTGCGGCCGGCACGTTCCACGAGGACGAGAAAGTACCAATGCCCGATCTCGTGCCGCATATGGCCGAGCAAGGTCCGAAAAGGCTCGTTCAGCCGGGTGCGGCGCGCCTCGCGCTCGGCATCGTCGGCCTCGGCGAGGGCGATGGTGATATGGCCATCGTCATGGCCGGTCATGGTGGGCGGCTGGCCGTCGAGGTCGGCGAGGAAGGAGAAGCGCAGCTCCGGCCCGGCATGCGGCAGGCGGAGACGGTCCAGCGTATAGATCAGCCGGCGCTTGGCCGCCTCCATCCGCCGCCACAGCGGCAGATTCTCGGGCACCGAGAGGTCCGGGACCATCTCGTTCAACCGGCAGGCGGGGCAGTAGTCCTCGGCGTCGTCCTCGGCCAGGAACCAGTTGCAGGCCTCCTTCGCCACATTGGCGCAGGGCTTCTTCCGGCCGCCGTCGAGCATTGCCAGCCCGTCATCCGGATCGAAGGCCGTCAGCCGCCCGGCCTCCGGCAGGAAGCCGAGCGCCCTTCCGCACTGTTCGCAGGCGGTGTTCTCGAAATGCAGCAGGTTGCCGCAATTCTGGCAGGCGAAGAGGCGCATGGCATGGGCTCCGGAAACGGTTCGCCATGCGAACGGCGGGGAGGCCAGCAAAGTTTCAGACCGTCAGCGCGGAGCTGCCCCGCACGATGGCCACCGCGCCGGTGCGGCTGACCTCCGCCAGGCCGATCGGGCGCATCAGCGCGCAGAAGGCATCGATCTTCTCGGCATTGCCGGTCATCTCGAAGACGAAGCTTTCGGTCGTCGCATCCACCACCCGGGCACGGAAGGCATCGGCCAGGCGCAGCGCTTCCACCCGATGGTCGCCGGAGCCGACCACCTTCACCAGCGCCAGCTCGCGCACGAGGTGCGGCCCGGCCAGGGTCAGGTCGGAGACCTTGTGCACCGGCACCAGCCGGTCGAGCTGCGCCTTGATCTGCTCGATCACCATCCCGGTGCCGGAGGTGACGACGGTGATGCGCGACAGGCGCCGATCCTCGTCCACCGGGGCGACGGTCAGGCTTTCGATATTGTAGCCGCGGCCGGAAAACAGGCCGATGACGCGCGCGAGCACGCCGGCTTCATTCTCCACCAGCACCGCGATGGTCGCGGAGCGAAAGATTTCCGAGTTGTCAGACATGGGATTCGGCAGTTCAGCAGGAGGGGGTCGAAGGGCGGCGGCGGGTTGAGGCGGAAGGTTCAGACCAGAACCTTGCCCTCATCCGTCACGCCGGCGACGCCACCCTCCTGCCCCGGGCCCAGGATCATCTCGTTATGCGCAGCGCCCGAGGGGATCATCGGGAAGCAGTTCTCGTCCTTGGCCACGGCGATATCGGCGATGACGGGCCGGTCCGTCGCCAGCATCTCGCGGATGACGTCGTCGAGCTGGCTTTCCTCGGTGGCGCGCAGGCCGACGCCGTGGAAGGATTCGGCCAGCTTCACGAAGTCCGGCAGCGCGGCGGAATAGCTTTCCGAATAGCGGCCGCCATGCAGCAGCTCCTGCCACTGCCGCACCATGCCCATGTATTCGTTGTTCAGGATGAACACCTTCACCGGCAGGCGGTACTGGCAGAGCGTCGCCATCTCCTGGATGTTCATCAGGATGGAGGCCTCACCGGCGATGTCGATGACCAGCGCGTCGGGATGCGCGATCTGCACGCCCATCGCCGCCGGCAGGCCGTAGCCCATGGTGCCGAGGCCGCCCGAGGTCATCCAGCGGTTCGGCTTCTCGAAGCCGAAATACTGGGCCGCCCACATCTGGTGCTGGCCGACCTCCGTGGTGATGAAGGTGTCGCGGCCGGAGTCGCGGGTGATCTCATACAGCCGCTTCACCGCATGCTGCGGCTTGATGATCTTGCCCTGCTGGACGTACTGTAGGCAGTTCTTGCCGCGCCAGAGGTCGATCTGGCGCCACCAGGCGGCCAGGGCCTCGCGCTTCGGCGGCTGGCTGTCCTCCTGCCAGACCTGGATCATCGCGGCCAGGATCTGCCCGGCATCGCCGACGATCGGCACCTCCACCTTGACGTTCTTGTTGATGGAGGAGGGGTCGATGTCGGCGTGGATCTTCTTCGCGTTGGGGGCGAAGTGGGACAGCTTGCCGGTCACCCGGTCATCGAAGCGCGCGCCCATGTTCAGCATGACGTCGCAGCCATGCATCACGAGGTTCGCCTCGTAGGTGCCGTGCATGCCCAGCATGCCGATGAATTGCGGGTCCTGCGACGGGAAGGCGCCGAGGCCCATCAGCGTATTGGTCACCGGGAAGCCGGTCAGCCGCGCGAATTCGCCCAGCAGGCGGGAGGCTTCGGGGCCGGAATTGATCACGCCGCCGCCGGCATAGATCACCGGCCGCTCCGCCTGCTTCAGCAGCGCCACCGCCTTGCGCACCTGGCCCATGTCCGGCGCCGTCACCGGGCGGTAGGAGCGGTGCGGCTGGGCAGCCGGCGGCGCCTCCGTATAGGGCGCCTTATTGATCAGGATGTCCTTCGGCAGGTCGATGACGACAGGACCAGGCCGCCCGCTGCGGGCGACGTGGAACGCCTCGTGCACCACGCGGGCCAGGTCCTCCGACCGCTTCACCAGGTAGTTGTGCTTGGTGGCAGGGCGGGTGATGCCGGTGGTGTCGGCTTCCTGGAAGGCGTCGTTGCCGATCAGATGCGTCGGCACCTGGCCGGTCAGGCAGACCAGCGGGATGCTGTCCATCAGCGCATCCAGCAGCCCGGTCACCGCATTGGTGGCGCCGGGGCCGGAGGTGACCAGCACGCAGCCCACCTTGCCGGTGGAGCGCGCATAGCCCTCCGCCGCATGCACCGCGGCCTGCTCATGCCGCACCAGGATGTGGCGGATGGCGTTCTGCTGGAAGATCGCGTCGTAGATCGGCAGCACGGCGCCGCCGGGATAGCCGAAGATGACCTCGACGCCCTGGTCCTTCAGCGCACGAAGGACGACCTCGGCGCCCGACATCGTCAGGGGCTGCGTCGCGGCTTGCGGGCTGGTGGCGGACATGGGGCGGGGAGCTTTCCTGTATCTGGCGCTTGGCCCGAGGCTCTTCCGCGGGCCTGGGTCACTTAACCCCCGTGCTGCGCCGCGTCAACGACAGGATCAACAAACATCATCAGATCACCCAAAAATCTTTCCGAAAGTTGCGAGAGTCCATCACTGCGCGCATGGATGCTATGCGTGAGGGCGGCGAGCGGGTGGTGCCGGAACCAGGTGGCCTGCCGCTTGGTGTATTGCCCGGTGTTGAGGATGGCCCGCGCGGAGGCGGCCTCCAGCGTCATCCGCCCGGCCAGATGCGCCAGCAGCTCGGGCACCCCATGCGCGCGCATGGCCGGCAGCGCCGGGTCCAGCCGCTGTTCCGCAAGGGCGGCCACCTCCGCCAGCGCCCCCTGCCCCAGCATGGCCTGCCAGCGCGCCGCGATGGCCGCGCGCAGCGCCTCCCGCGGCGGGTCCAGCAGGATGGCGGCGAAGCGCCAGGGGGCGGGGCCGGTGCCGGTTTCGGCCTGCCAGGCACGCAGGCCGCGGCCGGTGCCGGTCGCGACCTCGAAGGCGCGGGTCACCCGCTGGGTGTCGCTGGGGCGCAGGGTCGCGGCGGTCTCGGGGTCAATCGCCGCCAGCCGCGCATGCAGCGCGGCGGGGCCCTCCGCCTCCGCCAGCCGGCGTGCCTCGGCCCGCGCCGCGGCGGGGACGGGCGGGATGGCGGACAGCCCCTCGGTCAGCGAGAGGAAATAGAGGCCGGTGCCGCCGCAGAGGATCGGTACCCGCCCCGCGGCCCGGGCCTGGTCCATGGCCGCCAGCGCGGCCTGCCGCCACCAGGCCACGGTGCCGGCCTCCGCCGCCGGGCGGACGCCGTAGAGAAGGTGCGGGATGCGGGCCTCCTCCGCCGGCGTCGGGCGGGCGGTGATCACCCGCAGCTCGGCATAGACCTGCATGGAATCGGCATTGATCACCGCCCCGCCCAGGCGTTCGGCCAGGGCGAGGGCCAGGGCGCTCTTGCCGCTGGTGGTCGGGCCCGCGACCAGAATCGCGGGCGGTTGTGCTGCGCTCATCGCAATGGCACAGGGCGGGGGCGATGCCCCATATCCTGACCCTGGTCGCCGCGCCCGGCGGCCTCGAATCCGTCCTCGTCTCCCGCTGCCGCGCGGCGCTGTCGGCATTGGGCGCCAATCCCGGCGCGCCGGACTGGCTGGCGGAGGCGGAGGCGGTGGACATCCCCTTCGTCAATGCCCCGGCCGAATTGGCCGCCGCCGCCGCGCGCACGGCGCTGGAGGATGCGCCGGTGGATGCCATCGCCCAGCCGGCCGAGGGCCGCCGCAAGCGGCTGCTGGTCGCCGATATGGACAGCACCATCGTGACCTCCGAGACGCTGGACGAGTTGGCGGCCTATGCCGGGCTGAAGGACCAGATCGCCGCCATCACCGCACGCTCGATGAACGGGGAGCTGGACTTCGCCCAGGCGCTGCATGCCCGCGTCGGCATGCTGGCGGGCCTCGACATCTCGGCGCTGGAGGCGACCTGGCAGGCGACGGAGATGATGCCCGGCGCGGCGACCCTGGTGGCCACCATGCGGGCGAATGGCGCGGTGTGCTGCCTGGCCTCCGGCGGCTTCACCTTCTTCACGGGCCGCGTCGCCCAAAAACTCGGCTTCGATCACCACGTCTCCAATATCCTGCTGATCGAGGACGGCAAGCTGGCCGGCAAGGTGGCCGAGCCGGTCTTCGACCGCAACGCCAAGCTCGCCACGCTGACGCGGCTGGCCAGCGAGAACGGCCTGCCCATGGCGGCGACGCTGGCCGTGGGCGATGGGGCGAATGACCTCGACATGCTCGGCGCCGCGGGCCTGGGCGTCGCCTTCCGCGCCAAGCCGATCGTGGCCGCGGCGGCCCGCGCCCGGGTGGACCACACGGACCTGCTGGCACTGCTTTATGCCCAGGGCTATCGGCGGGCGGAGTTCCGGGAGGGCTGAGCGCCCAAGAAAAAACCCCCACCCTTGCGGGAGGGGGTTCCTGGTCTTTCAGCCCCGTCCGGTCAGCCCGGGCTGCCGCGCGGCGCGGCGAGGCGCAGCGGGACCCAGCGCTGGCCCTGGGCGCTTTCGATCAGCAGCAGCGCGGTGGCGCGGCCCTGGCGGCGCAGCGCCTCCAGCCGGGCCTGGACCTCGGCCGGGGTGTTCACCCGCTCCTGCTGCACTTCCACGATGACATCGCCGGGGCGCAGCTCGCGCTCCGCGGCCGGGCTGCCGGGGGAGACCTCGGTGATCACCACGCCGCGGCTTTCCGGGCGCAGGCTGAACCGCTCCCGCGCCTCCGCCGTGATCGGGCCGACCTTCAGGCCGAGGCCCGCGAGCTCCAGGGCCTGCGGCCGCGCCTCGGGCGCGGGCGCCTGGGCGCCGGCCTGGGCGGCCTCGGCGGGCAGTTCCTGCACCGTCACGGTCAGCGTCTGCTCGCGACCCTCGCGCCAGACCACCACCGGCGCCCGGCTGCCCACCGCGGTATCCGCCACGATGCGCGGCAGGTTGCGCATCTCCCGCACCTCCTGGCCGTTGAAGCGCAGGATCACGTCGCCGGCCTGGATGCCGCCGGCCGCCGCCGGGCCATCCTCCTGCGCGCGCGCCACCAGCGCACCGCGGGCGCCGCCCTGCAGGCCGAGGCTTTCGGCGATCTCATCCGTCACCTGCTGGATGTTCACGCCGAGCCAGCCGCGCCGCACCCGGCCGACATCGCGCAGCTGCGCGGCGATATTGCGGGCGAGGTTGGAGGGGATGGAGAAGCCGATGCCGATGGAGCCGCCGGAGGGCGAGTAGATCGCGGTATTGATGCCGATGACCTCGCCCGCCAGGTTGAACAGCGGGCCGCCGGAATTGCCGCGGTTGATGGCGGCGTCCGTCTGGATGAAGTCGTCATAGAGGCCCTGGCGGATATCGCGGCCGCGGGCGGAGACGATGCCGGCGGTGACCGACCCGCCGAGGCCGAAGGGGTTGCCGATGGCCAGCACCCAGTCGCCGACCAGCGCCGTGTCGCTGTCGCCGAAGGTGACGAAGGGCAGCGGCCGCTCCGGGCGCACCCGCAGCACGGCCACGTCGGTGCGCGGGTCGGCGCCCACCAGCTCCGCGCGCAGCGTGGTATTGTCGGACATCACCACGTTGATCTCGTCGGCGCCCTCGATGACGTGGTTGTTCGTCACGATGATGCCGGAGGCGTCGATGATGAAGCCGGAGCCGAGCGACTGGCCGCGGCGCGTCGGCGGCTGCGGCCGGTTCGGCTGGGCCTGGCCGCCAGGGGGCGTGCCGGGCGGCCGGTTACGCTCCAGGAAATCCCGAAAAAATTCCTCGAAGGGGCTGCCGGGCGGCGCCTGGGGCACGTCGGGCGCGCCGGGGCGGCGCTGCGCCTGGGCCTGGGCGGCGGCCTGGCTGGTCTGGATATTCACCACCGCCGGCAGCAGGCGCTGCGCCAGGGGGGCGAATGTCATGGGCGCGCCCGGCGGCGGGATCTGCGCGGAGGCGGGGGCCGGCGGCAGGGCGGCGAGCGGCGCGGCCAGCACTGCTACCATCATCAGGGGGGCAAAGCGCAATTGCGGCGACCTTCTTCGGGATGGACTCGACACCAGGGCCGGGGCCCGGGGCGGCATGATGCATGAGATTGGCATGGGAGGCGTGAATCGGAAGCCCGGGGCGGCATGACGAGCCCGTCACGTGCCCGGTGCTCGGTACCAGCCGCCCGGCCTCGTCCCCTCAGATGGAGACGATGATCCAGGCGGCCGCCACCCCGATGGCCGCCGCCACCAGCCCGCCCTGCCGAAGCCGCAGCTCCGGCAGGGTGGCGAGGCTGGCAATCATCCGCTGCATCGCGGCGGGGAAGAGGGCGTAGCAGAGCCCTTCCACCGCCAGCACGACGGCCATGCCCGCGAGGACATGGCGGAGGTCCAGCACCGCCTATTGCGGCGCGGGAGTCGGCGCCACCACGGCCGGCGGGGCGCTGGGGGCGGCCGGCGCCGGGGCCTGTGCGGCTGCCGGTGCCGGTGCCGGTGCCGGGCGGCTGCCATTGCCCTGCGGGGAAAGGCTCGCCGGCATGCTTTCGCGGAAGAAGCGGAAGAACTCGCTGTCCGGCGACATCAGCAGGCGCGTCTCGCCACCCGAGAAGGCTTCCCGATAGGCCTGCATGCTGCGGTAGAACTGGAAGAACTGCGGGTCCTGCTGGAAGGCCTCGGCGAAGATGCGGATCGCATCCTGCTCGCCCTGGCCGCGCAGGATATCGGCCTGCGCCTGGGCTTCCGCCAGCAGCACGGTGCGCTCGCGATCCGCGCCAGCGCGGATGCGGGTCGCCTCCTCCTGGCCGCGGGCGCGTTCCTCGGCGGCGACGCGCTGCCGCTCGGACTGCATGCGGGACAGGATGGCGTCCGTGTTCTGCTCCGGCAGGTCGGCGCGGCGGATGCGGACATCCAGCACCTCGATGCCGAAGGCGCGCATCTCCTCGTTCACCAGGCGGCGGATCTCGCCCATGATCCGGGCGCGGTCGTTCGACAGCACCGAGAGCAGCGGCTCATTGCCCAGCACCCGGCGGACGGCGGAGGTGACGACGGAGTTGATGCGGCCGCGGATGCCGGATTCGGCCACGCCCACCGTCTGGTAGAAGCGTAGCGGGTCGGTGATGGAATAGCGGGTGAAGCTGTCCACGCTCAGCCGGCGCTGGTCGCCGAGGATGACCTCCTCCGCCGGCGCGTCGAATTCGAGCAGGCGGCGATCGAAGGCGATCACCGACTGCACGAAGGGAATCTTGGCGTGCAGCCCCGGCTCGCGGATCACGCGGACCGGCGCGCCGAACTGGGTGATCAGCACCTGCTGGGTCTGGTGCACGGTGAAGAGGGTCGAGACGGCCAGGACCAGGACGATGGCGGCGGCAGCGCCGAGGGCAACGAGCTTGTTCATCGGATGGCTCCCACCGGGCGCTGCGCAGTGGGTGGCGCGGGGGGCTGCGGCATCGGCTGCCCACCCTGGCGCTGCGGCTGAATCGGATTCGGGCGGGCGCTGTCCAGGTTCAGGAAGGGCACCATGCCCTGCAGGTTGTTGTCGATCAGGATGGTGGGGTTGCGGCGCAGCACCTCCTCCATCGTCTCGATGTACATGCGGCGCACCGTCACGTCCTGCGCCACCTGGTAGGCAGACAGAACGGAGAGGAAGCGCTGCGATTCACCGCGGGCGCGGGAGATCTGGCTCTCCCGGAAGCCCTCGGCCTCCTGCACCAGGCGCTGGGATTCGCCGCGGGCGGCGGGGATGATGCCGTTGCGGTAGCTCTCGGCCTCGTTCCGCGCGCGCTCGCGGTCGGCGCCGGCGCGCTGTACGTCGATGAAGGCATCCACCACCCGGGCGGGCGGCTGCGCGTTCTGCAGCTGCACCTGGGTGATCTCCACCCCCGCGCGGTACTGGTCCATGATCGCCTGGGTGCCGGTGCGCACCGCCTGCTCGATCTGCGCGCGCGCCTCGGTCAGCGCCGGCTGGATCGGCGTGCGGCCGATGACCTCCCGCATCACGCTTTCGGCGGCGGATTTCACCGTGGCCTCGGGGGTGCGCGTGTTGAACAGGAACTCGCCGGCGTCGCGGATGCGCCAGAAGACGGCGAAGTCGATGTCGATGATATTCTCGTCGCCGGTCAGCATCAGGCTTTCCTCCAGCACGTCGCGCGCCGGAACCGGACGGACGACGTTGCCGGCATCGGCGGCGGCGCGGAAGCCGACATCGACACGGTTGATGCGGGTGACACGCGGCGTGGTGACGCTCTCGATCGGCCAGGGCAGGTGGTAGCGCAGGCCGGGCTGGGTGGTATCCACGTAGGCGCCGAAGCGCAGGACGATGCCCTGCTCATCCGCCTGCACACGGTAGATGCCGGAGGCGAGCCAGGCGCCCCCCAGCAGCAGCGCCAGCAGGCCGAGCCCGGCACCGCCCATGCCGCGCGGCAGCATGCGCCGCGCCGCGTCCTGCGCCTGGCGAATCATGTCATCGAGATCGGGTCCGCGGCCACCGCCGCCGCCCTGGCCTCCGCCCGAAGGCGGCTGCGGCTGCCCCCAGGGACCGCCGGGCCTGGGATTGCCCCAGGGGCTGGGTCCGCCGCTGTTGTTCCACGCCATAGGGCTTTAGGCCTCCTCCGAACTCAGCAAAAACATTGCCACGCCCGACCCGGCAAAGGGAGGGGTGCGGCGACCGTGGCGACGGTCCATATGGGGGCGAGCATGCCCCGGTGAAACTGTCCGAACTGTAACCCGGACACTACACCAGGGGACGGAACCAGGAAAATCGGCCGGGACCGCCGGCGGGGATCGTCGGCGCGCCGGCCTTCGGCTGCGGGCGCACCGGATCTCCGCCCGCCGGGCGCGATATCGTAGGAAGAAAGGGCTTTTCAAGCAATGAGCGATGGGCTGGAGCAGGCGGTGCGCGCCGCGCTGGGCAGGGTGCTGGACCCGGCGAGCGGCCGGGACGTGGTCAGCGCCGGCATGCTGGACGGCCTGACGGTGAAGGCGGGCATGGTGCAATTCGCCCTGCAGGTGCCGCGCGAACGGGCACGGGAGAGCGAGCCGCTGCGCGCCGCCGCCGAACGCGCCGCCGCCAGCGTGCCGGGCGTGCTGTCCGCCACCGCAGTGCTGACCGCGCATCGGGCCGAGCCGCCGAAGCCCGCAGCCCCCGCCCGCAAGGCACCACCCGGCGGCACACCGGGCCAGGGGCAGATGCTGCTGCCCGATGTCGGCGCCATCGTCGCCGTCGCCTCCGGCAAGGGCGGCGTCGGCAAGTCCACCACCGCGGTGAACCTGGCCGTGGCGCTGGCGCTGCAGGGGCTGAAGGTCGGGCTGCTGGATGCCGATATCTACGGGCCGTCGCTGCCGCAGATGCTCGGCACCCGCGAGCGCCCGCGCACCGAGGGGCAGCGCATCATTCCGCTGTCCCGCTGGGGGCTGAAGGCCATGTCGATCGGCTTCCTGGTGGAGGAGGAGACGCCGATGATCTGGCGCGGCCCCATGGTGATGGGCGCGCTGGAGCAGCTGATGGGCCAGGTGGAGTGGGGGGCGCTCGATGTCATGATCGTCGACATGCCGCCGGGCACCGGCGATGCGCAGCTGACGATGAGCCAGCGCGTGCCGCTGGCCGGCGCCGTCATCGTCTCCACCCCTCAGGATGTGGCGCTGCTGGATGCGCGAAGGGGCGTGAAGATGTTCGAGCGGGTGGGCGTGAAGGTGCTCGGCCTGATCGAGAACATGGCCTTCTTCTGCTGCCCGAATTGCGGCCACCAGACCGATATCTTCGGCCATGGCGGGGCGAAGGCGGAGGCCGCGCGGCTGGGCGTCGAATTCCTCGGCGAGCTGCCGCTGAAGCTGGCGATCCGGGAGCTGGCGGATGCCGGCACGCCGATCGTGGCCGCCCGGCCGGAGACGCCGGAGGCGCAGGCCTACCAGGCCATCGCGACGCGGCTGCGGGCGAAGCTGGCGGAGGGCGCCGCCGCGGCGGAGGGGCCGAAGATCGTCATCGCGTAGCCAGCATCGCATCCGTCTCGGCGGCCACCGGCATGGCCGGGGCGGCGCCGGGGCGGGTGCAGGCGAGCGCCGCGGCGGCCGCGGCGCGGCGCATCGCCTGGATCAGCGGCAGGCCGCGATCCAGCCCCGCCGCCAGCACGCCGCACCAGGTATCGCCGGCGCCGGTGGTGTCCACCGGCACGATGGGGAAGCAGGGCATGCTGGCGAGGCCGGCCTCGGTCGCCGCCTCCGCCCCCGCCTCGCCGCGCGTCACCGCCACCGCGATGCCGAGCGCGGCATGCAGCGCGGCGGCGGTGTCCTCGGTGCCGAGGCGGGTGGCGAGCACCGCCGCCTCATGCTCGTTCAGCACCAGCAGGTGCAAAGCGCGCAGCACCTCCAGCGGCAGGTCGGCGGGTGGCGCAAGGTTCAGGATGCACTGTGCACCAAGGCCGGCAGCGCGCAGCACCAAGTCGGAAATTTCCTCGGCCGGGACTTCCATCTGCATCAACAGGATGACGCCGGGATGCAGCGCCGCATCCTCCACCTGCGCCGCGCGGGTCATCAGGTTGGCGCCGGGCGCGACGGCGATCTGGTTGCGGCCCTGGCCATCGACGCAGATGCTGGCGCAGCCGGTCGGCGCATCCACCGCCAGAAGGCGGCTGAGATCCACCCCGGCCTCCCGCATCGCCTGCGTCGCCACTAGGGCCAGCCCATCCTCCCCGACGCAGCCGGCGAAGGCGACAGCGGCGCCGTCCCGCGCCGCGGCCACCGCCTGGTTGGCGCCCTTGCCGCCCGAAAGTTGCTGGAAGCCCTGGCCCAGCACCGTCTCCCCGGGCGCGGGCAAGGCGGGGACACGGAAGACGAGGTCGGTATTGGCCGAACCGAAGACGAGGATGCTCATTCGGCGAACATGCGCCCGGCGCGGGCGCGGTCATAGAGTGTGGCGATCAGCGTCTCGAAGACCGGGGCGACCTGGCGGGCCGGGCTCATGCGGCCATGCGTCGCGGCCTCCGCGATGCCCGCATCCCGCCAATGCCCGGTGCCGATGACGCCCTGGAGAAAACCCTGGGCGCGGTCGCAGGCCATGGCGAAGCGGGCCTCGGGGGTCTGGCCCTCCTCGAACTCCTCCCAGAGGCCGCGCAGCCGGGTGCCGAGGTCGGGGGGCAGCAGGCCGAAGACCACGTCGGCGGCCGCCTGCTCCCGCGCCGCCTGGGTCAGCAGATGCGCCTCGTCATAGGCAAAGGTGTCGCCGGCCTCGATCTCGACCAGATCGTGCGCCGCGATCATCGCGAGCGTGTGGCCGAGGTCCGGCCGCGGCTCCGGCATCTCGCCATGCAGCAGGACGGCGACCAGGGCCACGTTCCAGCAATGCTCGGCGGAATTCTCCCGCCGCGCGGTGCCGTTCGGATCGGCGGTCTCGCCGCGGCGCTCGATGTGCTTCAGGCGGTCGGCCAGCGCCAGAAAATCGATCAGGGCGGCGGTGCGGTCGCTCACAGCCCGGCGGTCCAGCGGCCGAGCAGGAAGCCGAAGAGCACGGCGCCGCCGAGCAGCGCGATGACCTCGCCGAAGAGCGCGTGCGCCACGGGCAGGCCGATGGTGACCAGCGCCACCAGCAGCGCCACCTTCCACCAGCGGGTCAACCAGTCGAGCCGAGGGGCCGCCGCCGGTTTGCCGCGCGGCCGGGCGGCAGCCGGGCGTGGGCGCGGGCCGCGCCGCGCCGCCGGACTAGTCGCCACGGCCGAGGGTTTCCATCAGCTCCCGCCATTCGCGCTTGGTGAGGCCGGAGGACGCCTGGTCCACCGCCTCCCCCGCCAGCATCCGGCGCAGGATGCCGAGCATCTGGGCGGAGAAGGTGACGGCGCCCAGGCGGTAGTCGCGGAAGGCCTGGGCGGCGATCGGCACCCAGGCCTCGGCGCTGGCCATCATCGCCTCGGCATAGACGCGGATCTCGTATTGCGCATGGGCATCGGCGCGCAGGGACAGGAAGTGGAACAGGTTGTGGAGGTCGGTCTTCCAGTACCACTGGGTATAGGCGTTCAGCGTCAGGTTCATCCGGGCCAGCTCCCGCGCCAGGCCGGCGCGGCCGGGGTCGATCGGCTGGCCCTGCTCGTCCTCGTTCAGCATGTCGAGGTAGTGGTCGTAGTTCCGGGTCGCATCCTCCCGCAGCAGGTCCAGCACGCGGGCGGCCTGGTCTCCCTCCAGCACCGCGCCACGGCCCTGTCGGTTGATGGCGGATTGCGCGGCCAGGTGCTCGGGCGCGGGGATGTAGAATTCGCGGTCCAGGATCGAATAACGTGCTGAGTATTCGTTCACATTCGCCGTGCGATGGCGGATCCATTGCCGCGCCACGAAGATCGGCAGCTTCACATGGTACTTGATCTCGCACATCTCGAAGGGGGTCGAGTGGCGATGGCGCATCAGGTAGCGGATCAGGCCACGATCCTCGGTCACCGCGCGGGTGCCGCGGCCATAGGAGACGCGGGCCGCCTGCACGATGGCGGCATCGTCGCCCATATAGTCCACCACCCGGACGAAGCCGTGGTCGAGCACCGGCGTCGCGGTGAACAGCATGTCTTCCAAGGCCGGCACGGTCGGCCGCCGGGTGGCATGGGCGGCGCTGCGCGCGGCCTCGATTTCCTGCTGCTGGGCGTCGGTCAGCGCCATTCGGAGTCGTCCATCGATCAGAGGTGGCGCTTCACTAGCCTGTCCGACCGATGCGGGCACCCCTGGATTTCGGGCGGCGATGCGCCTACATAGGTCGTGTCGCCTCGGCGACTATGGTGATAAACGCGGCCTGGAATAATCGTTGCGGACCCGGGGGCAGTGCCCGGCGCCTCCACCAATCTTCCTCGGAAGAACATGGGGGCGAAACAGCTTCGACGCGCGTGGTAAAGAGGTCGTTTTTGCCCGGCATTGTACCGCCGTTATCGGGCTAATCTCTAAGTGCGAACGACAATAGCCGCGAGGCTTACGCACTCGCTGCCTGAATAAGGTAAGCGCGGTTCGGGGGGCACCGGGCAACAGAAGCCCCCCACTTGAACCTTGCCGAGACTTGCAACCCGCCCCGCCTCTTTCGCGTCCCTGCCCGCCGGCTTATGGTCCGGTCAAAGGATGCATGCATGAGCGACGACGCCCGCCCGGCCGAAAGCCTGATCCCCTATGAACGCTGGACCGACGACGCCTTGCGCGAAGTGGTCATGCGCGCGCTCGAACTCGCGGCCACCGCCGGCCTGCCGGGCGAGCACCACTATTACATCACCTTCCGCACGGACCATCCGGGCACCCGCGTGCCGGGCCATCTGAAGGCGCGCTACCCGCAGGAAATGACGGTGGTGCTGCAGCACCAATATGAGGGCCTGGCGGTGGACCGCGCCGCCGGCACCTTCACCGTGCGGCTGCACTTTGGCGGCGTGCCCGCCACCCTGCTGGTGCCCTTCGCCGCCCTGACCGGCTTCGCCGACCCCGCGGTGCGCTACGGCCTGCGCTTCCAGGCGCAGATGGAGGCCCCGGCCGAGGAAGCCGCGCCCGCCGAGCCCGAGGCCCCCGCCGCGGCGCCGGAGGCCCCGGCGCAGGTGGTCAGCCTGGACGCCTTCCGCCGGCGCCCCGCGCGGGACTGATTTCGCTTCTGCCTGGGCCCACTGCTGAACGATGTGCCGCCCGCCCCGACACGGGCGATGGCGTGCACGGAGAATGACCGTGACCGCACCGCTCGACCTCGATTCGCCCGTGATCGCGCCGACCCGGCCCGACGCCTTCCGCTACAGCCCGATGTACCCGCTGGGCGCGGATGCCACGCCCTATCGCAAGCTGGACATCCAGGGTGTCAGCACCTCCACCTGCGACGGCAAGACGGTGCTGAAGATCAAGCCGCAGGCACTGGAGGAGCTGGCCTTCGCCGCCTGCAAGGACGTCTCCCACCTGCTGCGCCCCGCGCATCTGGCCCAGCTGGCAAAAATCCTGCAGGACCCGGAGGCGAGCCCGAACGACCGCTTCGTGGCGCTCGACCTGCTGAAGAATGCGAATATCGCCGCCGGCGGCGTGCTGCCGATGTGCCAGGACACCGGCACCGCCATCGTCTTCGGCAAGAAGGGCCAGCGCGTCTGGGTCGAGGGCGATGAGGAGGAGGCGCTGAGCTACGGCGTCCACCGCACCTATACCGAGACCAACCTGCGCTATTCCCAGATGGCGCCGCTGACCATGTGGGACGAGGTGAACACCGGCAACAACCTGCCGGTGGAATTCTCCATCATGGCGGAGCCGGGCGAGCACCACGCCGACGAGATGAAGCTGATGTTCGTCCTGAAGGGCGGCGGATCGGCCAACAAGACCTTTCTCTATCAGCAGACCCGGGCCGTTTTGAACCGGACCAAGCTGCTGGCTTTCCTGGAAGACAAGATCAAGACGCTGGGGACCAGCGCCTGCCCGCCCTACCACCTGGCCATCGTCATCGGCGGCACCAGCGCGGAGGCGAATCTCAAGACGGTGAAGCTGGCCTCCACCAAATGGCTGGACGCGCTGCCCACCGAGGGCAGCAAGGCCGGGCACGCCTTCCGCGACGTGGCCTTCGAGGCGGAGGTCCATAAGCTGACCCAGAACCTCGGCATCGGCGCGCAATTCGGCGGCAAGTACTTTTGTCATGATGTGCGGGTGGTTCGCCTGCCGCGGCATGGGGCCTCGCTGCCGATCGGCATCGGCGTTTCCTGCAGCGCGGACCGGCAGATCAAGGCCAAGATCACGCCTGAGGGGGTGTTCCTGGAGCAGCTGGAGCAAGACCCGGCGCAGTACCTGCCGGCAGCCACGGACGAGATCCTGGGCGGCGACGTGGTACGGATAGACCTGAACCAGCCGATGGACGCGATCCGGGCCGAGCTTTCGAAGCACCCGGTGAAGACCCGCGTGTCCCTCACCGGCACGGTGGTGGTGGCGCGCGACATCGCGCATGCCAAGCTGCAGGAACGGCTGGACCGCGGCGAGGGCCTGCCCGACTACCTGAAGAACCACCCGGTCTATTATGCCGGCCCCGCGAAAACCCCCGAGGGCTACGCCACCGGCAGCTTCGGCCCGACCACGGCCGGGCGCATGGACAGCTATGTCGAGGCTTTCCAGAAAGCCGGCGGGTCGCTGGTGATGCTGGCCAAGGGCAATCGCAGCAAGGCGGTGCTGAACGCCTGCAAGACCTATGGCGGCTTCTACCTGGGCAGCGTCGGCGGCCCCGCCGCCCGGCTGGCGCAGGACTGCATCCGCAAGGTCGAGGTGCTGGAATATCCGGAGCTCGGCATGGAGGCGGTCTGGCGGATCGAGGTCGAGGATTTCCCGGCCTTCATCGTGGTCGATGACAAGGGCAACGACTTCTACGAAGGCCTGGAATAGCCATGCTGGAGCTTCGGCCGAATTGCGAGTGCTGCGGGCGTGATCTGCCGCCCGCTTCGGCCGAGGCGCTGATCTGCTCCTTTGAATGCACCTGGTGCCGGGACTGCGCCGCGACGCGCCTGCCCGGCGGCCTCTGCCCGAATTGCGGCGGCAATCTGGTGCCGCGGCCGATCCGGCCGGCGGGCAAGCTGGAGCGCTTCCCCGCCTCGACGGCTCGCAAGCGCAGTGCGCTTCCGGCCTGCACGGCGGGCTGACGTCCGGATCAGGGCCGCCTGAACGAAGCGCTCTGCTTCAGGTCAACGAATCTCCCGTTATCCCAATACTGCCGGGAGGTCAGCTCAACCGTGACCTCGCCGCCCGCCTGCCGCTCAACCGCGATCTCATAGCGGTTGTCGGTGAAGTGCGAGAAGGTGAGGTCATTAAAGCGAAAACCGATCCAGGCGGTGCAGGGCCGCGACGTCTCTGCTGAGCGGTGACAATCCGAGGCCTCGACCGGCAACGCCGCCAACCTCTCGCCGATGCAGGCCATGACCGCATCTTGCCAGGGATGCTGGAAGGCGCCGAAACGCTCTCCGACCTCGCGCAGGCAAGCTTCCAGGACGGGATGTGACACCCCGCGCGCAGTCTCGACCACCAAGGGTCTGAAGGCATGCAGCGCGCACCCTCCCGGCAGCAGAACAACAAGCGCCAGGAAGCTGAGCCGGGATGCGAAAGGCCACGGCCAGGCGTGCCACATTGTCACCGCTCCACTTCAGCGCGGCCGGATATCCACCGCCTGCACTTCCTCATCCGCCCGCGCGGTGAAGCTGAGCCCGGCCTTCCCGGCGTTCACCGAACGCAGGATGCCGACGCCGATGATCAGCGCCTCATCGGCCGCCTGGCGCACCAGCGCGGAAAGCTGGCGCGCCCGGTCGGTGTCATCCAGCGTGCCGCGGGCGCGGTCGATCAGCGCGTCCATCGCCTCCGTCCCTGCCCCCGTGAAATTCAGCGCGCCGAGACCCGGCACCACGCCCCGGCGATGCAGCTGGGAGCCGATGAGGTAGGAGGTCTCGCCGGTCAGCGACCCGAAGACCGTGACGAAGACGCCGTAGTCCCGCCGGTTGCGGCGCGGCAGGAAATTGGCCTGGGGCACCACCTCGACCGAGGTGCGGATGCCGATGCGGGTCCAGGCGGCGGCAATGGCCTGGCAGATGCGCGGCGTCCGGTTCGGCGAGCAGAACAGGGTCAACCCGAATCCCTGGCCCCAGCCGGCCTCCGCCAGCAGGGCCCGCGCCGCGGCCAGGTCCGCCGTCGGCACCGGGCGGTCCGCCACCGCGCCAAAGATGAAGGGCGGCACCGCCTGGTCCGTCGGGTCGGCCAGCCCCTCCAGGATCGTCCGGGAAATGCCCTCCCGGTTCAGGGCCAGCGACATGGCCCGGCGCACCCGCACTTCCTTCATCGGATTGCGGCCACCGGCCTCGATGCCCGGGGCATCGTCCCGCTCCACATCCGGATAGATGTTCACGGCATAGATGGAGGGACCGGCAAAAAGCGCCACGCGCTGGTCGCCGCGGATCCGCTCCACATCCTGCAGCGGCACGTTGTTGATGAAGTCGACATCACCCGCCAGCAGCGCGCCCACGCGGGCGGCGTCGTTCGGGATGGGCGTCATGCTGACGGTGTCCCACGGGACAGCGCCGCCCCACCAGCTCTCGTTCCGCCGCAGCACCAGCGGATCGTTGGCCCGCCAGCTGCCGAGCCGGAATGGCCCGGTGCCGATCGCGGCCTGGCCGGCGTTGAACTCGGCATTGCCCAGACCGGCGACGGAGCGGGGCACGATGAAGATTTGCGTCAGGTTGGTGGGCAGGATCGGCGTCGGCCCGCTGGTGCGGATGCGGAAGGTCAGGTCGTCCACCACCTCCACCCCGGTCACCCCGGCCAGGTAGATGGTATAGGGGTTCGGATTGCCCGGCACATTCGGCACCCGGGCGAAGGAGGCTGCGACATCCGCCGAGGTCAGCGGCGCGCCGTCATGGAAGCGCACGCCGGGGCGCAGCTTGAACTCCCAGGTCGTGTCATCCACCACCCGCCAGGACTCGGCCAGGCCCGGCTTCAGCGCCATGCTGGCATCGCGCGCCACCAGCGTGTCGTAGATGTTCCGCAGCGCGCCGGTATTGGACAGGTTCAGCAGCCAGTGCGGGTCCAGCGTGCTGGGTGGGGACTGGATGCCGATGCGCAGCGTCTGCGCCTGCACGGTGGGAACCCCCGCCAGAAGGGAGGCAGCCAGGGCGAGGCGGGTGAGGAGGCTCATGCGGCGCAGTCCTTGCAGCGGTTTTGGGCGGCGGTTCGGGCCGCAGAGTGGCACTGCCCGGCCCGCCGCGCATCCGGGGGTGGCGCGGTTTTCGCTTCGGTTGCAGGGGGCCGCCGAACGCAACCCTTCCTGCCGCGGCGCCGCTGGGATATGGCTTCGGCGACAGCCAGCCACTCACCGGGGACCGACCTCTGCATGGCCCGAAGCCGCTTCTCCTCCGGCAGCCGTTTTGAAGAAGAAATCGGCTATTCGCGCGCCGTCATCGACGGCGACTGGATCTTCGTCTCCGGCACCACCGGCTACGACTATGCCACCATGACGATCGCCCCTGGCGTGGTCGAGCAATGCGACCAGACCTTCCGGAATATCGAGGCGGCGTTGCGCCAGGCCGGCGGGCGCATGGATGATGTGGTGCGCGCCACCTTCATGGTGCCGGACCGCGCGGACTGGCCGCTCTGCTGGCCGGTGGTGAAGAAGTGGCTGGGCCGCACCCGCCCCGCCTCCACCATGATGGTGGTGGGCCTGCAGGCGCCGGAGATGCGGATCGAGATCGAGGTCACGGCCCGGCTGCGCCGGCGCGAAGGGGACAAGTAGGCCCATGCGCTTCGCTGTCGACCGGCTGGACCACCTGGTCATCACCTGCGCCGAGGTGGAGATCTCCGCCAATTGGTACCAGCGCGTGCTGGGCATGGAGCGCGACAGCTTCGGCGAGCCGCCGCGCGTCGCGCTGAAATTCGGCGGCCAGAAGATCAACCTTCGGCCGCGCGGCGCGACCCAGGCGGAGTGGTTCTCCTCCGTCGTGGCGGAGCCCGGCACGCAGGATCTGTGCTTCGTGGTCACCGTCTCGGCCGAGGATATCGCGGAGCATCTGCGCAGTTGCGGCGTGACGGTGGAGCTGGGGCCGGTGGCCAAGCAGGGGGCGCTGGGGCCCATCACCTCGGTCTATTGCCGCGATCCGGATGGCAACCTGATCGAGATCGCGACCTATGGCGACCGATTCACGGAATAACCAGCCGTGATGGGCATGCGGGGCCTCGCCCACCCATCTCTCCGGCCAAGGAGACCCGCATGACCCAGGCCACACGCACCGAGACCGACAGTCTCGGCACCATCGAGATCCCCGCCGAGCGCCTCTGGGGCCCGCAGACCGAACGCGCGCGGCGCCTGTTCCGCATCGGGACGGAACGCTTCCCGCCCGGCCTGATCCGCGCCGTGGGCCTGCAGAAGCAGGCGGCGGCGCTGGCGAATGCGAAGCTGGGCGAATTGCCGGCCGAGATCGCGGAAGCCATCGCCCGCGCGGCGGCGGAGGTGGCCGCGGGCCGGCATGACGCCGAATTCCCCCTGCCCGTCTGGCAGACCGGTTCCGGCACCCAGACCAACATGAATGCCAACGAGGTTTTGGCGAACCTCGCCAACCGCGCGCTCGGCCAGCCATTGGGCAGCCGCAAGCCGGTTCATCCGAACGACCATGTGAATCGCGGCCAGTCCTCCAACGACAGTTTTCCGACCGTGATGCATGTGGCGGCGGCGGAGGCGGTGGCGGGGCGGCTGATCCCGGCGCTCAGCACGCTGCATGCGAGCCTGGACCGGCGGGCACAGGAATGGGCCGATGTGGTCAAGATCGGCCGCACCCATATGATGGATGCGGTGCCGGTCACCCTCGGCCAGGAAGCCGCCGCCTGGGCCTGCCAGGTGGAGATGGGCCTGGCGCGGCTGCGGGACGCGCTGCCGCGGCTGATGCCGCTGGCGCAGGGCGGCACGGCGGCCGGCACCGGGCTCAATACCCATCCCGATTTCGCCGAAACCTTTGCCGCCATCATGGCCGAGCTCACCGGCCTGCCCTTCACAGCCGCCAAAAATCCCTTCGAGGGGATGGGCGCGCATGACGCGCTGGTGGAGCTGTCCGGCGTGCTGAACACCCTGGCCGTCTCGCTGAACAAGATCGGCAATGACGTGCGCCTGCTCGGCAGCGGCCCGCGGGCAGGCATTTCCGAACTAGTGATCCCGGCCGATGGGCTGTCCAGCAGCATCATGCCCGGCAAGACCAACCCGACCCAGTCCGAGGCGCTGACCATGGTGGCGGCACAGGTCATGGGAAATCATGTGACGGTGACCATCGGCGGCGCCCAGGGGCATCTGGAGCTGAACGTCTTCAAGCCCGTCATCATCCACAATGTGCTGCAGTCCATCGGCCTGCTGGCGGATGCTTCGGAGAGCTTCGCCGCGAATATGGTGGACAAGCTGGAGCCGAACCGGCCGAGGATCGCCGACAACCTCCAGAAGTCGCTGATGCTGGTCACCGCGCTGAATCCGCGGATCGGCTACGACAAGGCGGTCGCCATCGCCAAGAAGGCTTTGGCCGAGGACATCACCCTGAAGGCCGCCGCTGTGATGCTGGGCCATGTGACCGAGGCCGATTTCGACCGCTGGGTAAGGCCGGAGGATATGCTGCGCCCCGGCGGAACGCTGGATGGCGGCGGGTGAAGCATCTGCGGAAGCGCTCCTTCCGCCTGGCCGGCCATCGCACCTCCGTCGCCCTGGAGCCGGATTTCTGGGCGGCGCTGGAGGCGCTGGCGGCGCGTCAGGCGCTGAGCCTGGCGGCGCTGGTCGCCAGGGTGGATGCGGCGCGGCCAGACCCGGACCTCCCGCTGGCCAGCGCGCTGCGGGTGCATGCGCTGCGCGAGGCCGGCCTTCCAGGCTGAGGCTCAGTCAACCTCCGCCATCGCCGCGACGCCGGCCGCGTCCTTGTTGCGCAGGAACCACAGGCGCTCATGCGCCGCGCAGAGCGTCTCCGCGCCGCGCCGGCGGTCGCGCATCGGCTGGGCCGAATTGCGCATGGCGGTCTCGCAGCAGACAAGCAGCATCCGCGCCGTCTCCAGGTCGCCCTGGTCGCAGGCCTGGTGGAAGGCGATCAGGATCTTGTCCGACAGCCGCCGCGTATAGGGCGCGCGTTGCGGCTGGGTCTCGGCATTTTCGTCCACGGTCTCATCCCGATGCAACTGGCGTCATGGCTATCGCCATGAAAGCGTAAATCGGCTGCATCACAGCGCCGCGATTGTTAACATCACATTGACGACGGGCCGCATGGCGCGGCAGCGGAGGCCTCTCAGCCGCGCTCCGCCCGCCAACGTGCCCAGGCCGAGGTTTCGGGCAGCCTGCGCGGCGCATCCGCCGGACCGGTCAGGCGCAGGCCGAGGTCCGGCGCCTCCGGCATGGCAGGCCGGGCCAAGACCTGCAGGTCCAGCGTGGCGCGCGGCAGGTCGATCTCCCCGGTCAGCGTCGCCGCCCCGCCACCCTCCGCCGCCATATGGCCAGAGGCCAGCCGCAGCCGCCCGCCGCCCAGCGTCGCCTCCGCCTCCAGCCGATCGAAGGCCGTGGCGCCGGAGAGCAGGGCCGCACGGATCGCGGCCTCCGCCGCCACGGCATCAGGCCCCGCCGAGGCCTGCGCCGCCGTGGCCAGGTCGAAGCCGGCCAGCACGCCGTCCCGCAGGTCCAGCTGCAGCCGGCCGTCGAGCGAGGCCATCAGCGCCGCCGGCGCATGGCCCGTCGCCTCCAGCGTGAAGCCGAGCGTGCCGCGCGCGGCGGTGAGATCGACCGGCAGGCCGAAGAGCGGCGCACCGAGCGTCGCCTCCGCCAGCCGGCCCGCCAGGGCCAGGCGCGGCGCCAGGCCGGGCTGGGTCTCGGCCGTCAGGGTCGCCTCCAACTGCCCGCCGGCCAGGCGTGCGCGCAGATCCTCCAGCCGCAGCCGACCCTCCGAAAGCCGCAGGGTGGTGGCGAGGTCCTCCGCGGTGGCGCCGCCGATGGCGAGCCGCGCCGCCTGCAGCGTCAGCTCCGCATCCAGCCCCAGCAGCGCCTGCAGGCCGAGCGGATCCGCGGCGCGCCAGCCGGGGAAGGGCAGCGGCAGGCTTTCGGCCGCGATCTGCCCGGTCAGCCGCGGCCGCCCGGCGGGGCGTGCCAAGGCCAGGGCGCCGCGGGCGCGCAGCGCCGCCGCCACCAGTTCGAAGCTTTCGGCGCTGAGCCCCTGCGGCCCGGCGGCGAGCTGGGCGATCAGGGAAAAGGACCCCTCCCCCAGCCAGTCGCCGGCATCCAGGCCGAAGGCTTCGGACAGCAGGCGTGGCGCGCCGGGGTGGCGCAGGGTGAGGCCCATCGTGCCGCGGCGCTGCGGCGCATCCAGCGTGCCGGAGGCCTCGAGCCGCAGCTCCCCCATCTCCGCCGAGCCGCGCAGCGCCAGCGCCTCCATCGTGCCGCCGCCGGACAGGCGCAGCGCGAAGGGCAGGTCGACCAGCGCCATGCCATCCGGCCAGCCACCCGGCACCAAGCCGGCCAGGCCCCGGGCGGAGGGGCCGGTGGCTTCCAGCGTCAGGTCCTGCAGCCGCATCTGCGGCGCCATGGCCAGCACGCCGGAGGCGGCCACATCGAGTTCCGCCAGCCGCCCGGAAAGGCGCCTCAGCGTCAGCCGCCCGCCTTCCAGCGCGCCATCCAGCGCCGCGCGCTGCAGCACGGCCTCCCCCAGCACCACGCGTTCCGCCGCCAGCCGCAGGTTGAGATCGACCGTGCCGAGCGCGCGGCCGGCACGCTGCGGATCGAAGCCCTGCGGCAGCCAGCGTGCCAGGTCCAGCGTGTCGATGCTTAAACCCAGCCCCAGCGCGGGCCGCGGCCCGTAGCGCAGCACCCCAGCGCCGGAGAGCTGGAGATCGCCGAAATTCGCGGCGAATTCCGGCATGGCCGCCTGGGCGTCTTCCAGCACCAGGCGTAGCCGCCCCTCCCCCCGCCGCAGCAGGGTGGGGTCGAGTTCCTCCACCGGCAGGCCGAGCGCGGCGAGACTGGTGCGGATATCCGGCCCGGCGAAGCGCGCGCCGAGTTCCAGCCGCTGGCCGGCCGTGGCGCCGGCGAGGTCCAGCTGGGTCTCGCCCGGCAGCAGGACCGAAATGTCGGACAGCGTCAGGCGCCCTTCCTCCAGGAAGGCGGCGCCGCGCAGGCGGCGCAGCGTCATGCCGCGGAACTGGCCGGCCTCCGCCGAAAGGTCGATCGAGATCGGCCAGGGCCGCGTGCCGCCGGCGCGCAGCGCGCCGACCCAGCCATCCAGGTCCAGCCGGCTGGCGACCAGCGCGATATCCAGCCGGGGGGCCGGCAGCAGCCGCAGCGCCACGGCGCCGCGCGCCGGGTTGCCGGCGATCTCGATGGCGAGCTCATCCGCCGCGATCAGCTCGGCCGAGGCATTCAGCCGGCCGGCGGCGCGGAAGGGGCCGGGCGGGCTGGGCAGCAGGGCGGCCAGGTCCGGGCCGCTGGCCTCCACCGTGCCCTCGAAGCCGGTGCCGGGGATCAGCACGCCGCGCGCATTGCCGAGGATCTCGGGCAGCACGAGCGCCACCTCGAAGGTGGCGATGCCGTCCCAGCCGGGGCGGCCGAGGCTGGCGGTGAAGCGGGTGGCGCGGCCGTTCCAGGTGAAGGCGCCGGTCATCTCCAGCGCCTGGGCGGGGCCGCCGGAGGTGAGCCGGGCCGAGACGCCCTCCAGCACCGCATCGCCGAGGCGGAGGCGGCCATCCTCCAGATTGGCGTCGAGCTGCGTGATCCAATCCGGCGGCCGCAGCGCCAGCAGCGGGCCGGGCGGCCAGGGCAGCGTGACATCGGCGCCGACCAGCGCGATCTCCCGCGGCGAGAGGCGGCCGCCGAGCAGAGCGGCCAGGCCGAGGCGCACGCGCAGCAGGCGCGCGGTGAAGCTGTATTCCTCGCCCGGCTCGCCCACCGCCACGCCACCGGCGCGCACCACCGGCTGCGGCAGCAATTCCAGCTCCACAGGCCCTTCCAGCGTGACGGTGCGGCCGAGCTGGGCGGAGGCCAGTTCCGCCAGCCGCGCGCGCCAGGGCTCCCAGTCCACGAAGCGCGGCCCGAACCAGAGGCCGCCGAGGAGCAGCAGCAGAAGGAGCGCCAGCGCGGCGAGAAGGCGCTTCATGCTGCCGAGGGGCTGCCCCAGCCGCCGCCGCCGGGGGTTTCCAGCGCCAGCACGTCACCCGGGTTCAGGCTGGCGCGGTCGCAGCCCGCCATCTCCTGCCGCGTGCCATCCACGCGCTCCACCCATTGCCGCCCCGGCGCGCCGGCGGCGCCGCCATGCAGGCCGTGCGGCGGGACGCGGCGGCGGGAGGCGACGATGACGGCCTCCATGGGCCGCAGGAAACGGATGCGCCGGCGGCTGCCATCGCCACCGGGCCATTGGCCGGCGCCGCCCGAGCCGCGGCGGATCGCGAATTCCTCGAGCCGCACGGGGTAGCGGAGTTCCAGCACTTCAGGGTCCGTCATGCGCGTGTTGGTCATATGCGTCTGCACGGCGGAGGTGCCGGCAAAGCCGGGGCCGGCGCCGGTGCCGCCGCAGACGGTCTCGTAGTATTGGTAAACCGCATCGCCGAAAAGCAGGTTGTTCATCGTGGCCTGGGCGGAGGCGCAGGCATCGAGTGCCGCCAGCAGCGCATTGGCGGTCATCTGGCTGACCTCCGTATTGCCGGCGACCACCGCCGCGCCGCCACCGGGGCCGCCCGACCGCGGCGCGAGGAAGCTGCCCTCCGGCACCACGATCTCGAGCGGGACGAGGCAGCCATCGTTGAGGGGGATCTCCTCACCCACCAGGCAGCGGAAGCAATAGAGCACGACGGCGCGGCAGACGGCGGCGGGGGCGTTAAAATTGTCCGGCCGCTGCGGGCCGGTGCCGGTGAAATCGATGGTGGCGCTGCGGGTGGCGCGGTTGACCCGGACGGCGACCTTCAGCGGGGTGCCGTCATCGATGGTGGTCTCGAATTCGCCATCGGCCAGGCGGTCGAGCACGCCGCGGACGGCTTCCTCGGCATTGTCCATCACGTGGCGCATATAGGCGCGCACCGTCTCCAGCCCGAAATCGGCGACGGCCCGGCGCAGCTCCTGCACGCCCTTCTCGTTGGCGGCGACCTGGGCGGTGATGTCGGCGACGTTCACGTCCGGGCTGCGCGCGGGGTAGCGCGCGGAGGCCAGCAGGGCGCGGAACTCGGCCTCCCGCATCCTGCCTTCGGCAACCAGCAGGAAATCGTCGATGACGACGCCTTCCTCCTCCAGGGTCTTCGACCCCGGCGGGGTGGAGCCAGGGGTAAGGCCGCCGATATCGGCGTGGTGGCCGCGGGAGCCGACGAAGAACAGGATTTCCGTACCGGCCTGATCGAAGACGGGCGTGATGACGGTGACATCCGGCAGATGCGTGCCGCCGTTGAACGGGTTGTTCAGGGCCACGACATCGCCCGGCCGCAACGTGGCGCCGCGGGTGCGGATGACGGTGCGCACGCTCTCGCCCATGGCGCCAAGATGCACCGGCACATGCGGCGCATTGGCGACGAGGCGGCCGCTGGCATCGAAGATGGCGCAGGAGAAGTCGAGTCGTTCCTTGATGTTCACGGAGAGCGAGGTGTTCTGCAGCACCGCGCCGGTCTGCTCGGCGATCGACATGAAGAGGTTGTTGAACAGTTCGAGCATCACCGGGTCCACGCGCGTGGCATCCGCCACGCGAGCGGCCTCACGCTGTTCCGTGCGGCGCAGGATCATGTGGTTGCGCGGGGTGACCTCGGCGGTCCAGCCGGGCTCGATGACGGTGGTGGCGATGGCCTCGCGGATCAGGGCCGGGCCGGCGATGCGGTCGCCGGCGCGCAGCGCGTCGCGGTCGAGCACCGGGGCTTTCCGGAGGGCGCCGGCGGCGAAAACCTCAACCATGGCCAGCGGTTCCGGCTCGCCGGTCCCGCGCGCGGCCAGCGCCTCCTCCTCCACCTGCTCGCCGGGCGAGGTCACTTCGACGACGCAGGCTTCCACCACCACCTGGCGTTCCGGCGTGGCGAAGCCGAAGCGCTGGCGATGTGCATTGGTGAAGGCGTCCAGCACCTCGGCATGGGTGCCGAAAGGAACGGGCAAGAAGCTGTCGGTGCCGGCATAGCGCAGATGCAGGCGGCGGGCGGTGCGCAGCGCGGGGGCGGCGGCACCCTGGCGCGCCAGCTCCTCCCGCCCCGCCTGGTCCAGCGCATCGAGGCGCGTGGCGAGGTCGTCCATAGAGTCAGGCGTCAGCGGCGCCTCGACCGCAGCCTCGCGGATCGCGCTCTGGTCGGCCAGGCCCATGCCATAGGCCGAAAGCACGCCGGCGAAGGGGTGCAGGAAGACTGTCTCCATGCCGAGCTCATCCGCCACCAGGCAGGCATGCTGGCCGCCGGCGCCACCAAAGCATTGCAGGGCGTAGCGGGTGACGTCGTGGCCCTTCTGGATCGAGACCTGCTTGATGGCATTGGCCATATTGGCGACGGCCACGCGCAGGAAACCTTCCGCGACGGCCTGCGGATCCTGGGGCTGGCCGGTGGCAGCTTCGATCTCGGCGGCGAGTTCGGCAAACTTTGTGCGGACAATATCGGCGTCCAGCCGCTGGTCGCCGTTCGGGCCGAAGATGGCCGGGAACTGGCTCGGTTGGATCTTGCCGACCATGACATTCGCATCCGTCACGGTCAGCGGGCCGCCGCGGCGGTAGCAGGCCGGGCCGGGCACGGCGCCGGCGCTTTCCGGGCCGACGCGGAAACGGGCGCCATCGAATTTCAGGATGGAGCCGCCACCGGCCGCCACGGTGTTGATCGCCATCATCGGCGCGCGCATCCGCACGCCGGCCACCTGCGTCTCGAAGGCGCGCTCGAACTCGCCTGCATAGAGCGCGACATCGGTGCTGGTGCCGCCCATGTCGAAGCCGATGATTTTTTCGAAGCCTGCCATCGCCGCGGTGCGCGCGGCGCCCACAATGCCGCCGGCGGGGCCGGAGAGGATGGCGTCCTTGCCCTGGAAGCTGCGGGCCTCGGCCAGGCCGCCCGAGCTCTGCATGAAGTACAGCTTCACCCCCGGAAGCTCGCCAGCCACCTGCTCCACATAGCGGCGCAGGATGGGCGAGAGATAGGCGTCCACCACGGTGGTATCGGCACGCGGCACGATGCGCGGCAGAGGGCTTGCCTGGTGGCTCAGGCTGACCTGCGAAAAGCCGGCCTCGCGCGCCAACTCGCCGACGCGCAGCTCATGCGCCGGATAGGCCCAGGCATGCATGAAGGCGATGGCGACGGCGCGGATGCCCCTGGCATGGGCGGCGGCCAGCGCCGCGCGGGCGGCGTCTTCGTCCAGCGCCTCGATCTCGGTGCCGTCCACGGCCATGCGGCCGCCGATTTCCGCCACGTCTTCCTGCAGCAGTTCTGGCAGCTTCACCTGCAGGTCGAAGAGGCGCGGGCGGGCCTGGTTGCCGATGCGGGTCATGTCCGCAAAGCCGCGATTGACCAGCAGCAGCACGCGCTCGCCCTTGCGCTCCAGCAGCGCATTGGTGGCGACGGTCGTGCCCATCTTCACCGCCTCGATCGTGCCGGGTGGGATCGGCGCGTCCACGGCGAGGCCGAGGCAGGCGCGGATGCCGGCCACCGCGGCGTCGCGATAGCGGCCGGGATTCTCGGAGAGCAGCTTGCGGGTGGAGAGGCGCCCCTGCGGGTCGCGCGCCACGATATCGGTGAAAGTGCCGCCGCGATCGATCCAGAACTGCCAGCCGCTCATGTCCAGACCCCTTTGCGCCATCGCTGATCACATCCGGGACCCGGCGGCGCAAGGCCGGGGAAGCCCCGCGGATTCATTGACAATTCGTCGATAAATCGTCAACGTTTTTCCCGATGCCCATGGAGAATGCCATGCCCGCCGAACCCGTGGTCTCCTCCGCCCATCTCGCCGCCGGCGCCTCCCCGGGGCTGTCGGAGGTGGAATACGGGCTGATCCTGGCGGGGCACGGGTTCAACCGCTGGATGGTGCGCTGCATGGCCGCCGCCGGGCGGCCCGGGATGTCGGTGACGGAAATCCTCATCCTGCACACGGTACGCCACCGCGACCGGCCGAAGCGCCTGGCCGATATCCTGCTGGTGCTGGATATCGAGGATACGCACATCGCCAGCTATGCCATCCGCAAGCTGGAGGAGGCCGGGCTGGTCGCCACCGGCCGCGCGGGGAAGGAAAAGCTGGTGGCGGCGACGGAGGCCGGGGCCGCGCTCTGCGCGGCTTACGCCGAGGTGCGGGAGCGCCTGCTCGCCCGCCCGCTGCGCGCGGCCGGCCCGGCGGAGGCGCAGCTTTCGCAGGTGGCGGAGCTGCTGCGCGGCCTGTCCGGCTTCTACGACCAGGCGGCCCGGGCGGCCGCGACCATTTAGCCGGAGCGGCCGCGACCATTTAGAATGGGCGGGCCCCATGCTAGGACCGACGGGACAGTGGCGAGGCGGTCTTGAGCATCTGGGGCAAATTGCTGGGCGGCGTCGCCGGCTTCGTCACCGGCGGGCCGCTCGGCGCGGTGATGGGCGCGGCGCTGGGCCATGCGGCGGACCAGGGGCCCGGGGGTGGGCGCATCGGGCCCGGCGCGGCGGACCTCGCCGCGCTGCTTGGCAATAAGGAAACGCTCTTCGCGATCTCGGTCATCGTGCTCTCGGCCAAGCTGGCCAAGGCGGATGGGCCGGTGCAGCGGTCGGAGATCGACGCCTTCAAGGCGATGTTCCGCATCCCGCCGCAGAACCTGCGCGAAGTGGCGCAGATGTTCGACGAGGCGCGGCGCGACACCGGCGGCTGGGAGCCCTTCGCGGAACGCCTGGGCGAGGCCTTCGCCGACAATCGCGCGATGCTGGAGGATGTGCTGGCGGCGCTGTTCTACATCGCCCGCGCCGATGGCCCGATCACCAATGGCGAGCTGCGCCTGCTGCAGGGCGTGCACCAGCGCTTCGGGCTGGATGCCCCGGCATGGGACCGCGCCAAGGGCGGCCAGGCGGGCCAGGGCGGCGCGGCCCAGCGGCGGGTGGAGGAGATCGACGCCTATGCGGTGCTCGGCCTGCCGCCCACGGCCAGCGATGAGGAGGTGCGCCTGGCCTGGCGAAAGCTGATGCGGGAGAACCACCCGGATGGCCTCGCCGCGCGCGGCGTGCCGGCCGAATTCGTCGACCGCGCGACGCGCAAGGTGGCCGACATCAATGCCGCCTGGGACAGGATCAAGCGGCAGCGCGGCCTGTGATCCACGAAGCGCCCAGCCCGAACCACGACGAGCGCCCCGGGCCCGTGGACATGCTGGTGCTGCACTACACCGGCATGCGCAGCGGCGCGGAGGCGATCGCGCGGCTGCGCGACCCGGCCTCGCGCGTCTCCAGCCACTATGTGGTGGAGGAGGATGGCGCCGTGTTCCGGCTGGTGCCGGAGGACCGGCGCGCCTGGCATGCCGGAATCTCCCACTGGCGCGGCCACAGCCTGCTGAACGGCCGCTCGATCGGCATCGAGATCGTCAATCCCGGCCATGAATTCGGCTACCGCCCCTTCCCCGCGCTGCAGATGGCCGCGGTCTGCGACCTGTGCCTTTCCATCCTGTCCCGCCACGCCATCGCGCCGCGCGACGTGGTGGCGCATTCGGATATCGCCCCCGATCGCAAGGAGGATCCGGGCGAGCTCTTCGACTGGCCGGGCCTCGCCGCCAATGGCGTCGGCCTCTGGCCGGAGGGCGTGGCCAGGCCGGAGGCGGATGCGCTGACGCTGCTCGGCCGCATCGGCTATCGCACGGACCTGCCGCCGCCCGTGCTGCTGCGCGCCTTCCAGCGCCGCTGGCGCCAGGGGCGGGTGGATGGCGAGGCGGATGCGGAGACGCTGGGCCGGCTGGCCGCGGTGGCGGCCGCACTGGACCCCGCCAAGGACCGGCGCGCCGGATTTGCCGCCGAAGCCGATTGACCGCGGGGCCCGCACGCGCGATGTGACGCGCGGCGCCGGGTGGCTGGGCGACCGCTGGCTTCGCAAGAGGCTGGAGGAAAGTCCGGGCTCCACGGGAATACGGTGCCGGTCAACGACCGGCGGGGGTCAAACCCCAGGGAAAGTGCCACAGAAAGCAAACCGCCTCGGCCTGCGCCCAATGGGTTCAGCCCGCGGTAAGGGTGAAAGGGTGCGGTAAGAGCGCACCGCTCCCCCGGCAACGGGGGAGGCAGGGCAAACCCCACCGGGAGCAAGGCCGAATAGGGGCGGCCGGCGTGATCCCCTTCTCGGAGGGGGTGGACGCAGGGGCATTCTCGCCCCGCAGCCCGGGTTGGCCGCGTGAAGCCTGCGGCGACGCAGGCTCCAGAGGAATGGTCGTCCACCGTCGCAAGGCGGGGACAGAACCCGGCTTACAGGCCGCCCGGCGCCACCGAAGCCGACACGAAGCGCCCCTGGCGCGCGTCGGAACAAGAACAAACCAAGAATTTCTGGTCCAGAACGTCATCACGCGCAGTTTTCTCCGCCCTTCCGGGAGAACTCGCCGCTAATCATCTGTTAAGGCGTGATTTTTTCCGCGCAGCCATGCGCTGGAAGCCCGGATTTAGCTTGCTCACCCAGAAAATCCCGGGTATTCCCTGGTTATCCCATGCGGGGCCCTGCTCGGGGGGGCAAATAGGGGCTTCGAACGGGATGGTCGGGCGAGCCGGCGAGGTCGGGGGGCCTCGCCGGCCGCTGAGCGGGGAACGGCGGCCCAGCGGCCGCCTTTGGGGGCAACAGCATCGCGCGATGACCCAATTCGTGGGCACGCATACTGGAAAGCTGGACCGCAAGGGCCGCATTTCCGTGCCCGCGCCCTTCCGCGCAGAGCTGGAGGCTGCCGCCACCAACCAGCTGGTCTTTCGTGTCTCCCACACCCATCCCTGCATCGAGGCACGTTCGCGCCCGGTTTTCCAGCAGATCGTCGACAGTATCGAGGCCCTGCCGCATTTTTCCGAGGAGCGCGAATTGCTGGAATCCACGCTCATCGCCGGCAGCGAGATGCTGAAGCTGGATGGCGAGGGCCGCCTGGTGCTGCCCGAGGATCTGATCGCCGATGCCGCCCTCGGCGACCAGGTCGTCTTCCTTGGCAAGGGAAATCGTTTCGAGATCTGGAATGAGGCAGCCGGCCGCGCCCATGTGCTGGAGTCGAAGCAGAAGGCGCGCGAAATGCGACTGACGCTTGCTGCAACAGGGCTCAACACGACTCCGAAGAGCGTGCCATGACCGGCCATATCCCCGTCATGCTGGAGGAAGTTCTGGCGTTACTGCAGCCGCGCGACGGCGCCATCTACCTCGATGCCACCTTCGGCGGTGGCGGCTATGCCGCCGCCATCCTGGCCGCGGCGGATTGCACGCTCTGGGCGCTCGATCGCGACCCGGATGCCATCGCGCGCGGTGCGGCGCTGGCCGCCAAGTATCCGCGACGGTTGCATCTGGTGCAGTCCTGCTTCGGCGACATGCTCGACAGTCTCGCCGCCCATGGCATCGGCGCGCTGGATGGCGTGGTGATGGACCTCGGCGTCTCCTCCTTCCAGATCGACCAGGCGGAGCGCGGCTTCTCCTTCCGCCATGACGGGCCGCTCGACATGCGGATGGGCCGCGACGGGCCGACGGCGGCGGACCTCGTGAACACGCTGCCGGAGCGCGAGCTGGCCGCCATCCTCTCCGATTTCGGCGAGGAACGGCATGCCCGCCGCGTCGCCCGCGCCATCCTGCGCGAGCGCGCGGCCGCGCCCATCACCACCACCGCGCGGCTGGCCGAGATCGTCCGCGGCGCGGTGCCGCGCGACCCTTCGGGCATCGATGGCGCCACGCGGTCCTTCCAGGGGCTGCGCATCGCGGTGAATGACGAGCTGGGCGAGATCGAGCGCGGCCTGGCCGCGGCGCAGGCGCTGCTGGCGCCCGGCGGGCGGCTGGTCGTCGTCTCCTTCCACTCGCTGGAGGATCGGCTGGTGAAGCGCGCCATGGTGGGCGCCGCCGGCCGTGCCGGCGCGGCCTCCCGTCACGATCCCGCTGCGCTGCTGCCGCCTTCCGTGCCGGACTTCGACCTGCTGACCTTCCGCGCGCTGCGGCCCGGGGATGCGGAGCTTCACGCCAATCCGCGCGCCCGGTCCGCCCGCCTGCGGGCCCTCGAACGCCGCGACCCGACGAGCCAGGGAATCACCGCATGATCCGGCCCTTCACCATCCTCTGCTTCTGCGCCTTCGCCGGGGCCGGGGCCTGGCTGTACCAGGTGAAGCACCAGGTCGCGACCCAGGACCGGGAGCTGCGCGAGATCTGGCGGCAGATCGAGGCGGCACGCGACCGCACCTCCATCCTGCGCGCCGAATGGGCACTGCTGAACGAGCCGGGCCGGCTGCGCGAGGTGGCGCTGCGCCACCTGCCGCTGGAGCCGATGCAGCCGCAGCAATTCACCCGCCTGCCGGACATGGTGCGCCGCCTGCCGACCGCGGTTGCCTTCGCCGGCCCGCCGAACCTTTTCGTGCCGGAGACACCGCGTGGCGCCCCGGTGATGCTGGCCGCGGCGCAGACCCCGGTGCCGGCCACGCCGGCCCCTGCCCCTGCCCCTGCCCCCGCCACGGCCGCGGCACCGCCGGCCCGCGCCGCCGCGCCCGCGCCCAGCCGCACGGCGGAGGCGCCGCGCCGCGCCGCCACCGATGACCTGCGCCAGACCGAGGAAGCGCCCGCCCCGCAGGCCCTGGCCGCCACCCTGGCCGCGCAGCGCGCGACGCCACGCATGACCCCGCCGGTGCCCGCCCGCGCCGCGCCGCTGCGCGATGCGGCCCCACGCCCCACGCCCAGCCCCACCCCCAGCGCCCAGGCCGCGGCGCCGGCCCCGAGCCGAGCGGTGCAGCCGGCCATCCATATCGCCCCTGCCCCCAGCACGCCGACGATCCGCACCACCCAGGCGGCCCCGCCGGCGCCGACCTATGTCTCCGCGCTCGGCGGGGCCTCCTCCCTCGGCATCGGCCGGCCGATGATGGCGCCGCCGGTGCCCTTCTCCTCCGCCGCCGCCGCGACGCTCGACCGTGGCAGCGACCTTGCGCCGCCGCGCGCGCGCTGAGCCGCCGCATGTCCCCCCTCCCGCCCGCCCCGGACGCCCTGCCCGCCGGCCGCACCCTGGGCCAGGCCGCCGCCCCGCGTACCGATGTGGTGCGGGTGGGCCAGCCGGAGCTGGTCCGGCGTGCGGTGATGGAACGCACCCGGTCGCGCCTGCTGATCGCGGCCGGCGGCTTCGCGCTGCTGTTCGGCGCCGTGGCCGCGCGGCTGGCCGATGCCACGCTGATCTCCCCGGCGGAGCCGAAGCGGCTGGCCGCCATGGTGCGGCAGAACACACCCCCCGCCGAGCACCTGCCTGGCCGTGGCGCCATCACCGACCGCAATGGCGAGCTGCTGGCGGTGACGCTGCCGATCACGGCGCTCTATGCCAATCCGAGCGAGATCACCGACCCGGCCGGCGTGGCGCGCCGGCTGGTGCGCGTGCTGCCGCAGCTGAATGAGGAGCGGGTCGCGGCGCGGCTGAGCGGGGAGCGTCAATTCGCCTACCTCGCCCGCGCCCTGACGCCGCGCGAGCAGCAGGCGGTGAATTCGCTGGGCATCCCGGGCCTCTACTTCGAGGAGGCCGAGCGCCGCATCTATCCGCAGGGCCGCTCCGCGGCCCATATCCTCGGCGGCGTCGATGTGGACGGCAACGGCACGGCGGGCGTCGAGCGCTATTTCGACGAGCGCCTGCGGCTGCGGCGCGGCGAGGATCTGCGCCTGTCCGTCGATGTGCGCGTGCAGCTGGCGCTGCGCGATGCGGTGCAGCACGCCATCACCGACTATAACGGCATCGGCGGCGCCGGCATCCTCATGGATGTGCAGAGCGGCGAGGTGATCGGCATGGTCTCCCTGCCCGACTTCGACCTGGCCGAGCCGGCGCGGGTGGAAGCAGTGACGCCGGGCGCCGACGAGCGCGGCCACAATCCGCGCTTCAACCGCGCCACCGTCGGTGTCTATGAGCCGGGCTCCACCTTCAAGCTGCTCACCGCCTCCATGGCGCTGGATCTGGGCACGGTGAATATCTGGGGCGGCTACGATGCCTCCCGCCCGATCCGCTTCGGCCGCTTCACCATCAACGACTATCGCGGCAAGAATCGCTGGCTCGCCCTGCCGGAGATCCTGGCCTATTCGTCTAACCTCGCCTCCGCCCATATGGCCGCCGCCGTGGGGCCGCAGCGGCACCGGGAATTCATGGTGCGCATGGGCATGGGCTCGCGCATCGGCATCGAACTGCCGGAAACCGCGGTGCCGCTGATCCCGCGCCCGAATGCCTGGCGTGAGATCAACACCATGACCATCGGCTTCGGCCACGGCATTTCCGTGACGCCGCTGCATGTCATCACCGGCGCCAGCGCGATCGCCAATGGCGGCATCCTGCGGCAGCCGACGCTGCTGGCGCAGCCGCCCGGCACCGTCGCCGAAGGCACCCGCGTGATCAGCGAGGGGACATCTGCCACCATGCGCCGGCTGATGCGGCTGGTGGTGACGGATGGCTCCGCCCGCAGCGCCGATGTCCCGGGCTATTTCGTCGGCGGCAAGACCGGCACGGCGCAGAAGACCGGGCCGAATGGCGGCTATCTGCAGAACAAGCGCATCGCCGCCTTCGTCGGCGCCTTCCCGATCCATGCCCCGCGCTATGCGGTCTATGTGATGGTGGACGAGCCGACGCCGAATGCGCGCAGCCACGGCTTCGCCACCGCGGGCTGGGTGGCCGCGCCGGCGGCAGGCGAGATCGTGCGTCGCGTCGCCCCCATCCTCGGCATGGCGCCGGAGACGGAGCGGATGAACGAGATCCAGGCGGCGCTGTCCATCCCGATGCAGCCCGGCCGGCCGCGCGGCACCTCCCCGGTCGCGCCGGCCCGCGCCGCAACCACGCCGGCCCCTGCCACCCCGCCCAGCCGTGCCGCCGAGGCCCCCGGACGCCCGACGCAGAGCCCCGCCTTGTTGCGGGAGGCGAGCATTGCGCCCCGATGAGACCCCTGCCGCGCGCCGCCTGGACGATCTGCTGCGCGCGATCCCCGACCTTTCCGTCCCGGCCGCGCTGCCGGCCCTGGGTGGGCTGACGGCGGATAGCCGCCAGGTCGCGCCAGGCGATCTTTTCGCCGCCCTGCCCGGCGCCCAGGCCGATGGCCGCCGCTTCATCGCCCAGGCCGTGGCGGCCGGCGCCGCCGCCGTGCTGGCGCCGGAAGGCACGGAATGGCCGCAGGAGGTGCCGGCGCGGCCGCTGCTGCTGGCCGCCGATCCGCGCCGCGCGCTGGCGCTGATCGCGGCCGCCTTCCACGGCGCGCAGCCGCGGGTCTGCATCGCCGTCACCGGCACCAACGGCAAGACCAGCAGCGTGGATTTCCTGCGCCAGCTCTGGACGCTGGACGGCCATCGCGCCGCCTCGCTCGGCACGCTCGGCCTGCGCGCGGCAGGCTTCCCGGAAGGCCCCTCGCTGACCACGCCGGATCCCGTGGCGCTGCAGGCGATGCTGGCCAGGCTGGCGCAGGCGGGCTTCGAGGCAGCGGCGCTGGAGGCTTCCTCGCATGGGCTGGAGCAGCGGCGGCTGGATGGCGTGCGGCTGGCGGCCGCCGGCTTCACCAATCTGACGCGCGACCACCTCGACTATCACGGCGACATGGACCACTACCGCGCGGCCAAGCTGCGGCTGTTCGATACGCTGCTGCCGGAAGGCGCCGCGGCGGTGGCGAATGCGGAGATGGACGGCGCGACGCTGCAGGCGCTGCGCGCCATCGCCGCCGCGCGCGGGCTGCGGCTGCTGACGGTGGGCGAGGCCGGCGAGACGCTGCGCCTGGTGGCGCAGGCGCCGCTGCCGGAAGGCCAGGACCTCATCATGGAGGGGTTCGGGCTGCGCGAACGGCTGCGCCTGGCCCTGCCGGGCCGCTTCCAGGCGGATAACGTGCTGATGGCGGCGGGGCTCGCGATCGGCACCGGGATGGCGCCGGCGCGCGTCTTCGAACTGCTGCCGCGCCTACAGGGCGTGCGCGGGCGGATGGAACTGGCGGCGCGGCTGGCGAATGGCGCCGCCATCTACGTGGACTACGCGCATACGCCGGATGCGCTGGAGCGACTGCTGCGCGCGCTGCGCGCACATGTGGCGCCCGGTGGGCGGCTGCATGTGCTGTTCGGCGCCGGCGGCGACCGGGACCCGGGCAAGCGCCCGCTGATGGGCGCAGCCTGCGCGGCGCAGGCCGATGTCTGCTGGGTGACGGATGACAATCCGCGCAGCGAGGATCCGGCCGTGATCCGCGCCGCGGTGCTGGCCGCCTGCCCCGGCGGCATCGATGCCGGCGACCGCGCCGGCGCCGTCCTCCGCGCCGTCGCCGCGCTGCGGCCGGGGGATGTGCTGGCGGTGGCCGGCAAGGGCCATGAGAGCGGCCAGACCATCGGGCGGGAAACGCTGCCCTTCGACGATGCCGCGGTGGTGCGCGCGGCGGCGGGGCTGGCATGAGCGCGCTCTGGACCAGCGCGGAACTTCGCGCCGCGACGGGCGGGACGCTTGCGGCGGAGCTTTGCGTCAGCGGCGTGTCGATCGACAGCCGCAGCGTGGCGCCGGGCGAGTTGTTCGTCGCGCTGCGCGATGCGCGCGACGGGCATGATTTCGTCGCCGGCGCCCTGGCGCGCGGCGCCGCGGCGGCACTGGTGGACCATGTGCCGGCGGAGCTGGCCGGCGATGCTCGGCTGCTGCGTGTGGCGGAGACGCTGGAAGGGCTGCGCGCCCTGGGTGCGGCGGCGCGGGCGCGCTGCGCGGCCCAGGTCGTGGGCGTGACCGGCAGCGTCGGCAAGACGACGACGAAGGAGATGCTGCGCGCGCTGCTCTCCACCGCCGGCGCCACGCATGCGGCGGTGGCCAGCTACAACAACCATTGGGGCGTGCCGCTGACGCTCGCCCGCATGCCGCGCGAGAGCGCCTTCGCGATCATCGAGATGGGCATGAACCATCCGGGCGAGATCGCGCCGCTCTCGGCCCTCGCCCGGCCTCATGTGGCCGTCATCACCACCATCGCCGCCGCGCATCTCGGCCATATGGGCAGCCTGGAGGCGATCGCGCGGGAGAAGTCCGCGATCCTGTCCGGGCTGCTGCCCGGCGGCACGGCGGTGCTGCCGGCGGAGAGCGAATTTCTGGGGCTGCTGCGCGCTGCGGCCGGCGCCGCGAAAGTCCTGACATTCGGTGAGGGCGGCGACGCGCGCGCCACCCGCTTGGAGACGGATGCGGAAGGCAGCGATGTCACCGCCGAGGTTGCAGGGACGCGGCTCGATTTCCGGCTCGGCACGCCTGGGCTGCACATGGTGCATAATGCGGTCGCCGCGCTGGCGGTTGTCGCGGCGCTGGGCCTCGATGTCGCGCAGGCGGCCGGCGCGCTGCGGGATTTCCGCGCGCTGCAGGGGCGCGGCGACCGGCGCCGCATCGCCACCGCGGATGGCGGCAGCGCCACGCTGCTGGACGAGGCCTATAACGGCCAGCCGCCCTCGATGCGCGCGGCGCTGGCACTGCTCAAGCTGCTGCCGGCGCGGCGGCGCGTGGCGGTGCTGGGGCAGATGGGTGAACTCGGCGATTTTTCGCGCGATGAACATGCGGGTCTCGCGCCGCATATCGCGGAGGCGGCGGATCTGGTCTTCGCCTGCGGCCCGATGATGCGCCACGCGCTGGACGCCCTGCCCGCTTCCCGAATTGGCGCCTGGGCCGAAAAATCGGCCGAGCTCGCGCCTCTCGTCGTCGCCGCCCTTCGCGATGGCGACGCCGTTCTTGTCAAAGGCAGTCTCGCGACGGGCATGAAGACCGTGGTGCAGGCACTGACTGAAGGCCCGACTGCATGATCTTCCACCTGCTCGCCCCCATGGCCGAGAGCTTCGCGCTGTTCAATGTGGTGCGCTACGTCACCTTCCGGGCCGGCGCGGCCTGCATCACCGCGCTGATCATCGCCCTGTTCTTCGGGCCGATGCTGATCCGCTGGCTGCGCGCCAAGCAGAATGGCGGCCAGCCGATCCGCGAGGACGGTCCGGCGAGCCACCTGCTGACCAAGAAGGGCACGCCCACCATGGGCGGCATGCTGATCCTGCTGGCCCTCACCGGCTCCACGCTGCTCTGGGCCGATCTGCGCAACGGCTTTGTCTGGTGTGTGCTGATGGTGACGCTGGGCTATGGCGCGCTGGGCTTCGCCGATGACTGGCTGAAGGTGACCAAGCGCAACACCAAGGGCGTGTCGGGCCGCGCCAAGCTGATCGCCCAGGCGGTGATCGGCCTGGTGGCCGCCGTGTGGCTGGGCTGGCTGATGCCCGAGGCGCTGTCCGACAAGCTGGCCGTGCCGGTCTTCAAGGAAGTGCTGATCTCGCTCGGCTACGCCTTCCCGATCCTCGCCATGCTGGTGATGATGGGCGCCTCCAACGCCGTGAACCTGACGGATGGGCTGGATGGCCTGGCCATCGTGCCGGTGATGATCGCGGCCGGCGTCTTCGCGCTGATCGCCTATCTCGTCGGCAACCGCATATTTGCCGATCATCTGCAGCTGCATGCGGTGGCGGGGTCCGGCGAACTGGCGGTGTTCTGCTCGGCGCTGATCGGCGCGAGCCTCGGCTTCCTGTGGTTCAATGCGCCGCCGGCCGCCGTGTTCATGGGCGATACCGGATCGCTCGCCCTGGGTGGCGCGCTGGGTGCGGTGGCGGTGGCCACGAAGCATGAGATCGTGCTGGCGATCGTCGGCGGGCTCTTCGTGGTGGAGACGCTGTCCGTCATCATCCAGGTCTTCTGGTTCAAGCGCACCGGCCAGCGCGTCTTCCTGATGGCGCCGCTGCACCACCACTTCGAGAAGAAGGGCTGGGCGGAGCCCACCATCGTCATCCGCTTCTGGATCATCGCCATGATCCTCGGCCTGATCGGCCTTTCGACGCTGAAGCTGCGATGAACATGGAAAGCCGCCCCGGCACGGGCTTTCGGCCATTTGCCGGCCAGCGCATCGCGGTGGTCGGCCTCGGCCGCGCCGGGCTGCCGGCGGCGGCGCGGCTGCTGGAATGGGGCGCGGAGGTCACCTGCTGGGACGACGGCGCGCCGGCCCGCGCGGCGGCGGAGGCGGCGGGTTTTGCGTTAAGTGATCCTGCGCAGGGCCGCATGACGGCGGATGCGCTGCTGCTCTCGCCCGGCATCCCGCACACCCTGCCGAGGCCGCATCCGGCCGCGGAGGCGGCGCGGGCGGCCGGCGTGCCGATCCTCTGCGACGTGGAATTCCTGTTTCGCGCGGTGCGCGCGGCGGGCAGCCGGGCGGCCTTCCTCGGCATCACCGGCACCAATGGCAAGTCCACCACCACCGCGCTGCTGCACCATATCCTGACCGGCGCGGGGCGGATCTCGGAGGTCGGCGGCAATCTCGGGCCGGCCGCTCTCGGACTCAACATGTTGGGGTCGGAAGGGTTCTACACCCTCGAAATGTCCAGCTATAGCTTGGAGCGAATCGCGACGGTCGGCTTCAAGGTGGGGGTCATGCTGAACCTGAGCCCTGACCACCTCGACCGCCATGGAAGCATGGCCGGCTATGCTGCTGCGAAGATGAATATCTTCGCGCGGCAGGGCCGCGAGGATTTTTGCGTGCTCGGGCAGGACGATGATTTGTCCACAGCCATGGCCGCGGGACTGGCCGGAAAGATGATCCCGATTTCAGGTTTTCGCCCCGTGCCGGGCGGCATCTGGGCCGAGGGCCGCAGCCTGCGTGACGAGGCCGGCGAGATCGCCGATCTCGGCGCGGCCCCTGCCCTGCCAGGTGCACACAATGCACAAAATGCCGCAGCCGCGGCGGCCACCGCCTTGGCCCTCGGCCTGACGCGTGCCGATGTCGCGCGCGGCCTGCACAGCTTCGCCGGGCTGCCGCATCGGCAGGAGCAGGTGGGGCAGATCGGCGGGCTGCGCTTCGTCAATGACAGCAAGGCGACGAATGCCGAGAGCGCGGCGCGTGCGCTGGCCTCCTATGACCGCGTCGTCTGGATCGCCGGCGGCACCGGCAAGGAAGGCGGCATCGAGAGTCTCGCGCCGTATTTCCCGCGCATCGCCCGCGCCATCCTGATCGGCCGCGACGGCCCCGCCTTCGCGGCGACGCTGGCCCACCACGGCGTGCCGCATGAGGTCGCGGGCACGCTGGAGGAGGCCGTGCCGGCCGCCGCCGCCGCGGCACGGGCCACGGGGGCGGAGGTGGTGCTGCTCTCGCCGGCCGCGGCTTCCTGGGACCAGTTCACCGGCTTCGATGCACGCGGCGACCGCTTCCGGGCGCTGGTGCAGGCCATGGCATCCGCGGAGAGGGGGAAGGCGGCATGATCCAGGTCTCGCGCGCGGATACCTCGACGCTCGGCCGCTGGTGGTGGACGGTCGATCGCTGGACCTTGGCGGCCCTGCTGACGCTGATCGGCTTCGGCTATGTGATGATGCTGGCGGCGAGCCCGGCGGTGGCGGAGCGCATCGGCGCGGCGTCGCGCAACATGTTCTTCATGCGGCAGATCGCCTATCTGGCGCTGGCGGCCAGCGTGATGGTGCTGGTCTCCATGCTGACGGTGAAGCAGGTGCGGCTGCTGGCCTGGCTCGGCCTCGGCGGCGCCATCGTGATGGTGGCGGCGACGCTGGTGGTGGGCGCCGAGATCAAGGGCGCGCGGCGCTGGATCTCCCTGCCCGGCATCGGATCCCTGCAGCCCTCCGAATTCCTGAAGCCCTGCTTCGCCGTGGTGGCCGCCTGGCTGATCTCGGAGGGCAAGCTGAACAAGCGCTACGGCGCCACGGCGCTGGCCGTGCTGCTCTTCGTCATCATCGCGCTGCTGCTGCAGCGGCAGCCGGATATCGGCATGCTGCTGGTGGTCACCGCCGTGTTCTTCGCGCAGTTCTTCGTGGCCGGGTTGAACATGGTGATCGTGGCGGTGGCCGGGGCCTGTGGCGTGGCCGGTGCGGTCGGCGCCTATTTCCTGTTCCCGCATGTGCAGTCCCGCGTGGCCCGCTTCCTCGACCCCAATGCCGACAACTACCAGGCGGAGGTGGCGCTGGAGGCCTTCGGCAATGGCGGGCTGCTGGGCCGTGGCCCCGGCGAGGGCCGCATCAAGAACGTGCTGCCGGATGCGCATGCGGACTTCGTCTTCGCCGTGGCCGGCGAGGAATTCGGCCTGGTGGTCTGCCTGGTGATCCTGGCGCTCTTCGCCTTCGTCGTGGTGCGGGGACTGGTGCGGCTGCTGGGGGAGACCGATCTTTTCGTGGTGCTGGCCTGCGCCGGGCTGCTGACGCAGTTCGGGCTGCAGAGCTTCATCAACATGGCCTCCACCCTGCACCTGATCCCGACCAAGGGCATGACGCTGCCCTTCGTCTCCTATGGCGGGTCCTCGGTCATCGCCATCGCGCTCGGGATGGGCATGCTGCTGGCGCTGACGCGCCGCCGCCTGTCGCGCGCCGAGGACGATCGATGATGCGCGGTCCTGCCGTCCGCCCCATCGTCATCGCCGCCGGGGGCACCGGCGGCCATCTGTTTCCGGCGGAGGCGCTGGCGGCGGAGCTGGTGGCGCGCGGCGAACGTATCGCGCTGATGACCGATGCGCGCAGCGCGGCCTATGAAAGCCCGGCCTTCGGCAATGCGGAACGCTTCGTGCTGAAGGGCTCGGGCCTCGCCGGCCGCGGTGTGCGCGGCGCGGCGCGCGGTGCGCTGGCGCTGGCCGCTGGCACCATCGAAGCGCGCAGCATCCTGATGCGGCTGGATGCCGCCGCGGTCATCGGCTTCGGCGGCTATCCCTCCGTCCCGCCGCTACTCGCGGCGCGCACGCTGCCGAGTGCGACGCGGCCGGCAACGGCGCTGCATGAACAGAACGGCGTGCTCGGCCGCGCCAACCGGCTGCTGGCGCCGGGCGCCGATCTGCTGGCGCTTTCGGCCGCGGATACGGCGCGCGTGCCGTCCTCCGCCCATGTCGAGGTGGTGGGCAATCCTGTGCGGCCGGCGCTCGCCGCGCTGACCGGCCAGGGTTTCGCGGCACCGGGCGAGGATGGCGCGATCCGCCTGCTGGTGCTGGGCGGGAGCCTCGGCGCGCGCATCTTTGCGGATATCGTGCCGGGCGCGGTGGCGCTGCTGCCGGAGGGGCTGCGCCAGCGCCTGGTGGTGACGCAGCAGACGCGGGCGGAGGATCTGCCGCGGGTCGAGGCCGCCTATCGGGAGGCTGGCGTGCCGGCGGATCTCTCGCCCTTCTTCGGCGACATCGCGGTGCGGCTGGCCATGGCGCATCTGGTGGTGGCGCGCGCTGGCGCCTCCACCGTGGCGGAGCTGGCCTGCGCCGGGCGGCCTTCCGTGCTGGTGCCGCTGCCGCATGCGATCGACGACCACCAGACGGCGAATGGCCGGCTGCTGGAAGGCGCCGGCGCCGCCTGGATCATGAAGCAGCCGGCCTTTACGCCGGAGGCCCTGTCGCGGCAGATGCAGGCGATGTTCACCACCCCCGCCGTGCTGGCCCGCGCGGCCGCGGCGGCCGCCACGCTGGCGCGCCCGGATGCGGCGCGACGGCTGGCGGATCTTGTACAGAATTTGGCCCATCGCACCGACGCGATGGCGGAGTCCCGCTGATGCGCGCGCTGCCCCTTTCCATCGGCCCGATTCACTTCGTGGGCATCGGCGGCATCGGCATGTCCGGCATCGCGGAGGTGCTGCACAACCTCGGCTATTCCGTTCAGGGCAGCGATATCGCGGAGGGCTACAACGTCACCCGGCTGCGCGAGAGCGGCATTCCGGTGATGGTGGGGCATGACGCCGCCAATCTCGGCGCGGCGCAGGTCGTGGTCACCTCCACCGCCGTGAAGAAGGACAATCCGGAAGTGCAGGCCGCGCGTGCGCGCCTCATTCCCGTGGTGCGGCGCGCCGAGATGCTGGCGGAGCTGATGCGGCTGAAATGGGCTGTCGCCATCGGCGGCACCCATGGCAAGACCACCACCACCAGCCTGGTCGCCTGCGTGCTGGAGGCGGCGAAGCTCGACCCGACCGTGATCAACGGCGGCATCATCAATGCCTATGGCACCAATGCGCGCCTCGGCTCTGGCGACTGGATGGTGGTGGAGGCGGATGAGAGCGACGGCAGCTTCCTGAAGCTGCCCGCGGTCTGCGCCGTGGTCACCAATATGGACCCGGAACACCTGGACCATTGGGGCACGGCGGAGGCGATGAAGGAGGGTTACGCCCAGTTCGTCGGCAATATTCCCTTCTACGGCTTTGCGGTTCTGTGCGCCGACCACCACGAGGTGCAGGCGATGATCCCGCGCCTGTCGGACCGGCGCATCATCACCTATGGCTTTTCGCCGCAGGCCGATGTGCGGGCGGAGAAGCTGATCACGGATCGCATGGGCGCGACCTTCGAGGTGGCGGTGCGCGACCGCGCCACGGGCCGCAGCCGCACGCTGAAGCCGATGCGCCTGCCGATGCTGGGCAGCCACAATGTGCAGAATGCGCTGGCCGCCATCGCCATCGGCCTCGAGATGGATGTGGATGAGGCGACCATCCGCACCGCGCTGATGGGCTTCAAGGGCGTCAAGCGCCGCTTCACCCGCACCGGCGATGCCGGCGGCATCACCGTCATCGACGACTACGGCCACCACCCGGTGGAGATCGCGGCGGTGCTGAAGGCGGCGCGGCAGGCGGGCGCGCGCGACGTGGTCGCGGTGGTGCAGCCGCACCGCTATTCCCGCCTCGCCTCGCTCTTCGAGGATTTCTGCACCTGCATGAACGACGCCGGGACGGTGATCGTGGCCGATGTCTATGCCGCCGGCGAGCAGCCGATGCCGGGCTATGACCGGGATGCGCTGGTCGAGGGTCTGCGTGCCCGCGGGCATCGCAGCGTGGTGCCGCTGCCCGGGCCCGACAGCCTGGCGGAGATGGTGAATGCCATCGCCAAGTCGGGCGACTATGTCGTGTGCCTCGGCGCCGGCACCATCACGACCTGGGCGCATGCCCTGCCGGAACAGCTGCTGGCGCTGCAGTCCCGCACCCGGCCGCGGCTGGCCGGGGGCCAGAAGTGACGGCGCCGCGCGACATGGCCCCGCACGCCACCCTGCCGCCGCTGCGCGGGCGCGTGACGCAGGATGCGCCGCTGGCCGCCTTCACCTGGTTCCGCGTCGGCGGGCCGGCGGAGTGGCTGGTGCGGCCGGCGGATGTGGACGACCTGCTGCTGCTGCTGCGCGACCTGCCGGAGGCCACGCCGCTGACGGTGGTGGGCGCGGCTTCGAACCTCATCATCCGCGATGGCGGCGTGCGCGGCGTGGTGCTGCGCCTGGCGGGACGTGGCTTCGGCGAAGTGGTGGTCGAGGCCGACGGAATCATGGCTGGCGCCGCGGCGCTGGATGCGGTGGTGGCGGAACATGCCGCGGCCGCCGGCCTCGCGGGGCTGGAATTCCTCTGCGGCATTCCGGGCAGCATCGGCGGCGCGGTCGCGATGAATGCCGGCGCCTATGGGCGCGAGGTGGGGGATGCGCTGGATTGGGCGGAGGTGGCCACGCCGCAGGGCCTGCTGCGGCTGAGCGCGGCGGAGCTGCACTTCGCATATCGCCGCGCCACGCTGCCGGCACGCGGTGTGGTCGTGCGCGCGCGTTTTCGCGCGCAGCCCGGCGATGCCGCAGCGATCGCGGCGGAAATGACGAAAATCCGTACAGCTCGGGAAGCGTCGCAGCCCGTGCGCGCCCGCACCGGTGGCTCCACCTTCAAGAATCCGCCGGGCCAGAAGGCCTGGGCGCTTGTGGATGCGGCCGGCTGCCGTGGGCTGGTGCGCGGTGGCGCACAGGTCTCGGAGCTGCACGCGAATTTCCTGCTCAATACCGGCGGCGCCACGGCGGCCGATCTGGAAGGGCTGGGCGAGGAGGTCCGGGCACGGGTGCTGGCGACATCCGGCATCGACCTGGAATGGGAAATCAAGCGCATCGGCGAGGTGGCGGCATGACGCGCGTATCGGTGCTCTTGGGTGGCGTCTCCGCGGAACGCGAGGTCAGCCTGGCCACGGGTCAGCAGGTGGTCGCGGCACTGCGCGCGGCGGGCTTCGACGTGACGCCGATCGAAGTCGGCGGCGACCTCGGCGCCGTCATCGGCGCGCTGCAATCCGCAAAGCCCGACGTCGTCTTCAATGCGCTGCACGGCCGCTACGGCGAGGATGGCTGCATCCAGGGCGTGCTGGACTGGATGGGCCTGCCCTATACGCATTCCGGCGTGCGCGCCTCCTCCGTTGCCATGGACAAGGCTGCCGCCAAGGCAGTGTTCCTCGCGGCCGGCCTGCCCGTCGCGGAAAGCCGGCTGGTGACGCCGGAGGAGCTGGAGGCGGCGGACCCGCTGCCGCTGCCCTATGTCGTCAAGCCGGTGAACGAAGGCTCCTCCGTCGGCGTCGAGATTTTTCGGGAAGGCAGCAATCGCCGCGCCGAGGTGGCGCGCGGCTGGAAGTTCGACAAGCGGATCATGGCGGAGGCCTTCATCCCGGGCCGCGAGTTGACCGTCGCCGTGATGGGCGACCGGGCGCTGGAGGTGACGGAGATCGACACCGGCCACGTCTTCTACGACTACGACGCGAAATACGCCGATGGTGGCAGCCGCCACACCCTGCCGGCGCCGGTGCATCCCGAAACCCGCGCGCGGGCGATGGAGATCGCGCTGCGGGCGCACCAGGCGCTGGGCTGCCGTGGCGTGTCGCGCGCCGATCTGCGCTACGACGACAGCGCCGGCGAACCGGGGCGCCTCGTGCTGCTGGAGGTGAATACCCAGCCGGGCATGACGCGCACCTCGCTGGTGCCGGAACAGGCGGCGCATGTCGGCATCGGCTTCCCGGAGCTTTGTGCCTGGATGGTCAGGGAGGCGCGTCATGGCCCGTGAACCCCTCGCCGCGCGCCGCACGCCGGTGCGCTCGACCCCGCGCAAGGAACCGGACCGGCCGAGCCGGCTGCGGCTCTGGCTGAAGCGCCGGCGCGGCCTGATGCGGCCGGCGGCGCTGTGGCTGATCGGCTGCAGCCTGCTGGGTGCCGGTGGCTATGCCGTCTATGCCGTGGACCCGGCCGGGCGCGTGCGCGCGGTGGTGGACAATGCGGCGGAGCTCGGCCTCGCCGCGGGGTTGCAGGTGGCGGAGGTGGTGGTCGAGGGCCGCCAGAACACGCCGCCCGACCTGATCCGCGCGGCGATCGGCGCGGAGCTTGGCGACCCCATGCTCGGCTTCTCGCCGACCGAGGCGCGGGAACGGCTGGAGACCATCGCCTGGGTCGAGTCCGCGCATGTCGAGCGCCGCCTGCCCGGCACCATCCTGGTGCGGCTGACCGAACGCGCACCCTTCGCCATCTGGCAGCACCAGGGCCGTTTCGCGGTGATCGACCGCGAGGGGCTGGTGGTGGAGACGGAGACGCTCGACGCCTTCGGGCCGCTGCCCCTGGTGGTGGGCGCGGGGGCGGAGAAGCACGCGGCGGCGCTCTATGACCTGCTGCTGGCGCATCGCAATATCCTGGCCCGCACCCAGGCGCTGGTGCGTGTGGGTGAGCGGCGCTGGAACCTGCGGCTGCATAGCGGCACCGATGTGCTGCTGCCGGAAGGGCAGGAGGCGCCGGCGCTGAACCGGCTTTCGGAATTGCAGGCACGCAATGCGCTGCTGGACCGGCCGCTGCTCGCCGTGGATATGCGGCTGCCGGATCGCCTCGTGGTGCGGCAGCAGCCGCCGGCCGAGGAGACGCCGGCGCGCCGCAATGCGACGCGGAGCACGCGCGGATGAATGCGCTCTCGCGCCTTCCCGCGGGCGTGGAGCCGCCCAGCGAACGCCGCCGCCGCGGCGCGCGCAGCGGCGTCTTCGGCGTGCTCGATATCGGCACCACCAAGGTGGTCTGCCTGATCGCGCGCATCGAGGGCGATGGCGAGCCGCGCGTGCTGGGCTTCGGCTGGCAGCGCGGCCGCGGCGTGAAGGGCGGCTCCATCATCGACCTGGAGGAGGCGGAGCGCGCGGTGCGCGCCGCCGTCGGCCAGGCGGAGGAGATGGCGGATACGCAGCTGTCCGGCGCCATCGTGAACCTGTCCTGCGGCCAGCCGGATTCGCGCCTGCTGCATGTGCAATGGCCGATCGGCGGCCGCGCGGTGACGGAGCCCGACCTGCGCGCCATCCTGACGGAAGGCCGCCGCCGCGGCACCGAGGATGGGCGGGAGACGGTGCATGGCTCGCCCGTCTCCTTCACCGTGGATGCGACGCCCGGCGTCGAGGATCCGCGCGGCATGGTCTGCGACACGCTGGGCGCGCGGGTGCATCTGGTGGACGCCTCGCAGGCCGCGCTGCGCAATCTCGGCGCCTGCCTGGCACGCTGCGACCTGGAGGTGGAGGAGCTGGTCTCCTCCCCGCTCGCCGCCGGCCTCGCCACGCTGGTGGAGGATGAGAAGCGCATCGGCTGCACCGTCATCGACATGGGCGGCGGCACCACCTCCATCGCCGTCTTCAGCGAGGGGCAGCTGATCCATACCGCGCAGATCCCGGTCGGCGGCTGGCAGGTGACGAACGACCTGGCGCGCGTGCTGTCCACGCCGATCAACCACGCCGAGCGGCTGAAGACGCTGCATGGCGGGGCGATGGCGGCCGCCGATGACGACCGGGAGATGCTGCCCGTGCCGCTCGTGGGCGAGGATGAGGACCACATCGCCCGGGTGCCGCGCGCGATGATCGTCAATATCATCCGTCCGCGACTCGAGGAGACTTTCGAATTCGTGCGTGAGCGGCTGGAGAATGCGGGCGTGGCGAAGGAGGCCGGCACACGCGTGGTGCTGACCGGCGGCGCCAGCCAGCTGATCGGCGCGCGCGAGTTGGCGGCGCGCGTGCTGGACCGCCAGGTGCGGGTCGGTCGCCCGCGCAACGTGCGCGGCCTGCCGGAGACCGCTGGCGGCCCGCCCTTTGCCACCGCCATCGGGCTGCTCGCCTGGGGCGCAGGCGAGGGCCGGCCGCTGATCGACATTGCCCCAGGCGCTGACCGGCATGGTGGCCGCTTGCGCCGCTTCATCGAATGGCTGCGGGTGCGGGTCTGACGATGCGCCCCGCCTGCTTCCCCCACACCCTCCTTTGGCCTGACGCAAGGCTGAGCTTCCAGGAAAGGCCCCCAGCATGACCCTCAACCTGACGATCCCGAATCAGCAGCACACGGATTTCAGCCCGCGCATCACCGTGGTCGGCGTCGGCGGCGGCGGCACCAATGCGGTGAACAACATGGTCACCATGGGCCTCGAAGGCGTCGAGTTCCTGGTCGCCAATACCGATGCGCAGTCGCTGCAGCACAGCAAGGCGGACCGCCGCGTGCAGCTCGGCTCCTACCTGACGCAGGGCCTCGGCGCCGGCGCCAAGCCCGAGATCGGCCGCGGTGCGGCGGAGGAGGCGGAGACCGAGCTGGCGCGCCATCTGGAAGGCAGCCACATGGTCTTCGTCACCGCCGGCATGGGCGGCGGCACCGGTACCGGCGCGGCGCCGGTCATCGCCCGCATGGCGCGCGAGCGCGGCATCCTGACGGTCGGCGTGGTGACCAAGCCCTTCGACTTCGAGGGGCCGAAGCGCCGCAAGGCGGCGGATGCCGGCATCGAGGAGCTGCAGCAGTTCGTCGACACGCTGATCGTCATCCCGAACCAGAATCTCTTCCGGCTGGCCAATGAGCGCACGACCTTCGCGGAAGCCTTCCGCATGGCCGACAACGTTCTGTACATGGGCGTGCGCGGCGTGACGGACCTGATGGTCAATCCCGGCCTGGTGAACCTCGACTTCGCCGATATCCGCACCGTGATGGCGGAGATGGGCAAGGCGATGATGGGCACCGGCGAGGCCGAGGGCGAGGGCCGCGCGGTGAAGGCCTCCGAGGAAGCCATCAGCAACCCGCTGCTGGAGGACACCTCCATGCACGGCGCGCGCGGCGTGCTGATCAACATCACCGGCGGCCTCGACATGACGCTGTTCGAGGTGGACGAGGCGGCCAACCGCATCCGCAAGGAAGTGGACGAGGATGCCAATGTGATCTTCGGCTCCTCGGTCGACGAGTCCATGAACGGCCGCCTGCGGGTGTCCGTGGTGGCGACCGGCATCGATGCGCGCGAGGCGCGCGAGGCGGAGCGGCCGAAGCTGGTGGCGGTGGGCGGCGGCGGCATGCTGCAGGCGGTGGCCAGCGCGCCGGTGCCCCAGGCGCATGCCCCGGCGCCGCAGCCGGCGACCGGCATGCGCGCGCCGGCCGGCTTCACGCCGCGCGTCGCGGCGCAGCCGCAGCCGGCGGCGATGCGCCCGGCGCAGACCTATGCCGCGCCGCAGCCGGCCCAGCCGGCCCCGGTGCCGATGGCGGCCCCGGTGGTGGAAGCCCCCGTGGCGGAAGCGCCGGTGACCATGGCGCAGGCGGAGCCCGCGCTGCGCGCCTCGGTCGGCACCCGCCAGCCGGCGCCGATGCCGCCCGCCCAGCCGGGCGGGCTGAACAACCTGTTCCGCCGCGCCACCGGCCTGATGCGGCGGGACCTGCCGGAGGCGCCGGTGCAGCAGGCGCCGCAGGCGCGGATGGAGCCGGCCGGCGCGCCGCGCCCGGTGGCGGCACCCACGCAGCAGGATGAGATGGGGCTCGATATCCCGACCTTCCTGCGGCGCCAGAGCAACTGAGGCAAGGATGGCGAAATGCGGCGAAATTGGGGCCTCGCCGCAACGCAATAAGTCATTTGAAACAATGGCTTGCGACGTAATACGGAGAAACAAGGCTTGAATGGCACCTCCCGGCGCCCGGTGGCAGTAACGCACTGGGACGCCGGGTCTGGACGCCCCTCGGTCACCTGCCCCCTTCGGGCAGGTCCGATTCTGAAGGACACGTCGGGGTGATCGGCCACTTTGTGTGGCCAGGCACCCGGCGGGGTCAGGGGCACAAGACGCGCATGGACGGTTTCCTCCCGATCGATCTGAGACGGCGCAAGACGCTGAAGACGGCGATCGGCTGCGTCGGCGTCGGCCTGCATAGCGGGCGCCGCGTCTCCCTCACCCTGCGCCCGGCCACCGCCGGCACCGGCATCCTGTTCCGCCGCAGCGACCTCGGCATCGATATTCCCGCCCGCTTCGACCGCGTGGTCGATACCCGCCTCTGCACCGCCCTCGTCGCCGAAGGCGCGCCGCATGCGCGCATCGGCACAGTGGAGCATGTGATGGCGGCGCTGGCTGGCGCCGGGGTGACGGATGCGATCCTGGAGCTGGACGGCGCGGAAGTGCCGATCCTGGACGGTTCCGCGGCACCCTTCCTGTTCCTGATCGACTGCGCCGGCACCATCAGCCTGGATGCCCCGGCCCCGGTGATCGAGGTGCTGCGCCCCATCCGCGTCGAGGAGAAGGACGCCTTCGTCGAACTGCAGCCGGCCCATGTGCCGGGCTTCGAGGCGACGATGAGCATCGACTTCCCCTCCACCGCCATCGGCAGCCAGACGGTGCAGATGCGCCTGACTCCGGCGGCCTTCCGCGCCGGCGTGGCGGATGCCCGCACCTTCACCCTGGCCGAGGAAATCGCGCGGCTGCGCGCTGCCGGCCTGGCCCAGGGCGGCAGCCTGGAGAATGCCATCGTGGTGGATGGCCCCCTGGTGCTGAACCCGGGCGGCCTGCGCCGGCCGGATGAATTCGTGCGGCACAAGCTGCTCGACGTGGTGGGGGACCTGGCGCTCGCCGGTGCCGCCCTCTCCGCGCGCTTCGTCGGCCATCGCTCCGGCCATGCGCTGAACAACAAGCTGCTGCGGGCGCTGTTCGCCGAGCGCGCCGCCTGGCGCATGGTGGATGGCGAGCTGCCGATGGACGGAGTCGCGACGCGGCTGCCGGCCGCCGCCGCCCCCGCCATGGCCTGAAGGCCAGGCTCGCGGCCGCGCGCCGCGGTGAAGTGACACCGCGGCCGCTATGGCATAGGACAGCGTGAGACACACGGCGGCGACCCGCGCCTTGCCGTGACCATGCCGCGGCATGGTATAGGGAAGCCCCATGCCTGACCGGTGCGCGATGCTTCGACGCCTTCTGCCTCTCCTCCTCATCCTGCCCATGGCCGCCTGCACGGCGTGGGATGGGCGCATGAACTCGCTCGGCGCGCCGCCACCCGGCACGCCCGGCGCCAGCGGCCAGGACAGCTCCGCCGAGGGTCTCTACGCCCAGGGCATGGAGGCGCTGACCGCCGAGCGATACCAGCGCGCGGTCGAGCTGTTTGACCGGGTGGAGCGCGAGCACCCCTATTCCGCCTTCGCCACCAACGCCAAGCTGATGTCCGCCTATGGCGAGTATATGCGCAACCGCTATACGGAGGCGCTCGGCGCGCTGGACCGCTTCATCCAGCTGCATCCGGCGCATCGCGACATCGCCTATGCCTATTACCTGCGGGCGCTGAGCTATTACGAGCAGATCAACGACATCCAGCGCGACCAGCGCACCACCGAACAGGCCATGGCGGCGCTGCAGGATGTCTCGAACCGCTTCCCCAATACGCCCTATGCGCGCGATGCCCGGCTGAAGATGGACCTGGCGCGCGACCATCTGGCAGGGCGCGAGATGACCATCGGCCGCTTCTACCAGACGCGCCGCCTGAACACCGCCGCCATCGGCCGCTTCCGCCGCGTGGTGGATGAATACCAGACCACCAACCATGTGCCGGAGGCGCTGCACCGGCTGACGGAGCTGTACCTCTCCATGGGCCTGGTGGATGAGGCGCGGCGCACCGCCGCCGTGCTCGGCCACAACTACCCCGGCAGCTCCTGGTACCAGGACAGCTACGCCCTGCTGGTCGATGGCGCCGAGGGCACCGAACCGAACCGCCCCGGCTTCTTCCGCCGCGTGGTCGGATCCATCTTCTGACGCCAACCGCGCCCGCCGCGCGATGCTGACCTCGCTCGCCATCCGGGACGTGGTGCTGATCGAGCGCCTCGATCTTGGCTTCGGCCCGGGGCTGACGGTGCTGACCGGCGAGACCGGGGCGGGCAAATCCATCCTGCTGGACAGCCTCGGCCTCGCGCTCGGCGCGCGGGCCGAGAGCGGGCTCGTGCGATCCGGCCAGTCCCAGGCCAGCGTCGCCGCGGCCTTTGCGCCCGGTGACCAGCACCCGGCCCGGGCGCTGCTGGTGGACCAGGGGATCGAGGCCGAGGACGAGATCGTGCTGCGGCGCATCGTCACCGCCGATGGAAGGTCCCGCGCCTTCGTCAACGACCAGCCGGTGGGACTCGCCTTGCTGCGCCGCCTGGGCGCGCTGCTGGTCGAGGTGCAGGGCCAGCACGACCAGGTGGGGCTGACCGATTCCACCAACCATGCCGGGCTGCTGGATGCCTCCGGCGGGCTGGAGAAGCTGCGCGCCAGCACCGCCGTTGCCCACAAGGCCTGGCGCGAGGCGGAACGGGCGCTGGCGGAGGCGCGGGAGCGCATCGCCGCCGCCCAGCGCGACGAGGAGTTCTTGCGCCACGCCGTGGCCGAGCTTGATTCGCTGGCCCCCGTCGAGGGCGAGGAGGATGACCTCGCCGCCGAGCGCCAGCGCCTGCAGCAGGGCGAGCGGCGTGGCGAGGCGATTGCCGAGGCCCTGGCCAGCCTGCAGCCGCGCGACCGCCGCAGCGCCAACCCCGCCGCCGCCCTGCGCAATGCCTCCCGCGCCCTGGAGCGCCTGCCCGCCCCGAATCCCGAGGCCGAGCCGGCGCTGGAGGCGATCGGCCGCGCGCTGGATGCGCTGGGCGAGGCGGAGACGGCGCTGGAGCGGCTGGTGCAGGAGGTGGCGCCGGATCCACGCCGGCTGGAACAGGTGGAGGAGCGGCTGTTTGCGCTGCGCGCCGCCGCCCGCAAGCACCTGGTGCCGGTGGTGGAGTTGCCCGCGCTGCTGGCCACGCTGAAGGACCGGCTGGCGGCATTGGATGCCGGCACCGGCCAGGTTGCCGCCGCCGAGGCGGCCCTGGCCCAGGCCCGCTCCGCCTATCTGGCCGCCAGTGGCCGGCTGACCGAGGCGCGGCGCGATGCGGCGGCGAAGCTGGAGAAGGCGCTGGGGCGCGAATTGCCGCCGCTGAAGCTGGATCGCGCGCGACTGGTGGTGGATGTGGCGCCGCGGCCGGAGGCGGCCTGGGGGCCGGATGGCGTGGACCGGGTGACCTTCCTGGTCTCCACCAACCCCGGCCAGGCGCCCGGCGCGCTGGACAAGGTGGCCTCGGGCGGCGAGCTGTCCCGGCTGATGCTGGCGCTGAAGGTGGTGCTGGCGCGCGGATCGCCCGTGCCGACGCTGGTCTTCGACGAGGTCGACAGCGGCGTCGGCGGCGCCACGGCGGCGGCGGTGGGCGAAAGGCTGTTGCGGGTGGCGGAGCGGCTGCAGGTGCTGGTGGTGACTCATTCGCCCCAGGTGGCGGCCCGCGGCAGCCGGCATCTCTCGGTCGCCAAGTCGGTGAAGGCCGGACGGGCCGAGACCCGCGTGACACCGCTGGATGCGCCGCAGCGACGGGAGGAGATCGCGCGGATGCTGGCGGGGGAGCATGTGACGGAGGCGGCCCGGATGGCGGCGGACAGCCTGCTGGCGGGCGGGCTGCTGTGATCCGGGAGGCGGCGCCCGGCGACGCCGGCGCCGTGGCGGGGCTGATCAACGCCATCAACAGCCTGGACGGACCCGGCCCTGACCTGCCGATGACGGCGCAGGTCGTGTTGCGCGACCTGATCTGCGACGCGCCCAAGGCTCTGCTGCGCGTGGCGGAACGGGATGGGCGGGTGGTGGGCTTCGCCACCGCCGGGCTGGTCTATGATGCGGAACGCTGCGGCTGGGCGCTGATGCTGCTGGACCTCTATGTCGATCCCGGGTCCCGCCGCCGCGGCCTGGCGCGCGGGCTGATGGCGGCACTGGCGGCGGAGGCGCGGCGCCAGGGCGCGCTCTGCCTCTGGTGGGGCGTGGACCAGGGCGATGACGAGGCCACCCTGTTCTACCGCTCGATCGGCGCGCGCAGCGAAGGACTGTTCAGCGGCGAATTGCTTGAGGGCGCGGCGCTGGCCCGCCTGGCGGATGAGGGACCATGACCGAGAGCAGCCTGCGCAGCCGCGCCGTCGAGGCGCTGACTGAGGAGGAAGCGGCCGAGGAACTCGCCGCCCTGGCCACCGAGATCGCGCATCACGATGAGGCCTATCACCGGCAGGATGCGCCGGAGATTTCGGATGCCGCCTATGACGCGCTGGTGCGCCGCAACCGCGCCATCGAGGCCCGCTTTCCGGACCTGATCCGCGAGGACAGCCCCAGCCGCAAGGTGGGCGCCGAGGCGGCGGAAGGATTCGCGAAACTTCGGCACGGCGTGCCGATGCTCTCGCTGGACAACGCTTTTGGCGACGCGGACTTTCTCGAATTCACCGCCTCCGTCCGCCGCTTCCTGCGGCTGGGGGCGGAGGAGCAGCTGGCCTTCGTGGGAGAGCCGAAGATCGACGGGCTCTCGATCAACCTGCTCTATGAGAATGGCGTCTTCATCCGCGGCGCCACGCGCGGCGACGGGATGGAGGGGGAGGATGTCACCCGCAACCTCGAAACCCTGCCGGAAAGCGAATTGCCGCGCCGGCTGAAGGGCGACGCGCCGGCGCGTATCGAGATCCGCGGCGAGGTCTTCATGGAGAAGGCCGATTTCCTTGCCTTCCGGGCGCAGCAGGCGCAGGCGGCGGCGGAGCGCGAGGAACGGCGGGAGCGCGGCGAAAAGCTCGGCCCCGCCATCGTGGTGCCGGTCAATCCGCGCAATGCCGCGGCCGGCGCGCTGCGCCAGCTCGACCCCGCCATCACGGCGCAGCGGCCGCTGAAGCTGTTTGCCTATGCCATGGGCGAGGCCAGCGCGCAGCCGGTGGAGACGCATGGCGCCTGGCTGGACCAGCTGCGGAAATGGGGCTTTCGTGTGAACCCGGCCTCCGCGGTGCTGGAGGGTGAGGACGCGGCGCTCGGTTTCCAGAAGCGCATGGCGGAAGGCCGCGCGGCGCTGAGCTACGATATCGACGGCGTCGTCTACAAGCTGGACCGGCTGGACTGGCAGCGCCGCCTCGGCTTCGTCGGCCGCGCGCCGCGCTGGGCCATCGCCTGGAAATTCCCCGCCGAGCAGGCGGAGACGGTGCTGCTGGATATCGAGATCCAGGTCGGCCGCACCGGCGCGCTGACGCCGCGCGCGGTGATGCAGCCGGTCGGCGTCGGCGGCGTGATGGTGACCCACGCCACGCTGCACAACGAGGATGAGATCGCCCGCAAGGATGTGCGGATCGGCGATACGGTGGTGCTGCAGCGCGCCGGCGATGTGATTCCGCAGATCGTCTCGGTGGTGCTGGAGAAACGGCCGGCAGGGGCAAAGCCTTACGTTTTTCCTCACGAATGTCCTGTGTGCCAGAGCCGAGCCATCCGCGATATGGATCAGCATACTGGAGAATTCGATGTCGTTCGTCGCTGCACTGGCACGCTCATCTGCGCAGCTCAGAAATCTGAACGACTAAGCCATTTCGTCTCCAGATTAGCTTTAGACATCGAAGGGCTCGGCGAAAAGCAAATCGAATTTTTTCTCTCGAGGAAGCTCATTGAAGAACCCGCAGACATATTCACATTAGCAGCTCGCGATAAAAACGCCGATCGCCCCCTCAAGACGTGGCCCGGCTTCGGCGAAATTTCGGCGCAGAAAATATTCGGGGCCATTGAACGGCGGCGGAGCGTTCCATTCGATCGGATTATTTTTGGGTTAGGCATACGCCACATCGGAGAAGAACTGTCCAAGAGCGTAGCGCGGAAGTTCGGCGATTTCCCTAGCTTGCTTGAGACAGTGGACAGGGTTCAAGCAGAGCGAAAGGCAGTTTGGCTGAACGCTCTGACGGGGCTGGTAAACCCTGAGACGCTAAGTTCCGAAACAGAGTGGCAGGAGGCGGCTCAGCAGGCGCGTTCCGGCGCACTTCACGAGGTGCAGGCACGCCACTGGATGCTCGCGCCGATTGGTGTTGGCCCTACCACTGCGGGCAAAGTTCTTAGATATTTTGCGCAGAACCATAGGCTTGATGGGGCAGACGCAACAGTCAAAAAGCTGGTCAAACATTATGGTTCCGCTTCCGAAGTAAAAGAGAAACTTGCTGCTACCACTGCCTCGGTAACGCGGACCTGGAACGATGTACTTGAGCACCTCGGACGCCTGGGGAATTCTACATATGAAAAGCCCTGCGTTGCACCATCAGCAGAATGGATCAGCGCCTCTGCGCGCGTAAGCGAAGCATTCCAGGCAGAGGAAGAAGCAATGGCGCCTCTCGGAATCGAAAGAGAACTTGGACCAACCAGACAGTTTGCGCTGCTAGATTTCTTTACCCAATCTCGAAACAGAGAGGCGTTGGATCGTCTACTTGAGCAGGTGCGACCGATTGCACCAATCAGGCCCGCAACTGACGCTATTCTAACCGGAAAGACGATCGTTTTTACGGGCGTTCTACTCACGATGAAGCGTTCGGAAGCCGAAGAACAAGCACGGATCTTGGGTGCGAAGGTTGCAGGGAGTGTTTCGAGGCAGACCGACTTCGTCGTGGTCGGCACCGATGCCGGCAGCAAGGCGAAGAAGGCGGCGGAGCTGGGCGTGCAGGTGCTGACGGAAGCCGCGTGGCGGGAGATGGCGGGCCTCGGCTGAGGCATCAGCGCGGCTGATGCGGCGGATCATGCCTATTCGTTGTCCCGCCGCGCCGGGGCGGCGCAGGCTGCCGCCATGCCGATCGACCCGCAGCTTTTCCTGGGCTTCCTCTTCGCCGCCTGGGTGCTGATCCTGACGCCGGGGCCGGATATGCTCTTCGTCATCGGCCAGAGCCTGGCCGGTGGCGTGGCGCGGGGCTGGGCGGCGATGCTGGGCATCGTCAGCGGCGCGCTGGTGCATGTGGCGCTCGCCGCCTCCGGCGTCGCGGCGCTGATCGCGGCCTCCCCTTCCCTGTTCGAGGCGTTGCGGCTGGTGGGTGCGGCCTATCTGATCTGGCTCGGGGCCGGCGCGCTGCGGGCGGCCTGGCGCGGGGGCGAGGCGCTGCGGCCGGCGGCGCCGGTGGGCGCGGCCTTCCGGCAGGGTTTCGTGACCAACCTGACCAACCCCAAGGTCATCCTGTTCTTCCTGGCCTTCCTGCCGCAATTCGTCGACCCGGCACGCGGCCCGGCCTGGCTGCAGATGGCCCTGCTGGGCCCGCTGGTGCCGCTGATGTCCCTGCCCGCCTATGGGCTGCTGATCCATGGCGCGGGGCGCGCCGCGGCGCGGCTGAACCGCCATGCGCGCTGGCTGGAAGGGGTGGCGGGGGCGCTGTTCCTTGGCCTCGGGCTGCGGCTGCTGGTGCCGGTGCGGGGTTAACGCTCCTCCCACTGGCGGAGCACGGTCACGCCCGCCGCCGTCCCCGGGAAAAGATGCACATCGTAGCGATCCGCCCCCTCCAGCCCATCGGCGCTCAGCGTGCCGAGGCCGGCGAAGGTGACCAGCGCGCACAGCGGCACGGCCGGCACCGCGGCCTGCGCCGCACCCTCCCGCGCATCGGTCAGGCCCAGAATGGCGAGGCGGCCGCTGGGCACGAGCAGCGGTGCCTCTGCCACATGGTCGAAGGCGGCGAGGTCGAGCGCCGGGCGCGCCGCGTGCAGAAGAACCTGCACCGGCACCCGCATATTGCGCAGGGTGGACACCACAAGGATGCCGGGTGCCAGGTTCAGCCGGGCGCGCAGCACCGCCTCCGGCCAGAAGACCGGCGCATCCGGCCAGGCCACGGCGTCGCAGAGCAGGAACTGGTGGTAGTCGGCCAGCAGCGGGCCTTCGAACAGCAGGGTCATCGGCGATATCCTCTCGCGGGCCTTGTCTTTCCCGCCCCGGTGCGGTCAATCGGCGGCATGTCCGCCTTCATGATCGCCGCGCTGCTGCTCTCGGTTGCGGCCTATATCCACACCGTCTCCGGACGGCTCGGCCTGCACCTGCCCAATCCGGCCCTGGAAGTGCTGTGGCGGGTGCTTTCCTTCGCGGCGCTGGTCGCCTGGGTGGTGCTGATCCTGCGCGGCTTCACGACGCGCCACTGGTCGGACCCGACGGCGGCGCTGTTCGGGTCCTTCGCGCTGAACTGGTGGTTCGGCCATCGCGGGCCGAAGCCGGGCTGGCCGATCATCTCCATGCTCTTCGCCCTGGCCGGGCTGGGGCTTGCGACCTATTCCTTCCTCTACGAGTGAGGCGGCAGGTCGAGGCGCCAGGCCTCGGCATCCAGCTCCGAAACCGGAAAGCGCTGGCGCACCAGCGGGTCGTGGCCCGGGATCACCAGGGAGGCATCGCCCCCGGCCAGCACCCGGGCCTTCCGCCAGCCCTGGATCATGGCGCCGAGGTCGAAGACGATCGGGAAGGGAATCTGGCGGTCCATATTGGCGTAGTAGTGGCTGGCGTCGCCGGCGATGACCAGCGGGCCGCGTTCGGTCGCTACCTTCACCATCTGCAGCCCGTCCGAATGGCCGCCGATGCCGTGCAGCGTGACGCCGGGGGCGACCTCGCCTTCCCCGTCATGGAACTGCACCCGCTCCGCATAGAGGGCGCGGATCAGCAGGACCACATCCTCCACCTCAAAGGTCTGGCGGATGCAGATGCTGCACATGTGGCGGCCGGTGGCGAAGGCGACCTCGCGGTCCTGGATGTGGAAGGTCGCGTTGGGGAAGAGGTCCAGGTTGCCGGCGTGGTCGTAGTGAAGATGGGTGATGATGACGTCGCGGATTCTTGCCGGGTCGCTGCCGACGGCGCGCAGCGCGTCCTCCACCGGGCGCAGCAGGCGGCGGTCGCGACGGGCGGCGGTGGCCGCATTGTAGCCGGTGTCCACCAGGATCTCCCTGCCCTCCGGCCCGCGCAGCAGCCAGACGAAGTAGTCCATGGGCATCGCCTCATGCGCATCCGGCACCGGGCCCATGAAATTGGCCGCGGCGGTGCGTTCGTGATGCGCGTAGCGCAGCGCAAGAACCTGCCACATCGCCTCAGCCCTTCTGCTCGGAGATCTGGCCGGCGGCCAGCGCCTCGCTGAAGCGGGCCGCGGCCGTATGGTCCTGGCCCGGGCCGAGCAGCGCGGCGGCCGCGGCCCACAATTCCCGCGTCTGCGCGGCCAGCGGCGCGGGGGTGGCGGTTTCGCGCCCCACCTGCATGGCGATGGTCAGGTCCTTCACCATCAGGTCCAGACCGAAACCGGAGTCGAATTTGCGCGAGAGCACGAACTGCTTGAGCTTGCGCTGGGTGCTGTTGTTCATGCCGGTGGAGGCATTCAGCACATCGACCATCACGCCGGGGTCGAGGCCGAAGCGACTGCCGATCAGCAGCGCCTCGACACTCACAAGAAAGCCCGCGGCGCTGACCAGGTTGTTCAGCGCCTTCATCGCCTGGCCGGCGCCGATATCGCCGCAGCGGGTGATGGTGGTGCCCATGGCGCGCAGCAGCGGGTCCACGCGCGCCAGCGCCTCGGCCGCGCCGCCGGTCATGATGGCGAGCTCGCCGGTCTCGGCCCGGGCCACGCCGCCGGAGACGGGGGCATCCACCATGGCAACGCCCCGCGCGGCCAGCCCCTCGGCCAGGGCACGGGTGGCGGAGGGTTCGCCGGAGGACATCTCGATCACCACGGCGCCGGGTTTGAGCGACGGGCCGATGGCACCCAGCACGGCCGAGACGTCGCGGCTGGTGGGCAGCATGGTGATGAGGGCGTCGGCGCCATCCGCCGGGTTGGCCGGGGCGGTGCCACCGTGGCGCTGCACGAAATCCGCCGCTCGGCCGGGCACGGCATCCTGCACCGCGACAGGATACCCGGCCTCGATCAGCCGGCGCGCCATGGGCCAGCCCATGCGCCCGATGCCGATGAAGCCGATGCGGCCGATGGCTTCCATGCGATTTCCCCCTCTTGTTGCCTCCAGGCTGCGGGCGTCAGCTGGGACGGTCAAGCGGAAGGGGAAGACCCATGTTCGAGGGCTTTGTCGAGGAACGCCGCGCCGGCGCCGGGGCGATGCTGCGGCTGCGGCGCGGCGGCGAGGGCCCGCCTTTGCTGCTGCTGCATGGCAATCCGCAGACGCATGCCATGTGGCACCTTGTGGCGCCGGAGCTGGCGAAGCGCTTCACCGTGGTCTGCCCGGACCTGCGCGGCTACGGCTTCTCCGACAAGCCCTCGCCCAGCGCGGATCACGCCGCCTATGCGAAGCGTGCCATGGCCGCCGATATGCTGGCGCTGATGCAGGGGCTGGGCCACCAGCAATTCCAGGTGGTGGCGCATGACCGCGGGGCGCGCGTGGCGCATCGGCTGGCGCTGGATGCGCCGCAGGCGGTGCAGCGGCTCGCGCTACTCGACATCGTGCCGACGCTGCATCACTTCGAGACGGCGAACATGGACTTTGCCATGGGCTACCACCACTGGTTCTTCCTGGCCCAGCCGCATCCGAAGCCGGAGCGCATGATTCTGCGGGATGTGGAGGACTGGTTCACCGGCCATACCACGCGCGGGCCGCAGGGCGATGTCTTCGCGCCCCAGGCGCGCGCGGACTACGTCGCGGCGCTGCACCAGCCCGGCACGGTGATGGCGATCTGCGAGGATTATCGCGCGGCCACCAGCATCGACCTGGAGCATGATCGCGCCAGCCGCGCGGCGGGGCAGAAGGTGGGATGTCCGCTGCTGGCGCTATGGGGCGCGAAGGGCAAGATCGGCGTGTGGTACGAGCCGCTGGCGGTGTGGCGCGAGTATGCGAAGGGGCCGGTCAGCGGGCACAGCGTGAATTCGGGGCACTATCTGGCGGAGGAGGCGCCGGGGGAGGTTCTGGCGGCGCTGGAGGGGTTCTTGGAGAGGTAGGGCGGAATTGCCCCCGCCCCGACCAGCCTGGGGGGGTTGCGGCGCTGCTGCAACGCCGAAGGCTGGTCGGGGTGGGGTCTCGGCGCCTGGCCTCAGACGAAGCGCGCCTCCTCCAGGATGAAGGGCAGGTCCGTGTCGCCGGTGCGGGCGCCGAAGCCCGTCAGCAAGGCATGCGCCTGGCCGCGGTGATGCGTCTGGTGGTTGAAGAAATGCGTCACCAGCACCCAGCGCGGCCGGCTGATGTCGCGGCCCATGGCGCCGCTGAACCAGCCGAGCTCGCCCTCCAGCCAGGCCGGCTGCAGCGCCGCGGCCCAGGCCTCGATCCGCGCATCCAGGTTCCGGCGCGCCACCTGCATCATGGGCCATTCGGGATGCAGCGTGGCGCTTTCCTTGATGCCGCCGCCGGGCGCCGGCCAGCCGGCGAAGCGGAACATCCAGGTGGCATCGCCCCAGAGCAGATGGCTCAGCGTGCCGTGGATGGAGCCGAAGAAGGCGCCGCGATCGGCACGCCGCTGCGCCTCCGTCAGCGTCTCCGCCGCGGCATAGAGGCGCCGGTTCATCTCGCTGTTGTAGGCGGCCATCAGCCGCACCCAGTCCACCGTGACCATCAGACGTTCTTCCAAAAGAAGACCGTGTCGCAGGGGCTGCCATCCGGCCAGAGCGCATAGCCGGGGATTACGCCCATCTCGACCCAGCCGAGATCACGGTAGAGAGCCTCCGCCCCCTCCCCCTTCGCGGTGTCCAGCACCAGCAGGCGCCGGCCGAGGCCGCGGGCGGCCTGTTCGGCACGGCGCATCAGGGCGCGGGCCACGCCGCGCCGGCGGGCGGCGGGGTCCACCAGCAGCTTGGCGATATCGGCGCGATGCGGCTGGTTCTGCGGCGTGTCGAGTACAATCTGCACCGTGCCCACCAACACCCCATCCACCCAGGCCGCCAGCAGCACGCGCTTGCCGAGCGCCACGTCGGACGAGACGCGCTTGAAGAAATCCCGCGCCACGGCGGGGGCCAGCGGCGGGAAGAAGGACACGCTGGCGCCGGCGGCCACGCAACTCACCAGGATGCGCGCGAGTTGCGCCTCCGCGCTGGCCGCGGCGGCTGCATCCAGCGCCTCCACCACCAGCCCGCGCAGCGGTTTTGTGTAGCGGAATTCCAGGCTGTTCGAGACATCGTCCAGGATGCGGATGGAGCCCTGCCGCACATAGCCGGTCTTTTCGTAGAAGCGGTGCGCGGCCTCGAAGCGCGTATCGGTCCAGAGCACCAGGCGTTCGGCGCCGGCCTCCCGCGCATGGGATTCTGCCGCCGTCAGCAGGCGCTGCGCGAGGCCGGTGCCGCGCGCGGCCTTCGCCACATAGACGCGACAGATCTCCCAGGCCTGGTCATCGCCGAGCGGCCGCGTCGCCGCCATGCCGATGATCCGGCCATCCTGTTCCGCCGCCCAGAGCGCGCCGCCGGCCTCGGCAAAATAGGTCGCGAGCGCGCGGAGCTCCGGCACCTCCCCATCCACGTCCAGGACGCAGTTGGGGTATTCGGCCCAGCAATCGCCGACGAGGGCGATGAAACCCTCTGCGTCCTCGTCGCGACCCGGTCGCAGAGTGCTGGGCCTGAGCGTCATGCCAGGCCCTTGCAGAACTCCTGGATGCGCATGCAGGCCTCGCGCAGGCTGTCGGTGTCCGTGGCGTAGGAGATGCGGACATAGGGGCTCATGCCATAGGCCGAGCCCTGCACCAGCGCGACATGCGCCTCCTCGATCAAGGCGAGGGCGAAGTCGGTATCGGTCTCGATCTTCCGGCCGCCCTTGCTGGTCTTGCCGAGGCAGCCGGCGATGTTCGGGAAGACGTAGAAGGCGCCTTCCGGCTTGTGGCACTGGATGCCCGGCGCCTGGTTCAGCATCTCCACCACCAGGTCGCGGCGCTGCTTGTAGATCAGCGCACGCTCCTTCACGAGGTCCTGCGGCCCGTCCAGCGCCGCGACGGCAGCCGCCTGGCCCACCGTGCTGATGCCCGAGGTGAGCTGGCTCTGCATATTGACCATGGCCGCGATCAGCTCCTTCGGCCCGCCGCAGAAGCCGACGCGCCAGCCGGTCATGGCATAGGTCTTGGAGACGCCATTGACCGTCAGCACGCGGTCCTTCAGGCGTGGCTCGACCTCCGCGATCGTGCAGAATTCGAAGCCGTCATAGACCATGTGCTCATACATATCGTCCGTCATCACCCAGACATGCGGGTGCCGGAGCAGGACTTCGGCCAGGGCCTTCATCTCGGAACGCGAGCAGGCGGCGCCGGTCGGGTTATTGGGGAAATTCAGGATCAGCCACTTCGTCTTGGGCGTGATCGCCGCCTCCAGATCCTCCGGCCGCAGCTTGAAGCCGTTGTTCTGCGGGCAGGTCACCGGCACCGGCTTGGCGGTGGCGAGCTTCGCCATATCGGCATAGGAGATCCAGAAGGGCGCCGGAATCAGCACCTCGTCACCCGGATCGCAGGTGCCGAGCAGGGCGTTCATGATCACTTGCTTGCCGCCGTTCGAGACCATGATCTCGTCCATGGCGTAGTCCAGGTTGTTGTCGCGCTTGAACTTGCGCTGCACCGCCTGCTTCAGCGCCTTGGTGCCGTCCTGCGGCGGATATTTCGTGTCGCCGGAGAGGGCCGCCTGGTAGGCGGCGTCGATGGCGTGGCGGGGGGTGTCGAAATCCGGCTCGCCGATCGCCAGGCTGATGACCTTGATGCCCTTGGCGGCCAGTTCGCGCCCCTTGGCGGTCATGACCGCGGAGGCGGAAAGCTCGATATCCTTCAGGCGATTGGCAAGCGCGGGCATTTTTTCGACTGACTCCTGGCGAAGGAGCACAAGTTAGTCCCGGACGGCCCGCTGCTCAATCGGTGGGCGGGCGTGCCATGACCCAGTCGAATGGCTGTTCCCCCATCAGCACGAAGCCCTGGCGTTCCCAGAAGCGGCGGGCCGGGCTGTCCTTCAGCACTTCGATGGCGAAGCGCCGGCCGGGGTGAAGTGCCAGGGCCTGGGCCACGATGGCGGCGCCGAGGCCCTGGCCCTGCAAGTCCGGCTCCAGGTACAGGCTGTGCAGTTCCACAGCCTCCGCCCCCGGCTCCAGGCCGATGCAGCCGATCGGGCGGCCCGCCTGCTCGATCACATGCAGCCCGCCGCCGGCGAAGGCGGCTTCCATCCGGGCGCGGCGGCGCGCCGGGTCCCAGCGGCCGACGCGTTCCAGATGCGGCCGCATGACGCGCACGGACAGGTCCAGCAGCGACTCGAAATCCGCCCGCGTGGCGGGGCGGAAGACGAAGGTCATTTCAGCGCGGCACAGAAGTCCTGGATGCGGGTGCAGGCTTCGGTCAGCGTCGCATCATCGGTCGCGTAGCTGATGCGGATATGGCCGGGGAACATGAAGGCCGCGCCGTGCACGGCGGCCACGCCCTTCTCCTCGAGCAGCGCCAGGCAGAAGGCCTCGTCGCTGTCGATCTTCACGCCGCCGGCGCTGGTCTTGCCGAGGCAGCCGCGCACGTCCGGGAAGACGTAGAAGGCGCCCTCGGGTGTCGGGCAGCGCATGCCCTCCGCCTTGTTCAGCATGCCCACCACCAGGTTGCGCCGACGCTCGAAAGCCTGGCGCATCTCCTCGACGCTGTCCTGCGGGCCGGTCAGCGCCTCGATCGCCGCGGCCTGGGAGATGCTGCTGGTATTGGAGGTGGACTGGCTCTGCAGCTTGTCCATCGCCTTGATCAGCTGGGCCGGGGCGCCGGCGAAGCCGATGCGCCAGCCGGTCATGGCATAGGCCTTGGAGCAGCCGTTCATGGTGACGGTGCGGTCCTTCAGGCGCGGCTCCACCTCCACGATGGTGGCCGGCTTCATGCCGTCATAGGCCAGCTTCTCATAGATATCGTCGGAGAAGATCCAGACGTCCGGGTGCCGCAGCAGCACATCCGTCAGCTCCTTGAGCTGGGCGGCATTGTAGCCGGCGCCGGTCGGGTTGCAGGGGTTGTTCAGGATCAGCCACTTGGTCTTCGGCGTGATCGCGGCTTCCAGCTGCTCGCCGGTCATCCGGAAACCCTGGTTGGGGCCGCAGGGGACGATGACGGGCGTGCCCTCGGCGAGGGCCACGATATCCGGGTAGGAGACCCAGCAGGGGGCGGGGATGATGGCCTCGTCGCCCGCATTGATGGTGGCGACCAGCGCGTCGAAGATCACCTGCTTGCCGCCGGTGGCGACCAGGATCTCGTCCGGCGTGTAGTCGATGCCGCTGTCGCGCTTGAATTTCTGGCAGATCGCCCGGCGCAGCTCGATGGTGCCGGCCACGTCCGTATACCGCGTCTCGCCGCGCTCGATGGCGGCGATGGCGGCGTCCTTGACGTTGCGGGGCGTCTCGAAATCCGGCTCGCCGACCGAGAGGGAAATGATGTCCCGGCCCTGCGCCTTCAGCGCGCGCGCCTTGCCGGTCACGGCAATGGTCTGCGAGGGCGAGATGCGGTTCAGGCGATCGGCGATGAGGTTCATGTTGGTTCCCGGCGTCCCAGCCCGCCCCCGGAGGCTGGGGCGGCGCGCGGGCATTTTCCTAGACCCCGCCGCCGGGCACGTCCACCGCCACGGACCCGCAATTGCAACAGGGAAGAAGCCTATTCCAGGCGGAGCGGCCGGTAGCCCTGGAAGACGAAGCCTTTCTCCCGCATGCAGGCGGTGCGGTGCTGGTCCCGCGCGCCGGAGGCCATATCCACCATGTCGTAGCGCGGCGGGCGGTAGCGTTCCGTGACCCGGCAGCGCTCCCGGTCCCCCTCCCGCCAGCAGTTCCGCTCCCGCTCCACCCGGGCGGGGGCCACCTGCTGCCAGACCATCACGGGCGGCACGGCCAGCGCCGCGGCATCGCCGCAGGCGGCATTCATGGCATCCGCCTCGGCCTCCGAGGTGCCAGGGCGGGCCCAGCGTTCGGCGCAGGCGGTGAGCAGGATCAGCAGCAGCAGGGTCAGGGCGCGCATGGCCGCAATCTGGGCCTGACCGATGGTAAATCCATGGCGACCGCCGTCACCGGCTGCGGATCAGCCGCAGCACCAGGGCGAGGGCTAGGCCGACCACCGCCACCAGCACCGTCGCCAGCGCATACAATTCCGGCGTCAGGCCGAGCCGGACGGTGGAGAAGATCACCATGGGCAGGGTGGAGGCGCCGGGGCCGGAGACGAAGCTGGCGATCACCAGATCGTCCAGCGAGAGGGTGAAGGCCAGCAGCCAGCCCGCCGCGATGCCCGGCGCGATCAGTGGCAGGGTGATGACGCCAAAGACCTTCCAGGGGCGGGCGCCGAGATCCATCGCGGCCTCCTCGAGGCTCAGGTCGAAATCGGCGAGGCGGGACTGCACGACGACAGCGACATAGGCCGCGCCGAAGGTGGCATGGGCGATGGCGATGGTGCTGGCACCGCGGCCGGCGGGGAAGCCGAAGACCGATTCCATGGCGACGAAGAGCAGCAGCAGCGACAGGCCCGTGATCACCTCCGGCATCACCAGCGGCGCCGCCATGACGGCGCCGAAGCCGGCGCGGCCGCGGAAACGGCCGAAGCGCGCCAGGGCGAAGCCGGCCAGCACCCCCAGGATGGTCGCCATGGTGGCGGAGAGGGCGGCGATCTTCAGCGAGAGGCCGAGGGCCGCCATCAGCACCTCGTTGCGCCAGAGGCTGTCGTACCAGCGCAGGGAAAAGCCGGTGAAGCTGGTGACCATGCGGCTGTCGTTGAAGGAGAAGACGACCATCAGCAGGATCGGCAAATAGAGGAAGGCGAAGCCGAGTCCGAGCGGGATCGCCAGCCGGCCGATGCCCCTCATCGCCCGGCCCGCCACTGGAACAGCGCGATCGGCGCGACGAGGGCTGCCAGCAGCACGATGGCCAGCGCCGAGGCCAGCGGCCAATCGCGGTTCTGGAAAAATTCGGTCCACAAGACGCGCCCGATCAGCTGTGCGCCGGGGCCGCCCAGCAATTCGGGGATCACGAATTCCCCCACCGCCGGGATGAAGACCAGCAGAAAGCCCGCGACGATTCCCGGCAGCGAGAGCGGCAGCGTGACCTGCAGGAAGGCGCGCCAGGGCCGTGCGCCCAGATCCGCCGCCGCCTCCAGCAGCGCGGGATCGAGCTTCGACAGCGTGGCGTAGAGCGGCAGCACCATGAAGGGCAGGTAGCAATAGGTGATGCCGAGATACATCGCCGCATCGGTGTAGAGCAGCGGAATCGGCTCCGCGATGATCCCAAGCGCCAGCAGCGCGCCGTTCAGCCAGCCCTGGTCCTGCAGGATGCCGATCCAGGCGGTGACGCGCAGCAGGAAGCTGGTCCAGAAGGGCAGGATCACCAGCATCAGCAACAGGTTCCGCCGATGCTCCGGCGCCCGCGCGATGGCCAGGGCCATGGGGTAGCCGACGAAAAGGCAGAGCAGGGCGGAGACGGCGGCGACGCGCAGGCTGCGGAGATAGGCGTCGAGGTAATAGGGATCGTCCAGCAGCAGCTGGAAATTCGCGAGGTTCAATTGCAGCACCGCCGTCGCCTCGCCCGACCAGCGCAGCAGCGGCGCATAGGGCGGAAGGCCCTCGCTGGATTCGGCGAAGGCGATGGAGAGCACGAAGGCGAAGGGCACCACGAAGAACAGCGCCATCCAGGCCCAGGGCAAGGCGAGGACCAGGCGGCGGCGCGCCCGCGGCGTCATTCGGGCAGCACCATGCTGGCCTGGCGATCCCAGGTGACGGCGACCGTATCCTCCCAATCCACCGGGCGTTCGGTGCGGCGGCGCAGGTTGGGCTGGCTGACGCGCACTTCCTTCCCCGTCTCCAGCACCACGTGATAGACGAAGAAGTCGCCGTAATAGCCGATGTCGCGCACGCGCCCGACCAGGCGGTTGTCGCCCAGCGCGCTGCCCGGCGCCACGCGCTCGATCCGCATGCGCTCGGGGCGGAGCGCCACGAAGACGCGACTGCCGAGCGGCTTGCTGGCCGCGGGCTCCGCCAGGATGTCGAAATCCAGTTCCGAACTGCCGATGCGGACGCCTTCGGCCTCCACGCGCTCCACCACCCCTTCCAGGATATTGGCGGTGCCCAGGAATTCCGCGGTGAAGCGGCTATTGGGGAATTCATAGACCTCGGACGGCGTGCCCACCTGCGCCAGCGTGCCGCGATCCATCACGGCGAGCCGCGTCGCCATGGTCATCGCCTCCTCCTGGTCATGCGTGACGATGACGAAGGTGGTGCCGGTGCGCTCCTGGATATTGATCAACTCGAACTGCGTGGCCTCGCGCAGGTTCTTGTCGAGCGCCGAGAGCGGCTCATCCAGCAGCAGCAGTTTTGGGCGTTTTGCCAGGGCGCGGGCGAGCGCCACCCGGGCACGCTGGCCGCCGGACAAGGCGGCGGGTTTGCGATCGCCAAGCCCCTCCATCTTCACCATGGCCAGCATTTCCGCCACGCGCGCCGCGATGACGGATTTCGCCGCGCCCTCCTGCTTCAGGCCGAAACCGATGTTCTGGGCGACGGTCATATGCGGAAACAGCGCATAGGACTGGAACATCATGTTCACTGGCCGCGCATAGGGCGCGACGCCCGCCATGTCCTGCCCGTCCAGCACGATGCGCCCGGCATCGGGCTCCAGGAAGCCCGCAAGGCAGCGCAGCAGCGTGGACTTGCCCGAACCCGAACCGCCCAGCAGCGCGAAGAGCTCGCCGCGATAGATCGGCAGGCTCACCTCATCCAGCGCGACGAAGTCGCCGAAGCGCTTGGTCAGCTTCTCGATGCGCAGGAAGGGTTCGGCATTCGGATCGCGCCAAGGCTCGGCCGTGCCGGGCCGTTCGGAAGAACTCATCTGCCCGCCTTGAAGCGCGCCCAGACGCGGTTGCGCGCGCGTTCCGCGGCCTGGGCCACGGGGCCGATGGTGAAGAAGCGCGGCCGCATCGCCTCGGGCGGGAAGACCGCCGGATCGGCCGCCACCTCGGCCGCCACGGAAGCACGGCTGGCCGGCACGCCATTCGGGTAGCGCACGTGATTGGTGATGGCCGCCATCACATCCGGCTGCAGCAGGAAGTTGATGAAAGCATGCGCATTCTCGGGGTTCGGCGCATCGGCCGGAATCGCCAGCAGGTCGAACCAGAGCTGCGCGCCTTCCGCCGGCGCCACATAGGTGACGGCGACGCCGCGATCGGCCTCCCGCGCCCTGACGCCGGCCTGGATCGCATCGCCGGAATAGGCGAAGGCGAGGCAGGCCTGGCCGCTGGCCAGGGCCTCGATGGTGCCGCCGGTGGAGAAGTTGCGGATGAAGGGGCGCACCGCCATCAGCGTGCGCTCCACCTCCCGCAGGTCGCCGGCATCGGTGCTGTTGGGATCGCGGCCCAGATAGCGCAGCACGGTCGGGATGACGTCGGAGGCGCTGTCCATCATGCTGATGCCGCAGCGCGCGATGCGTCGCGCATGGGCGGGGTCGAAGATCAGGCGCAGGCTGTCCATCGGCGCATCGGGCGCCAGCGCCTGGATGCGCGCCGCATTCACGCCGAGCCCGATGCTGCCCCAGAGATACAGCGCGCCGAAGCGGTTGCCGGGGTCCGACGCCGCGACCTGTGCCTGCAGCGCGGGGTCGAGATTCGCCAGGTTGGGGATCTGCGCCCGATCGAGCGGCAGCAGCCCACCGGCGCGCGCGAGGCGGGAGAAGGTGGGCTCGCTGGTCGGCACGATGATGTCGTAGCCGGACCGGCCGGCGGAAAGCCGGCCCTCCAGCGTCTCCAGACTGTCATAGATGTCGTAGCGCACGCGGATGCCGGTCTCCCGCGTGAAGCGCTGGACCATATAGGGGTCGATATAGTCGTTCCAGTTGAACACGTTCACCACCCGCTCCTGCGCCCGGACCTCCGGCGCCGGCAGGGTGACGAGCAGGGCGGCCAAGGGTGCGGCCAGCAGGGCGAGGCGACGCAGCATCAGGAATCTCCCGCTTCTCGAAGCGGGGCGATGCTAAGGCGTTTTGCGCGGCGGTGAACACGCCCTGATCGCCTTGCGGCGGCTTTTCTGCGCGGGCTGCCGGGGGGCGGCAAGATGGCGCCGGCCTCGCCGCGGCCACCGAGGCGGAAATACCCAAGCCTCCAGGAATTTGTTCTTGACATGTTCCTGCAGGGCCTGTAGTCAGCACCCACCAAGGGGCGAGTTGCGTCCAGCTTCATCCCCCTCGCGCTGCCTGCCGCCCTCACGGGGCGGCTCCCAGTCCCAAAGGCCCGCGGCGCCCTGGATCTAGGCTTTTCTTCTTCGCCCATCCCCCCGGGGCGCGCCGCCGCGCGCGCCCTGCCCCGACGCGCATCCGAACGGAGGCCATGCATGCCCTTCAACAACACGGAACTGGTGCCGCTGGTGACCAACAGCGGCTTCACCATGTGGCTCTACCGCACCCCCGACACCCGCGCCGATGCGCTGACACCTGGCTATTTCGAGCCCGCCGCGACGCGGCTCGAAACCGGGGACATCATCGTGCTGCTGTCCTCCGATTCGGTCTCCTTCCTGCCGGTGCGGGTGGGCGATGTGGTCGCCTCCGGCCTGGTGCTGGATAGCGCCGCCGCGCCGTTCCGCGTCTATGTCTCCGCGGGGCAGACCTTCTCGGTGACGCAGACCGCGACCGCGGTGGCGATGACCGTCATCCTGGGCCCGCTCGCCGCCGGCATCCTCTCCAATGGCACGGTGCAGGCCTCCGCCACCCTCGCCGGCCCCGTCACCGAGGTCGCCTTCAGCATCAACGACGCCGCCGGCACCACGGTGCGCGGGCCGACGCTCGCCACCGTCACCGCCGGCGCTGCCAGCGCCAGCCTGCCGGCGCCGGCGCCCGGCACCGGCTACCGCCTGCGCGTGGTCTCCACCAGCGACTCCGCGGTGGCCGCCGTCTCGCCGGCCTTCAGCGTCACGCTGCCCTTCGGCCTGCTGCTGCAGGCCGGCGGCACGCTGCTGATCGAGGATGGCAGCCGCCTGCTGGTCTGAGACGCCGGCACGCCAGAGGCGTGACCTCCCCTCGCCCTTCCCCGCACCCGATCCGGAACCGAACACACCATGGCCGACGCCAAGATCTCAGACCTTCCGGCTGCCGCGGCGCTCGCCGCCGCCGATATCGCGCCCATCGTGCAGGGCAGCGGTGCCGCGGCGGAAACGCGCCGCGCCACCTTCGCCCAGATCACCGCGGGCGTGCATGCGGAACGCATGTTCCATGTCCGCGACTTCGGCGCCGTGGGCAATGGCACCACGGATGATGCCGCGGCCATCCAGGCCGCCATCGATGCCGCCGCCGCGGCGGGCGGCGGCCTCGTCCGCCTTGGCCCGCGTCGCTACCGCGTCACTGGCGCCGACCTCGTGCTGAAGGAGAATGTCTGCCTGGAAGGCCCCGGCTCCTTCCCCGGCGGGCAACGCGCTTCCGCCGACTACCGCAATATCCCGGGCACGCTGCTGCTGTCCTCCGCCCGCACCATCCAGGTGCTGCGCGCCAGCACGCTCCGCGCGCTGACGCTGATGCGCGACGGGCTGGGCGCGCCGCCCGCCTCGCTGCGCGCTGCCGTGAACCTGCGCAACGACATGGCGGGCACCGCCATCACGGTGGGCGGCGCCACCGGCGGCCACCACGATGCGCTGATCGAGGACCTGCTGATCCTCGGCTTCGACCTGGCGATCCGTTCCGACAACAACCAGCGCCTGAACGTGCGCCGGCTGCGCGGCGACAACCGCAACGGCATCTATCTCAGCAATACCCGCGACATCAGCCGCATCCACGACGTGCATTTCTGGCCCTTCCTGACCGGCAATATCGGCGGCATCTCGCTGTACCAGCGGGCGCTTGCCGCCGTGGCCAACAACGGCTCGGGCGCGGTCCGGATCACCACCACCACGGCGCATGGCCTGGTCACCGGCGACGTGGTGAACACCTACGGCATCGGTGGCGTGCCGCCCGCCAATGGGCGCTTCACCGTCACCGTCATCGACAGCACGCGCATCGACCTGCAGGGCTCCGCCTTCTCCGGCAGCTGGGCCGGCAGCGGCTCCCTCTCCGTCTGGAACAACCGCCGCTTCGGCACCGCCTTCCGGATCGAAGTCAGTGACGTCGCCGAATTCATCAATTGCTTCTGCTACGGCTATGATCGCGGCTTCGACCTGGGCAACGGCGCGCAGTCGATCCAGCTGCACAATTGCAGCGTCGACGACAGCCTGTCCCTGAAGGACCCCTTCACGGTCGGGGCGCTGATCCAGGGCACGGCCTTCCGCACCAAGTGGGTGGGCGGCTTCATCAGCAGCCAGGCCACCGCCATCCGCGTCAACTCCACCTCCAGCACCCAGGGCGACAACCAGTTCGTCGGCGTGATGGTGGGTGGCGATGGCGCCGGCCGCACGGTGGAGGTCTTCGACGGCGGCCTCACGCTCGTGGCCTGCGACCTGCCGGCGGCGCGAGTCTACCTGGCCAGCAGCGGCGACAGTCTTTCCGTCGTCGCCTCCGACACCCGCTCCACCACCTTCGAGGCGCAGACCAACGCCGACCTCGGCCGCATCGCACTCGTCGGCAACCGCCTGCAGGCGCTCGGCTCCTCCCCCGACCAGGCCAGCGCCCTGCTGCGCCGGAGGTCGGAGGCGCTGGGCGCGGAGCTCGACCTGGAGAATCAGGACGGCAATATCAGCTACCGCCTCAGCCTCGACGCCGGTGCGACGGCGCCGCTCACCATCGGCGGCGATGTCGACGTCAATCCGAATGGCGGCATCGTCCTCGGCGCCGCCTCCTCCATGACGGCGCCGATGAAGATGACGCTGCGCCGCAGCTCCACCACGCCGGCGGCGGGCCATGCGCTGGGGCAGGTCGCCTTCAGCGGCCGCAACCTGGCGGGGACGGAGACCGAATTCGCCCGCGCCGGTGGCATCAGCGAGGCGGTGACGACGGGCGCCGAGGCCGGCGCCTTCGTGGTGGAGACGCGCAACGGCGCGAGCCTCGCGGAACGCTTCCGCATCTCCGCCACCGGCACCGTGACGCTGACCGGCCCGCTGGTGCTGCCGGCGGACCCCACCACGACGCTGCAGGCGGCGACCAAGGGCTATGTCGATGCGCAGTTCACCGCGCGGCGGCTGCCGGTGGTTGCCACCTCCGGCGCCACGGCGCTGACGCTGGCCGCGCATAACGGCCGGCTGGTCAGCGCCAATACCGGCACCACGCTCAGCATCGCCTGGTCGGCGACCGGCGATGGCTTCTCCTGCCTCGTCGCCAATCGCGGCACCAGCGATCTCGCCATCACCATGTCGGGCTTCACCGCGACGACGCCGACCAACCCGGACGGGCTGACCAGGATCCGGGCTGGCGGGCTGGCCACGCTGCTCGCCTTCAGCCCGGATGGCGGGACGACCAAGGTGCTGATGCTGGCCGGCGCGGGGGCGCCCTGATGTCGACGCCCCTGTTCAGCGCGCTCGGCTCGCTGGCGCCGCCCTGGCGCCACCTGCCGATGCGGGCGGCGCTCCCGCCCGGCGTGGCGCTGGCCCGCGCCCAGGTCTCCTCCCGCAGCACGGTGCTGGAGGAGGATGGCCAGACCTTCGCCGAGGTGCTGGCCGACCTGCCACGCTTCAGCGGCCCGGCGCGGCGCCTGCTGCTGGAGGGCCAGCGCAGCAATGCGCTGCGCAATCCCCGCGGCGAGGGCGGCACGCCGGGCAGCAGCGCGCTGCCGACCAACTGGACCAGCGTCATCGCCGGCGGCCTGTCGCGCACCTATCTCGAGCCGCGCAGCGAGGCCGGGCTGCAGGGCCCGCGGCTGCGGCTGGAGGGCACGGCCAGCGGGTCCTCCAGCACCTTCGCGCTGGAGGGCACGACGCAGATAGCCGCGGCGCAGGGCCAGTCCTGGACCTTCTCTGCCTCGCTCCGGCTGGTCTCGGGCACGCCTGGCACCATCAGCATGCGGATGATCTGCCGCGATGCGGGTGGTGTGTCGGTGTCCTCGCCCGCGCTCAGCGCCGTGGTGCCGACCGGTGACCTCATCCGCTTCGAGCGCAGCTTCGTGCTGCCGGCGGATGCGGCCATCGCCTTCCTCCAGCCGGCGCTGCAGATGAGCATGGTCACCGGCCAGGCCTACGACGTGGTGCTGGATGTGCTGGGTGCGCAGGTGGAACGCGGCGGCTTCGCCTCCACCCCCATCCTGCCCGCCCCCGGCGCGCCGGCGGCCAGCACCCGCGGCGCGGACCTGGCCAGCGTCGCACTGGCCTCGCTGGGGCTGGGCGGTGCCTGCACCCTGCTCTGGTCCGGCCTGCTGCCGCAGCTGGCGACGGCGGAGGCGGACCAGACGCTGCTGCAGCTGGACAATGGCACGGACAGCCACCGCATCTCGCTGCGCAACCTGGCGCCCGGCGGCGGGCTGGTGGCCGGGCGCGTGCTGGCGGGTGCGGCGGCGGATAGCCCGAGCCTCGGCAGCATCACCCCCGGCACGCCCTTCCGCGCCGCGCTCGCGATCGGCGGCGGGCGGGTTGCCGCCAGCCTGGAAGGCGGCACCGTGCAGGTGGTGACGGATGGCCCGGCCAGCGGGCTGACGACGCTGCGCATCGGCAACAACGCCGCCAATACCGCCGCGCTCTTCGGCCAGGTCGGCAGCCTTGCCTTCCTGCCCTTCGCCGTGCCGGACGCCGCCCTGCCCGGCCTGGTCACCACCCTGCCGCTCTGACCCCGAGGACCCAAGGACCCGACGATGACCGAATGGACCATGATCTGCTGGCTGGGCCCGCCGGAGGCGAGCCTGGCCGCGCTGCGCAGCCTTGGCTGGCACGGGCCGGAGGAGTCGCCGGCGGAGGCGGCCGATCCGCGCGTCGGCGGCTTCATCCCCGCCCCCGGCACCGCGCCGCAGACCTTCGATGGCATCGCCTATGTCGCGGTCGCGGCCAATGCCGCGATCGCCACGCCGCCCGGCCTGGCGCCCGCCGGGCCGGAGCTGTTCCGAGCCCTGCTCGGCGGCTTCTGAGCTTCCACCAACCCTTCCCTTCAACCCGCGCCCGAGGATTCACCGGATGACCGACCTCACCGACCACGCCAAGAACCTGCTGGCCCGCGCCCTCTGCGCCCGGCTGCCCACCCTGCCGACCGCCGTCTTCGCCGCGCTCGGCACCGGCGGCAGCGATGCCGCCGGCCTGACCGGGGAGCCTGCCGGCACCGGCTATGCGCGGCAGCGCGCGACCTTCACCGGCACCGGCCCGCAGCGGAATGTCGAGGCGATCCGCTTCACCTTCACCGGCGCCGCCGGCACGATGACCCATATCGGCCTGTTCGACGCGGTGACCGGCGGCAATCCGCTGACCTGGTCGGCGCTCGAGACCCCGGTGACCGTCGCCGGCCCGGGCACCGTCACGCTGACCGGCAATGCGCTGATCGTGACGCCGCAATAGCCGGGCTACGCCGCCGCCGGTCCGGGCGATACGCCGCCCGGGCCGGTGCGCGCGCCTCAGCCGCCGATGCGCAGCGCCGCCGGCCAGATGCTGCGCAGCCAGCGGCCGGGGGCGGCCTCGGCGCCGGGGGCTGGCGGCTGGGTCACCAGCAGCGCCCCGGACCCGCAGGCGCCTTCGGTCAGGCCGCGCTCGGCCCAGGCGATCCGCGCCTGCAGGGTCAGCACAGCCGGGTAATAGGCGGCAGCCTCCGCCACGCCCGGCAGCGCCTCCGGCCGCCCGCGCCCCGCGAGGGTGGCGGCGGCGAGTTGCAGGATGGCGCGCTGGCCGGTGTCGGCGGGATAGGGCGCCACCGCATTGCTGCGCAGGTCCACCCAGGCGGGCGGCGCCGCATGCGCCGGGTCCTGCCAGAAATCCACCGCCGCGCGCAGCGCCGCGGCCTGCGCGTGCCCGCCCCAGGCCAGGTTCAGCGGCACCCGGATGGCATCGTAGGAAAAGCGGGCCGGCCAGCCCTGCGCCGGCGCCGGCCGCGCCGCCCCCCGCGACAGCGCCACCCAGTCGGCCGGCAGCCGCCAGCGGCCGAAGCGTGCCTGGTCCACCAGTGCCAGGCCATCCTCCTCCAGCGCCCGCCATTGCGGCGAGGGCTGCAGCCGCGCCAGGACGCGAAAGGCGGGGGTGATATAGTAGCTGGGATTCACCACCACATGATCGGGCTTCAGGAAGCCCTCCGCCCCTGGCAGCAGCAGCGTCTGGTCGCCCTGCTGCAGCACCACCCGCCGCAACAGGTCGCGCGCCATCTCGGCCGCGAGCGCCCGGTAGTCCGGCCGCCCCCAGCGCTCCGCCGCCTCGGCCAGCGCCCAGGCCACCAGCAGGTCGCCGTCGCTGGCATTGTTCAGGTCCGGCACCGGGATCGGCGCGCCGGGGCGATAGGCCCAGGCCAGCAGCTGGTCGTCCGGCCGGCGCAGCACGGCGCGTGTCCAGGCCAGGATGCGCTCGAAGCTCGGCCGGTCGTCGAAGCGCACGGCGAAGAGCAGGCCCGCGCCCTGCCCCTCCGAATGCGAAATCCCGCCATTGCCCGTGTCGCGCACGCGACCATCCGCATCCAGGAAGCGCCGGCGGAAAGCCAGCCAATCCCCGATCACCGCGGCGGCGGCGGCCTGCCGCGGCAGGCCCGCGCCGCTGGCGCCGAGCCCGGCGCCAAGCCCGGCCGCGAGGAACTGGCGCCTCCCCGGGCGCGCCGCGGCCATGCGCTGAAGGGTCGGCATAGGTGAAGTGCGGTGCATCATCCCAAGGTCCCTTCGCATACGTTTCGATGGGAACCTGGTTAACGCCCGGCCTCGCGGCACGGCCATCCAGCTTTTGTACGAAGTTGTAGGCGGCGCGCCCGCCGAACTGTAGGTTGTGTCATGCGCCCAGGTGCAACCAGATCTGTTTCAATGGCGGCGAGCCGCCAATCCGGGGCTTGCAGGGCCCTCCGTAGCCCGGCCGACGCGCCTCCACGGCCGGGCGGGCGCGGCCTGGCGAGGATGGGCCGGGGCCGGATCACCTTTCCTTACCCTTCCCGTCGCCCGCACGACGGCACCCGGTGGCAGGATGTGAGAATGGAAACAGAGGTTTCGGCCAGGCCGCCAGCGGGGGATGCGCAGCCGCCGGCATCCTGCGCGGCAGGCTTGTTCCGCCTGGACCGGCATGGCCGGATCCTGGCGATGGATGGCACGGCCGCGCGCATGCTGGGCTTGCCGTCGGGCGGGCCGGATACCCCGCCGCCAACGGGTTCCGTGCTCTGGGACCTGCTGCCGGAACTGCATGACAGCCCGCTGCAGGCGCGGCTGACCCGCCTTTTCGCCGGCGAGGGCGAAAGGCTGTTCCTGTTCCACCACCAGCCGCAGGGGCGCGACTATGCGGTGGCGGTGGAGGGGCTGGGGGCCGGCCCGGCGCCGGAGGCGCTGGAGGTGCGGATGCGCGACCTGACGGCCGAACTCGCGCCCCGGTTGCGGGAGGAACGGCTGGAGGCCGCGGCGCGGCTCGGCCTGCGCCTGGCGCACGACTTCAACAACGTGCTGACCGTGTCGCTGGGCAATGCCGAATTCCTTGCCGAGATGCTGGTCGATCGCCCGGACCTCGCCGAGGCCGCCCGACTGATGATCGAGACCGGCGAGCGCGGCGCCGCGCTGACCGCGCGCGTGCTGCAATTCGCCCGCCGGGCGCCGCCGCAGGCCAGCCGGGTGGAGGTTGCCCCGCTGCTCGAACGGCTGGCGGCCCGCCAGCGCCTGCTCGCCCCGCAATGCCGGGTGGAGGTGGCGGTGGCATCGGATACCCTGCCGGTCCTGGCCGATCCCGCGGCGCTGGAGGCGGCGCTGCAGGAGCTGTCGCTGAACGCGCTGCGCGCCATGCCGCAGGGCGGCACGCTGAGCCTCGCCGCCGGACCGGCGCCGGAGGCCGGGCTGCTGCGCCTCTGCGTGGCCGATACCGGGCCTGGCCTGCCACCGGCGCTGGCCGAGCGCTGCCTCGAGCCCTTCGTCACCGACCAGCCGGAGAGCTGGGGCGTCGGGCTGGGCCTGTCCACGGTCTATGGCTTCGCCCGCGCCAGTGGCGGCAGCCTCGACCTCGAATCCGCGCCCGGCCAGGGTACCCGCGCGCTGCTGCACCTGCCCTGCGCGACCCGCACCACCCATGCGGCGCTGACCCGGAGCCGGGAGATTCTGCTGGTGGAGGACGACGCGGCCAGCCGCGCCGGCATCGCCGCCATGCTGCGCCATCTCGGCCACGACGTGCTGGCCACCGTCTCCGCCGCCGAGGCGCTGGATGCGCTGCGCGACGGGGCCCGCCCCGACCTGCTGCTGAGCGACGTGGTGCTGCCGGGCGGCATGGATGGCGGCCGGCTGGTGGAGGCGGCGCGGGCGCTGCTGCCGGGCCTGCCGGCGCTGCTGATCTCGGGCTATACGGCACGGCCGGATGCCGGCGAGGCGACGCAGGAACGTGGCATCCGCCTGCTGTCCAAGCCTTTCCGCCGTGGCGAGCTGGCCGAGGCGCTGCGCGAGGCCCTGCCGCCATGACCCGCACCGATTCGCCGAAAGCGCGGTGCCGCCGCGCCTGCTACAAGTCCTACCCCTGCCCGACGAGACCCACCATGCATGCACACTGCGCCGCGCCCCTGACCCCATGGCCCTGAACTGGAGCGGACGGATGGACGGGATGCCGACGCCCAGCTTCCCCAACGGGCTGCGCGACCCCTTCGGGCTGGAAGCGCGCAACCTGCTGACCTCGACGACGCAGATCGAGCCGACCCTGGCCCTGCTGGGCCAGTTGCGGCGCCATCACGGGGCCAGCGCGGACCATTCGATCCGCGTCGCCCGTGTGCTGATCACCATGTGGCGGCATGCGCCCGAGCAGCTCGGCGATCCTGAGCCTTTGCTGGTCGGCGGCGCGCTGCACGACATCGGCAAGCTCTTCATCCCGGCCAGCACCCTCGCCTCCGACCGCAAGCTCGATGCGCGGGAACTGGAGCTGGTGCGGCGGCACCCGGAGACCGGCGCGCAGGTGCTGCGCCGCCTGGGCTTCCCCCCCGTGGTGGTGGCCGCGGCGCGCGATCATCACGAGCGGTGGGAGGGTGGCGGCTATCCCAGTGGCCTCCGCTCCAGCAGCCTGCATCCGGTGACCCGCGCGGTGGCGGTGGCCGATGCCTTCGTCGCGATGATCGAGCCCGGCCGTGCCTATCGCCAGCCGCGCGATGGCCATGCGGCGCTGGCGGAGGTGGCCGCCTGCAGCGGCACGCAGTTCGACCCGGAGGCAGCGGATATCCTGATCGCCAGCCTGGGCAGCAAGCCGAGCCCCGCAGAGGATATCTGCGCCAGCTGAGCCTCACTGCCGGCGCCTGCTGAAGGCCGCCGCGGTCATGCCGGGAGAATCGTCCCGCCGGCCGATGCGATGCCCTTCTGCGCAGGCGGTTCCCGCGATCGTCTAGGGGCGCGGGCCCGTTGAGACGGAGGAAACTCCCCCTGTGCGTGTGGACAACCCGATCACATTTACTATAGGTTAAGCTTGTTGAATTAATCGCGATTAGAGCATTTTCACATCAGGCGTGGATATCCTGAGTTGGCGAGGTAGTTGGCGCACTCGGCTGCGGGGAAGCGGTCGAGGCACTGGCCGATGGTGGTCCAGAGATCGTCGACGTTGCGCGGCGCTTCGGCGCGGACGAGGGCTTTGAGTTTG
>NZ_JBHYDM010000015.1:0-97233 GCF_051860665.1 Falsiroseomonas sp.
CGCCGCGGACCGGGCGGCGCTGCGCGGGGTCTCCCGGCTGGTGGCCCGCGGCGTGGCGCGGGTGGAGGCCCGGCTGGCGGGGCTGGCGGCGAGATTGGTTCTGCTGACCGAAGTGCCGCTTCTTTCGTCCCGCCTGGCCGCATCGGCCGACTGGGGAGCAAGGACGAGCAAGGACAGCAGGGCCAGCAGGATCAGCCGCATGCGATAGTATTCCCCCATTCACCACGCCGGCCTGATGGCCTGGCGTGGTCCCCCGAACCCCCAAGGGTTCCCCGAAACCTACTAGACTGACGCCCCCGTGACCTGTCAACGCGCATTTCAGGATGTTACGTGAGATGCGGAAGTCCCAGCCAATCCTGGCTTTGCATCTCGTTCAGCCGGCTCGCCGTCCGGGCGAACATGGCAGCATTATGACCTTCTTCGTGCAGCCGGTCCGGAATCGCCTCGGCACTCGCCAGCAGCTTCACGCGATGTTCGTAGAGCGTATCGACCAGCGTGATGAAGCGCCGGGCGCGGTCGAAATTCTCCGGATTGAGACGGGGAATCCCGTCCAGCACCAGCGTGTGGAAATGGGTCGCCAGGGCGAGATAATCCGCCGGGCCCAGCGGCCGGCCGCAGAGCGACTCGAAATCGAAGCGCGCCACCCCGTCCACCGCCTGCGGCACCTCCAGCGTGCGGCCCAGCAGGGTCAGCCGCGTCGGCTTGCCGTGCTTCTGCCCGGTCAGCTCCTCGAAGGCCCGATCCAGCGCCCGGGTCGCCCGCTCATCCGCCGGCACATGCCAGGTGGGCAGGGCACGGATCCGGTCGCGGCGATAGTCGCGTGCCGATTCCAGCGTCAGCACCTCCAGCCGGCGGGAGATCAGGCCGATGAAGGGCAGGAAGGCATCGCGGCCGGGCCGGCCCTTGAACAGGTCGGCCGGCGCCGTGTTGCTTGTGGCCACCACCACCGTGCCGCGGGCGAAAAGCGCCTGGAACAGCCGGCCGAGGATCATCGCATCGGCGATGTCATGCACCTGGAACTCATCGAAGCAGAGCAGCGCCGCCTCCGCCGTGATGGCATCCGCCAGCGGCGGGATGGGGTCCGTGGTATCGCCGTGCTGCTTCTTCCAGGCATGGATGCGCCGATGGGCGTCCTGCATGAATTGATGAAAATGGATGCGGCGCTTGCGGGCGACCTCCGCCGTCTCGAAGAACAGGTCCATCAGCATGGACTTGCCGCGCCCGACCTCGCCCACGAGATACAGGCCCATCGGCGTGCCGGGCGGCGCCTCCTCCGCCGCCACCGGCTTGCGGCGGGTGAAGCGGGCGAAGAAGCCGCCCTTCTCCGGCTCCTCCGGATGCGGGTCATAGCCCTGGGTGCGGCGCCAGAGGTCCTGCAGCACCTCCACCGCCCGCGCCTGGGCGGGGTCGGCGGCCAGTGCGCCTTCCGCGAGGCGGGCACGGTAGGTCGCGAGCGGACCTCCGGGGGAAGGGCGATCGTTCATGCGGCGCGCGATACCGCGACAGGGCGGGCGCGGCAACGCCGTGCAGGAAAAGCAAGGGCGGGGAGAAGGTATTCTCCCCGCACCCCTCATCTATTTTTGGTGAATGGGGCATGCTGGGGGCATGACGAAGCCCACCGCTGCCCTGCTCTATGCCCCTGACGGGTATGATACCTCCCGGCCCAAGCTGATGGGGCGCCACGCCGCCGGCGCCGGCTTCCTCGGCGGCCTCGTGCGCCATGCGGGCTTCGACCGGCTGGTGGCACTCACCCGCAGCCCGGGCGATGCGGCGGCCTTCCGCGCCCAGCTCGCCGAACTCGGCGCCACCGTGCCGGCGGAAACCCTGGGCGATGCGGAATTCCCGCGCCTGGCGGAGACCGGCTGCCTGATGCTGCCGGGACCTGAACTGTCCAGCTTCGCCTGGCGGCGCCGGCGCATGTCAGCGGCGCCGGCCTTCAGCCTGGTCGGCATCACCCATACCATCGCCTCCGCCACCGCCATGGATTCGATCGCGGAGATGCTGGTGGCGCCGGTGCAGCCCTGGGATGCGCTGATCTGCACCTCCACCGCCGTGCAGGCCGCGGTGCGGCGGCTGTGGCAGGCGGAGGGCGCCTGGCTCGCCCGCCGCACCGGCGCCACGCGGATCGAGGGCCCGGCCCTGCCGGTCATTCCACTCGGCGTGGATGCCACGGCGCTGGCGCCCGACCCGGCAGCGCGGGCGGAATGGCGCCAGCGGCTGGACATTCGGCCGCAGGATATCGCGGTGCTGCACCATGGCCGCCTGTCCTTCCACGCCAAGGGCCATCCGCTGCCGATGTTCCTGGGCATTGCCCGCGCGGCGGCGGCGGCACCGGCGGGGGCCAAGGTGGTGCTGATCCTGTCGGGCTGGTTCGCCGATACGGTGCAGCGCCGCGCCTTTTCCGGGATGGCGAAGGCGCTGGCGCCGAACCTCGAGATCCGCCTGGTGGAGCGGCCGGAGACCAATACCACCCTGCGCAGCGCGGCCGATCTCTTCACCCTGCTGTCGGACAATATCCAGGAAAGCTACGGCCTGGCCCCGGTGGAGGCACTCGCCGCCGGCCTGCCGGTGGTCGGCACCGACTGGGACGGGCTGAAGGATACGGTGGAGCACGGCGTCACCGGCTTCCGGGTGCCCACCCTGCTGGCCGGCCCGATGTCGGACCTCGCCGCGCGGCACGACGACGGCATGGATACCTATGACCAGTATATCGGCGGCGTCGCGCAATTCACCGCCGTCGATGTCGGCGCGGCGGAGACCGCCTTCGCCGCGCTGATCGGCGATGCGGAGCTGCGCGCCCGCATGTCGGCGGCCGCCCGTGCCCGGGCGGTGGAACGCTACGACTGGAAGCCGGTGATCGGCCAGTACCAGAGGCTTTGGGCAGAGCTCGCGAAACTGCGCGGCGCCGGCCGTGGCGAGCGCGCGGCGCGGCTGCGCGGGGAGGATCCGGTGCCGCGCCGGCCCGACCCCTCCGCGCTGTTTGCCGACTACCCGACCCGCCGTCTGACGCCCGAGACCCGGCTGCGCCTGGCGCCCGGCCTCGCCGATGCGGCGGCGGCGGTGGCGCGGCTGCAGGCGATCGCCGGCCTCAGTGGCGGCGCGGCGCGGCGCGAATTGCTGCCGTCGGCGGAGTTGTTCCAGGCCGCCCTGGCGCCGCTGGAGGCCGGGCCGGCCACGGCCGGGACCCTGGTGGCGGACCTGCCGCCGGGGCAGGCCCGGGGCGTGTTCCGGGCGCTGGCCTGGCTGGTGAAGATCGACGTGCTGCGGCTGGAGGCGGCCGCGTGAGCATCGCGGCCGTGATCTTCGATTGCGACGGCACGCTGGTGGACAGCGAGTCGATCGGCGCGGCCGTATTGGCCGAGGCCTTGGCCGAGGAAGGCCTGGCGATGAGCCCGGCGGAGGTGCTGCTGGCTTTCCGCGGCGCCCGCCTGGCCAGCTGCATGGCCGCGGTCTCGGCGCGGATCGGCCGCGCCCTGGCGCCGGATTTCGAGCCGCGGCTGCGCGAGCGCACGGCGCTGGCGCTGCGCCAGGGGCTGCGCGAGATCGAGGGCGCCACGGCGCTGGTGCAGGCGCTGACCCTGCCCTTCTGCGTCGCCTCCAACGCGCCGCGCGCCAAGACGGAGCTGAGCCTGACCGTCACCGGCCTGCTGCCGCATTTCGCGGGACGCATCTTCAGCGCCTACGAAGTCGGGTCCTGGAAGCCCGATCCCGGGCTGTTCCTGCACGCCGCGGACGCGATGGGCGCCGACCCGGCGCGCTGCCTGGTGGTGGAGGATTCCGCACCGGGCGTGCAGGCCGCGCTGGCGGCGGGGATGCAGGTGGTGGCGCTGCTGCCGGAAGGCCCTTTGCCCTGGCTGCCCGAAGGCGTGCGACATGTGCGGGCGCTGCACGAAGTGGCGCGCCACTTCACCCCCGGCGCCGGAACCGCTCCACCGCACTGACCAGCGCCGTCCGCACCCCCGGCTCCAGCGCCGAATGCCCGGCATCGGGGATCACCGTCAGCCGCGCCCTTGCCCAGGCGGCGGCCAGTTCGAAGGCGGTGTCGCAGGGGCACACCATGTCGTAGCGGCCCTGCACAATCTCCGCCGGGATATGGGCGATCCTGTCCATGTTCCCCAGAAGCCCCTCGGGCGGCAGGAACAGGTCGTGGCGGAAGTAATGGGCCTCGATCCGCGCGAGGCCCAGCGCCGTGCGGTCCTGCGCAAAACTCGCCACCGTCTCCGGGCTCGGCAGCAGGGTGGAGCAGGAGCCCTCATACAGGCTCCAGGCGCGGGCCGCCGGGCCATGCACCATCGGGTCCGGGTCGCACAGGCGCTTCAGATAGGCGCTCAGCAGGTCGCCGCGCTCCTCCGGCGCCACATGCTCGGCGAAGGCCGCCCAGGCATCCGGGAAGACGCGGCGCAGGCCATAGAGGAACCACTCCACCTCCGCCGCCCGGCCGAGGAAGACGCCGCGCAGCACGCAGCCCGTCACCCTTTCGGGATGCGCCTGGGCATAGGCCAGCGCCAGGGTGCTGCCCCAGGACCCGCCGAAGAGCAGCCATTTCTCGATGCCGAGGAAGCGGCGCAGCGCCTCGATATCCGCCACCAGATGCGGGGTGGTATTGTCCCGCAGCTCCCCCAGCGGGCGGGACCGGCCGGCGCCGCGCTGGTCGAAGATCACCACGCGCCAGTGGTTCGGGTCGAAGAAGCGGCGATGGATGGCGCCGGCGCCGGCGCCCGGCCCGCCATGCAGGAACAGCGCCGGCTGGCCGCGCGGATTGCCGACCTGCTCCCAGTACATGACATGCCCCGAGGAGAGGGGCAGCAGCCCGGTCTCATAGGGGGCGATATCGGGATAAAGGTCGCCACGGGGCATGCCTGCCCTTTACGGGGCGTGGGCACCCCGAGTCCAGAAGGCTTGTTTGTGACCGTTTGAGAATGCCGGCGGTTGAGGATCCGCAGGGAATTTTGCGGCCCTGGAAGGCGCCGGGCGCCGCCGATGCTGGTTGCATCGGCAAGCCCGGCGTCGCGCGGATAGCGCGCCATAGGCGCGACCCAGGGGCGGAAAAGAGCCGCGGAGCGGACCCGCAGGCATTCTCAAACGGACACTTACGCCCGCTGCTGCGGATTCCCGCAAAGGGACCCTTCGCCCGCGGCCCGATCATCCCTAGTTTGGGGAGATGGCCGAGACCCCCTCGGCCGGCTCCCGTTCCGCCACCGCCGGCGCCCTGCGCTGCGGGGTCTGCGGAACCGAAAGCCGGCACCCCGCTTTCCGCCCCGCGCCGCCCGAACAGGCGCCGGACCTCGACCTGCGACCGGGGGAGCCGGTGCGCTCCACCATGGCACGCTGGCTGCAGCAATGCCCGGGCTGCGGCTATGCGGCGCCCGATATCACCCGCGCCCATCCGGCCGCGGCGGAGGCGGTGCGCGCCGCCCCCTTCCGCGCCCTGCTGTCCGAAACCGGCACGCCGCCGCTGGCGCGCCGCTTCCTGGCCTGGGCGCTGGTGCTGGAGGAGACCGGCGCGCTGCATGCCTCCGCCGAGGCGACGCTGCATGCCGCCTGGGTGGCGGATGACCTTGGCCGGCCGGACCTCGCCCGCGCCTGGCGGCTGGATGCGGTGGCGCTGTGGCGCGGCGGGCCCCAGCTGGATGCCGAGCAAACCGTGCGGGTGATCGATGCGCTGCGCCGGGCGGAGGCCTGGGGCGATGCCGGGGCGACGGCGGAGGCGCTGGCGCTGCGCGAACCGCCGGAGGCGGTGGCCCAGGTGGTGGCGCTGGAGCGCCGGCTGATCCAGGCCCAGGATTCCGGGCGCCACACCGTCGCCTCCGCCCTGCCGCCGCCCTCGCGCCGGCCGCATGTGACGCATCAGCGGATCGAGGCCCGCGGCGAGGGAATCTGGGCGCGGCTGCGGCGCTGGCTGGGGCGCGGCTGAGCCGCCCGCGCGGGCCTCACTCCGTGCAGGCCATCCGCTCAGTCGCCGTCTGGATATAGAGGCGGGCCGGGCGGGGCGGCTGCAGCGTCATCTCGCAGCTCATGTTTTCCCGCACATTGCTGGAAGCCCGCGCCCGCAGGCGGACGGCGCCGGTATAGGCGGCGATGAAGGTCCAGCAGGCGGACTGGCCGAGCGGCAGGCTGCTGGGCCCGTCGAGCAGCCTCTGCCAGCCCGCATTCCGCGGGCCCGGCGCGCCCGGCAGGGCCAGGGCCTCCAGCGTGAATTGCGCGAAGAAGCGGCCGCGATTCTCGACGCAGATCTGGTGGCGCGGCAGCGAGGGGTCATGTTGGCCCGGGGGAAAGCTCTGCGCCAAGGCCGGCATCGCGCCCAGGGCCAGTCCAGCCAGCACCGCCGCCACGCCCCACCGCACCTTCCTCGACATCGCTTGTCCTCCCTGGCCCCTTTGCCCTTCGATATCCCATGGCGTGCCGCGGATGCCAGTCGGCGGGCCCTACCGCCGCGATAGGTGAAGCCGAGGTTCCATGCCCTGCGGCTTGCCCCGCATCGCATCGCAACGTATAGTTATAATATAACATCACCAGGACCTGCCTCGCCATGCTTCGGCGCAGCCTATTCTCCCTGCCGGCCCTGCTGCTGGCCGCCCCGGCGCGGGCGCAGGCGGCCACGCCGCTGGTCGTCGCCTCCTTCTCCATCCTCGGCGACATGGTGGCGCAGATCGCCGGCGATGCGGTGCGGCTGCGGACCATCGCCGGGCCGAATGTCGATGCGCATAGCTTCGCGCCCCGCCCCTCGGACGCGCAGGCGCTGCGCGAGGCGGCGCTGGTGGTGCGCAACGGGCTCGGCTTCGATGGCTGGATGGACCGCATGCTGCGCGCCGCCGGCTATCGCGGTGCCGTGGTCACCGCGACCGAGGGCCTGACCCCGCGGATGATGGACGGCCATGCGCACAACCACGACCATGGCGGCGCCGGCCGGCGCCAAAACCATTCGGTCGGCCCGCGCCAGGTGCCGGATCCGCATGCCTGGCAGGACCTGCGCTTCGGCATCCATTATGCCCGCGGCATCGCCACCGCACTCGCCGCCGCGGCGCCCGCCCAGGCCGCCGCCATCCAGGCGGGCGCGGCCGCCTATGTGGCGCGGCTCGAGGCGCTGGATGCCTGGGTGCGGGCACAGGTGGCCTCGGTGCCGGAGGCCCGGCGCAAGGTGGTCACCAGCCACGATGCCTTCGGCTATTTCGGCGCCGCCTATGGCGTGACCTTCCTGGCGCCGCAGGGCATCTCGACCGAGGCCGAGCCCAGCGCCGCCGATGTCGCCCGGCTGATCCGCCAGATCCGCGCCGAGGGCATTTCGGCCGTGTTCCTGGAGAATATGGGCAATCCCGCGACGCTGGAGCGCCTGGCGCGGGAGGCGGGGGTGACGGTGCAGGGCCGGCTCTATGCCGATGCGCTTTCGGAACCCGGCGGCCCGGCGCCCAGCTACGAGGCCATGTTCCGGCACAATCTCGGCCTGCTGGTTCCCGCCATGCGCGGTGCGGCATGAGGCCGCTTCTGGCAGCGCTGGCGGCGCTGATCCCCTTCACCGCCGCGGCCCAGGACAGCGCCAGCGGCTTCCGCCCGCACCTGGCGACGGAGGTCGATCTCGGCCTCTATACCGTGGGGACCACCAGCGCCTCCGACCCCGCGCGCCGGGGCACCAGCAGCTATCTCTATGGCGAGCTGGCCGCCGGGCTGCACCTGACGCCGAATTTCTCGCTGCAGGGCGTGCTGGCCTTCGAACCGATCGGCGAGGGCGATGCTCTGGGCGGCACGCCGGGCGGCGGCACCACCTTCTTCCGCCGGCAATCCGCCTTCCTGGAGGCGCTGTTCCTCGAATGGAAGCCGGATGCCGACACAACCCTGCAGGCCGGGCGCTTCGTGGCCCCCTTCGGCCGCGGCCACCACGATTTTCCGGGAATCCTCACGCGCATCCGCGCGCATGAGGTGAACGCGATCACGGACAGCCTGGGCGTCGCAGCCACCCATACCCTCTACTCGGACCCGACATGGGGCGAGCACGACATCTCGGCCGCGGTCTTCACGCTGGACCGGACCTTCCTCTCCTCCACGCTGCTGACCCGCCGGTCCTGCTGCGACGAGCGCTACGAACGCTTCAACCGCAACACCCGCGCCCAGGGCGGGCCGGGCAATACCGGGCAGCTCGACAATGCCGTGCTGGCGCTGGATGGCGATGGCTTCGCCTGGGCACCGGGCCTGTCCTACCACCTGGGCCTGCTGACCCGCGGCGCCGGCGATGACGGCACCGCGCGCGAATGGGGCTATACGGTCGGCCTACGCTACGAGCAGCGCTGGTCCGCCACCCAGCGCACGCTGTTCTTCGCGGAGGGGGTGCAGTTCCGCAACGCCGCCGCCCGCCCGCGCACCGAGATCACCCTGCTCGGCCTCGACCCGGATACCGGCGACGAGATCGAGACCATGCTGGACACCTCCATCCGCGAACGCCGCACCTTCACCACGCTGGGCGTGCAGCACCGCATCGGCGAATGGCGCGGCACGCTGGCCTGGCAGCGGGACCAGCGGAAGCGCAGCGTGGAGGCGCTGCCGACGGAGAACTACCTCGAAGCCTCCATCGGCACCGACCTGCCGCACAATTTCTCGATCGATGCGGGCTACCAATACGCCCGCTATGCGCGGGAGGAGACGGGCGGCCTGGGGACCAGCCACGCGCTGCTGCTGCGGCTGGGGTGGAAGGGATTCTGAGGGGGTGGGCCGAGCCCCCACCCCGACCCTCCCCCGCAAGAAAAGCCCTCCCCCGTTTACGGGGGAGGGTTGGGGTGGGGGCCAGCAGGGGCTGACGCCATCCCCCGCCCCCTGCCACCCTGCCCCGCATGGACTTCCCCACCACCGCCGCCGCCGCCCGCCTTCTCCAACCCGAACTCGCCGCCCGCGTCATCGCCGAGGACGCGCACGGTGCCATCCGCGTGGTCGCCGGCGCCGATGCCAGCACGCTGCGCTTCGACCCGACGCGCACCGTCCATGCCGCCATGGTCGGCCTGGATGCCCAGACCCTGGCCCCGCTCGGCGAGGCCGGCGCCACTCGCTCCGGCGGCCTGCCCTATGTCCCCGGCCTGCTCGGCTTTCGCGAAGTGCCCGCCCTGGCCGAAGCCTTTGCCCGCCTGCCCGCCCGCCCGGACCTGATCCTGGTGGATGGGCACGGCCTGGCGCATCCGCGCGGCCTCGGCGTCGCCTGCCTGCTCGGCGTCTCGCTGGATGTGCCGACCATCGGCGTCGCCAAATCCCTGCTGGTCGGCAGTGTGGAAGGCGACCTTGCCGACACGGCGGGCGCGGAGGCGCCGCTGGTCTGGAAGGGCCAGGTGATCGGCCTGGCGCTGCGGACGCGGCGCGGCGCCAATCCCATCTACATCTCCATCGGCCACCGCATCTCGTTGCCCACCGCCCGCGCCTGGGTGCTGGCGCTCGGCCGTGGCCGGCGGCTGCCGGAGCCGACGCGGCTGGCGCATGAGGCGGCGACGCGGGTGCGGCTGGCGGCCCGCCCGGCCGCGGGGTAGATGCGCGACATGGCACGCTTGTGGATGGTCTTGGGCGCCCTCTCGGGGCTGATCGCGGTCGGCATGGCCGCCTATGCGAGCCATGGGCTGCCGGCCGAGACCGCCAGCCTCGCCAATACCGGCGCCTCGCTGCAGGCCTGGCACGCCCTGGCACTGCTCGGCTGCGGGCTGCTGGCGGAACGCCGGCGCGGGCCGCTGGTGCATCTGGCCGCCTTCTGCTTCCTGCTGGGCACGCTGGGCTTTGCCGGTGGCGTCTATGTGCGGGTGCTGACCGAGACCTCGCTCGGCCCGGTCACGCCGCTGGGCGGCACGCTGCTGCTGGTCGGATGGGGCATCCTGGCCGCCGCCGCGGCGCTCGCGCCCGAGCGATGATCGCCAGCGCCTATCTCGCCGCCGAGGGATTCGAACAGGACCTGGCCGAGGAACTGTCCCGCGCCGGCCGCCGTATCTCCGCCTGGCACGGGCGCCTCGCCCTCTCGCCCGATCCCCCGGCCCCGGCCGCCTGGGCGCTGGAGGCCTGGACCGCGCCGCAGGACATCCCCGTGGCTTCCGTCAAGCAGGCGGCCGATGCGCTGCGCGCCATCCAGCGCAACTGGGCCGGCTATGCCGCCGCGCATCACCGTCGCAGCGCGCTGATCGCCGAAAGGCTGCCGCCGGTGAAGGCGCGGCCGCTGGTCTTTCCGGAAGCCGCGCCCGGCGGCCATCTCGGCGCCTGGACGCTGCTGGCGCCGGACCGGCTGCTTGCCAGCCCCACCAAGACCAGCCCCTTCGTCAATGGCGCGGTCGCCTTCGTCGAGGATCGCGAAGGCCCCCCCTCCCGCGCCTATCTGAAATTGTGGGAGGCGCTGACCCGACTCGGCCGCCACCCCGGCCCCGGCGAGACCTGCCTCGACCTCGGCGCTGCGCCGGGCGGCTGGACATGGGTTCTGGCGAAGCTGGGCGCGCAGGTGGTGGCGGTGGACAAGGCGCCGCTGGATCCGGCGGTGGCGGCGATGCCCGGCGTGACCATGCGCGCCGAGAGCGCCTTCGGCCTGGATCCCCGGGCGGAGCCGAAGGTGGATTGGCTGTTCAGCGACGTGATCTGCTACCCCGCGCGGCTGCTGGCCCTGGTGCAGCGCTGGATCGCCGCCGATGCGGCCCGCAACTTCGTCTGCACGCTGAAATTCCAGGGCGAGACCGACCATGCGACGGCGGAGGCCTTTGCCGCCATCCCGGGCGCCGTGCTGTTCCACGGCGCGCACAACAAGCATGAGCTGACCTTCGCGCGGCTGGCGCCCGGCTGATCCTGCGGGCGGCGGGGATCGAACCCGCATGGCACAAGGCCGAGGGTTTTTAAGACCCTTCCGTCTACCGTTCCGGCACGCCCGCCTCCCGGCCACTATGCCGGCGCGGACCTTTCCCCGCCAGGGCCTGCTGCTAGAGCCGTTTCACCGTAAGCGAAGACGCTGAAACGGCTCCAGCTTATTGTTCTGACGCATTTTCCGAGTCGCCATGCGAAGCCGCATGGCTTGAAAATGCTCTAACCGGGGGCCGGGTCCACCTCGGCATGCTCGGCCAGAACCAGCTCCGCCTCCATCGGGCGTCGCACGCTCCACCACTCGCACTGCTCCTCCCGCCCCCGCGCGGCGCACCAGATATGGCCGATGCCGAGCGGCCGCATGCCGAGGCCGCGCAGCACGGCGCGGGAGGCCAGGTTGTCGGTCTGCACCGCCGCCCGTGCCTCGCCGACGCCGAGATGGCGGAAGGCGGCGGCCAGCGCCGCCGGCGCGGCCTCCCGCATCAGCCCCTCGCCATGGAAGCGGTCGCCGAGCCAATAGGACAGCACCGCGCGGTTGCGATCGGCCTCGGCGCGGGAGGCGCTGATCCAGCCCATCACCTCGCCACTGCCGCGCCGGGTGATGACCATGGGCAGGGCAAGGCCCGCCATGGCGGCGGCCCGCGCCTCCCCTAGCCGCGCGGCCGCGGCCTCGGGCGCCAGCCGCACCGGCCAGGAAGCCAGGCGCGCGCTGATTTCCGGCCCCATCAATTCCGAAAGTGGAACGGCATCATCGGGATGTGGAAGACGGAGGCACAGCCTTCGCGTGCAGACCTCACGAAAAGGATCGCCCGATGCGCTCATGTATCGAGTCTGCCACTGTTAACGAACCCTTACCAGACGGGCGATCAACCGGGGGGCGAGTCTTTTCCTAGGAAGATCAAAGAGGCGCGAGAGGCTCCAGCGCCAATGCCGAACTTGTGATCGGGTGTCCGAAAAGGAAAAAAAACCAGACTTTCCGTGGTAGCGACCCTGGCCGGATTCGCCTGCCCCGCCGAAGCCCAGCGCCGGAAAGGCGGCGTATTCCACCGCCCGCCCGGCCACCAGCGCGCCCGACCGGGTGCCGGAAGCGACCGCCGCCTGCTCCGCCCGCGTCGCCCCGAAAAGGTAGATGGCGAGCGGCACCGGCCGGGCCCTGATCCAGGCGCAGGCGGAGGCGAGATCCGGCACGGACAGCACCGCCAGCACGGGGCCGAAGATTTCTTCCTCCGCCAGCGCCTGGCCCGGTTCCGGAAAGGCGATAGCCAGGGCGCGCTGCCGGCCTGGGCCGTCCGGCCCGAGTTTTTGCAGCGTCACGCCCCCCACCAGCCGGTCCAACCGCGCCGCCTGGGCGGGGCTGGCGATGCCCGATTCCGGCAGGGCGATGCCGCTCGCCCGGCAGGCCTGAAGAAAATCCTCCGGACGGTGGCCGACCAGCAGCACGGTATCCGGCGCGATGCAGGTCTGGCCCGCATTCACCGCCTTGCCCGCCAGGATATCCCGCGCCGCCGCGGCGAGATCCGCGCCGGGCAGCACCAGGGCCGGGCATTTGCCGCCGAGTTCCAGCGTCACCGGCACCAGGTTGCGCGCGGCGGCCTCGGCCACCTTGCGGCCGGTCTCGGTGCCGCCGGTGAACATCAGGTGGTCCCATCGCTGGGCGGCGAAATCCGCCGCCACATCCGGCCCGCCCAGCACGGTCGCCGCGATATCGGGGCCGAGCGCGGCCTCCAGCACCTCCGCGATCAGCGCGGCGGTGCGCGGCACCGCCTCGCTCGGCTTCACCGCCACGCGGTTGCCGGCGGCGATCGCATCCACCACGGGAATGAGGGCCAGCTGCACCGGGTAGTTCCAGGGCGCCATGATGCCGACGATGCCCTTGGGCACCGGCTCCTCCCAGGCGCGGGCGGGCCAGAAGGGATAGGGCACGGCGACGCGGCGGGGCCGGGCCCAGGCTTTCAGGTGACGGCGGGAATAGCGTGCGGCGTCGACGGTACACAGCACATCCGCCAGCAGCGTCTCCAGCCGCGACCGGCCGCCGTAATCGGCATCCAGGGCGGCGGCCAGGTCCTCCGCCCGCAGCAGCAGGGTCTGCGCCAGGCGGTCCAGCAGGTCGCGGCGCCGGTCCAGCGCCAGCCGGCCGTCCCGCGCTTCCGCCGCGCGCAGCCGCCCCAGCGCCTGCCCCGGCGTCACGCCGGCACCGCCGAGGGGCGCGCCAGGGCGTAGAGGATGGCCGCCGCCGCCGCCTCGCCGGAGCGCACGGCGGATTCCAGCGTCGCGGGCAGTTCGCCAAAGGTCCAGTCGCCGGCCAGGGCCAGGTTGGCCAGCGGCCGGCGCGGCGGCACCGCCGGGGGGTTCAGCCCGTGCCGCGGCGTGGCGCGGCGTTCGCGCACGGCGCGCGCGGGCGGTGGCGCGGCGGGCCATTCGCCGGGCAGGCCGAAGCGCAGCGCCGCCTGGCGCACCTCCGGCCAGATCCGCGCCGCGGCCTCCGCATCGGTCAGGCCGATGCTGTCATCCGCCGCGCTGACGGTGACGGAAATGCCGCCCGGCCGCACCAGCACCCATTGCGCCAGGCCGCCCAGCAGGCCCAGGAAGCGCACAGGATTGTCCCCCGCCGCGCTGCAGTCCGGACGGCTGAAATGGACATTGAGGATCGGCGCATGGCGTTGCGGCGCGGAGAGCCCGGGCAGCAGCCGCGCCGCCTCCCAGGGCGGCAGGGCCAGCACCACGGCATCCGCCGGGCGGATCGGCAGGGTGGCGCCGGCGAATTCCAGCCCGGTGACGCGGCCGCCCGCCTGCAGCACCTCCCGCAGCCGGCTGCCGGTGCGGAGATTGGCGCCGTGGCAGGCCAGCGTCGCCAGCGCCGGCGCCACCAGGTCCGGCCCCAGCCCCTGGCGCGCCACCAGCAGCCGTGCCGCGCCGCGCCCGCCCAGCCGCCGCAGCACCGCGCCCAGCAGTCGCGCGGAAGCCTCCTGCACCGGGGTGTTCAGCGCGGCGACGGTCAGCGGCTCCACCAGCGCCCGCAGCAGCCGCGGATGGCCGGCAAAGGCGGTGGCAACGCTGCGGTCCGGGCCCGGCAGGGCCAGCCGCAGCAGGGCAAGGACGCCGCCCAGCGTCACCCCCTCCGGCCGCCTTGCCGCATCGCCCCAGCCGAGGGGCGAGAGCGCGACGCGGCGCGCGCTGCCGGTCTCCAGGTCCAGCACCGGCAGGCCGCCCGGCTCGGGCTCCACCCAGCCCTCCCGCGCGCCGATCTGGGTGAGGAAGCGCAGCGCCGCGCGATTGGCGCCGAGCAGCGCGTGGGTGCCGTTGTCGGTGCCATCCGGCAGCGCGCGCGCCCGGCCACCGGCGGTGGGGCTTGCCTCATGCAGCGCGACCCGCTGACCGGCCCGCACCAGGGCCAGCGCGGCGGCGAGACCGGCGATGCCGGCGCCGATGACATGCACCGTCATGGCAGCAGGGCCAGCCAGGCCATGTGCAGTTTTTCGCCGCGCGTCAGGCGCGGCCGCGGGCGCGGAGCGGCGAAGCCGCGCGCCTGCATGCGCTGCAGCAGGCGGCGATAGCCCCACATCATGATCCGTGCCGGCTTCATCGCCGCCGCATCATGGTCCCGCAGATCCTGCGCCGCCAGGGCGAAGCCGGCCTCCGCCCGCGCCGCCAGCTCCGCGCAGCAGAGCGCGAGGCCGGGATGCTGCAGGATCAGGGCCGGCGGCCCGGCGGGCACGCCGTGGCGCGCCAGCATCGTCGCGGGAATGTAGAGGCGGTCGATCGCCGCATCCTCCTCCACGTCGCGAAGGATATTCACCAGCTGCAGCGTGCGGCCGAGCTCCAGCCCGAAATCCTCCGCCGCCGGCGCGCCGAAGATGCGCACGGCCATGGCGCCGACGCTGCCGGCGACGCGGCGGCAATAACCATCCAGCGCGGCCTCGTCCGGCAGGCGCAGGCCGGGGGTGGCGTCGGTCTCCATGCCCTCGATCATCGCCTCGCATTCGGCGTGGGGCAGGTCGTAGGCCTGGCCGGCCCAGGCGAGTTCGGCCGAGAGCGCGCAATCCGGCGCCGCCAGCTTGGCGCGCCAGCCGGTCAGCAGGCGGCGCTTCTCCGCCTCCGGCATCGCGCCATCGGCGATATCGTCCACCGCGCGGCAGAAGCCGTAGACGGCATAGAGCGCGCGGCGCCGCTGCCCCTTCAGCACCGCCATGCCGCGGCCGAAGCTGCTGCCGGCGCGGCTGACCCGCGCCCGCACCACGGCGGCGTCCGAGGGTGGCGGGCGCAACAGGCTGGCGAAGGCGGCGGCGAAATCGGCCCGGCCCAGCGCCACCCGCCCCAGCACCGGATCGTCGGCGCGCAGCTTGGCCAGGAGCCGCCATGCCAGGGCCAGGGTGACGGCCGCCTGGCGCTTCAGGCGCGACTGCAGCAGGCGCGGCAGCGGCGCGGCGACCTCCAGCATGGCCTCCACCCGGTCCAGCGCCGCATCCAGCACGGCGCGGCGGCGGGGATTTTCGGGCGCAAAGAACGCGGCCTCGCCGCCGGCCAGCGCCAGCCAGGATTCGGGCAGGTAGATGCGGTCGAGCTGCGCGCGATCCTCCACCAGGTCCTGCAGGTGGTTCAGGATCTGCAGCGCGGTGCAGAGCGCATCGGCGGCGCGCGGCGCCCCGGGATCGCCCTCTCCATGCAGGCGCAGCAGCAGCCGCCCCACCGGCTCGGCGGAATTGGCGCAATAGGCCTCCAGCGCCGGCCAATCGGCATAGCGCTTCTGCACCGCATCCTGGCGGAACGCGGCCAGCAGCTGGCGGGCTTCCTCGGTGCCCACGGCGGCCAGCGGGCCGGCCGGGTCATCCAGCCGGCGCTCCATGGTCGCCAGCCGCGTCAGCTTCACCGCGGGCGAAAGCTCCGCCGCATCGGCGATGTCATCCGCCAGCCGGGCGAAGCGGTAGAAGGCGAGCACCTTGGGGCGCAGCGCCGGCGGCAGCAGGCGCGAGGCGACGGGGAAATTTTCCGTTGTTTCGGTGCGGTTCGGCGCCCGGTCCGCGGGGGCGACGGCGAGCCCGGCCGCGAATTCGGGTCGGTCCATGCTCAGGCGGGCCCGCGCGGGTCAGACGGTGCCATAGGCGCGGCCCTTCCAGCCGGCGGGCTTGCCCAGCAGGCCGCGCACCAGCGCCACCCATTGGATCGCCAGCGCCACCGCCACCGTCAGCGGATGCAGCGGGATGGTCCACCACGGCTCCCGCACCCGCAGCGTCACCGCGGCGCGCAGCGCGAGGCCGAGCGCCAGGGCCAGCAGCGCCGCGCTGCGCGGCAGGAAGAAGAAGGGCCAGAGATGCGCGCCGGCCAGCATCACGGTCCAGATCGGCAGGCCGACCGGCGTCGCCATGCCCTCGCGGGCGTTCTTGATGAAGCCGGCCCAGCTGTCCCGGAAATTCGTGTACATGCGGCAGGTGGCCAGGGCGTGGCCCTCGACGATCTCGGTGGCCAGCCCGTGCTCGCGCATCCGCCGCGCGAGGGCCAGGCCGTCATGCAGCACGCCGCGCACCCCCTCATGCCCGCCGCTGGCGAAATAGCCCTCCCGCTCCACCAGCAGAAGCTGGCCGCAGGCCGCCGCCATGCCGGGCCGGCGCGTGAAGGCACGCCCGCCGCCCGGCAGGTAGCAGAAAAGCAGAAAGTTGATCATCGGCACGGTCAGCGCCTCGCCCAGCGAGCCGATCACCTGGCGCGGCACGCCGGTGACCATGGCCGTGCCGGTGCGCGCGGCGTGGCCGGCCATGCTGGCCGCGGCATCGGGCGCCAGGCGCACATCGGCATCGATGAACAGGAAATGCGTGCCCCGCGCGGCGGCCGCCAAGCGGGCGCAGGCATGCACCTTGCCGGTCCAGCCGGGCGGCAGGGCCGGCGCCGATTCCAGCCGCACCCGCGCATCGCGCGCCGCGTAATCCGCCACGATCCGCGCCGTGGCATCGGTGGAGCCGTCATCCATCACCACCACCTCCACCGCCACGCTGCGGGAGGCCAAGGCGGCATCGAGACAGGCGGCGATATTCGCGGCCTCGTTCCGCGCGGGGATCAGGATGGAGACCAGCGCGCCCCCACCTTGGACTCCCACGGGCGGGGTCCCGCGCGGTGGACGCACCAGGAACAGGTTCACCACGCCCATGCTGGCGGGGAACATGGCCAGCGCCAGGGCGATCCAGGCCCAGGTGAATTCCAGATCCATGCCTAGCCTGCCCCCCCCGTGAAATCCCCTTTGGGATCATGTCTTGGATCGAATGATTGCCCCTTCGCCATGGAAAGCAAGCGTCGCCAGAGCTGATAGATGCCGCCCATGCCCTCCGGCCCCCGCAGCAGCGTCTCGAACCGTGCCGGATCGCGCGCGATGGCGTCCTGCGCCAGGCGGTCCATGGTGGCGGCAAGGGCATCCGACAGCACCGAGAGCCGATCCTCCCGCGGCAGGGCGGCCAGCGTCGCGGCGGCGATCGGCTCGCCGAAAGCGCACAGCATCTCGGCCTTGCGCTCGGTCCAGAAGGGGTAGTCGAGCGCCAGCGGCACGAAAAGCGCATCGGGCGCCATCTCCGCCAGGCGGGACATGCCGGGGGCGATCGGCACCGGGCGTTCGCGCACATCGCTGAAGCGGCCGGGCGCGTTCATCCAGAGCATGCGGTCGGGTGCCGCCAGCACCTCCCGCGCCGTGCGCAGGAAGGCGACCGCGCCCCGGGGCGTGCCGCCCTCCACCCCGAAGACGCCGATGCGCGTCATGAAGCGATAGCGGGCCAGCGCCGCCGCATCCATCGGGATGAACATCCGCCGCCCCGGGAAAAGCCGCTGCGACAGCAGCATGAAGGCGACGCCGTCCCACCAGCCCGGATGATTGGCGAAGACCACCAGCGGCCGCGCGCCGTAATGCTGCGGCAGCCCCCAGCTGGCCACCCGCGCCGCCCGCATATGGGTGCGGAAGAAGCGGGTGAACATATAGTGGAAGAAGGCCATGCGGCGCGGATCGTAGAGCGTGATCGGGCTCTCGCCCGCCTCGCCCCGAGACCCTGGCGGCATGGCGCTCATGGCACGGCTATTCCGCCGCGGCGGCCAGTTCCGCCTCCCGCCGCCCGGCCTCGCGCGCCACCTCGGACATGCCGCGGCCGCCGCGGTCGCGGTCCAGCGCATCCGCCGCGATCCAGCCGGACATCATCACCATCGGCATGCCCGGCCCCGGATGCGCCGCACCGCCGCATAGATACAGGCCCTTCACCATCTTGGACCGGTTGCCCGGCTTGAAGGCGCCCGTGAAGCTGCCATGGCTGGCGAGGCCATAGATGGCGCCGTCCAGCACCTTGTAGCGCTCATGGATATCGACGGGCGTCAGCTTGCCCTCGACCACGATCCGCTCCTCGATATCCTCGAGCCCCGCGGTGCGCTTCAGCTTGTCCAGGATGGTCTGGCGGTATTTCGGGAAGATCTTCGACCAGTCGTGATGCGGGCGCAGATAGGGCGTGTGCACCAGCACATAGAGCGCCTCGCCACCCTCGGGCGCCGTGGTGTCGTCGCTGCAGGAGGTCGCCGCGAGATAGGCGGTGGGATCGGGGGCCGGCTCGCCCTTCTTGTAGATCGCATCGAACTCCTCCTCCGCATCGCGGGAGAAGACGAAGTCATGATGCGCCAGGTGGTCGTAGCGCTTGTTCAGGCCGAGATAGAGCACCACGCCCGAACAGGCCGGCTCGAAGTTCTTCTTGGCATACTTCCGGCCGGGCTCGCCGCCCACCAGCTCCTTGTAGGTGCGGATCGCATCCATGTTGGAGATCACCGCATCGCAGGCGATCGTCTCGCTGCCGACGCGCACGCCCTTGATGGCGCCGTTCTCGATATCGAAGCCCGTCACCTCGGCACTGGTGCGCAACTCCACCCCCAGCTCACCCGCGAGCTTCGCCAAACCCTCCGCCACCGCACGCGTGCCGCCCACCGGATACCAGACGCCCTCGCTGGCCTGCATGTCACCAATGGAACAAACCACCGCCGGCGCCAGATAGGGGGAGGAGCCGATATACTGGCAGTAATGGTCCAGCATCTGGGCCAGCCGCTCATCCGGCACATGGCCACGAATCACCTTGGCCGCCGTCTGCCCCATCTTCAGCGACAGCACATCCCGGATCGTGCCCGGATTCATGTTCGCCTTCATGTCGATGGTGTCCGTCACCCCCTCGACCGGCCGCCAGAAGAAGAATTTCTCCGACACCCCATGCAGGTGACGGCTCTCCTCCTGGAACCTGCGGTAGCCCTCACCAAGCCCCCGGCCCGGCGCGAACTTCTCGATCTCGGCCTGCATCGTGGCGACATCCGCCATCAGGTCGATCCGCGTGCCATCCTCGAAGAAACACCGCCACTGCGGATCCAGCCGGATCAGCGGCAACTCCTTCGCCTGATCCCGCCCCGCCTCCGCAAAAATCCGCCGCAGCACCCGCGGCACCGTCAGAATCGTCGGCCCCATGTCGAACCGGAACGCCCCCGACCCATCCGGCGCCTCCAGCGTCAAGACCGCCGCCTTCCCCCCCAACCAGGGATTCTTGTCCAGCAAGGTCACCCTGTGCCCCCGCGCCGCCGCCACACACGCCGCCGCCAGGCCACCCAGGCCACCCCCCACCACCACCACCCGGTCTGCCATGCGTGCGTCCCTCCGTGTCGTCCGAAGTCTTAGCAGGTTCGCGCGGGTGATTTGCAGGGAGGGCGCTGCCCTCCCTGCACCCTCCCGCGAAGGGGCAGTGGCCCCTTCGAACCCAGGGATGAGGGGTGGAAGGGAGGAGGGGCACCGCGGAGCCGCCGGCCCGGCGGTCGCTCCATGCCCCTCCTCCCTTCCACCCCTTAACGGGATTCCAAAGGGACCCCTGTCCCTTTGGCGGGGGTGCAGGGGGGCAGCGCCCCCTGCAAGACCACCCGCGGAAACCAGGTTAAGGCTCGGCCGTCACCGGGGTTGCCGCACGGAAGCCGCTGTCGGCCGTGGGGCGGCTGGGGGCGCCGGACAGGCCGAGGTCGGCGGCGAGCAGGCCGGTGGTGATGCGGGCACCTTCGTAGATGACGGGCAGGCCGCTGCCGGGGTGTGTGCCGCCGCCGACGAGGTAGACGCCGTCCACTTCGCGGAAGCGGTTGCCGGGGCGGAAGAGCAGCATCTGCGGCAGTTCGTGGGAGAGGTTGAAGGTGGCGCCGTAGCCGACGCCGTAGTCGCTTTCCCAGTTCTGAGGGGCGACGATGCGTTCGTACTTGATGTGCGGCCGCAGGTCGCCGAGGCCGAGGACTTTCAGGCGGTCCAGGGCGATCTCGCGGAAGCGGGCGCTTTGCGTGGCCCAGTCGGGTTGCACGATGAGGTTCGGCACCGGGACCAGCACGTAGAGGGCGGAGTGGCCTTCGGGGGCGAGGGTCGGGTCCGTGGCGCCGGCGTGCTGGACGTAGAGGGAGGGGATTTCCGGGATTTCGCCGGATTCAATCTGGCCGATGTTCTGGCGGTACTGCTCGGAGAGGATGACGTTGTGGTGCGCGACGCCGGGCAGGGTCCGGTCGAGGCCGAGGTAGAGCATGAAGGTCGAGCAGGAATAGCGCGCCTTGCTGATCTTCTTGTCGGTCCAGCCTTTGCGGCGGAGGTGATCCGGGATCAGCTTCGGGATGCCGCCGGCGAAGTCGGCGTTCACCACCACGGCATCCGCGTCGTGGCGGGTGCTGCCGATCTCGACGCCCTTGGCGCGCTTGCCTTCGAAGGCGATGCGCTCGACCGGGGTGTTCAGACGGATTTCCGCGCCGAGGCGTTCGGCCACGCGCGCCATGGCGGTGGAGACGGTGCCGCAGCCACCGATCGGGTGGAAGACGCCGTGCTCATATTCCAGGAAGGACAGGATGGTGAAGAGCGCCGGGCATTTGAACGGCGACATGCCCAGGTATTTGGTCTGGAAGGAGAAGGCCAGGCGGACGCGCGGGTCCTTGAAGTGGCGTGCCAGGTCGCGGTCCACGGTGGACCAGGGCTTCATCAGCGGCAGGGCCTTGATCATGTCCGGGCGGATCATGTCGGCGGCGGTGGTGAAGGCGCGTTCCAGGACGGGGCGGAAGGCTTCCAGCTTGGCGCGGTTTTCCGCCATGAAGGGGCGCAGGCCCTTGGCGTCGCCGGGCGAGATGCGGGCGATCTCGGCTTCCATGCGGTCGAGGTCGGCGCTGGCGTCGAGCTTGGTGACGTCGCCGCCCTGTTCGAAGAGCAGCCGGTACTGCGGCTCGAGACGCCGCATATCGACCTCCTTCTCCAGGTCCGCGCCGCAGCGGGAGAAGATCTCCTTCAGGATGCGGGGGTAGAGGAAGAAGGTCGGGCCCAGGTCGAAGCTGTAGCCCTCGGGCGAGGTCAGGGTGCGGGTTCGCCCGCCCACCACCTCATCCTTCTCATAGACCGTGACCCTGGCGCCGGAGGCGGCCAGCAGCATGGCGGCGGCGAGACCCCCCGGTCCGGCGCCGATGATGGCGACCTTGGGACGGGAGCGGTGAAGGGCGGGGGAGGACAGGGGTGCGGTCATGTGAGTGGGCAGCAGATGCGGGCGGCGCCCAAGGCTGCAAGAGGTACGAACATGAGGTTAATGCACCATGGGGACGGAAACCGCCGCGCCCTGTTGGATTTCAAGGCAGCGCGCCTCCGCCCGGGGCAGCATCCGGGCCAGGTAGAAGGCGGCGAGCAGGGCGTGATCCGGGGCGGCCGCGGCGGCGCGGGCCAGCATCCAGCCGCCCAGCAGCCAGCCGCTGGCGTCCAGATAGGCGGCGGCGAGGGATTGCGCCGTGTCAGGGTCCCGCGCCTGCAGGGACAGCATCTGGTCGGTCGCCTGGCCGAGCCGGGCGGTGGCCGGGGCCAGGCGTGGGTCGCTGGCCGCGACCTCCGCCAGCAGGCCGCGCATGGCGGCGCCCTCGTCCTTGGCCAGCTTGCGAACCAGCAGGTCGATGGCCTGGATGCCGTTGGTGCCCTCGTAGATCGGGGCGATGCGGGCGTCGCGAAGGATCTGCGCGGCGCCGCTGTCCTCGACGAAACCCATGCCGCCATGCACCTGGATGCCGAGGCTGGCGTTTTCGACACCGCGATCGGTGCACCAGGCTTTGACAATCGGGGTCAGCAAGGCGAGGCGGGTGGCGCCGGCCTCCTCCCCCAGCAGGTGGTGGCGGTCCAGCGCGGCGGCGGCCTCCAGCGCCAGCAGGCGACCGGCGAGGGTGGTGGCGCGCATCTCGGCCAGCATGCGGGCGACGTCCGGGTGCTGCGCGATCATGCGGCCGTTCTGGCTCCGCTGCGCCGCGTAGGCTTCCGCTAAAGCCAAGGCGCGGGCGCCCTGGCCGACGCCCTGCACGCCGACGGCGAGGCGGGCGGCGTTCATCATGGCGAACATGGCGTTCAGGCCACGGCCGGGCTCGCCCACCAGCTCGGCCTCGGCCCCATCGAAGAGCATGATGCAGGTGGGCGAGGCATGGATGCCCAGCTTGTGCTCGATGCCGCCGCAGCGCAGCGCATTGCGCTGGCCATTGGCGAGCACCTTGGGCGCGGCAAACAGCGAAATGCCGCGCGAGCCCTCGGGCGCGCCGGGCAGCCGGGCCAGCACCAGGTGCAGGATGTTTTCGGTGAGGTCGTGCTCGCCCCAGGTGATGTAGATCTTCTGGCCATGCAGGGCGTAGCGGCCCTCACCCACCGGCTCGGCGCGGCAGCGCAACGCGGAGAGGTCGGAGCCGGCCTGGGGCTCGGTCAGGCACATGGTGCCGGTCCATTCGCCGGAGACCAGTTTCGGCAGCCAGCGCTCCGCCTGGTCCGGCGTCGCATGGCCCACCAGCAGGTCGATGGCGCCGGCGGTCAGCACCGGGCCGAGGAAGAAGGCCATGTCGGCGGCGGAGGCGAGCTCCGTCACGGCGATCCACAGCGCATGCGGCAGGGCCTGGCCGCCATGCTCGGCCGGCGCCGCGATGCCCTGCCAGCCGCTCTCGATCCAGTCCCGCATCAGCTGGGTGTAGTGCGGCGGCACGGTGACGGTGCCGTTGGCGTAGCGGGCGCCGTGGCGGTCCGCCTGCTGCCAGCCCGGCGCCATTTTTTCGGATGTGAAGCGGGCGGCTTCCTCGACCAAAGCGGCGATATCGGCGGCGTCCAGCCGGGCGCCGGCGGCTTCCGTCAGGCCCGGCAGGTCGATCACCCGGGTCAGGCCGAGCACCAGGTCGTCCGTCACGCTCATGCGAGGGAGCCTTGTTCGAGATCGGCCAGCAGGCCGGGCGGGGGTGGGGTGGCGCCGGCGGCCCAGCCGGGCAGGCCCTGCGCCAGCGTCGCATCGCCGGCGGCCCGCGCCAAAGCCAGGCCGAGCAGCGCGCCGAACTTGAAGCCATGGCCCGAGAATCCGGACATGACGAAGGCGCGTTCGCCCAGCCGCTCCACCACGAATCGCTCCCCCGGTTCCACGTCGTAATAGCAGGCGGCGGCGGAAAGCACCCGATAGCTCTCGAGGTCGCGGATCCGGTGCCGCGCCAGGTGCAGGATCGCCTCCGCCTCGGCGGGGCTGGCCTCGCGCGGCGCATCGGGGTCGGAGGCGGGGGCGAAGCGGTGGTCGCCGATCTTCAGCGGCGTGCCGGCCACCGGCGGCACGGCGTAGAAGCCGCCATCCTCGGCCAGGTCCAGCAGCATCGGCGCGGCCTGCCAACCGGCCTCGAAGGCGGGGGGCGGGGCGAGGCGGATGATGATCTGACGGGTCGGGCGCACCCGCGTGGCGAGGTCCGGCAGCAGCCGCGGCGCCCAGGGCCCGGCGGCCACCACCAGCAGGTCCGCCTGCAGCCGCGTGCCATCGGCCAGCGTCACCGCGCCATGGCCAGGGTCCACCGAAAGGGCCTGGCCGCGGCGGATATCGACGCCGCGCGCTGCGAGGCAGCGGGCCAGCAGCTCCACGATGCGCCGCGCCAGCAGCACGCCGCCCGTGGGCAGGTGGAAGGCGCTTGCGATGCCATCCGGCGAGAGCCAAGGATAGCGCGCGGCGACCTCGGCCGCCGCCAGCGCCTGCACCGCATGGCCATCGCCGCGCAGCGCCGCCTGGCTCTCGGCCAGCCAGCCGCCGGGGGCATTGGCCAGGGCCAGCACGCCGGTCGGCACATAGGGCCGCTCCCCGGCCTCGGCGAACAGAAGCTCCCAGGCGGCATAGGCGGGGTCGATCATCCGCATATAGCCCAGCGCCGCGCCATAGGCGTGGCGGATCAGCCGGTGGTCGTCCACGGAACTGCCGCGGGGATTGGGCACGGGGTCCTGGTCCACCACCCGCACCGCCCAGCCGGCGCGCGACAGCGCCCAGGCGGCCGAGAGGCCCATGACACCGGCACCGAGCACGAGAGCGCTTTGCATGCGGGCAGTCTGGCCTGACGTGCGGCCGTTGTGAAAGGGGGGGGGCGGCCCCTACACCAATAGCAGGCTTGCCCCGCCGCGCAGCGCCGCGCCCGGCGCCAGCGGATGCATGGCGCCATGGGCGGCCAGATGCGGGCGGTTCACCACATCCGGCACATGGCTCACCGGCTCCACGCAAAGCACCGGGACGCCGCGCGGGGCATAGACCTGCAGGTTGCGGGCCCAGTCGCCGGTGGCGGTCAGCGCCAGGTCCGGCCCGCCGGGGCGGGTCATCACCGCGCGGCCATCCCAGCCGGCGAAATGCGTGTCGAGCCCCGCCAGCACCTCCTCCCCCCCGTTCAGCCCGGCGCTGGGGCGGGGTGCGATAGCCAGGTTGCGGGCGTCGCGGCCGAAGACGGTTTCGGCGGCGAAGCGCAGGCGGGTGCCGGGCGGGCGGGTGAAGAAGGGGTGCCAGCCGATGCCCATGGGGGTGGGCTCATCCCCGGTATTGGTCAGCGCCAGTTCCAGGGTCAGGCCCTCCGGCGCCAGCGCCACCTCCAGCCTCGCCGCGCAGCGGAAGGGCGCGTGATCGACGACGCAGCCCATCACCGTGCGATCGGGCGCCTGGCTTTCCACCACCCAGGCGCGATCGCGGACAAAACCGTGCAGCGCATGGCCTTCCAGCGGCCGGTTGATCGGCATGGTGTAGTCCTGGCCGCCGACGGCGATCCGCCCATCGGCCAGGCGATTGGTCCAGGGCGCCATCAGGAAGGCGCTGTGCAGGCCGCGATTGGGGCTCTCGCCCTCCGGCACCGGCTCCACCACCGGGATGCCGCGCCAGGAGAGCGCGCCGATGGCCGCGCCCTGGCTGACCAGGATGTTGGCGTCCCAATCGCCGGCCGCAATCCGGATCATCCCTCGTCCCCGCTCCCCCGCGCCAGCCTGCAAGCCTAAAGGCTGGCCGGGGGCGCGGAAATCCTCACTCGAGATCGAATTGGTCGCGCGGCGAAAAGCCGCCCTTGCGGGAGTATTCGATGGAGCAATAGCCACCGCCCTGGTAGCGCTCCTCCACCGGGTCGTCGGAGACGATCGTGCCGACCTCCGCCCGATAATCCTCGGCCGTATCCTGCGGCTGCCAGCCCAGCCGGTCGCGATGGTCCTCGCCCCAGAAGGTGTCGGGGTTTTTCGAGGCGCCCCAGACCACGCAATGGCCCACGCGCTCGGCCTCGATGGTGCGGGTGATCAGCCGGGCCAGGTCGGGATAGGACAGCCAGGTGGCCAGCATCCGCTTGTTGATCGGCTTCGGGAAGCAGGAGCCGATGCGGATATTGACGTTCTCCACCCCGTGCTTGTCCCAGTAGAGCCGCCCCATCAGCTCCCCATAGACCTTTGACAGCCCATAATAGCCGTCCGGCCGGAAGGCGCAGTCGGCGTCGAGCCGTTCCGCATTGCCCTGCGGGCGCGTGTGGAAGCCGATGGAGTGGTTGGAGCTGGCAAAGACCACGCGGGCGCCAAAAAGCCGGGCGGCCTCATAGATGTGGTAGAGGCCGTGCAGGTTCGGGCCCGCCACTTCCTCGAAGGGCCTCTCCACCGAGACGCCGCCGAAATGCAGGATGGTACCGCAGCCCTCCGCCTGCCGGACGATGGCGAGCGATTCCGTCAGGTCCGCCTTCACGAAGGTTGCGCCCTTCGGCAGCGCGTCCGGGAAGGGCATGAGGTCGGTCAGGCGCAGGGTATAGCCGGCGGCCGACAATTCCCTGGTCAGCATGCGGCCGAGATTGCCGGAGGCGCCGGTCAGCAGGATGGGTTTGGACATGGAAGGGATCCTCAGTCGGCAAAAAGCGGAACGGGCGCACCCTGGCCCAGGCCCTCGGCGCGGAACAGCCCGCCGAGGCTGGGATGCGCGGCGAGCGCAGCCGGATCCTTGCCGGCGCGCAGGCTGGTGACGAAAAGCGTGGACAGGTCGGGCCCGGCGAAGCAGGGCATGGTGGGCGCCGGCACGGGAAAGTCGAAATGGCGCAGGAGCGTGCCATCCGGTGCGATCACGTTGATCCGACCCGCGGAGACGCCGGCGGACCAGTAGTTGCCCTGGGCATCGCAGGCCGCGCCATCCGGGCGGCCGGTTGCCTCGTCGAAGTCGCGCAGGCGCCGCCAGGGGCCGGTGCTGCCGGTGGCGGGATCGAAGTCGGCGCAATCCAGCACCGCAAGGCGGCTGTCCGCATGCCAGATGGTGCGGCCATCCGGCGACCAGGCGAGGCCGTTGGAAACGACCAGCCCTTCCCGCCTGCGCTCCGCACGGCCATCGGGCTTGATGCGCCAGAGCAGGCCGGTGGGGTGCTTCTCCGGCCGGTCATCCATGCTGCCGACCCAGAAGCAGCCATCCGGCCCCACCTTGCCATCGTTCAGCCGGTTCTCCCCGGGTTCCTCCGCTAAGGTGGCGAAGGGGGTGATGGCTCCCGTGGCGGGATCCAGCCGCACCAGGCTGGCGCGCTGCGCCACCAGCAGCGCGCCGGACCGGCACAGCGCCAGGCTGCCACACACCTCCGGCACCGGGATGCGGCGGGTGACGCCGGTCGCGGGGTCGAAGCGGATGACGCAGGGCGCCAGGATATCCACCATCCACAGCAGGCCGCGCGCGGCGTCCCAGACCGGGCTCTCGCCGACCTGCGCGCGCAGGTCGGCGGCAAGGCTGAACACCGCGCTCAGCCCTCGTAGCCCAGCAGCAGCCGCGGCAGGGTCAGGGACACGGCGGGCCAATAGGTGGTCAGCAGCAGCGCGGCCAGGATGGCGCCGTAGAAGGGCCAGATGGTGCGCATCACCGCCTCGATCGGGATCCGGCCGATGGCGCAGCCGACGAAGAGCACGGCGCCGACCGGCGGTGTGGTCAGGCCGAGCCCGAGGTTCATCATCATCACCATGCCGAACTGCACCGGATCGACGCCGATCGCCACCACCACCGGCAGGAAGATCGGCGTGGTGATCAGGATCAGCGCCGCCATGTCCATCACGCAGCCCAGCAGCAGCAGGCAGACATTGATCATCAGCATGATGACGACGGGGTTGGAGCTGATGGCCAGCATCCCCTCCGTCAGCAGGTCCGGCAGGCGATACAGCGCGAGCAGATAGGCGAAGGCGGTGGCGGTGCCGACCAGCAGGAAGACGACGGCGGAGGTGCGCACGCTGGCGGCGACCGCCACCTTGAAATCCGCGAAGCTGAGGCTGCGATAGACCAGCACGGTGACCAGCAGCGCCCAGAGCGTGCCGAAGGCGGCACTTTCCGTCACGGTGAAGATGCCGGACAGCACGCCGCCCAGGATGATGAAGGCGGTGAACAACCCCGGCAGCGCATCCACGAACTTCCACATCAGGTGGCGGAAGCCGGCCCAGGGCTCCGCCGGATAGCCGCGGCGCACCGCCATGACATAGGCGGCGATGGCCAGGAAGCCGCACATCATCAGCCCCGGCACGATGCCGGCGATGAACAGCGCCGTGACGGAAATGCCGCCGCCCGCCGCCAGGCTGTAGAGGATCATATTGTGGCTTGGCGGGATCAGGATGCCGGCGATGGAGGAGGTGACGGTGAGCGAGACCGCATAGTCCACGCCATAGCCCTTGGCCTTCATCGCCGGGATCAGGATGACGCCGGTGGCCGAGGTATCGGCAACGGCGGAGCCCGAGATGCCGCCGAAGAGCATGGAGGTGGAGACATCGACCATGCCGAGCCCGCCGCGCATCCAGCCCACGGCGGCGGAGGCCAGCGCCACCAGGCGGCGCGCGATGCCGCCATGCAGCATCAACTCGCCCGCGAAGATGAAGAAGGGGATGGCGAGCAGCGCGAAGATGCTCATGCCCGAGGCCATCTGCTGGAAGGCGACCGCGGGGTTGATGCCCTCATAGAGGAAGCCGACCAGGGCGGCGATGCCGAGCACGAAGGCCACCGGCACGCCGGCGACGACGCCCAGGATGAAGATGCCGAAGATCAGGAGAAGGCCGAATTCCACGCGCTGCTACTCCAGGAAGGCCGCGGCCACGCCGCGCTGTTCGGGGCCGTCCTTGTTCAGGATGTCGCGCAGCACCTGTTCGAGGGCGAAAAGCGTCACAAGCCCGCCGCAGACCTGCAGCGGCACATAGGTCCAGCCCTGGCTGATGCCGAGCAGCGGAATCTTGAAGTTCCAGACCATGTCCACGAGTTCCTGCGAATAGACCATCATGGCGAAGCCGAAGACGCCGACGGCGCTATCGCAGCCCACGGCGATCCAGCGCTGCGCCTGCAGCGGCAGGCTCTCGCGGAAGCCGAGCACGGAAAGATGGAAACGCTCCCTGACGCCGACGGCGGCGACCGGCAGCGCGATGCAGAGGATGGAGAGCGTGGCGGCGCGTTCGATCCAGGTGGGCGTGTCGTTCAGCACATAGCGGCCGAAGACCATCCAGCCCATCATCGCCACCAGCCCGACCAGCGCGATGCCGGCCACCATGACGACGATGTGGCAGAAGATATCGAGAATGCGGGAAAAGATTGCCATGGCATCGGGCACCCAGCCAGCGGAGGAACGGCGGAGACGAAAAAGGGGGCGGCATGGCCGCCCCCCATATCGGGACCCGATCAGGGCAGCGCGCGGATCGCCTGCACCATGCCGGACAGCCGCGGCGTCGCCGCGTATTTCGCGTAGACCGGCTCCATCAGCGACGACCAGGGCGTGCGGTCGGTGATCTCGATCACCGTGGCGCCGCCGGCCTCGACCCGCTGGCGCGAGACGCGCTCCCGCTCCGCCCACAATTGCCGCTGCAGCGCGGCGCTTTCGCGCGCGGCGTCGCGCACGATGGTGCGCTCCTGCTCGTTCAGCCGCTGCCAGCGCTGGCGGGAGACGGCGAGCACTTCCGGCACGTTGGAGTGTTCCGTGGTGGAGTAGAAGCGCGCGACCTCGAAATGCCGCGTGCTCTCATAGGACGGGAAATTGTTCTCCGCCCCGTCGATCACGCCCGACTGCAGGCTGGTAAAGACCTCGCCGAAGGGCAGCGGCGTCGGGTTGGCGCCGAGCGCGCGCACCAGGTCGATCCACAGGTCGCTGGTTTGCACGCGGATCTTCATGCCGCGCAGATCGGCCGGCGTGCGGACGGGGCGGATGGTGTACATGCTGCGCGCCCCGCCGTCATACCAGGCGAGCGCGATGATGCCGATCGCCTCCAGGTCCTTGGCGATCTCCTCCCCGGTCGCACCGTCGATCGCGGCATGCAGATGCGCGACATTGCGGAACAGGAAGGGCAGCGTCACCACATTGGTGGACGGCGCCAGGTTGTTGAAGGGCGAGAGGTTGAAATTGCCGAAGTCGATGGAGCCCAGCCGCATCTGCTGGATGGCCTCGTCCTGCTGGCCGAGCTGCGCGGAGTGGTAGGTGCGCATGCGGATGCGGTTGTTGGTGCGCTGCATGACCAGCTGGCCGAAGCGATCCAGGCCCTGGCCATTGGGATACTCCGCCGCATGGATGTTCCAGCCGCGCCATTCCTGGGCGGTGGCCGGCGTCGCTGCCCAGGGCAGCAGGGCGGCGGCGGCCAGGGCCCCGGCGCGGAACGCGGTCAGGGCCTGGGCGCGAATCGCGCGCATCGCTTTCATGGTTGTCCTCTCCTTCCCCTCCCGCCGCCTTGTGGCGCCGGGTTATACGACATCATACGACTGTCGCACGCGGCTTTGTCAATTCGCCCCGCGGAACGCCGGGGCGGCTGCCGCGCTGGGCTGTATCGGGGCGGTGGAGAGCAGCATGGACCGGGACAGCACGATTGAGGAAGCCGAGGCCGGCGGTGTGCGCCTGCTGCCGGCCGGGCTGGTCGGCTTCCTGGTCTATCCGGCGGTGCTGGAGCTGATCGTCGCAATTCCCCCCGCCAACGACCAGCTGGCGCCGCCGGCCCAGGGCTGACGCGCGCCGGGCCGCTTGCGGCGCCCGGCCATCCTGCGCAGCATCCCGGCGAACCTTGCCGGATGATCCCTGCCATGCCGCCTGCCACCCTTGCCGAAGCCGCCGCCGACCTCGCCGCCGGGCGCAGCACCGCGCTGGCGCTGACCGAGGCCGCGCTGGCGCGCATCGCCGATCCGGCCGGTGAAGGGTCCCGCGCCTTCCTGCTGGTGCAGGCCGAAGCCGCGCGGGCCACGGCGCGCGCCATGGATGCGCTGCGCGCCGCCGGCCGTGCGCCGAGCCCCTGGGCCGGCATCCCGATCAGCATCAAGGACCTGTATGACGAGGCGGGCCAGCAGACCCGCGGCGGGTCCCGGGCGCTTGCGGATGTGGCGCCGGCCAAGGCCACCGCGCCCAGCGTCGCCCGGTTGCAGCGCGCCGGCTTCGTGGTGCTGGGCCGCACCAACATGGTGGAATTCGCCTTCTCCGGCCTCGGCCACAATCCGCATTACGGCACGCCGCTGAGCCCCTGGGACCGCGTGACGGGGCGGCTGCCGGGCGGGTCCTCCTCCGGCGCCGCCGTCGCCGTGGCGGATGGGATGGGGCTGGCGGGGCTCGGCTCCGATACCGGCGGGTCCTGCCGGATTCCGGCGGCGCTGTGTGGCATCGTCGGCTGGAAGCCGACCGCGAAGCGGGTGCCGCTGACCGGCACGCTGCCGCTGTCCTTCACCCTGGACAGCCTGGGCCCGATCGCCAATTCGGTGGCCTGCTGCGCCGTGATCGACAGCCTGATGGCCGGCGAGGAGAGCTGGACCCCTGCCCCGGCCATGCCGGTGGCCGGGCTGCGCCTCGGCGTGCTGCAGGGCTATGTGACGGAAAATTGGGACCCGGCCGTGACCACCGCCTTCGAGGCGGCACTGGCAAAACTCTCGGCGGCCGGCGCGCGGGTGGAGAGGCTGGTGGTGCCGGAGCTGGCGGAGATCCCGAAGGCCAATGCCACGGGCGGCTTCGCGGCCTCCGAGGCCTTTGCCTGGCATCGCGGGCTGATCGAGGCACAGCGCGGGGCCTATGACCAGCGCATTCTTTCGCGGATCCTGCGCGGCGGGCAGATGTCGGCGGCGGAGTATATCCAGCTCGGCCAGGACCGGGCGCGCATCATTTCCGCCATTGCGGCGCGCACGGCGGCCTTCGATGCGGTGGTCTCCCCCACCTGCCCGCTGGTGCCGCCGGCGCTCACCGCGATCGAGGACGAGGCGGAATATGGCCGCATCAACCTGCTGCTGCTGCGCAATACGGCGGTGGCCAATTTCCTCGACCGCTGCGCCATCAGCCTGCCCTGCCACAAGCGCGGGGAGGCGCCGGTGGGCTTCCAGCTGATGGGCGAGCATGGCGGCGATGCGCGGCTGTTTGCCGTGGCGCAGGCGGTGGAAGCGGCGCTGGCGGCGTGACCACCCCGCGCTTCGGCCACCTGCCGGACGGCGAGGCCCCGGCCGAGGGCGCCGAGAGCTTCGCCACGCTGCTGGCGGAGGCCGGTGTGGTGGTGGAGCGCATCGCCTCCCACCGCGCCGCCAGCCCGGAGGGGTTCTGGTACGACCAGCCGAGCGCCGAATTCGTCTTCCTGGCGCGCGGCAGCGCCACGCTGGCCTTTGCCGACGGCACGGAACGGGTGATGGCGGCGGGGGATTGGGCGGTGCTGCCGGCGGGCTGCCGGCACCGCGTGGAGGCCACCAGCGCGGAGGCGCTGTGGCTGGCGGTTCACCTGCCCCCGGCCTGACCCTCCAGCAAGGGCCGCGCCGGCTGCTCGTCCTTCAGCGCCACGCCCGTGGCCCCCAGGCCGCGCGCGGCGGCGACCAGCCACAGCAGCTTTGCCGCCGCCTCCGCCACGCTCAGCCCGCCGGGGCGGATATTGCTGATGCAGTTGCGCTCGGCATCCGTGCGGCCCGGGCGGGGAGCGTGGGTCAGGTAGATGCCCATGCTGTCCAGCGCCGAGAGGCCCGGCCTTTCGCCGATCAGCACCGCGACCATGGCGGCCCCCAGCGCCGCTCCGATTTCATCCCCGATGGCCACGCGCGCCTGGGTGGCGATGACCGGGGGCGCGACATCCCATCCGGCCGCCCGCAGGCCCGTGGTCAGCGCGGCAACCAGCGCCGGCGCCTGGGCCTGCACGCCGGTGGCGCAGAGTCCATCCGCCACCACGATGGCGAAGCAGCCGGGGCGCGGCGTGAAGGTGGCGCCCTGCGCCAGGCGGCGGCCGAGATCGGGGCGCAGCAGATAGGTCCGGCGATCCGGCGCGGCGCTCGCCACCACCTGCGCGCCGAGCGCATCGCGTAGCGCGGGCACATCGAGCGTCGACCAGACGGCGTCGCGCGCCTGGGCATGCGCCTCCTGGAAATCGAGATGCGCCGCGGTCGGCAGGCCGTGGCCGACGCGGCCGAGCGCCACGCGCGCCGCGGTGTGGCGGCGCAGGTCGCGCCAGAGGGTCGGCGCGCTCACAGCAGCCCCGCCACCGCCATGGGCAGGCGGTCCGGCGTCCGGTCAGACAGGCCCATCCGTTGCAGCCACTCGAGAAATTCCGGCGCCGGCGACTTGCCGAGCGCGGCGCGGATATAGAGGCCGTCGTGGAAGGAGGTGGACTGGTAGGCCAGCATGGTGTCGTCCGCGCCCGGCACGCCCATCACATAGGTGACGCCCGCCACGCCCAGCAGCGTCAGCAGCGCATCCATGTCGTCCTGGTCCGCCTCGGCGTGATTGGTGTAGCAGACATCCACCCCCATCGGCAGGCCGAGCAGCTTGCCGCACATATGGTCCTCCAGCCCCGCGCGGGTGATCTGCTTGCCGTCGAAGAGGTATTCGGGGCCGATGAAGCCGACCACGCTGTTCACCAGCAGCGGGCGGAACCGGCGCGCCACGGCATAGGCGCGGGCTTCCAGCGTCTGCTGGTCCACGCCGTGATGCGCATCGGCCGAGAGCGCGCTGCCCTGGCCGGTCTCGAAATACATGCAGTTGTCGCCCAAGGTGCCGCGCTTCAGCGACAGCGCCGCCTCATGCGCCTCCGCCAGCAGGGAGAGGGAGACGCCAAAGCTCTCGTTCACGCCCTGGGTACCGCCGATGGACTGGAAGACCAGGTCCACCGGCGCGCCGCGCTGCATGGCCAGCAGGGTGGTGGTGACATGGGCCAGCACGCAGGACTGGGTCGGGATGGCGTAGCGATCCCGCACCGCATCCAGCAGGCCGAGCACACGGCAGAGATTGTCGACATTGTCGGTGGCGGGATTCACGCCGATGACGGCATCCCCCGCGCCCAGCAGCAGGCCGTCCAGCACCTGCGCCGCGATGCCCTTCGGATCGTCCACCGGGTCGTTCGGCTGCAGGCGGATGGAGAGCGTGCCGGGAAGGCCGATCGTATTGCGAAACCTCGTCACCACGCGGCATTTCGCCCCGATCGCCACCAGGTCCTGCAGCCGGCAGATCTTGGACACCGCCGCCACCATCTCGGGCATCAGGCCGGGGGCGAGGGCGGTCACCGCCTCCGGCGCCGCTTCCAGCAGCCAGTCGCGGAAGCCGCCGACCGTCAGATGCGCGACGGGCGCGAAGGCGGCGGCGTCGTGGCCGTCCAGGATCAGCCGCGTGACCTCATCCGCCTCATAGGGCACCACGGCCTCGTTCAGAAAATGGCGCAACGGCAGGTCCGCCAGGGCCCGCTGCGCCGCCACGCGCTGCGCCGCACTCTCCGCCGCGATGCCGGCCAGGGCATCGCCGGACCGGAAGGGGGTGGCGCAGGCCAGGAGCTGGCGCAGATCGGCAAACACATGCCGCGTCCCGCCCACCACCGCCGAGAATCCCATGCCGCCCTCGCCTTGCCAGTTGGAGCCACCGGGGGGAGGATGCCACAGAAACGGAGGAACGGCATGGATCGCGCAAAACTGGAAATGCGCCCGGATGCGGCGGCCGCATGGCCGGATGCCATCTACGACACGCTGAAGGCCAATGGCATCACCCAGGTGGCCCTGGTGCCCGATGCCGGGCACAGCCGGCTGATCAAGCGCTGCCTGGCGGACAATGAGATGACCGTCGTCACCCTGACGACGGAGGAGGAGGGTGTGGCACTGCTCTGCGGCGCCTGGCTGGGCGGCGTGAAGGGCGTGCTGCTGATGCAGTCCTCCGGCGTGGGCAATTGCATCAACATGCTGTCGCTCTCACACATCCATCGCACGCCGCTGCCGATGATCGTGACCATGCGCGGCGATTTCGCCGAGTTCAATCCGGCGCAGATCCCGATGGGCCAGGCGACGCCGGCGGTGCTGGAGGCGATGGGCACCATCGTGCACCGTGCCGACCGGCCGGAGGATGTGGCGGCCACCGTCGATGCGACGCTGCGCCTCGCCTTCAACACCTTTCGGCCCGCGGCGACGCTGCTGGGCCAGCGCCTGATCGGCGCCAAGACCTTCGGGAAGGACTGAGGCGCATGGCCGATTATCCGAACCGGCGCGACGTGGTGCGCGCTTTGCTGGAAGACCGTGGCGAGCTGCTGGTGATCGCGGGCCTCGGCGCCTCCGCCTGGGACATCACCGCCATCGGGGACCATCCCCGCAATCTGCCGCTCTGGGGCGGCATGGGCGGCGCGGCGATGATGGGCCTCGGCCTGGCCCTGGCGCAGCCCTCGGCCAAGGTGCTGGTGATCACGGGGGATGGCGAGATGCTGATGGCGCTGGGCGCCATGGCCACCATCGCGGTGAAGAAGCCGGCCAACCTCTCCGTCGTGGTGCTGGACAACGAGCATTACAGCGAGACGGGGAACCAGGAGACGGCGACGCGGCATGGCGTGGACCTGGCCGCCATGGCGCGCGGCGCCGGCCTCGCCAATGCACGCACGCTGACCACGCTGGAGCAGGTGCCGACGCTGCGCAGCGAGATCCACGCCGGAACCGGACACGTATTTGCTGTCGCAAAAATCGCGCCGGGCAACCTGCCGCTGGTGCTGCCGCCGCGGGATGGCGCCATCCTGCAGGCGCGTTTCCGCGAGGCCCTGCTCGGCCCCGCCGCCCACCACCAGCTGTGAAAGCCCGACCATGCCGCATGTGATCTGCGTCCGCCCGATCCACGAGGAAGCCATCGCCAAGATGCGGGCGACGCCGGGCGTCACCGTCGACGTGCTGATGGACCTCTCGCCCGAGAGCCTCGCCGCCAATCTGCCGAAGGCGGATGCGCTGATCGTGCGCACCCTCCGCATCGACCGCGCCTTTCTCGCGCATTGCACCAACCTGAAGATCCTCGTCCGCCACGGCGTCGGCTACGACATCGTCGATGTCCCCGCCTTGACCGAGCGCGGCATCCCGCTGGCCATCACGCCGGAGGCCAATGCGGTGTCCGTCGCCGAGCACGCGCTGATGATGATGCTGGCCTGCGCCCGCAAGCTGACCAGCTTCAACGCCAATCTGCGCGAGCCGACGCCGGTCTGGGGCGCGCAGCCGAACCTTCCGACCTTCGACCTGCAAGGCAAGACCGTGCTGGTGGTCGGCTTCGGCCGCATCGGCACGCGCGTGGCGAAGCTCTGCGCCGCCTTCGGCATGCGCGTGCTGGTGCGCGACCCGAATGTGGCGAAGGGCAGCATCCGCGGCCTCGGCTTCGAACCGGTGGACGATGCCGCGACGGCGGCGGCGGAGGCGGATATCGTCACCGTCCACGTGCCGAGCGGCCCCGCCACGCGCAACATGATCGACGGCGCCTTCATGGCCCGCATGAAGAAGGGCGCCGTGCTGGTGAATACCGCACGCGGCACCATCGTCGACCAGGTGGCGCTGGAAGCCGCGCTGCGCGCCGGGCATCTCTCCGCCGCCGGGATCGACGTCTTCGAGGAGGAGCCGGTGGAGGCGCCGATCAGCCTGCTCTCCGCCCCCAACCTGATCATGACGCCGCATGTCGCCGCCAGCACGGCGGAGGGGCTGCGGCGCATGGCGCTGGACAGCGCGGCGGCCGCTTTGGCCTGCTTCGCCGGCACGCTGGACCCGGATGTGATCGTGAATCCCGAGGTCCTGCCCCGAAGGAACTGACACGCCATGCGCCGCCTGCTGCTCGCCTTCCTGATCCTCGCCGGACCTGCCGCGGCGGAGCCGGCGCGCGCCACGCGCCAGATGGCCGCCACCGCCAGCCCGCATGCCACGGAAGCGGCACTCGCCATGCTGCGCGCCGGCGGGTCCGCGGTGGATGCGGCGATCGCGGCGCAGGCGGCGCTTTCGGTGGCGGAGCCGCATGCCAGCGGCGTGCTCGGCGGCGCCTTCATCCTGGTCTGGGACCAGGGCGCGCAACGGCTGCGCTACTATGAGGGGATCGCCAGCGCGCCGGCGGCGAGCGCGGACCGGCTGACGGCGGGCGGCGTGGGGCCCGCCACCGTCGCCCGCTCCGGCCGCGCCGTGGCGGTGCCGGGCACGATCGCCGCCCTGGCGCTGGCACATGCGGCGCATGGCAGGCTGCCCTGGGCGGATCTGTTCCGACCCGCCATCGACCTGGCGGAGCGGGGCTTCCCCCTGCCGCCCTATCTGCATCAGGTGATCCGCAACCGCGCGGCGGAACTGGCCCGCATCCCCGCGATCCGCGCGCTGTATTTCGATGCGGAAGGCCAGCCGCTGGCCGCCGGCGCGCCCTTCCGCAATCCGGACCAGGCGGCGGCGCTGCGCCTGCTGGCCTCGGAAGGCCCGGCCACGCTCTATGGCGGCACGCTCGGCCGCGCCGTGGTGGAGGCGGTGCAGACGCATGCGGTGCCGGGCTGGATGACGCTGGCCGACCTTTCCGCCTATCGCGCCGTCGAACGCGCGCCGATCTGCGCCGAGGTCCTGGCCAGGCGCATCTGCACCGCCGCCGCGCCCTCCTCCGGCGGCGTCGCGGTGCTGCAGACGCTGGGCCTGGCGGAGCGGCTGGGCATCGCGGCGGTTGCGCGCGACAGCGCGGAGGCGGCGCATATCTTCCTCGAGGCCAGCCGGCTCGCCACCGCCGACCGCCGCCGCTGGATGGGCGACCCAGACCAGGTGGCGGTGCCGCAGGCCGGGCTGCTGGCGCGCGACTACCTCGATGCCCGCGCGGCGCTCGCCGGGCCGGCGCGCGCCATGGAAACGGTGGTGCCCGGCACGCCGGCGGAGCGCCACGGCGCCCTGCCCACGCCCAGCGACCCGATGGCGGAGACGGCGACGACGCAGCTCGCCATCCTCGACGCCGCCGGCAATGCCGTGTCCTTCACCACCACCAACAACCTGAATTTCGGCGCCGAGCTGCTGGCCATGGGGGTCACGCTGAACAATGGCATGACCAATTTTTCCGCCAGTCCCGGCATGGCGGAGGCGCCGGCGCAGAACCGCCTGGCGCCGGGCAAGCGGCCCGTCACCACCATGGCGCCGACCATGGTCTTCGGCGCGGATGGACGGCCGGAGCTGGTGCTGGGCGCCGGCGGCGGCGCGCGCATTCCGGATGCGGTGGCCGCCGCGGTGATCGAGGTGCTGGTCTTCGGCGGCGATGCCGAACGCGCCACGGCCCGGCCACGGATCGGCGCGCAGAACGGCGTGGAGGAGCTGGAACAGGGCACGCCACTGGCGGATCTGGCGCCCGCCTTGCAGGCGCTGGGCCATGCGCCGCGGGTGGTGGTGATGAACACCGGATTGCAGGTGATCCGGCGGCTGCCGGATGGAAGGCTGGAGGGTGCGGCGGATCCGCGGCGGGATGGGGTGGCGGCGGGGGATTGAGGGGGCCGGGGGGCCCCCCCCCCCCCCCGCGCTGCGGGGGAGGGAGATACGGCTCAGTCGAAGGTGATGTTCGCGCGGCGGATCACCTCGGCGTATTTCGCGGCGTCGCGGCGCAGCAGGGCCGCGGCATCGGCGCTGGTGCCGCCGCCGGGGATATAGCCGGCATCCAGCACGCGCTGGCGCAGGCCGGGATCGGCCAGGGCCTTGTTCACCGCCTGCACCCAGCGCTCGCTGATGGTGGAAGGCAGGCCGGGCGGGCCCATCACCATGTACCAGACGGCGGCATCAAAGTCCGGAAAACCGCTTTCGGCGATGGTCGGCACATCGGGCAGCGTCGGCACGCGCTGGGGCAGCGTCGTCGCCAGCGCGCGCACGCGGCCGGCGCGGATATGCGGCAGGTAGGTGGGCAGCGTGTCGATGGCGATATCGATGCGCCCGGCCAGGATCTCGTTCACCGCCTGGCCGGTGCCGCGGAAGGGAATGTGGGTCATGTCCAGCCCGGCGGCGAAGCTGAGCGCGGCCGCCGCCAGGTGCTGCTGCGTCGCGACGCCGGAGGAGGAGTAGTTCAGCTTCCCGCGATTGGCCCGCGCATGGGCGATGAAGCCGGGAAAATCCTGCGCCGGCGAATCCAGCGGCACCACCGCCACCAGCGGCACCGTGCCCGCCAGCACCACCGCGGTCTGGTCCGCGATGATGTCGAAGGGCGGCGGCTTCATCGTCGGCGGCACGACGGCGGAGGCGCTGACGGTGGTCATCAGCATCTGGTAGCCATCCGGCCGGCCGCGCGCATTCGCCGTCGCCGCGATGGTGCCGGACCCGCCGGGGCGGCTCTCGATCGCGACCGGGTGGCCGAAATCCTCCTGCAAGGCAGGCTGCAGGAGGCGGGAGATGATGTCCGTGCCGCCGCCCGGGGCAAAACCCATCAGCAGGGTGACGGTGCGGGTGGGATAGGCGGCCGGTTGCGCCCAGGCGGGCATCGGCAGGGCAAGGCCGCCCGTCGCGGCCCAGAGGCTGCGTCGCGAAATCATGGTGTTTCCTCCGGTTTTTTCTTCTGACCGGAGGATGGCGCGGGGCTACCGGCCCGTCCAGACCGGCTTCCGCTTGGCGAGGAAGGCTTCAACCCCCTCCCGGAAGTCATGGCTGCCGAAGCACATGGTCACCAGGTCGTCGCCCTCGATGGTGCCGCCGGCCAGGCGCAGGCGCTTCAGCGCCACCTTGGTGGCGCGCAGGGTCAGCGGCGCCATGCCGGCGATCTCCACCGCCAGCTTTTCCGCCCGCTCCGCCAGGGCTTCGGGCGTCTCCAGCATCTCGGAGATGAAGCCGGCGGCCAGGGCCTCGGGCGCATCCATCAGCCGGGCGGTGAAGATCAGGTCCTTCAGCTTGGCCGGCCCGATCAGCGCGGCAAATCGCGAGATGTTCATGGTGGAGAGGGTATTGCCCAGGGTGCGCGCCACCGGAACGCCGAAGCGGGCATTGGCGCTGGCGATGCGCAGGTCGCAGACGCCGGCGATGCCGAGGCCCCCGCCGACGCAGGCGCCGGCGATGGCGCCAATGACGGGCTTCGGGCAATCCTCCACCGCCGACAGCACCCGGTCGATGCGGCTTTCATAGTCCAGCGCATCCTGGCCGGTGGAGAAGTGCTGGAACTGGCTGATATCGGTGCCGGCCGCGAAGGCCTTGCCGCCGGCGCCGGTGATGACCCAGCAGCGGATGTCGGGATTCGCCGCGACGGCGGCGGCCTGTTCGAACAGGCCCTCATACATTTCGAAGGTCAGGGCGTTGCGCTGGTCCGGGCGGTTCAGCGTGGTCCAGGCCACGGGGCCGCGGGTCTCGTGCAGGATATCGGGCATGGTTTCCTCCTTGGTCCCCCCTTGTGCGGCCAGGGCGCGGGGGGCGACAAGTCCGGCGAGCGGATGGAGGCCGACAAGAATGCGTATCGTCAGCGTCAAGCAGGGCATCGCGCCGATCGCGAGCGACATCGCCAATGCCTATATCGATTTCTCGAAAATGACCGCCTCCATCGTCGCGGTGACCGTCGAGGGCGATGGCAAGCGCGCCACCGGCTACGGCTTCAACTCCAATGGCCGCTATGCCCAGCCCGGCCTGCTGGCCGAGCGCTTCGTGCCGCGGCTGCTGGAGGCGACGGAGGCGCAGGTCACGGCCCCGGACGGAAGGCTGAACCCGCAGGGCGCCTGGGCCACCATGATGAAGAACGAGAAGCCCGGCGGGCATGGGGAGCGCAGCGTCGCCGTCGGCGTGCTGGACATGGCGCTCTGGGATGCGGCCGCGAAGCTGGAGGGTGTGCCGCTGTGGCGGCTGCTGGCGGATCGGTACAATGGCGGCACGGCCGATTCCGCCGCCTGGGTCTATGCCGCCGGCGGCTACTACTACCCCGGCAAGGGCGTGGATGCGCTGGTCGAGGAGATGAAGCGCTACCTCGGCATGGGCTATGCGACCGTGAAGATGAAGATCGGCGGCGCCCCCGGCACCGCGCTGGCCGATGCGCTGTCCGAGGACATCGAGCGGATCGAGGCGGTGGTCGCGCTGCTGGGTGGCGATGGCAGCCGGCTGGCGGTGGATGTGAACGGCCGCTTCGACCTGCCGGCCGCGCTGGCCTATGCCGAGGCCTTGGCGCCGATGAAGCTGCGCTGGTACGAGGAACCGCTCGACCCGCTCGACTACGCCACCCATGCGACGCTGGCCGAACACTACGCCCCGCCGATCGCAACAGGGGAAAATCTGTTCTCGATGCAGGATGCGCGCAACCTGATCCGCCACGGCGGGCTGCGGCCGGATCGCGACATCCTGCAGATGGACCCGGCGCTGTCCTACGGGCTTTGCGAATATCTGCGGACGCTCGACATGCTGGCTTCCCATGGCTGGTCCCGCCGCCGCTGCGTGCCGCATGGCGGGCACCAGTTTGCGCTGAATATCGCGGTGGGGCTCGGGCTGGGCGGCAATGAGAGCTACCCCGAGGTTTTTGCCCCGTTTGGCGGCTTTGCGGATGACGTGCCGGTGGTGGAGGGGCGCGTGGCGATGCCAAGCATTCCGGGCATCGGCTTCGAGGCCAAGAACGCGTTGCACAACGTCTTCAAGGGCCTCGCCTGATGCCGCAGCGCGCCATCCCCGCCGTCTTCATGCGCGGCGGCACCAGCAAGGCCATCATGTTCCACGCCCGCGACCTGCCGGCGGATCGCGCGGAATGGGACGCGATCTTCATGGCCGCGCTGGGCACGCCCGATCCTTACGGCCGCCAGCTCAACGGCATGGGCGGCGGCGTCTCCTCGCTCTCCAAGATCTGCGTGCTGGCACCGTCCGAGCGTGACGATGCCGATATCGACTACACCTTTGCCCAGGTGCTGATCCGGGAGGCGCGCGTCGACTGGAAGGGCAATTGCGGCAATATGAGCTCCGCCGTCGGCCCCTTCGCGGTGGATGAGGGGCTGGTGCGGCCGAATGGCACGCAGGCCACCGTCCGCATCTACAACACCAATACGAAGAAGATCATCCACAACAGCTTCGAAGTGGAGGATGGCCGCGCCAAGGTTCTGGGCGACCTCGCCATCCCCGGCGTCGGCGGCACCGGGGCGCCAGTGCGGCTGGATTTCGTGCAGCCGGGCGGCGCCACCACCGGGCGGCTGCTGCCCTCCGGCCAGGTGCGGGATGTGCTGGAGGTGCCGGGGTTCGGGCGCATCGAGGCCTCGCTCGTCGATGCGGCGAATGCCAGCGCCTTCGTGCGCGCGCGGGATATCGGGCTGACGGGCCGCGAATTGCCGGAGGAGCTGGAGGCGCGGCCGGATGTGCTGGCGCTGCTGGACGCGATCCGCCTGCAGGCCTCGATCCGCATGGGCATCGGCGCCGACCTGGCGGCGGCCAAGGCGATCAGCTCCGTGCCCTATATCGGCTTCGTCAGCCCGCCGGCCGAGGCGCCGACCCTGTCGGGGGAGACCATCGCGGCGGATCAGATCGACCTGGCCGCGCGCATCATCTCGAACGGCCAGCCGCACCGGGCGCTGCCGCTGACCGGCTCGCTGTGTACCGCCGTCGCCGCGCGCATCGCGGGAACGCTGGTGGCGGAGTGCCTCGGGCCGGTGGCGTCCGAGGGACAGGCTCTGGGCCCGATCCGCATCGGCATGCCCTCCGGCGTGCTGACGGTGGGCGCCGATGTGGTGCAGGAGGCGGGGCAATGGGTCGCCCGCGCCGGGTCCTTCTACCGCACGGCGCGGCGGCTCTTCGATGGGCGGGTCTGGATTCCGGGCTGAGCTTCAGCGCGCCAGCCAGCCCGGAGCAAAACGGTCGGCGCCGGAGGGCAGCGGCGCCGCGGGATCGGCGGTGAAGGCCAGAATGTCGCCGACCACCGCCGCCCGGTTGCTGTCGGTCAGCAACAGATGAAAGCCTTCCTCATGGATGCCGATGCGCACCGGGCTGTCCGGTGGCAGGCGGCGCAGGGCGGCGCGGACCGGGCGGGCGGGGATCAACGTGTCCTTGTCGCCATAGAGCAGCAGCACCGGCACCGCCCGCTGCTCCGCATCGCGGCAGCAGGTGGGCAGGGCGGCGGTGGCCGCATCCATCAGGTCCACCAGCCCCACCGCGGCATCCACGCGGGTGCTGCGCAGCACCAGCGGGTCCCGCCCCAGGCGGCGCAGCGCCGCCATATTGTCGCTGGCCACCACGCCCCCCACCCCGCCCTGGAAGCCGAGCACCGGCATGGTCCGCGCCGCCACCCAGAGCCCGCCGCGCATCACCGCATTCATGCTGGCCCGGCCCCAGAGCGCCGGGGCCAGCAGGATATAGCCATCGACCGGCGGCGGCTCCGCGCTGGTGCCGGCCACCACCGCCACCGCACCGCCCATGCTCTCCCCCATCAGGAACAGCGGCAGGTCCGGGTGGCGGGCGCGCAGCAGGCGGGCGGCGGTGGCGGCATCCGCGGCCAGCGTCGCCTCCCCGGGCCAATAGCCACGGTTGGGGGACCGGCCGAAGCCGCGCTGGTCATAGGCATAGACCAGCAGCCCCCCCGCGTTCAGCGGGCCGATGCTATCGGCCAGGAAGTTGCCCGAATGGTCGTTGAAGCCATGCAGCGCCAGCAGCACGGCCCGCGGCGGCCCCTCCGGCGGAAAGGCGCGCATCGGCAACCGGGCGCCATCGGCGGCCACCACCGCATCCTCCGCCAGGCTGGGCGGGGCGATGGCCGGGCCCATCGGCATCACCACCGGGGTGCAGGCGGCCAGGAGCAGGGCCAGGAGGATGGCGAGGCTGCGCATCCCCGATCGGTAGCGCGGGGGCCCGGGCTGGTCCATCGCCCTCGGCCCCCCTATGTTCCCCGTCCTGCCACCAGACCCCCCGAGGACCGCCATGCGCGATGCCCGCCTCACCGGCTATACCCCGGTCGCCCTGCCCGGCGTCACGCCGGTGGACACCCTGCCCGCCACCTCCCGCACCGTCGGCTGCGATGGCGGCGGCGGCGCGCTGGGCCATCCGCTGGTCTATCTGCGCATCGAGGACCGGCAGGTGACCTGCCCCTATTGCTCCCGCACCTATGTGCTGGCCGAGGGGGCGGGTGAAGACCACGGGCATTGATCCCATGAGCGACGCCACCCCCGCCACCGCCGAGGAAGCCGTCCCGCCGGTGGCGCCGGGGGAGAAGCGGCTGATCCTGGTCGACGGCTCGGGCTATATCTTTCGCGCCTTCCACGCCCTGCCGCCGATGACCAGGCCGGACGGGACGCATGTGAATGCCGTCTTCGGCTTCACCCAGATGCTGTCCCAGTTCCTGTCGCGCCACGCCGCCAGCCATATCGCCGTGGTCTTCGACAGCGCGCGGCTGACCTTCCGCAATGATTTCTACCCGGACTACAAGGCGCACCGGCCGGAGCCGCCGCCGGAACTGATCCCGCAATTCGCGCTGATCCGGGAGGCGACGGAGGCCCTGGGCGTCTGCCAGGCGGAGCAGCCGGGCTTCGAGGCGGATGACCTGATCGCGGCCTATGCCAAGGCCTTCGTGGCGGAGGGCGGCAGCGTCTCCATCGTCTCCTCCGACAAGGACCTGATGCAGCTGGTCGGCCCCGGCGTGCAGATGCTGGACCCGATCAAGCAGAAGCCGATCCGCGAGCCCGAGGTGCTCGAGAAATTCGGCGTGACGCCGGACAAGGTGGTGGAGGTGCAGGCGCTGGCCGGCGACAGCACGGACAATGTCCCCGGCGTGCCCGGCATCGGCATCAAGACCGCCGCCCAGCTGATCAACGAATACGGCGACCTCGAAACGCTTCTGGCCAATACGCAAAAAATCAAGCAGCCGAAGCGGCGCGAGGCGCTGGAGCAGAACGCCGAGAAGGCGCGCATCAGCAAGCGCCTGGTGCAGCTGGATGCGAACGCCCCGCTGCCCTGCCCGATCACCAAGATGGAGGCCCGCGCGCCGAATCCGGTGACGCTGGAGAAATTCCTGCGCGACAACGGTTTTCGGAGTTTGCTGGCCCGCCTCGGCCTGGGCGATGCCAGCGCGGTCACGCGCAGCAACGGCTATCGCCCGCCCTTGCCGAGCCAGGCGCCCGCGGCCCCCGTCGCACCGGCGGAGGCACCGCCCTTCACGGGCTATGAGACCGTCACCACGCTCGATGCGCTGAAGGCCTGGGTGGCGGAGGCCGAGGCCGTCGGCGTGATCGGCTTCGACACCGAGACCGACAATCTGAACGCCATGAAGGCCCAGCTGGTCGGCTTCTCGATCGCCACGGCGCCGGGCCGCGCCTGCTATGTGCCGCTGCGGCATGAGGGCAGCGGCGACCTGATGGGCAGCGGCACGCCGGAGCAGATCGCGCCCGAATCCGCGCTGGAGGAACTGCGCGGGCTGCTGGAGAACCCGGCGGTCCTCAAGGTGCTGCACAACGCGAAATACGACCTGGAGGTGCTGTGCCGGGTCGGCATCGCGGTGGCGCCCGTCGATGACACCATGCTGATGTCCTATGCGCTGCGCGCCGGCAAGCACGGGCATGGCATGGATGAGCTGGCCAGGCTCCATCTGGGGCATGACTGCATCAGCTATGACAGCGTGACCGGCACCGGCCGCAACCGCATCCCCTTCGGCAAGGTGACGCTGGACAAGGCCACCGCCTATGCGGCGGAGGATGCCGATGTGACGCTGCGGCTGTGGCAGGCGCTGCGGCCGGAACTGCGCCAGGCGCGGGCGCTGACGCTCTACGAGCAGGTGGAGCGCCGCATGGTGCCCGTGCTGCGTGACATGGAGCTGGCCGGCATCAAGATCGACGCCGCGGAGCTTTCGCGCATCGGCGCCGACTTCACGGAAAAGCTGGCGCGGTATGAGCGGGAGATCCATGAGCTGGCGGGCAAGCCCTTCAATGTGGGCTCGCCCAAGCAGCTCGGCGAAATCCTGTTCGACGAGCAGAAACTGCCCGGCGGCAAGCGCAGCAAGCTGACCGGCGCCTGGGGCACGGATGCCAGCGTGCTGGAGGAGCTGGCCGCGCAAGGCCATGCCCTGCCGCGCCGCGTGCTGGACTGGCGGCAGATCGCCAAGCTGAAATCCACCTATGTGGACGCGCTGGCCCAGGCGGCGGATGCCCAGGGGCGCGTGCATACCGACTTCGCCATGGCGGTGACCTCCACCGGGCGGCTGTCCTCCACCGATCCGAACCTGCAGAACATCCCCGTCCGCACGGAGGAAGGCGCCCGCATCCGCCGCGCCTTCGTGGCGGAGCCCGGGAATGTGCTGCTGGCCGCCGACTACAGCCAGATCGAGCTGCGCATCCTGGCCCACCTGGCGGACGTCCCCGCGCTGAAGGAAGCCTTTGCCAGCGGCCAGGACATCCATTCCCGCACGGCCGCCGACATCTTCCACCTGGCGCCGGAGGCGGTGGACAAGGAAGCGCGGCGGCGGGCCAAGACGATCAACTTCGGCATCATCTACGGCATGTCCGCCTTCGGCCTGGCAGCGCGCCTCGGCATCTCGCCGGGCGAGGCCCGCGCCATCATCGATGCCTATTTCGCCCAGTACCCCGGCATCCGCGCCAGCATGGAAAAGCTGAAGGAGGATGCCCGCACCAACGGCTATGTGACCACGCCCTTCGGCCGCAAGCTGTGGATCGCCGATATCGCGTCCAAGGACCCCGTGCGGCGCGGCGGGGCGGAGCGCGCGGCGATCAACGCCCCCTTCCAGGGCGGCGCGGCGGAGGTGATCAAGCGGGCCATGGTGCGCCTGCCGCTGGCACTGCGCGAGGCCGGCCTCGGCGCGCGCATGCTGCTGCAGGTGCATGACGAGCTGGTCTTCGAGGTGCCGGCGGCGGAGGTGGAGGCGACCTCCGCCCTGGTGAAGCGGATCATGGAAGGCGTGGCGCAGCTTTCCGTGCCGCTCTCGGTCGAGATCGGCCACGGCGCCTCCTGGTCCGAGGCGCATTGAGCCGGGCCAGGCAGCAGACCCCCATCGCCCACGGAAAGACCGATGCCGCCACCCGCCATGGAGATCCGGCCGAAGCCGAGGGCCTGCGTCATCGGCACCTCGAACAGCGCGGGCGCCGGCAGCTATGCGGGGGCGCTGGCGCGCGACCCCTGGTTCCAGTCGGTGGAGAACCGGGCGCTGGGCTTCTGCACCAGCGACCTTTTCTCCTTCCGCAAGCCCGGCCTGGATTTCGCGGCCTTCGACCTCTGCATCCTGGACTTCGCGCCGAATGAGGGCGCGCTGCTGACGGGTCGGCGCCTGGACCGGGAGCGGGTTCTGGAGGGGCTGACCGGCGCCGTCTCCGAGATCTCCCGCGCCGGCTGCCTGCCCATCCTCACCATCCTGCCGATCGTCAACCTGATGCCGGATGGCCGGGCCATCCGCCAGCTCTATACGAAGATCGCGGAACGCCATGGCCTTCCCTTCTTCGACGGCTATGCCTTCCTGAACCGCCTGCTGGCGGTGGATCCGGAGGCGCCGGCGCCCGGCCTGTTCAAGGACCGGATGCACTTCACCAACGAGGTCGCCCGCTTCATCGGCGAGGAGCTGGGGGACGCGCTGCGGCAGCTCTGGGCCATGCCCATCGACTTCGATGCGCCGCTGACCATGACCAAGGGGCACGACTACCGCTTCCTGCCCGCCGGGACGCTGTTCGAGGGATATCCGACCCTGCACCGCGAGACCGCCATGGTGGAGGCGAAATTCGTGCATGTGACGGGCGAGACGAGGTTGCGCACGAGGATCCCGGCGGGCTGGGAGCTCACCTCCCTCGTCGCCGACTACGCGCGCTGCCGCGGCGTGCTGTCGATCAGCGACGCTGGCACCGGCGCGGGCACCGGCGCGGCCACGACCTGCCTCGGCATCACCAGCAGGAATTATACGGAGGATCCGGCGGTCAAGATGACCCTGGGCATCTTTCCGCTGCCCGCCCCGGTGGGCGCGGCCGATGGCGAGATCGAACTCACCCTTTCGGCCGATGGGCCGGCCGCTTTCTCCGTGGGCATCCCGGCCTCGGCGGGTGACAGCCCCGGTTTGATGATCGCGGGCTTCGTCGCCCGCGGACCGCGCGGCCCGATCCCGATGCGGCGCATGCTGCCGGAGGCGGTGGAACTCGGCGCGCTGATCCCGGATGCGCGGTTGCGGGCGGCGCGGGCCAGGCTGGCGCCGCCCGCCGACTTCGTCGCGACCGGCAAGATCGGCTACGAGTGAGCCGCGGGTGATGCGCGGGTGATGCGGCGGCCGCCGGTCTGACCCCGGCCGGGCGCGGCTGGTCGGATGGCCAGGCCGGCCCATATGCTCCGGCAAAATACGCGAGGATGCGCCATGCCAAGCCTGGGCTCGAAGGGCGTGCAGATCTGATGTCCGCGATCCTGCAGGATGCCGCGCCGCTGGGCTGGACGCGGCCGGAGCGGCGCACGCTGGGCGCCATCGGCGCCGCGCATGCGGTGAGCCACCTGCATATCCTGGTGCTGCCGCCGCTGTTCCCGCTGCTGCAGACGCGCCTCGGCGTCAGCTTCATCGAGCTGGGGCTGGCGATCACGCTGTTCAGCATCGTATCCGCCCTCACCCAGGCGCCGATGGGTTTCCTGGTCGACCGGATCGGGCCGCGGCGGGTGCTGGCGGCGGGGCTGGTGGTGGGGGGCGCGGCCTTCGGGCTGGTGGGGCTGGTGCCGAGCTATGCGATGGTGCTCGTGGCGGGGGCGCTCGCGGGGCTGGCCAATGCGGTCTACCACCCTGCGGACTATGCCATCCTCAATACGGTGATGGCCGGGCCGCGCATGGGGCGGGCCTTTTCGCTGCACACCTTTGCCGGCTTCGCCGGGGGCGCGGTGGCGCCCTTTATGATGCTGGGGCTGGCCGCCTGGCTGGGGCTTTCGGGGGCGCTGCTGGTGGCGGGGGGCATTGCCTGGGTGGTCGCCGCCTGGGTCCTGGCCACCTGCCCGCCGGACCCGGTGAAGGGTGTGCCGGTGAAGCCGGTGGAGGGGCAGCCGACGCGGGTGCTGAACCCGGCGGTGATCTCCCTGACCGGCTTCTTCGTGCTGATCTCGCTCTCCGTCGGCGGCATGAACGCCTTCGCCATAGCCGCCCTGGTGGCGGCCGGGGCGATGGGGCTGGGCATGGCCTCCGTCGCCCTGACGGCGCTGCTGGCAGGGTCCGCCGGCGGGGTGCTGATCGGCGGGGCGCTGGCGGACCGGGCCAAGCGGCACGGGCTGGTGGCGATGGGCGGCTTCGGCCTGGCCGGGGTGCTGACCCTGGCCGTGGGGCTGTTGGCGATGCCGGCCTGGCTGGTGGTGGGGGTGCTGGGCGCGGCGGGGACGCTGACCGGCCTCTGCATGCCGTCCCGCGACATGATGGTGCGCGCGGCGGCGCCGCCGGGACAGGCGGGCGCCGTCTTCGGCATTGTCTCCACCGGCTTCAACATCGGCGGCATGATCGCGCCGCCGGTCTTCGGCTGGCTGGTGGATAGCGGGCGGCCGGAGGCGGTCTTCGTGCTGGGCGGCGCCTTCATGCTGGCGACGGCGGGGATGGCGCTGGTGCAGGAGATGCGGCGGTAGATTTTTGTAAGAGGGTCAGGAAATACGGGGGGCGGGACAGGCGCTCGAAACCATTAAAGAAATAAATCTTTTATTGAGTTAAAGGGGCGACCATTTTCGGCAGCCGCCCGTGCTTTGCGTTCGACAATCTCGCGAAGCGGGATACGCCGGCTGAGCGCTTCGTTGATCTCGAAGCCAGCCATCAGGATAATCGCCTTTCCTCGCCCAAAAGCATCCAGGCCTTCCTCTGTGAAGCCTTCAAAGGCGATGAACAGACCTCGCGCCCACGTTGCTTTGTCAGTGACCTTTCCGTGGAATGAGTGCAGATCCCCGACCCCGGTTGGATGCGCTTTATATTTTGCCTCTACAAGATAGGTGTTGCTCCCCAGCAGAAAACTACCATCAATTTGCTCGCCGCGATTGCGAAACGGCTCTCGTGGGTCGAGCCCCGAATTCCGGAAATACTGGGTCAGAAACTTCTCGAACTCAAGACCCCTCGTCTGAGGGGCCAACTGCCTGATGCGCAACAGCTCAGCCTGGAGTGCGTCAAGCACGTAGTTTTCTGGCGGAGGCAAGACAAACGGCGGAACGCCACCTCCGTCGGTCTCTTTCAGGCGCTGGATCAAGGTGAGAAAACGACCTTGGGCATGGGCGACAGGGTCAGCTGCGCCCAAGCTGGCAATGATGTGTTCCCTGTGTGACCAAAGTTTTTTTAGAATTTGGGCTGCAGTCGCATCGTCCGTCGTCTTAAGGAGGGTGCGGACCCGATTGCCCTTGGAGGGTCCATTTTTGGCGTATATTGGATTATCGATGTCAATATCCATTTCACCAAAAAACCCACGAATCGAACGGTCAGACAGATCAAGCACGTAACCTGGCCCGCGCGGATACTCCAGGCAGTCTGTAATCAGCTTTATCTCGGAGGGCGTAAGCGAGCTCAACTATTTCCGTCCTTCGTCGACTTCTTTTGGGGAAATTCGCCGAGTGTACCAGTTCCGCAGCAGGATATGGCAAGAAGGTGTTACGCGGAAGATGTATCCGCGCGTCCACGCTCACACAGCTTGGATTCGAAGCCTCGCATCAACATGACCCCTCTCAATTTTAAGCCCTTCGCCAGCTTCGCTCTCGCCCACAGAAGCCCCCCTCAGCTCATACTCGCCGTCACGCCGCCATCCACGAACAGCAACTGCCCCGACACAAAATTCGACGCCGCCGACGCCAAAAACACCGCCGTCCCCGCGATCTCCTCCGGCTGCGCATAGCGCCCCGCCGGGCAGCGCCGCTGCACCATCGCCAGCCAGTCAGGATTGGTCAGCAGCGGCTTGTTCAGCTCCGTGTCGAACCAGCCGGGCCCGATGGCATTGCACTGGATATTCCAGGGCCCGAGCTCCACCGCCAGCGCGCGCACGAACATCTTCAGGCCGCCCTTGGCCGAGGCATAGGGCGTGATGGTGGCGCGGCCGAGGTCGCTGGCCAGGCTGCCAGTGGCGATCACCTTGCCGCGGCGCCGCGCCTTCATCCCCGGCACCACCAGGCGGGACAGGCGCCACAGCGCGGTCAGATGCGTGTCGATCACGCTGTGCCAGCCTTCCTCCGTCGTCTCCTCGATCGGCGCGCGATGCTGGTTGCCGGCGTTGTGCAGCAGGATGTCGATGGGGCCGAGGCCGGCCAGCGCGGCCTCCACCGCCTTCCCGTCCGTCACGTCGAAGGCGCTGATGCGGCAGGCGAGGCCCTCGGCGCGGAGCGACTCCGCCTGGGTCTCCAGCGTCGCGGCGTCGCGCCCGTTGAGGATCACCTCCGCCCCCGCCTGCGCCAGGCCGCGCGCCATGGCGGCGCCGAGGCCGCGGGAGGCGCCGGTGACCAGCGCCACGCGGCCGGTCAGGTCGAAAAGGCGGCGATGCGCGTCGTTCATGCTGTTTCCCCCATTTGGGGGCAGTCTGGCGCCAGGCCTCAGCCCTGGTCCAGGGCATGGGCGCGCAAATCCGCCAGGCTGACCACCGCCAGCGCCGCCACATGCGTCGCCTCCAGCAGCACCGGCGGCGCCTTGCCGGCGAGGCGCGCTTCTTCCCAGCGCGCCGCACAGAGGCACCAGCGGTCCCCGGGCTTCAGGCCCACAAAGCCGTATTCGGGGCGGGGGGTCGAAAGGTCGTTGCCGCGCGCCTGGCTGAAGGCGAGGAAGTCCGCGGTGACCTCCGCGCAGACCACATGCAGGCCGCGATCCTCGGGCCCGGTGTTGCAGCAGCCATCCCGGAAGAAGCCGGTGACGGGCGCGACGGAGCAGGGCAGCAGAACGCCGCCGAGCACATTGCGTGCCGGCGGCGGAGTCTCGCCGCGATCGTCGCGGCGTCTGGAATCATCGAGCGGCATGGTCAGGCTCCCGATCAGGACGGCGCGGATGCGCCGCCCTGCATATGGGGCGTGATCAGGCCGCCGCGCGGATCGCCGCGGCCTTCACCTCTTCGCTGGCACCGCCCGCGAAGGTCTCGAAGTTCTGCTCGAAGAGGGAGACGAGGTGCTTCGCCTGCTTGTCATAGGCGGCCTTGTCGGCCCAGGCGTTGCGGGGGTTCAGCACCTCGGTCGGGATGCCGGGGACCGCCTTCGGGATGGACAGGCCGAAGAAGGGATCGGTCTCGAACTCCACCTTGGCGAGGCTGCCGTCCAGCGCGGCGCGCAACAGGGCGCGGGTGTGCTGGATGGACATGCGCTTGCCGGTGCCATAGGCGCCGCCGGTCCAGCCGGTATTCACCAGCCACACCTCGGCGCCGTCCTTGGCGATCCGCTCGGCCAGCATCTTGCCGTAGACTTCCGGGTGGCGCGGCAGGAAGGGGGCGCCGAAGCAGGTGGAGAAGGTGGCCTGCGGCTCCTTGCCCAGGCCCTTTTCCGTGCCGGCGACGCGCGCCGTGTAGCCCGAGAGGAAGTGGTACATGGCCTGCGCCGGCGTCAGCTTGGCGATCGGCGGCAGCACGCCGAAGGCATCCGCCGTCAGCATCACCACGTTCTTCGGCTTGCCCGCCTGGCCGCCGGGGACCGTGTTCGGGATGAACTCGATCGGGTAGCAGGACCGGGTGTTCTCGGTCAGGCCGTTATCGTCCAGGTCGAGGCTGCCGTAGTCGTCGCCGACCACGTTCTCCAGCACCGCGCCGAAGCGATGCGACGCGTCCCAGATCTGCGGCTCGGCCTCGCGGCTCAGCTTGATGACCTTGGCGTAGCAGCCGCCCTCGAAGTTGAAGACGCCTGTGTCGGACCAGCCATGCTCGTCATCGCCGATCAGCTGGCGCTCGGGGTCGGAGGACAGCGTGGTCTTGCCGGTGCCGGACAGGCCGAAGAACAGCGCCGTGTCGCCGTCCTTGCCGAGGTTGGCGGAGCAGTGCATCGGCAGCACGCCGCGATCCGGCAGGATCCAGTTCATCACGGTGAAGATCGACTTCTTGATCTCGCCCGCATAGCTGGTGCCGGCGATGCAGATGGTGCGCGCGGCGAAGGACAGCGCGATCAGCGTGCTGGTGCGGCAGCCGTCGACGGCCGGGTCGGCCTCGTATTCCGGGGCGTGCAGGATGGTGTAGTCCGGCGTGAAGTTCGCCAGCTCCGACCGCTCCGGCCGGATGAACATGTTGCGCGCGAACAGGGCGTGCCAGGCATTGGTGGTGACCAGCCGCACCTTGATGCGATGCGCGGGATCGGCGCCGGCATAGAGGTCCTGGGTGAAGAGCTCCGGCTTCGCGCCCAGCCAGGTGCGGACCTTGGCGGTGAAGGCCTGGAACTTGTCGACCGGCAGCGGGCGGTTGACCTTGCCCCACCAGACCGCGTCGCGCACGCCGGCATCGTCCACCACGAACTTGTCCTGGACGGAACGGCCGGTGTGCTGGCCGGTGACGGCCATGAAGGCGCCATCCGCCGAGAGCCGCCCCTCACCCCGCCGCAGCGCATGGGCATAGAGGCCCGCCGCCGTCAGATTGGCGTGGATCGTCGCCGAGCCGGAAACGCCGGTCCCGGCCAGGGCGGAAATGTCGGATGTCATCGCTAGCCTCCAAATGGGTGCGCCATGACAGCCAACGTGCCAGCCGCACCATGCGTCCCCTATTGGGCGCCCGTGGCGGCGAAATTAGGGCGGGTAAGCTGTCACAATCAACGCGAACCAGTTGGTTACTTTACAAATGTCGTTGCGCCGAGCCGGGACCGGGCCTCCCGCGCCGCCGCCACCAGCGCCATCCGCACCCCGGCCGCATCCCCCACCGGGGCGGGCCAGGCGAGGCGGGCCACCGCCTCCCCGGCCGCCAGGTCGCAGCCATCGGGGTCCACGCCGGTCATGCGCCACGCCCCCGGTGCCTGGCCGAGCAGGCCGGTGGCGATCGCCGCCAGGGCATCCGCATGGTCCTCGTTCACATGGCCGATGATGCCGGCCTCCGCCGCCGCCAGGGCCGCGAGGGCCGCGGGGCCGGGCAGCAGATCGGCCTGGCGCAGCCGCGTGGCGCGGGCGAAGCCCGCCACCAGCAGGGCCGCCATGGGGCGGATCTGCCACAGGTGAAAATCGCCGAAATCGGCATAGAAGGCGGCATAGGGGTGGCGCGCCAGCCAGCGCGACTTCAGCTCCGGCGGCGCCAGTTCGGCCAGGCCGGTCACCGTCACGCGCGGGGCGGTCTGCGGATTGGCCGTCTCCGGCTGGCCCTGCACCAGCAGGGCGCAGCGCGGCTCCACCTTCAGGTGACGGGTATGCTCGGACAGGTCGGACAGCAGCAGCAGCACCGTCAGGTCCGGCAGCACCGCGGGCGTGACCAGGCTGGCGAAGGGCTGGCCTTCCGCCGTCGTGGCCAGGCTGGCGGCGCCAGCGCCGCGCAACAGGCTGCGGGCCACGAAACCATGATCCTCTTCCGCCATTCGACCCCGCACCCTTTGCCTGACCCGGCTTTGCCACAATCTGAGGTTACCATCCGAGACCGGCGCTGCCTGTGCGCCTTCACCTGCCCCTTTTGGCGTCCGCCCCTTCTGGAGTTCACCCCGTGCCGCACACCATCGCCCTGGTGGATGACGACCGCAACATCCTGACCAGCGTCTCCATGACCCTGGAGCAGGAGGGTTTCACCGTGCGCACCTATACCGATGGCGAAAGCGCCCTGCAGGGGCTGATGGCCCGGCCGGCGGATCTCGCGGTGCTCGATATCAAGATGCCGCGGATGGATGGGATGGAGCTGCTGCAGCGGCTGCGCCAGCGCAGCGCCATGCCGGTGATCTTCCTGACCAGCAAGGATGACGAGCTGGACGAGCTGATGGGCCTGCGGCTCGGCGCCGACGACTACATCACGAAGCCCTTCAGCCAGCGCCTGCTGCTGGAGCGCATCCGCGCTTTGCTGCGCCGGAACGAGGCCGGCCGCGCCGAGGGCAGCGGCACCCCCGCCGGCGGCATCATCGCCCGCGGCGACCTGGTGCTGGACGAGACGAAGCACACCTGCATGTGGAAGGGGAAGCAGGTGCAGCTGACCGTCACCGAATTCCTGCTGGTGAAGGCGCTGGCCGTGCGGCCGGGCATGGTGAAGAACCGCGACCAGCTGATCGACGGCGCCTATGGCGAGAACATCTATGTCGATGACCGCACCATCGACAGCCATGTGAAGCGCGTCCGCAAGAAGTTCCGGCAGGTGGACGACGATTTCGCGCAGATCGAGACGCTGTACGGGCTGGGCTATCGCTACAAGGAGGCGTGATTTCCCTCCCCACCGCCGGCCTGTGGGGCCGGCGGCAAAGCTGATCGGACCTGCCGTGCCTGCCTTCCGCCTGATCGCGCTCCTCCTGCTGCTCGCCATTCCGTCTCTGGCGGGGGCCGAGACGCCCGGTTTTCGGGCCGGCGTCGCCCGCCCTTCCGCCACGGGCGAGGCGCCCTTCGAGATGCTGGTCTGGTATCCGACCGAGGCCGAGGAGGTTCCCTGGCAGACGGGCCCCTTCCCGATGCCGGCCACGCGCGAGGCCGCCGTGGCACCCGGCCGCTTCCCGGTGCTGCTGCTGTCGCATGGCGGCGGGCGCGGCGGCGGCACGCCGCTGATCCTGCGGGAGATCTCGGTGGCGCTGGCGCGGCGCGGCTATGTCGTCATCGCGCCCTTCCATGGCCGGCCGGGCCTGGCCGGACGGCCGCAGCAGATGCGGCGGGCGCTGGAGACGGTACGCGCCGATCCGCGCTTCGCGGCGCATCTCGATACGGCACGGCTCGGCATGCTGGGCTTCTCGCTCGGCACGGCGGTGACCCTGCAACTCGCCGGCGCGGTGCCGAACCCCGCCCATCTGCTGGCCTATTGCGCGGCCCATCCGCGCGACGCGATGTCCTGCGGACAGGCGCCGGAGGGCAACAACGCCGCGCCGGCCCAGGCCCCGATGCCTGCCGAGCCGCTTCCCCTCAAGGCGCTGGTGCTGATGGACCCCTTTGCGGTGCTGTTCCAGCGGCCCGAGCTGGCGGGGGTGACCATTCCGGTGCTGATCCTGCGCCCGGAGGCCAGCGAACTGCCTGGCGAGGCCAATGCCACGGGGCTCGCGGCGGGCCTGCCGCAGACGCCGCAGGTACAGGCCATCCCCGGCGGCCATTTCGTCTTCACGGATATCTGCCCCACCGTCCTCAGGGCCGCCTCGCCCGAGCTGTGCGAGGATCCTCCGGGGGTGGACCGCGCCGCCGTGCATGCGGCCGTCGAGGCCCGGATCATCGCCTTCCTGCGCGAGCGGCTGTAGCGCCTTCCTACAGGAAGCGCCGCAACATCGGCAGCGCCTGTTCGACGCAGGCGCGGCCCTCGGCGATGGCTTCCTTCCCGCGATGAAAGTCCATCAGCGCCATGTCGCGCAGCCGGGGCAGCAGCAGCACGTGGGGCGGGTCGCCGGCCAGGCGGGTGCGGGTGATCTGGTCCTGCATGATGTTGATGGAATTCGCCAGCACGTCGAAGTAGCCGGGCGTCGCCGTGCCCGGCGGGAACAGCCGCCCGGCCAGGGACACCGCCTGGTCGCGCAGGGCCGCGGGCAGGGCGCGCAGCGCGCGGCCCATGCCTTCCGCGCTGGGCGCGGGACTCGCAGCGGGCGCGGGGGCGGCAAAACGGCGCCCCACCAAATCGCCGTTCAGGTTCACGGCGATGATCACCTCCGCCCCCAGCGCCCGACAGACGGAAACCGGCACGGGGTTGCAGAGGCCGCCATCCACCAGCCAGCGCCCCTCCCGCAGCGCCGGGCTGAACAGGCCGGGCAGCGCGGCGGAAGCGCGCACCGCCTCATGCAGCGGACCGTTCTGCAGCCACACCTCCCGTCCGCTGGCGAGGTCCGTCGCCACCGCCGCGAAGGGCCGCGGCAGGCTCTCGATCGGCAAGGCCAGGCCGAGGCCGTTCAGGAAGGCCAGCAGGTCCTTGCCGTCGATCAGCCCGCCGCCGGTCAGCCGCACATCCAGCAGGCCCACGATCTCCCGCCATCCGGCCGCCGCCACCCAGTCCCGCAGCTGCGGCAGCCGGCCGGCGGCATGGGCGGCGCCGACCAGCGCGCCGATCGAGGTGCCGCAGACGATGTCGGGGACGATGCCGGCCTCGCCCAGCGCCTCCAGCACGCCGATATGCGCCCAGCCGCGGGCGGAACCGCTGCCCAGCGCGATGCCGATGCGGGGCTTGGCCATGTCAGGCGGTCGCGCCGCCATCGACGATGTAGGTGGCGCCGGTGGCGAAGCTGGCCTCCGGGCTCGCCAGCCAGGCGACCATCGCCGCCACCTCCTCCGGCCTGCCGTAGCGGCCGAGCGCGATGCCGGCGCGCTGCGCCTCGGCGCCCGGGCCACTGGCCGGGTTCAGCTCCGTGTCGGTGGAGCCGGGCTCGACCAGGTTCACGGTGATGCCCCGCGCGCCGAGGTCCCGCGCCAGCCCCTGCGTCAGGCCCACCAGCGCCGCCTTGCTCATGGCATAGAGCGTCAGCCCCGGCTGGCCCACCTGGCGCGACAGAGTGGAGCCGATGCTGATGATCCGCCCGCCCTCGGCCATGTGCCGCAGCGCCTGCTGCGCGGCGAGGAAGGCCGCTTTCACGTTCACCGCCAGCACCCGCTCCAGCTCCGCCTCGGTGACCGAATCGGGCGCGCCATAGGGAAACAGGCCGGCATTGTTCACCAGCACGCGCAGCCCGCCGAGCTCCGCCGCCGTGCGGTCCACCGCGGCGCGGATCGCGACGGGGTCGGCACTGTCCGCCTGGATGGCCAGGCCCCGCCGGCCCCTTTCCGCCAGCGCCGCCACCACACGCTCCGCCGCCGCGCCGTTGGACTGGTAGGTGATCGCCACGTCATGCCCCGCGGCGGCAAGCCGCAGCGCGATGGCCGCGCCGATGCCGCGGCTGCCGCCGGTGACCAAGGCCGTGCCTGTCATGATTCGGAAATCCATTCGACCGTCAACGTTGCGCGACCTGGCCGGCCAGCCAAGGCCTTTGCGGCGACGTAGATCATGGCGGCGGATCGGTCGAGAGCTTCGTTGCGTTGCCGGGACCTGCGCTGCATTCTCGCGTCGGATCGTTCTCGTCGCATGCCCGCGCGTGGCAGCGGTTCGCGATTTGGCCAGGACGGACGTCGCCGCTCGGGGGTGTGCGCAGAATGAATGAGTTGCCGCGGCGCTCGCCGCGCTTGAGGGCGCCCGCCACCTTCGAGGACATGATCGCGAGTCACCTGCTCGACGATGCCGCCCTTGCGACGCTGTTCCAGGAGGCGGCCCTCTCCGATCTTGAAGGTCGCGCGGCTTCGCCAGTGCTGCACCGCTGGGTGGCACCCGTGCGCATCGGCCTGATCACGCCCGCCGCCCCGGCAGCGCATAGCATCCTGGCGGTGCACGCGGCCTATCTGCACGGCGCCTCCGGACACTCCATCAGTACCGCGGACCCGCAGCTGGGTGGGGAGGTCAATCTGGGCGTGCTGATCTCCGGCAATCCGCGTCAGGATCTGCTCGAGACCTTCTGGCCCAGCGTCGCCAGCGTCTTCGCCGGTGATCGCCAGGTTGCCGCGGACTTCGCCCGTCGCGCCGCGCAGGGCGCACCAGCCAGGCAGGAGATCCATCTTCGGATCGATCAAGGGGTCATAATGGGCGGCGTCGTGGCGGTGCCGGCCTCACTCTCCAATATCGAGTTCTATACAAGCTTCTGGGCCACCTGCCTTCGCGCCCTTGGCCTGATGGGCCGCTTCACCTCCTACGCGCAAAGCGTGCTGGCGGCGGATGGCCTGGCCCTTGAGCCGACTGCGCTGGACCGCGTCCTGCTCGCCTTGCTCTACAGTCCGGACCTTCGGCCGGGCGTGACACGAGCCGCGATGCAGACAGCCCTGCCGGCCGCTGTCGCCAAGGCACGAATCTGGGGAGATTTCGATGCTCTTGCGCCGCTCGCTGCTGGCAGCCGGTAGCCTTCTCGTCGCGGCCTCCCCGGGAGCCGCGGCGCCATCATCGGCGACACCCTCGGGCGGGACCCCGATCACGCCTCCCGTCGCGCCTCCTCTGCGGCCTGCCCCTGCGCGGCTGCCGGGCGCTTCGGTGGCGGAGCACCTGCCCTCACGGGAAAGGGTGATGGAGGCGTTCCGGCAGGCTGTCGTGCCGGAAGATCCGCGCAGGCCCGCGCGGCTGCTCCGCTTCCGGGGGAAGGTCTCGGTGCAGATCGAGGGCGCGGCGACCGAGCAGACACAACGGCTGCTGATCACGCAGATCACGCATCTGCTGGCGCATTCGGGGCTGACGGCTGTCAGCCCGAATAGCGGCGAGGATGGCCAGATTGTGCTGCAGCTCGTCCCGCGGCTCGACCGCGAGGCCCTGGCTTCGCAACCGGACCTGCTGCGCATTTTCTGGGGCGGCCGAGAGCGGAGCCTGTCCACCGCACGACAGGCCTTTGCAGCTGAGGTCGAGCTTCCCCTGACCGCCGTCACGCGCGCCTTGCTGCGCTGGAACGCGGATCGCGATGGCCATATCGTACACGCGATCCTCGTCGCGGAGGATGGCCTCTACGACGTGGCCTTCATGAAGCGCATCCGTCGGGAGGTGTCCCGGATCCTGGGCATCCAGGGCTATGGCCTCGGGATCGGCCACAGCCTGTTCAATCTGCACGCCATGGCGGTGGACCTGACGGCTTTGGATATGCGTGTCCTGCGGACCCTCTACCATCCCGCACTGCCCTCAGGTCTTCACCGGGAGGCGGCCCTGCTCGCGGTTGCGCGGCTGCTCGATCAGCCAGGCTGAGCCGCCGGTGCCCTCAGGGCACCCCGAAATACCCGGCGAACTGCTCCCGCAGCTTCGTCTTCAGGATCTTGCCGGTGGCGGTGTGGGGGATCTCCTCCACCACCACGACATCGTCCGGCAGCCACCACTTTGCGACATGCGGCGAAAGGTGCGCCACCATCGCCTCCCGCGTCACCTCCCGCCCAGGCTTGGCCACCACCACCAGCAGCGGCCGCTCGTCCCATTTCGGATGGCGCGCGGCGACCACGGCGGCTTCCGCCACATCCGGATGGCCCATCGCCAGGTTCTCCAGCGCGATGGAGGAAATCCATTCGCCGCCGGACTTGATCACGTCCTTGGTGCGGTCGGTGATGTGCATATAGCCGGCGGCATCGATGGTCGCGACATCGCCCGTCTCGAACCAGCCATCCGGCGTGAGGGCATCGCCGGTCCGAAAGTAGCCGCGCGTCACGGTGGGGCCGCGCACCTGGAGATTGCCGAAGGTGGTCCCGTCCCAGGGCTTTTCCGCGCCATCGTCGCCGATGATCCGCATGTCGACGGTGAAGGGGGGAAAACCCTGGGTCTCCTGCAGGTCCAGCACGCCTTCCGCGTCGCGGCCGGCCACCTCCGGCTTCACGCCGCAGATGGTGCCGATGGGGCTGGTCTCCGTCATGCCCCAGGCATGCACCACATGGATGCCGCGCCGCTCGAAGGCCGCGGTCAGGGCGCGCGGGCAGGCGGAGCCGCCGATCACCACGCGCTTCAGCGTGGCAAGCTCCGTCCCCGTCGCCTCCAGATGCTGCAGCAGGCCGAGCCAGACGGTGGGCACGGCGGCGGTGAAGGTCACGCCCTCGGCCTCCATCAGCGCGTGCAGGGAAGGCCCGTCCAGCTTCGGCCCGGGCAGGACAAGGCCCGCGCCGGTCAGGGGCGCCACGAAGGGCAGGCACCAGCCATTGGCGTGGAACATCGGCACCACCGGCATCACCCGGTCCATGGCCGACAGCCCCATCATGTCCGGCGCCGCGACGGCCAGCGCATGCAGCACATTGGAGCGATGGGAATAGAGCACGCCCTTGGGTTCGCCCGTGGTGCCGGAGGTGTAGCAGAGGCCGGCGGCGGCGTTCTCCTCGCCCGGCAGCCAGTCGAAATCCCCATCCGCCTCGGCCAGCCAGGATTCGTAGTCGACCGCCCCGGGCAGCTTCGTTTCCGGCATATGCGCCGCATCCGTCATCACGACGTAGCGGGTGATGTGCGGCAGTTTTTCCGAAATGCCTTCCGCCAGGCCGACGAAGGAAAGATCCAGGAACATCAGCCGGCTTTCGGCGTGGTTCAGGATCCAGGCAATCTGGTCCGGGAACAGGCGCGGATTCAGCGTGTGATACACCGCGCCGGCGCCGGTGATGCCGTACCAGGCCTCGACATGCCGCCAGGTGTTCCAGGCCAAGGTCGCCACCCGGTCGCCGGGCTTCACCCCCTCCCGCACCAGCCGCTGCGCCAGGGCAAGGGCGCGGCGGCGCAATTGCCGAAAATCGGTGCGGTGGATCGGGCCCTCCACGCTGCGGCTCACCACCGCGCGGCCGCCATGGTGGCGGGCGGCGTGGTCGATCAGCCGGTGGATCCTGAGCGGCCAGTCCTGCATCAGCCCGAGCATTCTTGTCAGCCCCCCGTTTGCTTGCGGGGAAGTCTTGGCCCTTCGCGGCTGCCACGCAACCGCCATGGCCTTGCCCCAGCCTCCGGCGCTACCTTCTTCCCAGCAGCAGCAGGAATCCCCGAACCCATGCCCGATGCGGGCGGCGCCCCCCCTTCCCCGGTCACCGAAACGCGGCGCCGGCGCTGGCTCTCGCCGCTGCTGCGCCGCATCCTGCTGATGAACGCCCTGCCGCCGGCCCTGCTGGCGGCCACGCTGCTGTATCTGGACCAGTACCAGAACGGGCTGCTGGCGGCGGAGGTCGAATCGCTGCGCACCCAGGCGCGCATCTATGCCGCCGCGATCGGGGAGGCCGCGGTCACCCCGCGCGACGACCGCACCATCCTGGTTCCCGAAGCCGCCCGCCCGCTGCTGCGCCGGCTGGTCGAACCCTCCCCCAATACCCAGGCACGGCTCTTCGACAATACCGGCCTGCTGGTGGCGGACAGCCGGGTGCGGGAGGGGCCGGGCGGGGCCATCGTGACGGAGCCGCTGCCGCCGCCGGAGCCCCGCGGCGCCTTCGCCGGCACCGTCGCCGGCGCCTATGAGCAGCTGCTGTCCCTGCTGCCGCGCGGCGCGCCGAATGCGGTGCGGGTGGATGTGAACCCCAATGCGCCGTCCTTCGACTGGCAACCCGAATTCGGCGGCAGCAGCACCGATCGGCGGGAGGAGCTGCGCCTGGCGCTGGAAGGCGGGGTGCGTCCCTATATCCGCCGCACCGCGGAAGGCCGGCTGCTGGTCTCGGTCGCCGAGCCCGCGCGGCGCGGCGCGGCCTCCGTCGGCATCGTGCTGCTGACGCGGGAGGCGCGGGAGGTGGATGCGCGGCTGCTGGATATCCGCGTCTCCGTCCTGGCGCTGTTCTCGCTGGCGCTGATCCTGACGGTGCTGCTCTCGCTCTATCTGTCGCGCACCATCGCGACGCCGATCCTGCAGCTCGCCAAGGCCGCCGCCGCCATGCGCGAGGGCGAGGGCCGCGGCGGCAGCGTGCCCGCGCCGCTGCTGCGGCGGGAGGATGAGATCGGCGTGCTGGCGCGGGACCTGCAGACCGCGGCCCGCGCGCTCTGGGCCCGCATCGACGCCAATGAGCGCTTCGCCGCCGACGTGGCGCATGAGCTGCGCAACCCCCTGACCAGCGTGCGTTCCGCCATCGAGACGCTGCGCCGCATCGAGGATCCCACGAAGCAGCGCCGGCTGCTGGCCATCATCTCCGACGACGCGGTGCGCATGGACCGCCTCATCAACGACATCGCCGACAGTTCGCGCGTCGATGCCGAGCTGTCCCGCACCGTCGCCACGCCGGTCGATGTCGCCCCGATCCTCGGCGCGCTGGGCGAGTTGCAGGCGGCGACGCGGGAGGAGACGGATCCGACGCTGGAGATCGAGGCACCGGCCGAGGGGCTTATCGTGCGCGGGGTGGAGGGCCGCCTGGTGCAGGTCTTCCGCAACCTGATCGGCAACGCGATCTCCTTCAGCCCGAAGGGCGGGCATGTGGTGGTGCGGGCGCGGCCGACCGGGCAGATGGTGGAATTCATCGTCGAGGATGAGGGCCCCGGCATCCCCGAGGCCAAGCTGGAATCGATCTTCGACCGCTTCTACAGCGAACGCCCGACCGGGGAGCTGTTCGGCCAGCACAGCGGGCTCGGCCTGTCGATCTCGAAGCAGATCGTGGAGGGGCTGCGCGGCCGCATCGCCGCGGAGAACCGGCGCGATGCGCAGGGCACCATCCTCGGCGCCCGCTTCATCGTGCGCCTGCCGGCGGCGTGACAGGTGGCGGCCCGCGGATGTCATTAATGGAACAAGCGGACGGAGATCCGGGCCCTTGCCGTGATTGACGTCGCTTCGTTCCAAGCGTTATCCATTATCGCAGAAATAATACCTGTTGCTGCTTTTAAAACAGCGGAGACGCGCGATGTCGGGTGCTCTTGCGGGGCTGTCCCTGCTCATCATTGGCGACAGCCATTTCGTCTATCCGGGTTCGCTGATCACCCATCTGCATGACCAGCTGCGGCGCGATGGCGCGACGGTGGCCACCTACAGCGCCTGCGGCGTCGGCGCCGGCGCCTGGGTGGTGCCGCGCGACGTGCCCTGCGGCACCGCGACCCGCACCGGCAATGGCCAGATCCAGACCAACCGCACCAATACCGCGCGCAGCTTCCAGATCGACGAGCTGATCCAGCGCCACCGGCCCAATGTCGTCATCGTCGGCATCGGCGATACCATGGGCGGCTATTCGCAGCGGGAGATGCCGCGCAGCTGGATCACGGAGCAGGTGCGCACCCTGACCACGCGCTTCCAGGCCAGCAACATGCCCTGCATCTGGGTCGGCCCGACCTGGGGGACGGAAGGCGGGCCCTTCTTCAAGACCTTTGCCCGGGCCAAGGAACTGTCCGACTATCTCGCCACCCAGGTGGCGCCCTGCGCCTATATCGACAGCACCACCTTCTCCCGCCCCGGGGCCTGGCCGACCTATGACGGCCAGCACCATACGGCGGAGGGCTATGCCAATTGGGCGCGGGCGCTGAACACGCAGATCGTCGCCACCATCAACAGCGCGCGGCGGCGCTGAGGCGATGCGCCGCATCCTCCTGCTTCTCGCCGCCCTGGCGGCCCTGCCCCTGGCCAGCCCCGCGCTCGCCCAGGCCCCGATGCTGTATGAGCTGCGCCTGCCGGACGGCTTCGCGCTGATCCGCTACGCCAACGGGCTGGAGGCCGCGACCGCGCTGCGCTCCGAATTCGACCTGCCGCGGGAGCTCGGCACCGAGGATGCGGCGCGGGTCTCGCGCTACTTCGTGGTGGAGAATGCGGCCGGGCGCGACCTGGAGCTGCGCATCGCCAGCGGCGGCGCCAATGCCAGCGCCACCTTCCGGGTGAACCCGAACACCTTCAACACCGTGCTGCTGCTGCGCGAGGGCGGCCGCATCGTCGCCCGGCACATCGAGGACAGCACCGAATACAACCGGCTGCGCGCGCGCCTGACCTTCTACAACGCCGCCCCCGGCTGCGCCGCCGCGACGCTGGCGCTGGACCCCAGCGGCCGCGCGGTGATCCCGGACCTCGCCTTCCCCGGCATGCAGGCCCGCACCATCACCCCCGCCGCGGCGAAGCTGCGCGCGCAATGCGGCGCGGATCGCGTCGGCCCGCTGGATCTCGGCCGGCTGGAGGCGGGGCAGCTCGCCTCTCTCTGGCTGATGGCGCCGGGTGGGCGGCCCATCCTCTTCACCTCGCGCGACCTCATCGCGCCGCCCGGCCAGTGAGGCGCCCTGCCCTGGCGCTGGCCCTGCTGGCGGCCCTGGCCGCCGGCCCGGCGCTCGCCGCCCCCGGCTGCCCGGCCCTGCCTGCCCCCCCGAACCTGCCGAGGGAGGCGGTGCCGGAGGCGATGGACTTTCCCGCCTGGCGCAGCCGCGTGGCGGAGATCGATCAGGGCCTGGCGCGGATCGACCGCAGCCAGGCAGAGCTGGTCTTCCTGGGCGATTCCCTGACGCAGGGCTGGGAGCCCACCATGTATGCCCAGTTCTTCGGCGGCCGCCGGGCGCTGAACCTGGGCGTCTCGGGCGACTTCACCCAGGGGCTGCTGTTCCGGCTGCGCGCCGGCCAATGGGGCAATCTGCGGCCGAAGCTGGTGGTGCTGCTGATCGGCACCAACAACTCCGCCGCCGGATCCCGCCCCGAGGATACGGCGCTCGGCATCGCGGAGATCATCCGCTTCATCCACGGCCGGTCGCCGCGCACCCGCATCCTTCTGGTCGGCACGCTGCCGCGCGGGGCGGATCGCAACGACCCGCTGCGGGCGGTGAATGCGCGGCTGAACGCGCTGGTGGCGCGCTGCGCCGATGGCCAGAGCACCGTCTATATCGAGCCGGGGCCGCTGCTGCTGATGCCGGATGGCCAGCTGACGGAGCATGTGGCCTTCGACCGGCTGCACCTGACCATGGTGGGCTATGCCATCCTGGGGGCGGCGATCACGCCGCAGATCAACCGGATGCTGGCGGAGTAGCTTTCCCCTACCGGGCCTGCCCGTCCAGCCAGGCGGCCAGGGCGGCGTCGTCGGCGTTCAGGGGCTGGTTCAGCACGCGCTCCGGCACCTCCCAGACCAGCACCCGGGGCGGCGTCTCGCGCCAGGCCGGGCTGCCGAAGAAGTCCCGCGCGGCGCCCGCGAAACCGCCGCCGGCGCGGCTGAGATTGCCGACCGGGGCGGAGAGCGCCTGCTGCAGCGCGCCGTCGAAATTCGCGTTGCGGGAGAAGGAGCTGCCGATCAGCACCACCTCCGGCACCGGCGCCTCGTCCAGGATCGAGGACTCCTCCGCCTCCGCCGGCTCGGTCGTCTCGACATGCTGGCGGTCGGGGCGCGGGCGCAGGGCGTCGGGCACCTGGTCCAGGCTCATCAGCCGCAGCAAGTCGCCGACCAGGGCGGTCTCCTCCGCCGCGCGGCTGGTGCGGAAGGCGGTGTCGCGCGCCAGGCCTGCGGGCAGGGTGGCGACGATGGCCTCCGCCGCCCGGCGGGCGCCGTCCTGGTTCCAATGCGTGTCGGTACGGTAGAACAGGCTTGGACCCTCCGGCCCCAGCACGGGGGTCAGGTCCAGCAGCGGCACCTGGCCGGCCAGCAGCCGGACGAAGCCAGGGCCGCGGGCCTCGGATTCGGCGCTATAGGGCGCGCCGCAGCGCATCGGCGCCGCCGCGCGGGCCTTGTCCGGCACCAGCACCACCTGAAGGGCGATGTCGCGCGCGGCCAGCAGCCTGGCCACCCGTGCCAGTAGCTCGGCGCGACGCGCCATGGCGGCCTGGCCTTCCGCGCCCCAGGGGCGCAACTCCTCCGTCAGGAACAGCCAGTCCCCGCAGCCGGGCGCCACCGTGGGGCCGCCGGAGCCGAAAATCTTCCAGCGCAGCACGCCGCCGGCGGCGCGCAGCAGCCCATCCACCGGCAGGTCCTGCGCCATCACCTGGTTCACCGCCGCGGCGGTGCGCCCGGCCAGCAAGGCCTCCGAATTCAGCGTGGGCGCCAGGCGGCGGGCGGCCTGGGGCGTGGCCATGGCGGCCACCCCCTGCCAGAGGCCCAGGCCGAGCAGCACGGCCATGGCGGCGCCGAGCCCGGCCTCGGCCCGGCGGCGGTGGGGGTTCGGGGCTTCAGCCTGGGACATCGCGGCGCCTCAGAACTGGAAATAGAGAAAGGGCACCGCGGCGCGGCTGTAGAGCAGCACCATGGCGAGCAGGAAGGCGGCCAGCGGCCAGGCCGCCCAGACGAAGCTGGCCAGGGCGCCGCCAGCCTGGGGCCAGACCCCGCGCCGGCGCAGCGCCGCCAGCAGCAGCGGCAGGTAGACGAAGAAGATGGCGAGCCAGAGGGTGCCGATCCGATCCGGCGTCAGCTGCCAGGCCAGCGCATCGGACAGGCCGCCGCCGTTCAGGCCCAGCATCCCGGCATAGATGGCGAAGGCGCCGGCGAGGTCCGTGGCCCGGAAGATCACCCAGCCGATCATCACGCAGAGCAGCGTCAGCAGATGGCCGAGCAGCCAGGGCATCGGCCGGCGCGCCGCGCGACGGTCGCCGCCGCGGCGCTGGTCCTGGCCGGGCAGCGGCTGCGGGAAGGCATCGCGCCGATCCTCGCCGCGACGGTCGGACCGCTCCGCCCGCGCCGCCTCCTGCCCCCGCGTGCTCCAGGCCCGGTGCAGCGCCAGCAGCGCCCCGTGCCAGATGCCCCACAGAAGAAAATTCCAGCTGGCGCCGTGCCAGAAGCCGCCGATCGCCATGGTCAGCAGCAGGTTCACATAGGTGCGCCTCACGCCCAGCCGGTTGCCGCCCAGCGGGATGTAGAGATAGTCGCGGAGGAAGCTGGACAGCGTCATGTGCCAGCGCTGCCAGAAGGCCTGGATGGAGCCCGCCAGATAGGGATCGTCGAAGTTGCGCGGGAAGTGGAAGCCGATCATCCGGCCGAGGCCGATGGCCATCAGCGAATAGCCGGCGAAGTCGAAGAAGAGCTGCAGCGTATAGGTGATGGCGGCCAGCCAGGCATCGGCGGCGCTGGGGGCGGGCAGCGCGAAGGCGGCATCGACCACCGGGCTCAGCGTATCCGCCAGGATCACCTTCATGGCGAAGCCCACCATGAATTCCCGCGACCCGGCGCCGAACTGCGCCAGGCTGTGCTTGCGGCCGCGCAGGTCCGAAGAAACATCCGAGTAGCGCACGATGGGGCCGGCGATGAGCTGGCTGAACAGCGCCTTGTAGGCGGCATAGTCGAGCAGGCTGTGCGTCGGCCGCACCGTGCCGCGCTGCACATCGACCAGGTAGCTGACGGATTGCAGCACGTAGAAGGACAGGCCGACGGGCAGCACGATCTCGGCCCAGCCGACGGGGGCATGGCCGATCAGACGCATCAGGTCGTTGAAGGTGTCCACGCCGAAATTGGCGTATTTGAAATAGGCCAGCACGCCGATGTCGCCGGCGATGCCGAGCGCCATCAGCCTTCGTCCCCGCGCCGAGCCGGGCCCGGCACGCTCGATGGCGAGCGCGACGTAGAAGGTGAAGACCGTGACGCCGACCAGCAGGGCGAGGAAATCCACCCGCCACCAGGCGTAGAAGGCCCAGGAGAAGACGAGGATCAGCGGGTTCCGCCAGCTTCCCGGCGCCGCCATGTAGACGGCGAGGAAGACCGGCAGGAACAGAAAAAGAAACTCGAAAGACGCGAAGATCATGCCCGCCCCTTCAGCATGGCCTGAAGAAGTTTCGCATGATCATTACGCGTCTTACCAGGGGCGCCTCGCCCGTTTTGAGCGTGGTCCCGACTTTTTAGAGGGCGCCGCCCTTCCGCCCCGCCATCGCGCCCAGCCGCAGCCGCAGCGCGTTCAGCTTGATGAAGCCCTGGGCGTCGAACTGGTCGTAGGCGCCCTGGTCGTCCTCGAAGGTGACGTGCTTCATCGAATAGAGGCTGTGCGGCGACTGCCGGCCGGTGACGATGGTATTGCCCTTGTAGAGCTTCAGCCGGACGGTGCCGGTGACGCTCGCCTGGCTCTCGTCGATCAGCGCCTGCAGCATGCGGCGTTCCGGGCTGAACCAGAAGCCGTTGTAGATGATCTCCGCATAGCGCGGCATCAGGCTGTCCTTGAGGTGGCAGGCCTCGCGGTCGAGCGTGATGGATTCCATGGCGCGATGCGCCGTGTGCAGGATGGTGCCGCCCGGCGTCTCGTAGCAGCCGCGGGACTTCATGCCGACGAAGCGGTTCTCCACCAGATCCAGCCGGCCGATGCCGTTCTCCTTGCCCAGCGCATTCAGCTTGGTCAGCAGGGTCGCGGGCGACATGCGCTCGCCATTGATTCCCACCGCGTCGCCGCGCTCGAACTCGATGGTGATCTCGGTGACCTTGTCCGGGGCGTCCATCGGGCTGACGGTGCGCTGCCAGACCATCTCATCCGGCGCGTCCCAGGGCTCCTCCAGGATTTTCCCTTCGGAGGAGGAATGCAGCAGGTTGGCGTCCACGGAGAAGGGGCTCTCGCCGCGCTTGTCCTTGGCGATCGGGATCTGGTGCTGCTCGGCGAAGGCGATCAGCGCGGTGCGGCTGGTCAGGTCCCATTCGCGCCAGGGGGCGATGATCTTGATGTCCGGCTTCAGCGCGTAGTAGCCGATCTCGAAGCGGACCTGGTCATTGCCCTTGCCGGTCGCGCCATGCGCCACGGCATCCGCCCCCACCTGCTCCGCGATCTCGATCTGGCGCTGGGAGATCAGCGGCCGGGCGATCGAGGTGCCGAGCAGGTAGCAGCCCTCATACAGCGCATTGGCGCGGAACATCGGGAAGACGAAGTCGCGGACAAAAGTCTCGCGCAGGTCGTCGATGAAGATGTTCTCGGGCTTGATGCCCAGAAGCAGCGCCTTGTCGCGCGCCGGGCCCAGCTCCTCCCCCTGGCCGAGATCGGCGGTGAAGGTCACCACCTCCGCCTGGTAGGTGGCCTGCAGCCACTTCAGGATCACGCTGGTGTCGAGCCCGCCGGAATAGGCGAGCACGACCTTCTTCACGTCCTTGACGCGCATGGAAAGTCCTCTGGGTGGCCGGGTGCGGGGGGTTTTGTCCGCCCGTGGCAAAGGGGCCGGAAGATGCCGGTCCTGCCACGCGGGAGCAAGAGCGAGCGGCATGAATCTCGCTGGACAGGCGCAACGACGTCTGGTTCCATCGGATCACGAGATGTTGAAGACAGCGCTCCTCATCGTGCTCTGCCTCCTCGCCCCGGTCCTCCAGCCCGGGGCCGTGTCTCACGCCCAGACCCCCGCCCTGCTGGATGCCGCGCGCGTGCCGCATGTGGGGGAAGGCGGGCGGGCGGATTACCGCCGATTCCTGCTGCAGCCCACGCCGCGGGCCTATGCGCTGTCTGAAAACGGCGCCTGGGGCTGGGCGGCCGCGATCGAGGACGATCCGGCGGCCACCGAGCGCCGCGCGTTGCGCAATTGTGCCGCCTATGGGGGCATCGACTGCCGCCTCTATGCGCAGGACCTGGCCGTGGTCTGGCCGGAGGCGCCGGCCCCCACCCCCACGCCGCCCCGCACCCCGCTGGCAGGCGGGGAGGGCTGGGCCCTGGTGCCGGATGGGCGCTTCCTCTGGCAGGGGCCGCAGGCCGCCCGCGGCGCCTATCTCTGGGCGCATGGCCGCGCCGCCGGGGGCGCCGACAGTCGCGGCAGCCAGCCGCAGCCGCATGCCCGCGCCTTCAACAATGCCGGCTATGACGTGCTGCGCCTGGACCGGGACCCGGAGACGGATGAGACGGAGCTCGGCGCCGCCCGCATGCGCCTGGCGCTGGCCGAGTTGCGGGCGCGCGGCTATGCGCGCGTGATCGCCGCCGGACAGTCCCGCGGCGCCTGGGATGCGCTGGCGGCGCTCGATGCGCCGGGCCGCGCCGATGCGGTCATCGCCATCGCCCCCGCCGCGCATGGCCCGACCGGCAGCGTGGCCCATGCCTGGGCGCTGGAGGACCTGTTGCAGGTGGTCACCACGGCCAGGGCGCCGACCACGCGCGTGGCGGTGGCGACCTTCGCGGGGGATGAATATGCGCCCGACCCGGCGGGCCGCGCCGCCGCCTTCGCCCGGCTCGCGCCGCGCACCGCCGCCCTGCTGCTGCTGGACCGGCCGCGCGGGCTGGAAGGGCATGGCGCCGGCGGCGATTGGCGCTTCACCCTGCGCTACGCCGCCTGCCTTCTGGATTTCGCGGAGGGGCGCCGTTCCGGCTGCTGATCCGCTTGGCAGCGGCTGGCCAACTGCCCTAACCATGGCCGCGAAACGTCCAGGATCCGCAGTCATGAAAAGCCTCTCCCGCCGCACCCTGCTGGGCGCCAACGCTGGCCTCGCCCTCGCTGCCCCCGCCATCGCCCAGGCCCGCCCCGTCGTCCTGGTGGTGCCCTATGCCCCGGGCGGCGGCACCGACCTGACCGCCCGTGAATTCGCCCATTCGCTCAGCGAGGCGCTGGGCGGGCAGACGGTGGTGGTGGAGAATCGCGGCGGCGCGGCGGGGCATATCGGCTCGGTCAGCGTGGCCCGCGCCCGGCCGGATGGGCTGACCCTGCTGTTCGCCGTCTCCACCAACCTGGTGGTGAACCCGCATATGCAGCGCGGCGACGGCGTGGACCTCATCACCGGCCTGGCGCCGGTGGCGCAGGTGACCTCCTACCAGTACGTGCTGGTGATCGACCCGCGCCTGCCGATCAATACCTTGCCGGAGCTGATCGCCTATGCCCGCAGCAAGCCGAAGGGGGAGCTGACCTATTCCTCGGGCGGCGTCGGCAATGCCAACCACCTGGCCGGCGTGCTGTTCAGCGACGCGATCGGCGTGGAGATGGAGCATATCCCCTATCGCGGCACCGGCCCCGCGCTGCTGGACGTGGTGGGCGGGCGCATCACCATGAACTTCTCCTCCCCGCCGCCGGCCATCCAGCTGGCGCGGGAGGGGCGGCTGCGCGCCATCGCCGTGACCGGCGACAACCGCATCGCCACCCTGCCGGATGTGCCGACCCTGGCGCAGGCGGGCCTGCCCGGCGTTTCCATCACCGGCTGGCACGGCATCTTCGCCCCCGCAGGCATCCCGGCCGATCAGCTGGACCGGCTGGAGACGGCGGCGCGCCAGGCCGCAGCCAATCCGCGCTTCGCCAACCGCCTGGAGCAGGACGGGCTGGAAGCTTCCCCGGTGCGCCCGCGCGCCGAATGGTTCGAGGCGGTGAAGGCGGAACACGCCTTCTGGGGGCGCAAGATCCGCGAGCTGAACATCAAGCTCGACTGAACCAGAGGCGGTTGTTCAGGCGGCCGCGCGCCGCCTGAACAACCCCATCACCCGCGGCACGAAGCCGGGGATCGCCCAGGCCACCGCCAGCAGAGTCAGCGCACACAGCGCCATGCTGATCGGCCGCGTGAAGAAGGGCGAGACATCGCCGCCGGTCAGCACCAGGCCGCGCAGCAGGTTCTTGTCCAGCAGATCGCCCAGCACGATGCCCAGCACCAGCGGCGCCATGGGGAAGCGCAACTCGCGCAGGATGAAGCCGACGAGGCCCGCGCCCAGCATCACCCAGATGTCGAAGAGGCGCGAGGTGATGGCGAAGGCACCGACGGTGCAGAGCACGAAGACCACCGGCATCAGCCGCGCGCGGGGAATCAGCAGCACCCACAGCAGCGGCTTCACCAGCACCAGCCCGTAGAACAGCTTCACCATGTCGGCGATCACCAGCATCGCCACGATCTGGTAGATGAACTCCGGCGCGGTGATCGCCAGCATCGGCCCGGGATTGAGGCCGTGGATCATCATCGCCGCCATCAGCACCGCGGCGGGGGCGGAGCCCGGCACCGCCAGCGTCAGCACCGGGATGATGGCGCCGGGCACGCAGGCGCTCTCCCCCGTCTCCGCCGCCATCAGCCCCTCGACGCTGCCCTTGCCGAACAGCTCCTTTTCCGCGGAGGCCCGCTTGGCCGCCGCATAGCTGGTCCAGGCGGCGATATCCTCGCCCAGGCCCGGCATGGCGCCGATGAAGGTGCCGATGGCGCCGGAGCGGAAGATGGTGCGCCAGTATTGCGTCACGTCGCGGATGCGCGGGATGACACTGTCGATCTTGCTGGAAACCGCGCGCACCGCCGGGCCGCGCATGGCGTTCAGCACCTCCGCCACGCCGAAGACGCCGACCAGCACGGGCAGCAGGCCGAGCCCGCCGGCCAGGTCCGGATTGCCGAAGGCGAAGCGGGCATAGGCGTGGTTCGTCTCCTGCCCCACCGTCGCCACCAGCAGGCCGAGGAAGCCCGCGATATAGCCCTTCAGCGCATCGCCGCCCGAGAGGCTGCCGGCGATGACGATGCCGAAGAGCGCCACCCAGAACATCTCGTAGCTGCCGAATTGCAGCGCGAATTCGCCGAAGCTCGGCGCGAACATCGCCAGGATCAGCGTGCCGAAGAGCGTGCCGCACCAGGACCCTAGGGTGGAGATGCCCATGGCCCGTCCGGCCAGGCCCTGCTTGGCCAGCGGAAAACCATCGAGCGTCGAGGCGGCGGAGGCCGGCGTGCCGGGGATGTTCAGCAGGATGGCGGAACGGCTGCCGCCATAGATCGCGCCGACATAGACGCAGACCAGCACCAGCATCGCCACATTGGGGCCCATGGTGAAGGTCAGCGTGGTCAGCAGCGCGACACCCATGGTGGCCGTCAGCCCCGGCAGCGCGCCGACGACGATGCCGATCAGCACCGCCCAGAAGGCGTGGAAGACGGCGCCGCCCTGCAGCACATGGGCGAAGCCGTCGCCCAGCATGGTGAGGGGATTGTTCACGGCAGGCGCACCAGGAAGATCCGTTCGAAGACCAGCGTCACGATGCCCCCGGTGGCAAGCCCGAGCACCGCCGCCTCGGCCAGCCTTCGCATCCTGCGCTCAGGGCCCAGGGACCATTCGAAGGCGGCGGTGAAGCCGAAGACAAACAGCGCGGTGGCCAGCCAGAAGGGCAGCGTGCCGACCATGACGCCGGCATAGAGCACGCCGAGCCCGGCCGCCGTGCCGAGCTGGCGCGCATCCTCCCCGCTCCAGGTCCCGGCGCGCGCCGCATCGGCCTTCAGCGCGCCCTGGCGGATCGCACGCAGCCCCAGCAGCACGGCCAGCACGGCGACGACGGTGCCGTGGAAGCCGGGCACGATGCCCGGCGCCGTCAGCCCCGTGCCGGATTGCTCGACGAAGGTCGGCATGCGCCAGGCCAGCGCCATCACGCCGAGGCCGAGCGCCAGCAGCACCGCCGCGACATAGAGATCGACGCGCGGCGGAAGCGGCGCCTGGTCGCTGCCGGTGCTCAAAGCCTTGCGATGCCCAGCGTATCCGGGCTGACGCGCGCCTTGCCGCCATCGAAGTAGAGCCAGGCGGTCTGCCGCACCATCTTCCAGGCCTCGTCATGCGCCTGCTGGCCCGCCAGCGGCGCGAAGACCGCGGCGCGTTCGTTCGCGTAGGTCTTCAGCCGCTGGCTATTGGCGATCTTATCGGCCCAGACCTGGTTCATCGTCGCGATGACGTTCTCCGGCACGCCCTTCGGCGTCCAGATGCCGAAGTAGTTCAGCGGCGCAGGGATATTCGGCAGCCAGCGGCGGATCGAGGGAATCTCGCCCGCACCCTGCAGCGTCACCGCCTGTTCCGACTGCACCGCGAGCGGGATCAGCCGGCGCGCGCGGATCATCTCCGCCGCTTCCACCAGCAGCACCGCGCCCATCTGCGTCTCGCCGCCCACCGTCGCGATCATCGCGGGATTGCCGCCGTCATAGGTGGCGTGGCGATACTGCACCTGGGTGGCGGCGCGGATCGCCTCCATCATGTTGTGCCCGGCGGAGGAAACGCCGGCGGTGGCGACGGAGGTGCTGGCGCCGCGTGCGCGAAAAGCCTCCATCGCCGCGCCGAAGTCACGGATATTGGCGGAGGGATTCGCCACCAGCACATTCACATTGGCGACGGCGAAGAACAGGTTCCAGTCCTTCAGCTCCGTATCGAGCAGGCCGAGCACCTTGTAGCAGCCGACATCGACGGCGGCGCCCGCCGCCCAGGTCATGCCGTCCTTCGCCGCTTCCAGCGCATTGCGCGTGCCGATGGAGCCGGAGGCGCCGGGCTGGTTCACCACGACGAAGCGTTGGCCGAGTGCGGCTTCCAGCTCCGCCGCCACGATGCGTGCCATCTGGTCGGTGGAGCCACCGGCCGCCCAGGGCACGATGACGGTGACGGGCCGGTCCGGCCGCCAGGATCCCTGCGCCTGGCCGAGCCTCGGGGCGGCGAGGCCCGCGCCCGTCGCCGCCAGCAGCGTCCTGCGATTGATCGACATGCTCATTCCTGCCTCCCTGCCTTGGCGGGTAACCCACCGGTTACCTGAATGGTGCGACCCCTCCGAGCCTGCCGTCAACCGAACTCCGGCCCTGCCAGCACAAAGTTTTTTCCGGATTGCGCCGCCGGCATCGCGCCGATCGCCATGCGCGTGAACGGCCGCTGCAGAACGCCGCCCTGCGCGGCCAGGGCGGTGGTGAGCGCGGCGGCGTGATCCGGCACATCCAGCACCGCGGGCCGGCCCAGCGCGTCCCGCGCCGCGGAGACCAGCGCCAGCGCGGTGGCTGCATCCCGCGCCACCACGGGGCCGATCTGCGGCGTCAGCCGGCCATTGCGCGCCAGCACGAAGCCGCCGGGCGCGACCAGCGCCACCTGCGGCAGGCGATTTCGGAAGTCGCGCAGCAGGGCCGCGCGGTCGGCGCCGAAGGCGGCGGCATCCAGCGCCAGCACCTCGGGCCAATCGGTGTCCAGCAGGGGTCGCACGGCGATCCCGGCGGAGCGCGCCAGGGCCTCCGGCAGCAGCCAGCGGGCGAGCCCGAAGACGTCCGCAAAGCCGAGCGGGCCGTAGACCTCCCGCCCCGCCGGCGTCGCATCCAGCACCAGGGTGCGGCCCTGCCGCGCCTGCATCGCCCAGCGCAGCAGCGCGCTGGCCAGGCCGCGCCGCCGCTGGTCCGGCCGCACCAGCACCATGGAGATCCAGGCGAGCCCCGTGCCATAGGGCAGCAGCGCGGCGCTGGCGGCCAGCGCATCCCCCGCGCCATCCTCCAGCACGCGCAGATCGCCGTGGCGCAGGAAGAACTCCCAATCCGCCTCGACCTGGTTCCAGCCGATGGCGGCCGAAAGCGCGGCGGCGCGCGGCAGATCCTCGGCGATCGCGGCCCGGACATCGAACATGGCGGCAGGCTCGCGCGCGCCCCGCGCAGGGTCAAGCTGCGCGTCCCGCGCGGGGTCAAGCGCTTGACCAGGGGCGCGCGGCTTGCGGAGATGGCGCATGACCCGCCTGCTGCTCCTCGGCTGCGGCGCCTTCGGGCGCGTCCATCTGGCCGCCCTGTCCCGGCTGGGGCGGGAGGCCCTGGTGCTGGAGCCCGATGCGGCGATGCGCGCGGCGGCGCCAGCCGGCACACGCTTCGTGGCGGATCTCGACGCGGCGCTGCGGGATTGCGAGGCGGTGCTGATCGCGACGCCACCCGCCACCCATGTCGCGCTGGCGCAGGCCGTGCTGCGCGGGGGCCGCGACCTGTTCCTCGAAAAGCCGGCGACGGAGACCGCGGCGGAATCCGCGATGCTGCACGAATTGGCGGAGGCGCGCGGATGCATCGTGCAGCTAGGCCTGTTCTTCCGCTTCCATCCCAAGGCGCAGGCGATCCATCGCCTTGCGCAGGACGGCGGCTTCGGGCGCATCCATCACCTCTCGGCCCGCATGTCCGGGCTGAAGCGCGCGCGCGGCGATTCCGGCGCGCTGCTGAACGATGCGGTGCATTTCGCCGACCTGCTGCCCTGGATCGCCGGCGAGGCACCAAGCCATGTCTTCGCCACGCTGTCCGACCCGCTGCGTCGGGGAAGGGAGGATCTGGCGCTGATCCAGCTGCGCTTCCCCTCCGGCGCCACCGCGCTGATCGAGGCCGGCTGCGTGCTGCCGGGCGAGCATGCGGATGCCGTGGTGCCCGGGGCCGAGACGCGCAAGCTGCTGGCGGTGGCGGGCAGCGCCGCGCTGGCGGAGGTCGACTTCATGGCGGAGACGCTGCGCCTGCGTCGCGGCGCGCATCATCCCGCCGGCGGTGGTGCCTGGCTGCCGGACCATGCGCCGGCCGAGGATCTCGGCGCCGTGGCGCTGGATCCGGTGGGCGTGGTGGCCGCGCAGCTCGCTGCCTTCCTGCAGGCGGTGGCGACGCGCGTGAAGCGGGGGCCGGATCTTTACGAGGGCGGCGTGCTGCCGCTGCGCATACTGGACGCCGCGCGGCGTTCCGCGCATGAGATGCGCGTCCAGGAGTTTTCAGACTGATGCGCATCTCGCTCTGCAACGAAGTGGTCGCCGGCCTGCCTTTCCACGAACAGGCGCGGCTCGCCGCGGCGCTGGGCTATGATGGGCTGGAGGTCGCGCCCTTCACGCTGGATGCGGAGGCGCCACACCTGCTGCCGGCGGCACGGCGCGCGGAGCTGCGGCGCATGGCGCAGGAGGAAGGCGCGCCGATCACGTCACTGCATTGGTTGCTGCTGGCGCCTGCGGGCCTCTCGGTCACCAGCGCCGATGCCGCGCTGCGGGCGCGGACGCTGGAGGTGATGCAGCGGCTGGTCGGCCTCGCCGCAGATCTCGGCGCGACGCTGCTGGTGCATGGCTCACCGAAGCAGCGCGTGGTGGCCGCCGATGGCGATGCGCAGCGGGCGGAGGAGGCGATGGTGCTGGCCGGCGGCTGGGCCGCGCAGCACGGCATGACCTATTGCCTGGAGCCGCTGGATGCCGGCCAGACCAATTGGGCCAGCAGCCTGGCGGAGGCGGTGGAGATCGTCACGCGCCTCGCCACGCCGGGGCTGAAGACCATGCTGGATGTCAGCGCCGCCGGCAATGGCGAGCAGGCCAGCGCGGCCGCGCTGCTGCGCCGCTACCTGCCCGGCGGCCAGATCGCGCATGTGCATCTGAACGACCGCAACCGCCGCGGCCCCGGCCAGGGGCGCGACCTGTTCCGCCCCGTCTTCGATGCCCTGCAGGATTGCGCCTATTCCGGCTTCTGCGCGGTGGAGCCTTTCGACTATCATCCCGACGGCGCAACCAGCGCCGCGCGCGCGATCGGCTACCTGCGGGGAATCCTGGAGACATGAGCATCCGCTTCACGCTGCTGGAGACGCAGCGTTTCGAATGGCCCTTTGCTCTGCGCATGCCCTTCCGCTTCGGCGTGATCACCGTGACGCAGGGCCGGCAGGCGGTTGTGCGCGCGCGCATCCGGCTGGAGGATGGCACGGAAGGCTGGGGCGTGGCGGCGGAGACGCTGGCGGCGAAGTGGTTCGACAAGGACCCGACGCTCTCCGATGCGCAGAACGAACAGCAACTGCGCCGCGCGCTGGAACTGGCGGAACAGGCAAGCCTCGCCGCCGGCGCCGACACGGCCTTCGGGCATTTCGCGAATAGCTACGCCGCGGTGACGGCGGCCGCGGGGGCGGAGGGGCTGAACCCGCTGGTCGCCAGCTACGGCCGCGCGCTGCTGGACCGCGCCATGCTGGATGCGCTGCTGAAGGCGCGCGGCATCTCCTTCTGGACCGGCATGCGCGCGAATATCGGCGGCACGGCGCCGCATGCCGTGGTGCCCGATCTCGCGGGTTTCGATTTTGCCGGGATGCTCTCGGCGCAACAGCCACTGCAGAGCCTGCATGCGCGGCACACCGTGGGTCTGGTGGATCCGATCACCGCCGGCGACCAGGACAGCCGGGTGAATGACGGGCTGCCGGAGACTCTGGAGGAAGTGGCGCAAGGCTACGGCCATCGCTACTGGAAGCTGAAGGTCGGCGGCAACATCGGTGCGGATGTGGAGCGCCTGTCGCGCATCGCCGCGGTGCTGGACCGCGCGCCGCAGGACTACCACGCCAGCCTCGATGGCAATGAGCAGTACGAGAATGCCGAGGGCGCGCTGGCGCTGTGGCGCGCCATGCAGGCGGAGAAGCGGCTGGCGCGGCTTTGCCGATCCATCCTCTACATCGAGCAGCCGGTGAAGCGCGCCCGCGCGCTGGAGACCGGCATGGCGACGCTGGCCGCGGAGCGCCCCGTCATCATCGACGAAAGCGACGGGCCGCTGGATGCCTTCGTCACCGGTCGCAAGCTCGGCTACGCTGGCGTGTCGTCGAAAGCATGCAAGGGCGTCTGGCGATCCGTCATCAACCTGGCACGCTGCCGCGCCTGGAATGCGGAAGAAGGGCGCGAGCGCTATTTCATGTCGGCGGAGGACCTGACCACGCTGGCCGGCGTCTGCGTGCAGCAGGACCTGGCGCTGGTCGCGCTGCTCGGCCTGCCGCATGTGGAGCGCAACGGCCACCACTTCATCGACGGCTTCGTGGGACGCCCGAAGGCGGAGGCCCATGCCTTCCTGGAGGCGCATCCGGGCCTCTATGCCGATACCTCCCGCGGCCCCAGGCTGGCGATGCGGGGCGGGCTGCTCGATCTGCGCAGCCTGGAGACACCCGGCCTCGGCGCGACGCTGGAGCCCGATTTCACCGCGATGGCGCCGATGCCCAAGGCCGCCTGGCCGAACTGAACTGGAGAGACGCATGCGCCAAGACATCCTCGACGCGATCCGCGCCTATGACGGCGAGCTGCGCGAGATCCGCCAGGACATCCACCGCCATCCGGAAACACGCTTCGAGGAACATCGCACGGCCGCGCTGGTGGCCGCGAAACTGCGCGAATGGGGCATCGCGGTGACGGAAGGCGTCGGTGGCACCGGCGTGGTCGGCACGCTGCAGGGCAGCCGCGCGGGCCAGCGCGCCATCGGCCTGCGCGCGGACATGGATGCGCTGTTCATCCAGGAGGAGAACGATTTCGCGCATGCCTCCACCGTGCCCGGCAAGATGCATGCCTGCGGGCATGACGGGCATACCACCATGCTGCTGGGCGCCGCGCGCTACCTGGCGAGCAAGCCGGATTTTGCCGGCACGGTGAACTTCATCTTCCAGCCGGCGGAGGAGGCCGGCACCGGTGCGCCGGCGATGATCAAGGACGGGTTGTTCGAGCGCTTTCCCGTCGATGCCGTCTATGGCCTGCACAACTCGCCGGGCCTGCCGGTGGGCCAGTTCGCGACCCGGCCCGGGCCGATGCTGGCCGGTGCCGATTTCTGGGGTGTGGAATTCCACGGCACCGGCGGGCATGGCGGCGCAGCGCCACATCTGGCGACGGATGCGACGGTGGCGCTCGGCCAGTTCCTGCTGGCCGTGCACACCATCCTGCCGCGCAACCTGAAGCCCACCGCCAGCGCCGCGCTTTCCGTCGGGCATGTTGCGGGCGGCAGCTTCGATTCGCCCAATGTCATGCCGGCCAAGGTCGTGGTGCGCGGCACGGCGCGCTACTTCGAGACCTCGGACCAGGCGATCATCCGCAGTCGGTTGCAGGCGCTGGCCGAATCGCTGGCCGCCGCGCAGGGCTGCACCGCCAGCTTCAGCTATGTGCCGCTCTGCCCGCCCACGGTGAATGCCACGGAGAAGCTGCCGGTCGCCATCGCCGCCGCGGCCGCGCTGGTGGGCCGGGACAAGGTGGGCGAGGTCGGACTCAGCACCGGCGGCGAGGATTTCGCCTTCATGCTGCAGGAAAAGCCTGGCGTCTTCATGCGCATCGGCAATGGCATGAATGCCGATGGCAGTTTTCATAACGTCCACACGCCGCGCTACGACTTCAACGACGACGCCCTGGTGCTCGGCGCCGCCTATTGGGCGAGCCTGGTGGCGGAGGAGCTGGACTGGGCGAAGGGCTGAGCTACCTCGCCGCCTGCCATTCCTTCACGGCATCCAGCGGCCAGAGCAGCATCAGGACGTTGAGGGTGAGGTTGTCGCGGATCACCAGCGCGACGCCCACCTCCATCGCCAGCAGCAGCGCGACGCTGGCCCAGACCGGCAGCCGCGCGGCGAGTGCGAAGCCCAGCCACATGGCGACGATGTCGAAGCCGGAATTCAGGACGCTGTCGCCAAAATAGTCCAGCGCGATGGTCGCCTCGCGGTAGCGCTGGATCACCGCATCGGTGTTCTCGACGATCTCCCACCCCGACTCCACCACCGTCGCGATGGCGGCGCGCGGCAGCAGGCCCAGGCGCCCTGCCACCAGGTGCAGGATGGCGTAGAAGATCAGCCCATGGGCGATATGGCTGGGCGTGTACCAGTCCGTGATGTGCTGCGAATTCTCGGCGCTGATCACCTCGCCATGCCACAGCTTGATGCTGCCGCATTTGCAGATCGGCTCCCGCCCCATGGCCAGCAGGATGAGCACGGTGGCGGCGAGCAGGCCGAGCAGGATGGCGATCCAGGCCCAGCGGGGCAGCGAAGGCATGTCGTGAGGCCTTGGAAGGTGCGGCCGCAGCGTGGCGATGCTGCGGCCGCCGTCAAGGCGTTGGTCAGTTCACGGTGATGCGCGCTTCCCGGATCACGCGGCCCCATTTCGCCGTCTCGTCCCGCATCGTGGCGGCCAGTTCGGCGGGGGTGGAGGTCACGGCATCGGCACCGGCGGCGGCCAGACGCTGCTGCACGCCGGGCTCCGCCAGCACTTCGCGCAGCACGGCGGACAGGCGCTCCGTCGTCGCGGCGGGCAGGCCGGCGGGGGCCATCACCGCGCCCCAGGAGGTGGCCTGCGCATCGGCCAGCCCGGATTCCGCGAAGGTCGGCAGGTCCGGCAGCAGGGAGGAGCGGCGGGGGCCGGTGACCGCCAGCGCCCGCACGCGGCCACCCTGCACCTGCGGCAGGGCGGAGGGCAGCTGGTCCAACATCACCTGCACATTGCCGGCCACCGTGTCGTTCAGCGCCGGCGCGCTGCCGCGATAGGGCACATGCTGCATCTCCACCCGCGCCACCAGCTTGAACAGCTCCGGCACCAGATGGGTGGAGGAGCCATTGCCGCCGGAGCCGTAGGACAGCGCATTCGGCCGCGCCCGCAGCAGCGCCAGGAATTCCTGCAAATTCTGCGCGGGGACGGAGGGATGCACGATCAGCACATGGTCGGTGGAAAAGGCCATGCCGATCGGCGTCAGGTCGGTGGCCGGGTTGAAGCCCATATTGGTGTAGAGATGCGGGTTGATGGTCAGCGTGCCAGTGGTGCCCATCAGGATGGTCAGCCCATCCGCCGGGCTGCGCACCACATTCTCCACGCCGACATTGCCGCCGGCGCCGGTGCGGTTCTCCACGGTGACGGGCTGGCCCAGCTTCTCCTGCATCCGGTCGGCGATGACACGCGCCACCACATCGGTGGCGCCGCCCGGCGGGAAGGGCACGACGAAGCGCAGCGGCCGCGTCGGTGTCCAGCCCTGGGCCAGGGCCGGTGTGGCGAGGGCCGTGCCGAGCAGCGCGCGGCGCGAGATGCGGAGGCCGGTCATTCTTGTCTCTCCCGTTTCTTGTTGGTCTCAGACAGCGGAGGCGTGGCGTTCCTTCAGCAGGGCCAGCACCTGGTCGGGGTCCTGCTGCCACCAGTGCTTCGAGAGGATCTCGACCTCGGCAAAGGTGTCGTAGCCCTGCGCTTCCACCAGGCGGCGGATGGCGGGGATGTCGATGCAGCCTTCGCCGGGGATGCCGCGGTCGAAGACCGTGTCGAGCGTCGGCACCTTCCAGTCGCAGACATGGAAGGCGGCGATGCGCGAACCGGCGCGCGCGATCTGCGCCTGCAGCTGCGGGTCCCACCACACATGGTAGACATCCAGCGCCACGCCCATGCCTTCGCCGAAGGCGTCGCAGAGATCCAGCGCCTGGCCGAGCGTCGACAGCACGGAGCGATCCGCGCAGGTCATCGGATGCAGCGGCTCCAGCGCGATGGTCACGCCCGCCGCGCGGGCCGCGGGCATGATGGCGGCCAGCCCGTCCCGCACCATTTCGCGCGCACCGGGCAGATCCTTGGAACCCGGCGGCAGGCCACCACAGACCATCACCAGGCAGGCCGCGCCGATCGCGTGCGCTTCCTCAATGGCGCGCAGATTGTCCTCGATGGCGGCGGCGCGGCCGGCGGCATCGGCGGCGGGGAACATGCCGCCGCGGCACAGGCCGCTGACCGCCAGGCCGGCATCGCGGATCTGCCGCGCGGCCGCCTGCACGCCCATGGCCTGCAGCACGTCACGCCACGGCGAGATCGCGGGGATGCCGTGCCGGGCGCAGCCCTCGATGCAGTCGGCGAGTCCCCACTTCTCCTTCACCGTGACGGTGTTGAGCGACATCCGCATCAGGCGGCCCCGTGCAGCGCGAGCAGCGTCTTCATCCGCGCCACCGCCATGTCCGGATCCCGCAGCAGGCCCGCCTTGTCGGCCAGGCGGAACAGCTCCGAGAAATGGCGGATGCTACGGGTGGATTGCTGGCCACCGATCATGACGAAGTGGTCCTGGTGGCCGTTCAGCCAGGCCATGAAGACCACGCCCGTCTTGTAGAAGCGCGTCGGCGCCTTGAAGATGTGGCGGCTCAGCGGCACCGTCGGCGCCAGGATGTCGTGGAAGGTCGAGAGGTCGTTCTTGGCGAGCGAGGCCAGCGCGCCGCCCACCGCCGGCGCGATCGGGTCGAAGATGCCGAGCAGCGCGTCGGAATAGCCCTGGTCGTCGCCAGCGATCAGCTCGGCATAGTTGAAGTCGTCGCCGGTATACATGCGCACGCCGCGCGGCAGGCGGCGGCGCATGGAGATCTCCTTCTGGTCGTCGAGAAGGGAAACCTTCACGCCATCGACCTTGTCGGCATGGGCGTGGATGACCTTCAGCGCGGTCTCCATCGCGGCCATGTGGTCGTGATTGCCCCAATAGCCTTCCAGCGCCGGGTCGAACATTTCGCCCAGCCAGTGGATGACGACGGGCTGCTTCACCTGGGACAGGATGCGGTCATAGACCCGCTCGTAATCCGCCGGCGATTTCGCGGCCTTGGCGAGCGCGCGCGAGGCCATCAGGATGATGCGGCCGCCCATCGCCTCGACGGCCTCGCATTGCTCCTCATAGGCGCGGATCACATCGTCCACGGTCACGTCTGGGCCGGGCGCCAAGTGGTCCGTGCCGGCGCCGCTAGCCATCACCGCGCCGGGATGGTCCTGCATGGCATCCAGCGAGCGCCGGATCAGCTCCTGCGCCGCCGTCCAGTCCAGCCCCATGCCGCGCTGCGCCGTGTCCATCGCCTCCGCCACGCCGAGGCCCAGCGACCACAGGTGTTTCCGGAACGCGATGGTGCGGTCCCAGTCGATCTTCGCATCGAGCCAAGGGTCCTGCTCGGCCAGCGTGTCCGCGACCACATGCGCGGCGGCCAGCGCCACGCGCGGAAAGGGCGGCGTCGCCTTCGGGAAATCGCGTGGGCCCTTCAGGGAATACTCGCCCTCGGGCAGCCTGATGGTGGCCATGCTCACACCTCCAGCTTCGGCAGGTCGATCCAGCGGCGCTCCGCCCAGCTCTGCAGGCCCGCCTCCGCCAGCTGCACGCCCTTGGCGCCCGCCAGCAGGTCCCAGGGATAGGTCGCGACCTCGCCCGCCAGGTATTTGAAGAACAGCTCCCACTGCACGCGAAAACCGTTCGGCATCGGCTCGGTATCGGGGATTTCCTGCCAGCCGTCGTAGAAGTTGATCGGCTGCGGCGTATCGGGGCTCCAGACCGGCTTCGGCGTATTCACGCGCGACTGCGTCCAGCACTTCTGCAAGCCGGCCACCGCGCTGCCATGCGTGCCGTCCACCTGGAAGGTCACCAGGTCGTCGCGTCGCACGCGCGTCGCCCAGCTCGAATTGATATGCGCGATGACGCCGCCTTCCAGCTGGAAGGTCGCATAGGCCGCATCGTCGGTATCCGCCGTATAGGCCTTCCCGGCTTCGTCGATGCGCGTCTTGATATGTGTGGCACCCAGGCAGGAGACGCTCTCGACATTGCCGAAGAGGTTGTCCAGCACGTAGCGCCAGTGGCAGAGCATATCGAGGATCATGCCACCGCCCTCGGCCTTCTTGTAGTTCCAGGACGGGCGCTGCGCCGGCTGCAGGTCGCCCTCGAAGACCCAGTAGCCGAACTCGCCCTTCACGCTGTGGATCTGGCCGAAGAAGCCGCTGTCGATCGCCATCTTCAGTTTTCGGAGGCCCGGCAGGAACAGCTTGTCCTGCACCACGCCGGCCTTGATGCCCTTCTGCTTGGCGAGCCGTGCGACGGCCATGGCATCGGCCAGGTTGTCGGCGGTCGGCTTCTCGCAATAGATATCCTTGCCGGCCTCGATCGCCTTGGTCAGCAGGCCGGCGCGCATCTGCGTCGTCGCCGCATCGAAGAACAGCGTGTCGTTCGGGTCGGCCAGGCAGGCGTCGAGGTCGGTGGAGACGCGGGTGACGCCATGCGCGCGGGCCAGCGCCTCCAGCTTCTCCCGGTTGCGGCCGACCAGGATCGGGTCGGGCATCACGCGATCCCCGTTCTTCAGCATCACGCCGCCATCCTTGCGGATTGCCGCGATGGAGCGGATCAGGTGCTGGTTCATGCCCATGCGTCCGGTGACGCCGTTCATGATGAGGCCGATGCGGCGTTCCGCCATTGCTTGCAGTTCCTTCAGGAAAGCCAGGTGTTGAGATTCGCGCGGACGAAGGCATCGTCCGTCAGATGCGGATAGCGTTGCGCCACCGCGGTCAGCAGGTCCGACTGGCCGGGCGAGAGACTCTCGTTCGGATCCAGGCACCAGATGCCTTCCAGCAGGCCCTGGCGGCGCAGGATTTCGTGGCAGCCGGCGATCACCCCGTGGAAGCCATGCGCCACGTCGAAGACGGCGGCGTTCATCTCCGTCACCTGCGCATCCAGCGCCAGCAGTTCGGGCGTGGCATCGGCGCCGCAGCAGCGGGCATGCAGATCCACCGCCGCCCTGGTCCATACGCTCCAATGCCCCAGCAGCCCGCCCAGGATGCGCAGCGGTTTCTGCGCTCCCGCGATCGCGAAAGGCGTCAGCAAATCGGCGACGATGTGGTCGTCATTGCCGGTGTAGAGCGCGACGCGATCCTGCGCCCCCGCCTCCAGCACACCTCGTAGAACGTCCAGCGTGGCATAGCGGTCGAAGGGCGCCATCTTGATGGCGACCACATTCTCGATCGCGGCGAAGCGGCGCCAGAAGGACAATGGCAGCTTCACGCCGCCCACCGCCGGCTGCAGGTAGAAGCCGAAGACCGGCATCTCGGCCGCCACCGCCGCGCAATGGGCGATGATCTCGTCCTCCGAAGCGCCCTTCCATGCGGCCAGGCTCAGCAGCACGGCGTGGTAGCCCAGGCCGCGGGCGATCCGCGCCTCCCGCACCGCCTGCTCCGTGCGGCCGATGGCGCCGGCGACCAGGATGGGCGCGTCGTCGCGCTCGCTCGCCGCTTCGGCGGCCAGCGACAGCACGCGGTCGAAAAGCCCCACCTGGCGGATGGCGAATTGCGTGGTGTGCACCCCCACCGCCAGCCCGCCGGCGCCCGCCGCCAGGTAGTAGCGGGACAGGGCGCGCTGGCGCAGCGGGTCCAACGCGCGGCGTGCATTCAGCGCCAGGGGATGCGCCGGAATGGCACAGCCGGCGCGCAGCCGCGCCAGGACATCCTTCGGCCAATCCTGCCAGCGCAGACCCACTTGTCTTCCCCCCAGGCACCAGTAACCAGGTGGTTACCTTGTCGCGGGTGGGCGGTCAGGTCAAGGCCGCAGATAGCCCAGTACGAAGTCGGAAATATGCGCCTCCCGCGCCGCGATCGCCGCTTCCGTGTCCAGCGGCGTGCCGAAGATGGTGGACAGGGTGTGGCGGTTCGCGACGTAGAAATGGCCCAGCGCGAGGATGGAGATATAGAGCTGCATGGCATCCACCCCGTCACGGAAGATGCCGGCCGCGGCGCCGCGCGCCAGCACCGTGGTCAGCGCCTCCAGCATCGGGGAATAGAGCGCCGGCACATGTTCCGAGCGGCGCAGATAGGCGGCGCGGTGCAGGTTCTCCTGGTTCAGCAGGGCCACGAATTCCGGGTGGCGGCTGGTGTAGCGCAGGTTGAAGGCCACCAGGCGCACCATCGCTTCCAGCGGCGGCAGGCTGTCCACCGAAAGTTCCCGCTCCTCCTCCCGCTTCGCGGCATAGGCGCGTTCCAGCACCGTCAGCCACAGCTCCTCCTTGCTACCGAAATAGGCGTAGAGCATGCGCTTGTTGGCGCCGGCGCGGGCCGCGATCTCGTCCACGCGGCTGCCGGCCATGCCCTTCTCGGCGAATTCCACCAGCGCCGCGTCCAGGATGCGCTGGCGCGTGGCGCGGGCACGGGCGGAGAGCTGGTCCTCCGCGCGGATCGTGGCGTTAGAAGCGGCCATCCCGCACCTCGAACTTGGTAGCCTTGCCGAGGGCGCGGCCGCCGCTGGCGACCCAGTCCGCCACCCAATCCACCAGCCTCAGCAGCGGCACGCGCGGATAGCCGAAGCGGGCGAAGGCGCGGGCCGCGTTGGAGAGCAGCGCATTCGGCGCTTCCGTCCCGGAAAACGCCGGCGTGCGATCCATGCGGCGGCCAAGCTCCTCCGCCAGCCAGCGCACCGAAACGGTCTCCGGCCCCGTCACGTTCAGGATGGGGCAGGTGGAATCCGCCGCGGCCAGCGCCCGCAGCGTCCAGGCATTGGCATCGCCCTGCCAGATGACATTGGCATGCCCCATGGCCAGCGGCACCGGCGTGCCGGCCAGGACCTTCGTCGCGATGTCATGCAGCACGCCGTAGCGCAGGTCGATCGCATAGTTCAGGCGGATGCCGAAGCAGGCCGTGCCGCGCGTGGCGGCGGCATGCTGGAAGGCGCGTTCGCGGCCCAGGCAGCTGGCGGCATAGTCGCCGATCGGGGATGGCGTCGCCGCCTCATCCGGCATGGGCCCGTTCACCGGCCACATCGGCAACACATTGCCGGTGGAGAAGAAGACGATGCGCGAGGCCGCCCAGCGCGCGGCGACGCGGGTCGGCAGCTGCACGTTCATCGCCCAGGTCAGCGCCTCATTCCCCGTGCTGCCAAATTTCATCGCGGCCATGAAAACGACGTTTTGCGAATCCGGCAGCGCCGCCAGGGCCGCGTCGTCCATCAGGTCGGCGGCGAGGCATTCGATGCCCCAGCCTTCCATCCGCGCCCGCAGCCCGGCCTCGGACCAGCGCGCCACCGCGATCACGCGCCGCGCCGGGTCCGCCCGCTTGGCCAGGCGGCAGAGCGTCGGCCCCATCTTGCCGGCGGCGCCGAGCACCAGGATATCGCCCGGCACAAGCGCCAGGTCGGCGATCAGCGCGGGGTCGGGGCGCGACATCACCTCCTCCAGCGCCGCCTCATCGGCGATGCGTCCTGGCAGATCGGTCATGGTTCCCCTCCCGGCGATATCGCGCCAGCATGACGAGGACGATGGCCGGCGCCAAGACCGCCGGCCGGGAGGAGGAGAATGCGATGACCTGGCAGGAAAGCCTGCGCTACCCGGACCCCGCCATCCGGACCCTGGACCCCGCCTTCAACAAGCTGCGCCTGCCGCTGAGCTCCGTGGAGCGGCTCTGGACCGGCAGCCGCTGGGGCGAGGGGCCGGTCTGGCTCGGTGACCAGCGCTGCCTGCTGTGGTCGGACATCCCGAACAACCGCGTGCTGCGCTGGGACGAGGAGACGGGGCAGGTCACCCATTTCCGCAAGCCGTCCAACAACGCCAACGGCCATACGCGCGACCGCCAGGGCCGCATCATCGCCTGCGAGCATGGCGGGCGGCGCGTCGTGCGCCACGAATACGACGGCGCCATCACCGTCATCGCGGACAGTTTTGCGGGCAAGCGGCTGAACAGCCCGAACGATGTGGTGGTGAAATCGGACGGCAGCATCTGGTTCACCGATCCGCCCTTCGGCATCGGCGGCTTCTATGAAGGCGAGAAGCACACGCCCGAATTGCCCCACACAAATGTCTACCGCGTGGACGGCGCGACGGGAGACATCACCCTCGTGGCGGATGACGTGGACCACCCGAACGGCCTGGCCTTCAGCCCGGACGAGAAGATCCTCTACATCATCGAGAGCCGGTCGGAGCCGCGTAATATCCTGGCCTTCGATTGCGATGGCCGGAAACTCAGCCGCCGCCGCGTCTTCGTCCAATGCGCGCCGGGCGAGACGCCGGACGGGTTCCGCGTGGATGTGGAGGGAAACCTCTGGTGCGGCTGGGGCATGGGCGGGCCGGGGATGGACGGCGTCAAGGTTTTTGACGCCGCCGGCACGCCGATCGGCTTCATCGACCTGCCGGAACGCTGTGCCAATGTCTGTTTCGGCGGACGCCACCGGAACCGGCTGTTCATGGCGGCGGCCCATTCGCTCTACAGCCTCTATGTGAATACCCAGGGCGCGCCGGGCGGCTGAGCGCCCTCGCGGCTTCGTGTGCCGGGTGGCCGCATTGCTGCCCGGCTTGCACGGATAGCCTCGTCGCCAAGTCGATGAGGAACCCAGCCCGATGACCGCACGCCGCGCCTTCACCGCCCTGCTGCTCGCCACAACGGCGCTGACCGCCCAGGCGGCGGAGCTGCCGGTGCGGGGCGTGACGCTGTCCTCCGCCGGGCTGGCGCAGATCGAGCGCGGCGGAATGGTGGCGGCCGATGACCCCGCCATCACCTTCCGCGCGCCGCTGGCCGATGTGGATGATATCCTACGCTCCCTGGTCGTGGCGGACCCCGCCGGGCGGGTGGAGGGCCTGCGCCTGCCCGCCCAGGACCTGGCGGCGGAGGCCTTTCGCGGCCTGCCCGCCAGGCCCGAGGATTTCGCCAGCCGCGCCACCCTGCTGAACGCGCTGCGCGGCCAGCGCGTCGCAGTCGGAGAGACGGAGGGCCGCATCGCCGAGGCCTCGGAAGGCAAGGACGGACTGCGCCTGACCCTGCTCTCCGCCACCGGCCTGCGCAGTATCGAGTTGCGGGAGGCGCAGGAGGTGCGGCTGCTGGATGCGGCCCTCGCCGCCCGCCTGGCCCGCGCGGCGGAGGCCCTGGCCGAGACCCGCAGCGCCGATACCCGCCAGCTTGCCGTGGCGCTCCGCCCCGGCGCGCCGGCGGGGCGGGAGGTGGCGCTGACCTATGTGGCGGGCGCTCCGCTGTGGAAACCCTCCTGGCGCCTCTCGGTGCCGGAATTCGGCGCGGCTGGGGAGGCGCGGCTGATGGGCTGGGCGGTGGTGGAGAACCACACCGGCTCCGACTGGGACGGCATCCGCCTGTCGCTCGTCTCCGGCGAGGCCGCCGCCTTCCGCCAGGCGCTCTATTCCCCCGTGCTGCTGCCACGGCCCGAATTGCCGATCCTCGGCAGCGGCCCGGTGGAGGTGCAGGCCGATACCGGCGGCCGCCCGGTGCCACCGCCGCCCCCGGCGGCGGCCCCCATCGCCCCACCCGGCGCCCTCGCCCGGATGGCCGCGCCCGCCGCGGTGGCGGAAGCCGCGCCGGCCGCGGCCCAGGCCACCGCGGCCGCCTCGCTCGGCCGCGTCGCCTTCACCCTGGCCGACCCGGTGACCATCCAGGCCGGCCAGACAGCCAATGTGCCCTTCCTGTATGCGCGGCTGCCGGCGGAGCGGGTGTGGTGGGTCCAGGGGCTCGGCGGGCGGCATCCGCTGCAGGCGGTGCGGCTGCGCAATACCACGCCACACGCCCTGCCCGGCGGCCTCGCCACCGTCTTCGGCAGCGGGGGCGCCGAGGCCGGCGGCTTCCTGGGGGATGCCGAGCTGCGCGGGCTGCCGGCGGGAGAGGCGCGCCTCCTCGCCTTCGCGCGCGACCAGGGCGTGCAATACAGCGTGGCGCAGCGCGGCAGCAGCGTCCCCATCGCCGTCGCCCTGCGGCGCGGCGCGGTGCAGGTGACGCAGCAGCTGGTGCATACGGTGACCCTGGCCGTCGACCCAGGCGGCGCCCGCGGCACGCTGGTGCTGGACCTGCCGGCGCGCCGCGGCGAGACCCCGCGCTTCACCCCGGTGGCGGAGGGTGATTTCGGCCAGCGCGTGGAGGCGCGGCTGGAGGGTGCGCCCACCAACCTCGAATGGGCCTGGCAGCGGGAGACGACGCAGCAGATCCCGCTCTGGGACGCCGCGCTGGCGGAGCCGCTGCCGCCCGCCTGGCGCGACCTCTCGCTGGATCGCGATATGGCCCGCCTGCCCGGCGGCACGGACCGGCTGGAGGCGCTGCGCACGCTGCTGGAGCGCCTGCCGCCCACCGCCCCCGGCCGCGCCGCCCTCGCCACCCTGGTCGAGGATTTCGGCGCCGCACGCCGCGCGCTCGATACCTTCCGCACCGCCGCCCGCGCCCATGCGGCGGATGAGGCCGCGCTGTCCCGCGCCCGCCGCGCCTTCGAGGATCGGACGGGGCCGGAGCGGGAGGCCGCGCGCAGCGCGCTGAACGCCGCCAGCCTGGCCGCCGGGCGCAGCGGGGCGGAGGCGGATCGCGCCTGGACCGCCTGGCGCGGCCTGGCGGAGCGCGTGGTGACGCGGGGTGGAGGCTGAGCCCATCCCGGGCTGGCGGCGATCCGCCGCCAGCTTGTTGTTCCGGCGCATTTCCCGAGCCGCCAGGCGATACCGCCTGGCTTGAAAATGCTCTAGCCTGCCGCGCATGGCCCATCTGCTCCTCATCATCTCCGGCAGCGTCGCCGCCTACAAGGCGCTGGAGCTGGTGCGGCTGGCGCGCAAGGCGGGCCATGCCGTGACGCCCATCCTGACCGCCGGCGGCGCCCGCTTCGTGACGAAGGAGGCGCTGGCCGGCATCTCGGGCACCCGCGTGCATGACGATCTCTGGGCCGCGGAGGCCGAGATCGGCCATATCCGCCTGGCCCGCGCGCCGGACCTGGTGGTGGTGGCGCCGGCCTCGGCGGACCTCCTCGCGAAGATGGCCGCCGGGCTGGCGGATGACCTGGCCTCTACGGTCCTGCTGGCGACGCGGGCGCCGGTGCTGGTGGCGCCCGCCATGAACCCGGCCATGTGGGCGCATCCGGCAACCGTCGCCAATATGAAGACGCTGGCGGCGCGCGGCGTCACCGTGGTGGGGCCGGAGGAAGGGCCGATGGCGGAGCCCGAGAGCGGCCCCGGCCGGCTGGCCGAGCCGCCCGCCATCCTGGCCGCGATCGAGGCGTTGCTGCACCAGGGCCCATTGGCTGGCCGGCATGTCGTGGTGACCAGCGGGCCGACTCACGAAAGCATCGACCCGGTGCGCTACATCGCCAATCGCAGCAGCGGCAGGCAGGGCCATGCCATCGCCGCGGCGCTGGCGGCCCTCGGCGCGCGCGTCACCCTGGTGAGCGGCCCGGTCGCGGTGCCGGACCCGGCCGGCGTGACCGTCGTGAAGATCGAAAGCGCGCGGGACATGCTGGCGGCGGTGGAGGCGGCGCTGCCGGCCGATGCCGCGGTCTTCGCCGCCGCCGTCGCGGATTTCCGGCCGGCCGATGTCGGCGCGCAGAAGATCAAGAAGGTGCCCGGCGCGCCGCCGCCCGAGATCGCGCTGGCGCTGAACCCGGATATCCTGGCGACCATCGCGCAGCACCCGTCGCAGCGCCCGCGCCTCGTCGTGGGCTTTGCCGCCGAGACCGAAAACGTGGTGCCGCATGCGCAGCAGAAGCGGATTCGAAAAGGCTGCGACTGGATCGTGGCGAATGACGTCTCCGGCGATGTCATGGGCGGCGCCGAGAATGCCGTGCATCTGGTGACGGATTCGGGGGTGGAGGACTGGCCCCGCCTGCCGAAGCCAGAAGTGGCGCGGCGGCTTGCGGCGCGGATTGCGGAGAGATTGGCGTAAATGGTCGAGATCCTGGTCACCCGCCTGCCGCATGCCGAGGGGCTGCCCTTGCCCGCCTATGCCACGCCCGGCGCGGCGGGGATGGACCTGCTGGCCGCCGTCGCCGCGCCGGTGGTGATCCCGCCCGGCGGCCGCGCGCTGGTGCCCACCGGGCTCTGCATCGCGCTGCCCGAGGACCACGAATTGCAGGTGCGGCCGCGCTCCGGCCTGGCGCTGAAGCACGGCCTCACCATGCCCAATACGCCCGGCACGGTGGATGAGGATTATCGCGGCGAGCTGCAGGTCATCCTGATGAATGCCGGCACCGAGGCCTTCACCGTGGAGCGCGGCATGCGCATCGCCCAGGCGGTGGTGGCCCCTGTGGTGCGCGCCCGGTTCCGGGAAGTGGAGGTGCTGCCGGAGACGGCGCGCGGCGCGGGCGGCTTCGGCTCGACCGGCACGCGCTGAGCGGAGGGGCGGTGGAAGACAGCGCGGCGCAACCGGAGCTCGCCCGCCGCGCCTGGGCGCGGCTCGCGCCCTTCGCGGCCGGCCGGCTCTTCGAGCCCTTCCTGGCCTATGCCTGCGTCACCGACCAGCCGGGCCATGCGATCCTCGCCTCCGAGGGGGTGGTCGGCCTGCCCCGCGTCACGCAGGCCGGCGGCGTGTCGAATTTCGTCTTCTGCGGCCACCGGGCCAGCCTGGGCAAGGTCCAGATCGAGTTCGACGGCAGCGACAACATCCTCTTCCTCGGCGCCCATGCGACGCCGGGCCATTGCAAGATCCGCGTGCATGGCTCCGGCCATGTCTTCCATTTCGGGTCCTTCTCATCGGCCAGCAGCCTGACGGTGCTGCTGCAGGGCGAGGGCGGGAAGATCCTGGTGGGCGACGACTGCATGTTCTCCGCCCGCATCATCCTGTCCAATTCCGACCAGCACGCGATCTACCAGCGCGCCACCGGCGCCCGCATCAACCGGGAGCGGGATGTGCTGATCGAGGACCACGTCTGGCTCGGGCGGGATGTCCGCGTCTCCAAGGGCAGTCGGATCGGCCGGGACAGCATCATCGCCCAGGGCGCGGTGGTGAGCGGGGAGATCGCGGCGCATGTCGTGGCCGGCGGCCTGCCGGCGCGGATGCTGCAGACCGACGTGACCTGGAGCCGCGTCCGCGCCGATTCGCTGGCCGAGGCCGAGGCCTCGCCAGGGCATCGGCAGCGCCTGCTGCGGGCCGAGAAGCTGCGCCGGCGCATCGCGGCGCTGGAGGCGGGGGCAGGTCCGGCCTGAAGCGAAACCGGATTGGCATATCATATCCAATACGATATGGATCGCTTCCCCAAGAGAGGAACGACCATGTCTCGCCTGATGCGCCTGATGGCGCTGCTGTCCATCGCCCTGCTGCCGGCCTGCGCCACCGCACCTCCGGCACCAGCCAGAACCTGGCGGTGGAGACGGTGCCCCCCGGCGCCAGCTGCACCCTGAGCCGGGAGGGCGCGCTGCTCGGCACCATCCCCGCCACGCCGGGCAGCATGGAGGTCTCGAAGTCGCGCCAGGACCTGACGGTGGCCTGCACCCGCGCCGACCACCTGCCGGCCAGCCGCACCGTGGTGGCGGAAGCGCAGGCCATGACGGCGGGGAATATCCTGCTCGGCGGCGTCATCGGCCTGGCGGTGGATGCCGCGACGGGCGCCATGACGCGCTATCCCAACAGCGTCCTGCTGCAGCTGGCGCCCAGCCGATTCGCGACGGCGGCGGAGCGCGACGCCTTCTTCGCCGCGCGGGCGGAGGAGGCGCGCCGGCGCCATGCCGAGAGGCTGGCGACGCTGACCCCGCAATGCGGCGTCATCGGCCCGGATGCCTGCGCCACCAATACCCGCGCGCTGGAGGCCGAGCGCGACGCGGCGCTGGCGGAGCTGGAGCGGCAGCGCCTCGGCACCACGGTAGGCTGACACGAAAAAAGCCGCCGCGGGTTGCCCCGCGGCGGCCGTATCAGGCGAGGGCTTTCAGGCCCGGGCGGCGACCGCCCCGCGGCCCGTCAGCCGGCCGAGGTCCAGCGCATGGGCCCCGGCGCCGAGGCCCGCCTGCACCAGCAGCAGCACGGTCCAGAAGGCCGGGAATTCCCAGCCGCCGCCGCGGGCGCTGAAGATCCAGCCATTGCCCAGGTGCTGCAGCGTGGCGCCGATCATGATCGGCAGGGCCAGCAGGGCCACCGGCCGCACCCAGACGCCGAGGATCAGCGCGATGCCGGCCAGCGTCTCCGCCACCGCCACGATCGCGCCGAAGACCGGCGGATAGCCGAGGGAGCCGAAGAAGCCCATCGTGCCGGCGAAGCCGAAGGTCATGATCTTCAGCAGCAGGCCATGGGCCAGGAACAGGACCCCCATGCTGACGCGCAGTAGCAGCGCGGCGTAGGGGGTGGTGGTGCGCACATCGAGGGTCATCATCGTCTCTCCGATCCGTGCGGGCCGCATGGGCCCGGTGTGGCCGGGGTTATGGCCCCGCAACGGTGCCAGCTTCCAACGCGGGGATGGAACAGCCATCATCACCACCATAAATGATGCGCGTCCCCAACCTCCCGGATGCCGACCTTGGCTGACCTGCAGACCCTCGACCTCAACCTGCTCCGCGTCTTCGACGCGGTGGCGCGGGAGCGTCACGTCACCCATGCGGCGGAAAAGCTGAACCTGTCGCAGCCCGCCGTCTCCAATGCCCTGGCCCGGCTGCGCGCCGCGCTGAATGACGAGCTCTTCCTGCGCCGCCCCGGCGGGGTGGAGCCCACGGCGCTCGCCCTGTCCCTCGCCGGCCCGGTGGCGGAGGTGCTGGACCGGCTGCGCACAACGCTCGCCGACCACGCGCCCTTCGACCCCGCCACCACGGACCGCGTCTTCACCGTGGCACTGTCCGAATATGCCGAGAGCGTGCTGGTGCCGCCGCTGCTGGAGCAGATGCACCAGGAAGCGCCGCGGGCCCTGCTCGCCGTGCGCCATGCGGACCGCACCAATGCGCTGGACCTGCTGGCGAAGGGGGAGGCGGAGCTGGCGGTCGCCGTGCTGCCGGACCCGCCGGCGCTCTATACCCGCGTCCGCCTGCTGCCCGAGAATTTCCTGACCCTCGTCCGCGCCGGGCATCCCCTGGCCGAGGGACCGCTGACTCTCGAACGCTTCACCGCCTTCCCGCATCTGCTGCATTCGCCCAACGGCTCACGCGACGGCGCGCTGGACGGGCCCTTGCGGGAGGCAGGGTTCCCCCGCCGCCTCGGCGCCGTCGTCGCCCATCTGGGCGCGGTGCCCGAGATCCTCGCGCGGACGGACATGGTGATGTCGCTCTCCGCCCGGCTGGCGCAGCGCATGGCGGAGACCTATGGCCTGGCGCTGCGGCCCTGCCCGGTGGAGTTCAAGCACACGCGGCTGTCCATGATCTTCCATCGCCGCTTCGAGGCCGATCCCGGCCATGCCTGGCTGCGCCGTTCGATGCTGGCGGTGGCGCGGGAGGTGGGGCCGGTGCCGGGTGTGGGTGCGTGACGGCGTTTGACTACGTCATTGTCGGCGCCGGCAGCGCGGGCTGCCTGATGGCCGACCGTCTTTCCGCCTCGGGCGCCAGCGTCGCCGTCATCGAGGCCGGCGGGCGGGACCGCCACCCCTACCTCCACATCCCCGCCGGCTATGCCCGCATCCTGACCCACACCGCCCTGACCTGGGGTTTTCGCACCGCCCCGGATGCCGCCACCGGCAACCGGGCGCTGGACTATCCGCGCGGGCGGGTGCTGGGCGGGTCCTCCGCGATCAACGGGCTGGGGCATGTCTGGGGCGACCCCTCGGACTACGACCTCTGGGCCCAGAAGGGCTGTGCGGGCTGGTCCTGGGCCGATCTCGCGCCGCATTTTGCCGCCTATGAGCGTGCCGAGGAGACGGGCCCGCATCGCGGCCGCGCCGGCGCGCTGCATGTGCAGCACCTGGCGGAGTTGCCGCCGCTGGTGGCAAAGATGCGAGAGGCCGCCGCCGCCATCGGCCTGCCCACGCCGCGCGACATGAACGGCCCGCTGCGCGAGGGTTTTTCCACCTTCCAGCAGACGCGAAACGGCCGCCGCCGGCATTCCGCCGCGACGGCTTTTCTCAAGCCCGCCTTGGCCCGCGGTGTGGCGCTGTTCGAGAACGCCCTGGCGCTGCGGATCGAAATGCAGGAAGGCCGCGCCACCGGCGTAAAAATCCGCCGCGGCGGCACCGAGCAGGTGGTTGCGGCGCGGCGCGAAGTGATTCTCTCGGCCGGCGCCATCGGCAGCCCGCATCTGCTCATGCTCTCGGGACTCGGCCCGGCGGCGCATCTGGCCGAGCACGCTATCGCCGTGCACCAGAACATCCCCGGCATCGGCCGGAACCTGCAGGACCACTATATCGCCCGCCTGACCTGGCGTCTGGCCGATCACCGCTGGTCCGCCAATCGCCGCATCACCTGGCCGCGCCTGGCGCTGGAGGTGGCGCGCTGGCTGGCGCGCGGCGATGGCGTGCTGACCTGGTCGCCCGGCATGTTCGGCGTCTTTGCCAAGACAGAGCCGGGGCTGGAGGCGCCGGATATCCAGCTCAATGGCGGCCCCCTCTCCTGGGCCGAGGGCCGCATCGGCGTGCCGGAGGCCGCGCCCGGCCTGACCATCGGCGTCTGGCAATGCCGGCCGCAGTCGCGCGGCAGCATCACCCTCGCCTCGCCCGATCCGGCCCGCGCCCCGGTCATCGCGCCGCGCTTCCTGACGGAGGCGGCGGACCGCGCCGCCATCGCCCGCGGCATCCGCCTCGCCCGGCGCTGGATGGCGGCCCCGCCGCTGGCCGGCATCGTGACGGAGGAGGTGCGGCCGGGACCCGGCGTGGAGTCGGAGGAGGCGCTGATCCGCTTCGCCCAGCAGACCGGTGGCACCGTCTACCACCCCTGCGGCACGGTGCGGATGGGCGGCGAGGGCGCACCGCTCGACCCGCGCCTGCGGCTGCGCGGGGTGGCCGGGCTGCGCGTGGTGGATGCCTCGGTCTTCCCCGATATCCCGGTCTGCAACATCAATGCGACTGTGCTGGCCGTGGCGCACAAGGCGGCCGGCCTGATCCTGGAGGATGCATGACCATCACCGAGGCGACCGAGGCCGACCTGCCCGCGATCCTCGCCCTCATCAACCAGGCCATCGCCGAGACCACCGCCGTCTGGCACCTGCAGCCGGAGACGCTGGAGACCCGCCAGGCCTGGTTCGCCGCACGCCGCGCGGCCGGCCTGCCGGTGCTGGTGGCGCGGCGCGGCGATGCGGTGCGGGGCTTTGCCAGCTACGGCCCCTTCCGCCCCTTCGCCGGCTACGACGCCACGGTGGAGCATTCGGTCTATGTCGATCCCGCCGCGCATCGCCAGGGCATCGGCGCGCAGCTTCTGGCGGCGCTCGAGGCAGAGGCCAGGGCGCAGGGGCGCCATGTGATGGTCGGCGCGGTGGAGGCCGGCAATGCCGCCTCCATCGCCCTGCATCTGCGCGCCGGCTTCGTCGAGACCGGCCGGATGCTGGAGGTCGGCCGCAAATTCGGCCGCTGGCTGGACCTGGTGCTGCTGCAGAAGCGGCTTGGCTGAGCTCAGCTCCGCCGGCCCTCCACGTACTCGTAGTCACCCAGCTCGATGAACTCCATGTTGCGCAGGGTGATCGTCTCGCCGTGGATGGTGATGCTGCCGATCACCCCGGCGACGGAGAGCCGGCCATCGGGCAGGATCTGCGGCTGGGCGGAGCGCGGCTCCAGCTCGATCATCGACAGAAGCTGCTGCGCATCCAGGATGCCGGTATCCTCCAGCCGCAGCGTATCCGTGCCCGCGCCGCCATCCACGTTGTCATGGCCATCGCCGAGGTGAGCTCCAATCCGGCCGATGCCGAGGCCGGCTGCAAGGGGCGGCCGGTCCGGGCTAAGGTGGCGGCGTGCCCCGCCCCGTCGCCACCCCCCCGCTCCGCGCACCGCGCAAGCCGCGACCCGCCGCGGCGCCGCCGGCCGCCGCCCGGGCGGCCC
>NZ_JBHYDM010000016.1:0-89803 GCF_051860665.1 Falsiroseomonas sp.
CACGCCATCACACCCTCCGGCCAGATCACCGGACGCCTATGAATCACACTGACGACCCGTGCCGGAATCCCCAATCCAATTCCGGCTGAGGTGAAAACGCTCTAGCGCGCCGCGCCGCCGTCGCGATCGACGCCCCGGCTTCGGAAGCCGTGGACGCATCCCTTGGACATGTCAGGTGTCCAAGTGCCTTGCTCCGATGGCTTGATACAGATCCTGCAAGGCCGTCGCAGCCTGATCCGCCAGCGCCTTCCATTCGGGCACCAACCGCACGGCTGGATGTCCGCACAGACGGTCATCGACCAACTCAGCGAGAACATGCGCCATGTGCAGCGCCTCGTGGCAGCCGTAGGTGCCTGGCGCGAAGCGTTCAGCTTCCACCGGCTCAATCGTGTCAGGCATGGCTCGCCCCTCCTGCTTGGGGCCGAGCCTATAGGGGATGCGGCACGGATGCGAAGACACAGTTCCAGCCGGGCATCTTCAAACTGAATCACTCTTGTCCGATAGGACGGGTGTGCCCTGGGAGGCCGTGGATGGTGCGGAAGGGCCGGGAGCCCTCTCCAGGACGGCAGGGCCTGATGCGGAGACATCGCGCCGCGCGGGCCGGCCCGCCCTTGGCGGCCGCGCCGCGCCTTCCCATTTCCGCGCCATGCCCTCGATGGATAAGCTCGGCCGCATCGTCCTGGTGCTGCTCGTCGTCTCTGCCCTCGTGCAGATCGCGCGCCTCGCCTTGTCTTAACGCGCGCGCCCGGTAAGGGTGCGGTCGACATGCAGGGAGCGCGGGCAGTGCAGGTGGCGGTGATTGGCCTCGGGGCCATGGGCATGGGGGCGGCGCTGTCCTGCCTGCGGGCGGGGCTTTCGGTGACCGGCTGCGATTTTGCGGAGGCCGCGCGCGACAGCTTTGCCAAGGCGGGCGGCCAGGTGGCGGCCCGCGCGGCGGAGATCGCGGCGGGCACGCAGGCGGTGCTGCTGCTGGTGGTGAATGCCGCGCAGACCGAAGCCGCGTTGTTCGGGCCGGAAGGCTGCGCCGCGCGGCTGGCGCCTGGCGCCGTCATCATCGCCTCCGCCACCATGGGTCCCGAGGATGCGCGGCGCCTGGCCACGCGGGCGGAGGCGGCGGGTTTTCTCTATCTCGATGCGCCGGTCTCCGGCGGCGCGGCCAAGGCCGCGGCGGGGGAGATGACCGTCATGGCCTCCGGCAGCCCGGCCGCGTTTGCGCGCGCGAAGCCGGTGCTGGATGCGGTCGCCAGCAAGGTCTGGGAACTGGGCGAGGCCCCCGGCATCGGCGCCACGGTGAAGGTGGTGCACCAGCTGCTGGCCGGGGTGCATATCGCGGTGGCGGCGGAGGCGATGGCGCTTGGCATCCGCGCCGGGGCGGATCCGCAAAAACTCTACGACGTGGTGACGAGTGCGGCCGGCAATTCCTGGATGTTCGAGAACCGCATGGCCCGCGTGCTGACCGGGGACGATGCTCCGCGCAGCGCGGTGGACATCTTCGTGAAGGATCTCGGCCTGGTGGCGCAGATGGCGCGGGCGCTGGACCATCCGGTGCCGCTGGCCAGCCAGGCGCAGCAGCTGTTCACCGCGGCCAGCGCCATGGGCCATGGCCGCGCCGATGATGGCTTCGTCATCCGGGTCTGGCAGGCCCTGACCGGCATCCCGCTGCCGGGGGACAAGTCCTAGCTCATTGTTCCTAGCCGAGGGCCGTGATGATCACCGCGATCAGTATGAAAAGCGCCGTCAGCGCGCCCCCGGCCCGCACCAGCTCCCCGGCCTTCTCCCGGTCCACCAGGGGGCCGGCCGGCGGGCGTGGTACCGCGGCCTTGCCCGCGGGCGTGTCGCCATAGGGGTCATGCAGACCCAGGAACTCGGACCGCGGCTGCTTGGCCTGCGACATGGAATACCCGTGGAGTGAACGTCACCGAATTTACCCTTGGCGTTGCTTACGGAAAACCAACCATCGGTTGCATCGACCGAGGGGCGACACAAAGTTTCACGCGGGTTTCGGATAGGTCTCCGCCCGCACCTCCTCCAGATAGGGGGTGCGCAGCCCCTCCGGGCGCACCAGCTCGGTTTCCACATGGTCGGCATGCAGGGTGTGGCGCAGGAAGCCGGTCACCCGCTGCCCCACCAGCCCCGACTGGATCTCGGGCTCGCAGACGAAGGAGGCCGGGGGCGCCCAGACGTAGCTGACCTCGCCGCGCCGCCGCATGCGATGCAGGTGCAGATGGCCGGAGGCGACCAGCCGCAGCGCCGGATGCCCCAGCAGCGGCGCCAGCGCCGGGCGCGCCTCGGGCGGCACGGACCAGTAGTCGAAGGCGTCCGTCGGCTCGTTCACGAAGGCGGGCTTGTGCAGGAAGGCGGCGATGCGCCGGCGGCCGAGGCCTTCCAGCGCCTGGCGCAGCCAGCTGGCCTGCGCCGCCTCCTCGGCCAGGCCTGTGCCCATGATCTCGGTATTCAGGCCGATCAGCCGCCAGGCCTCACCACCCGGCCCGTCCAGGTCGTGGCAGAAACGATCGGCGCCGAATTCCGCCTGCCAGCGCGCCAGCCGCGCCGCATCCACCGGCTGGTCCGGCATGCTGCGGCGGTCGCTGCCGACATCGTGGTTGCCCGGGATCGTCAGCAGCGGCACCGCGCCGGCGGCGCGCCGAAAGGCGGCGGCGGCGAAGGCGAGGTCCGCATCCCGCCCCGCGCCATCCAGCGAGAGATCGCCGCTGCCCACCAGGGCCTGCGGCGGCGCGGCCTGCAGCACCGCCTCGATGCGCGCCATATTGGCCTGGAACAGGGTGGTGCGGGGCCCGAGATGGGCGTCCGAAATCTGCGCGACGATCAGCGGCATGCGGAATCCTGGGCTGGCGGGGCGGTGGAGGCGCGGATCACCAGCTCCGGCACCAGGCGGATGCTCTGGCGCGGCCGCGTGGGGTCGGCCATTTCCGCCAGCAGGATCTCCGCCCCCTGGCGGCCCATGGCGTCGTGCTGGATGCGGATGGTGGTCAGCGCCGGGTGGATGCGGTCGACGAAGGGCATGTCGTTGAAGCCGGTGACGGAGATGTCCTCGGCCACCCGCAGCCCCGCTTCCTCCATCGCGTCATAGACGCCGAGGCAGAGCATGTCGTTGGCCACCGCCACGGCGGTGAAGCCTTTCCCGGGCTCGGCCAGCAGCGCCTGCATCGCGGCGCGGCCGGCCTCGCGCGTATAGGCCTGGGCAGGCCGCAGCGCCGCAGGTTCCAGGCCATGCTGCGCGAGCCTGTCGCGGAACCCCTGCAGCCGATCCGTGGCGGTGGAGACCCCCTCCGGCCCCGCCAGATGCGCGATGCGGCGATGGCCGAGGCCCACCAGATGGTCCACCGCCAGGCCGATGCCGTGCCGGTCGTCATTGGTGACGGCGGAGACCGCGGCGCAGCCCGTCCCCTCCGGCATGCGGCGGTTGATCAGCACGGCGGGAATGCCGAGCCGGGCGCAGAGCGAGATGGCGCCGGTGCCCGCGGCGGCGGAGGCAAGCATCAGCCCATCCACCAGATGCGTCGCCATGCGCTCGATCAGCAGTGCCTCGCGCGCCGGGTCGTTGTCCGTATTCGCGACCAGCGTGGCATAGCCCTGCGCCGCCAGGAGGGTTTCCACCGCATGCAGGATGGGCGGGAAGATCGGGTTGATCAGGTCCGGCACCAGGATGCCGATGGTGCGCGATTTGCGCGTGCGCAGCCCCGCGGCCACGGCGGAGGGGCGCCAGCCCAGCCGGTCCGCCGCCGCCGTGACGCGCTGGGCCACCGCCTCCGTCACCATGCCGCGGGTGGCGGGGTTCAGGGCGCGGGAGACGGTGGAGGCATGCACCCCGGCTTCGCGGGCCACATCGGCGATCGTGGCGCGGGCAAGGGTGGGCAGGTTCGCGGGGGGCTGCATTGCCGCCGCTATAGCGCAAGCCATCGGGATCGGGGCAATGCAATCGATTGCAGATTTTTCTTGACCCTCGGCGCGGCAGGCCTTACCGAGGCCGCCAACGGAGGAAACCACTGCCCATGACTGACGCTGCCCTCGCAGGGAAGGCGCCCGCCGCATCCACGCTGCCGCCCCAGGCTCCCGCGCTGCGCTTCGCCGCCTTCGGCGGGCCGGAGATGCTGGCCTGCCAGGAGATGCCGCTGCCGGTGCCGGGCGCGGAGGAGGTGCTGGTGCGGGTGCGGGCGGCCTCGGTGAATCCCTCGGATGTGAAGAACCTCGCCGGCCGCATGCGGCAGACCGTGCCGCCGCGCACGCCCGGGCGGGACTTTTCCGGAATCGTGGTGCGGGGCCCGGCGGAATGGCAGGGCGTGGAGGTCTGGGGCACCGGCGGCGATATCGGCTTCACCCGCGATGGCAGCCATGCGCGTTACCTGGCGCTGCCGGTGGCGGCGCTGGCGCGGAAGCCGGCGAACCTCTCCTTCGAACAGGCCGGCGCGGTGGGCGTGAACTACGTCACCGCCTGGATCGGGCTGGACTATGCGCAGCTGAAGCCGGGCGAGACGCTGCTGGTGCTGGGCGCCACGGGCGGTGTCGGCGGTGCGGCCTGCGGCATCGGCGCGGCGCGCGGCTGCACGGTGATCGCGGCGGTGCGCGGCGCCGCGCCGGCAGATAGCGCGGCGCGGCACGCGACCCAGCGTTTCATCGACGTGACGCGGGACGATGTGGCGGCGCAGATCGCCGCCGCCACCGGCGGGCGCGGCGTCGATGTGGTCTATGACTGCGTCGGCAAGCCGGCGCTGACCGAAGCGGCGCTGGCCGCATTGACCTTCGGTGGACGCATGATCGTCATCGCCGGCACGCCGGGCGAGCAGGTGAAGTTCGAGCTGATCCCCTTCTATCGCCGCGAATGCAGGCTGCTCGGCGTGGACAGCCTGAAGCGGTCCGCCGCCGCCTGCGCGCCGATGATGGAGGCGCTGCGCCCCGGCTTCGAATCCGGCGCCTATCCGGCGCCCATCCTTGCCGAGACCTATGACCTGGCGCGCGGTGCGGAGGCCTATGCCGCGGTGGCCCGCGGCACGCGCGGCCGCGTCGTGCTGACCATGGCCGATTGAGAGGGAAGACCCCCATGCCCGAAGGCCATATCACCTATACCAGCGAGAACCTGACCGAGGCCGTGCTGGCGCGCATCTCGCCCGAGGCCAGCCCGCGCATCCGCCAGGTCATGACCGCCCTCGTGACGCATGTGCATGACTTCGTGCGCGAGGTGGAGCTCACGCCGGAGGAATGGGAGCAGGGCGTCGGCTTCATCACCGAGCTCGGCCGCTGGTGCGACGACAAGCGGCAGGAGGTCATTCTCCTCTCCGACATCCTCGGCGTCTCCATGCTGGTGGACGCCATCGCGCATCGCACCCATGCCAGCGTCAGCGAGACGACGGTGCTCGGCCCCTTCCACCGCGAGAATCCGCCGGTGCTGAAGAACGGCGACAATATGTCGCCCGGCGTGGCGGGCGAGCCGCTGGAGGTGGAGGTCCGCATCCTGGACGAGGCCGGCCAGCCGCTGGAAGGCGCGCAGGTGGATGTCTGGCACACCTCGCCGGAGGGCTTCTATGATAGCCAGCTCGGCGACGAGCACAATATGCGCGGCCGCTTCGTCACCGGCGCGGATGGGCTGCTGTCCTTCCCCACGGTGATGCCGGCCAGCTACCCGGTGCCGCATGACGGGCCGGTAGGGCGCGTGCTGGCCTCCATGGGCCGCAGCCCGATGCGGCCGACGCATGTGCATTTCTGGGTCAAGAAGCCCGGCTACCGCGACCTGATCACCCATATCTTCAAGGACGGTGACCCGTATCTGCATGACGATGCCGTGTTCGGCGTGAAGGCGAGCCTCGTCACCGACTGGGATCTGCCGAAGGCGGAAGGCAAGCCCGCGAAACTGCGCTACGAATTCCGCATTCCCCGGGAGGAAGACTGAAAAAGATGCTGTTCCTGATCCACTGCACGCAGGTCGCCGATGGCGCCGCGATCCGCGAGGCGCATTACGACGCGCATCGCGCCTATCTCAAGGCGAGCCCCGTCGACATCAAGCTGGCCGGCCCGATGGTGGCCGATGACGGGGAGGCACGGATCGGCTCCGTCTTCATCGTCGATGTGCCGGACCGCGCGGCGGCGGAAGCCTTCGCCGCCGGCGATCCCTTCGCGCAGAACGGGCTGTTCGAGCGCGTGCTGATCACCCGCTTCCTCGACATCACGCGCGGCAAGCCCGCCTTCGGCCCGGCCAAGGATTGATCGCGATGCGCCGCAAATACATCCTGACCTGCGCCGTGACCGGCAATATCACCACGCCGGAACAGACGCCGCACCTGCCGATCACGCCGGAGCAGATCGCCAATGCCGCGATCGAGGCCGCCAAGGCCGGCGCCGCCGTCGCGCATATCCATGTGCGCGACCCGGCGACCGGCAAGCCCTCCATGTCCATCGACCTGTACCGGGAGGTGATGGACCGCATCCGCGCCTCCGGCACCGATGTGGTGATCAACCTGACCACCGGCCCGGGCGGCCGCTTCGTGCCGTCGCAGGATAATCCGCGGGAGGCCGCGGCGGGCTCCACGCTGCTGCCGCCGGATCAGCGCGTGGCGCATATCGTGGAGCTGAAGCCGGAGATCGCGACGCTCGACCTGAACACCATGTGGTCCGGCAGCGCCGTGGTGATCAACGCGCCCTGGTCCGTCACGCGGATGGCGGAGCTGATCTATTCGGTGGGCACCATTCCGGAGCTGGAGGTCTTCGACAGCGGCGACATCGGTCTGGCGAAGAAGCTGATGGCCGATGGCGTGCTGAAGGGGCCCTGCCTTTTCCAGGTCTGCATGGGCATCCGCTACGGCTTCGACTGGGACCCCGCGACGCTGAACTACGCCAAGTCCATCATTCCCCCTGGCAGCCCTTGGGCGGCTTTCGCCATCGGCCGCATGGAATTCCCCATGCTTGCGCAGGCCTGGCTGCTCGGCGGGCATGTGCGCGTCGGCCTCGAGGACAATATTTATCTCAACAAGGGCGAGCTCGCGGTCAGCAACACCGTGCTGGTGGAACGCGCCGTGAAGATCCTGCGCGAGTTGGGCGCGGAGCCGATGACGGCCGCCGAGGCGCGGGCGGAACTGTCGCAGGTTGGCGGGTGGTCGCGGTGACCGACCGGGGTGTCCTGATCGTCACCGGTGCGGGCCGTGGCATCGGCGCGGCCATCGCCAAGGCGGCCGCCGCGGATGGCTGGAACGTCGTCGTGAATTATGCACGGGACGCGGCCTCCGCGCAGACGACGGTGGATGCGATCACCGGCGCCGGCGGCCGCGCCCAGGCGGTGCAGGCGGATGTGCAGTCGGAGGCCGGCATCGCCGCGCTCTTCGAGGCCGCCGATGCCATCGGTCCCGTGAAGGGCCTGGTGAACAATGCCGGCGGCAGCGCCCAGGCGCAGATCGCCGACATCACCGCGGCCGACTACGACCTGATGATGGATGGCAACCTCCGCACCACCGTCTTCTGCTCCTCCGCCGCCGTGCGCCGCATGGCGACCGATCGCGGGGGCTCGGGCGGCGTCATCGTCAATATCGGCTCCCGCGCCTCCGTCCTCGGCGGCCAGCCGGGGCGGGTGATGTATGCGGCGGCCAAGGGCGCGGTGGATGGATTCACCGCGGGCCTCGCCAATGAGGTGGGAAAGGTTGGCATCCGCGTCTGCTGCGTGCGGCCGGGCGTGATCCGCACCGAAAGCCATGAGGCGCGGGCGGGGGCCGACCGGCTGAAGGCGATGACCTCCGCCATCGCGCTGGGACGTCCCGGAGAGCCGGAGGAGGTGGCGAGCCTGGTGGCTTTCCTGCTCTCGCCGGGGGCTGCCTATATGACCGGCACGCTGGTGGATATCGGCGGCGGGCGCTGAGGTTTCCAAAGAGGCGTGCCGCGACTGGCTGACATTCATATGGCCTGCGCTGTCCCCCTCACCCAGACCCTCTCCCCCCGTCGGGGGCAGAGGGCTGCGCAGGCCTGGCGCGAAGCGCCTGGCCGGAGCGGGTGAGGGGGGCGGCGGAAGATCAAGACAAACCAGGCCGGCAAACCGGCCCCTCCAAAGACCGTCCAAGGGAGAACCATCAAAAATGACCACCCGCCGCAGCCTGCTCGCCGCCGCCCTCGCGGCCCCCGCCTTCCTTGCCGGCGCCGCCCGCGCGCAGGCCCCCTGGCCCGCGGGCCAGCCCATCACCCTCATCATCCCCTTCGCCCCCGGCGGCCCCACCGATGCGGTGGGGCGCATGATCGCGGAGGCGATGTCGCGCGACCTCGGCGTGAATGTCGTGGCACAGAATGTCGGCGGCGCCGGCGGCACCATCGGCGTGAATCGCGTGGCCCAGGCGCGGCCGGACGGCCACACCATCCTGCTGCACAATATCGGCATGGCCACCGCGCCGACGCTGTATCGCCGCCTGCCCTACAACCCGCTGACCGCCTTCGAGATGCTGGGCCTTGTCACCGCCACGCCGATGGTCTGGCTGACGCGCCCCGATTTCCCCGCCACCAACTTCGGCGAGATGATCCGCCTGATCCGCGAGGGCGGCGAGCGTATCAACCTCGGCAATGCCGGCCTCGGCTCCGCCAGCCAGCTCTGCGGCACGCTGATGCAGGCCAGCCTCGGCACGCGCTTCACCACCGTCTCCTATGCCGGGTCGGGCCCGATCTATCCGGAGCTGATGGCCAACCGCCTCGACATCTATTGCGACCAGACCACCAGTGCGATTCCCTTCATCCAGGCGAACCAGGTGAAGGCGCTGGCGGTGACGACGCCGGAGCCGCTGCCGGCGGTGCCCGGCGTGCCCACCGCCGTCCAGGGCGGCCTGCCGGGTTTCGAGGTGGCGATCTGGCACGGCCTCTATGCGCCTGCCGGCACGCCGAAGCCGGTGCAGGACCGGCTGAACCAGGCGCTGCGCGCGGCACTGGCGGATCCCCGCGTGGTCGAGCGCATGACCGGCCTCGGCAGCCCGCCGGAGCCCGTCTCGCGCCAGAATGGCGAGGTGCATCGCGCGCATCTCGCGGCCGAGATCGAGCGCTGGCGACCGGTGCTGCAGGCCGCCGGCCAGTTCGCGGATTGATCGTGCCATGCGCGACATCACAAGGCGGGGCGCCATGACCCTTGCAGGCGCGGTGGCGGCGGGCGCGGCGGGCGCCCAAAGCCTGTCACGGTTGAACGTGGTGGCCTTCGCCGGCGCCTCCAACCTTGTCCTCTGGGCCGGCCAGGACCAGGGGATCTTTGCCCGCCACGGGGTTGAGGTGGCGCTGGAGCTGACGCCGAATTCCCGCGCCATGGCGAGCGATCTCTATGCGGGGAAATTCGACCTGGCGCTGACCTCGGTCGACAATATCGTCGCCTATAACGAAGGGCAGGGGGAGGCGCAGCTGCCCGGCCCCTCCGACTTCGCGGCCTTCTTCGGCGTCGATGACGGCATGCTGTCGGTCATGGCGGCCGCCGATGTGCCCGATTTGCCCGGGTTGCGCGGCAAGGTGGTCTCCGTCGATGCCATGACCACCGGCTTCGCCTTCGTATTGCGGGAGGTGCTGGGGCAGGCCGGCATCGCGGACCAGGTGGAATGGGTCGCGGTCGGCGGCGGGGCGCAACGCCTGGCGGCGCTGCTGGAGGGCCGGCAGGCGGCGACGCTGCTGAACACGCCGCTGGACCTGGCGGCGGAGGCGCGCGGCTTCCGGCGCCTCGCGCGCGGGCGGGATGCCGTCGGTGCCTATCAGGGCATCGTGGCCGCCGCGCGACGCGGCGTGATCGACCAGAAGCGGGCAGCGCTGGTCGGCTTCACCCGCGGCTTCCGGGACAGCCTCGCCTGGCTGGATGCGAACCGGGCGGAGGCCGCGACGATCCTGACCGCCAAGGCCAATATGCCGCCACCCGTCGCGGCGCGCGCCGCCACCGCCCTGCTCGACGCCGATCGCGGAATTTACCGCGACCTGCGGATCGACGAGGCCGGGCTGCGCACCGTGCTGCGGCTGCGCAGCAAATACGCCCAGCCGGCGAAGGAGCTGGGCGACATCACGCGCTACATCGACCCGTCGATCCGCGCCGCGGCGCTCGGCTGATCAGCGCCCGGTCGAAAAACTGTAGGTGAGGGAGGCGGTCAGGCGCAGGCGTGGGGAATCGCGGTTCAGCCCGGCGCCGGCCGCGAGCCCGAGGCTGAGCTGGTCGGTCAGGCCGCGGATCACGCCCGCCTCCACCAGGCTGTAGTTCCGCTCCCCCTCGTCCTGGGTCTGCTGCGAATAGGCGGCGACCAGGACGGTGTCGGGGTTCACCACATGGCTCACCGCGGCGCCGGCCAGCCAGCCGTTGCGGCGCTCGCCCGGCGCCGGGTCCAGCGTGGACAGGAAGCCCGCATTCAGGTGCAGCCCGAAGCTGCCGGGCCCGCTTCCGGTCACCCAGCTGGTCGCCACCGTGAGGTCCATCACCGTGCCGCCATGGCCGGGGCCGAAGGGCAGCCCGGCGCCCAGCGAGAGCGAGAGGGTGGGCAGGAAGCCGTCCTGGTCCGCCAGCCGCGCCGTCAGCGCCGGGCCGATGCTGCCCTGGTTCACGCCGCTGCCATTGCCGAATCCGTAGTCGCCGCCGAGGCTCAGCTCCAGCCGGTCGTTCAGCCCGTATTTCAGGGTCGGCGAGGGGCGGAAATCCTCGCGCCCGCCACGCGCCCGTTCATAGCCGAAGACGTTCTCCAGCGTGAAGGCGCCGGCCTCGGACGTATAGGCATCGCCGACCGAGAAGGGTGCCCCGGCATTGGGCTCGGCGCCCTCCTCCTCCGCCGCGGCGGCGAAGGGCAGCAGGGCGCCCAGCAGCAGGAGAAGCCGGAAGGATCGTGTGGGCATCTGCGGGTCCTTGGCGATGCCGGATCCTGTCCGGCCAGGGATGAACCAAACGGTAAGGCGCCTAACGCTCGCAGCGCAGCAGCACCGTGGATCGGTTGGCGATATCGCCCACATCCGCCGCGCTGCGATCCGCGCCGCTGCTCTCCGCGGTTCGGAAGGCGAGGCCGGCGCGGCGCAGGAAGGCCTGGGCCGCCTCCCCCTTCACCGCGAAATTCACATTGTCCACGTTCTGCACCCGGCGGCTGTCCAGCTTCGCCACCACCACGCCCACCACATGGCCCTGCATGTCCAGCAGCGGCCCGCCGGAATTGCCGGGCTGCACCTCCGCGCTGATCTGGTAGGTGTTCTGGTCGTTGCGGAGGCCGCCGAGCGCGTTGATCTCGCCGCGGGTCAGCTTCGGGTCGGCCGAGAGCAGGCCGGTCAGCGGGAAGCCGTAGGCGACCACGCCTTCGCCACGCCGCACTGCCGGGCCTGCGCGGAAAGCCAGGGCCGGGCCGGGATTGCCGGGGATGTTCAGGATCGACAGGTCCAGCGCCGCATCCACCTGCGCCGGCGGCACCGCGGCCAGCCAGCGGCCATCCGGCGTGCGGGCCAGGATGCGGTCGCAGCCGGCCACCACATGCTGGTTGGTCAGCACCCGGTCCGGCGCCACGACGAAGCCGGTGCCGGTGGAAACGTTGCGGGCCTGCGAGTTCGGCCGCGCCTGCGGCACGGCCGGGGCGGCGGGCGCGGCCGGCGCGGCGGCGCGGGCGGTATGCAGCTCCACCTGCGGATTGGCGCAGATATCCTGGTCGCGGGCCAGGCTCTCCCGCCCATCCTCCAGCACCAGGCGGATGTCGAAGCGGCAGCCGGCCTCGGCATTCGGGCGCATGGTGAAGCCGGCATTGTTCGGCAGCGGGCCGCGGTTCAGCAGGTTCCTGCCCCATTCCTCCCGGCCGGCCCGCACCGCATGCAGCGCGGTGGCCGGCTGGCCGGTGCGGTTGACGATGCGCACCCCGCCTTCCGGCGGGCGCAGCTGGCCTGGCGACTGCGCCAGGGCCGGGGCGCTGGCGGGGGCCAGGCCCAGGGCGGGGGTCAGCCCGGCCAGCAGGCCGGCGAGGAACAGGGCGGGGCGGCGGTTGTTGCGCATGGGGCGGATGTCGTCCGCCGCCCCCGGCGCGTCAACGGCGGGCGCCGCGCGACCAGGGCGCAAAACCTGCGCTGTATCAATGTCGGCGCCGCGCATCCTGGCATCCTCCCCCGGATGCCGACGCCCGCCCCTTGACCTTCCCATACTGGGAAGACCCATCTGACTGCCATGGAACATCGCACCGCAATGCCCGAGGCCCCGCTGCAAAGCCTCCCCCGCCTGACCCTGCCCATCGAGGGCATGACCTGCGCCAGCTGCGCCGGGCGGGTGGAGCGCGCCTTGCAAGCGGTGCCGGGCACCCTCTCCGTCCAGGTGAACCTCGCCGCCGAGCAGGCCACGGTGCAGGGCAGCGCCCCGGTGGCGGCACTGGCCGCCGCGGTGCGGGAGGCCGGCTATGCCGTGCCCGAGATCCGGCGCGAGATCGGCGTGGAGGGCATGACCTGCGCCAGCTGTGCCGGCCGGGTGGAACGCGCGCTGCGGGCGGTGCCGGGCGTCGCCGAGGCCTCGGTGAACCTGGCCTCCGAACAGGCGACGCTCCGGCTGCTGCTGCCGGTGGAGGATGCGACCCTCGCCGCGGCCCTGGCCGAGGCCGGCTATCGCCTGGCGGCCGCCCCCGGCGAGGCGGCGGAGGATGCGGCGGAAGCGAAGCTCCGGGCGCAGCGGCGCGACCTGACGCTGGCCAGGCTGCTGGCGGCGCCCTTCCTCATCGGCATGCTGGGCATGGCCCTGGGCCAGGACTGGATGCCGAATGGCTGGCTCCAGCTCGCGCTGGCCCTGCCCATGCAGTTCTGGTTCGGCGCCCGCTTCTACCGCGCCGCCTGGGCGGCGCTGCGGGCGCGCACCGGCAATATGGACCTGCTGGTCGCCATCGGCACATCGGCGGCCTTCGGCCTGTCGCTGGTCCTGCTGCTCCAGCATGGCGGCGGGCATAGCCATGCGCTGTATTTCGAGGCGGCGGTGGTCGTCATCCTCTTCGTCATGCTCGGCAAGCACCTGGAGGCCCGCGCCCGGCGTGGCACCGGCGCGGCGCTGCGCGCCCTGCTCGACCTGCGCCCCCGCACGGCCCGGCTGCTGGAGCCGGATGGGACGGAGCGGGAGGTGCCGGCGGCCGCGCTGGTGGTGGGCGATGCGGTGGTGCTGCGTCCCGGCGAGAGCGTGCCGGTGGATGGCATCGTCGAGCAGGGCGAGGCCGGCGTCGATGAAAGCGCGCTGACCGGCGAGAGCCGCCCGGTCGAGAAGGCGCCGGGCACAAGACTGGCCACCGGCACGGTCGTGCTGGACGGCAGGCTGGTGCTGCGCGCCACGGCGGTCGGCGGCGACACCACCTTGGCTCGCGTCGCCGCCCTGGTCTCCGCCGCCCAGGCCAGCCGGGCGCCGGTCCAGAAGCTGGTGGACCGGGTGGCGGCGGTCTTCGTGCCGGTGGTGCTCGTGATCGCCACGCTGACGCTGGGCTATTGGCTTTGGGCCGGTGCGGGGGTGGAGGCGGCGCTGCTGCATGCGGTGGCCGTGCTGGTCATTGCCTGCCCCTGCGCGCTGGGCCTGGCCACGCCCGCGGCCATCATGGCCGGCACCGGCGCCGCCGCCCGCGCCGGCATCCTGGTGCGCGATGCGGAGGCGATCGAGCGCGGCCAGGGCATCACCCTCGTCGCCTTCGACAAGACCGGCACCCTGACCGAAGGCCGCCCGCGCCTGGCCGCGCTGCATCCGGCCGAGGGGCTTGCGGGCAGCGCCGTGCTGGCCGCGGCCGCCGCGCTGCAGGCGGGCAGCGAGCATCCGCTCGCCCGCGCCGTGCTGGCCGCCCAGGCCGCGACGGGCGCCGCGCCCAGGGCGGCCGAGGGCTTTCGCGCCCTGCCGGGCCGCGGCGTGGAAGGCATGGTGGCCGGCGAGCGCCTGACGCTCGGCAGCCCGCGCCTGCTGGCCGAATCGGGGCTGGAGGCCGGGCCGCTCGCCACGCTGGCGGATGCGGAAGCGGCGCAGGGCCGCAGCCTGGCCTGGCTGCTGGCACCCGGCGCCGGCCAGGTGCGCGGCCTGCTGGCCTTCGAGGATGCGCTGAAGCCGGGCACCGCCGGCGCCGTCGCCGCGCTGCGCGGCATGGGCGTGGAAGTGGCCATGCTCTCCGGCGACAGCCCCGCCGCCGCGGGCGCCGTGGCGCGGGCGCTGGGCCTGGACCGCGTGGCGGCCGAGATGCTGCCGCAGCAGAAGCTGGAGACCATCGGCGCCTGGCGCCAGGGCGGCGCCCGCGTCGCCATGGTGGGCGATGGCGTGAACGATGCCCCGGCGCTCGCCGCGGCCGATCTCGGCATCGCCATGGGCACCGGCACCGATGTCGCCATGGCGGCGGCCGGAATCACCCTGATGCGGGGGGACCCGGCGCTGGTGCCGGCCGCCCTCGACATCACCCGTCGTACCTATCGCAAGCTGCAGGAGAATTTGGCATGGGCCTTCGCGTACAACCTGCTCGGCCTGCCGCTGGCAGCGGCCGGGCTGCTGTCGCCGCCCTTCGCGGGCGCGGCGATGGCGCTGTCCTCGGTCTCGGTGCTGACCAATGCGCTCCTGCTGTCGCGCTGGCGCCCAGCCGCGGCCGCCCGGGGGCGCGCATGAGCACGGGGATGAATATCGGCGAGGCCGCCGCCGGCTCCGGCGTCTCGGCCAAGATGATCCGCCATTACGAGGCGATCGGGCTGATCGAGGCGGAGCGGCGGCCGAACGGCTATCGCAGCTATGGCCCGCAGGATGTCGCCGTGCTGCGCTTCATCCGCCATGCGCGGGACCTGGCCTTCCCGCTGGAGGATATCCGCAAGCTGCTGGCGCTGTGGCGCGACCGGAGCCGCGCCAGCGCCGATGTGAAGCAGATGGCGCTGGCCCATGTGGCGGCACTGGAGAGCAAGGCAGCCTCCCTGCAGGCGGTGGCTGACAGCCTGCGCCACCTGGCGCAGCATTGCAGCGGCGACGACCGGCCGGAGTGTCCGATCCTGGCGGAGCTGGAGGGACGCGAGCCGTGACGGAGGAATTGAAGGTCGGCGGCATGACCTGCGGCCATTGCGTGCGCGCGGTGACCAAGGCGATCCAGGCGCGCGACCCGGCCGCGACGGTGCAGGTGGACCTGGCCGCCGGCGTGGTGCGGGCGGACAGCCGGCTGAGCCGCGCGGACCTCGCCGCGGCGGTCGCCTCGGAAGGCTATTCGGTCGCCGCCTGAGGGGCGTGCCGGGGAAGCGGCGGAACGGCTTCCGCCAGCCCGCGTTCGGCCCCCGCAGCAGGCGAAGCGGAACGATGACGGGCTGAGCCGAGATCTTCAAATGGGCGGCCACCGGCTGCACCATCGCCGGCGCGGGCATGACGGCGGCCGATCTCGGCCGGCGCGCCACCGGCTGGGGTTTCGCGGTGCTGGCCACCGGATCCGCCTTCTGGCTGGCCGCGGCGCAGCTGGAGCAGGAAAGCCAGCTCGGCCTGACCAATGTCGTGCTGCTCGGCCTGAACGGCGCGGGCGTCTATCGCTGGCTGGTGCGCAAGGCGCCGGGATAGAGCATTTTCAAACCATGCGGCTTCGCATGGCGACTCGGAGAATGCGTCAGAACAATAAGCTGGAGCCGTTTCAGCGTCTTCGCTTACGGTGAAACGGCTCTAGCGGCCCTCAGGGCGGCAGGCGCACCGGCTGCAGCATGGCGGGCGGGGCGACCGTGACGGGCGGGGCGGTCAGGCGCTGATAGAGCCGCACCAGCCGCGCCGCTTCCGCCGACCAGCCGAAGCGGCCGAGCGCCGCCTGCCGGCCCTGGGCGCCCAGCCGCGCGCGTTCCACGGGGTCGGACAGGGCGCGAACCGCCGCGGCGATGGCGCCGGGATCGGCCACATCCACCGCCAGGCCGCAGCCGGCCTCCCGCACCACATCCGCCACCTCCGTCGCGAAATCCGGCACGATCACCGGCAGTCCGGCCAGCATGCAGTCGAACAGCTTGTGCGGCAGCGCCAGGCGGTGGTTCTCCGGCCCCGGCTGGAACAGCACCAGGCCGATGTCGCAGCCCGCCGCCACCGCCAGCGCGGCCTCCCGCTCCATCCAGCCCAGCGCCTCGATGCGCGCGGCGACCCCCAGCCGGCTGGCGCAGGACCAGAAGGCGGCCTCGCTGGCATCGGTGAAGCGGCCGACCAGGCGCAGCCGGGCCTGCGGCAGGTCCGCCAGCAGCCGCGGCATCAGCAGCGCGCCGCGGCTGGCCGTCAGCGCGCCCAGGTGCAGCAGCACCGGCGGGCCGGGCACGTGCCGGCGTGGGATCACCGCCACCGGATCGGCGTAGTTGCGCACGGGGGTGCAGCGCGCCGCGCCGCCATAATCCCCGGCCAGCCCATCCTTCGCCACCACCACCGCATCCGCCCGCGCCGCCAGCGACCGGCAGAGCAGCCGCAGCGCCAGCCGCGCCAGGGGGCGCAGCGGCGCCGGCAGCCGGGGGTCGAGGCGGGAGGGGTAGTGCTCATGCACATCCAGCACCACCCGCGCGCCGCAGTGCCGGGCCGCCAGCAGGGCGGCCAGCCAGCTATCCGGCTCATGCGCATGGATCACCGTCGGCCGCAGCGCCGCGGCCCGCCGCGCCAGGGCCGGGATGCCCCGCAGCCGCCCCAGCCAGCCGCGCGGCGCCGGGAAGGTTTCGAGCGCCACGCCATGCAGCCGTTCAGGCGGCGCGGGCCCTGTCAGGCGCGGCGCCAGGTGCCGCAGGCGGAAGCCGGCGCCGGCCAGGGCCGCACCCTCCTTGCCCACGATCCGCACATCGGCGGCCGGATGGGCGGCCGAGAGCATCAGCACCAGGGCTTCGCTCACTCCGCTTCGGCCCGGTCCCGGCGCGGCGTGGCGCGGCGCGGCACATGTCCGGCCACCGCCTCCACCACCGCCACCAGCCGGGCGGCGATGCGGCGGGTGTCCAGGTGGCGCTCCGCCACGATCCGGGCGGCGCGCGCCATGGCGGCGCGGCGGGGCGGGTCCGTGGCCAGGGCCAGCAGGGCGCCGGCCAGCGCATCCGCATCCCCCGGCGGCACGGTCAGGCCGCAGCCGCCCTCGGCCAGCAGCCGCGCGGTGCGACCCGGGGTATTGGTGACCATGGGCAGGCCGGAGGCCAGGCCCTCCGCCAGCTTGTTCGGCGCGGTCCATTCGGCGAATTCCGGCACCGGCGCCAGGCAGAGCAGGCCGATCTCGGCGCCGGCCAGCAGCCGGGCCAGATGCGCCTTCGGCATCGGGTCCAGGAAGGTGACGGGCAGCCGTTCCGCCGCGGCGCGGGCGACGAGGCCGGGCTTTTCCGACCCCTCCCCCACCAGCACCAGGTGCAGGCCGGTGCGGCGCAGCCGGGCCGCGGCATCCAGCAGCTGGTGCAGGCCATTGGCCGGGCCATGCGCCCCGGCATAGACGGCCATGGTTTCCTCCGCCGCCACCTCCGGCGGGCGCCAGGCGGCGGTGCCGGGGTGGAACAGCACCAGGTCCGCCCCCTGCGGCAGCACCCGCAGCCGGTCCGGATCGGCGCCGCGATCCAGCGCCACGCGGGCCATGCCCTCGGTCAGCGCCACCACCGCCGTGGCCTCCCGGCAGGCCGCATCGGCCAGCCGGCCGAGCGCCGCCAGCACCGGCGCCGGCACCCGGGCCCGCGCCGGGCCGGGAGTGGTCCGGGGCTCGGGCGCCGTGCCGGCGCGGCGGGACAGCGCCGCGGGCAGTTCCGGCCAGGGGTCGCGGATCTCGAAGATGAAGGGCGTGCCGCGCAGCCGCCGCGCCAGCAGCGCCGGCAGCGCCACGGTGGGCGGGGTGGAGGAGGCGAGGATCAGGTCCCAGGGCCCCTCCGGCGATCCGGCCAGCGCCAGCCGCGCGGTGGCGGCGGCGAAGCGCAGGAAGGCGCCGGTCCTTGCCAGCAGCCGCTGGTCGTTGCCGCTGCGGATATCGTGCTCCACCACCGCGAAGCCCGCCACGTGGCCCTTGCGGCGGCCCTGGCGGAAGGGGCCGTTGAGGCCGGTGACCGCGCCATCGTAGCGGCCGCAGGCCAGCGTCACCCGATGCCCGGCGGCGGCCAGCGCCCCGGCATGGTGGAAGGCGCGCGTCGCGGTGCTGCCGGCGGGGGTGGAGAAATGCTGGTGCAGGTAGAGGATGCGCAGGCCCTCGGCCCGGCCCTCCTGCAGCCCGCCCTGGCCGGCCTGGGCCGTGCAGCCGCCTTCAGCGCCGCGCACAGCGGGTCACCGCCTCGATCACCCGGGCCTGGTCGGCCTCGCTCATCCCGCTGCCGGAGGGCAGGCACAGCCCGCCTTCGAACAGGGCGGCGGCCACGGCGCCGCCGGCCTGGGGGCTGCCGCGGAAGGCCGGCTGCAGGTGCAGCGGCTTCCAGGCGGGGCGGCTTTCCACACCCGCCGCCTCCAGCGCCCGCCGCAGCTGTTCCCGGTCCGCGCCGAAGCGGGCGGGGTCCACCTGCAGCACGGTCAGCCAGCGATTGGCGCGGCCCCAGGCGGGCTCGGCGATGAAGTCGAGTCCCGGCAGTGCGCCCAGCGCCTCCGCATAGGCGGCGAAGATGGCGCGGCGGCGGCGCACCCGCGCCTCCAGCGACGGCAGCTGTGCCAGGCCGACGGCGGCGAGGACGGAGGAGATGCCGTAGGTATAGCCGGTGGTCTCATGCTCGTAATGCGGCCAGGCCTCCTTCGCCTGGCCCGCCAGGTGCCGGGCCCGGGCGATCAGCGCCGGGTCGTCGCTGGCCAGGGCGCCGCCGCCCGCCGCGGTGATGATCTTGTTGCCGTTGAAGGAGAAGACGGCGAGCGTGGCGCCGCGCCCGGCATGCCGCCCGCCGCGCTGCAGCGCACCCATGGCCGCCGCGCTGTCGCACAGAACCGGCACGCCCCAGCGGTCGCAGGCGGCGACGATGGCCGGCAGGTCACAGCACTGGCCATAGAGATCCACCGGCACCACCACCCGCGGCAGCCGGCCGCGGCGCGCGGCCTGGGCCAGCTCCTCCGCCAGCAGGCCCGGGTCCAGGGTCCAGCCCGCCGCCGTCACATCCAGGAAGCGCGGCACCGCGCCCATCTGCACCGCCGGCGCCACGGTGGCGACGAAGGTCATGCCGGGGGCCCAGACCTCGTCGCCCGGCTGCACGCCCAGCACCCGGTAGCCCAGGTGCAGCGCCGCGGTGCCGGAGGTGGTGGCCAGCGTGGCGGCGAAGCCGGTGGCGGCGCCGATCGCGGCCTCGAAGGCCGCGGGGGTGGGGCCGGCGGGTGCCAGCCAGCCGGCCTCCAGCGTCGCGCGCAGCGCCTCGATCTCGCCACCCGCCAGATGCGGCGGGGAGAGGGCAAGGCGGGCCGGCGGCTGGCCTTCCGGGGGCTGGCGCCCCGGGAAGGGCAGGACGGCGGCGGCGTGGGGTGCGGGCCTGAGGTGTCCCATATGAACCAGGAAATTGAATGCCTGTTTAACGTTTCTTATACTGGTTGATGTTTTCGACCAAAATCAAGCATTCCCTGCATTCGGCGGGACGGTGCAACCGGTTGCGTGATGATTTCCGGGCGCGCGGGGGGGGGGCGGCAGGCGGGCGTCAGCCATCCTCGCCCGGCCGCCGGCGGTTCGGCGGGGCGAAAAGCGGCATGGTGGCATGGCCGGGGGCCGAGACGCCCTGGCCGCGCAGCAGCACCAGCAGGCTGCGGGCCGCCAGCGCCAGGTCCCGGCCGAGCCGGGCCGGGCGGCTGGCATAGTCCGCGCCGAGCTCCAGCCGCTGCGGCCAGGCCACGGCATTGCGCCCGGCCGCCACGCCGGGGCCGAGCATCCCGGGCCGCACCCGCAGCCGCAGCGCCTGCCGGGGCGAGTAATGCGCGAGATAGGCGAGCGGCAGCGGGCGCGGGCCCACCAGGCTCATCTCGCCACGCAGCACATGAACCAGCTGCGGCAGCTCATCCAGCCCGCTGGCCCGCAGCGCCCGGCCGAAGCCGGACAGCCGCTCCGCATCCGGCGCTGCCCCCGGCGCCATCGACCGGAATTTCATCAAGGTGAAGGGCCGGCCATGGCGGCCGGCGCGGGGCTGCACGAAGAGGATCGGGCGGCCGAGCCGGCACCAGACGGCCAGCGCCACGGCGACGAAGAGGGGGGCGAGCAGCGCCAGCAGCAGCGCGGCCAGCACCGCATCCAGCAGCCGCTTGCCGAAGCGGTCATACATGGCGCGGCACCGGCGCAAGCTGGAAGGCGCGCACGGTCAGGCCGAGGCTGAGCGCCAGGCCCAGCGCGAACCAGGCCATGCGATTGCCGAGGTCGGTGGAGACCATGATGGTCAGCGCCACCGGCAGCACCAGCGCCGCGATCCGCGCCAGCCGCGCCGGCGGCAGGCCCGGCGCCAGCCGCGCCATGGCCAGGGCCGCGCCGCCGAAGGCGCCGAGCCAGAGCAGCAGCCCGGGCAGCCCGCCCTCGGCCAGCGCTTCCAGCGCATGGTTGTGGGGATAGAGGCCGCGCCATTCGCCATGTCCTGCGGCGATGGTGAAGCCGCCGGTGCCGAGCCCCCAGGGCGCCGTTTGCCCCGCCCAGTGCAGCGCGGCCTGCCACAGGCCCCGGCGCGCCTCCAGCCCCGCCGGCTCCGCCGTCAGCCGCTCCAGCGTCCGCAGCCCCTCCACCCAATCCGGGTGCAGCAGCAGCCAGGCCAGGGCGGCGGCCAGGGCCAGCAGCACCGCCAGCAGCCAGGAGGGGCCGCCGCGACGGCCCAGCCGCAGGGCCGGCGCCAGGGCGACGCCGGCCAGCAGCGCCGCCAGCGCGGTGCGCCCGCCCGGCAGCAGCGCGGCCGTGGCGAGGCCCAGCACGGCCAGCATCCAGCCGGCCCGCGCCAGGGCGTGCCGCGCCTCCACCGCCGCCAGCGCCGCCAGCGCGGCGGCGCTCGCCAGGGCGAGGCCGGCCAGCTGGTGGTGCACCCGCGCCTGCTCCTGGTTCAGCTCCTCGGCCATCGCCTGCCAGCCGCGCAGCGCGCCGAGGCCGATCACCGCGGCCAGCAGCAGGCCGATGCCCAGCGTGCCCCGGCACAGCGCCCGCCGTGCCGCGGGCTCCGCCCCCACCAGCAGGCCGGCGGCCAGCATGGCGGGGCCGGCCAGCGCCAGTTCCGGCAGCTTCTGGGCCAGCACGAGGCGGGAGGGGGACCAGGCGCCGGCCACCACCAGCCACAGCCACAGCAAGGCGGCGGCCGCCAGCGGCAGCGCCAGCACCGGCGCCACCACCCAGCGCCGCGTCACCGCCAGCAGGGCCAGCAGCGGCAGCAGGAGGAGAAGGCTGGCCAGGGTCAGGTCGAAGGGAAGCGCCTCCGCCAGCAGGGGCGCGGTCTTCAGCGCGCCGGCCATCTGCAGCACCGCGGCCAGCCCGCCGGCAGCCGCGGCCAGCAGCCCGGCTGCGGCGGGGTTCATTCGGCCGGCTCCAGGCCGAAGGCCGGCAGCGCCGGGTCGCGGCGGGGCGCGGCCAGCAGGATCCCGGCCGCCGCCAGCGCCAGCGCGGCCATCGGCGCCGCGACCAGCAGCAGCAGCAGCAGCAGCGGGCGGTTGGGCAGGGAGGCGCGCTGTTCGACGATCGGCGCCGAGACCAGCCGCGCCGCCACCGCCTCATCCGCCGCCACCACGAGGCCGACGCGCTGCTGCTGGGCCAGCATCTCGTAGAGCGACTGGCGGATATAGAGGTCCGATTCCCGCGCCAGCCGCGCCTCCAGCGCCGCGATCCGGCGCCGGGCCAGATCCTCCAGGTCGGCGCGCACCTTGGCCTCGGCGAAGGCATGCAGCCGGCGCAGCGCCTCCAGCGCCCGGTCGCGGTCGGGATGGGCGAGCTGCAGGGTCCAGGTGACGGCGCCCAGCGTCTGGGTCACCGCCAGGTTGCGTGCCAGCCAGGCGCGGGCATCGTCGAGGTCGGTCTCCAGCCGCAGGCCCAGCAGCCGGCGCAGCGCGCCGCCCGGCCCCTCTGCCCGGCGGGCGGCGAGATCGGCCAGCAGGGGCGTGGTCTCCGCCAGCAGCATGGCGGCCTCGGCGGAGCGCAGGGCGCCCAGGTAGATGGCGAAATTGCCGGTCGGCCGGGGGTCCAGCAGCCCGGAGAAGGCGGGCGAGGGCGAGAGGAGGGAGGAGGTGGCGATGCCCGTGGTCTCGGAGGGGGCGACCAGGGCCTCCGCCACGAAGCTGCGCGGCCAGGACAGCACGACGCCCGCGCCGCCAGCCAGGAGCAGCGCCGCCAGCAGCAGGATGCGCCAGCGAAGCCCCCATAGACGGCCGACCAGCATCTCCAGCGGCATCCTGGCGCCTCCCCACACAGGATGTTGATGGCCTGCGGGAATTGCAATCCATCTTCGTTAAGGAAGGTGAATTTGTGTAACCAGCCGCGTCGCCGGCGCGGCGATGCGGATATGCAGCAGGGTGCAGCGCGCGATCCGGCCATAGCCGGGGCTTTCCCAGCCGGGCTCGAGCGCGAGGCGCAGCGCGCCCGGCGCGGCATCGCTGGCCACGGCCAGGCGCAGCCGGCCATCCGTCGCGCCCCGGCCGTCCTCGGCCAGCCGCCAGTCGCCCGGCGGCAGGCGCCAGCGCAGGCTGGCCTGGCGGAAGCGGCCGGCCAGCGCGTCGGTCACGGTCCAGAGGCGGCCCTGCACCGCGACGCTGCGGGCATGGCGATGGCCGGCGGCATCCTGCCGTGCCGCGCCCTCCGGCAGGTTCCGCAGCCGGGGCCAGCGGGCGAGGAGGAAGCGACCGAGGCGGGGCATCGGCTCGGCCTCGTCGAAGAGCACGGCATTGTGCGCGGCGCCGCCGGCCAGCGCCGCCCACCACCAGGGCGAGGGCGGATTGTAGGCGCCGGTGCCGGCATCGCGCAGGATGTGGCGCGGACCGTCGCGCAGGGTCAGGTGCAGCAGGTCGGCCTGGGCGGGCCGGAAGGGCAGCGGGCCGCAGCGCAGCAGCGCGGTGGCGCCGACCGCCGCCCAGCCCTGGCTGCCCGTGGCCCGCCAGCGCGCCGGCCGCGCCAGCCGCGCGGCGGGGGCGGGCAGGCCGAGCCAGGCACAGCCCGCATCCCGCGGCAGGTCGCCGCCGGCCTCGGCAAAAAGCCGCGCCGCGCGCTCCACGCTGCCGCGGGCATCGGCCGGGCCATGCAGGCCGAGATCGGCGAAGGCGGAGCCATCCTCCACGCCGAGGCCGGGGCCGCTGCCATCCTCCGCCGCCGTCACCCGGTGCAGCCAGGCGGTGAGCGCCGCGGCGCGGGCGGTGAGCGGCGCCGGGAAGGTTTTGGCGCCATGCCGCCGGCGCAGCCATTCGGCGAGGGACAGCACATCCAGCGCCAGCCGCGCATAGCCGGCCGAGACCTGGGAAAAACCGCCATCGGGTGCCACCAGCCGCGCCACCGCCGCCGCCAGTCTTTCGGCCGCGCGGGATGCGCCGGTGGCGTCGCCCAGGACCAGTGCGCAGGCGAAGGCGCCGGCGGGCTCGGAGAGGCTGTGGTTGTTGTCCTGCGCCGCGGCATAGGCCGGCGTCGCCGCGATGCGCCGGGCGCAAAGGCGCAGCAGGGCGCGGGCGGCCGGCGGCGGGTCGCGATCCGCCTCCAGCAGTGCGAGCGCCAGGGCCAGCGACAGCGCCCGCAACGCCGCCTCCTGCCCGCAGGCCCAGGCCGGGCCGCGGAAGGCGGGGTTGGCGGCGCACCAGTCCCGCAGCAGCCGCTCCGCCCGGTCCAGATGCCCAGCCCGGGGGGCCAGCCGCGCGGCCTGGACCAGCAGCAGCAGGTCGCCGAAGCGGCTGGCCTCCCAGACCGGGCGGATATCGCCGCGATCGAACAGCGCCATGCCGAGGGCGGGCGCGGCGGGGTCGTAGCCGCCATGCCAGTCCGGCCGCCGCGGCAGGGCCACCGCCGCCTGGAGGAGTCGCGCCGCCTCCGCAGCCGGCAGGCCAGGCGGCGGAGGCGCGGCCCGGGGCAGGAAGCGGCCCGCCGGTGCCGCCGCCCGGGCCAGGGCCCGCTGCGGCAGGCCCAGCGCCAGAGAGGCCCGGTGCCACAGCAGCAGCGCGACCGGGCGCGGGCCCAGCCGCCAGGCGGCATCGGCCAGCAGGCGCAGCCGGGCGCCCTGCGGCAGCCACGGCTTGCGGTCTGCCTCGGGGGCGAGGCCGGCGTCGCGTTCATCAATGAATGGGGCTTGGTCAGACATGAATCACATGCCTATGCTCCCTCCAGGCTGAAGAATGAAGATGAAATTCACCCTGTGGTTGGGGCTCCCGTGCGTCGCCTGGCTTCTTCCCGTCCTGCTGGCGGGCAGCCCAGCCGCTGCGCAGGTGCCCTTCAGCGGGCCGGGCGCCGAAGGCACGGCGCTGGCGCCGCCCGCCCTGCCCTCCCTGCTGCCTGGCGGCCTGCCGGTGCCGACGCTGCCGCCCGCCGCGCAGCAGGAGATCCTGCAGCGCATGCGCGACGCCGCCGCCGGCCGCAGCCCCGCGAGCACCGGGCCCTTGCCCGCGCCCAGCGCGCCAGCACCCTCGCCGGGTCCCGCCCTTGCCACGCCGGTCCCGGAGGGACTGTCCCAGATCGAGGCCTTCTTCGCCGAAAGACTCGGCCTGCCGCTGCGCCAGTTCGGCTACGACACCTTCGCCGCCGGCGCCCGCACGCCGCCCGCCATCGGCGCCCTGCCCGGCGACTACGTGATCGGCCGAGACGATGAGCTGGTGCTGGCACTCCGCGGCCGCAGCCGCGCCACGCTGAGCCTGCGCGTGCAGCGCGACGGCACCATCCTGACCCCCGACCTGCCGCCCATCCCCGCCGCCGGCCGCAGCCTGGCCGAGCTCCGCGCCGACCTCGAGGCCCGCGCCGCGCGCGACCTTCCAGGCACCGAGATCTTCCTCTCGATCGGCCAGGTGCGGCAGGTCTCCGTCTTCGTGGCCGGCGAGGTGCAGCGGCCCGGCATGCAGACCGTCACCGCGCTGTCCTCCGTGCTCGATGCGCTGATGCAGGCCGGCGGGCCGCGCCGCACCGGCAGCCTGCGCGCCATCCGCGTGGAAGGCCCCGGCGGGCGCCGCACCATCGACCTCTACGCCGTCATCACCGGGGAGGGCGGCGAGGCGGACCTCACCCTGCGCGAGGGCGAGCGCATCATCGTCCCGCCGCTCGGCAGCGTGGTCGCGGTGGCCGGGGAGGTGACGCGGCCCGGCATCTACGAACTGCCGGCGCGCGCCACCAGCGCGCCCCTTTCCACCGTGCTGCGCCTGGCCGGCGACCCGCTGCGCCCGGCCGGGAACCGCTACCTGGTGCAGGGCACCGATGCCGGCGGCCGCCGCAGTTTTGCGGAGATCAGCCCGCGCGACGCGGTGCGGCGCGGCGACAGCGTTCTCGTGCAGCCCGGCGCGGACGTGGTGGCGAACCAGCTGCGGCTGGCCGGCCACGTCACCGCCCCCGTCACCCGCGCCGCCGGCCGCGGCGGCACCACGCTGCGCGCCCTGCTGAACGACGCCCGGCTGGTGCGGGCCGATCCCTATCCGCGCATGGCCGTGGTGCTGCGGCTGGACCCGGCCACGCGCGGCCGCCGCTTCATCCCCTTCGACCTGTCGCGCAGCCTGCGCGGCGAAAGCGACCTTCCCCTCGCCGAAGGGGACGAGGTGATCGTGCTCGGCCAGTCCGACATCGCCTGGCTCGCCAGCCCGCCCGTGCAGCGCGCGCTGCGCGGCGAGCCGCCGGCCGAGGACGCCTGCCCGGCGCTGACGCAACTCGCCATCGCCGCCCGCAGCGCGCCCGCCCGCTTCGCCCATGCCCGCGGCGCCGGCTTCCCCGAGATCGGCACGCCCGGCTGCCCGCCGGTCTTCCGCGACTATCCCCAGCTGCTGGGCTTCCTGCTCGACACCTCCGTCCTGCTCAGCGGGGAGGTGCGCCAGCCCGGGCTCTTCCCGCTGCTCGACGATACGGGCCTCGACCTGCTGCTGGCCGCCGCCGGCGGTGCGACGGACGGCGCCGACCTCTCCGCGATCGAACTCGCCCGCGAACCCGTGGACCAGTCCGGCAGCCACCCGCTGTCCCGCCTGCTGCTCGACCTCCGCTCCGGCAATTTTCGCGCCGTGCGCCTGTCCCCACGCGACGTCATCCGCATCCCCCGCGGCTTCTCGGACCGCGAATCCGGCCCCGTGGTGCTGGCCGGCGAAGCGGTGCGGCCGGGCACCTACGACATCCGCCGCGGCGAGAAACTCTCCGAACTCCTGGCCCGCGCCGGCGGCCTCACCCCCCAGGCCTACCCCTACGGCGCCGTCTTTACCCGCGACAGCGTCCGCCGCCGCCAGCAGGAAGGCTTCGCCCGCACCGCCCGCGACCTCGAAACCTCCCTGGTGCAGGTCGCCGCCGGCCAGGCCGTGGCCGGCGGGCGCGGCCAGGGCGTCGATGTCGGCAGCGCCATCACCGCGGGCCGCGAACTCGCCGCCTCCCTCCGCCAGGCCCAGGCGGCCGGACGCATGGTGGTGGAAGCGGACCCCGTGCAACTCGCCGCCCACCCGGAACGCGACGTGCTGCTGGAACCGGGCGACCTGATCGTCATCCCGAAACGCCCCAACGAAGTCACCGTCGTCGGCGCCGTCCTCAACCCCGGCAGCCTGCAATTCCAATCCGGCTGGCGCGCCAGCGACTACACCCGCGCCGCCGGCGGCACCCAACGCTTCGCCGACACCGCCCGCGCCTTCATCGTCCTGCCCAACGGCCAGGCCAACCCCGCCGGCCTCTCCGCCTGGCAACTCGGCAGCCCGCCCATCCCCCCCGGCAGCCTCATCGTCATCCCCCAAGACCCCTCCCCCTACGAAACCTGGGGCTTCATCCGCGACCTCACCCAAGTGCTGAGCCAGGTCACCATCTCCTCCGCCGCCCTCGCGGTGATCGCGCGGGAGCTGCGTTGAGGGGGAGGGAAGGCGGCGCGGGCTGCCTTGCAGGGGGACGCTGTCCCCCTGCACCCCCTGCCAAGGGGCAGTGGCCCCTTGGAACCCTTCGATTCATGTGCAGGAAGGGAGAGGGGCCGGAGCGACCGCATGTCAGGCGGTCCCGCTGGCCCCTCTCCCTTCCTGCACAAGGTCCCGTGGTCCAGGAGGCCACTGCCTCCTGGTGGGGGGTGCAGGGGGGCAAAGCCCCCTTGCAGACCACCCGCACCTCCCTCCTCCTCCTCACGCTGTTCCTGCCCGTCACGCTGAGCGCGCAGGAGGTGCCGGGGACGGGGTCCAGCTTTGGGGGGGTGGGGCTGGTCGAGGTGCGGAATGCGCGGTTCAGGCCGGATGGGGTGGTGGAGGCGGGGTCGTCGGTGCGGCACCAGCGGCGGTTTCATTTCCTGAATTGGCAGGCCTTGCCGTGGCTGGAGGCGACGTTTCGCCTGGCGGAGCGGTTGGATGGGACGACGGGGGCCGGGATGACGACGGACCGGGCTTTCGATGTGAAGGTTCGGTTGGTGCAGGAGAGTGATTGGTGGCCGGCGGTGGCGGTGGGGCTGCAGGATTTCATCGGCACGGGTCTGTATTCGGCCGAGTATCTGGTGGCGTCGAAGCGGTGGGGGAATTGGGATGCGACGCTGGGGATGGGCTGGGGTCGGATGGGGACGGGGGATGATTTCGGCAATCCGCTGACGGTGATTTCCCCGCGGTTCGAGGAGCGGCCGCGGGAGGTGGGGCAGGGCGGGTCGGTGAATACCTTTCCGTTCTTTCGGGGGGATCAGGCGGCGCTGTTCGGCGGGTTGGAATATTCGCTGCCGGAGCTTTGGACGCCGCTGGGAAGTGTCGAGGGGCTGCGCGGGAAGGTGGAGTGGTCCGGGGATGCCTTGCGGGATGAGCGGGGTGGTTGGCCGGCGCGGACCATGGGGTTGCGGGGGGAGGCGCGGAGCCGGCTGAACTACGGGCTGCACTGGTCGAACGGCTGGCTGGATGCCGGGCTGGACTGGGTGCATGGGACGGACCTGCTGTTTCGGATCTCGGCGCGGCTGGACCCGGACCGGGTGCCGGAGCGGGAGCGGCTGCCCGCCATGGGGGCGCGGCCGGTTGTGGTGGTGGAGCCTGAGGCAGCGGTGCGGGAGGCGTTGCGCGAGGCGGGCTTTCGCCCGGTGGCGGTGGAGATCCGCGGCGCCGAGGTGCGGATCGCCGTGGCGGGTGGCCGGCAGCGGCGGCTGGCGGGGGCGGCGGGGCGCGTGCTGCGCGCGGTGCAGCCGCATCTGCCGCGCGAGGTGGAGCGGCTGGTGCTGTCCTGGCGCCAGGCCGGGGTGGAGGTGGCGCGGCTGACCCTGCCGCGGCGCGCGATGGAGGCGGCGAGCCGCGGCGATGGCAGTGCGGAGGAGGTGTTCTTCGCCAGCACGCTGGGCGCCGCCGGCGCGGATGACTTCGGGCTGATCGATGGCGGCAGCGGCTTCGCCTGGGGGGCGGAGCCGCGGCTTTCGCTGCTGCTGGGCGATCCGTCCCGCACCCTGCGCTGGCAGGCGGCGGCGGTGGTGGGCGCGCGCTGGGAGATCGGCCGCGGCTTCGCCATGGCGGGCAGCGTGTCGCGCAGCCTGGCGGGGAATCTCGCGGATGCGCCGCCCTCCGACAGTGTGCTGCCGCGCGTGCGCAGCGAGGCGGGGCGCTATGCGCGGGAGGGTGAGACGGCGATCCCCGCGCTCTATGCGGAGCGGATCTGGAGCCTGGCGCCGGATGTCTTTGCGCGGGCCACGGCGGGGTATCTGGAGCCGATGTTCGCGGGCCTGTCGGCGGAGGTGCTGTGGCGGCCGCAGGATCGGCCCTATGCGCTGGGTGTCGATATCGCGCAGGTGGCGCAGCGGGACTACGACCAGCGCCTCGGCGTGCTCGGCTATCATGTCACCACGGGGCATGTCTCGGCCTATGCCGACCTGCCCTGGTACAATCTGCAGGGCGTGGTGCGCGCCGGGCGGTATCTGGCAGGCGATTGGGGGGCGACGGTGGAGCTGTCGCGCCGCTTCGCCAGCGGCATCGAGATCGGCGGTTTCGCGACCTTCACCGACGTGCCCTTCAGCCGCTTCGGCGAGGGCAGTTTCGACCGCGGCATCTTCATCCGCATTCCGCTCGACCTGCTGGGGACCGAGACGCGCACGGTGGCGCCCGTCGTGGTGCGCGGCGTGACGCGCGATGGTGGCGCGCGGCTGTCCGTCGACAATCCGCTGTGGGAAGTGACGCGGGAGGGCCGGGCGCAGGCGCTGCGCGACGGCTTTGCCGATTTCCTGCGCTGAGAGCCTGACCCATTGCCAAGCGGCGCATCCGGGCGAAGCATGTCGGTCGCAAGGCGCAGCAAGCGCGGCCGGAGGGACGGGATGGGTAAGGTGCAGGCAAGGCTGGCGCGCTGGGGCGCGCTGGCATTGGCGATGGGCGGTGCGCTGCCGGCCGCGGCCGAGGTGACGCGCTTCGAGATTCTCGCGCGCGAAGCGCCGGCGCTCGGCGGGCGCGAATTCGGCGCGCGTGGAACTGCGGAGAAAATCACGGCGCGGGCGACGCTGGCGCTGGATCCGGCCAATCCGCGCAATGCGGTGATCGTCGACCTGGACCGCGCGCCGCGCAATGCGCAAGGCCGCGTGGAGGCGACGACGGATGTCGTGATCCTGCGCCCCGCGCGGCCGAACGGCACGCTGCTGTTCGAGGTGCTGAACCGCGGCCGCAAGCTGCTGCCCGGCTGGGTGCAGGATACCGAGGGCACGGCGGGCCTTCGCCTGGCGCAGCCCGGCGATGCCGGCAATGGCTTCCTGCTCGACCAGGGTTTCACGCTGGTCTGGGCGGGGTGGCAGCATGACAGCCCGCAGGGGGCGGACCTGCTTCGCATCGCGCTGCCGACCGTGCCGGGCGTCTCCGGCCCCTCCCGCGAGGAATGGACATTTTCGAATGCCACCAGCCCGCAGCGGGTGACGCTGAGCTATCCGGTGGCGGATCGCGCGAGCGCGCGGCTGACGGTGCGGGCGCGCACGGATATGGAACGGCAGACGCCGGCGGGGCTCGGCTTCAGCTTCATCGATGACAGCACGCTGGAGATCACGCGGCCGGAGGGCATGGCGGCCGGCGCGCTCTATGAGCTGACCTATACGGCGCGCGATCCGCAGGTGACGGGCATCGGGCTCGCCGCGATCCGCGACGTCACCGCCTTCCTGCGCCGTGCGACGGGGCCCGAAAATCCGCTGGCGGTGCAGGGGCGGCCTGCGGTGGATCGCGCCATCGGCCTCGGCATTTCGCAATCCGGCCGCGTGCTGCGCGATCTTCTCTATTTCGGCATGAACGAGGACGAGGCCGGGCGGCTGGTCTTCGAGGGCATGATGCCGGTGATCCCCGGCGCCCGCCGCAGTTTTACGAACGCCCGCTTCGGGCAGCCGGGGCGCAATCCCGGGCCGCAATATGATCGGCTGTTCCCGGTGCTCGGCTTTCCCTTCACCTATGCGGTGATGGAGGATGCCGTCAGCGGCAAGCGCGACGGCATCCTGCTGCGCTGCAGCCTGACGAACAGCTGCCCCGTCATCATGCAGATGGATTCGGAATTCGAGTTCTGGGGCTCGCAGGCGAGCCTTCTGGTGACGGACACCGCCGGCAACCATCACGACCTGCCGTCCAATGTGCGCGCCTACATGGTCGCCGGCGCGCCGCACGGCAATCCGTGGAATGCGGTGGCGCGGCGCAGCGAGGCCTGCGGCATGGCGCTGAATCCGTTGAGCCAGGGCGCGGCGCTGCGTGCGCTGATCGTCGCCATGGAAGCCTGGGTGCGGGAGGGTGTGGAGCCGCCGGCGAGCCGCTTCCCGACGCTCGCCGCCGGCACGCTGACGCGGCCCGAGATGGTCTATCCGGCGATCCCGGGCCTGCCCTATCGCGGGCAATATGTGCGCGCCGAATTCATCGAGCAGACGGCGCCGCTGCCGACCGCGGGCGGCAGCTACCCGATCTTCCTGCCGCGCGCCGGGCTGGACGGCAATGCGGTGGGCGGCATCCGCCTGCCGATCATCGAGGCGCCGCGCGCCAGCTATGTCGGCTGGAACGCGCAGACGGGCGCGGAGGGTCCGCAGGAGATCTGCACCCAGGTCGGCGGCGTGGTGCCCTTCGCGGAGACGCGCGCCGCGCGCCAGGCGGCCGGCGATCCGCGACCCTCGATCGAGGAGCTGTACCCGACGCCGGAATCCTATGTGGCGGCGGTGCGCCAGGCCAGCGCGCGGCTGGTGGCGGCGCGTCTGCTGCTGCCGGCGGATGCGGAGGCCGCGGTGGCGGCGGCGCAGGCCGGGCAATTGGCGCGGCTGGCGCCTTAAGGCGCCAGCTCCTCCGGCACCGCCGCAATCCCCCGCTGGCGCAGCCAGGCCGAAAGGCGCGGATCGGCGGTGGCGACACACAGCGGCACGGCCAGGATCATCCCGGCCGTGAAGGGCAGCGCCAGCAGCAGCGCCGGCGCGGAGACCAGGGCAAAGCCCGCCGTCAGCAGCAGGCCGATGGTGCTGTGGGGCCAGAGCAGGCGCGTGGCGTCGGACCAGGCGACGCCGCGATCGGCGCGGTTCTGCGGCAGCCAGCCGGGGCGCGCGCCGAAGGGCAGCCGGGCCAGGAAGAGCGCCTTGTTCAGGATCGAGAGCGGTTCGAACAATTGGGTGAAGACAAGCTCGGCCAGCGCCCCGCGCGCGAAGGCCGCGCGGCCGCCATAGCGGCGCGCCGCATGGCGCTGCAGCAGCACCTGCGCATAGCCGGCGAGTTTCGGTGCGAAATAGCAGAGCCAATGCGCGAGGATGGCCAGCGCCAGCGCGCCCATCGGCGTCGCGGCACCGCCGCTGGTCAGCGCATTCGCCAAGGCCAGCAGCAGCGCCAGCGCGTGGAGTGGCGCGCCCAGGAACAGCAGGATCGCCTGCAGCAATTGCAGCCGCCCGAGCCAGGTCATCCCCGGCAGGCGGAACAGCCACAGGTACTGCATATTGCCGGCGCCCCAGCGTTCGTCGCGTCGCAGGAATTCGGGCAGGGCGGGCGGATTGGCCTCCTGGCTGCCATCCTCGGCCGGCAGGCAGCGCACGGCCCAGCCGGCGGATTGCAGGCGGACCGACTCCACCATGTCGTGGCTGAGGATGCGGCTGCCATCCGGCAGCGCCTCCAGCTTCGCATGGTCGCGGAAGGGGGCGACGCGCAGGATCGCATTGTGGCCCCAATAGGGGCCCGCATCCATCTGCCACCAGGCCTGGCCGGTGGCCCAGGCGCGCATGCCGGCGCGCATGCCGAACTGGAACAGGCGCGGGAAGGCCGCGGTGGCGGGGCGGCCGACGATGAGCTGCTGCACGATGCCGAGCCGCGGATCGGCCTCCATCACCGCGACCAGGCGCAGCACCGCGGCGGCGCTCATCACGCTGTCGGCGTCGAGGGTGAGGAAGAAGGTCTCGTCGGTCAGCTGGTGGTCCAGCGCCTCCATCACATTGCCGGCCTTGTAGCCGGCATTGTCGGCGCGGCGGCGGTAGCGGGCGGTGGGATGGGCGGCGAGGAAGTCTTGGGCCGCGGCTTCCTCGGCGGCGACGGCCTGCGGGTCCTGGGTGTCGGAGAGCAGCCAGAGGCGAAAACGGTCTCCGGCCCCGGCCGCGTCCAGGTCCCGCAGCAGTTGGGCCAGGGGCGGCAGGACCGCCGACATCTCCTCGTTGCGCAGGCAGACGAAGAGCGCGGTGACGGAATCCGGTGGGCCGGGCCGCGTGCGGGCCAGCGCCGGCAGCACGGCGGCGGGCGGGTCACGCTCCCGCAACAGGATCACCAGTCCGACCAGCGCATTGGCGGCCGAAAGCGCCGCCCAGGGGATGGTCAGCGCGAGACAGCCAAAGATCGCCCATTCCAGCGCGCCGATGCCGCCGGGCCAGAACACGCGCAGGGTGAGAACCAGCAGCAGCGCCGCGATCGCCGCGACCAGCAGGGCGAACAGGGTGCGGCGGAGCAGGGGCGATTCGGGCGGCATCGGCGCAGTCCTGCCGCCCGATGATGGCGCGGTTACGGCGAGAGCGGCAGCCCCGCCTGCGCCAGCCGCAGCGCCGCCACCGAAAGCCCGGCCCAGGCGAGGCTGACGGCCGCCATCGGCCAGGCGGTCGCGCGGGTCACCAGCCAGAAACCGGGCAGGGCCTGCATGGCGTGGATGGCGAGGAAATGCGCCACGCGCAGGTCGCCGCCGTCACGCGACCAGAAGAAGGGCGGCAGGCCCGGCGTGCCGCTGCCGCCGACCAGCGGGCTGCCGGCGCCGCCCATGGAGAAGCCCGTCACCCCGCCCAGCACCCCCGCCACCACCAGCCCCAGCCCGACCGCCAGCCGCCAACCGCGCGGCTGGGCCACATCGCCGCGCCACAGCACCAGCAGTCCGAGCAGCGCCGCCATGGCCACCAGCAGGGCCGCGCCCAGCCCCATCAGGCTGAACATCAGCTGCCCGAGCGCATCCTCGGCAAAATGGCTCGGCAGGCCGGCGGCTGCCCGGAAGGTGATCCAGCCCTGCTCGAAACCGGCCGCCCCCAGCGTCACCCAGACCACCAGCCCGGCCAGCACCCCGCGCCGCGCCGCCGGCGCCAGCACGCCCCAGGCCCAGGCCAGGGTCCAGAACCAGGCGATGAAGGAGGCGGCGAATTTGGCCGGCTTGGTCCAGACGGAGACGCCGTGGATCTGCCGCCCATCCACCGCCATGGCGGCCAGGCTGAAGGCCAGGAACCCCAGCGCGACCCAGCCGGCCCAGGCCAGCAGGGCTTGGCGGCGGTGCAGCTCCGCGATCAGCGCCCTCATCGCCGCACCAGGCGCAGGCCGAGGAACAGCAGCAGCCCGGCCGGCCCGGCGAGGAAGGTGGGCGGCAGGCAGAGGCGGATGGCCCAGGGGTTCATCCCCTCCGCCGTGCCGCGCCGGCACATCCAGGCGCCGAGGAAGAGGTCGAAGGCCAGGTAGTGCACCCAGCCGGCCAGCAGCAGGCCCGGGTTGCGGAACAGCGCCGCGACCTGCGCCAGCGATCCGAAGCCGCCCTCGGCCCCGCCCCAGTGCCAGGCCAGCAGCAGGACATAGAGCGCGGCCAGCAGCGCGGGGATGGCCAGCCCTGCCAGTTGCCAGTTCGCCCAGCGCCGCCCCGGCGCCAGCAGCAGGGCCAGCCAGCCCGCCATGGCGAGACTACCGGCGGCGGAGAATAGGGTTTCGAGCGGCATGGCCTGGCCCCTGAACTTGACGACGGTCAGTTTCTGGCCCATTTCTGACCATTGTCAAGTTAAATGACGCGGCGCAGAGTCCGGGCATGTCCGTCACCCCCAAAGCCCGCGGCCGCCACCACCACGGCGACCTGCGCCGCGCCCTGCTGGATGCCGTGGCCGAGATCGTCCAGGAATCGGGGCCGGAGGCGGTGAGCCTGCGCGAATGCGCCCGCCGCGCCGGCGTCTCCCATTCCGCCGCCACGCCGCATTTCGGCGACAAGCGCGGGCTGATGACGGCCTTCGCCACCGAACAATCCCAGCGCCTGCGCGCCGCCATGGAAGCCGCCGTGGCGGCCCTGCCCGCGGGGGCCAGCCCGGCCGAGCAGTTGGCGGCAACCGGCCGCGGCTACATGGCCTTCGTGCGCGACAATCCCGCGCATTTCCGCCTGATGTTCCGCACCGACCTGATCGACACGGCGGATGCCGCCTGGGCCGAAGCCTCCCGCCGCGCACGGGACCCGCTGGATGCGGCGATGCAGGCGCTGGTGCCGCGGGCGGAGGATCGTGCGCGACGCGCCCGGCTGGCGCTGGCCTGGGCCGGGGTGCATGGCTTCTGCACCCTGCGGGCAGAGGCCCCGCGCAGCGACCTGTGGCACCCGGCGCCGCGCGATGCGGAGGTGGCGAAGGATCTGCTGGCCCTGCTGGTCGCCGCCTGCGCATCGGAACCCTGAAGCCCGGAAACCTGCGCGGTTTCAGACGTTGGCACCGGAACCAGCCCGGAGCCCCCTTCATGCCACAATCCCGCCCGCTGCTGCTGCCGCGCCTGGTCGCCGCGATCCTGCTGCTGACCGGCCTCGGCCTCGCCGGCGGCGGCGCTTGGCTGATCCTGCTCGGCGGGTCCTGGTTCTACCTGCTGGCCGGCCTCGCCAGCCTGGCCAGCGGCGTCCTGCTCTGGCGCGGCCGGTCCGAGGCGCTGGTGGTCTTCGCCCTGCTGCTGCTCGGCACGCTCGGCTGGGCGATCTGGGAGGTGGGGCTCGATTGGTGGGCGCTGGCGCCGCGCGGCGGCATGCTGGTGGTGCTGGGCCTGGTCCTGCTGACACCCTGGGTCACCCGCCCCCTCGGCACGCGGGCCCTGCGCGGCAGCGGCCTGGCACTGAGCCTCGTCGTGCTCGCCACCGGCGTCACCGCCGCGCTGGCCATGCTGCGCGACCCGCATGCCATCGAGGGCCGGCTGCCGGAGCGCCGCCTCGCCGCCGCCCCCGATGGCATCCCGCCCGGCGAATGGCACGCCTATGGCCGCACCGGTCTCGGCCAGCGCTTCTCGCCGCTGGACCAGATCACGCCCGAGAATGTCAGCCGCCTCGAAGTGGCCTGGCAGTACCGCACCGGCGATGTCCGCGGCCAGCCCGGCGAGCCGGAGGAGACCACCTTCCAGGTCACCCCGCTGAAGATCGACAACCGCCTGTTCCTCTGCACGCCGCACCAGTCGGTGATCGCGCTGGATGCGACGACCGGCGCCGAGCTCTGGCGCTACCGCCCGAATGTCCTGGACAACCTGGCGCTGCAGCACCTGACCTGCCGCGGCCTGTCCTTCCTGCCCGCCCCGGCCGCCGACGCGCCCGCACCCACCCCGCTGGACCCGGCCCGCGAGGCCGCCGCCCGCGCCGCCGTGCCGAACCTGCCCATCGCGACCGCCGGCGCCGCCGCGACCCTGGACTGCGGCGCCCGCCTGTTCATGCCGACCGCGGATGGCCGGGTCATTGCGCTGGACCCGGAGACCGGCGCGGTGTGCCGCAACTTCGGCGAGGGCACCGGGCAGATCAATCTCTGGGCCAATATGCCGAACCCCCGGCCGGGCGGGTACTACTCCACCTCGCCGCCCGTGGTGGCCAATGGCGTGCTGGTGATCGGCGGCACCGTGCTCGACAACGTCTCCACCCGCGAACAGTCCGGCGTCATCCGCGGCTACGACGCGCGCAGCGGCGCCCTGCTGTGGAACTGGGATTCCGGCGCGCCGGACAATACCGCCCCCATCGCGCCGGAGGCGACCTACACCGTCAATTCCCCCAATGCCTGGTCGATCCTCAGCGCCGACCCCGCCCTCGGGCTGGTCTACGTCCCGCTGGGCAACCAGCCGCCCGACCAGTTCGGCGGCAACCGCAGCGCCAATGTGGAACGCTTCTCCTCCGCCGTCGTGGCGCTCGACCTCGCCAATGGCAGTCTGCGCTGGGTCTTCCAGACCGTGCACCACGACCTCTGGGACTACGACGTTCCCTCCCAGCCGACGCTCATCGACCTCACCGTGAACGGCCAGGCGGTGCCGGCCCTGGTGCAGCCGACCAAGCAGGGTGAGCTCTACGTGCTGGACCGCCGCACCGGCACCGCCATCCTGCCGATCCGCGAAGTGCCCGCGCCACAGGGCGCCGTCGCCGGCGACACCACCGCCCCCACCCAGCCCGTTTCCGCCCTGTCCTTCAACCCGCCGCCGCTGACCGGCGCCCGCATGTGGGGCGCCACGCTCCTCGACCAGATGGCCTGCCGCATCCAGCTCCGCCGCCTGCGCTACGAAGGCCGCTACACGCCGCCCTCGCTCGAAGGCTCCATCATCCACCCCGGCAATTTCGGCGTCTTCAACTGGGGCGGCATCGCCGTCGACCCGGAACGCCAGATCGCCTTCACCACCCCCGCTTCGCTGGCCTTCGTCTCCCGCCTCATCCCGCGCGAAAACCCCACCGCGCTCTACGTCCAGGGCAACACCCCACCCTCCGGCGCACTCCCCGCCCTCAACGAAAACTTCGGCGCGCCCTACGCCGTCGAGCTCAAACCCTTCCTCTCGCTGATCGGCCTGCCCTGCCAGCAACCACCCTGGGGCAGCGTCGCCGGCGTCGACCTCACCACCGGCGCCATCGCCTGGCAGCACCGCAACGGCACCGTGCGCGACATGTCCCCCCTCCCACTGCCCTTCCGCATGGGCGTGCCCAGCCTCGGCGGCCCCCTGCTGACCCGCAGCGGACTCGCCTTCCTCTCCGGCACCGTCGACAACTACATCCGCAGCTACGACACCACCACCGGACGCCAACTCTGGGAATCCCGCCTGCCCGCCGGCGGCCAAGCCACCCCCATGACCTACACCGGCACCGACTCCCGCCAATACCTCCTCGTCATCGCCGGCGGCCACGGCTCCCTCGGCACCACACCCGGCGACCACGTCATCGCCTATGCCGTGCCGGGGCGGTGATGAGGGTGCGCGGGTGATTGCAGGGGGACGCTGTCCCCCTGCACCCCCTGCCAAGGGGCAGTGGCCCCTTGGAACCCTTTGATTCATGAACAGAAATGGAGAGGGGCCGGAGGTACCGCATGTTCGGCGGTCCTACCGGCCCCTCTCCATTTCTGTTCAAGGTCCTGAGGTCCAGGAGGCCACTGCCTCCTGGCGGGAGGGTGCAGGGAGGGCAGAGCCCTCCTTGCAAACCACCTGGCGCAATCCCTCACGCCATCCGGCGCAGCCAGGCGGCGTAGAGGTGGGGGCCGGCGAGGGCGGCGAGGGCGATGAGGAGGATGGCGAGGCTGATGGGGCGGGTGATGAAGACGGTCCAGTCGCCTTGGCTGATGGTCAGGGCTTGGCGCATGGCTTGTTCGGCCATGGGGCCGAGGATCATGCCGATGACGACGGGGGCCACGGGGAAGTCGAAGCGGCGCATGAACATGGCGATGATGCCGATGCCGTAGAGCAGCACGAGGTCGATGACGGAGTTGCTGATGCCGTAGGTGCCGATCGTCGCGAAGACGAGGATGCCGGCGTAGAGTTGGGGTTGTGGGATTTTCAGGATGCGCGCCCAGAGGCCGACGAGGGGCAGGTTCAGCACGACGAGCATGACGTTGGCGATGAAGAGGGATGCGATCAGGGTCCAGACCAGGTCGGCCTGGTTGGTGAAGAGCAGCGGTCCGGGCTGGATGCCGTAGGACTGGAAGGCGGAGAGCATGATGGCGGCGGTGGCGCTGGTGGGTAGCCCCAACGTCAGCATCGGCACGAGCACGCCGGCGGCGGCGGCGTTGTTCGCGGCTTCGGGGCCGGCGACGCCTTCGATGGCGCCGGTGGTGCCGAATTCCTTGGCGAATTCGGGTTTCACCATTTTGCGTTCCATGAAGTAGCTCAGCATGGTCGGCATTTCGGTGCCGCCGGCGGGCATGACGCCGAAGGGAAAGCCGAGTCCGGCGCCGCGGATCCAGGGCCAGAAGGAGCGTTTCCAGTCGGATTTGCTCATCATGATGCTGCCGACGTGGCGCACTTCGACGGGGCCGTCGATGTAGCGCCAGGCGAGGTAGAGGGTTTCGCCCACGGCAAACAGGGCGACGGCGACGAGCACGACGTTCACGCCGTCCAGCAGTTCGGGCACGCCGAAGGTGAGGCGCGGCTGGCCGGTCTGCAGGTCGACGCCGACCAGCCCCAGCAGCAGGCCGAAGCCGAGGCTGGTGAGGCCGCGCAGCGCGGAGCCGCCGAGCACGGCGGAGACGGTGACGAAGCAGAGCACCATCAGCATGAAGTACTCGGCCGGGCCGAGTTTCAGCGCGAGCTCGACGACGATGGGGCCGAGGAAGGCGATGCCGATGGTGCCCACGGTGCCGGCCACGAAACTGCCGATGGCGGAGGTGGCCAGCGCCGGTCCCGCGCGGCCGTTCTTCGCCATCTTCGCCCCTTCCAGGGCGGTGATGATCGATCCTGACTCGCCCGGCGTGTTCAGCAGGATGGAGGTGGTGGAGCCGCCATACATCGCGCCGTAGAAGATGCCGCAGAACAGGATGAAGGCGCCGGTGGCGGAGACGCTGAAGGTGATCGGCAGCAGCAGCGCGATGGTCAGCGCCGGGCCGATGCCGGGCAGCACGCCGATGGCGGTGCCGAGGAAGCAGCCGAGCAGCGCCCAGCCGAGGTTGGACAGCGACAGCGCGTGGCTGAAGCCGAGGGTCAGGCCTTCGATCGCACCCATCAGCCGGGGTCTCCGAAGACCAGCGTTTCCACCACGCCCGCGCCGATGTTCACGCCGAGCCCTTTCACGAAAAGCCCGTAGGCGGCCAGCGACACGATGAAGGCGATGACCAGGTTGCGCAGGATGGCGCGCGACCCGAAGGCGGCGGCGACCAGCACGAATTGCGCGGTGGCGGCGATGGTGAAGCCGAAGGGCTCGATCAGCACCAGGTTGGCCAGCAGGCCCGCCAGCAGCAGGCCGAGCGCGCGCGGGTTCAGCGGCGCCGCGTCCTGCAGCTCCTCGATATCCTGCGACCAGCCGCCGCGGATGGCGACGGTGGTCAGCCCGATGCCGAGGGCGACGAGGCAGGCGGAGACCAGGTAGGGCACCGCCTTCGGCCCGACCTGCGCATAGATGGGCGAGGTCGGGATGATGGCGGTCTGCCAGAGGGAGAGCAGTCCGACCGCCAGCACGAAGAGCGCCGCGGCGAGATCGGGGCCGCGACGGGCCGTGCTGGCGGGCATGTCAGCTCGCCAGGCCGATGTCGCGCAGCACCTGCTCGGTCTCCGCGTGGTCGCGGGTCAGGAACTGGGCGAAGGCATCGCCGGTCAGGAAGGCGTCGTCCCAGCCGCGGGTGGTCAGGATCTCCTGCCAGGCCGGGGCGGCGTGCACGGCGGTGACGTAGTCGACCAGTGCGCGGGTCTGGGCTGCGTTGATGCCCGGCGCGCCGAACAACCCGCGCCAATTGCCCATGACGATGTCGATGCCGCTTTCCTTCAGTGTCGGCACGCCGTCCAGGCTGCGCGTCTCGCCGGTGGTCGCCAGCGCCCGCATGCGGCCCGCCTTCACCTGCTCGGCGAATTCGGAGACGCCCGAAATGCCGGCCTTCACCTGCGCGCCGAGGATCGCGGCCTGGGCCGGGCCGCCGCCGGCGAAGGCGACGTAGCTGGCTTCCCGGGCATTGCGGCCGAGGGACTTCAGCATCAGGCCGAGGATGATGTGGTCGATGCCGCCGGCGCTGCCGCCCGCCACCGAGGTGCCGCCCGGATTGGCCTTCAGCGCATCGGTGAAGTCCGACAGCTTCTGGTATTCGCTATTGGCGGGCACCACGATGATGCCGGGTTCCGTGGTCATGCGCGCGATCGGCACCACGTCGCGAATGCTGACGGGCGTGCGGTTGGTGATGCCGGCGCCGACCATCACGGCGCCGCCCACCATCAGGGCATTGGGGCGGCCGCGGCGCTGGCTGATGAAGCGGGGCAGGCCCACCATGCCGCCGGCGCCGCCGACATTCTCGAACTGGAAGCTGCCGACCAGGTTCGCGGTGCGGGAGGCCTGTTCCAGCGCCCGGCCCAGCCCGTCCCAGCCGCCGCCGGGGCCGGCGGGGACGAAGACGAAGAGGCTCTCGAAGCGCTGCTGCGCCGAGGCGGAGCGGCCGAACAGGCTGGCGGCGGCCAGGCCGGCGGTGGCGGCGAGCAGGGTGCGGCGGCTTGTCATGTTTCCTCCATTGGGCGCATTTCGGCGATCACCTTAATCAGCCCCCGGCCGCGCCGGAAGGCCGGGAAAGGGGGGCTGGCGTGCTGCCACGGAACCTTGCCTATTCGTCACGCGTCAGGGTGGGACGTCCCTGTGCCAGGAGTTGCCGCCCATGACTGCGACCTCGGTCCCCGGCCGTGCGGAGAAGCCGGGCGGGCAGCCCACGCTGGCGCGCAGCATCGGGCCCTTCCAGCTCTTCGCCTATACGCTGGGCGGCATGCTGGGCGCCGGCATCTATGGGCTAGTGGGGCGCGCGGCCGGGGAGCTGGGCTCCGCCATCTGGCTCGGCTTCCTGGTGGCCATGGTGGCCGCGCTGCTGACCGGCCTGTCCTATGCCTCGCTTGGCAGCCGCTATCCGCAGGCCGGCGGGGCCGCCACCATCACCCAGCGCGCCTTCGCCCGGCCGCTGCTGACCTGGGTGGTGGGGCTGGCGGTCATGGCCTCCGGCCTCTCCTCCGTCGCCACGCAGTCCCGCGTGGTGGCGGAGAACCTGCTGCGCCTGGCGGGGCTGGAGGGCGTGCCCGCCATTGTGCTGGCGCTGGGCTTCCTGCTGATCATCTGCGGCATCGTGCTGCGCGGCATCCAGGAAAGCATGTGGGTGAATATCCTCTGCACCGCGGTGGAGGCGGCCGGGCTGCTGCTGGTGATCGCGGTGGGCTTTCCCTATTGGGGCAGCGTGGACCTGCTGGAGACGCCGTCCGGCGACGGCATCGGCGTGTCCTTCCTGATGACCGGCGCGATCCTGACCTTCTTCGCCTTCATCGGCTTCGAGGACACGATCAATGTGGCGGAGGAGGCGCGCGACCCGCGCCGCACCCTGCCCTTCGGCATCATCGGCGCCATGCTGGCGGCGACGGTGCTGTATATCGCGGTTGCCATCACCGCCGTCTCCGTCGTGCCCTGGCGGGAACTGGCGGCGGCGCCGGGCCCGCTGGCGGAGGTGATGGCCCGCGCCGCGCCCTGGGTGCCGGGCTGGGGCTATGTCGCGATCACCGTCTTTGCCGTGGCGAATACCGCGCTGCTGAACTACGTCACCGCCTCCCGCCTGGTCTTCGGCATGGCGCGGCAGGGGCTGCTGCCGAAGCCACTGGCGAAGGTGCATGCCGGGCGGCGCACGCCGCATGTGGCCACCCTCGCGCTGCTGCCGGTGCTGGTGGCGCTGGTGCTGGCCGGCGATATCAGCCAGCTCGCCGCTGCCACGGTGCTGCTGCTGCTGGCGGTCTTCACGGTGGTGAACGTGGCGCTGCTGGTGCTGCAGCGCCGCCCGGGCGAGCCGCGTGGCGGCTTCGAGGTGCCCTGGCCGGTGCCGGCGGCCGGCGCGCTGGTCTGCGGCGCGCTGCTGCTGAACCGGCTGGGCACTGGCGACTGGCGGGCGCCGGCGCTGGCCGGCGCGCTGCTGGCGCTGATCCTTCTGGGATACGCCCTGCTGCGGCCGAAAGTGACGGAGGAGACACGCGTCGCGGCATAGTGTCGCGCGAAACCGCGTGAAGCACCGGCGCCCTTGCGGGCCGCGGCGGCGCTCCGCATGGTGATGCTTCCACAAGGGAATCGGTCTTCCATGCGCGGTGTTCCGGCCTTCCGGCCGAAGCTGGCCCCCCCCGTGCCGCGGGCGCGCCCGGCCTTCCGCCTTCTGCTGGCCCTCCTGTTCGGCCTGCTGGGTGCCGCGACGGCCGGCGCGCAGCAGTCGCAGCCACCCAACCGCCAGGTGACGGTGCAGAACGAGACCGACCTGACGCTGAACTTTCTTTACGTCTTTCCGCGCGGCAGCGCCGATCGCGGGCCGGATCGGCTGGGCGATGAGATGGTGGCGCCCGGCGCCACCTTTCGCGCCCGGCTTGGCCGCCAATCCGCCTGCACCTTCGACGTCGTGGCGGTCTGGCAGGATGGGCGGGAGGAGGCGCGCAATGGCGTCGACATCTGCCGCAACCCGCGCCTGGTCTTCGGCGACCCCGCCATGCCGACGCTGGAAGTGGCGGTGGCCAATCGCAGCGAGGTGGTGCTGCGGGAGCTCTATGCCAGCAGCGATGGCGGTGCCGAATGGGGGCCGGACCGGCTGGGCAGCCAGGTGATCGAGACCGGCGGCGCCTTCCGCCTGCGCATGCGCACCCGCGCCTGCCGCTTCGACCTGCGCGCCGTCTATGCCGATGACCGGGAGGAGGTGAAGTCCCAGCTCGACCTCTGCGCCGAGCGCGGCGTGGTCTTCGACCGCAGCGGCGTGCCGCCCCTGCCGCGCCACAGCCTGGTGCTGGTGAACCGCCACCTGGCCACGGTACAGGAGGTCTATGTCTCCGCCAGCACCGACAGCGACTGGGGCCCCGAACGGCTCGGCACCACCACCCTGCTGCCGGTGGGGGAGGAGACGACGGTGGAGCTGGAGGGGGAATGCGAGGCGGATATCCGCATCGTCTTCCCGAATGGCGGCGCCGAGGAGCGGCGCGAGGTGGATATCTGCGCCACGCCGCGCATCGTGCTGACGCCCGGCTGGGTGCTGGGCGCGGAACCCCCGGCCGAGGCCGCGGCCGCCCGGCCCGGCGCGGGCGCCGCGCGCGCGGAAGGCGAGGCCGGCCCGCTGCGCCTGCGCAATGCCGGCCCGCTGCCGATCGTCGAGGTCTACGCCGCCCCGCCGGGCGAGCCCCGCGGGGCGGACCGGCTCGGCGCCGATGTGCTGGGGGTGGGGGAGACGCTGGAGCTGGAGGCACCGGACGCCGATGCCTGCGCGGCGGATCTGCTGGTGGTGTTCCGCGATGGGCGGGAGGTGAGCCGCCCCGGCCTCGACCTCTGCCAGGGGGAGGAGATCGAGATCCGATGAGCCGGTCCCGTCATTGGCTGGGCGCCGCCCTGCTGCTCGCCTGCGCCGCCCTGCCGGCCCAGGCCCAGGCACCCTCCGACCTCGGCCAGGGCGTGCCGGAGGCGCTGCGCGGCGCCTGGTTCGCCGGCGCCTGCACCGACCCGGAGGCGATGCTGCTGGTCACCGCCCGGGCTGCCGCGCGGGTGGAGGCGGAGGCACCCTCCCGCCTCTTCCGCTTCCGCCAGCTGCGCGGTGCCGCCGGCTGGACCATCGGCACCGGCGGCGGCGCGGAGGCGCCGCGCCTGATGCTGCGAAGTGCCGGGGCGGAGCTGGAGACGGCGGAGCCCGAGGCCAAGCTGCGCGACGACCGCCTGCCGGGGGAGACCGAGCTGGCCCAGTGGCGCCGCTGCCCCGCACCGCCGGTGGCGCTCGCCGCGCTGCATGGCGAAGGCGCGGCCTTCCTGGCCGCGCTGGAACACCTGGAGGCTGGCTGCGGCAGCGGCACGCCGGGCGCCTGCGCGGCGGCCATCGTGGCGCAGGCCGATGTGAGCGGCGATGGCGTGCTGACGGTGGCCGAGGTCGCGCGCCTGCTGCGCGGCGCCGCCTGGCTGGCGGCGGTGGAGGCCGGCGCGACGCAGGATGCGGTGGCGATCAGCCTCGGCGCCGGCAGCCTGGCCGGCATCCTCTCCGCCCGGCTGCTGATGGAAAGCCTGGATTATGACGGCGATGGCCGGATCTCGGCCGGGGAGCTGGCGCAGGACCGCGTCGGCTTCGCCACCGCCCCCGGCACCGCCGCCGGCCGGCCGCTGCGGCTGGATGGCGTGGCGGAGGGGGCGGGCATGCTGCGCGGGCTGATGGAGGGGCTTTCCAACCTGCGCTGAAACGCCCGCCTGGAGCCTTTTCACCGAAACCGGAGACGGTGGAACGGCTCTAGGTATTGTTCTGACGCATTTTCTGAGTCGCCTTGCGAAGCCGCAAAGCATTGAAAATGCTCTACTCCTCCTCATCATCCTCCCGCCGCCAGGGGGGCGGGGTGGCCACCAGCACGGTGGGCACGCCCCGGCGCAGATCCCATTCGGCCAGCCTCGGCGCCGTGTCATTGGCCGGCAGGGCCAGTGCCAGGGGCGAAGCGGGGTCCGGGATCACCACCACCGGCGGCACGACGGGCGGGTCCACCACGGGCGGCACCACCGGCGGGTCGATCACCGGGGGATCCACGGGCGGATCCACCACCGGCGGCAGGCCGCTGCAGGTGCTGGCCGCCATGACGCAATTGTTGAACTGGTAGCCGGCGGAGGTGGCGGGCACCGCCACCAGCTGCGCCGCCGCCGCGCCGCCCACGCCGCCCAGCGTGCCCAGGAGGAAGGCCGACCCACCCTGGCCCAGCACGCCGAGCCGCCCGGCATCCAGCGTGCCCAGCACGGCCGCGCCGTCCAGCAGCAGGAAGACGGGCGCTGCCCCCGTATCCAGGGCGAAGACCGCGGGCCCCGCCGGGGCTGCCTGTGCCGGTCCGAAGCTGGCCAGCTGCGTCGGCTGCTGCGCCGGGGCCAGGCCGGGCTGGTCCGCCACCAGGCCGGCGGGAATCGCGGTCAGCCCGCCCACGCGGCTGTCCATCAGCAGCACCGGCAGCGCGGCCGGGTTCCGCGCCACCACCCGGCTGGGGGCGCCGGCGCCGAAACCCTGGGGGCTGGCCAGCAGCACGGCGCGATCCGCCTGCAGCACCGCGCCATCCAGCCGCATGGCCCCGGCCGAGCGCAGCACCACATCCGCGCCGCTGGCGGTGCCGGCCAGCGTCATGGCGCTGGTGGACAGCAGGCCGAGGCTGCCCTGCGCGCTGGCGCCCAGCAGCAGCGGCACCGCATTGCCCGCCCCCTCCAGCGCGATGCTCCCCGTCGCCGAAAGCCGCAGCCCGCCGCTGCCGATGCCGAGCCCCGCGCCACTGGCGGACTGGGAAATATCGCCGGCCGTGGCCTCCAGCGTCGCGCCGCCGGCGGTGACGGGCGCGGCGAAGCGCAGCGCGCTGGCCGAGAGGGCGAGGGCGCCGGTGACATCCAGCGCCTCCTCCACCGCCAGGGCGCGGCTGCTGGCGAGCGTCAGCCCGCCGAGCTGGCCGCCGAGCAGGGCCACGTCATGCACCTGCCCGAATTGCGCCGCCCCCGGCGTGTTCAGCCGCAGCAGCCCGGTGGTGAGCCGGGCGCCGGGGCTGTCCTGGATCCCGGTCTCGGCGCGCAGGTAGATGGTGCCGGCCGCGATCGCCCCGGTCAGCAGCAGCGGTGCGGATCCCTCCTGCGCCAGGGCGAAGCCGCCGGAGGCCCCGCCCGCGCCCAGCGCCGCCACCTGGTTGCCCTGCCCATCCAGCAGCACCTGCCCACCCATGGCACGGGCGCTCAGGATGGTGGCGGAAAGGCCGGCGCCGCGCAGCGTCTGGGTGATGTCGCCCGTGGTCGCCTCCAGCTGCGCCGTGCCGGCGGCGACCGGGGCCAGCAGGCCGAGGCTGGCGGCGGAGAGGCTGAGCGCGCCGGGTGCGGCCAGCGCCTCCGTCACCTGCAACGGGCCATCGACGGCCAGCGCCAGGCTGCCGGCGCGGCCGCCGATGGAATCGATGGCATGCCGCCCGGCGGCATCCAGCCGCACCGGCCCATCCGTCTCCAGCCGCAGCGCCGTGCCGCGCAGGGCGCCGCCGGCCACGTCGGTCAGGCCGCTTTCGGTGCGGAAGAACAGCGTCGGCGCCGCGACCGGCCCATCCAGCCCCAGCGCCAGCGGCCCCTGCTGCGCCAGGGCGAAATCGCCCGCCGCGCCGCTGGCGCCGAGCGTGCCGAAGCTGTTGCCGGCGCCGAGCAGCGTGACATTGCCGAAGACGGAGCGCGCCAGAAGCCGCGGGGCTGCGATGCCGGCGCCGCTTGCCGCCTGGCCCAGGCTGTCCGCCGCGAGGAGGGAGATGGTGTCGCCGGCACTCAGCGCCCCCTCCAGCGTCAGGGTGCCGCTGGTGGCGATGCGGAACTGGCCGGTGGCGCTGCCGGCACCGAGGCGCGGCAGGCTGTTCGCCGCATCCTCCAGCCGCACATCGCCGGCCGTTGCCCGCGCCCGCAGCAGGCTGCCGGAAAGGCTGGCGCCGCTGTCCTGGGTGAGGGAGGTGCCTGCCAGGTCCAGCTCCCCGGCCGTGGCCAGCGGGGCGGTGATCTGCAGCGCCTGGGTGCTGTGCAGCGCCAGCCCGCCCGGGGCGCTGATGGCGCCGAGCTGTGTCACCGCATTGGCCGCACCGCGCAGATCCACCGTCCCCCCGGCCTGCAGGGCGAGATAGGGCGTGGCGAGGCCGGCGGTGGCGGTGGGGTCCTGCCGGAAGTCGCCGCCGAACTGCAGCAGCAGCCGGGCGCCGGCCAGCCCGGCCGTCGGGTCCGGCGCCGCATCGCCGCTGCCGCGCCAGGCGAAATCGCCGAGCGCCGTGCCGCCGATCCGCGCCACGTCATTCGCCGCCTGGGCCAGCAGCACCTGGCCGAGCGGGGCTTCCGCCACCAGCCGACTGGCGCGGATCGCGCCGAAGGCATCCTGGGTGATATCCCCCGTGCGGGCGCGCAGGCTGGCGCTGGCCGCGGTGACGGGCGCTTCCAGGGACAGCGTGGCGGCTTCCAGCGCCAGGCTGCCGCCCACCGTCATCGCCTCATCCACCCGCAGGCCGCCATCCTGGGAGAGGCGGAAATCGCCGGTCGCGCCGCCGCCGGCCAGCACGCCCACCGCATGGCCGCTGCCCTCCACAGCCACGCTGGCGCCGGCGAGGCGGGCGCGGTCCGTCACCAGGGCGGCGCCCGCCCCGGCCCGCAGCGCGCCGCCGGCCGTCAGCGTCACGGCCGGCGCGGTGACGCTGCCCAGCAGCTCCAGCGCGCCGCTCGTCGCGAGGCTGATCACACCATCGCTGCGCAGCGTGCCGAGGGTGGCGATGGCATTGGTGGGATCGGCCAAGGTGATGCCGCCCGGCGCCTCCACGTCCAGCCGCAGCGTGCTGATCCGCGCGCCCTGGTCCTGGGTCAGCCCGCCGCCGAGGCGCAGCTCGATCTCCGGCGCGCTCAGCGGTGCGGCGAGCATCAGGTCGCCGGCGGTCGCCACCAGCATCCGGTCCCCGGCCTCGCCATACAGCTGGGCGATGCCGTTCAGCCCGGCATCGAGGCGCACCAGCCCATCGGGCACGCGCAATTGCAGCGTCTCCGCGATCAGCCGCGAATTGGCCGCCTGGGTCAGGTCCCCCTGCCGCACCTCCAGCGTCACCAGCCCGGCATTCACGCCGCCTGCCACCTCCAGCGGTCCCGTGGTGGTCAGCGCCAGGCCCCGGGGGGCGAAACTGTCGCCGAGGCGGGCGATGCGGTTGCCCTCGCCGGCCAGCGCCACCGCGCCCAGCGCCGAATCCAGCCGCAGCAGCCCGGCCGTCACCCCGGCGCCGCTGGCCTGCTGGGTGACGCCGCGCAGTGCGAAGAGGTCCACCCCGCCGGTGGCGGTGAGCGGCGCGAAGAGGCTGAGCGTCTGCGGCGTCTCCAGCGCGATATCGGCCGCGGTCACCGCGCCATCCACCGTCATGGCGAGGCGGCTGGTGACGTCGAAGCGCGCGGCGGCGCTGCCGCCGGCGATCGCCCGGATGGTATTGGCGGCGGCGTTCAGCCGCACGGCGCCGCCGCTGCTGCGGGCCTCCAGCGTGCCGAGGTTCAGTGCCGCGCCGCTGGCATTTTGGGTGATGTCCCCGGCCGAACGCAGCACCAGGTCGCCGGTCACGGTGATGCCGCGGCGGATCTCGATGCCCTGGGCGGTGGCGCCCGTGGTCTCCAGCGTCAGCGGCCCGCTCGGCTTGTTGATCGCGGCCTCCACCCGGATGGCCTGTTCCGCCTGCAGGGTCAGCGCCCCGGTGGTGGCGCCGATCGTGGCGGCGGTGATTTCCGCCGGCTCGGTCGCGCCGCTGAGCGTCGAGACCACGCGCAGCGTCACCGGGTCGACCAGGACGGTGCCGGTCGCGCCGGCCTCCATCAGCCCGTCCAGCGCGAGTGCGCCGCGGGACGAGACCTCGATGGCGCCGCCCTCCGCCCGGATGGCGCCGCGCATCTCCGTGCGCTCCGCCGCATGGACGATGACGGTGCCGCCGGGGGCGGTGATCTCCGCGCCGGGCGCCACCGTGGTGCGGGCGGCCAGTCGGCGGGGCTGGCCGATGCGGCTCTCGGCGCCGGCGCCCAGCGTCACCTGCCCGCCGGGCTGCGCCGTGATGCGGGCGGTGCCGCTGGCCTGGACGCTGCCGCTGGCCGTCGCCTCGATGCTGCGGCCGGCCAGGGCGCCGTCGATCCGCACCCCGCCGCCTTCCGCCCGCAGGGCGAGCTGCGCCGCGCTGGTGCTGCCGCCGGCCTGGACCAGGTTCTCCAGCACGCCGGAGGCGGCGCGGGCGCTGAGCAGCACGCTGCCGCCCTCCGCCTCGATGGTGCCGGTCTGCGTCACGAGCGACGTGGCGCCGGAGGGGGCGGTGGCGACCTGTCGCGTGACGTCCAGCGCCAGCAGCCCGTCGCCGGCCAGGTCCAGCGTGAAGGCCTCCCCGGCCGCCAGGGCAACCCGGCCGAGCCGGGCGCGGATGGTGCCGGAATTGGCCACCTGCGGCGCGACCAGCGCGGCCAGCCCCTGCTGCGCCACCGTGACCTGCCCGCGATTCTCGACGCGGGCGCCGGGCCGCGGCACGCCATCGAACTGCATGCGGCCGGCCTGGAAATTCTGGTTGGTGATGTCGGAGGTGGTGGCGATCAGCGCCGCCACATCCACCTGCGCCCCCTGGTGGAAGACCACCCCCGCCGGATTGACCAGCGCCACCCCGCCATTGGAGGTGACCCGGCCGGCGATGGCGGAGGGGTCGCCCCCGGTCACCCGGTTCAGGGACCAGGAGGTGGCGGCCGGCTGGCGGATATCCACCTGGTGATTGCGGCCGACATCGAAGCGCTGCCACTCGATCACCGCCCGGTCGCTGGCCTGGTTCACCTGGGTGCGGCTGGCGGTCTGGCTGATGCTGGCCTGGCCCGCCACCACGGCGCCGCCCGTTGGGCGCGCATCCGGCGCCTGGGCGGCCGCCGGCGGGGCGAGGGGCGCGACGGCGAGGCCGGAGGCGGCAAGGGTGAGGAGGGCGGGGCTGCGGCGCATGGTGGCCGCATCCTGCGTCAATCATGACCCAACCATGAAGCGAATTGTTCGCCCACCCCGCACGCGGCCTTGCCCACCGCCGGCGAATTGCCTGCAACCGCCTGGCAGGACAGGATGGCGCGCATCTGGAGGGCGTCGGTCAACAATGGATGTATTCGAGGCGCTGGCCACGCGCCGCAGCCTGCGCGGCTTCCGGCCGGACCCGGTGCCGCGCGCAAGCCTGGAGCGGATCCTCAGCGCGGCCGCCCGCGCCCCCTCCGGCTCCAATATCCAGCCCTGGCGGGTGCGGGTGACGCAGGGGGCGGAGAAGGCGCGGCTGAGCGCCGAGGTCCGCGCCGCGCATGATGCCGGCGCCACGGTGAAGCGGGACTATGAGTACTACCCGACCATCTGGCGGGAGCCCTATCTGGCGCGGCGCCGCAAGGTGGGCTGGGGGCTCTATGCCCTGGCCGGGGTGGCACGCGGCGATGCGGCGGCGGGCCATGCCCAGCGCGCCCGCAACTTCGACTTCTTCGGCGCCCCCGTCGGCCTGTTCTTCACCATCGACCGCGACCTGAACCAGGGGTCCTGGCTCGACTACGGCATGTTCCTGCAATCCATCATGCTGGCCGCGCGCGGGCTGGGCCTCGACAGCTGCGCCCAGGCCGCCTGGTGCGACCACCATGACGTGGTGCGCCGCGTGCTGGGCCTGGCGGACGACCAGGCGCTGGTCTGCGGCATGTCGCTGGGCTTCGCCGACCCGGACGAGCCCACCAACCGGCTGGAGACGGAGCGCGCGCCGCTGGCCGATTTCGTCACCTTCGGCCCGGAGGCGTGAGCCCCGACCCGGCGGCCGCGATTCTCGACAGCCGGCAGAGCTGGATCCGGCTGGCGGCCATCGTCGGCCTCGCCACGCTGGGCGGCGCCGGCATGTGGACGGTGGTGGTGGCGCTGCCGCATGTGCAGGCGGAATTCGGCGCGACGCGGGGCGAGGCCTCGCTGCCCTACACCCTGACCATGATCGGCTTCGCCACGGGCGGCATCCTGATGGGGCGGCTGGCCGACCGTTTCGGGATCATGGTGCCGGTGCTTTTCGGCACGGTGATGCTGGCGGGCGGCTATGTGCTGGCCGCCATGGCGCCGAGCCTGACGGCCTTCGCCCTGGCCCAGGGGGTGCTGATCGGCGCGCTGGGGTCGTCGGCCGCCTTCGGGCCGCTGATGGCGGATGCCTCGCTCTGGTTCCGGCGGCGGCGCGGCATCGCGGTGGCCCTCGCCGCCTCCGGCAACTACCTGGCCGGCACGGTCTGGCCGCCCATCCTGCAGGCGCTGATCGTGGCGCAGGGCTGGCGCATGGCGCATCTGCTGGTGGGGATCGCGCTGCTGGTCACCATGCTGCCGCTGGCCCTGCTTTTGCGGGCCCGCGCCCCGGTGCTGCGCGTGGCGCCCGTGGTGGCCGGCGCACCGCCCCTGGCGACCGACCGGCCGCTTGGGATGCGCCCGAACAGCCTGACGGCGCTGCTCTGCTTCGCCGGCATCGGCTGCTGCGTCGCCATGGCCATGCCGCAGGTCCATATCGTCGCCTATTGCGGCGACCTCGGCTATGGCGTGGCGCGGGGGACGGAGATGCTGTCCCTGATGCTGGCCTGCGGCATCGTCTCCCGCATCGTCTCGGGGCTGATCGCGGACCGCATCGGCGGGCTGGCCACGCTGCTGCTGGGCTCCGTGCTGCAGGCGGTGGCGCTGGCCTTCTACCTGTTCTTCGACAGCCTGGTGTCGCTCTACCTGATCTCCGCCCTGTTCGGCCTGTTCCAGGGCGGCATCGTGCCGAGCTATGCGGTGATCGTGCGGGAGTATTTCCCGGCCCGGCAGGCCGGCACCCGGGTTGGCATCGTGCTGATGGCCACCCTGCTGGGCATGGCGCTGGGCGGCTGGCTCTCGGGCCTCGTCTTCGACTGGACCGGCAGCTATGCCATGGCCTTCCTGAACGGCATGGCCTGGAACGCGGCGAATGTCGTGATCGTCGCCTGGCTGCTGTGGCGGGCGCGGCGGCTGGGGCGCCCCAGGGGTTGACCAGGGGTTGACCGGGGGTTGAACCAGGGGCGCGTCAGGCCGCGGGGCCGGTTTCCAGCGCCCGGTCCTGCCGCGCCGCGCCGATGCGGGCGACGGCGGCCAGCAGGGCGCGGCGTTCCACCGGCTTGGACAGATGGCCGTCGAAGCCCGCTTCCAGCATGGCCTGGACCTGCTCGGGCAGGGCATCCGCCGTCAAGGCCAGCATCGGCAGGCGCGCCGCCGGCCCCGGCAGGGCGCGGATGCGGGCGGCGGTGGCGCTGCCGCTCAGGCCCGGCATCTGCTCATCCATCAGGATCAGGTCGGGCAGCGGATCCGTCTGCAGCAGGGCCAGCGCCGCCTCGCCGCTCTCGGCCTCGATCACCTGGTGGCCGGCCGGGCCCAGCAGCGCCATGGCGACGAAGCGGTTGGCGGCGACATCGTCCACCACCAGGATGCGGAGCCCTGGGGCCGCAGCGGGCGGGGTGGCGGGCGGGTGGGCCGGGGCCGGCTCCTCCTCCGCCGTCGCGGGCAGGGGCAAGGCCAGGGTGAAGCAGCTGCCGCGGCCCCGCGGCCCATCCGCATGCGCCAGGCTGCCGCCCAGCGCCCGCGCCAGGGCGGCACTGATGGCCAGGCCCAGCCCGCTGCCGGTGCGGGACTCGCCGGCATGGCCTTGCGCGAATTCCTCGAAGAGATGCGGCCGCAGCGCGGGGGCCACGCCGCTGCCGGTATCGGTCACGGCGAAGGTCACCATCTCCCCCTCCGCGGCCACCCGCAGGGTCACCGTCCCCTCGGCCGGGCTGAAGCGGATGGCATTGGCCAGCAGGTTCATCAGGATCTGCCGCAGCCGCAGCCCATCCCCCAGCACGGTCCGGGGCAAGGCGGGGTCGAGCTGCAGCACCAGCGTCACCCGCTTGGCCTCGGCGGCGTCCTGCATCATCGCCAGGCTGGTGCGGAGGAAGCCTTCGAGCCGCAGCGGACGCGGCAGGGCCACGAAGCGCCCGGCCTCGATGCGGGAGATATCGAGCACCTCGTTCAGGATCGCCAGCAGGTGGCGGCCGGCCTGTTCCAGCGTCTCCGCCTGCAGCCGCTGCGCCGGCCCCATGGAGCTGTCATGCGCAAGCGCCTGGGCCAGCCCCATCACGCCATTGAGCGAGGTGCGCAGTTCATGGCTCATCCGCGACAGGAAGCGGGTCTTGTGCGCGCTGGCGCGGTCCGCCGCGTCGCGCGCCGCGGCCAGGGCGGCGGTGGCGCGCATGGCCGCCTTCTCCTTGGTCAGCGCCACCAGCAGCACCGTGCCGCCGGCCAGGAAGACCACATTGAGGAAGAACAGCGCGCTGAACATGAAGCCCACCGGCAATTCCGTATCGCTCGGCCGCGGCGCGAGCGCCAGCGCGCCACCGGCGATCGCCAGATAGGTCACGGTCACGCCGGCCAGCAACATGATGAACAGCGGGCGGGAGGGCAGCGGCGCCACCCGCTGGCCGCGCACCAGCTCCCGCAGCGCCAGGCCGTTATAGGCCAGCATGACCAGCCCCATCAGCGCCACCCGCAGGTCGATGTTGGCGTGGAAGGCGGGCACCTGGTTGGCGGCGAGCCAGACGAGGGCGCCCAGTGGCACCACCCAGGTCTGCGCCCGCCGTCCCTCGAACAGCCGCGCGCCGGTCCAGTTCAGGCCGAGGCCGATGCAGACCAGCGCATTGGCGAGGTCGATGGAGACCCAATCCGGCGCCACGCCGCGGGCACCGATCAGCACCGTTCCGACGGAACCCAGCAGCCGAGCCAGGCCCCAGCTCGCCAGCGCCGGCTCTGCCCGGTCCTGGGTCCAGAGCCAGAGCATCGCCAGGCCCATGAATCCGCCGAGGAAGGCGGAGAAGACGAAGACCGTCGGAAGATGGATCTCAGGCAACCGGTTCCACCCCGCAAGCGACGGGGTGCCTCGTCATGTTGCCTTGAGGTATAGCGCGATCCTTGACGCAGGCTCAACCGGCGGTTGCCGCAGCGAATCGGTCGGCCGCATGGGCCGCATCATCCGGCTTCAATGCTACGGGAAGTCGCAGAGCAGGCCTGCATTGCGGGAGAGGATGCGGGCGGGCCGACGCCCTTTCCTGTCACTGCCGTTCGATGCCGGCGCGTTCGATGACCTGCGCCCAGGTCGCGATGTCCCGCTGCAGCAGTGCCGCCATCTCCGCCGGCGCATTCGGCGCCGGTTCCACGCCCAGCGCCAGCAGTCGCGCCCGCATCGCCGGCATGGCCAGGATCTCCCGCAGATGGTCGTTCAGCAGCGCGATGACGGGGGCCGGCGTGCGGGCCGGGGCGAAAAGGCCGTTCCAGCCGGTGACGGCGTAATCCGCCAGCCCGGCCTCGCGCAGCGTCGGCAATTCGGGCAGCAGCTGGGACCGCTGTTCCCCCGTGCCGGCGATGGCGCGGATCTGCCCGCCCTCCAGCGCCCCGCGCGCCGCGGCGAAGGATTCGAAGGCCAGTTGCACATCGCCGCGCTGTGCGGCGGTCAGCACCTCCGGCGTGGTGCGATAGGGGATGACGGTGGCCTCCAGCCCGGCGGCGACGCGCAGCCATTCGGCGGCCAGGTTCTGCGTGCTGCCGGGGCTGATGGTGCCGATCGCGATCCGCCCCCCATTGCGCCCGGCCGCCAGCACATCCTGCACCGAGCGAAGCGGCGAATGGGCGCCGGTCAGCAGCAGCAGGTCGAAGGAGACCAGGGCGGAGATGGCGGTGAAATCCGCCACCGGGTCATAGGGCAGCGACTTGAACAGGGATTTGTTGATGGCATTGCCGGTGCTGAGGATCATCAGCGTCTGGCCATCCGGCGGCGCGCTGGCGCCGAGCCGGGCGGCGACCGCCCCGCCGGCGCCCGGGCGATTGTCCACCACCACCTGCTGGCCGAGGCGCTGCGCCAGCTGTTCGCCCACCAGCCGCGCCGTGAGATCCGCAAGCCCGCCCGGGCCGAAGCCGATGACGATGCGGATCGGGCCGCTGGGAAAGCCCTGGGCCGCGGCCGCTGTGCCCCGCAGCAGCCCGGCCGCCAGGAGCGTGGTGCCGAGCAGCCGGCGGCGGCCGCAGCGCGCGGCATCGGATGGCATCATGGCGCGTTTCCCCCTTGGATGAGGCCGGACCCTCCCGGGCTGCGGCCGGGGAGGCAAGCGGCCGCTCGCCCGGTTCCGGCAGCCGGAAAGCCCGCCCGCTTGACCCCGCGCCCCGCGCTGGGCCGAATGCGCGCCAAGGCGGCTGCAGCACCGCTTCGGGGGATGACGACCGATGACGCATCTGGCGATCGCGCGGCGATGAGCGGCCCGCCGGTGAATTCCGTGCTGCGCGCCTTGGCCCTGCTGAAGGAGCTGAACCGGCAGCGCCATACCACGGTGGACCAGCTGCACCGCGCCACCGGCCTGCCCAAGCCCACCATCATGCGCCTGCTCGGCACGCTGATCACCGCCGGCCTGGTGGTGAAGGGGGAGCGGGGGCTGGGCTATCGCATCACCTCCCAGGTCGCGGCGCTGAGCTCCGGCTTCCATGGCGGGCCGCTGGTGGCGGAGGCCGGGCGCGCCTGGGCGGCGGACCTGACGCGGCGGCTGAAATGGCCCGCCGCCATCGCAGTGCCGGACCAGGGGCGCGTGGTGGTCGCCGTCAGCACCATGGCGGACAGCGCCGTCTCGCCCTTCCACGCGACGGTCGGCGTGCGCTTCAGCATGGTGACGCGCGCCATCGGCCGCGCCTATCTGGCCTTCTGCCCCGAAGCCGAGCAGCGCATCCTGCTCAGCCTGCTCGCCGCCAGCCCGGATCCGGAGGACAATCCGCCGAACCTGGACCGTGTGGTGCAGCGGATGGTCGCGATGGTGCGGCGGGAGGGCTATGCGCAGCGCGACCCCAAGGTGGAGCCGCGCAATTCGAACACCGTGGCGGTGCCGATCATGCAGGGCGAGCAGGTCGCCGGCACGCTCGGCCTCAGCTATTTCCGGTCCGTCGTCGGCCATGCCGCATTGACCGGGGAACTGGTGCCGGCGCTGCAGGAGGCGAGCCGGCAGATCACCGCCTCCATGGAACGGCTGCGGGCGATGGCGCGGCCGGAATAGCTCAGCCGGCGAGCGCGTCGAAGACCGGCGCCACATCCTCCACCGCCTCCAGCCGCAGCAGGCGATCCACCGCCGCCTCCGCCTGGGCCGGCGCCAGCACGTCGCGGACATTGGCGCGGAATTTCGCGACGATGTCGTCGCGCGACATCGGATTGCTGCGGGTGCCGCGCATGTCGTCGATGCGATGCGTCAGCACGCGGCCATCCCGCATCCGCAGCGTGACGGTGCCGCCGGAGCGCGTGGGCTCCGTCGCCGGATCGTCCTCGTAGAGCACACGGTCAGCCAGGGCGTTGATCACGGGATCGCGCAGGCTGGATTCGGCATAGGCGTCCTTGTCCATGCGGCCGCGCACCAGCGCCTCCGCCACCGTGTGCTGCAGGCTGATGCGGCCGTGCCAGGTGGTGGCGGGGCGGCGCTTGTCGGCGACGGGTTCGCACATCGTCGGGAAGGATCGCTTGCCGATCTGGCAGACCACCTCGGCGATCTCCTCCGGCTTCACGCCATGCGTGCTGCGCAGCGCGATGGCGGCCTCGATATGCGGCATCATGGTGAAGGCGCAGGGATGCACCTTCGACGCGATGTTCAGCACTTCCCAGTTGTCGCCGAGGCCGTCGCACAGCGCGTCGAAGCGCAGGTCGTCGCGGCCCTGCACATGGCTGCGGAACCAGCCGAAGCGGCCGTCGAAGACCGGTCCGGGGCCCGAAATGCCAGCCTCCGCCAGCGCCATGGCGCGCAGCGCGCCGGTGGCGGCGAAGCCCACATGCATCATCTTGGTGGAGCTGCCATCCTCGAAGGAGGCGTTGAGCCCGGCCGAGAGGCTGCCGGCCGCGCCGATCGCATCCGCGATGACCGGCGCCCCCAGGCCGCGCAGCCTTGCCAGCGCATAGGCGCCGCCGAAGACGCCGAAGACGGCGGTGGGGTGGAAGCCCAGGTTGTGCAGGCGCACCGGCGTGATGCGGCCGAGCCGGCAGGTCAGCTCGCTGCCCACCAGCACGGCCTCGATCAAGGCTCGGCCGGAGAGGTTGCGGCGCTGGCCTTCGGGAAAGGCGACGGCGACGCAGGGCGCGGTAGGGTGGATGAAACTCTCGATATGAGTGTCGTCGAATTCCAGCACCGCGGTCATCACGCCATTGACGAAGGCGGCCGCCATCGGCGCGACCGGGGCCGCCTCGCCCAGGATGCGCGCGCCACCGCCGCCTTCCAGCGCCACCGCCGCACGCCGCGCGGCGGCGACGAGGGGCAAGGGCTTCGTCGCCAGCATCACGCCGACCAGGTCGAGGATGCGCAGTTTGGTCGACTCCACCACCTCCGCCGGGACCTGCGTCAGTGTCAGGCCAGCGGCCCAGGCGGCGGCGCGGTGGTTCAGGCTCTCGCTCATTCGGCGGAAATCCCGGCGCTGCGGATGATGGCGCCGAATTGCCGCGTATCCTCGGCCAGATCCTCCGCCAGCTGGCTCGGCGAGCGAAAACTGGGCACCACGCCGATGCGGCCCAGCCGGTCGAGGAAGGCAGGTTCCTGCAGCATCGCCTCGACATGCCGCGCGATGGTGGCGACGATCTCGGGCGGCATCCCCGCCGGGCCCATCAGCGCCTGCCAGCCGGAGGTGCGGACATTGGGGAAGCCCTGCTCGGCCAGGGTGGGGATATTCGGCAGCTGCGGCAGGCGGCGGTCGCCCACCGCGGCCAGGCCGCGCAGCCTTCCCTGCTGCACATGCTGGATCACGACGGTGTCGATCAGGAAATCCACATCGCCGCCGAGCATGGCCTGCACCGCCGGCGCCGAGCCGCGGAAGGGGATATGCACCGCCTCGAACCCCGCCTCGCGGCGGAACATCTCCGTCATCACATGCAGCGTGGAGCCGATGCCGGAGGAGCCGTAGTTCAGCTTGCCGGGATTGCGCCTGCCGTAGTCCACCAGCTCCGCCAGCGTCGCCACGGGCAAGGTGTTGCGAACGGCGAGCAGGCGCTGCGACTCGCTGATATTGGCAATGGCCGTAAAATCCCGCACCGGGTCGAAACCGACCTGCGTGATATGCGGCAGGATGGCGAAGATGGCATTGCCGGCGAGGAGCATGGTGGTGCCATCCGGCGCCGCGCGGGCCACGGCGCGCGCGGCGATCGCACCGCCGGCGCCGCCCTGGTTCTCCACCACCACCGGCACGCCGAGCCGCGCGGAAAGCCCCTCGCCCACCAGCCGCCCAACCAGGTCGCCGGTGCCGCCGGCGGCATAGGCGACCACCAGGCGGATCGGCCGGTCCGGGAAGGCGGCGAAGGCGGGCGAGGCGAGGCTGGCCCCCAGTAGCAGCGGGGCCAGCAGCAATTGGCGCCTCTGCCAGGGCGGTGACGAGGTTCGGACCGGCATCTTGGGGCGCTCCCTTCGCGTGGCCGCAGTGTAAGGCGGGCAGCGGGGGCGGGACGGGGCTATCTCGCCGCGTTCCGCATTCCGGAAAGACGGCCCTTGCGCGGCGCGCGCGGTGGGGCCGCGTGGCAGTCTCCGCCGCGAATCACGGAGGACACCGCATGCCCATCGTCACGGCCGAGTTGCGCCCCTGCACCCAGCGACAGGCCGATGCCGGCTGGAAATTCGCGCGCGCGACGGTGCCGGAACTGCAGGGCTGGGTGCTGGTGCTGACCGATGAGGACGGCGTGGTGGGACTCGGCTACGCGCATGCGATCCCCGCCATCACCACGCATGGCGCGGGGGCGGAGGCGGCGCTGCATTTCCTGCGGCCGCTGCTGATCGGCCGCGACCCGGCGGAGGCCGGCGCCATCCTGGACCTGATGGAGGCGACGCTGGTCGGCAACCGGTCCGTGAAGGCGGCCATCGACATGGCGCTGCACGACCTGCTGGCGCGCCGCGCCGGCCTGCCGCTTTCCGCGCTGATGGGCGGCAGCTTCCGCGACCGCATCCCGCAATCGCGCATCCTGCCGATCAAGACGCCGGCGGAAATGGCCGCTTCCGCCGCCGCGCTGGTGGGCAAGGGCTATCGCACGCTGAAGCTGAAGCTGGCCGGGGAGGGCGCGCTGGATGCGCAGCGCGTGGCGGAGGTGCGCGCGGCGGTGGGCACCACCGTCACGCTGACGCTCGACCCGAACCAGTCCTACAGCGCCAAGGGTTTTCTCACAGCCTGGCGGCAGATGGAGCGGCACGACATCGCGCTGGTGGAGCAGCCGGTGCCGGCGGGGGACTGGGCGGGCCTGGCGCTGGTGACGCGCACGCTGCCGGTGCCGATCGAGGCGGATGAAAGCGTCGAGACCATCGCCGACGTGTTCCGAGTCGTCGAAGGCCGCGTGGCGGATGTGGTGAACCTGAAGCTGACCAAGCTGGGCGGCGTGCGGAACTTCGTCACCGCGGCGCGGATCCTGGAGGCGGGGCAGATCGCGGCGCGCGTCGGCGCCGCCTTCGGCCCGGCGCTGCTGCAGGGCGCCGCGGCCCATGCCGCGGCCTCCCTGCGCCAACTGCCCTTCGCCTGCGAGCTGTCGGAGCACGACCACATCCTGGACGACCCCTTCACGCCGCTGCCGATCGAGGACGGCATGATCGCCGTGCCGCCCGGCCCCGGCTGCGGCATCCGCTATGCCTGAGGCGGGTCAGCGCAGGGCGAGCTGTTCGATCAGCCGCGCCATGGCACGATCCTCCTCGGCCAAGGCACGGCCGAACTGCGCGCGGTCCTGCAGCTGCACCTCATTGAAGGCGCGCTGCATCGCCTGCGCATAGGCGGGCGCCGCCGCGGCATCGCGGAAGAGGCGGTCCAGATGGTCCAGGATCGGCTCCGGCGTCTGCTTCGGCGCGAAGAAGCCGAAGCGCGTCACCAGGTCCACCTCCAGCCCCAGCTCCTTCAGCGCCACCAGATCCGGCAGCGCGGCGCTGCGCGTGGCGCCGGTCTGCGCCAGCGGAATGATGCCGTGCGATTCGACCGTCGGCATGATGATGCCGGGCGCGCCCACCACCAGGTCGATATCGCCCGCCAGCAACGCCGTCATTGCCGGCGCGATCCCGGCATAGGGCACATGCAGCAGCTTCACGCCTGCGGCACGCGCCATGGCCTCGCCCGCCAGATGCGGGGAGCTGCCGATGCCCGGGGAGCCGAAGGAGATGCTTTCGGGCCGCGCGCGGGCCGCGTCCAGCATCGCCTGCGCGCTGCGATGCGGGAATCCGCGCTTGGCCGCCACCATGATGGGCAGCGCCACCAGCTGGCAGACCGGCGCGAAATCGGCCGCCGTATAGGGCTGGTTCTGGATGCGCGGCACGACGGTGAGCGCGGCGGTGCCGCCGAAGAGCAGCGCATAACCATCCGGCGCGCTGGTCCGCACGCGATTGGCGCCGATGCCACCGCCGCCACCCACCACGGATTCGATCACCACGGGTTGGCCCAGCCGCTGCGCGAAGTCATTCTGCAGCAGGCGGATATACTGGTCCGTTCCGCCCGCGGCATAGGGCACGATCACGCGGATCGGCCGGTTGGGGAAGTCCTGCGCCCAGGCGGGGCGGGCCAGCAGGGCGGAAGCGGCAAGCGTCTGGCGGCGCGTGATCGGCATCGTCGTCTCCCTCGAATCACAGATGCCGGCCGCAATCCACCAGCAGCGAGGTGCCGGTGGTCAGCCGCAGATGCGTGACGGCGGAGACCACCGCGAGCGCCACGTCATCCGCCTGGCAGAGGATCTTCAGCGGCGTCAGCGCCGCCTGTTTCAGCACAGCGTCGCGGCTGCGGCCCGGCACGAAGCCGGTATCCACCGCGGCGGGGGAGATGCCGATGACGCGGATCTCCGGCCCCAGCACGCGGGCGAGCGAGACGCCCATCACATCCAGCGCGGCCTTGGAGGCGCAATAGGCGATGCTGCTGCCGAGCCCGTTCTGCGCGGCGAGGGAGGATATATTCACCACCACCGCATCGCCGCCGCGCTTCAGCAGCGGCGCGAAGGCGCGGATGGTGGAATAGGGGCCGCGCACATTGGTGATCAGGATGCGGTCGAAGGTCTCATCGTCCAGCGCCTCGAGATCCGCATGCGGCACGGCGCGCGTCGTGCCAGCGGAATTCACCAGCACATCGGCGCGGCCCAGGCGGGACTCCACCTCCGCCGCCGCGGCGCGGATCGCGGCGGTATCCGCCATGGGCAGGTGCAGCGGCAGGTGGCCGCGGCCCGGCAGCTCCGCCGCCAGCGCCTCCGCCCGATCTCGGCCGCTGTTGTAGCCGATGGCGATGGTGGCGCCGAGTGCGGCGAGGCGGCGGGCGGAGGCTGCGCCGATGCCGCTGCTGCCGCCGGTGATGACGGCGACCTTGCCGTTGAGGTCGTAAGGGCCGAGGGCGCCCGGATTCACGTCGCTCATGCCATCGCTCCTTGTCTCAGCCGGTCGTCAGGTTCAGGGCTGCCAGAAGCTGCGCCGTCGCCGCATCCTCGGCCGCCAGGAAGGTCTGGAACTGCGCGGGATCGAGCAGTTCCACCTCGTTGAAGGCGCGCTGCATCGTTTGCGCATAGGCGGGGTCGGCGCCACCTTGCAGCAGCAGGCGGGACCAGCGGTCGATCACCGCAGCATCCGTGCCGCGTGGCGCGAAGAAGCCGAAGCGGGTGACGAGATCCACCTCCAGCCCCGCCTCGCGCAGCGTCGGCAGGTCGCGCAGCACGGCGATGCGGCGCGTGCCGGTCTGCGCCAGCGGCACCACGCCGCGCTCCACCAGCGGCATGATATTGCCGGGCGCGCCCATCACCAGGTCGATGTCACCGGCGAGCAGCGCCACCACCGCGGTCGCCACGCCGGAATAGGGCACGTGCAGCAGCTTCACGCCCGCTGCCTTGGCCATGGCCTCCGCCACCAGATGCGGCGTGCTGCCGATTCCCGGCGTGCCGTAGCTCAGCCCTTCCGGCCTGGCGCGCGCTGCCCGCAGGAAGCCTTCGAAATCCGTGAAGCGCGCGCCGTGGCGGGCGGCCAGCACATAGGGAATGGCGATGAGATTCGCGATCGGCGCAAAATCCGCGATGGAATAGTTCAGCCGCTGCAGCCGCGGCACCGCCGTCAGCGCGCCGGTCCCGGCGAAGAGCAGCGTATAGCCATCCGCGGCCGCATTGCGCACGCGATTGGCGCCGATGGAGCCGCCGCCGCCGGTGACGGAGTCGATCACCACCGGCTGGCCGAGCGCCTGGTTCAGCCCCGCCTGCAAGGGCCGGATGAACTGGTCCGCGCCGCCGGCGGCATAGGGCACGATGACGCGGATGGCGCGGTTGGGATAGGCCTGCGCCCGCGCCGCCGGCGCGCCCAGCAGCAGGCCGGCCGCCGCCAGGGCGCTGCGCCGTGTGAGGATCATCTGCCTTCTCCCTGCATGCCGAACAGCCGCGCCGGATTGCGCCACAGGACCCGCTCGCGATCCGCCGCATCCGGCACCACGCGGTGCAGCGCCGCCAGCAGCGGCCCGAAATCCGTGCGCGACGTCGCGCGCAGGAAGGGCCAGTCCGAGCCCCAGATGCAGCGGTCGATGCCGAAGGCCTCGATCAGCGCGGCGATATAGGGGTCCGTGTCGACATAGGGGGATCCGGTCTCGCTGAAGCGGAACACGCCAGAGAGCTTGATCACCGCATCGCTGTCGCGGCCGAAATCCAGCAGCGCGCGGAAGGCAGGCTGTTGCAGCCCGCCCGGCAGTTCGGGCCGCCCGGAATGGTCGATGATGACGGGCAGCCCCGCCGCGCGCAGCAGGGGGATGGCGGCAGTGAAGCTCTCGCCGTGATGGTAGTGGATCTGCACGAACCAGCCGGCCTCCCGCGCCCGCGCCAGGGCGTGCGCGCGCAGCGGCGGGCTTGTGGGAAAATCCAGGTTGAAGCGGATGCCGACGATACCGCCTTCGACCAGCCGATGGACCTCCGCCTCCGCCGTCGCATCCGGCAGCAACGCCACGCCCTTCAGCCTTCCACCGGCTGCGGCGATGGCTTCGAGCATATAGGTATTGTCCGCGCCATAGCCGCCGAGCGGATTGATCAGCACGCCATGGGTGAAGCCGTGGCTCGCCAGCATGTGCAGGAATTGCGGCGCGGTGCCCAGCTCGTTCGACGCGATATCGAAGCCGCGGTCGCCGCCCCAGCCCTGGCGGGTGAGGTCGAAGGCATGGGCGTGGCAATCGACGGCCGGCATGGTGATCGCCCTCAGAAGCCGTAGAGCCTCGCGGGATTGTCCACCAGCAGGCGCTGGCGATCCTCCGCGGTCGGCGCGAAATCCGGCACCAGGTTCAGCAGCTCCATCTCATCCACCGGCGTGGTCAGGTTCGGATGCGGGAAATCGGTGCCCCAGAGCACCCGGTGCGGTGCCGCCCGCATCAGCGCGCGCGCGAAGGGCAGCGCAGCCGTGAAGGGAGACAGCGTCATGCGCTCCGCGCCGCTCAGCTTCACCCAGATGCGCTCATCCCCCAGCAGCGCCAGCAGCGCGCGGAAGGCGGGGCCATCGGTGCCCAGCGTGGGATCGACGCGGCCCATATGGTCGATCACCACCGGCATGCGCAGCGCGCGGATCAGCGGCGCCATCTCCGTCACGCCATCGCCCTGCAGCTGCATCACCATGTGCCAGCCGAGCGGCCGTGCGCGATCCGCCGCGCGGTGGAACAGGTCCATGTCGGGCGCGCCGCCCAGCGCCTTGATGAAATTGAAGCGGAGGCCGCGCACGCCGGCCGCATGCATCTCCGACAGCTCGGCCTCCGTCGTGGCATCGTCGATCATGGCGACGCCGCGATAGCACGCGGGATCGCTGTGCAGCGCATCGACCATGGCGCGATTGTCCGTGCCGTGGCAGCTGGCCTGCACGATGACGGCGCGGCCCAGGCCGAGGCGGCGGTGCAGCGCGGCCAGCACCTCCTTCGGCCGGTCCTCCGGCGTATAGCGACGGCTGGCGGCATAGGGAAAGCGGGCGGCGGGGCCGAAGACATGGCAATGGGAATCGCAGGCCAGCGCCGGCACCTCGAAGCGCGCCAGGCGCAGGTCTTCCTCCGGAGTCTGGGCCCGCATGACATGTCCTCGGCTTTCCGTGCGGGACGCTAATGCGCAGGCGCCCCGCGGCAGAAGGAGCTTCTGCCCCCATTCCGCAGCGCGGAAAGTCAGGCGGGTGGCGGGCCGTGCAGGCGCTGCAGCGCGGCCGTGATCTCCCGGCTCGCCTGCTGCAGCGCCGGCACCAACTCCCCGGTCAGGGTCGCCGGGCTGACGGCGGAGCGGAAGAAGCTGAGGCCGATGGTGCCCGCGACGGCATGGCCCTGCAGGATCGGCACCGCGACGGTATTGGAGGAGCGCGGCTCCACCTTCGGGTCGCGCAGCGCATAGCCCTGGCGCCGCACCGTGGCGACGATGCCGCGCACCACGTGCTGCAGGTTCGGCGGATTGTCCTCCGGATCGCGGGCGGTGGCGAGCAGGCGCAGCAGGCTGCGGCGCTCAGCCTCCGGGCAGAAGGCGAGATAGGCGCGGCCGAGGGCGCGCGTCACCAGGCTGTGGCGCATGCCGATGGTCGCATGGAAGGGCGAGACGGTGCTGCTGGCCGCGGTGCTGGCGGCGATCAGGATGCGCGCCCCGTCGCGCACCGCGATGGCGGCCGGCCAGCGCAGCCGGCGCGTGAGATCCGCGGCCCAGGGGCGCCCCGCCTCCGCCACCAGCGGTCCGCCATGGAAGCCGGCGCTGAGCAGCTGCACATCGGAAGTGACGCGATAGCCGATGCCGCGCTCCCCCTTCGCCACCAGCCCGGCGGCGGACAGCGTGCCGAGCAGGCGCATCACCGTCGGCTTGGGCAGGTCGGTCGCGCGGTGCAGCTGGTCCACGGTCGTGGTCTGCTGCCTGTTCAGCTCCCGCAGGATGGACAGGGCGCGCAGCACGGACTGGACCGGCGGTTCGTTCAGGGCCTGGGTTCCGGCACCGTCTCCGCGAGGTCGGAGACGGTCAGCACCAGCTTGCCGATCTGCGCATTGGCGTCCAGCACGGATTGCGCGCGCCCCGCCTCCTCCAGCGGATGGATGCCGCAGATATGCGTGCGGATGCGCCCCTGCTCCAGCAGCGGCCAGACCTGCTCCACCAGTTCGCGCGCGATGCGGCCCTTATAGGCGGCCGGGCGGGAGCGCAGGGTGGAGCCGGTGAGGGTGAGGCGGCGGATGTAGATCTCCCGCGTGCTGATCTCGGCTTTCGGGGCGCGGTGGCTGGCGATCAGCACCAGGCGGCCATCGGGGGCCAGCAGGCTCATCTCCTGCTGCGTATAGTCGCCGCCCTGCGAATCGAGAATCACATCGATGCCGCCAGGCGCCAGGGCGCGTAGCTGCGCCGCCCAATCCGCCGCGCGATAATCCACCACGCCGGTCGCCCCCATCTCCCGGCACAGCGCCTGCTTTGCGGCGCTGCTGCTGGTGGCGAGCACCGTGGCGCCGCGCAGCTGCACGCCGATCTGCATGGCGGCAAGCCCCACGCCGCTGGTGCCACCCTGCACCAGCAGCGTCTCGCCCTGCGCCAGCCGGCCCAGCCAGATCACATTGTTCCAGGCGGTGAAGAAGACTTCCGGCAGCGTCGCCGCCTGCACGAAGCTGAAGCCGCGCGGCACCGGTAGGCATTGCACCGCCGGCACCAGGCAGAACTCCGCATAGCCGCCGCCGGAGACCAGGGCGCAGACGGCATCGCCCGGGCGTGGCCAGGCCACGTCCGGCGCCACCGCCTCCACCACGCCCGCGATGTCGAGGCCGGGGATATCCGTGACGCCCGGCGGCGGCGGATAGAGGCCCTTGCGCTGCTGCACATCGGGCCGGTTCACGCCCGCGGCGGCGACGCGCACCAGCACCTCCCCCGCGCCGCAGGCCGGCACAGGGCGATCCGCCAGAGCCAGCACCTCCGGCCCGCCCTGGCCCCTGATCTCGATCACCCGCATGCCATCGCTCCCTGCTGCGCTGCTGCCCCCTAGCATGGCGAAACGGCGGCGATGCCGGCCGCGGCGGCCGGTTCCGGGATGCGGAATGGGCCATCGATTCGCTGGATGGGCCGGGCGGAGTGGCTAGGCTGCATCGCAAGGCGCGGCCTGACGCGCCGTGGAGGAAATGCATGCCGTCCGCCCCCCAAGCGGCTGCCGATCGAGGCCGCGCCGCCATCCGGCGCCGTGCGCTGCTGGGCGCAAGCCTGGCCGGCATCGCCGCGCCGCTGGCGGCGCAGGAAGCCTGGCCCAGCCGTGCCACGCGCATCCTGGTGCCCTTCGCGCCCGGCGGCACCACGGATATTCCCGCACGCATCATCGCCGAACACCTGGCGCGCAAGCTGGGCAAGCCCTTCGTGGTGGAGAACCGGTCCGGTGCCGGCGGTGCGCTTGGCATCCGCAGCGTGGCGCAGGCGACGGACCGGCACACGCTGCTGCACACCACCTCCGCCGTCGCCATCCTGCCGGCGCTGCAGCGCGATCCGGGCTTCGATCCGCTGGCGGATCTGCTGCCCATCAGCATGACCACCGCCTCGCCCATCCTGCTGGTCGTGCGCGGGGATTCGCCGGTCAAGGACCTGCCGGACTATCTGGCGCGGGCGCGCGCCGCGCCGGGCCGCATCAGCTTCGGCACCGCCGGCATCGGCACCACCGTGCATCTCGCCGGCGAATTGCTGAAGCTGCGCGCGGGGGTGGATCTGCTGCACGTGCCCTATCGCGGATCCTCGCCTTCCGCCACGGCGTTGCTGGCGGGCGAGGTCGATAGCGGCTTCCTCAGCCCCATCGAGGTGCTGGCGCATATCCGCGGCGGGCGGCTGCGCGCATTGGCGAATTGCGCCGCGACGCGCAGCGCCCTGCTGCCCGAGGCGCCGGCCATGCCGGAGGCCGTGCCCAGCTACGAGGGCGTGCAGCTGTGGTTCGGCCTCTTCGCCCCGCGCGACCTGCCGGCGGAGGCGGTGGCGACGGTGATGCGCGAACTCCTGCCGCTGCGCCAGGGCGTGCTGGCGGACCGCATGGCGGAACTGGGTGCGGAGACATTGCTGGATGGGCCGGAGGTGCTGGCGGCGCGGATGCGCGCCGAGGTGCCGCTCTGGCAGGGCATGGTCGCAGCCGCAGGAATCCCCCGCGAATGAAGGACTCACCCCTGGTGGACACGCATTTCCACCTCTACCTGAAGGACATGCCGCTCACCTCCTGGGCCTGGCACAAGCCACCTGAGGATGCCTCCGCCGAGGATTTCCTGCAGGTGATGGACCGGCACGGCATCGGCTTCGGCGTGATCGCGGCCGCCAGCCTGCATGGCCAGTACAACGACTACGTCATCCGCGCGCTGCGCCGCCACAAGCGTCTGCGTGGCACGGTCTTCGTGCGTCCGGAGACGGATATGTACACGCTGGAGCGGATGAAGGCCGATGGTGTCGTCGGCATCCGCCTGTTCTTCCGCCGCGTGCCGGATCCGCCGGACCTCACCAGCCCGGAATACCGGCTGCTGCTGCGGCGCGTGCGGGACCTGGACTGGCATGTGCACACGCTGGTCAGCAGCCCGATGCTGCCGCAGGTGATCCAGGAAGTGGAAGGCGCCGGCGTGAAGCTGGTGATCGACCACTTCGGCAAGCCGGACGAGCAGCTTGGCGTGAACTGCCCCGGCTTCCAGGCGCTGCTGGCGGCGGTGGAGCGGGGCCGCACCTGGGTGAAGATGTCGGGCGGTTTCCGCATGCCGTCGCCGGCCGCTGCGCGCAGCTATGCGCAGGCGCTGCTGCGCGTCTCGGGCGGGGAGCGGCTGATGTGGGGCAGCGACTGGCCCTTCGCCGCCTTCGAGGATCGCGTCAGCTACGCGCAGACCATCGCCGATCTGCACGACTGGGTGCCGGATGCCGCGACGCGCCGGCTGATCGGCGGCGAGACGCCGATGCGCCTGTATTTCGGCCAATGAAAAAAGGGAGGATCGCCATGACCAGCCTCACGCGGCGCCAGATCGGCGCCTTCGCGCTTGGCGCCGCAACGCTTGCCGTGACGCGCCCGGCCGCGGCCCAGGCCTGGCCCAGCCGGCCCGTGACGGTGGTGGTACCCTGGCCGGCCGGCGGGTCCACCGATGTGCTGGCGCGGTCCGTCGCGCGCTACTTCTCGGAGCAGTTCGGCCAGCCCTTCGTGGTGGAGAACCGATCCGGCGCCAATGGCAATATCGGCGCCGCCTCCGTCGCCCGCGCGCCGGCCGATGGCCATACGCTGATGGTCACGACCAACGGCCCCATCACCAACAACACGCTGCTGTTCAAGTCCATGCCCTTCAACCCGAGCACCGACCTGACGCCGATCGCGCTGCTGGCGGAACTGCCGATCGTGATCGCGGCGCGCAGCCAGATGCCCTATCGCACGGTGCAGGAGCTGATCGCTCATGCGAAGGCGAATCCGGACAAGGTGAATTGCGGCACGCCACCGCTGGGCTCCGCCGCGCATCTGGCGATCGAGCTGCTGATGCATCGCGCGGGCATCCGGCTGAACCTGGTGCCCTATCGCGGCTCCGCGCCATTGACCAACGACCTGCTGGCGGGAGCGGTCGATATGGGCATCGACCTGGTCACCACCTATCTGCCGCATATCCAGGCCGGCACGCTGCGGGCGCTCGGCGTCACCTCCGCCGAGGCGATTCCCCAGCTGCCGGGCGTGCCGCCGGTGCAGGCGCAGGGAATCGCGGATTACCGCGCCACGGGCTGGATCTCGCTACTTGGGCCGGCCCGCATGGCGGGCGATGCGGTGGAGAAGCTGAACGCCGCGAGCAATGCCTATCTCACGCTGGACGAGACGCGGTCCCTGCTGCAGCCGCTGGGCCTGACGCCGCTGGGCGGCACGCAGGCCGAACTGTCGCGGCGCATGGTGGCGGAGGTCGAGCTGTGGCGCCCGATCATCGCCGCCGCGAATATCTCGGTGGAGTGAGAGGGATGGACCAGGGCATGGGATTCGATGCGCTGCGCATCCGGCAGGAGCTGGAGATGCTGAACATCGCCTTCTGGCGCGACGTGGATTCCAACTGGGGCCGCACTGCGCACGAGCATTTCACCGAGGACGGCGTCTATACCACCAGCCACAAGGCGCGGGTCGGCCGCGACGCCATCCGCGGCTTCTATGCCGAGCGCGAGGGGCGGGGGGAGCGCGTGGCGCGCCACCTGATCCACAACTTCCACGTCATCGTGCGGGATGCAGACCACGCCACGGCGGAATGGACCATGTGCCTCTATGCCGAGGACGGCGTGGCGCCGCTGGCCTCGGAGCCGCCGATCCTGATCGGTGCCGTGACCGATGAATGCGTGCGTGGCGCGGATGGCCGCTGGCGCTATGCCGCCCGCACCACGCGGCCGCTGTTCAAGGGCAGCCGGCCGACCTCCGGCTGATGTCCCAAGCGTCAGTCCTTCGGCATCGGGTAGTCGTCCGCGTTCAGCACCCAGCCCGGCTTGTTCGAGAAGTCCAGGCGCGGCGGGCAGAAGATATCGACCATCTGCCCTGCCTCCTCGGCGCGGGAGGTGTGGATGCTGGGCGGCGGGATGACGGTGACGGAGGGGGCGCCGCAGAGCTCGTGCTCATCCTCCCGCCAATGCGTCTGGTCCGGCGTCCAGGGCCAGCGGATGTGGTGGGTGTAGGAGCCGTTCAGCACCAGGGAGCATTGTTCGAAATCGTCGTGGTGATGCGGCGACAGCTTGCGGATGTCGCGCGGGCCGGCGGCGGGGTCCAGGTAGTTCACCATGAAGGTGGTGCAGCGCCAGATGCGGCCGAAGCGCCCCGGCGTCTTCGGCACGTCCAGGGTGTAGCTGCGGATGCGGAAGCCGTCCGGCGGCGTCGGCCAGTCCTGGATCGGCGGGATCCGCGGGTCGGGTTCCAGGTAGTTCGCGGCATTGCTGCACTGTGCGGCCAGGTCCGCGGCGCGTGGCGTGAAGAGGCGCGTGATGCGGCCCTTGCCGTACAGGGTGATGCGGCTGTCGCCGGGCGGGATGAAGGCCAGCGAATGGCCCTCCACGGTCTTCGTCTCGCCGCGCGCGGTGATGGTGGCCGACAGACCCGGATCGGGCAGCAGCAGCACATATTCGTCCGGCTGGTTGTGGCGCGTCAGCACGGCGCCGTCCTCGACCTCGGAATAGGCGATGACGAAATTCCGGCCGCGCACCAGCCAGGTGCGGGCGCCATCGGCCTGCAACTGCGGCGCGGTCTTGTAGAACTTGGCGTAGTCGGCGGGGGCATAGGGACCCTCGGTCGGCTTGGCGCCGCTGGCCGGGGCGAGGGCCGCGCGGGGGTCGGAGGCGTGATAGGCCATGGCGTCTGCTCCAGCCCGTCTTGTTCTGTGGAACGAGACAGTGTTTCTTTTGACGGAGCAGTCTTGTTGTCAGCCCCTGGCGCTGTCAAGCGCCCAGCCGAGGCGTGCGGAAATCCGCGCCGCGGCCTGCTGCACCTGGCGGATCTGCTCCGCCGCCGGGTCCCGTCGGATGAACTGGATCGAGCCGAGCAGCGCGATGGCGCCCACCATGCCGCCGCCGCCTTCGAAGATCGGCGCGGCCAGGGCATTGACGCCGACCAGGCTCTCCTCCGCCGCCGTGGCCCAGCCCTGTTCGCGGATCCGCTCCAGCTCCGCCCGCAGCTGGTCGGGATCGGTGATGGTATGCGGCGTGCGCAGGTCGAGGCGCGAGAGCAGCACGCGCTCCCGCAACGCCGGCTCCGCATGCGCCAGGGCCAGCTTGCCCTGCGCCGTGCAATGCGGCGCCATCAGCGCGCCGGATTTGGCCGAGATCTCGATCGTGTCTTCGCCCGGCAGCGTCGCCAGCACCACGGCGCCCAGTGGCTCCGCGCGGCTCAGCACCACGGTCTGGCCGACGCGGTCGCGCAGCGTGCGCATCTCCTCCCGCGCCATGGTGGCCAGGTCGAAATTCTCCGCCACGGCGCGGCCCAGCGTCACCAGCCGGTGTCCGATGCGGTAGCGGTCCTGCACCTGCACGATGTAGCCGGCCTCCAGCAGCGTGCGCAGGTGGCGGTGGATGCGGCTTTTCGTCGTCTCCAGCGCGCGGGCGAGTTCCGTCACGCCGGCATCTCCGCGGTGGCGGGCCAGGTGTTCCAGGATCAGGAAGGCCATGGCGACCGCCTGCAGACCCTCGCCCCGGCTGGGTCCGTCGATGCGCGGCATGGGCGTGCTCCTTCCCGCTGCTTGACAGCTGGCGCCGTGACGGCACAAGTTTCTATCAACAGGATCATGTTCCGATTAACGGAACATCCCTTTTCCGTCAACGCTGCTTTCGCAGGATCCCGTGATGCCAATTGACGCAAATTTCCGCACGCGGCTGGCGCGTGGCGACCGGCTGGTCGGCAGCTTCATCAAGACGCCGACGCTGCACGCGACGGAAATCCTCGGCGGCATCGGCTTCGACTTCGTCGTGGTGGATGAGGAGCATTCGCCCTTCGACCGCGCGGCCACCGATGCCGCGCTGTTCGCCGCCCGCGCCACCGGCGCCGCCGGCCTGGTGCGCGTGCCGAGTCCGGCGCCGCACCACCTGCTGTCCGTGCTGGATTGCGGCGCCGCCGGCGTGCTGGTGCCGCATGTCGCCAGCGCCGCGCTGGCCGCGCAGGTCGCGGCCGCCTGCCGCTATCGTGGCGGCAAGCGCGGCTATTCGGGCAGCGTTCGCGCCGCCGGCTATGGCGGCGGCAGGATGTGGGACTACATCGAGGCCGCCGATGCCGCCGCCACCGTCGTCGCGCAGATCGAGGACCCCGAGGCGCTGGACGAGATCGACGCCATCGCGGCGACGCCCGGCATCGATGCGCTGTTCATCGGCCGCGGCGACCTGACCGCGGCGATGGGCGCCGCCACCAACGACGCGCCGCCGATCCGCGACGCGGTGGAACGCATCGCCGGCGCCGCGAAGCGCGCCGGCAAGCCGGTGATGGTCTTCGTCGGCGGGATGAAGGAGGCGGAGTGGCTGGCCAGAATCGGCGCCACCGCCTTCGTCTACGCCTCCGACCAGGGTTTCATGAAGCAGGCCGCCAGCAAGGCGCTCGCCGAGATGCGCGCGCTGGCCTGAAGGAAGGACAGAACCATGTCACACGCAGACACCGCCCGGATCGACCGCCTGATGCAGGGCGCCATCGACCTGCATTGCCACAGCGGCCCTTCCGTCATGGCGCGCGCGCTGAACCACGAGCAGGCGCTGGAACAGGCCGCCGCCGCGGGCATGCGCGCCGTGTTGTTCAAGGACCACTACTACCCCACCGGCCCCTTCGTCGATGTGCTGAAGGAAGGCGGCAAGGCCACAAGGGCGGAGCCGATCGGCAGCATCGTGCTGAACAACTCCGTCGGCGGCATCAACCCCTTCGCCGTGGAGCCCGCGGTGAAGTGCGGTGCCAAGGTGGTCTGGATGCCCACCGTCTCCGCCGCCAACCATATCCGCGAAGGCCATCGCAAGTCGCTGCTGCCGACCAAGGGCAAGATGCTGAAGCAGGTGGCGCTATCGGTTCTGGATGCGAGGGGCGATCTGCTGGACCCCGTGAAGCAGGTGCTGGACATCGTTGCCGAGCATGACGTGGTGCTGTCCTGCGGGCACCTGCATATCAGCGAGGTCTGGCCGCTGTTCGAGGAGGCGAAGAAGCGCGGCTGCAACCGCCTGCTGGTGAACCACCCGAGCTACACCGTGGGTGCCTCGCTCTCCGACATGAAGGAACTGGTGGGCATGGGCGCCTGGATCGAACATTCGATCTGCATGTTCATCCCCAACCGCATGAAGGTCTATGACGAGGCCTTCCTGAAGGCGATGATCGAGGCCGCCGGCGTGGATCGCACCTTCTTCGGCTCCGACCTCGGCCAGACCAATGCGCCGCTGCCGGTGGAAGGCTTCCGGCAGATCATCGGCCTGTGCCTGTCCATCGGCTATTCCGAGGAGGATGTGCGCAAGATGGTCAGCACCAATGCGGCGCAGCTGGCGGGGCTCGGCGCCAATACGCCGGTTCAATAGGCCATCCAGCCGCCATCGACCATCAGGTTGTGGCCGGTGATGTAGCTGGCCTCCTCGCTGGCCAGGAACAGGGCCGCGCTGGCGATATCGCCGGGGCGGCCGAGGCGCGGCATCGGCGTGCGGGCATGGGAGTATTCCAGCGCGTCGGAGCCCGGCCCGCCGAGGGGCTTGCCGGTGAGGATGCGGCCCGGCGCCACGGCATTGCAGATGATGCCCTGCTCGGCATAGTCCACCGCCACCTGCTTGGTGATATAGGCCGCGGCGGCCTTGCCGGTGCCATAGGCGATCTTGCCCGGCGCGCAGACCATGCCGTGCTGGGAGGAGATATTGACGATGCGCCCGCGCGCATCGCCGACCAGCGGCTGGGTCAGGAACTGCTGCACGGCGCGCTTGCAGCCGAAGAACACGCCCTTGGCATTCACCGCCATCACCTGGTCCCAGTCCTGCTCCGTCGTCTCCAGCAGCGGGCGAGCCTGGCCGAGCGTCGCGGCATTGTTGACGATGACGTCGAGCCGGCCGAATTCGGCAACGGTCGCCGTCACCAGCGCATCCACATCGGCCCAGACGGAGACATCGCAATGATGGAAGCGGGCGATGCCGCCTGCGGCCGCGATCACCTCCCGCGTCGGGGCGCCACCTTCCTTCACCGCCTCCGTCACGTCGCCGATGGCGACCCGCGCCCCCTCCTTCGCGAAGAGGATGGCGATGGCGCGGCCGATGCCGGAGGCGCCGCCGGTGACCACGACAACCTTGTCCTTCAGGCGCATGCGGCGGGTCTCCTGTTCCATGGGAGGGCCATTTTGCCCAGGACATCGGAATGGAGCTAGGCTGCGCCCCTCGCAGATGCCCGATCGGAGACCCGGCATGCCCTATGAGGTGAAGCGCGACTATGTCGGCTACGGCGCCAACCCGCCGGACCCGCAATGGCCGGGCGGCGCGCGGCTCGCGGTGAACTTCGTCATCAACTACGAGGAGGGCTCCGAACCCTCGATCCAGAATGGGGAGGCGCATACCGAGACGGGCCATACCGAGTCCCATGGCGGCGCGCCCATCCCGAAGGGCCGCGACCTGGCGGCGGAAGGCATGTTCGAATATGGCAGCCGCGTCGGCTTCTGGCGGCTGCACCGGCTGTTCCAGGAACGCGGCCTGCCGGTGACCATCTTCGCCTGCGCCCTGGCGCTGGAACAGAACCCGGAAGCCGCCGCCGCCATCCGCGCCGCGGGCTACGACATCTGCTGCCATGGCTGGCGCTGGGTGAAGCATTACGAGCTGAGCGAGGCGGAGGAGCGCGAACATATCGCGCGCGCCGTCACCAGCCTGGAACGCACGCTGGGCCGCAAGCCGGATGGCTGGTACTGCCGCTACTCGCCTTCCGTGAACACCCGCCGCCTGGTGAACGAGCATGGCGGCTTTCTCTACGACAGCGACTACTACGGGGAGGAACTGCCCTTCTGGGTGACGGTGGAAGGCAAGGGCCATCTGGTGGTGCCCTATTCGCTGACCAACAATGACGGCAAGTACAACATGCAGACCGGCAATGCGGAGCAGTGGTTCGGCTTCGTCCGCGATGCCTTCGACATGCTGTACGAGGAAGGCGCGCGGACACCGAAGATGATGTCGGTCGGGCTGCATATGCGCCTGATCGGCCATCCGGCCCGCGCCGCCGGGCTGAAGCGGCTGCTGGACCATATGATGCAGCGGCGCGATGTCTGGATCGCGAAGCGGGTGGATATCGCGCGGCACTGGATGGCGACGCATCCCTATCCGGGCAAGGGGCTGAACGAATAGCGGTTCAGTGCGGCGCCGCCAGCGCGGCGCTGGCGGCGTTCAGGCCGATGATCGTCACCGCCACGCCCTGCCGCGGAACTTCCGTGCCACGCGGTCCAGCGCCGCGATGGCCGTCAGGTCCCAGACATTCGCGTCGGAGACGTCGATCAGGTGCGGCCTGCCGCTCGGGGCGGGCCGGCGCCCAGCGTCAGGGGCGTAACCGCCGGCCGGGGCGGGGCGAAGCCAGGGGCGGGCGGTTGCTGGCGCGGGCCGCAGCCCCATATCCCGCCGCGCCGCCCCGTTCGAGGAGCCTCCATGTCCGTCACCCGCCTGCTGCGTGACCGGAGGGTGTGGGTGGTGCTGGCCGTGGTGGCGGGGCTGCTGGCCCTGCGCTGGGGCGGGCTGCTGCCGGACCTCTCCCTCGACACCCTGGCCCGCCATCGGGCCGCGCTGACGGGGCTGGTGGCGGAACATGCCGTGCTGGCCGCCGCCGGCTTCGTGCTGGCCTATGCGGCGGCGGTGGCGCTTTCCATCCCCGGCGCGGTGATCCTGACCCTCACCGGCGGCTTCCTCTTCGGCGCGCTGGCGGGCACGGCGCTGACGGTGCTGGGGGCCACGCTGGGTGCCACGCTGGTCTTCCTGCTGGCGCGGCGCATTTTCGGGGCCGATGCGCTGGAGCGGCTGGGGCCCATGGCGGGCCGGCTGGCGGAGGGTATCCGGCGCAATGCCGCCTCTTACCTTCTGGTGCTGCGGCTGGTGCCGCTGTTTCCCTTCTTCCTGGTGAACCTGGTGCCGGCCTTCGCCGGCGTGCGGCTGCCGGTCTTCGTCCTGACGACTTTTGTGGGCATCATCCCCGCCACCGCCGTCTTCAGCCTGGCCGGCGCCGGGCTGGGCGAGGTGCTGGAGGCCGGCGGAAGCTTCGATGTGGGCCGCGTGCTGACGCCGCAGATCCTCGGCGCGCTGCTGGGGCTGGCGGCGCTGTCGCTGGCGGCGATTCCGCTGAAGGCGCGATTCGAGACGAAGGGGACGTGACGATGATCGCGAGACGCAGCCTGCTGGCCGGCGGTGCCCTGCTGGCCGCCCCCGCCTTGGCCCAGGCGCCGCCTTTGCGCTTCGCGGTCGGCCCCTTCCAGCCGACGCCGGGCGACACCCGCCGCGCCTTCGCGCCCTTCTTCGCGCATCTGGCGGACCGGCTGGGCCGGCGGCACGAATTGTCGGTCACCGGCGACTGGGCCGGCATTGCCGTGGCGCTGGGCAGCGACCAGGTGGATTGCGCCTGGATGGGCCCCTGGGGCTATGTGCTGGCGCAGGATCGCGCGGGGGCGGAAGCGGTGGCGATGGTGCTCTGGCGTGGCAGCCCGACCTACCACGCCATCATCCTGGCGCGGCCCGATCTGCCCATCGCGCGCTTCCCGGAGGATGCGCGGGGCCTGTCGATCTCCTTCGCCGATGCGGGGTCGACCAGCGGCTGGCTGGTGCCGCATCACTGGTTCCTGCGCCAGGGCATCGATCCGCGCACCTACTTCCGCTACCGCGACGGCGCCAGCCATGCGGCCAATGTGATCGCCGTGGCGAATGGCCAGGTCGACCTCGCCACCGACTACGACCGCAACCTGGCCGCCATGCAGGCGGCGGGACGGGTGCGGCCGGAGCAGGTGAAGGTGGTGTGGCGCAGCGACCCGCTGCCGAATGATGCGCTCGCCGTGCGGCGCGGCCTGCCGGCCGAGTTGCGCACGGCCCTGGCGGAGGCGGCGATGGCCAGCACGGCCGAGATGCTGCCGCCCGACTATACCGGCTGGGTGCCCGCCACCTCCGAAACCTACGCCCCCATCGCGGCCGCGGGCCGCGCGCTGGGAAGGCTGCGCAACGCGTGAGGCGGCTGGCGTGGCTGGCCTTCGCGGCGCTGCTGGCGGGGTCCGTCTGGGTGGTGGGGCCGGACCCGGCGCGGCTGGCGGCGGGGTTTCCGAAGCTCGCCGGCTGGCTCGGCACGGCCTGGCCGCCGGATTTCTCCGAACCCGGCGATATCGCGCGCCGCGCGGCGGAGACGGTGGGGATCGCGACGCTCGGCACCGTGGTGGCGGCGCTGCTGGCCGCGCCGATGGCGGTGCTGGCGGCGCGGCCGGTGGTACGGGCGGCCTGGCTGCGCCAGCCGGCGCGCGGGCTGCTGGATGCGCTGCGCGGCGTGGATGGCTTCGTCTTCGCGCTGATCTTCGTCGCGGCCGTGGGCCTCGGGCCCTTCGCGGGCATGCTGGGCGTGGCGCTGCATTCGGCGGGGTCCTTGGGGAAGCTGTGGTCGGAGGCGCTGGAGGCAGCGGATCCGCGCCCGGCCGAGGCGATCCGCGCCGTCGGCGGCACGCCCCTGCAGGTCGCCCGCCACGCGCTGGTTCCGCAGACGCTGCCGGAGACGGCGGGCGCGCTGCTCTATGTCTGGGAGTTCAATATCCGCGCCTCCACCGTGCTGGGGCTGGTCGGCGCCGGCGGCATCGGGCAGGAGCTGAAGAACGCGGTAGACTTGCTGGACTTCAACCGCCTTTTCGCGCTGCTGCTGGTGGTGGTGGGGCTGACCCTGGCCGCGGATCGGATCAGCGCCGCGCTTCGAAGGAGTCTCGCATGAGGATCGCGCTCGATGGCCCGCTGCTGGTCTTCGGCGGGCCCTATTCGAACCTGCAGGCGACGCAGGCCGTGCTGGCGGAAGCGGCGCGGCGCGGCATTCCGGCGGCGCGCACTGTGTGCACCGGCGATGTGGTGGCCTATGGCGCCGATGCGGCGGCCTGCTGCGACCTGGTCATGCACAGCGGCATTCTCGTCATTGCCGGCAATTGCGAGGAGCAGCTGGCCGAGGCGGCCGAGGATTGCGGCTGCGGTTTTGCGGAAGGCACCGCCTGCGACCTGCTCAGCCGCAGCTGGTATGCCCATGCCAATGCGCAGGTCACTTCGGCGCAGCGCGACTGGATGCGCGCCTTGCCGAAGCGCATCGAGGTGGCACTGCCCGACGGGCGGCGGCTGGCGGTGCTGCATGGCGGTGCGGCGGAGATCAGCCGCTTCCTGTTCGCCTCGGCGCCGGAGGCTGTGCTGGCGGCGGAGATCGCGGCCACCGGCTGCGACGGCGTGATCGCCGGCCATTGCGGCATCCCCTTCGCGCGGCGGGTGGGCGAGGCGCTGTGGCTGAATGCCGGCGCGGTGGGCATGCCGGCGGATGACGGCACGCCGCGCGTCTGGTTTTCCGTGTTGACGCCTGGGCCCGACGGATTGGGCGTCGAGATTCTGCCGCTGGATTACGACCATGCGGCGGCCGCCGCGGCGATGCGCGCGGCGCGGCTGCCGGAGGGCTATGCGGCGGCGCTGTCCTCCGGCCTCTGGCCCTCCGCCGATGTGCTGCCGCCGGTGGAGCGCGCGCGGCGCGGCCAGGCGCTGGCGCCGGTCGCGCTGATGTGGTGAGGCATTCCGCGCCGCATGGTGCAGCCTGCGGCACGGGGATGGGGGACGGCATGGCGGGCAGAATTCGCGTCGGCATCGGCGGCTGGACCTTCGCGCCCTGGCGCGACAATTTCTTCCCGGCGGGCCTGCCCCAGAAGCAGGAGCTGCATTTCGCCAGCCGCCAGATGACGGCCATCGAGATCAACGGCACCTATTACGGCAGCCAGAAGCCGGAAAGCTTTGCGCGCTGGCATGACGAGGCGCCGGAGGATTTTGTTTTCTCGCTGAAGGCCAGCCGCTTCACCACCAACCGCAAGGTGCTGGCGGAAGCGGAGGCCTCCGTCGCGCGCTTCCTGGCCAGCGGGCTGACGGAACTGAAGGCGAAGTTGGGTCCGATCAACTGGCAGTTCCTGCCGACCAAGGCCTTCGAACCCGAGGATTTCGAAGCCTTTCTGCAATTGCTGCCGAAGACGCAGGGCGGGGTGGCGCTGCGGCATGTGGTGGAGGTGCGCCACCCAAGCTTTTGCGTGCCGGAATTTCCCGCGCTGCTGCGCCGCTACGGCATCGGCGTGGTGGTGGCCGATAGCGCGACGCATCCGGCGATCCAAGACGTGACCGCGCCCTTCGTCTATGCGCGGCTGCAGAACGCATCGGAGGAGGAGGCGCTGGGCTATCCGGAGGCGGTGCTGGATCTATGGGCCGATCGGGCGCGTGTTTGGGCCAAGGGCGGCGCGCCGAAGGATCTTCCGCTACTGGCACCGGCGGAGACGAAGCCGCCGAAATCCCGCGAGGTCTTCGTCTTCATGATCAACGGCTTCAAGCCGAAGGCGCCGCATGCGGCGATGGCGCTGATGAAGCGCCTTTAGCAGGCTGAGGACTTGCCGAAAAAGCCCTCTCCCCCCCCCCCCTTTTTGGGTGGAGAGGGCTTAAGCCCCAGCCGCCCTAATACTCACACACCACATTCACCAGCGCCTGCCGCTTCTCCCGCAGCACCACATCCACCGCGCGCCGCAGCGCCGCCGGCAGCTCCGCCGCCACGCTCAGCCGTTCGCCATAGCCGCCGCTGGCCTCGGCCAATTTCTCGAAGGCCGGGGCCGGGCTGAGATCGGCCAGCAGCGTGCCGCCCTGCTGTGCCGAGGCGCCGTCGCGATACATGGCCAGCGTCGAATTGCGCACCGCGCCATACATCGCATTGTTGAAGACCACGACCAGCAGCGGCAGGTTGTGCGCGGCCGAGACCCAGTGGCAGGCGGTCGGGTTGTTGAAGACATAGGCGCCGTCGCCCAGTGTCGCCACCACCAGCCGCTCCGGCGCCGCCAGCTTGGCGCCGAGCGCGGCCCCGAAACCCCAGCCGAGGCCGCCGGCGGTGGACTGGCCGTAGAAGCTGCCGTGCCGGGTGCGTGGGCAATGCGTCTGGCGCAGCGGGTATTCGTTCACCAGCATGGCGTCGGGCCCCACCGCCTCCGCGATGCAGTGGCTGATCCATTCCGGCGTGATCGGCCCTTCCGGCGGCTGCGCCACCTGCGCCGCCCAGGCCGTGCGTTGCGCCGCGCCCATGGCGCCGTAGTGCAGCAAACGCGTTTGCACCACGTCGCTGTCTGCCTGCAGCAGCGGATCGAGCGCCGCGGCGATGCCGTTCAGCCCCGTGGCCGGTTCCGCGGTGATGGCGAGGTCGGTCGGAAAACTGCGCATCGGGTAGCGGGTGAAGAGCGGGTCCTCGCCCAGGTGGATGATGCGCGCATCCTCCAGCGGCCCCTGCAGATGCGGGATCCAGGGCACGTCGGTATCCACCACCAGCACGCAATCCGCCTCCGCCAGCAGCGGGCCGGGCTCGTAGCCGAGATGCATGGGATGGTCGGCGGCGATATTGACGAAGCGGGGCGTGAAGGAGATCACCGGCACGCCGAAGCGACTCGCAAAGGCGCTGAGCGCATCGAAGCCTTCGCGGGTGCGCCCGGCGGCGGAGGTGATGATCAGCGGCCGCTGCGCCTCGGCGATCCACTGCGCCGCCTGCGCCATCGCGGCGGGGTCCGGCAGCGGCTTCGCGGGTACCGCGGCGCGGCTGGCATCGACGCGCGCGGCACCGGCCGGCGCGGCCAGCGTGTCGCGCGGCAGCGTCGCATAGACCGGGCCGCGCGGCGCTGTCATGGCGATGTGCAGCGCGCGCGTGGCGAGGTCCGCGGCCTGGTCGGGCTGGCGCAGCTCGCCATCCCATTTCACCGCCTCCCGCACCATGCCGGCCTGGTCGAACATCTCCTGCGCCCAGTGGATGTGGCGCGTGCGGGCGCCGTGGCGGCCCTTCTCGGCATAGGGCGTGCGGCCGGCGAGCACGAAGACCGGCGTGTGGTCGCGCGCCGCGTTCAGGATGCCGTTGATGGTATTCGCCGTGCCGACATTCACATGCACCATCACCGCCTGCGGCCGGCCGGTGATCATATACGCGCCATGCGCCATGGCGACGGCCGCATTCTCGTGCGGCACCGTCATCGGCACCGGCAGGCGATGGTTGCTGCCCTCCAGCTTCGCGAAGGCCTCGACGATCGGCGGGAAATCGGTGCCGCCATTGGCGAAGAACCAGTCGACGCCACAGGCGCCGAGCTGGCGCAGGAAGATTTCCGCAGCACTTTCCGTCATTCTGGAGCCCTTCAATTGACCGTCGCGCCCGACAGGCGGATGGCGTCGCGCATCACCGGCGTCAGGCGCTGGATGGAGGCGGCCATTTCCGAGGGCGTGCTGCACACAGGGTCCGTGCCGAGGCGGATCAGCCGCTCACGAAAATCCGCATCCTGGCAGGCGGCGCGCAGGCTGGTGGCGATCCTCTCCCGCACTGCCTCCGGCACGCCGGCGGGTGCGGCCAGGCCGTTCCAGGTGGTCACCTCGAAGCCCGGCTGGCCCTGTTCCGCGATGGTCGGCACATCCGGCAGCACGGCGTTGCGCGTGGCGCCCGTCACGCCCAGCAGCCGCACGGCATTGCCCTGCAGCGCCGGCAGCACCTCCACCGCATTGCCCAGATAGACATGGATGCGCCCGCCCAGGATGTCCTGCATGGCGAGCGGGCCGGAGCGATAGGGCACATGCTCCATCCGCAGGTCGAGGCGCTGCAGCAGATAGGCCATGCCCAGGTGGCTCAGCCCGCCGGTGCCGCCGGAGGCATAGTCCAGCTGCCCCGGCCGCGCCCGCACATGCGCGATGAATTCGCCCAGATTGGTCGGCCCCAGGCTTTGCGAAACCACCAGCACCAGCGGGCTCGCGGCCGTGATGGCGATGGGCGCAAATTCGCGCTGCGGGTCGAGGCTGAGGCGCTGCATCAGCGGCAGCACCACGAGGTGGGAGGCGCTGGCGCCGAGCAGCGTATGGCCATCCGGCGCGGCGCGGGCCACGGCCTCCATCCCGATGACGCCATTGCCGCCCGGGCGATTGTCCACCACCACCGGCTGGCCGAGCTGCTTCGTCAGCCATTCCGCGCCGAGCCGCGCGACGCCGTCGCTGAGGCCGCCGGGGCCGAAGGGCAGGATCAGCCGGATCGGCCGGTCCGGCCAGGCGGTCGGCGCGCCCGTCTGAGCCAGTGCGGGGGCGAGGGGCGCCAGCGCGAGGCCGGCGAGCAGGATAAGGCGACGCAGCATGTCGGGACCCCGCGCAGGTTGTCCGGACATGAAAGCAGCATCGCGCGGGGTCTGGAACCCTGCTTGTGTCCCAGTCAGGGCAAAACTTAACGCAGCCAGGCGCGGAGCAGGATCGCCAGCCCGAGCAGCAGCGGCGCCAGTGCGAACAGGGCGCCGAAGCGCATCAGCCATTCGTCGCGCCGGTCGATGACGACGGCCGCGGTGGCATAGGTCCGGGGCTGGGTGGCAGGCGGGGCCGCCGCCAGGCCGGCGCGCAGTTCGGCGGCGAGCTCCGCGCGGCCGATCTCATAGACGTCGAGGATCGTCAGCCATTCCAGCGGCGCACCGGAGGGGGCGTGCAGGCGCACCGTCACGCGCGGCTGGCTTCCCTGGTCCCGCTGCCAAAACGGGACGTCATGCACGGTGATGTCGGCGATCTCCGTCCAGGCGGCCTCGTACCGGCCGCTCTGCAGCCGAACGAACAGGGTTGTGGGGGCGATCCTCACCTCCTCCCGTCTCGGTGCAAAGCCCTGCCAGAGGAGGCAGGCGGCGCCGGCCAGCATGAAAAGGCCGACGGCAGGAGGGAGCCAGGACATCCCATCGGCCTGCGAATCGGCTGAGACATGCAGCGACATCCAGCCGAAGGCGATGAACAGCAAGGCCACCAGCAGCCCGCCCGTCCGTGGACCATCTCGCAGCACAAGGGGAATGACCTTCGCCCCGCCATGGCGCGCGCGCAGCCTCAGGGCCATGGCGTGGCAGCATCACGGGACGGTCTGGCGGACATGCGGCAAGGGCTCCGGCGCCCATCGAAACAAACCGGAGAGGCCTTGCCAAGCGCCGCTTAGCGACCCGAGATACTGGTAGACCACATTGTCAGAAGGAAAGCTGCGGCGTGGTGGAGGTGAGCGGGATCGAACCGCTGACCTCGTCATTGCGAACGACGCGCTCTACCAACTGAGCTACACCCCCGTCCACCGCAGGGCGCGGGTTATGGAAGGGGCCTTGGCAGGTGTCAAGCGGGGGGGCGCACAGCGGGGCGAGAAAGCCGCCACGCCCGCAATCCCTTGTTCGCCGGCCGTCCCGCCACTAGGTTCCGCGCATCACGCCAGGGGTCGCAGATGCTGCTCGATGCCGTTTTCTTCCTGCTCCGGGCGGGTCTCGACCTCTTCTGGTGGGCGGTGCTTCTGGCCGCCATCATGCAGACGCTGCTGTCCTTCAATGTGCTGGACGGTCGCAACCGCATCGTCTGGACCATCGCGGATTTCCTCTATCGGGTGACGGAACCCGCCTTGCGCCGGGTGCGCGGGCTGCTGCCGAACCTGGGCGGCATCGATCTTTCGCCCCTGGTGGTGCTGCTGCTGATCACCGCCGCCACCATCGCCGTTTCCGCCATCCAGGGTTACCTGCTGCGGAGCGGCCTCTACTTCTGACGCCGCCATGACGCCCTGGCGCCTGCTCCAGGATGGGCTGGACCTGTCGGTCAAAGTGCAGCCGCGGGCCCGGCGTCCCTCCTGCGGCGGGCTGGCCGCGGATGGCGCCGCGCTGAAGGTGGCGGTGGCGGAGGTGCCGGAGGATGGCCGCGCCAATCGCGCGGTCTGCGAGGCCGTGGCCCGGGCGCTGGGCCTGCCGAAATCCGCCGTGGAGGTGTTGCATGGCGCGACCAGCCGCCAGAAAACGCTGCGCATCACCGGCAATCCGGCGCATCTCGTGCCGAAACTGGAAGCCCTGACCGCATGACGGCCCAGATCATCGACGGCAAGGCGGTCGCCGCCACGCTGCGCCAGTCCATCGCCGCCCGCACCGCCGGCCTCGGCTTCAAGCCGGGCCTGCGCGTGGTGCGGGTGGGGGAGGATCCGGCCTCCGGCGTCTATGTCCGCAACAAGGACAAGGCGGCGAAGGAGGTGGGCTTCGACAGCGCCACCATCGCTTTGCCCGCCAGCACGACGGAGGCGGAGCTGCTGGCCGAGGTCGCCCGGCTGAATGCCGACCCCGCCGTGGACGGCATCCTGGTGCAGCTGCCCCTGCCGCCGCAGATCCGGGCGGATCGGGTGATCGCCGCCGTGGCGCCGGAGAAGGACGTGGACGGATTCCATCCGCTGAACGCCGGCCTGCTGGCCAGCGGCCAGCCGGGCCTCACCCCCTGCACGCCGAAGGGGGTGATGCATCTGCTGAAGGCGGCCGGGGCGGCGCTGCCGGGGGCGCGGGCGGTGGTGCTGGGGCGCAGCAATATCGTCGGCCGGCCCATGGCGCAGCTGCTGCTGGCCGCCGATTGCACCGTCACCATCGTCCATTCCCGCACCCGCGACCTGCCCGCCGAATGCCGCCGGGCCGAGATCCTGGTGGCGGCGGTGGGCCGGCCGGAGATGGTGCGCGGTGACTGGGTGGCCGAAGGCGCCACCGTGATCGATGTCGGCATCAACCGCCTGGCCGATGGCCGGTTGGTGGGCGATGTCGCCTTCGCGGAAGCCGCTTCCCATGCCGGCGCCATCACCCCGGTTCCCGGCGGTGTCGGCCCCATGACCATCGCCTGCCTGCTGGAGAACACGCTGGACGCGGCCCTGGCCCGCCGCGGCTGAGGGTGCAAGCGCGCGGCGCGGCGCGCTACTGAGGCGCTCCACGAAGGGCATCCGTTCCATGCAGGGCAGCGCGCTGCTGATCGCCGGCACATTCGTCGCCATCTGGGCCTCCGCCTTCACCGTGGCCGGGGTGGTGGTGAAGGAATGGCCGCCGCTCTGGTCGCTCGGCATCCGCTTCGGCCTGACCGCGCCGATGCTGCTGGTGATCGTGCTGGCGCTGCGGTCGCGGCTGCCCCGGCCCGGCGATATCGGCCGCGTCGCCGTGCTCGGCCTCTGCGGCATGGGCGGCTATCTCGCCTTCGCCTGGCTCGCCATGGCGCGCATCCCGACCGGGCTCGTTGCCCTCATCTGCGCGACGACGCCGCTGATGGTCGCCGCCGGCGAGAGCCTGTTCCTGCGCCGGCCGCTGCCGGGCCTGGCCTGGGTCGGGCTCGCCATCGGCTGGTCCGGCGTCGCGCTGCTCGGCTTTTTGCGCGCGGTGGACGGGCTGGCGGCGGCGGAGGCGCTGGGCTTCGTCTTCGCCATCGGCGCCGCCATCAGCCAGGCCGTGGGGCTGCTGGTCTATGCGCCGGCCAAGGGGCGCGTCGATATCTGGATGGCGAGCCTGGGCCAGACCACCGTCTCCGCCCTGCTCTGCCTGGCGCTCGCCCTGGCGCTGGAGGGGGCGCCGCCGAGCTCCGGCAGCTGGCCGACCTGGGCGGCCATGGTCTGGTCCATGGTGGTGGTGGGGATCGGCGCCTATGCGCTGAATTTCGCGATGATGCGCCGCGTGCCGGCCTCCACCGCCTCCGCCCTGCAACTGCTGGCGCCGCCCTTGGCCGCCGTCTTCGGCTGGGCGCTGCTGGGCGAGCGGCTTTATGTCAGCGACATCATCGGCGGGGTGCTGACGCTGGGCGGGCTGGCGCTGCTGGTGCATGCCCGGTCGCGGGCCTGACCCTGCAAAGTTGCAGGGCTCGGGCGCCCGTTTCGGTGCAGGATGCAAGGCATGCAAACGCGACGACGAGCTAGCATCGGCTTCTGAGCCTCTTGCCCGACCCCTCCGGTCGTCCCGTCCGTTCGCCTGCAGGATACCCGCCATGTACACCCCCGCCGCCTTCCGGGTCGACGACCCGGCCTGGATCTTCGGCCATGTCGAGCGGAACGACTTCGGCATGCTGGTCAGCGCCGAGCCGCTGATGGTCAGCCATCTGCCCTTCCAGCTGCTGCGGCCGGAGGGCGATGGCCCCGCCCGGCTGCTCTGCCACCTGGCCCGCGCCAATCCCCACTGGCGCGCTTTTGCAGGCGCCGGGGCGCCGGCGCTGGCCGTCTTCCGCGGCGCGCATGCCTATGTCTCGCCGACCTGGTACGGCCAGCATCCCAGCGTGCCGACCTGGAACTACGACGTGGTGCAGGCCGAGGGCATCGCGACCCTGACCGAGGACCCGGAGGCGGTCGCCGGCCAGATGCGCGCCCTGGCCGCCGCCTACGAGCCCACCCCCGGCTTCGACATGGACGCCCAGCCCCCGAAATACATGGAGGGGATGTTCAAGGCGCTGGTCGGTGTGACCCTCACGGTTCGGCACTGGACGGGCAAGCGCAAGCAGAGCCAGAATCGGCCCGAGGCGGACCGCCACGCCGTCGCCGCGGCGCTGGAGGCGCGTGGCGACCACGCCGCCGCCGCCGCCCTGCGGGAGGCCAATGGCATTGCGTGACGTGAAGCCGGATATCGAGACCCTCGCCAGCCGCGAGGTCTATCGCAACGCCTGGATGACGGTGCGGGAGGATCAGGTACGGCGCCGGGACGGCTCCACCGGCATCTATGGCGTGGTGGAGAAGGTGGATTTCGTCACCGTCGTGCCGGTGCATGCGGATGGGTCCATCCAGCTCGTCCAGCAGTTCCGCTATCCCGTCGGCGCGCGGCACTGGGAATTCGTCCAGGGCATGTGGGGCCCGCCCGGCACCGACCCGATCGAGGCGGCGCGCCACGAATTGCTGGAGGAAACCGGCCTCGCCGCCGCGGGCTGGACCCATGCCGGCTTCCTGAACCTGGCGCAGGGCACCATGCGCCAGGGCTACGACATCTTCCTGGCCACCGGCCTGACCCAGGGCGCGGCAATGCCGGAGGTGGAGGAGCAGGATCTGATCACCCGCGCCGTGCCGCTGGCGGAGTTCGAGGCGATGCTGCGCGACGGCACCATCCTGGATGCCACCACCATGGCGACCTTCGGATTGCTGCGGCTGAAGGGGCTGATTTAGCAGGCTGAGGAAAAAGCACTCTCCCCCACAAGAAGTGGGGAAGAGGGCTTTCCTCCGATTTTCCGCAGCCCGTTGGAGGCGCTGTCACCCCGGCTATTCGCGCACCGCAGTGCAGCATAGGCTCGCCCTGCCATGCAGGAGGCCGCGATGACCGAGACGCCGATCGAGGATGAGCCGCTGATGCTCACCCCCGGCCCCTCCACCCTCTCGGCCCGGGTCAAGCGCGCCATGCTGCATGACTATGCCTCGGGCGAGGCGCGGATGCTGGAGACCATCGCCTTCTGCCGGGACTATCTGCTGGAGATCTGCAACGGCCAGGGCAGCCATGCCGCGGTTCCGCTGGTCGGCAGCGGCACCTCGGGCGTGGAGGCGGTGATCGGCGGCTTCGTGCCGCCGAATGGGAAGCTGCTGATCCATACCAACGGCGTCTATGGCGACCGGCTGGTGGAGGTGGCGCGCCGCATCCGCACGCCCCATGCCAGCTTCCGCACCGCACCCTATACCCCGCCGACCGCCCGGCAATTCGAGGAGGCGCTGCGCGCCGACCCCGCCATCACCCATGTGATGGTGGTGCATTGCGAGACCTCGACCGGCATCCTGAATCCGCTGGCCGAGATCGCCGCGGTCTGCCGGCGGACGGGCAAGTCGCTGCTGGTGGATGCCGTTGCCTCCTTCGGCGCCTTCGAGATCGATGCCCGGGCGCTGGCCTTCGATGCGCTGGTGGTCTCCGCCAACAAGGGGCTGCAGGCGCCGCCGGGACTGGTCTGGGTGGTGGCGAAGCGCGCGGCGCTGGAGGAGACCAAGGGCAATGCGCATAGCCTGACGCTCGACCTCTGGGACCAGCACCAGCACCTGGAGCGTACCGGCCAGTTCCGCTTCACCCCCGCGACGCATCTGCTGCTGGCGATGGCCGAGGCGCTGCGCGAGCACCGGGAGGAAGGCGGCATCGCCGCCCGCCAGGCGCGCTACCGCGCCAGCTGGCGGCGGCTGGTGGATGGCATGCGGCAGATGGGATTCTCGACCCTGCTGGAGGATGCCGTCGCCTCCCCCATCGTGGCGACCTTCCACGACCCCGACGACCCCGCCTATGCCTTCCAGAAGCTGTATCTCGGCATGAAGCGGCGCGGCTTCGTCATCTTTCCCGGCCGCCTGGCCGCCGCCAATACCTTCCGCATCGCCTGCATCGGCGTGGTGACGGAGGCCGATATCGGCCGCGCGCTGGATGCCCTGGCCGATACGCTGGCGGAGATGGGCGTGCGCAGGATGGGGCGCGCCCTGGCCTGAAGGCCGCCGGGACCGCTCTTACCCCTTCGCCCAGGCCAGCAAGCAGCCATCCGGCCGCAGCTCCAGCCGGGCGCAGCAGCCGCGCAGCAGGGCCAGGGGCTGCTCGCCCAGCCCGTCCGGCAGGCTGAGCTCCAGCAGCACCTCCGCCTCCGCCTCATGGAGTGCGGCGCTCAGGCGGCTGCCATGCGGCAGGCGGGGCGCGGCCTCCTGCACCGCGGCCAGCAGGGCGATCTCCAGCGCCGCGCGGTCCAGCCGCACCGGGGCCAGCCGTTCGGGCGCCACCATCTCCGCGCTGTGCCGCGCGCCGAGCGCCACGCGCAGCAGCGGCAGCAGCTGGCGCAGCGCCGTGGCGAGGCAGGCGGGGCCGGTCTCCGCCACCTCCCGCCGCGCCGCGTCCAGGAAGCCGCGCATCGTTTCCTCCAGCCGCCGGCTGGCCTGCAGGGCACGGTCCAGCTGCCGCTGCGGCGCGCCCTCGCCGACGCTGCGCGCCAGCAGGTCCAGATTGGCGGAGAGCACCATCATGGCGTTGTTGATCTCGTGCTGCACGGCCGGCGCCACGCGGCGCAGATGGTCCTGGCGCAGCCGGACGGGGTGGGCCGCATCCGCCTGCGGCAGGGGCTGATCATCCGCCAAGCCGGGTCTCCTTCATCGCGCCGCCGCCGAATCGGGCGGGGCGGCCTGGGACAGGGATTCGATGATATCGCGAAACAGTCGCGCTGGCAGCGTGCCGCCGCGCACATCGGCCATCGGGGTCGCATCATCATTGCCGAGCCAGACGCCGGCGACCAGCGTGCCGCCGCCGGCCCCCGGCGGGGCGGCGGCCAGGCCGATGAACCAGGCATCGCGGAAATCCTGCGTCGTGCCGGTCTTGCCCGCCACCGCCCGGCCGCCGGGGGGCTGCGCCGCGCGGCCGGTGCCGCGCGCCACCACGGCCTCCAGCATCCGGCGCATCTCCGCCGCATGCTCGGGCGTGGTCACGCGCCGCAAGGTGGGGCGCCCGGCCGGCACCGGCTGGCCATCGGCCCGGGCGGAGACAAGGCCGCGCGGTTCCGGCAGCAGCCCGCCATTGGCGAAGGGCGCGAAGGCGGCCACCAGGTCCAGCAGCGTCACCTCCCCGGTGCCGAGCGCCAGGGTGGCATCGGCGGGGAAGGGGCCGGGCAGGCCGAAGCGCTGGGCGGTGGCCGTTGCCGCCCGCGACCCGCCGCCGCGCGCCAGCACCCGCACCGCCGCGGTATTCACCGAATGGGCCAGGGCCTCCTCCAGCGTGATCTCCCCCTGGGCGCGCCAGCCGCCATTGCCGGGCCGCCAGCCGCCGAGGTTGATCGGCCCATCCTCCACCATGTCGGTGGGCGCGGCGCCGGCTTCCAGGGCAGTGAGGAAGACGAAGGGCTTGAAGGCGGAGCCCGGCTGCCGGCGCGCCTGGGTGGCGCGGTTGAACTGGCTCTGGCGATAGTCCCGCCCGCCGGCCATGGCGCGGACCAGCCCGGTTTCCGCCTGCATCACCACGACGGCGCCCTGGCCCACGCCGGCCCGCGCGCCGGGCCCGGCCAGCAGCGCCTCCAGCCGCGCCTCCACCACCGCCTGGATCCGGAGGTCGAGCGAGGTGCGCAGCACGAGGTCCGCATTGCCGGGGAAGCGCGTGCCGAGATCGTCCAGCGCCCAATCCGCGAACCAACCCGAATCGCGGGAGGGGCGCGGCGGGATGCGGATACTCTCCGCCGCCAGGGTCGCCTGGCGCTGGGTGAGGGCGCCGGTCTCCACCATGGCGCCCAGCACTTCCGCCGCCCGGCCGGCCGCGGCTTCCGGGGCGCTGCGCGGGTTCAGCCGGGAGGGGGCCTTGGGCAGGCCGGCCAGCACCGCCGATTGCCACAGGTTCAGCCGCGTGGCCGGGATCCCGAAATAGAGCCGCGCCGCCGCATCCACCCCGAAGGCGCCGGCGCCGAGATAGACGCGGTTGAGATAGATCTCCAGCAGCTGGTCCTTGCTGAAGCGCCATTCCAGCCACAGCGCCATCACCGCCTCCTGCGCCTTGCGCCGGAAGCTGCGCTCCGGCGTCAGGAACAGGTTTTTTGCGAGTTGCTGCGTCAGGGTGGAGCCGCCCTGCGCGATCTGGCCGGTGGACCAGTTCACCCAGGCGGCGCGGGCGATGCCGATGGGGTCGATGCCAAAATGCTGGCGGAAGCGGCGATCCTCGATGGCCAGCAGGGCGGCGGGCAGATGCACCGGCAGGTCGCGCAGCCGCACGATCTCCCCATGCACATCGCCGGAGGTGGCGATGACGGTGCCATTCGCGGCCTCCAGCGTCACCCCGGCGCGGCGGGTCTGGCTGAGCGCGAGATCGGTGCGCGGCAGGTCCCAGACCAGCACCAGCAGCACGGCGGCCACCGCAAGCGCGCCCCAGGTGCCGAGCAGCACCAGCCAGCGCAGCCAGCGCCAGGCGGAGCGGCGGCGGGGGGCCGGGCGCGGGGCCGCCCGGGCGG
>NZ_JBHYDM010000017.1:0-89712 GCF_051860665.1 Falsiroseomonas sp.
CCGGACGCCTATGAATCACACTGACGACCCGTGCCGGAATCCCCAATCCGATTCCGGCTGAGGTGAAAACGCTCTAGGCGAGAGGATGATCTCGCCGCCGTCGCGGACCATCGCCTCGCGGAAGGGCGCGTCGCCCTGCACCGCGCGGCTCACCGCGGCGTGGATCCGGGCCACCACTGCCGGCGGCATGTTCGCGGGCCCGACGAGGGAGGCGATGCTGGTCACCACCGGCCCGCCGGGCACCACCTCGCCCAGTGTCGGCACCTCCGGCATCACCGGCATGCGCCGCGCGCCGCCGGTGACGAGGATGCGCACAAGCCCGTCCTGGGCCCGCGGCACGGCGATATTGCTGATGGCGAAGGACCAGTCGACCTCGCCCTGCTCCACCGCCAGCGCCGCCTGATTGGCGCCGCGATAGGGCACATGCACGCCCTGTGCGCCGATCAGCTTCAGCATGGCGGCCGCCGCCATATGCGCCGGCGTGCCGACTCCGCCGGAGCCGTAGCGCAGCCCCTCCCGGCTTTCCCGGCAGGCCGCCAGCAGCGCCGCCGCATCCCGCCAGGGCGCCGCCTGGCGGACACACAGCACCGCGGGCTGCTCACCGATCTGGGTGATGGGGGTGAAGTCGCGGGCCCAGTCATAGCCGGGATTGCGCTGCATCACGGCCTGGGTGATGGCGGTACCGCCGCTCCAGAGCAGCGTGTAGCCATCGGGTTCGGCCCGGGCCACGGCCTGGCTGGCGATCAGCCCGCCGGCACCGGCGCGGTTCTCGATGACCACCTGCCCGCCGAGAGGATCCTGCGCCCGGGCCATCACCTGGCGGGCGACGGTGTCGGAGGAGGAGCCGGCGGCGAAGGGGACGATCACCCGCACCGGGCGGCGTGGCCAGTCCGGTCCCTGGGCGCGGGCCGACCGCAGGGCCACGAGCCCGGGCGCGGCCAGCAGCAGGCAACGGCGCAGCATGGCGCTTCCTCCGCTCTTGTTGGCGGAAGGCTGGCGCCGGAAGGTCAGCGCGTCAACGCGGGGATGGATCGGGAAGCGCGGGGTTGCGGCTTCGGATGGTCGGAGCGGCGGGATTCGAACCCACGACCCCCAGTCCCCCAGACTGATGCGCTACCAGACTGCGCTACGCTCCGACTGCGGCGGCAATAGCACCGGGGGGGCGCGGCCGCCAACCCCCGGGGCGCAAAATCAGGCGCGTGCCGCCAGCGCCCGCAGTTCATGCGCCAGTCGCTCCAGCGCATCCAGCGCATCGCGCACCGGCTCCGGCGCCTCTGGCTCCTCCATGTCGCCGAGCGGCAGTTCCGGCGCGTGGCCGGCCTCCTCCAGCCCCCCCTCGCGCAGCAGGCGCTGCACGCCCTTGATGGTATAGCCCTGGGTATAGAGAAGGTCGGAGATCCGCCGCAGCAGCGTGATATCCTCCGGCCGGTAGTAGCGCCGGCCGCCGCCGCGCTTCAGCGGCTTGAGCTGGGGGAACTTGGTTTCCCAGAAGCGCAGCACATGCTGCGGAATCTGCAGGTCGTCCGCCACCTCGCTGATGGTGCGGAAGGCGGTGGCCGCCTTGCGGGGCCGGGCGCGGCTGGCGTCGCCCTCCAGCGTTTCGTCACTCATGCGTCATCATCGGCCGTGCGCCCGATGGCCAGCCCGGGGTTCAGCCGCGCCTTCAGCACATGGGAGGGCCGAAATGCCAGCACCTTGCGCGGCTGGATCGGCACCTCGACCCCGGTCTTGGGATTGCGGCCCACCCTTCGGCCCTTCTGGCGCACGACGAAGGAGCCGAAGGCGGAGATCTTCACCGCCTCCCCCGCCTCCAGCGCCGCCGACATGCGCTCCAGCACCGTCTCCAGCAGCTCGGCACTCTCGTTGCGCGAGAGTCCCACCTGCGCGTAGATCGCTTCCGCCAGATTGGCCCGCGTGATCGTCGTCATGCCAGAGCAGGTCCTTGCAACCCCTTCAAGTCACAAGAAAGCCGGGTTCCGGGACGGCCGTCAACCACGGGGTTGGAACGGTGTGGCCGGAAGCTCACACACTGTGGCAGCCGCGCCTCACAAGGCGCCGGATTCGCTCAGAAACGGGCGAGCGCCGCGCCCCAGGTCAGCCCGCCGCCGATGGCCTCCATCAGCACCAGCTCGCCCGGCTTGATGCGGCCGTCCCGCGTGGCTTCCGCCAGCGCCAGCGGGATGGAGGCGGCGGAGGTATTGGCGTGGCGGTCCACCGTGACCACGACGCGGTCGAGGCCGAGATGCAGCTTGCGGCCCATCGCCTCGATGATCCGGATATTGGCCTGGTGCGGGACCAGCCAGGCGACGTCGTCATGGCCCAGGCCATTGGCCGCCAGCGCCTCATCCACCGCGGAGGCCAGCTTGGTGACGGCGTGCTTGAACACCTCCCGCCCCGCCATGCGCACCACGCCGGTGCCGCCGGTGGAGCCGGCGCCGCCATCGACCTGCAGGATGTCGCCATGCCGGCCGTCCGAGTGCAGGTGGGTGGAGAGCAGGCCACGGCCGGTGTCCTGCTCGGCGCGCAGAAACACGGCGCCGGCGCCGTCGCCGAAGAGCACGCAGGTGCCGCGGTCGGACCAGTCCAGGATGCGGGAATAGACCTCCGTCCCCACCACCAGCACGCCGCGCGCCTGGCCGGTGCGGATCATCGCATCGGCCACCGAGAGGGCATAGATGAAGCCGGTGCAGGCGGCCGCGAGGTCGAAGGCGAAGCCGCGGGTGACGCCGAGAGCGCCCTGGATCCGGGCGGCGGTGGAGGGGAAGGCGCTGTCCGGCGTGGCGGTGGCCACGATCACCGCATCCACATCCGCCGCCGTCGCCCCGGCCTGTTCCAGCGCGGCGCGGCAGGCGGCCGCGCCCATGGAGGAGGCGGTCTCGCCGGCCGCCGCGAAATGGCGGCGGCGGATGCCGGTGCGCTCGACGATCCAGGCATCGGTGGTGTCGAGGTTCTTCTCCGCCGCCAGCTCGTCATTGCTGACGGAGCGCGCGGGAAGATAGCCGCCGGTGCCGGCGATCACGCCGCGAATCGCGCTGGACATGGGGCAGGCCTCAGCGAGGGGTGGTGGCGAGCCGCGGGGTCGGGCTGGGCAGCAAGGCGAGGCCTTCGCGGATGCGGTCGTTGAAGCGGTGCGTCACCATGTCCATCGCCACATCCACCGCATGGGCGAAGCCCACGGCATCCGTGCCGCCATGGCTCTTCACCACCACGCCATTCAGGCCGATCAGCACGGCGCCGTTGTAGCGCCGCGGGTCCATCCATTCGCGCAGCCGGTCCAGCGCCGGGCGGGCCAGCAGATAGCCCATGCGCGCGGGGATGGAGCTGGTGAAGACCTGGCGCAGCAGGTCGCGCATCAGCTTCAGCGCCCCCTCCCCGGTCTTCAGCGCGACATTGCCGGTGAAGCCGTCGGTCACGATCACGTCGACCGTGCCGGCGGCGATATCGTGGCCTTCGACGAAGCCGCGGAAATTCGCGCCGATATGGCTGTCGCGCAGCGTCTCGGCCGCCTGCCGCACGCGCTCATCGCCCTTCAGCTCCTCGGAGCCGACATTGAGCAGGCCCAGCGTCGGATTCGTCAGGCCGAGCACGGCGCGGGCGAAGGCATCGCCCATGATGGCGAATTCGATCAGGTTGCGCGCATCGCATTGCAGATTGGCGCCGAGGTCGAGCATGACCACGTCGCCCCGCGCCGAAGGCCCGATCGCGGCCAGCGCCGGCCGGTCGATCTCCGGCAGCGTCTTCACCACGATTTTCGCCAATGCCATCAACGCGCCGGTATTGCCGGCGGAGACCACGCCGGAGGCCTCGCCCTGCGCCACGGCATCGATCGCCACGCGCATGGAGGAACCGCGCACGCGCAGCGCGGCGGTGGGCTTCATGTCGCCAGGGATCGATTCCGGCGCATGGCGCAGGCTGCAGGCCTTGGCCGCACGCGGCCGCCGCGCCAGCAGCGCGCCGAGACGCACCTCGTCGCCCACCAGCAGGAAACGGGCCTGCGGATGACGCTCCGCCGCCAGTTCCAGCCCGTCCAGGATGGAGTCGGGGGCATGATCCCCGCCCATGGCGTCGATCGCCAGGGCGAATTCACCCGAAGCCCGGCCCGCGGGAGCCTTTCCCGCCACGCTCAGAGCCCTCGCCACATCGGCGTTTGCCCTTCCGTGCGTGTCAGACCCGGACGACGCCCTTGGCCTTGTCGGCCGCCATCACTTCACGGCCGTCGTAATGACCGCAATGGGAGCAGATGTGGTGCGGGCGCTTCAGCTCGCCACAGTTGGAGCACTCCATATGCGCGGCGGCGGTCAGAGCCTGATGGCTCCGGCGCATACCGGCGCGGGAGGGCGAAACCTTCTTCTTCGGAACGGCCATGGTGCCGAGCCTTTCTCGTCAACAAGCTGCAATATCAGCGGAGCCGCGGGCATTAGCACCGCGCGACCCTGGGGCGCAAGCGGCCCCGGGCCGCTTCGGCCGCCTAGTTCCGCTTCAGGCGGGCCAGGGCGGCGAAGGGATTCGGGCGCTCGGGGGGCGTATCGTCCATATCGGGCTCGGGCTCAAGCGCCCCGCCGTTCAGCTCGGGCGGAATCGCCGCATCCGGGGCGCGGGGATAGGGGTCCAGCGCCAGGGCCAGCTGCTCGGCCACCACCTCGCCCAGATCCACCACGCCGCCCCAGGTCTCGATCTCATCCGGGCTTTCCGGGTCGTCATCCGTGGCGGGCGTGCCCTCCGGCAGCAGGCGGAGGTCGAGCGGCACATCGACCTGCTGTGCCACCGGCTCCAGCGTCACCACGCATTCCTGCACCACATCGGCCTGCAGCCGGCCGGTCAGCCGGGTGGTGCCGCCGGTCTCGGGCGCGAGCGTCAGCTGCGCCTCCAGCCGCGCAACGGCCGGGATGCCGAAGCGGAGGGCGAGCGCCGCCCCCTCCTCCGGCCGGGTGCGCAATTCCAGGCTGCGCGCCTCGCCGGCGCCCAGGCGATAGGGGCGGGAGAATTCGGGGGTCATGCGAATCGTGCCTCGCCGCGCTTCAGCGCCTCGATGGGTTGCGGCGCCAGCAGGGCCGAGATGGCCATCGCATGGTCGGCGAGTGCCTCGGCCGCGCCGTGCGGCACCGTCTCGCCGCGCCAGATATTGCGCGACAGGGCCTCCGCCAGGGCCGCGGCATCCGCCGCATCCAGCGCCGCCTCATAGGCCGCGGCGCGGCCGTGAAAGGCCTCCCACATCCGCTTCACGCGCTTGCCCACCACCAGGTCGCCAACCCCCATCTCCCGCAGGTTCACATCCATATCGGCGAACATGGCGTCGAAGACCGCCTGGGCCAGCTTCGGCCCGGCCGGGTCCGCATCCCGCCGCAGCCGGCGGATCAACAGCGCGACATGCAGCGAGACCAGGTCGAAGCGCCCGTCCAGCGTATCGGGCACGCCGAGTCCCGCGAAGAAATCCGGCTGGCGCGCCGCGGCGACCGCCGCGCCGTAGAGGGCGAAGCCCGCACGTTCATGCGGCTTGCGCGTGAAAAGGCCGAGCAGGCCCATCATCCACTCCCATCCAGCCGACCCGGGCAGCTGCATCCTGAGGCACCGCCCGGTGGGCGGCCGTTGACCGCGACCCGTCCGGGTGGCATTGCCGCCACATGGAGCGCCCCATGCACGCGGTCAACATCTTGCGGCCCTTCGCGGCCGGTCGAACCCCCCGCCTGGGCCTGGCGCTCGCCGCGCTGATGGCCACGGCGGGCTGTTCCTGGATGCCCTCCGTCCCCGGCGCCAGCCTCTTCGAAAGCCCGCGCCAGCTTCGCGGCCATGCGGTGGAGGAGGAGGCGCTGGCGCAGATCACGCCCGGCGTCAGCTCCCGCGCCGATGTGGAGGCGCTGATCGGCTCCCCCTCCCATACCGGGACCTTCGACAATTCCACCTGGTACTACATGAGCAGCGTCACCCGGCAGCGCCCGGGGCGGACCCTGTCGGTGGAGGACCAGCGCACCGTCGCCATCACCTTCACCCAGGCCGGCGTGGTGCAGGAGATCAAGCGCGTGGGGCCGGAGGATGCGCGGGATGTGCCGGTGGTCACCCGCATCACCCCGGCGCCGGGCAATGACCGGACCCTGCTGCAACAGCTCTTCGGCAATATCGGACGCCTGGCACCGGGCCTCGGTGGCCAGAACAACCAGACGATCGGCGCGCCGACCCGCTGAGGTCGCGCCTGAGGGAACAGGCACAAGCGCCTGTTCCCGAAACAGTCAGGCCGGCTGCGTCCGGGCCGGCCTGAGGAAAAGCGTCAGCCCCAGCGCGAAGAAGAGCGCCGGCAGCAGCATCAGGTTCAGCACATACCAGCCCGCCGTCGCATGGATGACGCCGGAGCCGAGCGCGGTGCAGGCCACCGTGCCGAAGACGATGAAGTCGTTCGCCGTCTGCGCCCGCACCCGCTCCTCCGGCGAATGCGACTCTCCCAGCAGGGTGGTGGCGCCGGTGAACATGAAGTTCCAGCCGAGGCCGAGCAGCACCAGGGCGACGATGAAGTGCCCAAAGGTCTCGTCCTGTACGGCGACGCCGACGCAGAGCGCATTCAGCGCCACGCCCGCGCCGATGATGGTGCGGGCGCCAAAGCGGGCGATCAGCCTTCCGGTGAAGAATCCCGGCGCGAACATCGCCACCGCATGCGCCTGGATCACCGTGGCGCTGGCGCCGACGCCGAAACCGCAGGCCATCATCTCGAGCGGCGTCGAGGTCATCAGCAGGTTCATGGTGCCATAGGCCATGGCGCCGGTGCCGGCGGCCGCCAGGAAGGCCGGGCGGCGCAGGATCTTTGTCAGCGGCGTGGCGACCTTGGGCCGGGGCGGCGGCGGCGGCAGCCGCACCTTGGTCAGCAGCACGGCGCAGGCGATCGGCAGCAGCGCCAGGATCAGATAGGTGCCGAGGAAGAGGAAGGGCTCGAAGAGGTTGCGGCTGTGCTTCACCAGCTCCGGCCCGAAGATCGCGGCCAGCACGCCGCCGGCCATGACCAGGGAAATGGCCTTTGGCCGATAGGCCGGGGAGGCGACCTCCGCGGCGGCGAAGCGGTAGTGCTGGGCGATGCCGAAGCCGATGCCGGCGGGCAGCGCGCCCAGGGCATAGACCCAGAAATCGCCCAGCCAGATGCCCAGCGCGAAGGTCAGCGCGCCGCAGAAGGACCCCGCCGCGCCCATCAGGAAGCCGGCCCGGCGGCCAAGGCGGGCGAAGATGATGCCGGCGGGGATCGAGGCGGCCATGGTGGCCACCATCTGCAAGGCGAGCGGCAGGGTGGCGAGCGACTTGTCGGAGGCGAGGCTATAGCCGACCAGGCCGCCCATCGCGACCTGGCCCACCACCGAGGCATTCATCAGCGCCTGGCAGAAGAACAGGATCCGCACGTCCCGCTTCATGCGGGCTTCTTCAGCAGGCATCAGAAATGGCTCCATCCGCTGGCAGGCAGCGGGACATCTTGCCCGGAGGGGCCGCGGACACGCACCCCCTGCCCGGCGTTGAAAGTGCCGATCCGGGTCACCGGCACCCCGGCCTCGGCGGCGGCGGCCCGGATGCGGTCCGAATCGGCCGGATCGGCGGCGAAGATCAGCTCGTAGTCGTCGCCGCCGGTGAGAATGCGCGGCAGCAGCGCCGGGTCGGCGGCAAGCGCGGCGCGGGCGGGGGCGGAAAGCGGCACCTCGGCCGCCTCGATCACCGCGCCGCAGCCGGCGGCACGGGCGAGGTGGCCGAGATCCTGCACCAGCCCGTCCGAGACATCCATCGCCGCCCGCGCCAGCCCGGCAAGGCGCAGGCCGAGCGCCACGCGTGGCTGCGGCAGGCGGTAGCGGGCCGCGAGATGCGGGTCCGGCGGCAGCCGCCCGGTCAGGGCCAGCAGGCCGAGCGCGCCGTCGCCGATGCTGCCCGAGACCCAGACCTCGTCCCCCACCCGCGCCCCCACCCGCCGCAGCGCCGCGCCGGGCGCGACATGGCCGAGGATGGTCAGCGAGAAGGTGGCCGGCCCATCGGTCGCCACCGTGTCGCCGCCCAGCAGCTCGATGCCGAATTCCGCCTGGTCCAGCGCCAGCCCGACGGCGAAGGACGCGATCCAGTCCTGGGTCACGCCGCGCGGGAAGGCCGTGGTCATCAGATAGGCCAGCGGCGTCGCGCCCATGGCCGCGAGATCGGAGAGGTTCACCCGCAGCAGCTTGCGCCCCAGCGTCTCCGGCGGGTCCTCGGGCAGGAAGTGAACCCCCGCCACCATGGCATCCGCCGCCAGCACCAGGCTGCGGCCCGGCGGCGGATCCAGCAGCGCGGCGTCGTCACCCAGGCCCAGGCCCCCCTTGCCGGCCAGCGGCGCGAAATGGCGCGCGATCAGGCCGAACTCGGCGGGCAGGGTCATCTCAGCCGCGCGGGGCCGGTGCGAATTCCTCGGCGCGGTAGGCGCGCGCCAGCGCATCCAGCACGCCATTGGCGAAGCGCGGCTCGTCGCCGACGAAGAAGCCGTTCGCGATGTCGAGGTATTCGTTGATCACGACGCGGGCCGGCGGGTCCTTCGGCGTCGCCAACTCGCCCGCGGCCGCCCGCAGCAGGGCACGCAGGACGGGGTCCAGCTTCTCCAGCGGCCAGTCCTTGGCCAGCGCGCGGCCGATGGTCTCGTCCAGGCTCTCGATCTGCGCCGCGGTATTGCGGACGATGCGGGCGAAAAGCTTGGCATCGGCCTCCGGAATCCGGCCCTCGCCATAGCCGTCATCAGCCTCATTGGGGCCGAGGCGGTGGCGGACGAATTCGGCGATGACCGATTCGGGGTTCTCACCGGCCTGCTCGCTCTGGAACAGCGCCTGCACGGCGGCGACGCGGGCGCCGGTGCGGGGGCGGCCGCCCGGGGCGGCGGGCTTGCCCTTCTGGCCGCTCATCGGCGCGCCCAATGCGAGAAATGCCAGCGGCGGGCCAGCGCGATCTGGCCGAGCACGGCATGCGCCGCCTCCGCGCCCTTGTTGTGCTGGTCGTCGCGGGAGCGGGCGATGGCCTGGTCCAGATTGGCCACCGTCAGCAGGCCGAAGCCGAGCGGCGCGCCGTATTCGGAGGAGACGGTCATGGCGCCCTGGCAGACCGCCTGGCAGATGAAGTCGTAATGGTCCGTCTCGCCCTTCACCACGCAGCCGAGCATCAGGAAGCCGTCCCAGCGATCCGGCGCGCCGAGCGCCATGCGCAGCGCCGCCGGCAGCTCGAAGGCGCCGGAGACATCGACGACTTCGAGGCTGGCACCCATGCCTTCCAGCACGCCGCGCGCACCGGCCAGCATGCCGCCGACCACCTCCCCATAATAGGGGGCCTGGATCACCAGGATGCGCGGCGGCTCGCCCGCCAGGCCCTTGGCCGTACGGGCCGGGGCGTCCTTCGTGCTCATATTTCTACCCTCAAACGCCAGCGGCCGGGGGCCGCAGGCATCATGTGCTGTCTTTCGGGATCGGTCGCGTCTCGACCACGGTCAGGCCATAGCCCTCCAGGCCGACCAGCGGGCGGGGGTTGTCGGACAGGCGGATGATGTCGCGCAAGCCCAGATCCGCCAGGATCTGCGCGCCAATGCCATAGTCGCGGATCTCCGGCGAGACCAGGCTGCGTTCCCGCGCCGCGCGCACCTGCTGGGACAGGCCGTCCAGCCGCCAGTCGCGCAGCATCACCACGGCGCCGCGCCCGGCCTGGGAGATGGCGCGCATGGCCGCATGCAGGTCGTCCTCCACCTTGCCGCCCACCATGTCGCGCAGCAGGGAGGTGGCATGCATCCGCACCAGCACCGGGCTGGGGCCGGAAAGGTCGCCCTTCACCAGCGCCAGATGCTCGCCATGATCGAGCGTCGAGGCATAGACCACCACGCGCCAGGTGCCGCCCACCCCCTCGACGCTGCCTTCCTCCACCCGGCGCACCAGCCGTTCCGTCCGCCGGCGATGCGCGATGAGGTCGGCGATGGTGCCGAGCTTCAGGCCGTGATGCTGGGCGAAGGCCACCAGGTCCGGCATGCGGGCCATGGAGCCGTCGTCGTTCATGATCTCGCAGATCACGCCCGAGGGGTTGAGGCCCGCGAGACGCGAAAAGTCCACCGCCGCCTCGGTATGCCCGGCGCGGACCAGCGTGCCGCCATCGCGCGCCACCAGCGGGAAGACATGGCCGGGGGTGACGATATGCTCCCGCCCCAGTTCCGGATTGATGGCCACCGCCACCGTCCGCGCCCGGTCGGCGGCCGAGATGCCGGTGGTCACGCCGTCCCGCGCCTCGATGGAGACGGTGAAGGCGGTGGCGTGGCGGGTGCCGTTGGACTGCGCCATCAGCGGCAGGCCGAGCTGTTCCACGCGCTGCCGCGCCATGGCGAGGCAGATCAGCCCGCGGGCGTGCTTGGCCATGAAGTTGATGGCGTCCGGCGTCGCGAATTGCGCCGGGATGACCAGGTCGCCCTCATTCTCCCGGTCCTCGTCATCCACCAGGATGAACATGCGGCCGCGGCGGGCTTCCTCCAGCAGCTCCTCGGTGGGGCTGAGGAAGTCGTGGAAATTGGTGGTGCGGGTGGCGGTGGTGCTCATGCCTCGAACTCCCGCAGGCGGGCGACGTAGCGGGCCAGCATGTCGATCTCGATGTTCACCAATTCGCCGGGGCGAAGCTGCGCAAAGCCGGTCACCTCCGTCGTATGCGGGATGATGTTCACCCCGAATTCCTGGCCTTCGACCTCGTTCACCGTCAGCGAGACACCATCAATGGCCACGGAGCCTTTCGGAGCGATGAACGGCGCGATGGCGGCCGGCACGCGGAAGCGCCAGCGGGTGGAGCCATTCTCCGGCGTGGCGGAGAGCACCTCGCCCAGCCCGTCCACATGGCCGGAGACCACATGGCCGCCCAGCTCGTCGCCCATCTTCAGCGGGCGCTCCAGGTTGATGCGCCGGCCGACCTGCCAGCCGCCCAGCGTGGTCTTTGCCAGCGTCTCGGCCGAGGCCTCCACCGTGAAGGTGCCCGGCGCCAGTTCCACGGCCGTCAGGCAGCAGCCCGAACAGGCGATTGAGGCGCCGAGCACGGCGCCCTCCAGCCAGCCATCGGGCACGCCGATGGTCAGGCGCATGTCCTGCCCCTGCCCGATCGGCGCGATGGCGGTCACCTCCCCCTGGGCGGTGATGATCCCCGTGAACATTCAGCCAGCCTCACGCTCGAATTCGGTCAGGACATCCGCGCCGATGGTGCGGTGCGCCACGCGGCGGAACTTGGGCGCCTTGGCGAGTTCCGGCAATGGGAGAGCATAGGAAGCGGGTATGCCGTCGCCGCCGATCACCAGCGGCGCGTGGAACCAGGCGAGGCGATCCACCAGCCCCTCCCGCAGCAGGGAGGCCGCGATGCCGGAGCCGCCCTCGGCCAGGACGCGGGTGATGCCCCGCGCGGCGAGGGCCGAGAGGAGGCCGTGCATGGACAGGCCCTCCGGCCCCGGCGGCAGTTCCAGGATCTCGACGCCCGCCTCGCGCAGCGGTGCCAGGGCGGCATCGGGGTGGCCGGGCGTGGTGGCGACCAGGGTCGGCGTCTCCCGCGCCGTGCGGACCAGCCTGGCCGTGACGGGGATGCGCAGCCGCGCATCCGCCACCACGCGCGGCGCGGGCACCGGCACGCCGCCGGGCAGGCGGCAGGTCAGGTCCGGGTCGTCGTCCAGCACGGTGCCCGATCCCACCAGGATGGCGTCGTGCCGGGCGCGCAGCGCATGGGCGGCGCGGCGGGAGTCCGGGCCGGTGATCCAGCGGCTTTCCTTGCTGGAGGTCGCGATCCGGCCATCCAGGCTGGTCGCCAGCTTCAGCGTCACCAGGGGCAGGCCCTGGCGCAGGCGCTTGATGAAGCCGGCATTGAGCCTTGCCGCCTCCTCCGCCAGCAACCCCTCCTCCACCGCGATCCCGGCCGCGCGCAGGCGGGAAAAGCCCTCACCGTCCACGCGCGGATCCGGGTCCCGCAGCGCCACCACAACGCGAGAAATGCCGGCGGCGGTCAGGGCATCGGTGCAGGGGGGCGTGCGGCCCCAGTGGCAGCAGGGCTCCAGCGTGACATAGGCGGTGGCGCCGCGGGCGGCGGTGCCGGCGCGCTTCAGCGCCTCCGTCTCCGCATGCGGGCGGCCGCCGGGCTGGGTCCAGCCGCGGCCGACCACCTGGCCATCCGCCGCCACGATGACGCAGCCGACCGCCGGATTGGGCCAGGTATTGCCCAGGCCACGCGCCGCCAGCGCGAGCGCGGCCCGCATATGGTCTTCATCCGCCACGGATCAGGAGCCTTCGATATTCCCGAGGAAGGCGCGGAAATCCTTCGCCTCGCGGAAATTGCGGTAGACGCTGGCGAAGCGGACATAGGCCACCTCGTCCACATCCCGCAGGGTTTCCATCACCACCTCGCCGATGCGGCGGGAGGGCACCTCGCTATCGGCCTCCACCTCCAGCCGGCGCTGGATGCCGTTGACGATGCGCTCGATGCGCTCCTCGTCGAAGGGGCGCTTGCGGAGCGCGACGCGGACGGAGCGGGCGAGCTTGTCCCGGTCGAAGGGCACGCGGCGGCCATCGGTCTTGATGACCAGCAGCTCGCGCAGTTGGACACGCTCGAAGGTGGTGAAGCGGTTGCCGCAGGCGGGGCAGGACCGGCGGCGGCGGATCGAGGCGCCGTCCTCGGCCGGGCGGCTGTCCTTCACCTGGGTGTCTTCGTGGCCGCAGAAGGGGCAGCGCATCGTCTCTAGACCCCCAGCCCCGCCGGAAGGGTTAAGCCCTCTCCCCCCACAGGGGGGGGAGGGTTGGGTGGGGGGGGCGCGCAGAAGAAGGAACGCGCGCCTGATCCGCCGCAGCCCCCCCCACCCAACCCTCGCCCCCCGTTGGGGGGAGAGGGCTTTCGGGACGTCGTGGGAAGGGGGCGGCGCATCCGTATCAGCCGTAGATCGGGAAGCGGCGGCAGAGGTCGAGGACGCGGGCCTTCACCTGGGTCTCGATGGCCTCATTGGCTTCCGGGCTGTTCGCCTGCGCCAGGCCGTCCAGCACCTCGCCGATCATCTGGCCGACCTGCTTGAACTCGGCCTCGCCAAAGCCGCGGCTGGTCGCCGCCGGGCTGCCGAGGCGGACGCCGGAGGTCACCATCGGCTTCTCCGGATCGAAGGGGATGCCGTTCTTGTTGCAGGTCAGGTGGGCGCGGTTCAGCGCGCCCTCCGCCGCCTTTCCGGTCAGCTTCTTCGGGCGGAGGTCGACCAGCACCAGATGGTTGTCGGTGCCGTCAGTGACGAGGTCGAGCCCCTGTCCCTTCAGCTCCGCCGCCAGGGCCTTGGCATTGGCCACCACCTGCTTCGCATAGGCCCGGAATTCCGGGCGCAGCGCCTCACCGAAGGCGACCGCCTTGGCGGCGATCACATGCATCAGCGGGCCGCCCTGCAGGCCGGGGAAGACGGCGCTGTTGAATTTCTTCGCCAGTGCCTCGTCATTGGTGAGGATCATGCCGCCGCGCGGGCCGCGCAGGGTCTTGTGGGTGGTGGTGGTCACCACATGGGCATGCGGCAGCGGCGAGGGATGCGCCCCGCCGGCGACCAGCCCGGCGAAATGCGCCATGTCCACCATCAGATAGGCGCCGACCTCATCGGCGATGGCCCGGAACTGGGCGAAATCCCAGTGCCGCGCATAGGCGGAACCGCCAGCCACGATGACCTTCGGCTTCGTCTCCCGCGCGATGCGGGCCACTTCCGCCATGTCGATGCGCTGGTCGTCGCGGCGCACCGTATAGGGCGCCACCTTGAACCACTTGCCGGACTGGTTGGCCGGCGCGCCATGGGTCAGGTGGCCGCCCGCGGCGAGGTCCAGCCCCATGAAGGTGTCGCCGGGCTGCATCAGGGCGAAGAAGACCGCCTGGTTGGCCTGGGCGCCGCTATGCGGCTGGACGTTCGCAAAACCGCAGTCGAAGAGCTTCTTGGCGCGCTCGATCGCCAGCGTCTCCGCCACATCGACCACCTCGCAGCCACCATAGTAGCGGCGGCCGGGATAGCCCTCCGCATACTTGTTGGTCAGCACCGAGCCCTGCGCCTCCAGCACCGCCTTGGAGACGATGTTTTCGCTGGCGATCAGCTCGATGCCGTCCTGCTGGCGGATCAGCTCGTTCTGCAGGGTGGCGGCGATCTCGGGGTCCGTCTCGCCCACGCCGGCGGAGAAGAAGCGGGCGGGGGTCATCGCCGGAGTGGTCTCGTTCATGCGGGCTGGCTCCATCCGGGGCTGAGCTTCAGGACGCGGCGGTCATGCCGGCCGCCTTCATAGGGCGTGGTGAGGAAGACGTTCAGCGCATCCAGCGCCACCTCGGCGCCGATCATGCGGGCGCCCAGCGCCAGCACATTGGCATCGTTGTGCTGGCGCGTCAGGCGGGCGCCGGTCGCGTCATGCACCAGGGCGCAGCGGATGCCGGCATGGCGATTGGCGGCGATCGAGATGCCGATGCCGGTGCCGCAGACCAGCACGCCGAAGCGGGCGGTGCCTTCCAGCACCGCGCCGGCGACGGCGGCGGCGAAATCCGGGTAGTCCACGCTTTCCGGCCCATGCGTGCCGAAATCCAGCACCGGATGGCCGGCGGCTTCCAGCGCCGCGCGCAGCGTCGCCTTCAGGCCGATGCCGGCATGGTCCGAACCGAGGGCGATGGGCGTGGCGGCGGGGGTCATGCCGAGCCTGTTACCACTTCCGGTGGCCGCCAGGAACCACTGCCGCCATATCTTGCGCCGCAATGCCGCCCTCGGCATGCCGCATGGCAAAGCCTGCCGCCGCTGCCGTGCAACAGGAGAAACACGCGCTGCGGCAGAGGCGAAACAAGGGTGCAATCCCTCCGCCTTGCCTCCGCCCCCCCGGACGTGGAACGGATGCGCCCAAGGCAAAGGCCTGGGGACAGGAGAGACAGAACATGGCGTCGTCCGAGAATCCGGAGACCATCGCACTGCATGCCGGCTGGCGGGCGGATCCGACCACCGGCTCCGTCGCGGTGCCGATCCACCAGACCACCAGCTTCCAGTTCCAGGACACCGGCCACGCCGCCCGCCTCTTCGGCCTGGCCGAGATGGGCAATATCTATACCCGCATCATGAACCCCACCGTGGACGTGCTGGAAAAGCGCGTGGCGGCCCTGGAGGGTGGCGTGGCGGGGCTGGCGCTGGGCTCCGGCCAGGCGGCGACCACCTTCTGCGTGCTGAACCTGTGCGAGGCGGGGGACAATATCGTCTCCTCCACCGATCTCTATGGCGGCACCTGGAACCTCTTTGCCAATACGCTGAAATCCTTCGGCATCGAGGTCCGCTTCGTCGATCCGGCCGACCCCGAGGCCTTCGTCCGCGCGACCGACGACCGCACCCGCTGCTGGTATGCGGAGACGCTGCCGAACCCGAAATTGCAGGTCTTCCCCATCGCGGAAGTGGCGGCACTGGGCCGCAAGCTCGGCGTGCCGCTGATCATGGACAACACGGCGGCGCCCATCCTGTGCAAGCCGCTGGCGCTGGGCGCGGCGGTGGTCATGCATTCCACCACCAAGTGGATCGGCGGCCATGGCACCAGCATCGGCGGCATGGTGGTGGATGGCGGCAATTTCGACTGGGAGGGGAATGCAGCGCGCTTCCCCACCCTGAACAAGCCGGACCCCAGCTATCACGGCGCGGTCTGGACCCAGGCGGTGAAGCCGCTCGGGCCGATCGCCTATATCATCCGCATGCGGGTGATCCTGCTGCGCGACCTCGGCGCGCCGATGGCCCCGATGAACGCCTTTCTGACATTGCAGGGGCTGGAGACGCTGCCGCTGCGGATGGAGCGGCATTGTGCCAATGCCATCAAGGTGGCGGCCCACCTGGCCGCGCATCCCGCGGTGGCCAGCGTGACGCATCCCAGCCTGATTACCGGCGAAGCCAAGCGCCGGGCGGATGCCGCGCTGAAGGGTGGTTATGGCAGCCTGATGGGCTTCGAGCTGAAGGCGGGCGCCGAGGCCGGAAAGAAATTCATCGAGGCGCTGAAAATGTTCTACCACGTCGCGAATATCGGGGATGCGCGGTCGCTCGCCATCCATCCGGCCACCACCACGCATAGCCAGCTCTCGGCGGAGGAGCAGAAGGCCTCCGGCGTCAGCCCCGGCTATGTGCGCCTGTCCATCGGCATCGAGCATATCGACGACATCCTGGCCGACCTCGACCAGGCGCTGGCGGCCGCCGCGGCATGACCGGCTACCCCGCGATCCGTCCCCGCCGCAACCGGGTGGATGCCTTCACCCGGCGCATGGTGGCGGAGAACAGGCTTTCGGTGGATGACCTGATCTGGCCGATCTTCCTGATCGAGGGACAGGGCATCGAGACCGAGGTTTCTTCCATGCCCGGCGTGAAGCGGGTGACGCTGGACCGGCTGGCGGCGCATGTGGCGCCAGCCGCGGAGCTCGGCATCCCGGCCATCGCCATCTTCCCCGCCACCAATCCGGAGCGGAAGGATGGCGAGGGGACGGAGGCCAAGAACCCGGAAAACCTGATGTGCAGCGCGGCGCGGCTGCTGAAGAAGGAATTCCCGGATCTCGGCCTGGTCGGCGACGTGGCGCTCGACCCCTATACCGAACACGGCCATGACGGCGTGCTGCGGCCCGGCCCGGGCGGCATGTATGTCGCCAATGACGAGACGGTCGAAATTCTCACCATCCAGGCGGTGATCCAGGCGGAAGCAGGCATCGACATCATCGCGCCGTCGGACATGATGGACGGCCGCATCGGCGCCATCCGCAGCGCGCTGGACGCGAAGGGGCTGATCCATACGCGGATCATGTCCTATGCCGCGAAATACGCCTCCGCCTTCTATGGCCCCTTCCGGGAGGCGGTGGGCTCCGGCGCTTCGCTCAAGGGCGGCGACAAGAAGACCTACCAGATGGACCCCGCCAATACGGATGAGGCGCTGCGCGAAGTGGCGTTGGACCTGGCGGAGGGTGCGGATATGGTCATGGTCAAACCGGGCATGCCCTATCTCGACATCGTCCGCCGCGTGAAGGAGCGCTTCGCCGTGCCCACCTTCGCCTATCAGGTGTCGGGCGAATACGCGATGATCATGGCCGCCGTCCGCAATGGCTGGCTGGACCATGAGCGGGCGATGATGGAGAGCCTTCTGGGCTTCAAGCGTGCCGGCGCCGATGGCGTGCTGAGCTATTTCGCGGTGGAAGCCGCACGGAGGCTGCGGGCGGGGTGAGCGAACTGGCGGAGATCCGGGCCCAGCGGGCGGAGGTGGAGGCGCTGCTCGCCTTCCGGCACGCGGCGCCGGGGCCGGAGAAGGCGCTTGCCTGGTGGCGGCTGCACCGGGCGCGGGGGGCGCGGCCGGGCACGGCCAGGCTGCCACCCCTGCCCGCCCCGCCGCCCGGCAGCTTCTCCGCCCTACAGTCGCTGGCGCTGCGACTGGGCTTGCTCCGCATCGAGTCGGCCAGGCCGCCGCGCCATATCCGCCGGGCGATGCGGCCGCGGCAGGGCTGACGCCTACTCCACCTGCATCCGCAGCTCGCGCACCAGCGGGCGCACGGCGGCGATCTGCTCGTGCACCGCGGCGCCGAATTCGGCCGCGCTATTGCCGCCCGGTTCCGCGCCCAGCTCCGCGATGCGCGAGGCCAGCTGCGGATAGCGGGCCGCGGCGGCGATCTCCGCATTCAGCCGCGCCAGCACGGGCTCCGGCGTCCGCGCCGGGGCAAAGAAGCCGTTCCAGCCCAGCATCTCGGCGCTGGCAAAACCCTGTTCGCGCACCGTGGGCACATCCGGCAGGGCGCGCGCCCGGCTCGCCGCCAGGGTGGCGATGGGCTTCAGCGCGCCGCTGCGCACATGCTGCAGGGAGGAGGAGAGCTGGTCCCCGCCAAAGGCGATGCGGCCGGCCAGCATCTCCTGCACCAGGGGCGCGGCGCCGCGGAAGGGCACGTGCTCCATCTGGAAGCCGCCGTCGCGCTTCACCACCTCCCCGATCAGATTCATCGTGCTGCCGGGGCCGGTCGAGCCATAGAAGGGCGGCGTGGGCTGCGCCTTCGCCCAGGCGACGAACTCCGCCAGGTTGCGCGCCGGCACCTGCGCGCCCACCAGCAGCAGCATCGGCACATTGGCGCCCAGGCTGATGGGGGCGAAGTCGCGCTCCAGCACATGCGGCGCGCGGCCGACGAATTCCAGCGCGGCGGTGGTGGTGGAGAAGGTGAGGTTGTGGAACAGCAGGGTCTGCCCATCCGGCGCCGCCTTGGCCACCACATCCGCGCCGATGGAGCCGCCGCCGCCGCCGCGATTCTCCACCACCACGGAAACGCCCAGCGTCTCCGTCAGCCGCTGCGCATAGAGCCGCGCCAGGATGTCCGTGGTGCCGCCCGCCGGGAAGGGCACGATGATCCGGACCGGGCCGCTGGGCTGCCAGGCCGGGGCCTGGCCCTGGGCCAGGCTGGCGGCCACAAAGGGCGATCCAAGGGCGGCCAGCATCAGGTTTCGGCGCTGCATGACGCTGTTTTCCTCCCGCTTCGCCCCTTTGGCGGGGCGTTTGCCCGGCAAGGCTAGTGAAGCGAAGGCCGCGGCGTCAATCATCCATGCCAACGATCTCTCAGCCCAGGAAGGCGAGGATCCGCGCCACCTGGTCCGGCGCCATCAAGGCGGGCGCATGGCCAATGCCCGGCAGCGTGGCGAGTTCCACCCCCGGCCGCTGCGCCATGGCGGCGGCGGTCGATTCCTCCAGCACGTCGCTTTCCGCGCCGCGCAGGATCAGCACCGGCTGGCGCACCGCCTGCCAGACCGGGCGCAGGTCGATCGGCCCGATCCCTTTCCCCTCCTGGGCCTCGGCCAGCGGCACGGCGATGGCCGGGTCGTGATGCAAGGCGAGTCGTCCATCGGCCCGCATGCGCGTGCTGGTCTCGGCCATGTGCCGCCATTGGGCGTCGTTCAGCCGGCCGAAGGGGGCATGGACCTTGCGCAGATAGGCCTCGAACCCGGCCAGGTCGGCCTGCGCCGGCGCCTCCGCCAGATAGGCGGTGATGCGCCGCAGGGCCGCGGCGGGCACCAGGCTGCCGACATCGTTCAGCACCAGGCGGCGGATCGGCGTGCCGGGGGCGGCGGCCAGCAGCATGCCGCAGATGCCGCCCAGCGAGGTGCCGACCCAGTCCACCGGCCCCTCCAGCCGCGCCAGCAGATGCGCCAGCGCCACCACATAGGCGGGCGGCGCATAGGCGCGCGGGTCGGGCAGCCAGTCGGAGTCGCCGCGCCCCGGCAGATCCGGGCAGAAGACCCGCCGGCCCTGCCCGGCCAGCGCCTGGGCCAGCACGTCGAAATCCCGCCCATTGCGGGTCAGGCCATGGACGCAAACCACCGGCGCGCCCTCCGCCGGTCCCCATTCCGTCCAGGCCAGCTGGTGGAAGGCCGCACCCATAAGGTAGTGCAGCCTTCCCGCCCGCATCTCAGACCACACCCTTGGCGCGCAGCGCGGCGATTTCCGCCTCGCCCAGGCCGAGCAGGCCGGAGAGCACCTCCTCCGAATGCTCGCCGAGCTGCGGCGGCGGCACGCGGTAGTCGGCCGGGGTGGAGGACAGGCGCACCGGATTGGCGATGACCTCCACCGTGGCGCCGGAGGCATGCGGCATCTCGACCACCACCTTGCGGGCCTGCACATGCGGGTCCGCAAACACCTTTTCCAATGTATTGATCGGGCCGCAGCCGATCTTGGCCGTCTCCAGCGCCGCGACCCATTCGTCCGTGGTGCGGGACTGCATCACGGGCGTCAGCGTCTCCGTCACGAACTGGCGGTTGGCGACGCGCGCCGCATTGGTCGCGAAGCGCTCGTCGCCCAGCAGCGCCTGCTGGCCCGTCACCTCGCAGAACCGCACGAAGGTGGGGTCATTGCCGACGGAGAGCACGATATGCCCGTCCTTCGTCGGAAAGACCTGGTAGGGCACGATATTCGGGTGCTGGTTGCCCAGCCGCGGCGGATTCTCCTTGGTCGCCAGGTAGTTCATGCCCTGGTTCGCCAGCCAGGCCACGCTGGTGTCCAGCATGCCGATATCCACCTGCTGGCCCTGGCCGGTGCGTTCCCGGTGGCGCAGCGCCGCCAGGATGCCGATGCAGCCATAGAGGCCGGCGAAGAGGTCCGCCACCGGCACGCCCACCTTCTGCGGCAGCCCATCCGGCTCCCCGGTCAGGGACATGACGCCGCCCATGGCCTGGATCAGCGAGTCATAGCCCGGGCGTGGCGCATAGGGGCCGGTCTGGCCGAAGCCGGTGATGGAGCAGTAGATCAGCCCGGGAAATTTCTGGGCCAGCTGCTCGAAGCCGAGACCATACTTGGCCAGGGCGCCGACCTTGAAGTTCTCCACCAGGATGTCGCAGCCATCCAGCAGCTGCATCACGATCGCCTGGCCCTCCGGCTTGGCGATATCCAGCGTCAGCGACTTCTTGTTGCGGTTGACCCCCAGGAAATAGGCGCTTTCCTCCGTCTCCGGCCAGACCGGCGGGGCGAAGCCGCGGGTATCGTCGCCGGAGCCCGGCTTCTCGATCTTGATGACCTCGGCACCCAGGTCCCCCAGCATCTGCGTGCAGGTGGGGCCCGCCAGGACGCGCGTGAGGTCCAGAACCCTGAGGCCGCGCAAGGGTCCGCTCGGCGCCTTCTCCATGGTCAATCCAGTCCCTTCCCAATCTGTGGCCGAGCCGGGCATTCCCCGGGGCATTGCCGCCCGGCGCCCGGCACCGCATCCTGCGGCCATCGGGCGCCAAGACTATGGCGGCCGCTTATAGTGCCGTGTTCCCGCGGGAGGAAACCCATGCTCGACCTGCCCCACAAGACGCCCGAGGCGCCGACCACCGACCCCTTCGCCCTGGCGCGCGCGCTGTCCGGCGTGCATCTGATCGGCGGGCGCTATGTGCCGGCGCGCTCCGGCAGGACCTTTGCGGTGGTGAATCCCGCCACCGGGGAACAGGTGGCGGAGGCCGCGGAAGGCGATGCGGCGGATGTGGACGCCGCCGTGCAGGACGCCGCAAAGGCCCAGAAGGCCTGGGCCAAGGTCCCGGCCCGCAAGCGCGGCGCCCTGGTGCATGCCTGTGCAGCGGCCATCCGCGCCCATGTCGATGAGCTGGGCCTGCTGATCGCGCTCGAGACCGGCAAGGCGCTGCGCACGGAATCCCGCGTCGAGGCCAATGTGGTGGCCGATGTCTTCGAATTCTTCGGCGGCCTCGGCGGCGAGCTGAAGGGGGAAAGCGTGCCCTTCGCCCCCGATGTGCTCTCCGTGACGGTGCGGGAGCCGCTGGGCGTGGTCGGCGCCATCATCCCCTGGAACGTGCCGATGCTGCTGATGGCGCTGAAGGTCGCGCCCGCTTTGGTCGCCGGCAATGCGGTGGTGGTGAAGTCGGCCGAGGAGGCGCCGCTCGCCGTGCTGCGGATCTGCGAGATCATGAACCGCATCCTGCCGCCCGGCGTCTTCAACATGGTCTCCGGCATGGGCCCGGAATGCGGCGCGCCGCTGGTCGCCCATCCGCTGGTGAAGAAGGTGACCTTCACCGGCTCCGTCGAGACCGGGAAGATCGTGGCCCGCGCAGCGGCCGAGAAGCTGATCCCGGTCACGCTGGAGCTCGGCGGCAAGTCGCCGATGATCGTCTTCGCGGATTGCAATTTCGAGAAAACGGTCGCCGGCGCGCTGACCTCCATGCGCTTCACGCGCCAGGGCCAGTCCTGCACCGCGGCCAGCCGCATCTATGTCGAGCGCCCGATCTTCGACCGCTTCGTGGCGGAGATGAAGCAGGCGGTGGACAGGATGGTCATGGGCGACCCGCTGGACGAGAAGACGGACATCGGCACCATCGTCAGCCAGGGTCAGCTGGAAAAGGTGAAGGCCTTCATCGAAGAGGGCAAAAAGACGCCCGGCGCCACCGCCCATGTCTGCTCCGCCATGCCGACCGACCCGGCGCTGAAGAAGGGGCTCTTCGTGCAGCCCGTCATCTTCACCGGCCTCGATGGCAGCTCCCGCCTGGTGCGGGAGGAGATTTTTGGGCCGGTCACCGTGATCCAGCCCTTCGACGATGCGGAAGCGGTGCTGGCCGAGGCGAATGACAGCGAATACGGCCTGGCGGCCTCGCTCTGGACCAACAACCTGAAGATCGGCCTGGACCTGGCGCATCGGCTGGAGGCGGGGCTGGTGCAGATCAACCAGAACCTCGTGGTGCAGGCGAACCTGTCCTATGGCGGCGTGAAGTCCTCCGGCCTCGGCAAGGAAGCCTCGCTGGAATCGATGCTGGAGCACTTCACCCACAAGAAGACCATCATGGTGAACATGGGCTGAGGCCGCGCCGCCTGGCGGGCTACCGCGTGCAATAGGGGTGAAAGGACGTGCCCCGCATCGTGACGGTGGTGGCCACCACCGGGAAGAGCGAAATGTGGCAGGCATGGACGATATTGAAGCCCGTGTCGGAATAGGCGGAGACACGGACGCCGACGGCACCGGCCGGTGCCGTGACGCAATGCCGCTGCCCCAGCAGGAAGTTGCTGCGCGTGATCAGCTTGATGACGGGCAGCCCGGAGCGCTGAAAGGCATCGATATCGATGCTGCCGACATAGCCGCCGCGGTGATCGACACAGATCTCGATCGGGCGATCGCTGGGCTGCGCCAGAGCCGGGCCGCTGGCGGCAAGCAGGGCCGCCAGCGCGGCGATGCGGCCGGCGCCGCGCCAGGAGGATGCGTCGCCTGGCATCACCTCCGCCCCATGCGTCACGGAACCCGGCCCGCGCGGCGTCTGTCGATTTGGCATGTTCGATCTGGACCTTCTTGCAATGCTGCGCTTCGGCGCGAGGTGACGCGGTTTCGGCCGGGCCGCTGTGGGGCCGGGTCCATCCCTGAACTGGCCGCTACGGGACCATGGACGGCGTGGCGTTCACGCGGGCAGGCGTGATGAAATCCGTCAGCGGCTGCAATGGGCCTGCAGCGAGGTCCCGCCCATGGTGATGGTGGTGGGCACCACGGGCCGGATGGTCAGCTGGCAGGCCTCCCGCCCGCCGACGACGGAGAGCACCACCCGCACCTCCCAGGTGCCGGCCGGCGCCGTGCCGCATCGTTGCTGCCCCACGGGCACGGAACTGTCGCTGAGGATGGCCTGGGTGTGCAGCCCGCCCCCTTCGATATAGTAGCGCGCAGTGATCAGCATATTGGCGACATAGGCGCCGCGCTGCTGGATGCAGATCCGCACCGGCGTGCCGTTCACCTCCTGCGCCACAGCCGGCGGCGCGGAGGCGGCCAGGGGCGCGAGCAAGGCAGGCAGCATCAGGCAGCGCATCAGGTGGCGGGGCATGCGGCGTCTCCTGTTCTTGGGGGGAATCGGGTTGCTTCGCGCCTATTGCGTGCAGTGATGCTGCAGCGTGGTGCCATGCGCGGTGACGGTGATGGCGCGCACCGGCTGCACCCGCACCCGGCAGGCCTCCACGAAGTCGGACCCGTTGAAGACCCGCACCAGGATCTCGACCTGGGTGGTGCCCTCCGGCGCATTCACGCAGAGCCCCTGCATCACCGGGATGCCCGCCTGCAGCCCGAGGGTGCGCGCCTCCGGCCGCCCCGAGGCGCCCGGCACCATGCCTCGGATCTGCGTGCTGATGACGAAGCCGCCGCGGTTCTGGACGCAGAGGCGATGCTCCTGCGCCGCAGCCTCGCCTGGCAGGGCGCCGGCCAGCAGCAGGGCCAGGGCCGCGGGGAGGACGGCAGGGTGACGCGGCATGAAGCTCTCCTCTCGCATCCTATTGGGTGCAGTGGCTGTTGAAGGTGGTGCCGCCGACGGTGACGGTGGCCGTGCGGACCGGGTCGATCGTCACCTCGCAGGCCTGGCGCCAGCCGAGGCCGGTATGCAGCTGGACCTTGACCACCACGCGATCGGTGGCATCGGGCATGGTGGCGCAAAGCTCCTGCAGCGCCGGCAGGCTGGCGTTGCTGGCGACCAGCCGCAGCGTCCGCGCGCTGGTCGCCCCCGTCGGCACCGGCTGGCGGGCATGGATCTCGGCGGCGATGACGAAGGCGCCGCGATTGGCGACGCAGATGCGCGCCGCGCCCGCCTGCGCCAGGCCTTCGGCCGGCAGTGCGGTGGCCAGCAGCAGCGCCAAGGCGGGACAGGCGGCGAGGCCTGCAAGAGGGCGAGCCATGGAACCTCCTTTGGTAGGCCTCAGCGGGTGCAACTCGGGTGGGCGCCCCGCAGCGCCGCCGGGGCGGGTCATGCGGGGATCCTCCTGAGCGAAGCAGGAAGGCACGCAGCAATCAGGACAGATACAAAGGCCCGCAAGGCTTCATTGCTCCAAAAAATGCAATCCCCGCCCGGATCTCTGCTCATTCTTGGAACACGCCATTGGTTCTTCTGTGCTGGATTTCGGTTACTGCATTAACATCCGGGCCGTTACGGGGAAGCAAGTCCATTCCGATGGGCGCGATAGGCTTTGGCTGCATCACATGTCTTGCCTTCGGCGCCACGAAACAGCCCGAGCCGGTCGCTCTCCCGGCCCTCCCTTCCCTTCCCCGCCCATCCGGTCCATCTGGCGCCCATGCGCTTCCTCCTCCGCCTCACCGGGCGTCTCCTCCTGCTGGTCGTGCTGCTGGCCGGCCTCGCCATCGCCTTCGCCGCGGCGGTGGTCTTCACCTCCCTGCCCGATGCGCGGGAGGAGCTGGCGATCCCCAGCCTCTCCGCCCCCGTCGCCATCACGCTGGACGCGCAGGGCATCCCCCGCATCCGGGCGGAGACGGAGCGCGATGCGGCCGTCGCCATGGGCTACCTGCATGCGCGGGACCGCATGTTCCAGATGGAGGCGATGCGCCGCAGCGCCGCAGGACGGCTGACGGAACTCGCCGGCCCCTCCGCCCTCAGGCTCGACCGCATGTCCCGCACCCTCGGCCTGCTGCCGCGGGCGGAGGCCGACCTCGCCGCGCTCGATGCCGGCACGCGGGACATGCTGGTGGCCTATGCGGAGGGGGTGAATGCGCTGATCGCCGCCCGCGGCCGTCTCGCCGCGCCGGAGTTTCTGGTGATTGGCGAGCCGGAGCCCTGGCGGCCGGAGCACTCCCTGCTCTGGGGCAAGGTCATGGGCCTGTGGCTGTCCGGCAATTGGCGGCGGGAGCTGGAGCGCGCTGCCCTGGTCGAGGCCCTTCCGGCGGAGAAGGTCGAGGATCTCTGGCCGCGGGATGGCAGCGCCGGCCGGCCGGATCTCGCGGCCCTGCCCAGCGCGCCCCACCTGGCGCGGGTGCTGCAGGCGATCCCGGTCTTCGGCGAGGATGCGCCGCTGCCATCCTCCGCCTCCAATGCCTGGGCGGTGGGCGGGCGGCGCAGCGCCAGCGGCGCGCCGCTGCTGGCGAATGACCCGCATCTCGGCTTCAACGCGCCGATCCTCTGGTACCTGGCGCGCATCGACCTGCCCGATGGCCAGTTCCGGGCCGGCGCCACGGCGCCTGGCGTGCCGGCGATCGTCATCGGCCGCAACCAGTCCCTCGCCTGGGGCTTCACCACCACCCATTCGGATACGCAGGACGTTTTTGTGGAGCGGCTGGCGGGGCCGGATGCCTATCTGACGCCGGAGGGGCCCCGGCCCTTCCTGGTGCGGGAGGAACGCATCGCCGTGCGCGGCCAGGCCGAGCCCGAGATCCTGCGGGTGCGGGAGACGCGGCACGGGCCGGTGATCTCGGACCTCGACGGGCTGGCGGCGGCGGAAGGGCATGTGCTGGCGGTCGCCATGGCAAATCTCCAGCCGGATGACACGGCCGCCGCCTCCCTGCTCGCGCTGAACCGCGCCACCTCCATCGCCGAGGCGCGGCAGGCTGCCGCGCTGTTCAGCAGCCCACCGCAGAACCTGATGGTGGCGGATGCGGCCGGGCGCATCGCGCAATACCTGGTCGGGCGCACACCGATCCGCGCCAGCGGCGATGGCAGCCTGCCGGCGCGCGGCTGGGACGGCAGCATGGACTGGACCGGCTTCGTGCCCTTCGACGCCATGGCGCATGTGGAGGACCCGGAAAGCGGCCAGATCGCCAATGCCAATTCCCGCCCGGCACCGGCCGACCACCCGGTCTTCCTCGGCCGCGACTGGTATGGCGACTGGCGCCTGCGCCGCATCCGGCAATTGCTGGCGGCGCGGCCGCAGCATGACGCGGCGGGTTTCGCGGCCATGCAGAACGACGTCACCTCGCTTCTGGCGCAGGCGCTGCTGCCGGTGCTGCGCGCCGTGCCGCCGCCGGCCGGCCTGCCCGCCCGCGCCCATGCCCTGCTGGCGGACTGGAACGGCGAGATGCGCGCCGATCTGCCGCAGCCGCTGATCCACCACGCCTGGCTCGCCCGCTTCCGACAGCTGGCGCTGCAGGCCGGCGGGGCGCCGGAGGGCACCGCGGGCGGGCCGGAATTCCTGGAACGCCTCCTGCTGGACCCCGCCCGCGGCGCCGCCTGGTGCGGGGCGGAGGGTTGCGGACCCCTGCTGGCCCGCGCGCTGGGCGAGGCGGTGGCGGAGCTCGAATCCGCTCAGGGCAGCGACCCGGCCGCCTGGCGCTGGGGCGCGGCCCATGTGGCGAGCTTCGAGCACCCGCTGCTGCGCTTCGTCCCTGGCCTCGCCCAGCTCACCCGCCTGCAGGCCGGCACCGGCGGCGACAACGAGACGCTGTCCCGCGGGGGCATGCGCGGCACCGGCACGAATCCCTTCGCCCACCAGCACGGCGCCGGGCTGCGCATGGTGGCGGACCTGGCGGATCCGGAGGGGACGCTGGCCATCATCGCCACCGGCCAGTCCGGCCATCCGCTTTCCGATAATTTCGCAAGCCTGCTGCAACGTTGGACAAGCGGGGACGTTCTGCGCCTGGGTCGGCAGCCTGAAAACGAGGCGGGGTCCATCCGACTGACCCGATGAGACACTCCGGAGAGGTGCCGTGCAGGCCACCCCTGATGAATTCGATGGCGTGCTGCGGCGCCGCCTGGCCGCCTGGGCGGTGGATGCGCTGCTGCTGCTGATCCTGTCCTGGCTGGTCTGGGGCGGCGCGGCGCTGCTCGCCATGCTGACCATCGGCCTGGTCGGCGGGCTGCTGCTGCTGCCCTGGGCGCTGCTGCTGCCGATTCTCTATGGCACGCTGTCGATCGCCTCCCCGCTCTCGGCCACCCCGGGCCAGGCGCTGATGGGCCTCGCCGTGCGGTCGGAGCTGGATGGCAGCGCGCCGACGCTGGGCCAGGCCTTCACCTCCACCACCCTCTATGCCCTGTCCTGGGCCGCGGGCGGCGTGCCGCTGCTGGCGCCGCTGTTTTCCCACCGCCGGCGGACGCTGCACGACCTTTTCTCGGGCACGCTGGTGCTGCGCAGTGCGACACTGGCCCGGCGTTCCTCCACACAGGGTCTTGCCGCCGAGGATGGTTGATTTGCGGCCGGCTTGCGCGGAGACTATGGCCCGAAAACATGCTGCACCGCCCCGCACGTCGCCCCCAGTTCTTCTATACGACCGCGCCTCTGCCCTGCCCCTACCTGGCCGGGCGGACCGAGCGGAAGATTGTCACCGAGCTGGCGGGGGCGGAGGCGGAGACGCTGCATGACCGGCTCTCCCGCGCCGGCTTCCGCCGCAGCCACAATATCGCCTATTCGCCGGTCTGCCCCGGCTGCCGCGCCTGCATCCCGATCCGCATCGTCGCAGGCGATTTCTCGCCGGACCGCACCCAGCGCCGCATCTTCCGCCAGAATGCCGACCTGCTGACGGCGGAACTGCCGGCGCGGGCCAGCGCCGAGCAATTCGCCCTGTTCCAGCGCTACCAGGGCGCCCGCCACGGCGATGGCGACATGGCGGCCATGGGCTTCTACGACTATCGCGCCATGGTGGAGGACACGCCGATCACGACCGGCATCGTGGAGTTCCGCGAACCAGGTGGCCGTCTGGTCGGCGCCTGCCTGACGGACTGGCTCTCCGACGGTCTCTCCGCCGTCTATTCCTTCTATGAGGCGGAGGCCGGCAAGCGCAGCCTCGGCACCTATACCATCCTCTGGCTGGTGGCCCGCGCCCGGGCGCTGGGCCTGCCCTATGTCTATCTGGGCTATTGGGTGCCGCAGAGCGCCAAGATGTCCTACAAATCCCGCTTCCGCCCCAGCGAGACCCTTTCGGGCGGTGTCTGGCGCGTGCTGGCCGAGCACCAGGACCATGCCGCGGCCCTGGCGCCGGAGGAGAAGCTGACCGTCACCGGCTGAGGCTCACGCCAGCACGGCATGCCGGCTGCGCTCGGCCTCCTGCTGCTGTGCCGCCTCCAGCATCTTGAAGGGCGGCTTGCCGCCGGACAGCAGCGCGGCCAGGGCGGCGCGGGCCTTCAGATCGTTCCGGTACCACTGGTGCTGCACCACGTCCCATTCCGTGCCGCCCTTGGCCAGGATGCGGTCGCGCGAGCCCCAGTCCAGCCCCGGAAAGCAGTCCACCACCACCACCTGCGAAGGCAGGCTGGCGAGGCTGGTCGGGCCGTAATGGCCGAGCCGCCGATTGCCATTGGCGATCTGGCTGGCGACCGACAGGGTGCAGTCCTGGCTGATGCAGACCGTCACCTGCTCCACCATCTGCGGCAGCAGGCGCAGCGGCTGGCCGGGCTCGAAGCTGGTGGCGGGGACATCGGCGCTGACCAGCGCGGCCTGGGCGAAAAGCCCCTCCAGCTCGCGGGTCAGCAGGCCGTTGTTCATCGCCTCCAGCCCGCAGGCCAGGGCATGGTTGCCCATGCTGTGGGCCAGCAGCGCCACGCGCGGACGCCCCGCCCGCTCCCGCGCCCGCCAGATCTCCCGGATCAGCCGGGCGAGCGCGGGGGCGGAGGCCGTCGCATCCCGCTGATCGTCCAGATACTGCGCCCGCAGCCCCTCCTCGGCCGCGAAAAGCCGCGGGTCCAGCACCCGTCCATCCGAGGGCCAGGAGAAGACCAGCGGCGCGAGGGCCAGCTTCTCCGCCTCATAGAACTCCTCGATCTGCGCCGCCCGCTGCAGCGCATCGGCAAAGCCGTTGGAGAAGCCGTGGATGTAGAAGACCGGCACGGCGCCGCGCGCGGCGGCACTCGCAAACCAGTCATCCAGCAGCCGGGCGCAGCTGCCGCCGATCGGGTCGCCAAAGTCGTCCTCGCCGGCGATATCGGGGGCACGCAGCAGGGCGCGCGGCGCCTCCGTGTCGATCGGGTCGCCGACCCATCCAACCTCCGCCCTGCCGAGGTAAAGGCGCTGGGCGGCGCCGGGGACCAGGTCCGCATCCTGGGCGAAACCGTCCGACAGGCGCGGGCGGTTGGTGGCGAAATGCAGCACGGTGCTGGCGCGCTTGGCCTTCGGCGCCGCAGGCTTGCCCGGCTTCGGCATCTCCGCCCCCTTCTGGTTCCGGGGGCGGATCGGATCACGCGGCGGGGGCGCTGTCCATCAGACTCCGAACTTGCGCGACTTCGGGAAGCGGTCGGGCGGCATCTTGCCCGCCCCCGCGCGCTGGCCGGCCCAGGTGCGGAGGTCCGTCTCCGTCTTGACCCCGGCGCCATAGCGCCAGGCGAGGCCCTCCTTGGCGGCGAAGACCTTGGCGTCGTTCAGCGTGGCGCCGTCCTTCAGCTGCATCAGCTGCACGCCGCGGCCGCGCGTCATCTCCGGCACCTGGGACAGCGGGAAGACCAGCAGGCGGTTGTTGCTGCCGATGGTGGCGACGCTGTCGCCCTCCGCCGGCACGCAGAGCAAGGCCTCCACCGCCGCATCCACCACCAGCACCTGCTTGCCGGTGCGCTTCTCCGCCAGCAGCTCCTCCCCCTTCACGACGAAACCCTTGCCGTCGGTGGAGGCCAGCAGGAAGCGGCGGCCTTCGCGATGGACAAACAGAGTCACCACATCGTCGCCATTGGACAGGTCCAGCAGCAGCCGCACCGGCTGGCCATCGCCGCGGCCGCGCGGGATGGCATCCGCCTTCACGGTATAGGCCTTGCCGTTGGTCGCCAGCACCACGATGCGGTCCGTGGTCTCCGCATGCAGGGCGTATTTCAGGCTGTCGCCTTCCTTGAAGCGCAGTTCCGCATCGGCGCCGAGATGGCCCTTCTGCGCGCGGATCCAGCCCTTTTCGGAGAGGATGATGGTGATCGGCTCGCGCTCGATGAAGGCGGTCTCGTCCACCACGGCGCCGGGCTCGATGGTGCCGGGGATGGTGCGGCGCTTGCCCAGCGCCGTTTCCTCGCCGAATTTCTTCCGGGTCTCCCGGATCTCGTCGGCGATGGCAGCCCAGCGCTTGGCATCGCTGGACAGCAGGCCGCGCAGCTTCGCCTGCTCCTTGCTGAGCTTCGTGTGCTCCCGCCGGATCTCCATCTCCTCCAGCTTGCGCAGGGCACGCAGCCGCATGTCGAGGATGGCATTGGCCTGGGTCTCGGTCAGGCTGAAGGTGGCCATCAGCGCCTCCTTCGGCTTGTCCTCCTCGCGGACGATGCGGATCACCTCGTCCAGGTTCAGGTAGACGATCAGGTAGCCGTCGAGGATCTCCAGCCGCCGGGCGATGGCGGCCAGGCGATGCTCCGACCGCCGCACCAGCACCACATGGCGATGGTCGAGCCAGCAGCGCAGCACCTCCCGCAGCCCCATCACGCGCGGGGTGCGGTCGGCGTCCAGGACGTTCATGTTGAGAGGAAAACGGGTTTCCAGCTGGGTGTGCCGGAACAGCGTCTCCATCATCATCTTCGCGTCGACGGCCCGCGACTTCGGCTCCAGCACCAGTCGCACCACATCCGTGGATTCGTCGCGCACATCGCCGAGCAGCGGGAGCTTCTTCTCCTCCATCAGCGCCGCGATCTGCTCGATCAGGCGCGACTTCTGGACCTGGTAGGGGATTTCGTGGACCACGACCTGCCAGGTGCCGTTCTTCAGCGGCTCGACCGTCCATTGCGCGCGCAGCCGGAAGCCGCCGCGGCCGGTGGCATAGGCCTCCCGCATCGATTCCGGGCTTTCGACCAGCAGGCCGCCGGTCGGGAAATCCGGGCCCTTCACATGCGCCAGCAGGTCATCGATGCCGGCCTGCGGGTTGTCGATCAGCACCAGGGCGGCATCACACAGCTCGCCCGCATTGTGCGGCGGGATGGAGGTTGCCATGCCCACCGCGATGCCGGCCGCGCCATTGGCCAGCAGGTTCGGGAAGGCGGCCGGCAGGACCAGCGGTTCCTTTTCCTCGCCATCATAGGTGGCGCGGAAATCCACCGCGTTTTCCTCGATGCCTTCCAGCAGCGCCTGGGCGATCTCGGTCAGCCGCGCCTCGGTGTAGCGCATGGCCGCGGCGTTATCGCCGTCGATATTGCCGAAATTGCCCTGGCCCTCGACCAGCGGATAGCGCGCGGCGAAATCCTGCGCCTGGCGGACCAGCGCCTCATAGATGCTGCTGTCGCCATGCGGATGGTACTTGCCCATCACGTCGCCGACGATGCGGGCGCATTTCTTGAAGCCGGCGGCGGGATCCAGCTTCAGCTGGTGCATGGCGTAGAGCAGCCGCCGATGCACCGGCTTCAGCCCGTCCCGCACATCCGGCAGGGACCGGCTGACGATGGTGGACAGGGCATAGGCCAGGTAGCGCTCGGACAGCGCATCGGCCAGCCCGGTTTCCCGCATATTGCCGCCCTCGGGCGGCAGGCCCTTGATGTCGTCTGGCATTGGCGCTGATTCGTGCTTTGTTCAGGGTGGTGTCTAGACCGGCGGCTCGGGTGTTACCAGCGCCGCCACCCGGTCCGCCAGCATCTCCCGCGCCGCGGGCAGGCCGCGGTTGTGGACGCCGAAGACGTCGCGGGCCAGGAAATGGCCGGTCAGACGCAGCCCCGCCGCCCAATCCGCGGGGCCGGAAGGCCCCTGCCCCAGCAGGAAGGCCGGCAGCGGCAGCAGCCGGTCGCGCCATTCCCCGGCCGCGGCTTCCGAGACGGCGCGGCCGGATTTCGGCGAGACGAAGGTCAGGTCGTCATGGCTGCCGGTGACGGCGCAGGCGGAGAAATCCAGGCCGTAGCCGAGATCGGCCAGCAGATCGGCCTCCCACCGCACCAGGTCGGGCAAAGCGAGGTCGGTGCCGCGCGCCAGGGTCGCGATGAAGGCGACCAGGCCGTGGAAGATGCGCGGATGCGCCTCCCGCTCCGGCAGCGCGGCCTCCGCCACGGCGCAGGCGGAGCGAAGCGCGGCGAGTGCCAGCGGGTCCTCCATGGCCAGCGCCGCGGCGGGGTGGACCAGCTCCGCGCCCAGCGCGCCGAGCTGTTCCGGCAGGCGCGCCACCCAGCGCGCCTCCACAAGGTTGCCCGGCTGCCACAGCGCCGCCTGGCCGCGGGAGGCGCCGCCCTTGGCGAGACCGGCGTGGCGGCCGTGTTCCTCCGTCAGCAGGGTCGCGATGACGCCGCCCTCGCCATGCGGACGGATGTCGAGGATGACGGCGGGGGCGGTCCATTCGATGGTCACGGCCCGGAAGGTGGGGGTTTGCGGGGCGGCTGGGAAGCCGGCATGGAAGCGGGATGCTCGCCCATCTGAAGACACCCCTGCTCGCCTCCTCCGCTGGCCTGGTGCTGGCCAATCTCATCCCGCTGGCCGGTGCGTTGCTGGGCTATTGGTCGAGCTTCGAGCTGATGCTGCTGTTCTGGGCCGAGAACGTCGTCATCGGCCTGTTCCAGGTCCTGCGCATGGGTACGGTGCTGGTGCTGCGGCGGGAGCGGGAGCTGCTGTTCCTGATCCCCGTCTTCGCCCTGCACTACGGCATCTTCACCTACGGGCATGGCACCTTCCTGGTGGTTCTGATGGGCGGCGGGACGACGATGGACGGGGCCTTGGCGATGCTCGGGCAGTCATCCGGCCTGCTCTGGCCCATGCTGGGGCTGGTCGCCAGCCATGGCCTGTCCTTTGCGCTGAATTTCTGGGGCGCCGGGGAATGGCGGCAGGTGGCGCCCAAGGCGCTGATGACCCAGCCCTATGGACGGGTGATGCTGCTGCACCTCGTTATCATGCTCGGCGGGGCCATCGCCCTCGCGCTGCAGGATGCGACCCCCACCCTTGCACTGCTGGTGGTGGCGAAGATCGTGATGGACCTGCGGGCGCATTGGCGGGAGCATCGCGCGGCCCCCGCCGCCGCCGGATAGTCAGCCGGCGTCGTCGAGCCCCAGCGCCCTGATCCGCCCGCGCTCCTCGTCCCAGCCGGCGCGCTCCTTCACATTGACGAAGAGATGGATGCGCCGTTCCAGCAGCGCCTCCAGCTCCCGCCGCGCGGTCTGGCCGATATTCTTGATCTTGCTGCCGCCGTCGCCGATCAGGATGGCCTTCTGGGTGGACCGCGTGACGTAGATGGTCACGTCGATCCGGGCACTGCCGTCCTTGCGCTCGGTCCAGCTCTCGGTCTCGACCGTCGCGTGGTGCGGCACTTCCTCATGCGTCTGGCGCAGCACCTGCTCGCGCACGATCTCGGCGGCCAGCATGCGCTGCGGCAGGTCGGAGAGGTCGTCCTCGGGGAAGAGCCAGGGGCCCTCCGGCAGGTTCTTCGCCAGCACCGCCAGAACGCGGTCGAGACCCCTGCCCTTCAAGGCGGAGACCATGAAAGTCTCGGCAAAGGGCAGAATCTCGTTCAGCGCCTGGGCCAGCGGCAGCAGCCGCGGCGGGTCCACCAGGTCGGCCTTGTTCAGCAGCAGCATGGCGCGCCTTCCGCCCTGCTTCAGCTTCTCGGTGATCTGCCGCACCTCATCCGTCAGCCCGGCGCGGGCATCGACGATCAGCACGGCGAGGTCCGCATCCTGCGCACCGCCCCAGGCGGCCGCCACCATGGCGCGGTCCAGCCGCCGGCGCGGGGCGAAGATGCCGGGTGTGTCCACCAGCACGATCTGCGCCTGGCCCTGCATCACCACGGCGCGGATGCGGAAGCGCGTGGTCTGCGGCTTGGGCGAGACGATCGAGACTTTCGTTCCCGTCAGCGCATTCACCAGCGTCGACTTGCCCGCATTGGGCGCGCCCACAATCGCCACCAGCCCGCAGCGTCGCGGGCCTTCGGCCGGTGCCGGGGTTTCGGTCTCGCTCATGCCGCGCCCAGAATCTGCAAAAGTCGCTCCGCGGCCGCCTGCTCGGCGGCCCTCTTGTTGTCGCCCTTCCCTTCGGCCTCCTGCCCCGCCGCCACGGCGCGGACCACGAAGACCGGGCTGTGGGAGGGGCCGGTGGTGGACATCATGACATAGTCCGGCAGGCCGAGCCCGCGCCCCAGCGTCCATTCCTGCAGCCGGCTTTTCGGCGAGACCGGCGGCCGCAAGGGCCCCTCCAGCAGCGCATCCCATTCGCGCCGGATCAGGGCGCGGGCCGCCTCCAGCCCGCCATCCAGATAGAGCGCGCCCAGCATCGCCTCCAGCGCATCGGACAGCACGGAGGCCCGCCCCCGCACGCCGCTGCGCTCCTCATTCACCGTCACCCGCAGCGCCGGGCCGACGCCGAGGGCTGCCGCCACCCGCGCCAGGCTGTCCTGCGCCACCAGCACGGCGAGGCGCTTGCCGAGATCCCCCTCCCGCTCCTGCGGGAAGCGTTCGGCCAGCCATTCGGCCATCACCAGGGCCAGCACGCGGTCGCCGACGAATTCCAGGCGTTCATTGCTGTCCAGCATCTGCCGGCGTGGATCGGCGGCGGAACGGTGGGTCAGGGCCTGCAGCAGCAATTCGGGCCGCTGGAAGCGGTGCGGCAGCCGCGCGGCCAGCGCCGCGATGGGGTCATCCGCCCCCTCCGCCTGCGGTGCCGCCGGCTGCGCGCGCCCGCCACGCCCCCGGCCTGGGGTGTTCGGCGCCTTCACCGCACCGCGCTGAGCAGGCGGCTCCAACGGATCGCCATCGGCCAGGCCCAGACCTCCCACCAGCGGGCGGAGCCATCGACGGAGAAGAAGATGAATTCCGCGCGGCCCACCAGGTTTTCGACCGGGATGAAGCCCACCGCATTCTGCGCCCGGCTGTCCAGGCTATTGTCGCGGTTGTCGCCCATGGCGAAGACATGGCCCTCCGGCACCCGGTATTCGCCGGTATTGTCGAAGGGCTGGTCGTCCGACATCTCCAGGATGTTGTGCGCATGCGCCACCATCCCCGGCTGCGGCGGCAGGAATTCGCGGTATTCGCGCACCACCAGGCGGGGGCCGTCGCCCTCCACCGTATAGGGCCCGATCAGCTCCCGCCGCACGGACTGGCCATTCACATAGAGCACGCCGGCACGGACCTGGATGCGGTCGCCCGGCAGGCCGATGATGCGCTTGATATAGTCCGTCGCATTGTCCCGCGGCAGCTTGAACACCGCGACGTCACCCCGCTCCGGCAGGCTGCCGAAGATCCGGCCCTGGAAGAGGTTCGGGCTGAAGGGCATGGAATGCCGCGAATAGCCGTAGGAGTATTTCGAGACAAAGAGATAGTCGCCCACCAGCAGCGTCGGGATCATGCTGCCGGAGGGGATGTTGAAGGGCTCGAAGGCGACCGTGCGGATGCCGATGGCGATGAGCCCGGCATAGACCACCGTCTTGATGGATTCGAGCCAGCCGCCCGACTTGTGTTTGGCCATGGTGGGAATTTGCGCGGGCATCCTCAACGGACGCCCCAAATGCCGGACGCGTCACTGCGGGGCGGGATAGAGCGCGAGGCGATGCAACCTGTCAAGGAAGCTGCGATGACGGGGGCATCATGCGCGGCAGCGGGACCGCGGTGATGATGACCATGGCCTGGGCATAGGGGAACTCGTCCGTCATGGTCAGCGCGACATGGGACACAAGGCCGGCGGGCGTGATGGCGGCCAGCCGGGCCGCGGCGCCGCCCGTCATCCGCAGGGTCGGCTGGCCGGAGGAAAGGTTCACCACGCCCAGGTCGCGCCAGAAGACCCCGGCCCGGAAGCCCGTGCCGAGCGCCTTGGAGGCGGCCTCCTTCGCCGCATAGCGCTTGGCATAGGTGGCGGCGCGGATCTTCTCGGTGCGCCGCTCCGCCTTGGCGCGCTCCGCCGGCGTGTAGATGCGGGCGAGAAAACGGTCACCGTATTTCTGCATCACCCGCTCGATGCGGCGGATGTCGATGATGTCACTGCCGAGGCCGATAATCATGGAGACGAACTAACCCTTCGACCGCTCGACCTGCGCCACGCCCTGCAGCGCCCGCAGCGCGGCGATGATATTGGACAGGTGGCGCAGGTCCTGCACCTCCACATCCACCGCGATCTCCTGGAAATCCGGACCGCGATGGACGATGCGGATATTCTCGATGGCGCCGTCCTGCCGCGCGATCGCCTCCGTCACCGCCGAGAGCACGCCGCGGTCATTGCCGGTAACCACGTCGATCCGCCCGGTATGCGCCACGCCGGCGCCGCCGCCATAGTCCCAGTCGATGTCGATGAAGCGTTCCGGGCTTTCGGCAAAACCCGAGAGATTGTGGCAATCCGTCTTGTGGACGGTCACGCCCTTGCCCGTGGTGACAATCCCCAGGATGCGGTCGCCCGGCAGCGGGTGGCAGCAGCCGGCGAAGTGCACCTCCATCCCCGCCACCAGGCCGGTGATGCCCATGGTGACGTCGCGCTTGAAGCCGCCCTTGGCCAACGGCACGGCGCGCGGGCGGGACCGGGCCAGCGGCAGGGAATCGGCCGCCCGCGGCGGGCCGCGCAGCTCGGGATAGACCGCGTGCAGCACATCCTTGGCGCTGGCCCCGCCCGCCGCGACCACCAGGCAGAGCTCCTCGAAGCTGGATTGCTTCAGCGCCTTCAGCGCCGGCTCCATATGCTTCTCGGAGAATTCCACGCCTTCCGCCCGGAAGGCCTTGGCGATGGCGGCGCGGCCTTCCTGCTGCTGCTGCTGGCGCTGCTCGGCATGCACGAAGCGGCGGATGCGGGCGCGGGCTTTCCCCGTGACAACAAATCTTGCCCATTGCGGATTGGGCGTGCCGCCGCGGGCGGTGATGATCTCCACCTGGTCGCCGTTTTCCAGCGGCGTGCGCAGCGGCTTGATCTGGCCGTTGATCTTGGCGCCGACGCATTGGTCGCCGACCTGGCTATGCACCTGGTAGGCGAAGTCGACGCAGGTGGATCCCCGCGGCAGCGCGATCAGCTCGCCCTTGGGCGTGAAGCAGAAGACCTCGTCGCGGTGCAGCTCAAGCCGCGTGGCGTCCAGGAACTCCTGCGGCTCGCTCGCCTGTTCCAGGATTTCCAGCAGCGCCTTCACCCAGGGGAATTTCTGCTGGTCGCGCGCGGCCTCGCCGCCCTGCTTGTAGATCCAATGCGCGGCCACGCCGTATTCGGCGACCTCGTGCATCTCCCGCGTGCGGATCTGCACCTCGATCTTGGCGTTTCGGCGTTCCGGCACCGTCAGGCCGGTATGGATGGACTGATATCCGTTGGTTTTCGGTGTGCTGATATAATCCTTGAACCGCCCCGGCACGACCCGATAGGCCGAGTGCAGCACGCCGAGCGCCTGGTAGCAGGCGGCCTGGTCCGGGACGATGACCCGGAAGGCCATGATGTCCGAGAGCTGCTCGAATTCGATGCTCTTGCCGTGCATCTTCAGCCAGATGGAATAGGGCGACTTCTCCCGCCCCGTCAGCTCCAGCAGGTTGATCCCTGCCTCCTCCAGCACCCGCTTCAGGTCGGTGCGGATCTCGGCGATCAGGTCGGCGCCCTGGCCGTAGAGGAAGCCGCGGCGGGCGACGATGGATTGGCTGGCATCCGGCTCCAGCTCGCGGAAGGCGAGCGTCTCCAGCTCCGTCTTCAGCGCGTCCATGCCGATGCGCTCCGCCAGCGGGGCGAAGATCTCCATGGTCTCCCGGGCGGTCTTGCGTCGCCGGGCTTCCTGCGGGACGAAGTGCAGCGTCTGCATGTTGTGCAGACGGTCCGCCAGCTTCACCAGCAGCACCCGGATATCCTCGGACATCGCGAGGACCAGCTTCCGGAAATTCTCGGCCTGCTTGGTGCGCTCGGATTGCAGTTCGAGGCGCGTCAGCTTGGTGACGCCATCCACCAGCCGCGCGACTTCCTTGCCGAAGCGCTTTTCCAGCTCGGCCAGGCCGACCTTGGTATCCTCCGCCACGTCATGCAGCAGGGCGGTGGCGATGGAGGCGGCGTCCAGCCGGTACTGCACCAGGGTGCGGGCCACGGCGACGGGATGGATGATATAGGGGTCGCCGTTGTCGCGCTTCTGGCCCTCATGCGCGGCGCTGGCGGTGACCCAGGCGCGCTCGATCATGGCCGTATCGGCGCGGGGGGAATAGGCGGCGACGAGGCGGGCCAGTTCCTGGCCGATGGTCTCCCCGGCCGGTGTCGGGCCCGCGGGGGCGGGCGCCGGGGCGGCGGGCGGAGGGTCCAGGGCGATCCCGGCCGGCATGCCGTCGGGCGCGTTCATTTGCGGCCGATCCTGGCCGTTGGCCGGGGCGCGGGGGCCTCGCGGCCCCTGCGCGGTCGATCCGGCGTCAGCGCTTTCCGCCGAGTTCGGCGGCGATCGCCGCCTCGATATCGTCGGCCGAGAGGTCTTCCAGCCCGGCGCCGTCGCCGATCGCTTCCTCGTTCACGTCCATGACGCCGAAGATGTTCTCGTCGGTGGCGATGAGGTCGAGCACCTCCTCCTCCGCCGGCTCCGGCTCCGGCGCGCGCTGCAGCGACTTCACCAGGTCGGCCTGCAGCAGGTCGAGGTCGACCGTGCCCTCGGCGATCTCGCGCAGCGCAACGACCGGGTTCTTGTCATTGTCGCGATCGACCGTCAGCTCCTCGCCGCGGCTCACATTGCGGGCGCGCTGCGCCGCATGCAGAACCAGCTCGAAGCGGTTGGGAACGCGGAGGATGCAGTCCTCGACCGTAACGCGCGCCATGGCGGCTCCAATCCCGATGCGGGGGGAATAGTGCGGGGAACCCGAGGCGCAGGCGCTGCGCGCGGGACTCCCCTCCCCACCCTATGGTGAACGCTCCATGTAGCCAGCCCGGGCGCCGCTTGCAAGGCGCGCGAGTTCAGCTTCCGGGCGGGCAGTCGCGGGCGGCCGCCAGGTCCCGCAGCCGGGCATTGCGCCGTTCCAGCGCCGCCGTCTCGCTGCGCTGGGTGTCGCCATTGTCCATGAAGGCCATCCGCCCAGGCCCATCAGCAGCAGCATCCCGGCATTGTCCGCGCCGCGGCGTTCCGATTCCCGCGCCAGTTCCGGCAGCCGCGCCTGATTGGCGGCAAGCTCGCCTTGAATGTGTGCGCAGCTCAAACGATCATCGAGCCCGGTCGATTCGGCGGGCGGCTGCGCCTGCCGCGCACCGCAGCCCGTCAGGAAAAAGAGGATCGCCAGCGTGCCGAATGCTTTTGTCATAACCGCAATGTTCCATGCCCGCAGCGCCGGCGGAAGATGGGGTCGCGCCCTGCGCGGGCTGGCGTTGGCGCTGATCCTGCCGCTCGCGGCCTGCGCCAGCGGCGCCACGCCGGGGGCGATGACGGTGCCCCTCTCGGCCGATACCATGATCGCCGAGGGCTCCGGGCTGCGGCAGGCGGTGGCCACCGGCACGCTGGGCGGCGGGCAGGAGACCAACCCGATGTGGACCTCCCAGGTCTCCAACGAGGCCTTTGCGAGCGCGCTGCGGCAGAGCCTCGGCACCCATGCGATGCTGGCCATCCAGGGCGGGCGCTTCCGGCTGGATGCCACGCTCGGCGCGCTGCGGCAGCCGCTGATGGGCGCCTCGCTGGAGGTCACCTCGACCGTCGCCTATCGGCTGACCTCGGTGGAGACCGGCGCCGTGGTCTTCGAACGCACCATCGAGGCCGCCTATACCGCCCCCTTCAGCGCCGCCTTCGCCGCGGTCGAGCGGCTGCGCCTGGCCAATGAGGGCTCGGTGCGGGAGAATATTCGCCGCTTCCTGGTGGCCCTGGTGGCGGAGGAAGCCCGCAACCCGCAGGCCTTCCGCGCCGGCACGCCGATCTCCTGAAGCCTCAGCCGAGCGGGCGCACCCCGGCCCGCCCCACCTGCCCCAGCAGATCCGCCGCCGTGGCGCCGAGGCCGGGATGCACCCAGCCCGGCGCCACATCCGCCAGCGGCGCCAGGACGAAGGCGCGCAGATGGGCGCGGGGATGCGGCAGGATGGGGTCGGGCGCGTCCCGGACCAGCCCGTCCAGGTCGATCAGGTCCAGGTCCAGGGTGCGCGGCGCATTGGGATAGGGGCGGACCCGGCCGAAGCGGGCCTCGATGCCCTGCAAGGCGGCCAGCAGCGCCGCGGGGTCGGGCGGCGTGGCGCCGGGGCGCGGCTCCAGCCGGGCCATGCCATTGACATAGTCGGGCGCGCCGGGGCTGGGCGGCACGGGGGCGGTCGCATACCAGCGGGACAGCGCCCGCAGCCGCAGGCCGGGCAAGGCATCCAGCGCCGCGGCGGCGGCGCGGCAGGTGGCCAGGGCATCACGCCCATCCGGGCCGGGCAGGTTGGCGCCAAGGGCGATCAGGATCATATCCCGCGCTCTACCGCCCGAACCTCGGAAAGACCACGCCTTGCAGCCGCCCAACCCGGGGACGCCCGAGACGCCAAGCCACGACTGCCCGCTCTGCCCGCGCCTGGTGGCCTATCGGATGGAAAATCGCCAAAAATGGCCGGAGTGGCACAATGGGCCGGTGCCCTGCTGGGGGCAGAGCGAGGCGCGGCTGCTGGTGCTGGGCCTGGCGCCCGGGGTGCGCGGCGCCAATCGCACGGGCCGGCCCTTCACCGGCGATTTCGCCGGCAAGCTGCTCTATGCCACGCTGTTGAAATACGGCCTGGCGGCCGGTGAATACCGGGAGGATCCGAAGGACGGCATGCAGCTCCGCGGCGTGCGGATCGCCAATGCGGTGCGCTGCGTGCCGCCCGAGAACCTGCCGACGCCGGCCGAGATCACCACCTGCAACCGCTTCGTGGTGGCGGAGCGATCGGCCATGCCGCAGCTGCGCGTGGTGCTGGCGCTGGGGCTGGTGGCGCATAATGCATTTCTGAAGAGCCACCGCATTCCCGTGGCACGGTACAAATTCGCCCATGGCGCGCAGCACGTGCTGCCGGATGGGGTGGTGCTGGCGGACAGCTATCATGTCAGCCGCTACAACCAGAATACGGGCCGCCTGACGACGGAGATGTTCGAGACCGCGGTGGAGCGGATCCTCCCCCTCATCGCCTGAGAAGGCGGGTGGGGACGCGGCAGGCCACGCCCCCGTCCATTCTTCAGCGCAGCCCGAGGAAGCTCAGGATGGCGATGACGATGACCACGGCGCCGACGATATAGACAATGCTGTTCATGGGGTGTCCCTCGGTTCACGACAGCGGGGTAACGGGGCAGCAACATCAAAGTTGCAGACTCCCTCTCACCCCGTCGGCATGCCACCGAGGGCCGCCTGCACAGCCTGCAGCAGCGTGGGATTCTCGGGCGCCACGGAGGTCGGGAAGCTGCGCACCGCCAGCCCGTCCCGCGCCACCAGGTACTTGTGGAAATTCCAGCGTGGCGGCCCGCCGGCGCGCGCGGCGAGCCAGGCGAAGAGGGGATGCGCCTGCGGCCCGCGCAGCGTGGTCAGCCCGGCCATGGGGAAGGTGATGCCATAGACCGTCTCGCAGAATTCGCGGATCTTCGCGGCCTCGGTGCTTTCCTGCCGGAAGTCGTTGGAGGGCACGCCGATCACGGCAAAGCCCATTGGCGCGAAACGGTCATGCAGCCGCTGCAGCCCCTCATACTGCGGCGTATAGCCGCAGAAGCTGGCGGTGTTCACCACCAGCAGCGCCTGGCCGCGGAACTCGGACAGCGCCAGCGGCCCGCCCTCCAGCGCCTCCAGCCGGAAGTCGAAGACGGTCTGGGCGGGGGCCGCGGCCATCAGCAGGGGCGTGGCCAGCAGGGCGCGGCGCGGGACCTCAGCCATACCTTTCCTCCATCCAGGGATCGCCGCGATTGTGGTAGCCGCGCACCTCCCAGAAGCCGGGCCGGTCCTCGCGCAGCAGCTCGACACGGGTGAGCCATTTCGGGCTCTTCCAGAAATACAGATGCGGCACGACCAGCCGCAGCGGCCCGCCATGCTGGCGCTCCAGCGGCGCGCCCGCCCAGGAATGGGCGAAGAGGTTCTCGGGCCGCGCGAAATCCTCGATGGCGAGATTCGTCGTGTAGCCGTCGTAGCTGGTGAGCGCGACGAAGCGCGCTTCCTCCTTCGGCCGCGCCAGCGCCAGCAGGTCCGGGACCGGCACGCCCTCCCAGTCATTGTCGTAGCGCGACCACTGCGTGACGCAATGGATGTCATTGCGGCGGCGCGCCTGCGGCATGGCCAAAAATTCGTCCAGCGTCAGGCGCAGCGGCGCGGCCACCAGGCCCTCGATCCGCAGGCGAAACTTCTCCCGGCTCACATCCGGCTGCACGCCCAGGTCGAGCACCGGGAAATCGGACACAAGGCGCTGGCCAGGCGGCAGGCGATCGGCCTCGGGGGTGGAGGTGGTGCCGGTCAGCAGCCGGCCATCCCGGGCCCAGCCCTGCTTGGTCTCGACCAGCTTCTCCCGCACCCTTCCGGTCAGCGGGATATCCTCGTCCTCGGGCATCGCGATCTCCTCGTGGCGATAGGTGCCGATGCGGCGAGCGGATGCAAGGGGCGCCGCAGCTTTCGGAACATCCAGGCCATGGCTCGATCCGCCCCGCGCCCGGGCCGGACCCTAAGCCAGGCCCGGGGCGGCTGATGACCGCCCGTCCCTACCGGGTGCGAAACCCCTGCGCCATCAGGAAGGGTTCCACCACCGGGCCCCAGACCGCGCTGCCGCCGCGGCCGAAGAACAGGCCGTGGCCATCGGCGCCGAAGGCCGGCAGGGCCACCAGTTGCGCGCGGCCGCCGGCGGCGGTGAAGGCCTGGTGCATGGCCCGTGCCAGCTCCGGGGCGAAGAAGCTGTCATTGGCGGTGTAGATCCACAGCGTCGGCAGCCGCGCCGTCTGGCCGAAGCGGCCGGCGGCGGCCACCAGCCTGTCGGGCGCGCAGACGCTGTTCGGCTGGCCGCCGGCCCAGCCGCCGCGGCCGCCGGCCATGTTCACCACCGCGACCACCCCTTCCGGCGGGGCCGAGGCCAGGGCCAGCGCGCCCCAGCCACCGGCGGATTGGCCGACCACCAGCACCCCGTCCGGCCGGATACCCGGCAGGGCGCGGCCGGCGGCCACGGCGGCGGCGATATCCTGCGCCGTCTGCCGCCCGCCGGCCGCGAAATCCGGATTGGCGCAGGGCCCATAGGCTTCCGCCCAGGCTCCCGCCTCCGCCCCATAGCCGCGGCGCAGCGGCAGCAGCACGGCGAAGCCGCGGTCGAGGAACCAGCGCACCGCCTCCGCCGAGCAGGGCTGCGGCTCCATGCCGGCGCGGGCGGCGGCATTGGCGGGGGATCCGTGGTTGATGACGGCCAGCGGCACCGGCCCCGCGACATCGGGCCGGCAGAGCCGGGCCGGAATCTCCCGCCCCGTGCCGGGGATGGCGATGCCCAGCAGCGCCGGGTCGGCGGCGGGCGCCGGACCGGCGCAGGAAGCGGCCAGCAGGGCGAGGAGAATCAGGATTTTGCGCATCGGCACGGCTCCAGCATCTCGCGGGAGCCTGCCCGTCATTGCGGCACCGTGTCGAGGTGCCCCCACCCAACCAGCCCACCGCCCCCAACCGGGGGAGGGCTTCGATGCTAGCCCCGGTCGCGCATCAGCCGGGCCTTGTCGCGCGACCAGTCGCGTTCCGCGATGGCGGCGCGCTTGTCGTGCTTCTTCTTGCCCTCGCCCACGCCGAGCAGGATTTTTGCGACGCCCCGCTCGTTGAACTGGATGGCCAGCGGCACCAGCGAGATGCCGTCCCGGGCGATGCTGGCGGACAGTTCCTTCACCTGCTTGCGGTGCAGCAGCAGCTTGCGGGGGCGGCGCGGCTCGAAGCTCGCCACATGGCTGCCGGCCTGCCATTCGGGGATATAGCAGTTGAACAGCCACATCTCGCCGTCGCGCTCGCCGGCCCAGGCCTCGGTGAGCGTGGCCCGGCCGGAGCGGAGCGACTTCACCTCCGGCCCCACCAGCATCACGCCGGCCTCGATCTCCTCGCCGATCTTGTAGTCGAAGCGCGCCTTGCGGTTCTGGGCGGCGATGCCGTGGCTGATCAGCGCGCTTTTCTTCTTCCTGGGCTCCGCCATCAGTTCAGCAATCCGGCCCCCGTCATGGCGGCGCGGACGCGGCTGCGCGTCGACTCCGCCACGGGGGCCATGGGCAGGCGGCAGAAATCGGTGCCGTGGCCGAGCAGGCTGGCGGCGAGCTTCACGGGGCCGGGGGAGGTCTCGCAGAACATCGCGTCATGCACCGGGGTCAGCCGGGCCTGGATCGCCTGCGCGTCCTTGATGCGACCTTCCGCCCAGGCGTCATGCATCTCCCGGCACAGGCGGGGGGCGATATTGGCGGTGACGCTGATGCAGCCATGCCCGCCGGCGGCCAGGAAGGCGAGCGCCGTATGGTCCTCCCCCGAAAGCTGGCAGAAGTCCGGGCCGATGGCGGCGGTGGTGTGCAGCGGGCGGGTCAGGTTCGCGGTCGCATCCTTCACGCCCACGATATTCGGGTGCTTCGCCAGCCGCGCCATGGTCTCCACCGACATGTCCACCACGCTGCGCGGCGGGATGTTGTAGATGATGATGGGCAGGTCCACCGCATCGGCGATGGCCATGAAGTGGCGGTACATGCCTTCCTGGGTCGGCTTGTTGTAATAGGGCGTCACCACCAGCGCGGCGTCCGCGCCGGCAGCCTTGGCATGGCGCGTCAGGTCCACCGCCTCCGCCGTGCTGTTCGACCCCGTGCCGGCGATCACCGGCACGCGGCCGGCGGCGGCGGCGATGCAGAGATCGACCACCTGGTGGTGTTCCGCATGGCTCAGCGTCGGGCTTTCGCCGGTGGTGCCCACCGGAATCAGGCCCTGCGTGCCCTCGGCGATCTGCCAGGCGACGAAATCGGAAAACGCTTTGGCGTCCAGGGACCCATCGGCGTGCATGGGCGTGATCAACGCCACGAGCGATCCCCTGAACATGTTTTTCCTGCCGTGCTCAAGCTGATGAAGGGGAGAGAGAGTAATGGCCCCCCTGCCCTGCGACAAGGGCGCGAGACCCGCGGCGTTTTGCGCTAGACTGCCGGGCATGCGCCGTATCCCCCTGCTTCTCCTGCTCCTCACCCTCGCCCTGCCAGCCCAGGCGCAGCCCTGGGCCAGCGATTCGGCGCGTGCCGCCGGCCGCCAGGCGCTGGAGGCGGTGCGCCAGAACCGCTTCCTGGAGGCCGACAGCCTGTCGCTGGCCGCCGATCCCGTGGTGCGCAAGCTGGTGGTCTGGAGCCGGGTGCAGAACCGCCAGGGCGGCGCCAGCGCGGCCGAGATCGTCGGCTGGCTGGATGCCAATCCGGACTGGCCGATGCCCATCACGGTCGCGATCCGGGCGGAGGAGGCGCTGGTCGGCGAGGCCGATGACGCCCTGGCCCTGCGCCAATTCGCCCGCAGCGCGCCGCGGACCCTGGCGGGCGTCCAGCGCTACGCCGATGCCCTGTCCCGCGCCGGCCGCACGGCGGAGGCCGCGGCCGCACTGCGCGCCGGCTGGCGCGAGGCCGATGGCGACAGCTTTTCGGAAGCCGACTTTCTCGCCCGCAATGCCGCGGCGCTGACCGCCGAGGACCACTGGCAGCGCGCGGACCGGCTGTTCTGGGCCGGCCGGGCCGATGGCGCCGCCCGCGTGCTGCCGGTGCTGGATGCGCGCCGCCGCGCGGTGCTGGAAGCCCGCCTCGCCGCCCGCGCCGGCACTTTTGCCGGCACGCCGACCGATATCGGGGTGGCGCATGATGTGGCCCGCAACCTGCGCCGCGCCGAGCGCGATGCCGAAGCGGCTGCCGTCTGGAACGCCGCCGAGCCGCTGCAGCGCGACCTGACGCCGGAGGCGCAGCGCGCCATCTGGGTGGAACGCCAGGTGCTGTCGCGCAAGCTGCTGCGCCTCGGCGACCCCGCCAGCGCCTATCGCCTGGCCGCCAATCACGGCCAGGTCGAGGCCGGGGAGCCCCGGCAGGAGGGCGAGTTCCTGGCCGGCTTCATCGCGCTGCGCCGGCTGAACCAGCCGGCCCAGGCGCGGGCGCATTTCGCCCGGGTCGGCGAGGGCAGCCGCAGCGTCATCACCCGTGCCCGCAGCGCCTATTGGGAAGGCGCGGCGCTGGCCACGCTGGGCCAGGCGGCGCAGGCCCAGGCGAGGTGGCAGGAGGCCGCGACCCTGCCGGTGGCCTTCTACGGACAGCTCGCCAGCGTCTCGCTCGGCGAAAGCCCGGCCCAGCTCGCGGCGCGGATCGGCGCCATCCCCTCCCCGGCGCCGGACCAGGCGGCGGGGCTGCGCTTCCTCGGGCGGGACCTGGTGCGGGCGGTGATCGCGCTCGCCGATCTCGGCCAGTCCGACCGGGCGCGGATCTTCCTGCTGCGGCTGGAGGAGCTTTCGCCCGAGGCCTCCGAACATTGGCTGGTGGCGCGCCTCGGGGTCGCCATCGGACGGCCGGACCACGCGGTCTGGATCGCCCGCCGCGCTGGCGCCGATGGCGTGATGCTGCTGGAGGATGGCTGGCCCACCCCCTACCCAGCCCCGACCGATGGCGCGGAGCCGGCGCTGGTGCATGCCATCACCCGGCAGGAGAGCAATTTCGACCTCTCGGCCGTCTCCTCCGCCAATGCGCGGGGGCCGATGCAGCTGCTGCCCTCCACCGCCGCGGGCGTCGCGCGGCGGCTGGGCGTGCCGCATACCACGGCGATGCTGACCACCGACGCCGCGCATAACCTCCGCCTCGGCAGCGCCTTCATCAACGACCTGCTCGGCCGCTTCAGCGGCGCCATGCCGCTGGCCGCCGCCGGCTACAATGCCGGCCCCGGGCGGGTCGACCAGTGGCTGTCCACCTATGGCGACCCGCGCGCGGCGGACGGGCCGCATATCCTGGACTGGATGGAGCAGATCCCCTTCTCGGAGACCCGCAACTACGTCCAGCGGGTGATCGAGAATGTCGTGGTCTATCGCGCCCGCAACCCGGCCACCGGCGACCAGCCGCATCCGCTCGCCAGCCTGATGGCCGGCCGCCGATGAGCCGCGTTTTTGTGACCGCGCGGGATGGGCTGAAGCTCGCCGCGCTGGACCATGCGGGGCCGGAGGGGCGCACGCCGATCCTGTGCCTGCCGGGCCTGACCCGCACGGCCGAGGATTTCGATGCCCTGGCCGCCCGGCATGCCGGCAAGCGACGGGTGCTGGCGCTGGATCATGCGGGGCATGGGGAGAGCGGGCGGGCGGAGAGCGTGGCGCGCTACGGCATCCAGCACAGCCTGGGCGATGTGCTGGACTGCATGGCGGCGCTGCACTGCCACCACGCGGTGATCGTCGGCACCAGCTATGGCGGCATCCTCGCGATGATCCTCGGCATTCTGCGCCCCACCGCGCTGGCCGGCGTGGTGCTGAACGACGTCGGGCCGAAGCTGGAGCCGGTGGCGCTCGGCCATGTGCAGGATTTCGTCGGCCGCGACCCCGCTTTGCCAGGGCTGGAGGCGGCGGTGGCGCATCTCAAGGCCACCCTGCCGCCTATGGTGATGGACGAGGCCGCCTGGCAGCGCTTCGCCGCCGGCACCTACCGGGCCGGTCCGGACGGGGCCTGGCATCCGCGCTGGGATATCCGGATCGCCCAGGCCATGCAGGGCGCCGGCGCGATGCCCGACCTCTGGCCCGCCTTCGGGGCGCTGGCGCATGTGCCGGTAATGCTGCTGCGCGGCGCGCTTTCGGAACTGCTGTCGGAAGACACCGCGCTGCGCATGGGCGAGGCGCGGGCCGACATGCGCTTCGTCGAGGTGGCCGGCACCGGCCATTGCCCGACGCTGGAGGAGCCCGAGGCGGTGGCCGCCCTCGACGCCTTCCTCGACCGCATCCCATGACCCCTGCCCTTTTGGTGGCGACGCTGGGCGGCGTCGGCCGGCTGCGGCCGGGGCCGGGCACCTGGGGCTCGGCCCTCGTGCTGCCGGCGCTGTGGCTGGGGCCTGTGGCCTGCCTCGGCCTGGCCGCGCTGTGCCTTGTCGCGGGCTGGTGGGCGGCCGGCGAGGTGCTGCGCGACGGCGTGGAAGACCCGGGCTGGTTCGTGGCGGATGAGGGGGCGGGCATGCTGCTGGCGCTCGCCGCCCTGCCGGCCGCGACCCTGCCGGGCGCGCTGCTGGCCTTCGCCCTGTTCCGTCTGCTGGACATCACGAAGCCCTGGCCGGTGTCCTGGTTCGACCGGCAGCCCGGCGCCTTCGGCGTGATGCTGGATGATGTGATGGCCGGCGCCCTGGCCGCCGCCGCCCTGCTGGCCTTTCATGCCCTGGTCCCGGGAGTCCTCGCCTGATGCTGTCCGAAGCCACATTGCAGGACGCCGCGGCACTGCTGGGGGAACTGCAGGCCCGGAACCTCACCCTCGCCACCGCGGAATCCTGCACCGGCGGGCTGATCGCGGCGGCGCTGACCGCCATCCCCGGCTCCTCCGCCACCCTGCTGGCCGGCTATGTCACCTATTCGAACGCGGCCAAGACCGCGATGGTCGGCGTGCCCGCGCCGATGATCGAGACCCTGGGCGCGGTGAGCGAGCCGGTGGCGCGGCAGATGGCGGAGGGTGCGGCGCGGGAATCCGGGGCCGATCTCGCCGTCTCCTGCACCGGCATCGCCGGGCCGGGCGGCGGCAGCGCGGCCAAGCCGGTGGGGCTGGTCCACCTGGCCTGCACGCTGCGCGGTGCGCCGACGCTCGCCGAGCACCACATCTTCCCCGGCGACCGCACGGCGATCCGCGCCGCCACCGTCGCCGCCGCCTTCGCCCTGATCCGCCGCGCCCTGGAGCATTCTGCATGAGCCTGACCGAAGAGCTTCTCTCCACCCTGGACGCCGGCCGCGACGCGGCGGTGGCGCGCCTGGTGGACTGGCTGCGCATTCCCTCCATCAGCGCGCAGCCCGATCATGCGGCGGATTGCGTGCGCGCCGCCGAATGGGTGCGCGACCAGCTTTTGCAACTTGGCTTCACGGCCAGCCTGCGCCAGACGCCGAAGCATCCCGTGGTGGTGGCGCACCACCCCGGACCGGCGAAGGGCGCCAAGCGCCACCTGCTGTATTACGGGCACTACGACGTGCAGCCGCCGGATCCTCTGGAGCTCTGGACCAGCCCGCCCTTCGAGCCCGCGATCGTGGAAGGCCCGCATGGCCAGCGCGTCGTTGCGCGCGGGGCGGTGGACGACAAGGGCCAGGTGCTGATGTGGATCGAGGCGCTGCGCGCCTGGCAGAAGGTCGCCGGCGGCCCGCCCTGCGCCATCACCGCCGTCATCGAGGGCGAGGAGGAAATCGGCTCCCCCAACCTCGCCCCCTTCATGGCAGCCAATGTCGATGAGCTGAAGGCCGACGTCGCCATCATCAGCGACACCGGCATGTGGGACATCGACACGCCGGCGCTCAGCACGCGCCTGCGCGGCATGTGCTTCGTGCAGCTCGACATCAGGGCGGCCAGCCGGGACCTGCATTCCGGCATGTATGGCGGCAGCGCGCTGAACCCGAACAACCTGATCACGAAGATCCTGGGTGACCTGCACGACGCGAACGGCCGGGTGAATCTGCCGGGCTTCTACGACGGCGTGCCGGAGCTTTCGCCCGAACTGCGCGCGCAATGGCAGGCGCTGGGCTTCTCGGAACACGATTTCCTGGGCGCCATCGGGCTTTCGGTGCCGGTCGGCGAGAAGGACCGCGGCGCGCTGGAACGCCTCTGGGCGCGGCCGACGGCCGATATCAACGGCATCTGGGGCGGCTATACCGGCGCCGGCAGCAAGACCGTGATTCCCAGCGAGGCCCACGCCAAGATCACATTCCGCCTCGTCCCCGGCCAGCACCACGAGAAGGTCTTCGACGCCTTCAAGGCTTTCGTGAATGCGCGGCTGCCCGCGGATGCCACGGCCACCTTCCAGGGCGGCGGCGCCAGCCCGGGGATCGAGGTGCCGGCGGACAGCGAATTCGTGAAGGCAGCCCAGGCGGCGCTGGCCGACGAATACGGCAAGCCCGCCGCCATGATCGGCTGCGGCGGGTCCATCCCCATCGTCTCCTCGATGAAGGAGGTGCTGGGGCTCGACACCGTGCTGATGGGATTCGGGCTGGAGGACGACCAGGTGCATAGCCCGAACGAGAAGTTCGACATGCGCTGCTTCCACCAGGGCGCCCGCAGCCATGCGCGGCTGCTGGCGAAGCTGGCCGGGTAGCGCCCGCCTACCCCGCGCCTCGCGCGCGGGGTACCTGCAGCAGATGCGCCTCGATCCCCTGGCGCAGCGCCTCGAGCGGGCCGGGTTCGGCGATCTGGTCCTGGATGAACTGGCGCAGCGCGCGATGCTGCGTCACCACCGCGGCCAGGTCATCGTCGCGATACTCCGGCCGGCTGAAGATGATGAGCGCATGCCGCGCGATCGCCTCCCATAGCGTCAGCGTGATGCCCTTCCCCGCCGCCTGGCCGATGGCACGATGGAAGGCGAGGTCGGCACGCAGGGAGCCCAGCTTCTCGCCCCGCCTGGCGGCCCCCTCCAGCTCCGCGATCGCGGCATCCAGCACCGCCACATCGGCCTGGCCGGCGCGCCAATGGGCGATGGCATCGCGCAGCAGCAGGCATTCCAGCATCAGGCGCAATTCCATGATGCGGGCGATCATCTCGGCATCGAAGGCGGCGACACGGAAGCCGCGCCGGCCGCCGGTCAGGATGCCCTGGGTATGCAGCACCTTCAGCGCCTCCCGCGTCGGCACGCGGCTGACGCCGAGTTCGGCCGCGATCGTCGCCTCCACCACCCGTTCATCCGGCAGCAGGCGCCCGAGGGCGATCGCCTCCGCCACCGCATCGGCGATCATCTCCGGCAACGGCACCAGCGCGGAGCGCCAGGCCGACCGGCCGCGCCGGAATGTCGTCATCCGCCCTTCCCAAAGATAATCACCGAAAACCTCTTGCCGTGTCTGCGGTCCCGGATCAACGTATAACAATCGGGAGAGCGTCCAGTCGGCTTGGTCAATGGCTGCGGCATGACAGTGTCATGCCCGGCCTGGTGATGGATGGCGCTCGAACGATGCTGATCAGGGGTGGCTGGGTCCTCACGGATCCCACGACAGGCGCGGTGCAGCGGGATGCCGCGGTGCGGCTTCTGGGCAACCAGGTGGCCGAGGTCGGCGATGCCGCCCGGCTGATGGCGGCCTATCCCGAGCTGCCGGTCATGGGCCAGGCGGATGCCGTGGTGATGCCCGGTCTGATCGACGCGCATTCGCATGGGCGCGGCCTGTCGCCGATCCAGAAGGGCGTCCTCTACGACTATCTGGAGAATGCCTTCCTCGACTGGTCGTCGATGGTCTATCTGCCGAACGAGCTCTGCGCCGCGCTCTCCGCCGTGCGGCACCTGCGCATGGGCGCGACGGCCATCCACCACACCGGCTGGAACGACGAGGGCCCGCGGGCGCTGGAGGAAGCGCAGGCGGCGATCAATGCCTATCGGCGCGCCGGCATCCGCCTGGCCTATTCGCCGGCGATGCGCGACCGCAACCGCTTCTGCGTCGATGAGCAGGGCTTCCTGGAAACCCTGCCGCCCGCCCAGCGCGCCTTCGTCGAGCCGCTGACGCGCTACGACCCGGTGGCGATCCAGGACCAGTACATGGCGCTGTTCGAGGCGCTGCACGCGGCGCATGACGGGCCGATGTCGCGCATCTTCCATGGCCCCTCCTGGGCGCATGGCACCACGGATGCCTTCTTCGCCCGCATCCGCGAAAGCGCCGCGGCGCATGGCGGCCTGCCGATCCATATCCATACGCAGCAGACGCCGCACCAGCGCGCCTGGAGCATCAAGACCTACGGCCATTCGCTGGTCACGCATCTGGACCGGCAGGGTGTGCTGGGGCCGCGGACCACGCTGGGCCATGCGGTCTGGTTGAGCGAGGCGGATATCGAGCTGATGGCCGCGCGTGGCGCCTCCACCACCCATCACGCCTCCTGCAACCTGCATGTGCGCAACGGCATCTCGCCGATCTGGCACATGATCCGCGCCGGCGTGAATGTCGCCATGGGCATCGACGACAAGTCGCTGAACGATGACGACGATCCCTTCATGGAACTGCGCCTGGCCGCGACCCTGTCGCGCGTGCCGGATTTCGACCTGGGCGCCACGCCGGTGCTGACGGCGCCGCAGGTGCTGGCGATGGGCACGGTGAATGCCGCGCGCACGCTGGGCTTCGCGCCGGAGCATGGCCGCCTGGTGCCGGGCGCGCCGGCCGATCTCGTCGTGCTGGACACCGCCTCCCTGCTGCGCGATCCCTGGACCTCGGACCGGCTGTCCATCCCGGACCTGGTGCTGTGGCGGGCCAAGGGACAGGACGTCACGGATGTCGTCGTCGACGGCAAGGTCGTGATGCGCGACCGCGCGATCACGACGATGGATGTCGCCGCGCTCTACAAGGAAGTGCGGGATTACGTGGCGCGGCATGAGGCGGCGCCGGCGCCGCAGGCGCGCATCGACGGCATCAATGCCGTGCGGCCCTTCTTCCACGAATGGCACCGCAGGATGCTCACCCATCTCGATGTCAGCGAGCCCTTCTACCGCATGAACGGCAGGGCCTGACCCGATGGTCGACTGGGGCTTCGTCGCCACCTATGGGCCGCATCTGGTGGAGGCCTGCTGGATCACGCTGACCATCAGCGCGGCCTCCCTGGCGCTGTCCAGCATCCTGGGGCTCGGCATCGCGCTGGTCCGCATCGGGCCTGGCCGCGTCGGGCCGGGCCTGGCCTGGACCTATGTCTGGATCGTGCGCGGCACGCCGCTGCTGCTGCAGCTTTTCGCCATCTACTACGCCGTGCCTGCCGCCGGCATCCGCGTCGGACCCTGGGAGGGTGGCATCATCGCGCTGTCGCTGAATTCCTCCGCCTATTTCGCGGAGATCTTCCGCGGCGCGATCCGCGCCGTGCCCGCCGGGCAGCGGGAAGCGGCGCTCGCCATCGGCATGATGCCCGCCCAGGCGATGCGCCGCATCGTGCTGCCGCAGGCCGCGCGCCCGGCCCTGCCGCCCTATATCGGCCAGGCGACGACGCTGCTGAAGAACTCCTCCCTGGTCTCCGTCATCGCCGTGCCGGACCTGATGCTGACGGCGCAGAGCATCTACTCCTCCACCTACCGGGTGGTGGAGGTCATGGTCATGACCGGCCTGCTGTACCTGCTGATGACCAGCCTGTTGCAGATCGCCCAGACGGTGCTCGAGCGCCGGCTCGGCTACTACACGGTGAAATAGATGAGCGTCGTATCCTTCGAGGGCGTCTGCAAGCGCTTCGGCACGGCGGAGGTGCTGCGCGACATCACGCTGGACATCGCGGAGGGCGAGGTGGTGACCGTCATCGGTCCCTCCGGCGCCGGCAAGTCCACGCTGCTGCGCTGCGTGAACCAGTTGGAACGGCATGACAGCGGCCGCATCCTGATCGATGGCGAGCCGATCGGCCGCGGCCAGCGGATGCGCGACCTGGCGCGGCTGCGCCAGCGCGTCGGCATGGTGTTCCAGTCCTTCAACCTGTGGCCGCATCTCTCGGCGCTCGGCAATGTCATGGAGGGGCCGCGACAGGTGCTGGGGCTGCCGCAGCGGGAGGCCGAGGCGCGCGCCGGCGCGCTGCTGGAGCGCGTCGGGCTCTCCGCCCATGCGGCGAAGTATCCCGCGCAGCTGTCCGGCGGCCAGCAGCAGCGCGTCGCCATCGCCCGGGCACTGGCGATGCAGCCGCGCGTGATGCTGTTCGACGAGGCGACGAGCGCGCTGGACCCGGAACTGGTCGGCGAGGTGCTGGCGGTGATGACGCAATTGGCCGCCGAGGGCATGACCATGATCGTGGTCACGCATGAGATGGGCTTCGCCCGCGAAGTGGCGCATCGCGTCGTGCTGATGGCGGAAGGCGCGATCGTCGAGCAGGGCCGGCCGGCCGAGTTCTTCGCGGCCCCAAGGGAAGCCCGCAGCCGCGCCTTCCTCGGCAAGGTGCTGAAGGCGTGAGCCGCATCGCGGCGGTGGAGCCGCATCCGCTCCGCCTGCCGCCCGAGACTCCCGGCGGGCGGCAGGAGGAGTGCTTCCTGCTGCGCATCGTCACCGAGGATGGCCGCGAGGGCTGGGGCGAGGCGCATGGCAGCCCCTGGCTCTGCCATGCCGTGGTGGAAGCCCCCGTCACCCATGTGACCGCCCAGGGGCTGCGCCACATCCTGCTGGGGCAGGATGCGGCGGATGTGCCGGCACTGCGGCGGCGGATGGAGAAGGGCACGCAGTGGATCGGGCGCGACGGCGTCGTGATGCAGGCCATCGCGGCGGCGGAGATCGCGCTCTGGGACCTGGCGGGCCAGCGTGCCGGGCTGCCGCTGGCGCGCCTGCTGGCCGCCGCGCCGCGCAGCGCCCTGCCCTGCTATGCCAGCGCCAAGGTCGCCGCCACGCCGGAGGGCACCGCCGTGCGCATCGCGGCGGAACGCGCCGCCGGCTTCGCCGCGCACAAGATCGGCTGGCCGCCCTTCGGCGCCTCGCTGGACGGCGACCTCGCCTTCCTGGAAGCCGCGCGCGATGCCGCGGCGCCCGGCGCGCTGCTGATGGTGGATGCCGCCCAGGCCTTCGACGAGCCGACGGCGCTGGCCCGCGCACGCGCCTTCGCCCGCTTCGACCTGGCCTGGCTGGAGGAGCCGCTGGATCGCGACGACCTGGACGGCCAGGCCCGGCTGCGCGCCGCCAGCCCCGTGCCGATCGCAGCCGGCGAGGGCGAATGCGGGCTACCCGGCCTCACCCGCATCGCGAGGCTTGTGGACGTGCTGCAGCCCGATGTGACGCGCTGCGGCATCCTGGCCGCGCTGGCCGCCGCCCCGCTGGCGCCGCGCGTCTGCAGCCATTCCTTCACCACGCTGCTGAACGTGGTGGCCCATGCCCATGCGCTGGCCGCCATGCCGAATGGCTGGATGCTGGAATGGCCGGTGCGCGGCCTGGCCATGTGGGAGGCGCTGTTCCCCGGCGCCGCGCGGCTGCGCGACGGCCACTTCACCCTTCCCCAAGCCGCGGGCCTCGGCCTGCGGCCCGATCCCGCCGCGCTGGCCCGCCATCGCATGCCCAGCCTGCCCGACCCCGATTTGCGAGTGCCTTGAGATGACACAACGCCGGCAGATGACGCTCGGTCTTTTCGTCGAACCCTATGGCCGCCACGTCGCCGCCTGGCGCCACCCGGCCGCCACGCGGATGGCCGGGATCGACTTCGGCTACTACCGCGACCTGGCGCAGCTCGCCGAATCCGCCTGCCTGCACTTCATGTTCATCGCCGATACCAACAATGTCTGGGCGGATATGGACTTCTTCAGCCGCAGCGACCGCGGCGCCATCCTGGACCCGATGCAACTGCTGCCGGCGCTGTCGCAGGTGACGCAGCGCATCGGGCTGATCGCCACCACCTCCACCACCTATACCCAGCCCTATCATGTCGCCCGCAGCTTCGCCTCGCTGGACCAGTTGAGCGGCGGCCGCGCCGGGTGGAACCTCGTCACCTCCATGTTCGCGGCGGAGGCGCAGAACTTCTCCACCCCCGTGCAGATGCCGCATGGCGACCGCTACGCCCGCGCCGAGGAATTCGTCGATGTGGTGCGCGGCCTGTGGTCGAGCTGGGAGGAGGATGCCTTCCTGCATGACCAGGACAGCGGCCTGTTCTTCGACCCGGCGCGCCTGCATATCCTGCACCACGCCGGCGAGCATTTCCTGGTGCGCGGCCCGCTGAACGTCCCGCCTTCCCCCCAGGGCCAGCCGGTGATCGTGCAGGCCGGCTCCTCCGATGCCGGGCGGGACCTGGCGGCGCGCACGGCGGAGGTGGTCTTCACCATCCAGCAGACCCTGCCCGCCGCCCAGGCCTTCTATGCCGACCTGAAGGGCCGCATGGCCACCTTCGGCCGCAGCCCGGACCAGCTGCACATCATGCCGGGCTGCTTCATCATGGTCGGCCGGACGGAAGCCGAGGCGCGGGAGAAGTTCGAGGAGCTGCAGGCCCTGGTGCATCCCAAGGTCGGCCTGTCCCTGCTCTCCACCCTGCTCGGCGGCATCGACCTCTCCGCCTATCCGCTGGATGGCCCGGTGCCGGACCTGCCGGAGACCCAGGCCGGCAAGGGCCACCAGGCCACGCTGCTGGATCGGGCGCGGCGCGATGGGCTGACCATCCGGCAGCTCTACCTCGCCACCATGGGCGGGCGCGGACACTGGGAGCTGGTCGGCACGCCCGCGCAGATCGTGGACCAGATGGAGGAACGCTTCCTGGCCCATGCGGCGGATGGCTTCAACATCATGCCGCCCTTCCCCGGTGCGCTGCGGGAGATCGTGGACCTCGTGATCCCCGAGCTGCGCCGTCGCGGCCTGTTCCAGGACGCCTATGCCGGCACCACGCTGCGCGCGAATCTCGGCCTCGCCAAACCCGGCCGCCCCAAGAAGGAGCCCCGCTGATGCGCCTCACCCCGCGTTCCCGCCTGCTCGCCCTGGCCGGCCTGGCCCTGGCCCCCGCCCTGGCCGCGCCCCGCCTGGCGCGGGCGGACCTGGCTTCGGTCCGCCGCGCCGGCGTGATGCGCATCGCCACCACCGGCACCCGCGTGCCCTGGACCTATACCGACCAGAACAACCGCCTGACCGGCTACGACATCGCCTGGGGCGAGCTGATCTGCGCCGATCTCGGCCTGCGCGCCGATTGGTCCAAGCTGGATTTCCGCGGCATGCTGCCGGGGCTGCTGGCCGGGCAATACGATGCCGTCATGTCCGGCGTCACCATCACCGAGCAACGCCAGCAGACCTTCGCCTTCTCCGAACCCTATGCCTATGACGACACGGTCGCCGTGGTGCGCGCCGACAATGCGCGGGTGCGGGAGATGGCGGATCTGCGCGGCCTGGTCGTCGGCGCCGGCACCGGTTCGCAGCAGGAGAGCATCGCCAAGGCCATCCCCGGCGTGCGGGAGGTGCGCAGCCTGCCGGGCTTCACCGACCTGATCCTCAATATCCGCACCAATCGCATCGATGCCATGGTGACCAGCGGGCTCGCCGCCTCCCACTACCTGGCCACCACGCCCAATTCCGGGCTCCGCATCGCCGGCAGCGGCGTGGAGCCCGCCTTCCAGGGCGTGGTGCTGCGCAAGGGGGAGCCGGAGATGGAGGCGGCGGTGAGCGGCGTCATCCGCGCCCGCAAGGCCGACGGCACCTACCGCCGGCTGTTCCGGGAGCATTTCGGCATGGACCCTGCGCGGTAGAGGATCCTATCCGCGGGCGAGTGCGGCGCGGATGATGCCGAGCGCGTCCTCGATCATCGGCGCCGTCACATCCAGATGCGTGCAGGCGCGCAGACGCCCGCCCAGCAGGGACAGGGCCAGGCCCTCCATCCGCACCCGCCGCACCAGCTCCGTGGCCGCGACGCCGGTGCCGGGTATGGTGAAGAAGACCAGGTTGGTGTCGGGGTCCTGCACCTCGACGCCTTCCATCTGCGCCAGGCCGCGGGCGAGCGACTTGGCATTGGCGTGGTCCTCGGCCAGCCGGTCCACATTGTGGTCGAGCGCGTAGAGGCACCCCGCCGCGCAGATGCCCGCCTGCCGCATGGCACCGCCCAGCCGCTGCTTCCAGCGCCAGGCCTCGTCGATGAAGTCCGCGCTGCCGCAGAGCACGGCGCCGAGCGGGGCGCCGAGGCCCTTGGTGAAGTCGAGCCAGACGCTGTCGTACCCCGCGACCATATCGGCCGGCGCGACGCCGGCGGCGACGCAGGCATTCATCAGCCGGGCGCCGTCCATATGCGTATTGAGGCCCGCGCCATGGGCGATGGCGGCGATCTCATCCAGCGTGGTCTTGGCCCAGACGGCGCCGCCGCCTGTATTCGCCGTCTGCTCCACCTCCACCAGCCGCTGCGTCGGCGTGTGGCGCGACTTGCCGCGCAATGCGCCACGCAGGGCATCGGGCGAGTACATGCCGCGCGGGCCGGTCAGGGGAAGAATCTGCACGCTGCCGAGGGCGGCATGGGCGCCGCCCTCGCTGGTCAGGATATGCGCGGTTTCATGGGCGATGATCTCCTCGCCCGGGCGGCAATGCACCAGGGTCGAGGCGACGTTGCACATGGTGCCGGAGGGCATGAAGACCGCAGCCTGCTTCCCCATCAGCGCCGCCATGCGGTCGCAGAGCGCATGCACGGTGGGGTCGTCGCCATGCTGCTCGTCGCCGACCTCGGCGCGCATCATGGCATCCAGCATCGCCGGCGTCGGCTTGGTCTGGGTGTCCGAATAGAGGTTGATGCGGACGGGCGGCGCGCCGGCGGGCGGGCGTTCGGGGGCGTGGACCATGCGGCGGGGCTCCGGCGTTTGTGCCGGCGCACTCCGCTATGGGTGCCGGGCTACGTCAAGTCGCGCTGGCCATGTGATGCTTCGCCCAGAGCGGCGCGATGGCCGGGCGCCGCGCCACCGCCTGGGCCAGGGCCTCGATCCGCGGCAGGTGGGCCGGGGTCCAGACGCGGCCGCCGGCCCAGCGGGACAGCACGGCGATATAGAGATCCGCCACGCTGAAGCGCGTGCCGAGCAGATAGGGCGAGGCCGGATCGCCGGTGAGGCCCGCATGCGCCTCGATCACCCGCATCACGTCGCGCGCCATCTCCTGCGCCCGATCCTTCAGCGCCTGGTGCTGGTCCGGCGTCACGCCGAAGCGGGCCGGATAATCCCAGCGGGTGATCTGCGGATAGAATTCGCCGGCCAGCAGCGCCATCCAGCGCAGCGCCCGGGCCCGGCCGGAATCGCCCGGCGGCGGGAGCAGGCCGGGATGGATATCGGCCAGCGTCACCAGGATGGCGAGGCTTTCCGTCATCACCGTGCCATCCGGCAGGATCAGCGTCGGCAGCCGGCCCATGGGGTTGATGGCGCGATAGTCCGCGCGCAGCTGGTGGTCGCCCTCCAGCGGCACCTCGCGCAGTCCCACCGGGGCGCCGACCTCGGCCAGCGCCATCTCGACAGGGGCGGAGCCGGAGCCGGCCTCGCCATAGAGGATGTAGGACATGTGTCGCAGCATGCGCGAAGTGGCGGCGGCGCGTAACACGCAACGGCGTGAAGCCGCGCGCCTGCCATGCGATGCTTCGTTCCGGAGTGGGCATCCGTGCGGAGGGCGAGGCGTGGCGGTCAGGGCATGGCTTGCGATCTGGATCCTGCTGCTGGCCGCCTGCGGGACGGCGGCCCCGCCCCCGCCCGCCACCGTCACGGCCTTCCGGGTGACGCCGGCAGACCGCGCGACACCGGTTTCCCATATTCTCGGCGGACCGCATCGTGTGACCGAGGGCTATTGGCCGCCCGATCCCGCGATCCTGGACGGGGCGAGCCGCTTCCTGCTGGAGCAGCGCGAGGACGGACGCTTCGATGCCTCCCTGGTGATCGCCCGCCAGTCGCTGGACCCGGCGGCGCATCTTTCGCCCGAACAGGTTGCCATCCTGACAACCTTCCGGCATTGCCTCGGCATCCCCGATATCCCGCTGGCGCGGCTGCGGCCGCACTACCTGTTCACGCGGTTCATCGCCTTCCCGCAGGCGCGTTGGCACGAGGCCGGTTGCGTCGAGCATGCGCGCGTCATGCGGGACCTGATGCCGGCACCTGGCATGATCGAGCCCGTTCCCGGCAGCCATCTGCCCGTGCCGCCGCCCGGCATCGGGGGTGATGCCTGGCTGGCGGCGGAAGCGCGCCGGCGCAACATCCCGGTGGACGGACTGGAGACACCGTCCGAGGCCATGGCCATGATGGCGCGGGCGCCGGATCGCGTCTGGTACGGTGCCCTGCGGCAGGCGCTGGCGGTGGACCGGGGCAGCGTCGAACGCATCGCCCTGCTTGATCGGGCCCGCAGGGAGGCCACCTTCGCGCAGGATTACGAACGGCTTCGCGACGTGTCGATGCAGGCCCTCGCACCGGACCCCGCGGACCGCATCCTGCTCGCCCGGCACTTCGTTGATGATCGCAATGCGCTGATGGCCGAGCGCCTGCTGCCGATCCTGCAGCAGGACAGCGTGGTGGCGACCTTCGGCTCCGCCCATCTCGCCGGGCCCACCGGCGTGCCGGCACTGCTGCGCCAGGCCGGGATGCGGGTGGAGCGGGTGCGCATCCGGGCCTATGGCGCCACGCCGTAGCGCGCGGCGTCCCGCCGGGTGGCCAAGATCAGAAGAAGGGCAGCGGCCCCCGGAAGCTGCCGATCGGCACCAGATGCGTCACCAGCCCGGTCTCCAGCCGCCAATGGTGCAGCAGCATCCCGGGCGGCTCGACGAAGCTCGCCGGCTCGGCCCCCGGCGCCAGGCGCAGGGCGAGCGCCGTGGTGGTGCTCGGCGCGGTCATCAGCAGGGCGCCGGCGAAGCGGAGCTGCATGAAGCGGTGGACGTGGCCGCAGAGGATGCGCTCCACCGAAGGATGGCGCGCGACGATCTCGGCCAGGCGTTCGCCGCCATGGCAGCGATAGGGGTCGATGAAGGGGATGCCGCTGGCGAAGGGCGGCTGGTGCATCATGATGAGCGTGGGCCGACCCGGCTGTTCCGCCAGCCGCGCCTCCAGCCAGGCACAGGCGGCGGCATCCATCTCGCCGTGATGCGCGCCGGGCACGGTGACATCGAGGCCCAGCACCCGCAGCGGACCGGGTCCATCGACGGCGAAATGCAGCGGGCCGGAGGCCGGCAGATGTGGATGATGCACGAAGCTGCGCCGGAAGGCTTCCCGGCAATCGTGATTGCCGGGGATCACCAGCAGCGGCACCCGCAGGCGCGCGAGCAGCGCGGCGGCCTGGGCATATTCGGCCTCCGTCCCCTCATCGACCAGGTCGCCGCTGAGCAGCACCAGGTCGGGCTGCGGGTCCAGGCTGGCAAGCTGGTCCAGCGCCGCCGCGAACATGGCGTTGGAGTCCACCAGCCCCTGGTACAGCACGCCCGGCGGCCGCAGATGCGGGTCCGAGAGCTGGGCGATCAGCATGGCCGCCTCAGGCGGAAGGCGCGGGCGTCGCAGCCGGCGGCGGGGGCGCGCGGCGATAGAGGTTGGCGGCGCGGCGTTCGAAGGACCGCACCATCAGCCGCACCGCCTCGTTGAAGACGGTGCCGATCACGGCCTGCAGCAGGCGCGACTTGAATTCGAAATCGACGAAGAAATCGACCTCCGTCCCCTGCGCCACCGGCCGGAAGCGCCAGTGGTTGTTCAGGTAGCGGAAGGGACCCGTCAGGTAGCGCACATGGACATGATGCGGCCGTTCCAGCGTCACCTGGCTGCGAAAGGTCTCGCGGAACATCTTGAAGCCGATGGTGAGGTCGGCGATCAGCTCGTTCTCGGTGCGAGAGACAATGCGCGCGCCGACGCACCAGGGCAGGAATTCCGGGTAGCGGCGCACATCGGCCACCATGTCGAAGAGCTGCTCATCCGTATAGGGCAGCACCCGCTTCTCGGCATGGGTGGGCATCAGGCGGCCTTCAGCTTGGCGATACGCGCATCCCGCAGCGCCGCGAAATCGCGGTCGGCGTGGTAGGAAGACCGGGTCAGCGGCGTGGCGGAAACGAGGAGGAACCCCTTGCCGCGCGCCGCCTGCGCATAGTCCGAGAACTCATCCGGCGTGACGAAGCGATCCACCGCCGCATGCTTCACCGTGGGCTGAAGGTACTGGCCGATGGTCAGGAAATCGATATCGGCGCTGCGCATGTCGTCCATGACCTGCAGCACCTCGATCCGCTTCTCGCCGAGGCCCACCATGATGCCGGACTTGGTGAAGATGGTGGGGTCGAGCTGCTTCACCCGGTCCAGCAGCCGCAGCGAATGGTAGTACTTCGCGCCCGGCCGGATCGTCGGATACAGCGCGGGCACCGTCTCCAGGTTGTGGTTGAAGACGTCGGGCCGCGCCGCCACCACCACCTCCAGCGCACCGTCCTTGCGCAGGAAGTCGGGGGTCAGGATTTCGATGGTGGTCTCGGGGGCCGCGGCGCGGATGGCGGCGATGGTTTCCGCGAAATGGCGGGCGCCGCCATCGGCCAGGTCGTCGCGGTCGACGGAGGTGATGACCACGTGGCGCAGGCCCAGCTTCGCCACCGCATCGGCCACCCGGCGCGGCTCATCCGTGTCCAGCGCCTTCGGCATGCCGGTGATGACGTTGCAGAAGGAGCAGGCGCGGGTGCAGGTGTCGCCCATGATCATCATGGTGGCGTGGCGCTGCGACCAGCACTCGCCGATATTCGGGCAGGCCGCCTCCTCGCAGACCGTGACCAGGCCATTGGCCCGCATCAGCGCGTGGGTCTCGCGGTAGATCGGGCTGGTGGGCGCCTTCACCCGGATCCAGTCGGGCTTCCGCTGGATCGGGTTGTCGGGGCGCTTCGCCTTCTCAGGATGCCTTTCGGCACCCGTCCGGGCGGCCCGGTGGTCGATTTCGAGGCGGGTGCTCATGGCGCTAGATGTGGATCACCCGGCCATAGGCATCAAGCACCGACTCATGCATCGTCTCGGAAACCGTCGGATGCGGGAAGACGGTGTGCATCAGCTCGGCCTCGGTCGATTCCAGGGTGCGGGCGATGCCGTAGCCCTGGATCATTTCCGTCACCTCGGGCCCGACCATATGCGCGCCCAGCAGCTCGCCGGTCTTGGCGTCGAAGACGGTCTTCACCAGGCCCTCGGGCTCACCCATGGCGATGGCCTTGCCATTGCCGATGAAGGGGAAGCGGCCGACGCGGACCTCGTGGCCCAGCTCCTTCGCCTTCTTCTCCGTCAGGCCGACGCTGGCCACCTGCGGGCGGCAATAGGTGCAGCCCGGGATGTTCAGCACGTCCATGGGGTGCGGGTGCTTGCCGGCGATCGCCTCGACGCAGATCACCGCCTCATGGGAGGCCTTGTGGGCCAGCCAGGGGGCGCCGGTGAGGTCGCCGATGGCATAGACGCCGGGCTCCCCGGTCGCGCCGAAGGCGTCCGTCACCACATGGGTGCGCTCCACCTTCACCTTGGTCCCTTCAAGGCCAAGGTCTTCCACATTGCCGACGATGCCGACGGCGGAGATCATGCGGTCCGCGGTGATCTCCTGCACCTTGCCGTTCGCCTCGACGATGGCGGTGATGCTGTCCGCACCCTTGCGCACGCCCTGCACCCGCGCGCCGGTGATGATCTGCATCTTCTGCTTGGCGAAGGCCTTGTGGACGAAGGCCGAAATCTCCTCGTCTTCCACCGGCAGGATGCGGTCCATCACCTCGATCAAGGTGACCTCGGCGCCCATGTTCAGGTAGAAGCTGGCGAATTCGGAGCCGATGGCGCCGGAGCCCATGACGATCAGCTTCTTCGGCAGGGCCGCGGGGGTCATCGCCTCCCGATAGGACCAGATCAGCTTGCCGTCCGGCTCCATCCCCGGCAGCACGCGCGCCCGCGCGCCGGTGGCCAGCAGGATGTGCTTGGCCTGGATATCCGCCGCCGGCTTGCCGTCCTTGGTGACGGAGAGCTTCCCGGGGCCCGCGAGCTTGCCGTGGCCGTCGAAGACGGTGACCTTGTTCTTCTTCATCAGGTGCTTCACGCCACCCGAGAGCTGGCCCGCCACGGCGCGCGACCGCTTCACGACTTTCGCAAAGTCGAAGCGGATATTGTCGGCCGCAAAACCATAGGCATCCAGCGTGTGCAGCAGATGGTTGATCTCGCTGGCGCGCAGAAGTGCCTTGGTCGGGATGCAGCCCCAGTTGAGGCAGATGCCGCCCAGATTCTCGCGCTCCACCAGCGCGACCTTCATGCCGAGCTGGCTGGCGCGGATGGCGCCGACATAGCCACCGGGGCCGCCGCCAACGACGACGAGATCGAAAGTCTCGGCCATTTCAGGATTCTCCTGCCAGGGCGCGCAGCGCGTCACCCGAGAGGCGCCTTACGCGCCATTCATCGCGGCTTTCCGAGCCGATGCGGTCATAGAAGCGGATGGCCGGTGCGTTCCAGTCCAGCACCTGCCATTCCATCCGCGTGCAGTTCTCCGCCACGGCGCGCTTCGCGAGGTGACGGAAGAAGGCCATGCCGACGCCGAGGCCCCGATGGGCGGGCTCGACATAGATGTCCTCGAGATAGATGCCCGGGCGGCCGGTGAAGGTCGAGAAGTTGTAGAACCAGATCGCCTGGCCGATGGCGCGACCATCGCGTTCCGCCAGGGTGCAGAAGACGCGTGGAGTCGGGCCGAACAGGGCCTCGCGGAAATCCGCCTCGGTGCCGACGGCCTCGTGCAGCAGCTTCTCGTACTCGGCGAGGTCGCGGACCAGGCGGAGGATTTCCGGCAGGTCCGCCTCGGTCGCGTCGCGCAGGGTGAAGTTGGTCACGTCACACCCCCACCCCGACCCTCCCCCGCAAAGGCGGGGGAGGGAGAAGGACTGCTCCCTCCCCCGTGGTTACGGGGGAGGGTCGGGGTGGGGGCATGCGCGCCATCACAGCATCAAGCTCAGCGGCTCCTCGACGATCTTCTTGAAGGTCGCGATCCATTCCGCCGCCAGCGCGCCATCCACCACGCGGTGATCGACCGAGAGGGTGCAGGTCATCACCGTGGCAATGGCCAGCGCGCCGTCCTTCACCACCGGCCGCTGCTCCCCGGCCGAGACCGCCAGGATGCCGGCCTGGGGCGGATTGATGATGGCGGCGAAGTCGCGCACGCCATACATGCCCATGTTGGAGATGGAGAAACCGCCGCCCTGGAACTCCTCCGGCTTCAGTTTTCCACTCTTTGCCCGCGCCGCCAGGTCCTTCATCTGGTTGCTGATCGACGCCAGCCCCGCCTGGTCCGCCTTGCGGATGATCGGCGTGATCAGCCCGTCGGGGATGCTGACGGCGACGGAAATATCGACGTCGTGGTATTGGAGGATCGCATCCTCGGTCCAGGTCGCATTGACCTGCGGCAGGCGCCGCAGCGTCACCGCCGCGGCCTTGATCACCAGGTCGTTCACCGAAAGCTTGAAGGCGCCCGGCCCGTCCTTGGGCGAGGTCGCGTTCAGCTGCGAACGCAGCTTCAGCAGCGCATCGATCTCGATATCCATCGAGACGTAGAAATGCGGCACCGTCTGCTTGGATTCCGAAAGGCGCCGCGCGATCACCTTGCGCATGCTGCTGTTCGGCACGGCGGTATGCGGCGCCGTGATGACGGGCGCGGGTGCCTTCGGCGCGGCGGCGGGGGCCGCGGCCGGTGCCGGCGTGGCGGCCTGGGCCGCTGCGGGCTTCGCGGCCTCCGTCCTGCCTGCCTGCGGCCTGGCCAGCGCGGCCTCCACATCGGTCTTCACGATGCGGCCATTCGGCCCGCTGCCGGTGATGCCGGAAAGCTCCAGCCCGGCCTGCGCCGCCATGCGACGGGCGAGCGGGGAGGCGATGGTGCGGTCGCCGGAGTCGACAGCCTTGGGCGCTTCCGCCTTCGGGGCCGCCGCCGGCTGGGTCTTCGGCGTCTCCGGTGCCGGGGCCGGCTTCGCCTCGGCCTTCGGCGCCGCCGGCGCCTTCGCCTCTGGCGCGCCTTGCGGCGCGACGCTCTCGCCCGGCTCCACCAGCACGGCGATCGGGTCGTTGACCTTCACGCCGGCGGTGCCGCCCTGCACCAGGATCTTGCCGAGGACGCCCTCATCCACGGCTTCCACTTCCATGGTCGCCTTGTCGGTCTCGATCTCGGCGATGATGTCGCCGGCCTTGACCGTGTCGCCCTCATTCTTCAGCCAGCGCGCCAGCGTGCCCTCGGTCATGGTGGGGGACAGCGCCGGCATCAGGATGTTCGTGGCCATGTGCTGTCCCCCTTACTTGTAGGTCACGCGCTTTGCGGCCTCGACCACCTGTTCCAGCCGCGGCAGCGCCAGCTTCTCGAGGTTCGCGGCATAGGGCATCGGGATATCGAGGCCATGCACGCGCACCGGCGGCGCATCCAGGTCGTCGAAGCAGTTCTCCAGGATCTGCATGGCGACTTCCGCGCCGATGCCGGCATAGGGCCAGCCTTCCTCGAGCGTGACCAGCCGGTTCGTCTTCTTCACGGATCGCACGACCGTCTCGATATCCAGCGGGCGCAGCGTGCGCAGGTTGATCACCTCCGCGCTGATGCCCTGGGCGGCGAGCTCCTCGGCCGCCTGCATCGCCATGCCGACCATGATGGAGAAGGCCACCAGGGTCACGTCGGTGCCCTCGCGCTCCACCTTCGCCTTGCCGATCGGCAGGATGAAGTCCTCATCCACCGGGCAGTCGAAGGTCTGGCCGTAGAGGATCTCGTTCTCCAGGAAGATGATCGGGTTCGGATCGCGGATCGCGGCCCGCAGCAGGCCCTTGGCATCGGCCGCCGACCAGGGCGCCAGCACCTTCAGGCCTGGCAGATGCGCGTACCAGCTGGCGTAGCACTGGCTGTGCTGGGCTGCGACGCGGCTGGCCGCGCCGTTCGGGCCGCGGAAGACGATGGGGCAGCCGAGCTGGCCGCCCGACATGTACAGCGTCTTCGCCGCCGAATTCACGATGTGGTCGATCGCCTGCATCGAGAAGTTGAAGGTCATGAACTCGACGATGGGCTTGAGGCCGGTCATCGCCGCGCCGACCGCCATGCCCGTGAAGCCGTGCTCGGTGATGGGCATGTCGATCACGCGCTTCGGGCCGAACTCGTCCAGCAGGCCCTGGCTGATCTTGTAGGCGCCCTGGTACTGGCCGACCTCCTCGCCGATCAGGAAGACGTCCTTGTCGGCACGCATCTCGGCGGCCATGGCGTCGCGCAGGGCTTCCCGCACCGTCATCGGCCTGGTCGCGCCCCAGTCCTTCTCGGGCGCCGCGGCGGCCTGGGCCGGCACCGGGGCGGCGGCGGGCTTGGCCGCCTCCATCTTCTCGACCGGCGCCTTGTCCGGCGCGGGTGCCGAAGCCTTCGGCGCTTCCGCCGCGCCGCCATCCAGCTCCGCGATCGGCGTATTCACGGACACGCCCTCGGTGCCTTCCGGCACCAGGATCTTGGTCAGCGTGCCCTCATCCACCGCTTCCACTTCCATGGTCGCCTTGTCGGTCTCGATCTCGGCGATCACGTCGCCGGCCTTCACGGCATCGCCTTCCGCCTTCAGCCAGCGGGCGAGCTTGCCCTCCGTCATGGTGGGGCTGAGGGCGGGCATCAGGATCTGCGTCATCTCAGCGGGACTCCACCAGGACGTCCGTCCACAATTCGCTCTCGTCGGGCTCGGGCGAGGTCTGCGCGAATTCGGCGCTGTCCTGCACGATGGCCTTCACCTCGTCGTCGATCACCTTCAGCGCGGCCTCGCTGGTGTCGAAGACCTCCAGCAGCATCTTGCGCGCGGTCTCGATGCAGTCGTTCTGCTCCCGCATCTTCTGCACCTCCTCCCGCGTCCGGTACTTGGCCGGGTCGGACATGGAGTGGCCGCGGTAGCGATAGGTCTTCATCTCCAGCAGATAGGGGCCGTTGCCGGCGCGGCAGTGGGCGATGGCGCGCTCGCCCGCCTCCTTCACCGCGACCACGTCCATGCCGTTCACCTGCTCGCCGGGGATGCCCCAGGGCGCGCCGTTCTTCGACAGGTCGCGCGACGCGCTGGCACGCTCCACGCTGGTGCCCATGCCGTATTTGTTGTTCTCGATGATGAAGACGCAGGGCAGCTTGAACAGCGCGGCCAGGTTCATGCTCTCATAGACCTGCCCCTGGTTCGAGGCGCCCTCGCCGAAATAGGCCAGCGCCACCGCGCCGTCGTTGCGGTACCAGTTGGCGAAGGCGAGGCCGGCGCCGAGCGCGACCTGGGCGCCGACGATGCCGTGGCCGCCGTAGAAGCCCTTCTCGCGGGAGAACATGTGCATGCTCCCGCCCTTGCCCTTGGAATAGCCGCCGATCCGGCCGGTCAGCTCCGCCATCACGCCGCGGGCCTCCATGCCGGTGGCCAGCATATGACCGTGGTCGCGGTAGGAGGTGATGACCTGGTCGCCTGGCTTCAGGCCGAGCTGCATGCCGACCACCACGGCCTCCTGGCCGATATAGAGGTGGCAGAAGCCGCCGATCAGACCCATGCCATACAGCTGGCCGGCCTTTTCCTCGAAGCGGCGGATCAGCAGCATGTCGCGATAGGCGCGGGTCAGCTCTTCCTTGCTGATCGAAGGCTGGTTGGCCCCCGGGTTGCCCCCTCGGGAGGCCCCCTTTCCGCGGGTTGCGCGGGCGGCGGTCTCGGCCATGCGGTATCCTCCTCAGGGCGTCCTTCCTCCGCATCTACGCGCGGCTTCCGCGTGGTGCAAGCATGTCCGCATTCGAAAATCTGCTTATTGTGCAACGCAATAAGACGATTAACCGCAATGCGGTTAAGCATGATTTGCCCCCTCTTCAGGCCGTATTTCGTCATTGCGGCGCAACCGCCGGATGGCGGCTGATTCGTGCAAGGCGCACCCCTTCGGCCGCAAGATTCTGGAACCGCGCCGATGCCACACCCGAGCCGAACAACCCTGCCCCTGGCCTTCGCCGCGCTGCATGGCGCGGACCAGCTGGCGCTCGCCGCCCTGCCGCTGATCGCGGCCCTGCACCTGGGCGCCGGCCCGGCGCTGACCGGCGCGCTGGTCGCCGCCCAGGGCGCCGCCTGGCTGCTGGTGGCGCTGCCCGCGGGCGTGCTGGCAGACCGGATGGACCGCCGCCGCCTGCTGGCCGGCGGCGGGCTGGCGGCCGCGGCCGGATTCGCCCTGGCGGTCGTGGCGGCGGGCCAGCCGGTCCTGCTGGGCCTGGCGGCCTTCCTGGGCGCCGCCGGGGTGGTGGCGGCGGCGCTCGCCGCCTTCGCGCTGCTGCCGGCCCTGGTGCCGCGCCCGGCGCTGCCGGCGGCCAATGCTCGGCTGGAGCTGGGCCGGGCGCTTGCCACCCTGGCCGCGGCGCCACTCGCGGGCCTGCTCGCCGCGCGCGGGCTGCCGCAGGCGGGGCTGGCCCTGGCCGCGCTGGCGGCGCTGGCGGCGGCGGGGCTGGCCTGGCGTCTGCCGCCCTTGCCCGCGACCCAGCCCGCGACCCGCCCGGGCCTCAGCGCCGCGGTGGCGGAGGGGGCGCGCTTCGTCCGCCGGCAGCCGCTGCTGCGCGCCATTGCGCTCGCGGCCATCGCCTGGAATGCCGGCTTCTTCGCGCTGATGGCGGTGGCGGTGCCACTCGCGCTGGGGCCGCTGGGGCTGGAGGCCGGCACCACTGGCCTGGCGCTGGGCTGCTACGGCGCCGGGCTGGTGGCGGGCGCAGTGCTGGCCCCCGCGGCGGCGCGCGCCCTGCCGCTCGGCCAGGTGCTGCTGAGCGGGCCGGGCCTTTCGGTGCTGGGGGTGGCGGCGCTGCTGCTGGCGCCCAGCGCCGCGACGCTGGCGGGCTGCATGGCGCTGCTCGGCTTCGGACCGATGCTGTGGCAGGTGGCGCAGACCAGCCTGCGGCAGGCGGTCACGCCGCCCGGGCTTCTGGGCCGGGTCGGCGCGGTGATGCAGGTGGCGGTCTTCGGCGTGCGGCCGCTGGGCGCGCTGGCCGGCGGCGCGGTGGCCGCCTGGCTCGGTGCGCCGGCGGCGGTATGGCTGGCGGCGCTGGGTTTTGGGCTGTCGCTGCTGGCGGTCGCAACCAGCCGCCTGGCGCCGCTGCGCGCGCTGCCGGAGGCAGTGGCCTAGGCTGATGGCAGGCCCTGGCCGTTCGTCGCGGCCCCCTCACCCAACCCTCTCCCCCTGTCAGGGGAGAGGGCTTGAGGCTCCCGTCAGAACAGGCGGCGGTCGGGCTCGTAGGGGACGACGATCTCGTTCTTGTCGACCAGGTTCAGCAGCTGCCGCGCCCGCTCATCCAGCTGGTCGCGATCCAGACGGTCGCCGCGCAGGCCGGCGACGCGGCGCTCCACCGCCTCCAGCTCGCTGCGCACGCGGCCGAGCTCGGCCCGCGCCTCCTGCAGCCTTTCCTGGCGCTGGTCGCGCGCGATCAGGCCGCGCTCGCCATGCACCGCATGCCAGACGAAATAGCCACTCGTTCCCAGGAACAGCACCGGCAGCACGGCCGCGCGCAGACGGCGCGACAGCCAAGCCCCGAATCCCCCCCGCCGCTGTGGCGGCAGATACATGTCAGACACCCGCGCAGGCCCCCCCGCTGATGGCCGCATCAAGAAGGGCGTGACCCCGCCTGTCCAGCGGAATCACGCCCTCTCAATGCGTTAACCACCGTACCGTGTGTTTCATGCCACGATACGGCGCCAAGCCGTGGTAGCTCAGCGGCGCAGGATGCTGCGCCCGGCATAGCGCGCGGCGGAACCCAGCTCCTGCTCGATGCGGATCAGCTGGTTGTACTTGGCCGTCCGGTCGGAGCGGGAGAGCGAGCCGGTCTTGATCTGCCCGCAATTGGTGGCGACGGCGAGGTCGGCGATGGTCGCATCCTCCGTCTCACCGGAGCGGTGGCTCATCACCGCCTTGAAGCCGGCGCGATGCGCCATCTCCACCGCCTCCAGCGTTTCGGTCAGCGTGCCGATCTGATTGACCTTCACCAGGATGGCATTGCCGGTGCTGGTCTCGATGCCCCGACGCAGGCGCTCGGTATTGGTGACGAAGAGGTCGTCACCCACCAGGTTGACCTTGCCGCCGAGCCGCTCGGTCAGCAGCTTCCAGCCCTCCCAGTCATCCTCGGACATGCCGTCCTCGATCGAGACGATGGGGAACTTCTTCGTCAGGGCCTCCAGGTAGTCGACCATCCCCGCGGAATCGAAGGTCTTGCCCTCGCCTTCCATCACGTAGCGGCCGTCCTTGTAGAACTCGGTGGAGGCGGCATCGAGGGCGAACAAGATGTCCTCCCCCACCCGGTGGCCGGCCTTCTCGCAGGCCTTGGTGATGAAGCCCAGCGCCTCCTCCGCGCTGCCAATATTCGGCGCGAAGCCGCCCTCGTCGCCCACATTGGTATTGTGGCCGGCGTCATGCAGCGCCTTCTTGAGCTGCGCGAAGACCTCGGAGCCGATCCGCACCGCATCCGCCACCGTGCCGGCGGCGACCGGCATGATCATGAATTCCTGGATGTCGATCGGATTGTCGGCGTGCTGGCCGCCATTGATGATGTTCATCATCGGCACCGGCAGGGTGCGGGCGAAGACGCCGCCGACATAGCGGTAGAGCGGCATGTCGAGATCGACCGCCGCGGCCTTGGCGGTGGCGAGGCTGACGGCCAGGATGGCATTGGCGCCGAGGCGCGACTTGTTGGGCGTGCCGTCCAGCTCGATCATCGTCTCGTCGATCTTCACCTGGTCGGCGGCGTCCATGCCGCCGATGGCGTCGAAGATCTCGCCCTCCACATGGGCACAGGCCTGGCGCACGCCCTTGCCGCCGAAGCGCGCCTTGTCACCGTCGCGCAGCTCCACCGCCTCATGCGCGCCGGTGGAGGCGCCGGAGGGGACGATGGCGCGGCCGATGGCGCCAGAGTCCAGCACCACCTCCGCCTCCACCGTCGGATTGCCGCGGCTGTCGAGAACCTCGCGGGCGATGATGTCGGCGATGGCGGCCATGGGGCGGGGCTCCGGCTGTGGGGGTTGCCGGTCGCTTAAAGGTCCCTCGGCGGCTCGGCAAGCCGGCACGGCGCGGCTATTCGCCGCCCCCGCCGCCATCACCGCCGTCGCCATCCGAATCGAGGCCGACGGCCATCGTGGCATCGCCGCCCACGCCACCGCCCGAACCGACGCCGGATCGCACCAGGCGCAGGATGGACCAGGCCCAGATTAGGCCCGTGCCCAGGATCACCAGGAGCGAGGAGTCACGCCCCGCCAGCAGGATGAGCAGCACGGTCGCGACCGCCACCTCGAAAACCCGAAGCGCGATTCTGGAAGGTCGGGCGGATGGGATGGCGGGAATGGGCGGGCCTCCGCGCGGAGGGCGTCAGGATAGGGCCCGCCGCGGCGCGCGGGGAAGCGCAATCAGCGCGGCGTGCGCGTGTCCCAGACGGCCGAAAAGCCGCGCTTCAGCGGCATGCCCTGGCGATCGCAGGGCTCAACCCGGCCACAGGGCACGGCCACCGCCCGGGTCAGCACCGCATCCTTGGCGCGGCTATAGCCGGCCAGCTTGAGGTCCAAGGCGCCACAGGCATGCACCTTTGTCACCAGGCCCCAGTCGCCGGCCCCCACGGTATTCAGGGCGCCGCCCTCGCTGCGGACCAGGCGCACGAGGTCTCCGGGCTCGAAGAGGTAGGTCTCGCTGCCGTCTGTGCCGTTCAGGGTGCGCATGACGGCAGTGCAACAGAATTTGCTGAGCGAAAGGTTGATGCCCCGCCCGCAGGCCAGCTCAGCCCTTGCTGCGCCCGCCGCCCAGCAGCAGCGTCGCGCCCAGCCCGATGGCGAGCGACAGCGGCACGGCCAGCGAGCCGAAGAGCGCCCCCACGACCACCGTCACCACCAGGGTCACGGCCATGCCGATGCCGAAGCGCTTCAGCCTTGCCTTCTCATCCATGGCTCAGACCAGCCTGGCCTGCCGCACGGCGGCACCGATAAAGCCCTTGAACAGGGGGTGGGGCGCGAAGGGTTTGGACTTCAGCTCCGGGTGGAACTGCACACCGATGAACCAGGGATGGTCCGGCACTTCCACGATCTCGGGCAGGCTGCCGTCGGGCGACATGCCGGCGAAGCGCAGGCCGACGCCTTCCAGGCGCTCCCGGTAGCTGACATTCACCTCGAAGCGGTGGCGGTGGCGTTCGGTGACCTCGGCCTCGCCATAGACCTCGCGCACCAGGGACCCCTCGCTGAGCTTGGCGACATAGGAGCCCAGCCGCATGGTGCCGCCCAGGTCGCCGCCGGCCACCCGCGTCTCCACCTGGTTGCCGCGCGTCCATTCGGTCAGCAGGCCGACCACGGGCTCCGCGCAGGGGCCGAATTCGGTGGAGGAGGCGCCCTTGAGGTCCAGCAGGTTCCGCGCCGCCTCGATCACCGCCATCTGCATGCCGAAGCAGATCCCGAAGAAGGGAATCTTCCGCTCACGCGCGAAGCGCACCGCCTCGATCTTGCCGCCCGAGCCACGCTCGCCGAAGCCGCCGGGCACGAGGATGCCGTGCACGCCTTCCAGGCGCTTCACCGCTTCCTCATCGCCATTCTCGAAGACCTGGCTGTCGACCCAGTTCAGCCTGACCTTCACATTGTTGGCGATGCCGCCATGGGTCAGCGCCTCGGCCAGGGATTTGTAGCTGTCCAGCAGGTTCGTGTACTTGCCGACGATGGCGATGGAGACCTCGCCCTCCGGCGCGCGGATCGACTGGACGATCTTCTCCCAGCGCCGCATGTCCGGCTCGCCGTAGAAGGACAGGTTGAAGTGCCGCAGCACTTCGCGGTCCAGGCCCTCGGCATGGTAGCTGATCGGCACCGAATAGATGCTGTCCGCGTCATAGGCCGGGATAACGGATTCGGGTCGGACATTGCAGAACAGCGCGATCTTGCGGCGCTCATTCTCCGGGATCGGCCGGTCGCAGCGGCAGAGCAGGATCTGCGGCTGGATACCGACGCCCAGCAATTCCTTGACGCTGTGCTGCGTCGGCTTGGTCTTCAGCTCCCCGGCCGAGGGGATGTAGGGGACCAGGGTCAGGTGGATGAAGAGGCTGCGGGTCGGGCCAAGCTCGTTCGCCAGCTGCCGGATCGCCTCCAGGAAGGGCAGCGATTCGATGTCGCCGACCGTGCCGCCGACTTCCACCAGGACGAAGTCGTAGCCGTCGGTCTCGGCCTGGATCACGTCCTTGATCTTGTCCGTGATGTGCGGAATCACCTGCACTGTCCCGCCCAGATAGTCGCCGCGGCGCTCGGCCGCGATCACGTCCGAATAGATCCGGCCCGTGGTCCAGTTGTCCGCCTTGTTGGCGTGGACACCCGTGAACCGCTCGTAATGGCCGAGGTCGAGGTCGGCTTCCGCCCCGTCATCGGTCACGAAGACCTCGCCATGCTGATACGGGGACATCGTGCCCGGATCGACATTGAGGTAGGGGTCGAGCTTCCTGAGGCGCACCTTGTAGCCGCGCGCCTGCAGCAGCGCACCCAGCGATGCCGCTGCGATGCCCTTGCCGAGGGAGGAGACCACGCCGCCGGTGACGAATACGAACCGCGTCATGGACGCCCCTCATAGCGAAGCCGGACGGGCATGTGAACCCGTCCGGCGTGTGGAACCGGTTTTGGCAGGCATGACCCCCGCGCAGGCCGCGGGGGGCGTTACATCAGTTGTTCGGCACCGTCGGCGCGGCGGGTGCCACCGGCACGGCCGGGGCGGTGGCGGCCGGCACGCCGCCGGCCGGCGCATCCAGGATCGAGCCGCGCGGCGCCTGGCCCTTGCCGAGCATGGCCAGCACCAGGGCCAGCGCCATGAAGGCAGTGCCGAGCACGGCGGTGGTGCGGGTCAGCAGATTGGCCGTGCCGCGGCCGGTCATGAACCCGCCCATGCCCTGGGAGGTGCCGATGCCCAGGCCGCCACCCTCGCTGCGCTGCACGAGGATGACCCCGATCAGCGCCAGGGTGACGAGGAGGAAGATGACAAGGAGGATGGTGGTCATGGCGCGCGCCTTCTAGCGGGTCTGCTGGCGGAAGGCCAGCGCGGCTAGGCCGCCGCCGCCGCGATCGCCAGGAAATCGGCGGCGACCAGGCTCGCCCCGCCGACCAGCCCGCCATCGACATTCGGCAAGGCGAGGATCGCCCTGGCATTGCCGGGCTTCATGGAGCCGCCATAGAGGATGCGCATCCCCTGCCCCGCCGCACCGAAGCGCGCCACCAGGCTTTCCCGGATGGTCGCATGGATGGCGGCGATATCGGCCTCGGTCGGCGTGCGGCCGGTGCCGATGGCCCAGACCGGCTCATAGGCGATGATGCCGCCGAAGCCGTCCGGCAGCGATTCGGCCAACTGGGCACGGACGACGGAGTCGGCCTCCCCGGCCAGGCGCTGCGCCTCCGTCTCGCCCACACAGACCACCGGCACCAGCCCGGCACCCAGCGCCGCCGCCACCTTGGCCCGCACCACCGCATCGCTCTCGCCATGATCGGCGCGGCGCTCGGAATGGCCAAGGATGACATGGGTGGCACCGGCATCGCGCAGCATGGCAGCCGAGATATCGCCGGTATGCGCGCCCTTGGCCGCCGCATGGCAATCCTGCGCGCCCAGCGCCACGGCGCCGCCGCCCAGTGCGGCCGCCACGGCCGGGATATGCAGGACGGGCGGGCAGACCAGCAGATCGGCCGGAAGGCCCCCGGCGCCGGCCCGCACCCCCTCCGCCAGGGAAGCGGCCTCCCGCAGCGTGCCGTGCATCTTCCAATTGCCTGCGATCAGCGGTCGGATGCCTGGGGTCACCTGCGTCTCCTCTCGGGTTGGGCTGCGGGTAGCAATGCCGCGCCGGGCTGGCAACCGCGCGCGTTTCCGGCTACCGGGGCCGTATGATCACCTGGTTCCGCGCCCTCACCCAGACCTGGTTCGCCAAGGTCCTGTTCCTGCTGCTGGTGCTGTCCTTTGCCATCTGGGGCATCGAGGACACCGTGCGCAATTTCGGCCGGGAAACCGCCGTGGTCAGCATGGAAGGCGGGGATATCGAGGTGCCGGAGGCGCAGATGGCCGCGCGGCGCGAATTGCAGCGCGTGCAGGCCCAGCTGGGGTCCGGCTTCGAGGCGGAGGAGCCGCTGCGCCGGGCGATCGCCATGCAGGCGGTGGAACAGCTGATCGCGGAACGCGCCCAGCGCGCGGAGGCCGCGCGGCTGAACCTCGCCACGCCGGATGAGGCGGTGCAGGCCTATGTCTTCTCCATCCCCAATTTCCAGACGGCCGGCCGCTTCGACCGGCTGATCCTGGACCAGTGGCTGCGCCAGAACGACATGACGGAGGCGCAGTTCCTGCGCCTGGTGCGCGACGACCTGCAGCGCATCCAGCTCTCGGGCGCGGTGCGCGCCGGCGCCCCGGCACCGGACCGGCTGGCCCGCGCCCTGGTGCGCTATGAGCAGGAACGCCGCGTGGCCCAGGTGGTTGAGCTGCCCCTGCTGGATGCGCCGGAGCCGGAGGCGCCGACCGAGGCGCAGCTCGCCCGCTTCCATGAGAACAACCCCGAGCGCTTCTCCACCCCCGCGCTGCGGGAGGCGACGCTGGCCGTGCTGACGGCGGAGACGCTGGCCGACCAGATCGAGGTCTCGGACGCCGACCTGGCCGCCGCCTATGAATCGCGCCGCAGCCAGTTCGAGACGCCGGAGCGGCGCGACCTGCAGCAGGCGCTGCTGCAGACGGAAGACGCCGCCCGGCAGATCGCCGCGGCCTGGCGCGCCAACCCGGATTTCGCCGCCATCGAGCAGGCCGCCCAGGCCGCCGGCGGCGCCGCCCTGGCGCTCGGCAATGTGCCGCGCGCCGACCTGCCGATCGAGGCCCTGGCCGCGGCCGCCTTCGCCGCGCCGGCAGGCGGCGTGACCGATCCGGTGCGGTCCCCCTTCGGCTGGCATGTGATGCGCGTGGCCGGCATCACCCCCGGCAGCACCTCGACCCTGGCCGAGGTCGGCGACCGGCTGCGCCAGGAACTGGCGCTGGAACGCGCCGGCGACCTGGCCTTCGAGCGTGCCAATCGGCTGGAGGATGCGCTGGCCGGCGGCGCTTCGCTGGAGGAGGCCGCGCGCGAATACGGGCTGACCGTGGCGCGCGTGACACTGGATGCCGAAGGCCGCGACGCCGAGGGCCTGCCCGCCGTGCTGCCGGTGCCCGTCGCCGCCCGCGCCGAGACGATCCGCGCCATCTTCGCCGCCGAGCAGGGCCGCGCGCCGCGGCTGCAGGAGATGCGGGAGGCCCAGGGTTTTGTCGGGATCGAGCTGCACGCCGTGCGCCCGCCCGCGCTGCGGCCGCTGGCGGAGGTGGAGGCCGATGTGCGCCTCGCCTGGACCAACGACGCCCGCCGCCGGGTGCAGGAGGAGAAGGCGGCCGCCCTGCTCGCCGCCGTGCGCGGTGGCCAGACGCTGGAGGCCGCAGCCACCGCCGCCGGCCTCGCCAGCACCCGCATGGGCCCCTTCGGCCGCCAGCCGGAGCCCGGTGCGCCGGGGCTGACCGTGCCGCGGGAGCTGCTGCCGGTGCTGTTCAACATCCGTGCGAACGAGCCCACCATGGTGCCGACAGCCGCCGGCTTCGCCGTGGCGCAGCTGCTGGAGGTCGTCTCCGCCGACCCCGCCGCCGACCCGGCGGCGCTGGAGAATGCCAAGCGCAGCGCGCAGCAGCAGATGGCGGATGACCTGAACGCCGCCTATGTCGCCGCGCTGCGCGCCCGCGCCGAGCCGCGGATCAGCCCGACCTTGTTGCAGCAGGTGGTGCCATGACGGAGCTGTCCAGCTTCGCCGCCTTCGCCGCCGGCCTCGCCGCCGGGCGCGGCCAGGTGGTGTTCCGCGAGCGCGTCGCGGATCTCGATACGCCGGTCGGCGCCTATCTCCGCCTGGTGCAGGGACGCCAGAACGCCTTCCTGCTGGAATCCGTCGAAGGCGGTGCGGCGCGGGGGCGTTTCTCGGCGCTGGGCATGGAGCCGGACCTGGTCTGGCGCTGCCGGGGCGGGAAGGCGGAGATCAACCGCCACGCCCTGTCGGCCCCGCATGCCTTCGAGTCCGACCCGGCGCCGCCGCTGGACAGCCTGCGGACCCTGGTCCAGGCGACGCGCATGCCGATGCCGGCGGGGCTCCCCTCCATCGCTGCCGGGCTCTTCGGCTATCTCGGCTATGACATGGTCCGGCAGATGGAGCGCCTGCCGGAGACCAACCCGGATGTGCTCGGCATCCCGGAGGCGGTGATGATCCGCCCGACGCTGGTCGCGGTCTTCGACCATGTGCGGGATACGCTGACGCTGGTGACGCCGGTCTGGCCCGATGCGGCCATGGACCCCAAGGCGGCCTGGGACCTGGCGCAGGCGCGGCTGGATGAGGCGGAGGCGGCACTCGACCGCCCCCTGCCCCGCCCGGCGCCGCCCGCCGCCCTGCCGGTGCCGCCGGCGCCGTCCTCGAACTTCACGCCGGAGGGCTACAAGGCGGCGGTGCTGAAGGCGAAGGAATACATCGCCGCGGGCGACGTCTTCCAGGTGGTGCCGGCGCAGCGCTTCACCGCGCCCTTCGGCCTGCCGCCGTTTTCGCTGTATCGCGCGCTGCGGCGGCTGAACCCGGCGCCCTATCTCTTCTTCCTGGACCTGAACGGGCTGTCGCTGGTAGGCGCCTCGCCCGAGATCCTGGTCAGCGTGAAGCATGGCGAGGTGAAGCTGCGCCCCTTGGCCGGTACTCGTCCTCGTGGCGCGACGCCGGAGGAGGATGCGCGGCTGGAGCGGGAGCTGCTGGCCGATCCGAAGGAGCTGGCCGAGCACCTGATGCTCATCGACCTCGGCCGCAACGATGTGGGCCGGGTGGCGGAGATCGGCTCCGTGCGCGTCACCCAGAAATTCCAGGTCGAGCGCTATTCGCAGGTCATGCACATCATGTCCGAGGTGGTGGGCCGGCTGCGCCCGGGGCTGGATGCGCTGGACGCGCTGGCCGCGGGTTTTCCGGCCGGCACGCTGTCCGGTGCGCCCAAGGTTCGGGCGATGCAGATCATCGAGGAGCTGGAGCCCTCCCGCCGCGGCGCCTATGCCGGCGGCGTCGGCTATTTCGGCGCCGATGGCGACATGGATATCTGCATCGCGCTGCGCACCGCCCTGGTGAAGGACGGGCTGATGCATGTGCAGGCCGGCGCCGGGGTGGTGGCGGATAGCGACCCGGAGGCCGAGTACCAGGAGACCCACCAGAAGGCGCGCGCCCTGTTCCGCGCGGCGGAGGAAGCCGTGCGCTTCGCGGCGCAGAGGAGATAAAGCCCTCTCCCCTGCTTAGGGGGGAGGGTTGGGTGGGGGGTCCGCGTAGAAGGAAAGCCCGCTACCAACACGCGCGACCGGCTGTGCATCTGGTCGAATAGGTATCGAGCGGCGGGCCAAGCCCCCCTACCCAACCCTCTCCCCCTTCGGGGGACAGGGCTTTCGGATCACGCCGCGATCAGCGGCTCTCCCACCCGGTCGCGCCCTTCCTCCACCGCGTGACAGGCGGTCAGCGTCTCCGGCGTGCCGCGGGCGGGCAACATCTCCGGCCGCTCGGACTTGCAGCGGTCATTGGCCAGCGGGCAGCGCGGGTGGAAGGGGCAGCCGCTGGGCGGGTTAATTGGGCTCGGCACCTCGCCGCCCACCGGGATGCGCTGGCGGCCGGTCATCTCCAGGTCCGGAATCGCCTCCATCAGCGCCCGCGTATAGGGGTGGCGCGGGGTGGTGAAGAGCGTCTCCGCCGGCGCCAGCTCCACCAGCCGGCCAAGATACATCACGCCGACGCGGTCGCTGACCTGCCGCACCACCGCCAGGTTGTGGCTGATGAAGAGATAGGTCAGCCCCAGCCGCTGCTGCAGATCCTTCATCAGGTTCAGGATCTGCGCCTGAACCGAGACGTCGAGCGCAGACGTCGGCTCGTCACACACCAAAAATTCCGGGTTGGAGGAGAGCGCGCGGGCGATGGAGATGCGCTGCCGCTGGCCACCCGAGAATTCATGCGGGAATTTCTGGCCATCCAGCGGGGAGAGACCCACCTGGGTCAGCAATTCGCCGACGCGCGCATCGATCTCGGCATCCGAGCTGGAGAGGCCGAAGGCGCGGATCGGCTCGGCGATGATGTCCCGCACGCGCCAGCGCGGATTGAGGCTGGCATAGGGGTCCTGGAAGATCATCTGCATGCGCCGGCGCTGGGTGCTGTCCGCCCGCGCCTCCGCCAGGTCCTTGCCGTCGAAGATCACGCTGCCGCGGGTCGGGCCATAGAGGCCGACGACCAGCCGCGCGACGGTGGACTTGCCGCAGCCGCTCTCGCCGACCAGCGAGAGCGTGGTGCCCTTCTGGATGGCGAAGGAAATGCCATCCACCGCGCGCAGCGTGCGCTTGCCCTCGCGGGCCAGCAGGCGCTGCACCAGGGGGCGGGAGACGTCGAAGTGGCGCGCGACGTCGATAGTCTCGAGCATCGGGGTGCTGTCGGGATTACGCATGGCGCGGCACTCCCTGCTCGGCATAGAGCCAGCAGGCGGCGAGGTTGTCCCGCGCCGGCATCAGCTCCGGCCGCTCCACCCGGCAGCGGTCGAAGACGTTCGGGCAGCGCGGGTTGTAGGGGCAGCCCTGGGGGATGGCGGATAGGCGCGGCATCGATCCATCGATCTGCTGCATCCGCTCCAGCCGCCGCCCGACCGGCGGGATGGAGCCCATGAGGCCCGCCGAATAGGGATGGCTGGCATCCAGCACCACATTGCGCACCGCGCCGATCTCGACGATGCGGCCGGCATACATCACCGCCACGCGATCCGCCGTTTCCGCGATGACGCCCATGTCGTGGGTGACCAGCATCATGCTGGTGCCCTTCTCCCGCGCCAGGGATTTCAGCAGGGAGATGACCTGCGCCTGGATCGAGACGTCGAGCGCCGTGGTCGGCTCATCCGCCACGATCAGCTTCGGCTCCGCGCAGAGCGCCAGCGCGATCACCACACGCTGCCGCATGCCGCCGGAGAATTCATGCGGATAGCTGTCGATACGCTGGCTGGCGGCGGGGATGCCGACCAGTTCCAGCCATTCGATCGCCTTGGCGCGCGCCTGGGCCGGGTTCAGCGGCAGGTGCGTGACCATCGTCTCGATCAGCTGCTGCCCGACCGTGTAGAGCGGGTTCAGCGTGGTCAGCGGATCCTGGAAGATCGCGCCGATTTCGCGTCCCCGCAGTTTCCGCAATTCCGAATAGGGAAGATTGTCGATGCGTCTTCCGTTCAGCAGAATCTGGCCGCCGGCGATGCGACCGGGCGGCTCCAGCAACCCGATGATGGCGGCGCCGGTCATGGATTTGCCGGCGCCGGATTCGCCCACCACGCCCAGCACCTCGCCCGGTGCGATGGAGAAGGAGACGTCGTCGAGGGCGACGAGGGTGCCGCGGCGCGTCGGGAACTCGACGCGCAGATTGCGGACTTCGAGAAGGGGTGCGGTCATTATCGGAGCTTCGGGTTCAGGGCGTCGCGCAGCCAGTCGCCCAGCAGGTTCACGGACAGCACCAGGAGAATGAGGGCAATGCCGGGGAAGATGGTGATCCACCACTCGCCGGAGAACAGGAAGTCATTGCCGATACGGATCAGCGTGCCCAGCGAGGGCTGGGTCGGCGGCACGCCAACACCGAGGAAGGAGAGCGTCGCCTCCGCCAGCACGGCGAAGCCGAGGTTCAACGTGGCGATGACCAGCACCGGCCCCAGCACATTGGGCAGCACATGCGTGACCATGATGCGCGCCCGCGACAGGCCGATGACCCGCGCCGCCTGCACATATTCCTTGTTGCGCTCCACCATGGCGGAGCCGCGCACGGTGCGGGCGAAGGAGGGCCAGTTGCTGATGCCGATGGCGAAGATCACGACATAGAGCGCGATCTGGTCATGCACCTCCCTTGGTAGCGCAGCCCGCACCACACCATCGATCAGCAGCGCGATCAGGATGGTCGGGAAGGTCAGCTTGATATCGGCGATGCGCATCAGCACCGCATCCACCGTGCCGCCCATATAGCCCGCCGCGAGACCCGCGGTGATGCCGATGGAGACGGAGAGCAGCACGGCGAAGAAGCCGACCAGCAGCGAAACGCGCGCGCCATACATGATGGCCGAGAGCACGTCGCGCCCCTGGTCATCGGTGCCGAGCAGATAGAGGCGGTCGCCCTCCTCCTCCCAGGCCGGCGGCTTGAAGGCGTCCATCAGCTGCAGCGAGGCGAGGTCGAAGGGGTTGTGCGGCGCGATCCAGGGCGCCAGCACGGCGCCGCCGACGCAGATCAGCGCGACGATGGCCGAGGCCACGGTGATCGGGGACCGGGTGAAGGAATACCACAGGTCGCTGTCGAGCGCGCGACGGATGGCATTGGGGCGGGTGGTGGCGGACATGGTCAGTGCGCCCCCTTGCCGCGGCCGATGCGCAACCTGGGATCCACCGCGTAATACAGCAGGTCGACGATCAGGTTGATGGTGACGAACATCAGCGCGATCAGCAGCAGATAGGCGGACATCACGGGGATATCGGCGGCGCCGACGCTCTGGATGAAGAGCAGCCCCATGCCCGGCCACTGGAACACCGTCTCCGTCACGATGGCGAAGGCGATGATGGCGCCGAGCTGCAGGCCGGTGATGGTGATGACCGGCACCAGCGTATTCTTCAGCGCATGGCCGAAATGCACGGCGCGGTTGGTCAGGCCACGGGCCCGGGCGAACTTGATGTAGTCCGTGCGCAGCACCTCCATCATCTCCGCCCGCACCAGGCGCATGATGAGCGTGAGCTGGAACAGGCCCAGCGTGATGGAAGGCAGGATCAGCGCCTTCAGGCCCGAGAGGGTCAGCAGCCCCGTGCTCCAGCCGCCGACATTCACCGTATCGCCGCGCCCGAAGCTGGGCAGCCAGCCGAGCCAGACGGAGAAGGTGAGGATCAGCAGGATGCCGATCAGGAAGGTGGGCAGCGAGACGCCGACCAGGCTGAAGGTCAGGAAGAAGCGGCTGAGCCAGGAATTGCGGTAGAGGCCGGTATAGACGCCCATCGGCACGCCGATGGCGAGTGCCAGGAAGGCGGCGCAGAAGGCGAGCTCCAGCGTCGCCGGCGCGCGTTCCACGATGAGCTGCGCGACCGGGCGCGACAGGCGGTAGGACAGGCCGAATTCGCCCTGCGCCGCATTGATCACGAATTTCGCGAATTGCACGAAGAAGGGCTGGTCCAGCCCCAGATCGGCGACGAGCTGGTCGCGCTGGGCGATGGTATAGTCCTGCCCGAGCATGATGGCGACGGGATCGCCGACATAGGCGAACATGGCGAAGGACAGCAGCGCCACCGTCAACATGACGGGCAGCGCCTGCAGCAACCGGCTGATGATGAAGGCGAACACGCGGGCGGGCATCCTTGGTTATGAGGCTGCGCGGGCCCGGCGAAAGGCCGGACCCGCGGCTGGCGGTCTCAGTTCACGCGCGCGAAGCGGAAATAGGGCTGGTTGTTCGCCGCATGGGGAATCTGGAGATTGGCGCGCATCGCCCAGGGGATCATCTGGTGGTGCAGCGGGATATGCGGCACGTCCTCCCGGTAGATGCGCAGCGCCTCATGGATCGCCTCGGTCCGCTGCGGGCCGGATTGCGTCTTCATGCGGGTGATCAGCGCATCCATCTGCGGGTTGGAATAGCGGCCGTAGTTCCAGATGCCGTCGCCCTGCGCGCCGTTGCGGGTCGCCAGCAGCGACTGGAAGGAATAGAGCGCATCCAGCGCCGGCACGCCCCAGCCGAGCAGATAGACGCTGACATCGTCGCGCTGGATCTGCGCGAAGAAGGGCGCCAGCGGCTGCGCCCGCACCGTGGTCCGCACGCCGATGCGCGTCCACATGGCGGCGATCGCCTGGCAGATCTGCTCATCGTTGATGTAGCGGTTGTTCGGGCAGTCCAGCGTGATGCCGAAGCCGTTTGGATAGCCGGCCTCCGCCAGCAGGGCGCGGGCCCGCGTCGGGTCATGCGGCAGGCGCACGTCCTGGGCGGCGGTATAGCCATTCACCTGCGGCGGGAAGAAGGTGCCGGTGGGCACGCTGAAGCCGCGCATGGTGGTGCGGTGGATCGCCTGGATATCGATCGCGTGGTACAGCGCGCGCCGCACCCGCAGGTCCTTCATCGGGTTCTGCCCGCGCACATCGCTGTACAGCAGCTCGTCGCGGAAGACATCCATGGCGATGAAGATGGTCCGGATCTCCGGCCCCTCCAGCACGCGCAGCCCCTGGGCGTTGCGGATGCGGCCCAGATCCTGCAGCGGCGGGTCGAGCAGGAAATCCACCTCGCCCGAGAGCAGCCCGGCGACGCGGGTGGCATCCGAGGCGATCGGGCGGAAGACCAGCTCCTGCACATTGGCCTCCGTGCTGCCCTCCTCGCGCCAGCCGTACCAGTCCGCGTGGCGGCGGAAGACGGTGCGCACATCCTGCTCGCGCGAGACCAGGCGGAAGGCGCCGGTGCCGTTCATGTTGCGGACGGTGTGCATTTCCTCCCGCGCCCGGGTGTTCTGCGGTCGGGTGGCGCCGTTGGCCTCCGACCAGGGCTTCGACATGATGTAGATCGAGGCCAGCTTGTTCGGCAGGATCGGGTCGGGGATCTTCAGGAAGATATCGACGGTGAAGTCATCCACCTTCACGGCGCGATCCACGGTATCGACGAAAATGCCGTAGTTGGAGGTCGGCGCCAGCGCGCGCTCGATGGAGAAGACCACGTCATCGGCCGTGAAGGCCTGGCCCTCATGGAAGCGCACCCCCTGGCGGAGGACGAAGCGCCAGCGCGTCGGCTCGGCTTCGGTCCAGGAGGTGGCGAGCGCCGGGCGGAGGGAAAGGTCCGCATTGCGGCTGATCAGCGGGTCATAGACCTGTTGCAGCAGCAGCGCGACGCTGCCGATGTTCTGGCTATGCGGGTCCAGCGTATTGGCATCCGCCGCCGCAGACCAGCGCACGGTCTGCGCCTGGGCGGGGCCGGACAGGCCGCCCGCGCCCAGCACCAGCGCGGCCGCCGCCGCCATCAGCACCTTCCCAATCATTCCCAAAGCCCCCTGGTTTCGGCAGCGGGTCGTCCTGCCCGCCTGCATGAACCCCTGTCCATATCGTGCCCCCTGGCCGGGCGGAAGCCCGATCTCAGGCCTTCGGGCCGCGTTGGCTGGTGGCCGGCCCATCGCCTGCCCATTCGCGCAGCAGGGTGAAGCCCACTGCCAGCAGAACGGGCCCCAGGAACAGGCCCAGGATGCCGAAGCCGATCACCCCGCCGATGGCGCCCAGCAGCGTCAGCAGCAGCGGCAGGTCCGCGCCGCGGCTGATCAGCCAGGGGCGGATGACATTGTCCACCGAGGATATGCCCGCCGCGCCATAGATCGCCATGAACAGCCCCCAGGCCGTCTCCCCCTGGGTGAAAAGCCAGATCGCCGCCGGCGCCCAGACCAGCGGCGCGCCGACCGGCAGGATCGACAGCACGCCCGCCACCACGCCCAGCAGCACCGGCTGCGGCACGCCGGCGATCCACAACCCGAAGACCGTCATCGCCCCCTGCAGCACGGCGGTGCCGAGCAGGCCATAGACCACGCCGCGGGTGACATTGCCGGTCAGCAGGATCAGCCGGCGCGTCCCTGGGCCGGCCATCTTCTCCATCACCGCCTCGGCATGCGCGGCCATGGCGGGGCCGTCGCGGTAGAAGAAGAAGGCCAGGAAGATGGCCATGATGAGCTCCGCCAGGCCCGAGAGCAGCGCCAGCAGCACGGCCAGCGCATTGCTCGCGATCTGCCCGGCATAGGGGCTGATGGTCTCGAAGAGGCCGGCGAAGGTGGTGTCCCAGCCGCTGAGCAGGCTTCGGAAGGTCTCCCCCACGAAGGGCAGGCTGCCGAGCCAGGTCGCCAGGTTGGGCAGGCCGGTGACCAGCAGCCCCTCGAAGGAGGCGCGCAGCCCCTCGATCTCCTCCCGCGTCGTCGGCGTGGCGAAGACCAGGGGGAGTGCGATCAGCACGAATTCCAGCGTCACCATCACCAGCGCCGCGGCCCCCGGCCCCAGCCCCGTCTTCTCCCGCAGCACGCGGAAGGCGGGCCAGGTGGTATAGGTGAGGATCACCGCCCAGAGCAGGGCGGAGATGAAGGGCCGCATCACCCAGAAGCAGCCCAGCCCCAGGGCGAATAGCGCCGCCAGGCCGAGAAGGCGGGCGGGGCGGATGGATTCCTGGCTCATGCGGGCTCCGGTCTGGGACTCCAGCCTTAGCCGAAGCCCCGGGCTTGCGCACGCACGGACCGCATCACCTCGCGGAACGGCGGCGGGCTTGCCCGCGGGCGGGGGCCAAGGCATCACCCAGGGCAAGTCGAGGGAAGGACACCGCCATGCCACGCTTCGCCGCCAATATCTCCCTGATGTTCTCCGAAGTTCCCTTCCTCGACCGGTTCGAGGCTGCCGCGAAGGCGGGCTTCAAGGCGGTGGAATTCCTGTTTCCCTACGATTTCCCGGCCGCCGAAATCGCGAAGCGCCTGAAGGACAACGGGCTGTCCCAGGTGCTGTTCAACGGCCCGCCCGGCGACTGGAATGCCGGCGAGCGCGGCCAGGCTGCCCTGCCCGGCCGCCAGGCAGAATTCCGCGAAGGCTTTCGCAAGGCCCTGGACTACGCCGCCACCCTGGGCTGCCCGCGCATCCATGTCATGTCCGGCCTGGCCCCGGCGGGCGTGCCGCATGACGCGATGACGGCGACGCTGGCCGCCAACCTGGCCTGGGCGGCGGAACTGGCCGGCCCGGCCGGCGTGAAGCCGGTGATCGAGCCGATCAACCACCGCGACATCCCGGGCTTCTTCCTGAACACCACGGACCAGGCGGCCGCCATCATCCAGGCGATCGGGCCGGAGAAGATCGGCATGCAGTTCGACCTGTATCACTGCCAGATCACCGAGGGCGATATCGTCAAGCGGGTGGAGAAGCACCTGCCGCTGATCGCGCATATGCAGGTGGCGGATAATCCCGGCCGCAACGAGCCGGGCACCGGCGAGGTGAACTGGCCCTTCGTCTTCGACCGCATCGATGCGCTGGGCTTCCGGGGCTGGATCGGCTGCGAATACCGCCCGGCGGGCGAGACGGTGGCCGGCCTCGGCTGGTTCGCCCCCTACAAGGGCTGACCGCCATCCCCGCCCCGCTTCATCCCGTGCAGGACCTGCTGCTGGTCGTCGACCCGCAGCCGACCTTCATGGATCTCTGCCCGGAGGAGCTGCCGGTGCCGGGGGCGGAGGCGGTGATCCCGGTGATCAACCGCATCCTCGCCGGCCCCATCGCCCGCGCCGCGGTGACGCAGGACTGGCACCATCCGCGCCATGCCTCCTTCGCCTCCCAGCATCCGGGGCGGCAGCCCTTTGAGCAGGTGGAACTGGACTACGGGCCGCAGACCCTTTGGCCGGACCACGGGGTTCGGGCGACGCCGGGGGCCGGGATCCACCCCGATCTCGACCAGGCCAAGGTCGTGCTGGTGCTCCGCAAGGGGTTTCGCCAGGCGATCGACAGCTATTCGGGCTTCCGGGAGAATGACCGCAGCACCGGCACGGGCCTGGCCGAATGGCTGCGCGCGGTGGGTGTGCGGCGCGTCTTCATCGCCGGCATCACCCGCCCCTATTGCGTCGACTGGACGGCGGAGGATGCCGCAGCACTCGGCTTCGAGACCTGGGTGGTGACGGATGCCTGCGCCCGCCTCGGGCCCGATTCGGCGCTGGAGGAGAGCGACGCCCGGCTGGCCGCCGCCGGCGTGCGCTTCACCACCGCCGCCGTCCTCACCTGATTTCCGCAACGGAGAGACACGCCATGAAGATCGGTTTCATCGGCCTCGGCATCATGGGCAAGCCCATGGCGCTGCACCTGAAATCCGCCGGCCACGAGGTGCTGGCGCCGGAACGCGCCAGCCTCTCGGCCGAGCTGCGGTCCGCCCTGACCATCCTGCCCGATGCCGCCGCGGTGGCGAAGGCGGCGGAGGTCATCATCCTGATGGTGCCGGATACGCCCGATGTGGAAGCCGCGCTCTTCGGCGCCGGCGGGGTCGCGGAGGGCCTGGCGCCCGGCAAGCTGGTGATCGACATGTCCTCGATCAGCCCGACCGCCACCAAGGCCTTTGCCGCGCGCATCGCGGAGAAAGGCTGCGACTATCTGGATGCCCCGGTCTCCGGCGGCGAGGTGGGTGCCAAGAATGCCAGCCTGACCATCATGGTGGGCGGCAGCGAGGCCGCCTTCGAACGTGCCCGCCCACTGTTCGAGGCGATGGGCAAGAACATCACCCTGGTGGGCGAGACCGGCGCCGGCCAGACCTGCAAGGTGGCCAACCAGATCATCGTCGCGCTGACCATCGAGGCGGTGGGCGAGGCGCTGGTCTTCGCCAGCAAGGCGGGTGCCGACCCGGCCAAGGTGCGCCAGGCCCTGATGGGCGGCCTTGCCACCTCCCGCATCCTGGAACTGCATGGCGAGCGGATGATCAAGCGCACCTTCGCGCCCGGCTTCCGGATCGAGCTGCACCAGAAGGACCTGAACCTGGCGCTGCAGGCGGGCAAGGAGCTGGGAGTCGCGCTGCCGAACACCGCCTCCACCGCGCAACTCTTCGCCGCCTGTGCCGCCATGGGCGGCGCCGCGCTCGATCATTCCGGCATGGTCAAGGCGCTGGAGACGCTGGCCGCGCACAAGGTGGCCCCCGACGCCTGAGCCCCCCGACTTTCAAGGTCTCGGCGGCCCCCGGCCGGGGGTCGTTCCAGGAAGCGGAAAGGACGCGGCGGCTGATCCCGCCTGCCGCGTCACCCGGCGACGCGCTCCCGCCCGAAGGGCAGGCACCGGCCGGCCGCACAACCCCCACGGGTAGTCTTCACCATATGGCTACAATTTTCCCGTGTTTTTCGCGTTGCGTCCGGCGCGCACGTCCCGCATTTTAGCGCCGGTTGCGTGGTCCCTGAGATTCTGTCTCCGGCATCATGGTTGTATCTGGATCAATGGACCTACGGGGGATTGCATGCGTTTCGCGGATATAGGTCAGCAATTGCGTGCCTATCGCCTCGAATCGGGCCTCCGGGCGGAGGAGATCGCGGCGCGGCTGGGCGTCTCGCGGGCCGCGCTCTACCGGTATGAGAAGGGCGAGGTCATCAAGCTGGACACGATCCGGCGCCTGGCCGAGCTGCTGAAGATCTCCCCGCTGTCGCTGCTCGGCATCGGCGTCGAATATTTCGCCCGTCCGCTCGCCTTCCAGGAACGGCTGCGGCAGGTGGAGGAGCAGGCCGACCAGATCCTGATCGTCGGCGGCGCCTATTGCTACCAGACCACCACGGATGCCTTCGACGGCGCGGTGGGCGAAGCCTGGACGGAGGCCGCGGATGCCGCGCCGGAACGCCTGCAGGCCCGCGCCAGCGCGGACCAGGCGCTCGGCCTGCTTTCCGCCCGCAAGCGCCTGCATGCCGCCCGCCGGCCGACCATCATCGCCATCCTGGGCGAGGCCTCGCTGCGCCGCTTCCTGCAGGATGGCGTGGCCGCCGGCCTCGCCGTTCCGGAGCGTACCCGCCAGCGTTGCCTGGCCGCCGCGCGGGCCGAGGCGGAGGCGATCGCCGCCATGATGGAAAGCGTGCCGATCGGCGTGCAGCTCGGCCTCGCCTCCGGCACCGAGCCCACGGGGGGCTTCATGGTGATGCGCGGGCGGGAACGCGCGCATGTCGTCTCCTCCCCCTTCGCCGCGGATACGCCGCCCAATGGCGGGCTCGGCGTGGGCTCGATCACCGCGGCGGATGAGGCCGTGGCGGCGCATCAGCGCGTGGCGGAAGTGGCCTGGCGCGACGCGCTGAAGGGCGCCGCCGCCGCCGCCCGCGTCCGCGACCTGATCCGCACCACGGCGGGTTGAAAGCCGCTCCCTCCCCCTGAAGGGCAGGGGAATCGCATATGGCGTTGCTGAAAGCGCTGGCGCTGAGGTGACGTATGGATTCTGTGTCTGACCCGACGGCGGAGCTGGAGGGTTGGATGCGGGGTCTGGGGTTGATGTTTGCGTCGGTGCCGGATCCGCGGGCGGCGAATGCACGGCACGATCTTTCGGAAGTGCTGTTCATTGCCTTCGCGGCGACGCTGGCAGGGGCTGAAACCTGCGCCGACATGGCGGAATTCGGCACGTCGAAGCTGGCAATGCTGCGCGAGGTGCTGGCCTTGCCGCACGGCGTGCCGAGCCACGACACCTTCTCTCGCCTGTTTCGCCTGCTGGACCCTGAGGCCTTCGAAGCGGCATTCCGGCGCTTCACGGAGGCCTTCGCCGCCCGCCTCTCAGGGCAGGAGGGCTTGGCCGGGCAGACGGTGGCGATCGACGGCAAATCACTGCGCGGCGCCTTCGAGGCCGGGGCGGCCACCCAG
>NZ_JBHYDM010000018.1:0-88804 GCF_051860665.1 Falsiroseomonas sp.
TGCTCTGATCCGACGGGACGGGCGCCGGATGCGGCGCCCGTCCATCACGACAGGCGGCTTCGTCCTCCTCGCGGAGGTCGAAGCCGTTTTCGTTTGAGCGTCGCGATCGCTACAGCGAGCTGCCGCCGCAGATCAGCATCTGCTGGCCCGTGATCGCGCCCGCCTCCGGCCCCAGCAGGAAGGCGGTGAGGGCGGCGACCTCCTCCGGCTGGATATAGCGCCCGATCGGCGGCAGCTTCGGTGCCACCGCGCTGCGCGCGGGGTCGCGCAGCATCGGCGTTTCTGTCGCCGCCGGGGCCACGACATTCGCGGTGATGCCGCGCGGTGCCAGCTCCATCGCCCAGGACCGCGCCATGCCGACCAGCGCCGCCTTGGTCGCGGCATATTGGCTGCGCCCGGCCGCGCCGGCCGCGGTGCGGCTTCCGATCAGCACGATGCGGCCGCCATCCGGCAGGCGCGGCACCAGCAGATCCGCCAACCGTGCGGCTGCGTCCACATGCAGGCGCCACAGCATGCGGCCGGCTTCCGCATCCAGCGCACCCACCACGCCGCCGCGCATCAATCCCGCCGCATGCACGAAGGCGGTCGGCTGCAGGCCGGCGACGGCGCCGGGCAGGGCGCCCGTGTCGAGCAGATCCACGCCGCGATGCGAGAAGCGCGCTTCCCCGAGGCCCGGATCGCTGCGGCTGAGCCCGGTGACGCGCCAGCCCTCGCGCAGCAGTCGCTTGGCGATCGCGGCGCCGATCCCGGAGCTGGCGCCGGTGACGATCGCGTGGCCGGCGGCGGTCTCTGGCGTCATGCGACGTCCCTCCCTGATGGCGGTCGTGATGCGCTTGACAGCGCGACCGCGCGACGGATAGCAAGGTGCAAGAAATCGAACAAGTGATCGCATTCCGATCAAATTGCGAGGGAGGCGCGGTGATGGACGGACCACAGGCACGCGTCGAGAATCCGAAGAACCTCGTCCAGTCCGTCGCCAAGGCCTTTGCCGTCCTCAAGGCCTTCGGGCCTGACCGCCCCGAGCTCACCGTCGCCGAGGTTGCGGCGCAGACGGGCCACGACCGCGGAACCGCCTTCCGCCTCGTCCATACGCTGGTCGACCTCGGCTATCTGCGTGCCGTGCCGGAGGGGAGGCGCTTCCGGCTGACGCTGAAATGCCTCGAGCTCGGCTATGCCGCCCTCTCGGCCGGTGACCTGCCCACGCATGCGCGGCCGCTGCTGCGTGAACTGGTGCCCGGGATTGCCGATGCGGGCTCCCTCGGCGTGCTGGAGAAGGGGGAGGTCATCTACCTCGCGCGTGTCGAGGCGGGGCTGGAGCGGCACGGCGTGGTGCGGCGCCCGGGCACGCGCATCGGCGCCTATGCGACGGCGCTCGGCCAGGCGATCCTGGCCTGGCTGCCGCGGGAGGCGCAGGTCGCGCAGCTGGAAAGCGTGCCCCGCGTGAAGCTGTCCGATCGCACGCTGACCGAGCTCGATGCCCTGCTGGCGCGGCTCGATGAGGTGCGGGCGCGCGGCTATGCGGTGTCCGACGGTGAGAACGCCTATGGGCTTCGCACGGTCGCCGCGCCGGTGCTGGATGCGCGGGGCGCGCCGGCGGCGGGCGTCAGCCTGACCATCGGCAGCGACCGCCTGCCGCTGGCCGACTTCATCAGCCTGACCGCGCCGCATCTCCGCAAGCTGGCCGAGGAGCTGGGCAGCGGGCTGCGGCTGTCCTTCGGCACCATCGGGCCGGGCGGCGCCGCGCGATGACCCGGCCGATCCTGCGCCTGGTCGCGGACGACCTGACGGGCGCGCTGGATTCCGCGGCGGAGCTGACGGGCCTCTGTGGCCCGGTGCCTGTGCGCTGGTGCAGTGCCGGTGCGGCGACCGGCAGTCTCGCGATCGATACCGGCACGCGGGAGGCGTCGCGCGATGCCGCGGCCGCGGGGCTGCACGCGGCGGCGCCGGCCTGGCAGGGCGCGGATATCGCCTTCAAGAAGATCGACAGCCTGCTGCGCGGCCAGGTCGCGGCGGAGCTCGCCGCCTGTGTGGCGATGGGGGCCTGGCACCATGTGGTGCTCGCCCCGGCCTTTCCCGCGCAGGGCCGCGTCACGCGCGCGGGCCGTGTGCTGGTGCGGCAGGCGGATGGCCGCTTCGCCCCCCTCGCCCAGGACCTTGCGGAGATGCTTGCCGCGGAGGGGCTGCAGGCGCGGCGCGGCGATCCCGCAGCACCGCTCGCACCGGGACTCTCGATCTTCGATGCGGAAACGCAGGGCGATCTCGCCGCCGTTGTCGCGCGCGGCCGCGTGGCATCGGGCCCGGTGCTGTGGTGCGGCAGCGGCGGCCTTGCCCGCGCGCTCGCCGGCACGACGACGTCCAAGGCCAGCAGCGCGCTGCATGGCCCGGTGCTGGGGCTTTTCGGTTCCGACCAGCCTGCGACGGCGCGGCAGATGGCCGCCTGTGGCGACTGCGCCATGGCCATCGCGGCCGGGGATGACGCGGCAGCCTCGCAGGTTGCCCGGATGATGGGGCTGGCCGGCGCTGCGATGGTACGCGTCGCGCTGCCCGATGGCCTCGGCCGCGCCGAAGCCGCGGGGCGCATCGCCGCGGCGATGGCGGGGCTGACGCGTCGTCTGCCGCCACCCGGCACCCTGATCGTGGCGGGCGGCGAAACGCTGCGTGCCGTCTGCGATGGGCTCGGCGCGCAGGGATTGGATGCGCTCGGCCTCGTGCAGCCCGGCGTGCCGCGCTCCCTGCTCCGCGGCGGTTCCTGGGACGGCGTCGCGGTCATCTCGAAATCCGGCGCCTTCGGTGGCGACACGCTGTGGCGCGACCTGCTGGCCGAAAACCTCCCGAATGCCTGGAGCCTGTCTGCATGACGCCGCTTCCCCTTGCCATCACCATGGGCGATCCGGCGGGCATCGGCCCGGAGATCATCGTCAAGGCCTGCGCCGGGCTGCGGGACCGCATCGCCGCCGGCGCGCTGCGCCTGCTCGTCATCGGCAGCGGCGCCGCGCTGCTGCGCGCGCGCGATGCCTGGGCGCCGGGGCTGGACCTGCCGGAGGTTACGGCCGAGGGCCGTGACTGGCCGGCGCTTGCCTTCCTGCAGGCCGCGCCCGAAGGCGCGCCGATCCGGCCCGGCGTGCTGAGCGCCGATGGCGGCCGCTTCGCCTATCTGGCGATCGAGCATGGCGTGCGCCTCGCGCAGGCCGGCCGCGTCGGCGCCATCGTCACCGCGCCGCTGAACAAGGAAGCGCTGAACAAGGCTGGCTACCACTATGCCGGCCATACCGAGATGCTGGCGGAGCTGACGGGGGTGAAGGGCAGCGTGATGCTGCTGGCGCACGGCAATATGCGCGTCAGCCATGTCACCACCCATTGCGCGCTGGAGGATGTGCCGAAGCGCGTCACGCCCGCCCGCATCCGCCTGGTGCTGGATCTGACGCAGCAGGCGTTGCGCGGCCTCGGCATCGCGGAGCCGCATATTGCCGTCGCCGCGCTGAACCCGCATGCGGGTGAGGGTGGGCTGTTCGGCCGGCAGGATATCGACGTGGTCGCGCCCACCATCGCACAGGCCGTGGCGGATGGCATGCGGGTCACCGGCCCCGTGCCCGGCGACACGGTCTTCGTGAAGCTGCGCGCCGGACAGTTCGACGCGGTGGTCGCCATGTATCACGACCAGGGCCATATCCCCGTGAAGCTGCTGGGCTTCCACGTGGATCCCGCCACGGGGAAGTGGGATGCGCTGTCCGGCGTGAACATCACGCTGGGCTTGCCGGTGATCCGCACCTCCGTCGACCACGGCACCGCCTTCGACATCGCCGGACAGGGCATCGCCAGCGAGCGCAGCCTGATCGAGGCCATCGAATATGCCGAGCTGCTCGCCGCGCATCGCGCCAAGGCCTGAGGAGGCCCCCATGACCGACCTGCTGCATCCCATCGACATCGACCGCCCGGCGCGCATCGCCTTCGGCCCTGGCCAGGTCGCCGCCCTCGGCACCTGGGCGGTGGAGCGGCGAATCGCACGCAGTCTGGTGATCGCCGATGCCTTCAATGCTGCGCGCATCGACCTGCTCGGCCTGCCCGGCGAGGTCACCGTCTTCGGCGAGGTGAAGCCCGAGCCGGATATCCCCAATCTGGAGGCCGCGCTGGCCCTCGCCCTGCGCGTGGAGCCGCAGCTCGTGGTCGGGTTCGGCGGTGGCAGCGCCATGGACCTCGCGAAGCTTGTGGCCGTGCTGCCAGGCAGCGGCCAGGCGCTGCAGGATGTGGTGGGGCCGGAGAAGGTGGCGGGCCGGACCGTCGCGCTGGCGCAGGTTGCGACCACCTCCGGCACCGGCAGCGAGGCGGGTTCGCGCGCGCTGGTCACCGATCCCGCGACGCAGAACAAGCTCGCCGTGCAGAGCCGGCACATGATCGCCGATCTCGCCGTGGTGGATCCCGATCTGACGCTGACCGTGCCGCGCGCGGTGACGGCGGCGACCGGCGTGGATGCCTTGGCGCATTGCGCCGAGGCCTTCACCAGCCGCAAGGCGCATCCGCTGATCGACCTCTATGCGCTGGAGGGCATCCGCCTGGTCGGCCGCTTCCTGCCGCGCGCCGTGGCGGATGGCAGCGACCGGGAGGCGCGGGCGGGGCTGGCGCTGGCCTCGCTCTATGGCGGCTTCTGCCTGGGCCCGGTGAACACCACCGCGGGGCATGCGGTGGCCTATCCGCTGGGCACCCGGCACCATATCGCCCATGGCCTGGCCTGCGCCGTGATCTTCCCGCATACCCTGGCCTTCAATGCCGAAGCGGTGCCGGAGAAGACGGCGCTGATCCTGGAGGCGCTCGGCTGCGGCGGGGCCTCCGACGTGCTCGCCGCCAGCCATGGCTGGTGCGCCGCGCTGGGCATCGAGATGCGGCTTTCGCATCTCGGCGTGCCCGAGGGCGACCTGCCGCGGATGGCCGCGGAGGCGCATGCGATCCGTCGCCTGCTCGACAACAATCCGCGCGAGATGAGCCGCGAGCAGATCCTCGCGATCTATCGCGCCGCGCTGTGAGGGGGGATCCCATGCAAGATGCCGGCGTGATCGACCGCCCCGAGATCCTGGCCCCCGCCGCTGGCGATCCGGCGCGCATCGAGGCCTTCATCCCCACCCCCTGCGTGCAGAACCATGCGGCCTTCCTGCTGCCGCTGGCCGATGGCGCGATGGGCTGCGTCTGGTTCGGCGGCACGCAGGAAGGCGTGCCCGATATCTCCGTGCATTTCTCGCGCCTGGACGCCGGGGCGGATCGCTGGTCGCCGGCGGTGCGGCTTTCGGACGATCCGGCGCGGTCGGAGCAGAATCCGCTGCTCTTCGCCGCACCCGATGGAAAGCTGTGGCTGCTCTGGACGGCGCAGATCTCCGGCAACCAGGACACCGCCATCATCCGCCGTCGCATTTCGGCCGATGGTGGGCGCAGCTGGGGGCCGATCGAGACGCTGTTCGGCGAGCAGCCTGGCTTCGGCACCTTCATCCGCAGCCCCATCGTGGTGCTGGACAATGGCGACTGGCTCCTGCCGATCTGGCGCTGCACCAGGCCGCCGCAGGGCGCCTGGACCGGTGACCTCGATACCAGCTCGGTGATGATCTCCTCGGACGGCGGCGCGAGCTGGACGGAGCATGCGGTGCCCGGCAGCACGGGCTGCGTGCATATGAGCATCGTCGATCTGCGCGACGGTACGCTGGTGGCCTTCTATCGCAGCCGCTGGGCGGATTCGATTCATCTCAGCCGTTCCGCGGATGGTGGGCGCAGCTGGTCCGCGCCGCTGCCGACGGAACTGCCGAACAACAATTCCTCCATCATGGCGACCCGGCTTTCGGATGGGCGGCTGGCGATGGTCTACAACCATTCCAGCGCGGCGGATGCGACCGGGCGGCGGGTCTCGCTCTATGACGATATCGACGCGGAGGCGCTTCCGCCCGTCGCGCCGTCGACCGGACGCAGCGCCTTCTGGGGCGCGCCGCGGGCGCCGATGACCCTGGCGCTCTCGGCCGACCATGGCCGCAGCTGGCCGGTCCGGCGCCATCTGGAAACCGGCGACGGCTATTGCATGACCAATAATTCGAAGGACCGGCTGAACCGGGAATTCTCCTATCCCGCCCTGGTGCAGACGCCGGATGGCATGCTGCACATCGCCTATACCTATTGGCGCCAGGCGATCAAATACGTCCGCGTCGCGCCCGACTGGGCGGCAGGAGGCGGCGCATGAGCGCGCTGCATCCGCGCGGCGTCTTCAGCGCCGCGCTGACCCCCATCACGGAAGCTTTCGCCCCAGACCATGCGCTGTTCGTCGCGCATTGCCGGCGGCTGCTGGCGGAAGGCTGCGACGGGATCGCACTGCTCGGCACGACGGGGGAGGCGAATTCCTTCTCCTCCGACGAGCGCCGCGCGCTGCTGGAGGCGGTGGTCGCCGCCGGCATCGCGCCGGCGCGGCTGCTGCCGGGTACGGGCGTGGCCGCGGTGACGGAGACGGTGGCGCTGACTCGCCACGCGCTGTCGCTCAGCGTCACCACCGTGGTGATGCTGCCGCCCTTCTACTACAAGGCCCCGACCGAGGACGGCCTCTTTGCCGCCTATGCCGAGGTGGTCGAGCGCATTGCCGATCCGCGCCTGCGCATCGTGCTGTATCACATCCCCCAGATGTCGGCGGTGCCGATCCCCTTCCCGGTCATCGCGCGGCTGCGCACCGCCTATCCGGGCGTCTTCACCGGCATCAAGGATTCCGCCGGCGACCTTTCGCATATGGAGGCGCTGGTGGAGGCCTTTCCGGGTCTCGCCGTACTGGCGGGCGCGGATCCCCTGATGCTGCCGCTGCTGCGCAAGGGCGGGGCCGGCTGCATCACCGCGACCTCCAACCTCGTCGCGGTGGACCTCGCCTTCGTCTTCCGCCACTTCGCCGATGCCGGCCGCGCGGCGGAGGTGGAGGCGGCGCAGGCGCGCATCGTCGCCATGCGCAACCGCGCCTCCCGCTTCGCGCAGATGGCCTCGCTGAAGGCGCTGCTGATGCAGCGCACCGGGGAGGCAGGCTGGCAGAGGCTTCGCCCGCCCCTGCTGCCGCTTTCCAGCGCGGAGCAAAGCGCGCTGCTGGAGTCCTGACCGCATCACCGGGCGGCGCAACGACGCGCGCCCTTTCTGGAGGAAGCAAACCATGCAGAGACGTCACCTTCTGGCCAGCGCCGCGGCAGGCGGCATCGGCCTGCTGGCCGCCCCCGCCCTGCGCGCGCAGGAAGCCTGGCCGCGCGGCCGGCCGATCCGCGTGATCTGTCCCTGGCCGCCGGGGGCCGCGAATGACGCGCTGGCGCGGCTGACGGCGCAGCGCCTGCAGGAGAAGCTCGGCGCCACGGCCGTGGTCGAGAACCGCACCGGCGGCGCCGGCCTGGTCGGCACCAATGCCGTGCTGCAGGCGGCGCCGGATGGCTTCACCCTGCTGGCCTCCGCCTTCAACACCGCGGTCATGCCGCTGGTGCTGAAGGGCGCGACCTTCGACCCGGAGCGGGACCTGGAGGTGATGGCCCGCACCGCGCAGGCGCCGCTGGTCATGGTGATGACCGGGCAGCGGCCGCAGCGTACGCTGGCGGAGGTGATCGCGGCGGCCAGGGACCGCCCGCGGGACTGGAACTTCGCCGTCTCCTCGCTCGGCTCGGCCGGGCATCTCGCGACGATTGAATTCCTGCGGCGCACCGGCCTCGATATCAACCTGGTGACCTATCGTGGCACGCAGCCCGCGCTGAGCGACCTGATGGGCGGCAATGTCCAGCTGCTGATCGACCCCAGCTTCGCGCTGCTGCCGGCGACCGGCGACGGCCGCGTGCGCGCGCTGGGCATCGCGACGGCGGAGCGGTCGACGCTGGCGCCCAGCGTGCCGACCATGGCGGAGGCCGGCCTGCCCGGCTACCAGTTCCAGTCCTGGTACGGCGTCTGGGCGCCGAAGGGCACGCCGGCCGAGATCTGCCAGCAGGTGAATGCGCTGATGCAGGAGACGATGCGTGAGCCCGCCATCGTCGATCGGCTGAAGAACCAGGTGCTGGAGCCGGTGACGGAGAGCATCGAGCAGACGCGGCGCTTCATCGGCGCGGAAATCTCCCGTGCCACCGAGTTGCTGCGCAGCGTCAACTATCAGCCGGAGTGAGCGCGTGGCTGTTTCACCGTGGGCGAGGGCGGTGAAACAGCTTTCCCGTCATCAGAGCCGGCCTCAGAAGGCGTAGCCGCCCCATTCCAGCTCTTCCCGGAACCTCGCCTCCACCAGCTGGCGGAGCTCCGCGTCGTAATAGGCGCGATAGGGCGCATGCTCGCCGCGGTTGCGATGCGGCAGCGGCCGCGGCAGCAGGCCAAGGGCGCGCAGGACGGCGGCGAAATCCTGTTCCAGCCGCTCGAAGCGCATCAGCATGTCGAGCTCGTCATCCAGCCTGCCACCCGGGCGGGTGCAGACGAAGTCGCGCAAGGTCGCCTGGCTTTCGATCAGCGCCAGGAAGTCGGCACGGTCGAAGCCCGCCACCTGTCGGTCGGCCCGGCGATGCGGCGAGAAATAGGCGCTCACCAGCCGCTCAAAGGGATTGCGGAGGGTGGAGAACTTGTAGAGGCGGTCGAAGATCTCGGCCGGCAGCACCCGCCTGTAGTCGGCGAGGCGGGCATGCTTGTGGGTGCCGAAGGTGGCGTTCTCCACGTCGAAGCGCTCCGTGCCGTCCTGCGTGCCGGTGACGCTCTTGCGGTCCTCGGAATAAGGGAGCAGCGCCTCCGAGACCGAATTGCCGCCCGACTTGCCGCGATGGATGAACAGGAAGGCGTGGCGGATCGAGATCACGGGCCGAGGTTCCCCCCTTGCTGGCGCTGTGGCGGAGGGATGATCTATACCGATCCGGAAGAAAAGACGCCAATCGCCTTTCCATCGCAACAAAATCCGCCACCGGGATCCCATGCTGGCCGCACGCAAGCTGTTTCACCTGCATATCTCGAAATGCGGCGGCACGGCGCTGAATGCCGCGCTCGACACCCAGGTGCATGCGGAGCGCGCGCGCCCGGCTACGGATTTTGCGCAGCGGCTGCGCGACCGCGGCGTCCGGCGCACCGAGTTCGCCGAGCTGCAGGACCCCGCCCTGCGCGATGCGGTGGCGGCGGCCGCGCGCGAAAGCATCGCCTGGTTCGACGTGCTGCACGGCCATTTCGATATCGCCCCCTGGCTGTCGGCGGAGGATCACGTCGTCACCGTGCTGCGCCGGGCCGATCGGCGCGCGCTGTCGCAGTTCCAGGACTATCGCCGGCTGGCGCCGCACGACTACGACCACAAGTCCGCGGACTGGCAGCGGATGCACGAGGCCTGTCGCGGCGCCGCCGATTTCGCCGCGCTGCGGGCCGCCTGTGGCGAAAGCCCGGCCTTCCGCAGCATGTTCGAGGACCATCAGTGCCGCGCCCTGACCCAGCACAGGCTCCCGGCCGCGGCCTTCGACGCCATGCCGCCGGAGGAACGGGCCGCGCAGGCCTGGCAGACATTGCAGGACTACCGTGCCCGCATCGGCGTGCTGGAGGAGGTGGATCGGCTGCTCGGCGCGCTGGCGCGCGACATGGGCTGGTGCCCGCCCGACCCGCTGGAGGTGCGCAACCGGACGCGGCCCGAGGCCCCGGGCGAGGCGGCGCTGGCCGCCGCCGCCGAGGTCACCGCCGGCGACCGCCTCCTGCATGAGCGCGCGGTGGCGGCGCTGCGGCAGGACCGCGCCGCCGACTATACGCTGGCGGAATTCGAGGCGGAGTTCCTCGCCGCCCGCCTTGCCACCCTGCTGCCGATGCGGATCGGCGCGGAGCATGTCTTCGACATGAACATGCCCCTGATCGGCCGCGGCCTGCATGGCCGCGACGCCGCCGGCAGCCGGGAATGCTGCCGCTGGCTGGGCGCGGGCGAGGAGGCACTGATCTATCTGCCGGTGCCGGGGCCCGGCGCACGGCTGACGCTGCGTCTCTACAACAAGGGCTGGGTCGATCCCGCCCTGCGCGACCGGCTGGTGGTGACGGTGGACGGCGTGCCGGTGCGAAGCTGGTCGGAGGCGCGGCGCGAGGTGGCGGAGGCGATCTGCTGCCGCGCCGTCGCGCGGCGCGGCTGGATGCGAATCGGGCTGCAGGGCGCGCAGGCGCTGACGGATGCCGAGGCCGGTCGGCCCGGCGACGACGACCGCCGCAAGATCTTCAATCTCTGGCGCTACAGCTACGAGATCGGATGACGGAACAATCGACGCGCCTTTAACCATCTCTTCATGGTTTTTCGTCACCACCCTCCGCGTGATTCACCCTCTGGCAGGATGCGGGCGCGGTGCAACGGGACGGCGGCGAGGGGGCGTGCGAGAGTTCGACGGATAGCCTGGACTGTCGCATGCCCTGGGCGGAGCCAGTGCATCCGGCAGCCGAAGGGCCGGCGGAGCGCCGCGGCCTTCTGGTCCGCATGCGGCAGGCGCGGGAGGGCGGCGATGAGGCGTCCGCGCTGCAGCTGCAGGCCGAGGATCTGCACCGCTGGCCGCATCTGGCCGGACGTGCGGAGAGCCTGGCCTTCGCCCGCGCCCTGCTTGCCTTCAACCGGCCACGACGGGCCGAGGATGCGCTGCTCCCGCCCCATGCGGCGGAGGCACTGACGCGCCTCCTGGCGGAATGGCCGGAGGAGCCGCTGGGCTGGATCGGCCTGGCCAAGCTCGCCGAATGGCGCGGCGCCTGGCCGGAGGCCCAGCGCCACTGGCAGGCGGTCTTCGACCGTTTCGAGGCCTTGGCGGAGCCGGACTGGTACGAGCAGTTCATGATGGCCTCCTGGCTCGCCCATGACGGGCCCGGCTTCAAGGCGCTGCGTGCCAGGCTGCGCGACCGCTGGCCGGATCACGAGACCTGGTGGGACCGCTACGCCTCCGGCGCTCGCAGCACCGTCCCGGGCGGCACAGGGCGCAACCGGGCGCCGAGCCTGCGGGATGTGGAGGACCTCCTTCGCTTCGGCACCCCGTCCGAGGCCAAGCGCGTGCTGGAGACGCTTTCCGCCCTGGACCGGGAGAGCGCGACGGGCCGTGCCTGCGCCCAGATCATCCGCACCGTGGAGCGCAGCGGCCTGATCGAGGACCTGGCGGCCGGCGGCGTGGATCCCGCGCGGTCCGGCACCAGCCTCGTCTGGCGCAACCCGGCAGGCGGCGACCGGGCCCTCATCATCTTCGCCGGCGGCGGCCGGGGCTTCTGGCTGCTGCTCGACGAATTGCACCGCGCCCTTCGCGGCTGTGGCGTGCATCTGATCTATCTGCGCGACCTGGGTGGCAGCTTCTACCTGGCCGGCGACCCCGATCTCGGCATCGCGGATTATCGTGGCCTGCTCGACCTGCTGCGCGCGCAGGCGGCTGGGCTGGGCGCGACACGACTGGCCTGCCTCGGCCATTCCTCCGGCGGCTATGCCGCGCTGCGCTATGCCCTCGATCTCGGGGCGGAGGCGGCGCTGGCCTTCGGCCTGATGACGAATCCGGAGACGCGGCACGACCCGGAGGTTTCGCCCGCCATGCGCGCGGTGGCCGAGCGCAATCCAGGCCTCGTCTTCGACCTGCCGCAGGCCTATGCCGCGGTGGCGCAGCCGCCGCGCGCCATTCTCTGCTTCGGCGATGGCCATCACACGGATCGCCAGGAGGCGGAGCGGATGCATGGCCTGCCCGGCGTGCGCCTGGTGCCGGCCGCGGGCGTCGCCGATCATGGCGCGATCCGCTGGTTCCTGCGCCAGGGCCGTGTGCCCGGGCTGGTCGCGGCGCTGTTCGAGGCGCCGCCGGCGTGAGGATCGCTCTGCGCGGCCTGCGGCTGGACTACCCCGGACCGGGCGGGCCGCTGCGCGCCGTGGAGGGGCTGGATCTGGAGGTGGCGGCAGGCGAGTTTCTCGGCCTGATCGGCCCCAGCGGCTGCGGCAAATCCTCGGTGCTGGCCATGCTGGCCGGGCTGCGGGCGCCGAGCGCCGGCCACATCGACTTCCCCGACTGGACCGGCCGCCGCCCGCCCCGGCGCCTGATGGCCTTCCAGGACCACGGGCTGCTGCCCTGGCTCAGCCTGCTGGACAATGTTGCTTTCGGCCTGGAAGCCCAGGGGGTTCCGCGCGCCGAGCGGGAGGCGCGCGCGCATGCCATGCTCCGCCGCCTGGGGCTCGAGGGCTTTGCCGCGGCGCGTCCGGACCAGCTTTCGGGCGGCATGCGCCAGCGTGCCGCCCTCGCCCGGCTGTTCGTGGCGGAGGCCGAGGCGATGCTGCTGGACGAGCCCTTTTGCGCGCTTGATGCGCAGACGCGCGTGCTGCTGCAGCAGGAATTGCTGGACCTCTGGTCCGGGACGGGCCGCAGCGTCGTCTACGTCACCCACGACATCGAGGAGGCGCTGCTGCTCTGCGACCGCGTCGTGGTGCTCTCGGCACGACCGAGCCGGGTGGTGGCGGAGATCACGGTGCCCTTCGCGCGTCCGCGACGCATCCTGGGCCCGCCGCCGCCTGAGGTCACGGCGCTGCGCTGGCGGATCTGGGACCTGCTGGCGCCCGCCATCGCGACCCATGCCGCCTGATGGCGCATCTGCTCGCCCTGCTCGGCCTTGCCGCGGCCTGGGAAGGTGCCGTGCGGGCGGAGTGGGTGGCGCCGCTGCTCTTCCCCGCCCCGACCACCATCCTCGACTGGCTGCTGGCCAGCCTGCGCAGCGGCGAGATGGCCGAGAGCCTGCTGGCGAGCGGGCAGCGGCTGGCCATCGGCGTCGGCCTCGGCGCCGGGTTCGGCACGCTGGCCGGGCTCGGCATGGGCCTGCTGCCGCGCCTGCACCGGGCGCTGGACCCGGTCATTGCCGCGCTGCACCCCATGCCGAAGGTGGCGCTGCTGCCGCTGTTCCTGGTGCTCTTCGGCTTCGGCGAGAAGGCGCGCGTGGTCCCGGTGGCGCTGGTCGCCTTCTTCCCGGCGGCCATCGCCGGCGCCGTCGCCGTGCGGTCGATCGATCCGCTGCTCTGGGATGTGGCGCGCAACTACGGCGCCGGGCGCTGGATGCTGCTGAGCCGGCTGGTGCTGCCGGGGTCCTGGCCGATGCTGCGCGCCGGGCTCCGCCTGTCGCTCAATGCCGCCATCGTGGTGCTGATCTCGGTGGAGATGCTGAGCGGCAGCGATGGGCTCGGCGCCGCGGTCTGGCAGTCCTGGCAGACCATGCGGGTGGAACAGCTCTACGGCACGCTGCTGGTCGTCGCCGTGCTCGGCATTCTCTTCAATCGCTGCCTCGGCCGCTGAAACGTGCAGGAAGGAATAGGATCGATGCGGACAGGGCCAGGAGGAACCCGCGGCGCGGCCAGGATGGCGCGGGCGCTGGGCCTCGCCCTCTGCCTGATGGTGGCGCTGCCGATGGCAGCAAAGGCGGAGCGCGTGAAGCTGGTGGTGCTCCCCTTCCTCTCCCAGGCGCCGATCTTCATCGCGCTGGAGGAAGGGCTCTTTGCGCGGGAGGGGATCACCGTCGAGCCGGTGGCGCTTTCCTCCTCCCACCTCGCCCTGCCCGGGCTGATGACCGGCGACCTCGATGCCGGCATCCCGCAGGCGGCACCGGCGCTGTTCAACGCGATGGCGCGCGGCGGCCGCGCCCGGCTGGTGGCCTCCGGCGTGATGCTGGCGCCGGCCGAATGCTCCTATGCCGCCTTCTACGGCACCGGGCTGACCCTGGCGGAGCTGACGTCCGGCCAGCCGCGATCGCTGCGCATCAGCGCGGAGCCGAATGCCTTCGAGGGCTTCCTGGTGGACCTGCTGCGGCAGCGCCCGGGGGCGGAGCGGCTGCAGGTCAGCTTCCGCGAAATGCCGGTGGCGGCGCAGCAGGCGGCGCTGGCCTCCGGCGCGCTCGATCTCGCCTTCCTCTCCGAGCCCTGGGTGGCGCGGCTGGACCAGGCCGGCATCGGCCGCGTCGCCGTGGGGGCGGAGCAATTGCTGCCGGGCGGGCAGTTCACGGCGCTGATGTTCTCCGAACGCATGCTGGCCGACGGCCAGGCGCTTGGCCGCCGCTTCCTGCGTGCCTGGCGCGCCGCGCTCGCCCGCTACAATGAGGGCAAGACGCCGCGCAACCTCGAAATCCTGGCGCGCGCCACGCGGCTGGCGCCCGAGCTTCTGGCGCGGGCCTGCTGGCCGAGCATGCCGGCCGATGCGGCGCTGAATCTGGAGAGCCTGATGGCCTATCAGCACTGGCTGCGGCAGCGGCAATTGATCGACCGCGTGCTGGCGCCGGGCGAACTGGCGGCGGAGATCGCGCCATGATCCCCTTCGAGCGCGCCGAGTTCGACGGCACCATCCCCGCCCGCCTGCGCCGCATCGTCGCCGCCCTGCCGGCCGCCGAGGCGCTGGTGGAGGAGGGGCGCAGCCTGACCTATGCGGCGCTGGACGCCGAGAGCGACCGCGCGGCGGCGGCGCTGCGCGACCTGCCGCAGGGCAGCGTGGTGGCGCTGGTCTTCGGCATCGGCATGGAGGCGATCATCGCCCTGCTCGGCGCGCTGAAGGCGGGCGTGCCAGCCATGCCGATCGACCCGGCGGCGCCGCCGGAGGATGTCATCGGCCTGCTCGCCCAGGTGGCGCGCATCGTCACCGCGCCGGCGCAGGAGGCCTGGTGCCGCGACCATGCCGGCAGCACCCCCGTGCAGGTGGGGGTGCCTGCCGATGCGCCCGGCGGCATCGCCCGCACGCCGCGGCCGGAGGACCCGGCCATCATCTACCTCACCTCCGCCAGCACCGGCCCGGCCAAGGGCGTGGTCCGCCCCCAGCGCTCGCTGTGCTGGCACGCCGGGCTGCAGACCCGCCACCATGGCTATGCGCCGGGCGACCGGATCGCGCATCTCTCCTCCTTCGCCTATGCGGGCGCCATTCCGGCCATCCTCGGCGGCCTGCTGGCCGGCGCCACGGTGGAGGTCTTCGACAGCCGCCGCCACGGCCTGCTGGCGCTGGGCCGCTGGGCGGCGGCACGGCGGATCACGGTGCTGCCGGTGACGCCACCCGTGCTGCGCGACCTGGTGGAGGCGCGGCTGCCGGAGCGGCAGGCATGGCAGCCGCGCCGCATCATCGTCGGTGGCGAGGTGCTGCGGCCGGAGGATGTGACCGCGCTGCGCGAGCGGCTGGGCTGGGACTGCCCGGTGGTGAACCGGCTGGCCAGCAGCGAGGCCGGCATGATCGCCGAATGGGTGGTCGACCCCGCCGCCTGCCAGGGGCGGGAGGTGGTGCCGGTGGGTTTTGCGGTGGAAGAGCGCGGCGTGGCCGTGCTGGACGAGCAGGGCATGCCGGTGCCGCCCGGGGAGGTGGGGGAGATCGTCGTCTCCGGCGACTACCTGGCCCTCGGCTATTGGCAGCGGCCGGAGCTGACGGCGGAACGCTTCCGCCCGGATCCGCAGCGCCCCGGCGGGCGGCGGCTTTTCACCGGCGATCTCGGCCGGCTGCACCCGGATGGGCTGCTGGAGCATCTCGGCCGGGCCGACCACATGGTGAAGATCCGCGGCTATCGCGTGGAACTGGCCGCGGTCGAGGCGGTGCTCTGCCGGCAGGAGGGCGTGGCGGAGGGCGTGGTGCAGGCGGTGCGGATGGCGGGCGGTGACCTGCGTCTGGCCGCCTGGGTGCAGCCGGTGCCGGGCGCCACGATCAGCGCGCCCGGCCTGCGGCAGCGCCTGGCCTCGGTTCTGCCGGATTATATGGTGCCCTGGCGGGTTGGCGTCTTCGCGGCCCTGCCGCGTTCGGCCGGCGGCAAGATCGCGCGCGGCCGCCTGCCGCCGCTGCGCGGCGCGCGGCCGCAGGGCATGCCGCCGGCGGTGCCGCCGCGGGGCGCGACGGAGCGGCTGCTGGCCGGCCTCTGGGCCACCCTCTTCGAGGTGGATGAGATCGGGCGCGAGGATGATTTCTTCGAGCTCGGCGGCGATTCGCTCGACATGCTGCAGGTGGCCGCCGGCCTCTATGAGCAGCGTTCGGTCTTCATCACCGATGCCGATCTGCTGGAGCATCCCCGCCTGGCCGATATGGCCGCGGCGGTGGATCGCCATGCTGACCAGGCGGCCCAGACAGCCTAGGGACCGCCCGCAATGTATCCCCTGGAGCCCCGCGCGGGCGAGATGGCCCGGCTGGCGGCGCAGGGCGCCTGGCTGGCGCCGGAGACCGAGACCCTGCTCTCCGCCATCGGGCTCGGGCCCGGCTGGCGCTGCCTCGACCTGGCCTGTGGCCTGGGTGACGTGACGCGGCTGATGGCGGCGCGGGCCGGCGCCACGGGCCAGGTGGTGGGCCTGGACCTGGAGCGCCGCTTCCTCGACTGCGCCCGCGTCTGCGCCGCCGGGGCGGTGGATTACCTGGAAGGAGATGCCTGCCGGACCGGCCTGCCCGATGGCGGCTTCGACCTGGTGCATGGCCGCTTCCTGTTTGCCGGCGGGGCGCAGTTCGAGGCGCTGCTGGCCGAGGCGATCCGGCTGACCCGGCCCGGCGGGATGGTGGCGCTGCAGGAGCAGGACCTGTCTTGCATGGCCTGCTTCCCGCCGCATCCCGCCTTCGCGCGGCTGAAGGCGCTGCTTGGCGCCGGGCTGGAGCAGAGCGGGACCGGCCGGGGTGTCGCGCGGCGGCTGTTCGGGCTGCTGCGGCAGGCGGGGCTGCGGGAATTGCGCTACCGCCCCTTCCTGGTGGCCTGCCAGGCGGGCGATCCGCAGGCCGACTGGCTGCCGGATACGGTGGATTCCCTGCGCGGCCCGCTTCTGCGGGCCGGCCTGACCTGCGGCGCCGCCCTGGACGAGGTCCTCGCCGCCTGCCGGGCGCATCTGGCCGATCCGGGCACCACGGCGACGCTCTACGCCGTGGTGCAGGTCTGGGGGCGGAAGGACCGCGGCGCGGAGGCGCTGCCGGGGAGCCCCTGACCCTCCGACAGGGCGGCATCTGGGCGATCACGGACCCGTTGCGATCGGGGACCGGGCGAGGCAAGAAGTCCCCATGTTCCCCCTGGCCGCCCGCGCGCTTCGGCTGATCATCGCACTGGCCTTCTGCCTGCAGAGCGGCCTTGCCATGGCCCATTGCGCGCGGCTGGCGGTGCCGGACCAGCCCGGGGCGCTGCAGCTGGTGATCTGCACCAGCGATGGCCTGGTCACTATGGACATGTCCGACACCGACCAGGATGGGGCGGACAAGCGGCCGCAGGCCGCGGCGGATGTCTGCCTGGCCTGCCATCTGCTGCCGGGCGCGGACCTGCCGCCGCCTGTCGAGATCCCTGCGCCGCGGCTGGCGCATGCGGAGGCGCCGGACCTTGCGCGCAGCCTGGCGCTGCCGCCCGGCGCGCGCGCGCCGCCCTACCGCCCCACCGGTCCCCCGATCCAGCTCTGACGCCTTGTCTGCGCCCCGGCCGCCTGCGGTCCGGGGCGCTGGTGTTGCAGCTCGGGGATCTTCGGGATGGTGGAAGCAGATGGCCGCGGCGGCATGGCCGCCCGGCCGGCCAGGGGCGGGAAGCCCCGGCCTGCGGCGGCGCTGCGCCGCTGGCGTGGCCGGGACCTTCTCGCCGCTCTGCTGGCCTGCCTGTTGCTGGGCCAATGGGTGGCGACGGCCACGGCGCATGCGCGCGGCATGGCGCGGCTGGCTGATAGCCAGCTCGTCGAGATCTGCACGCATGAGGGGATCCGCATCCTGCTTCTGGATGCGGAGGGCCAGCCGATCGACCTGGCCGAGCCGATGGAGTGCTGCGCCCTGGGCCTCGGCCCGCTGGCGATCCTGCCGCAGCCGCCGACCGCGCCCGCGAATCGCCTCAGCTTCGCCGTCCTGCCCGAGCCGCCGCGCCCGGCGGGCCTCCCACCCTTTCCGCCGCGCGCCCCGCCGCAGCAACCCCGCGCCCCTCCGACCGCCTGACGACGCCCTGCGGCCACAGGCCGGATGCCTTTCGTCACGACGCATCGGAGAGACAATATGCCAAGCCCAACCCCGCGCGCCCGCCTTCTGGCGGGTGCCGCGCCCTGCCTGCTGTCAGTCGAACTGCCCGCGCAGGGCGCGGTCCCGGAACCCTTCTCGCTGGGAGAGATCGCCGTCACCGGCACGGCGCCGGAGGCGCCGGTGAACTGGCTCTCCAGCGTCGATCGCGTGGATAGGCGGAGGCAGGCCGCTGCCGCCTGGCGATCAACGGCAATGCGCATGCCGTGCTGCGCATCCTGGTGAGTCCCCAGCCATGAGCACCGCGCAACTCCCCCGCCGCGCCAGCCTCGCGGCCTTCGCGGCGCTGGCCGCCGGAAGCACGGCCAGCGCGCAGCCCATCCCGCGCGATGGGCCGGAGGTGGTCCTGCTGGTGCATCCCGGCATGATCCTGCTCGACCTCGTCGCGCCGATGACCGTCTTCAACCTGATGGGCGCGACGTTGCGGCTGGCCTGGAAGGATCTGTCGCCGGTCGCGACCGATATCGGCCTGCCGGTCACGCCGAACAGCCGGTTCGCTGACCTCACGCCCGGCGCGCCGATCCTGTTCCTGCCGGGCGGCCTCGGCGGCAGCGTCGCGCTGATGGATGATCCTGACGTGTTGGGCTTCCTCGCGGCGCAGGGGGCGTCGGCGCGCTGGGTGACCAGTGTCTGCACCGGGTCGCTGGTGCTGGGCGCCGCCGGGCTGCTGCGCGGCCATCGCGCCACCTCGCATTGGTATGTGCGCGACCTGCTGCCGCTGCTGGGCGCCACCATGGCCACGGATCGCGTGGTGGTGGATCGCAACCGGATGACCGGCGGCGGCGCCACGGCGGGGGTCGATTTCGGCCTGCGCCTGGCCGCCGAGATCGGCGGCGAGGCCTTGGCCCGCCGCATCGGCCTGGTTCTCGAATATGCCCCGGACCCGCCCTTCGGGCCCGGATCGCCGGAGGCATCGCCCGCGGCGGTGCCGGATGTGCTGGCCCGCCGCGCGCCCGCCTTGGCCAGCGCGCGGGCTGCCGCGCTGCGTGCCCAGCGCCGGCTTGGAACCTGAATCGAGGAGACACCCCATGACCACCCGACGCCAGATCCTGGCCGCGCTCGCGGCCACCACCTTGCCGCTGCCGGCCCTCGCGCAAACCCGCACCATCACCGACGCCATCGGCCGCGAGGTCGTGCTGCCGCGCCAGCCGCAGCGCATCGTGAACATGTTCAACTACGAGGAGTTCACCGCCATCGCCGGCCTCGAGGGCTGGCAGCGCGTGGTCGGCATGAACCGCGTGGTCTGGGAAGGCTGGCGCCCCGCCATCTTTGCGCGCTACCGGGAGCTGATCCCGAACCTCGCGACGCTGCCCGATGTCGGCAATACCGATGAAGGCACCTTCAGCGCGGAGAAGGTGATCTCGCTGCGCCCGGACCTGCTGATGATGCCGGCCTGGGCCTGGACGGCGGGATCGACGGCGCGCGAGCAGATTGCCGCCGCCGGCATTCCCATCCTCGTCTTCGACTACAATGCGCAGACCGTGGAGCGTCATGTCGCCTCGACGCTGGCGATCGGCGCCGCCATGGGCACCGAGGCGCGGGCGGCGGAGCTGGCGGAGCGCTATCGCCGCAGTATTGGCGAGATCCTGGACCGCGTCGGCCGCGCCGCCGGCCCGACGCGCCCCAAAATCCATCTGGAGCTCGGCCAGGGCGGCAAGGATGTGGTCGGCAACAGCTACGGCTCCGCCACCATGTGGGGCCGCATCTTCGCGCTGCTCGGCGTGCAGAATGTCGCGGAGGGGCGCTTCACCGGCAATTACGCGCCGATCGCGGCGGAGGCGGTGCTCGCCGCCAATCCGGATTTTCTCTACATCGGCGCCTCCTCCTGGGTGAACCGCCCGAACGCCGTGCGCACCGGCTATGGCGTGACGGCGGAGCAGACGCGCGCCAGCCTGGCGCCCTATGCCACGCGCGCCGGCTGGTCCGGCCTGACGGCGATCCGCAACGGCGAGCTGCATGCCATCGAGCACGGGCTGTGCCGCACGCTCTTCGACGATACCGCCATGCTCTACATCGCCCGCCGCGCCTGGCCCGGCGCCTTTGCGGACATGGACCCCGTGGCGGCGCTGGCCGACTACCACGCGCGCTACCTGCCGGTGCCCTTCTCCGGCACCTGGATGCTCCCATGGCGGGCCTGAGCGCCACGGCGGAGGCGCGCGCGGCCTGGGGGCGGCGCGCTGCGCGGCGCGCCGGCCTGCTGGCCGGTGGCGCGGCGGTACTGGCGCTGTGCTTCCTGCTGGACCTGGCGACGGGGCCGGCGCTGCTGCCGGTCTCGGCCGTCGCGGCCTCCCTGTTCGGGGCCGGGCAGGACCCGATGGTGGAGGCGATCGTCTGGTCCATCCGCCTGCCGGTGGCGCTGATGGCGCTGCTGGTGGGCGCGGCGCTCGGCCTGACCGGGGCGGTGATGCAGACCATCCTGAACAACCCGCTGGCCTCGAGCTACACGCTCGGCGTTTCCGCCGGCGCAGGGTTCGGCGCGGCGCTGGTCATCGTCTTCGGCGCGGCCTTGCCGATGGCGGAGGCGCAGGCCGTGCCGCTGGCCGCCTTCCTCTTCGCGGCGCTGGCCTGCGCCGGTGTCTGGGCGCTGGGCGGCATCCGCGGCGCGACGCCCGAAACGCTGGTGCTGGCCGGCATCGCGCTGATGTTCCTGTTCCAGGCGCTACTGGCGATGCTGCAGTTCATGGCCTCGCCTGAGGCCCTGCAGCAGATCGTCTTCTGGCTGTTCGGCAGCCTGCAGCGCGCCACCTGGCCGAAGCTGGCCATCGTCGCCGCGGTGCTGGTCATCGCCGTGCCGCTGCTGCTGTGCGATGCCTGGCGGCTGACGGCGCTGCGTCTCGGCGATGACCGCGCGGCGGCGCTGGGCGTGCGCGTGGCCGGCGTGCGCTTCCGCGGCTTCGTCTTCGTCTCCGTCGCCACCGGCGTCGCGGTCGCCTTCGTCGGCACCATCGGCTTCATCGGCCTGGTGGCACCGCATCTGGCGCGGATGCTGCTGGGGGAGGATCAGCGCGTGCTGCTGCCGGGGGCGGCGCTGGCCGGCGCGGTGCTGCTGTCCGCCGCCTCCGTCGCCAGCAAGATCGTCTCGCCGGGGGCGCTGTTTCCGGTGGGCATCGTCACGGCGCTGATCGGCGTGCCCTTCTTCGCCTGGCTGATCCTGGCCTCGCGGAGGTCGCATTGGTGAGCGCGCGGCTGGATCTCGACGCGGTTTCGGTGCGCTACGGCGAGCATGACGCGGTGCGGGGGGTGAGCCTCTCGGCGAGGGGAGGGGAGGTGCTGGCGCTGCTGGGGCCGAACGGCTCGGGCAAATCGACCCTGCTGCGCGCGGCGGCCGGCCTGCTGCGGCATGAGGGGCGCGTGGTGCATCACGGGCTGGATCGCGCGGGCATCGGCTTCCTGCCGCAGGACAATGGCGCGCGCACCGCGCTGACGGTGCTGGAGACGGTGCTGCTCGGCCGGCTGCGCGTGCTGGGGATGCGGGTGGCGGAGGCAGAGGTGGCGCGCGCCATCGCGGCGCTGGACCGCCTGGGCATCGCCGGCCTGGCCTCGCGCCTGCTCGGGGAATTGTCCGGCGGGCAGCGGCAGATGGTCTTCCTGGCGCAGCTTCTCTGCGCGGAGCCGGCGGCGCTGCTGCTGGACGAGCCGACCAGCGCGCTGGACCTCCGCAACCAGTTCGAATTGCTCGGCCTGCTGCGGCGTCTGGCGCGGGATCATGGGCTGCTTGTGATCGTGGCGATCCACGACCTGAACGCCGCCGCAGCCTTTGCCGACCGGCTCGCCGTGCTCTGCCAGGGAAGGCTGGTGGGGTGCGGCCTGCCGGAGGCGGTGCTGACCCCGCGGCTGATGGCCGAGGTCTATGGGCTGGAGGCGGAGCTGCATGTCACGCCCAGGGGGCAGCGCGCGATCATCCCGGTTGCCGCCCTGCCGGCTGGGCCGCGCATGGCCTGATGCAGCGGGCGGCCCTGGTCGTGGTCGTGGCCATGTTCAGCTCGCCCGAAGACGGTTCATGCGTTGCGCCAGGCGATGGCCGGGGCAGGCGGCCGGCAGCCAGGCCCCCTTGCCCGGCCTCTACGGCGGAGAGCTAAAGGCCGAGCGAGGCCATCACATAGACCGCTGCGCGCCCGGTCACCGCGGCGCGAGCCAGGCGTCTGCGGGCTGAAGGAGGAGACGGTGGTGCAGCTGCCGAGCACGCCGGTCACGAGCAGCAGCCAGGTCCGCGCCAGGGCTCGGCGATCCCCTCCGCCGTCAGGAAGCGCGCGGCGAGCAGGCCGATCACCACCGCGCCGCCCAGGGCGACGAGAGGAGATCCATCATCCAGGGCTCCGGGACGAGCTCGCCTGGTCGCAGCAGGCGGGACGATCGGGCGAAGGGGGCGGCAGATGGCGCAAGTCATGCGCCCGTCCTTCCGGCCTTGGCCAGAAGCGACAGGAGCGATCAGCCTCCGCGGCGATTGAAGGGGGAGCCCATGCCCTGGCAGGCCTCCCGGCCCTGGGGCGGGGAGACGGCAAAGCGCGCCGCTCAGGCGGGGCCTGAGGCGGCGAAGCGCCCGATGTGGAACGGCTCGATCGGCACGCTGGTGCGGCCGGTGGCGATCAGCTCCGCCATGGTCGCGCCGACGCCGGGGCCGAGCTGGAAGCCATGGCCGCAGAAGCCGAAGGCGTAGAACAGGCCCGGCGTCACGCCGCTCGGCCCCATCACCGGGATGTCGTCGCGCAGATAGCCCTCCACGCCGCTCCAGCTGCGGATGACGCGCAGCTGGGCCATGGCGGGCAGAAGGCGCCGCAGATGCGGCATCTGGGCCATGGTGTTCAGCGGATTCAGCGTCGCGCGCTTGGTGTCCAGCGAGGCGGCATCGCGGCGGCCGCCGCCGAAGACGATGTTGCCGCGCTTCACCTGGCGCAGATAGACGCCCTCCTCCGCGATGTCGGTGTGCATGCCCATCACCTCCGGGATCCGGTAGGGAGCGGGTTCCGTCACGCCCATCTGCGGGCCGGCCGGCGTCAGCGGCACATCCTCCCCCAGCGCCGCCGAGAGCCGTTGGCCCCAGGCGCCCGCCGAGACCTGCACCATCGGCGCGTGGTAGGTGCCGGCGCGGGTTTCCACGGCAAAATCCTCGGCGCCGCGGGCGATGCCGATCACCTCCGCATTCTCCACCACCATCGCACCTTCACGTCGTGCGGCGCGCGCGAAGGCCGGCGCTGCGAGGCGCGGATTGGCATGGCCATCCAGCGGCGAGTAGGAGGCCATGACCGCATCCGGCGACAGATACGGGAAGCGTTCGCGCAGCGCGTTGCGGCTGATCAGCTCCAGCTTCAGCCCGTAGGGCAGGCAGTCGCGCGCATACTGCTCCATCCGGGCGATCTCCGCCTCGCGGAAGCAGACGCGCAGATGGCCGCTGGCGAGGAATTCCACATCCTCCCCGATCAGCTCCGGCAGGCGGCCCCAGAGCTCGCGCGAGAGATTGGCCAGCGGCAGCTGGGGCAGGAAGCGGCCCTGGCGGCGGATATTGCCGAAGCTGGCAACGGTGGCGGCCTGCCCGACCAGGTCGCGTTCCAGCAGGATGACGGACAGGCCGCGGCGGCGCAGGAAGAAGGCGGTGGCGCTGCCCATGAGCCCGCCGCCGACGATGATGACGTCAGCCTGCATCGGGGGCCAGTTCCGCGGTCAGCGGCAGGGGCTTGATCGGTGCGGCGCCGCGCAGTCGTCCCACCTCCCGCACCGGAACGCCGCGGGCGGCGGCCAGCAGCTCCGCCGCGGCCAGGCCGCAGATGCGGCCCTGGCAGCGCCCCATGCCGACGCGGCCGAGCGACTTGGCGCGGTTCATCTCCGGCGCGCCGGTCTCGGCAATGGTGCGGCGCATGTCGCCGGCTGTGATGGCCTCGCAGCGGCAGATGATGGTCTCGTCCGGCAGCGTCGCGGCCAGGTGGCCGGGCCAGGGAAAGCCCTCCTCCAGCCCCTGGCGGAAGCGCGACATCGGCCGCAGCGCCGCGCGCAGGCGGATGAACTCCGCCTCCGGCACGGCATGGCCCAGGTCGCGCAGCGCGGCGCAAGCCGCCAGCTGCCCCGCCAGCTCCGCCGCATCGGCGCCGCGCACCGCCGCGCCATCCCCCGCGAGGTAGACGAAGGGCACGCTGCTGCGGCCATCCGCATCCCTCTCCGGCAGCCATTGCCGGGCCGCGGCATCGAAGGCGAAGCGCGCCTTCGCCAGGTCCGCCAGCTGCGTCTCGGAGCGCAGGCCGTAGCCCAGCCCGACCGCATCCGCCTCGAAGCGCCGCTCCCGCCCGCGGCGGTCGCGCACCAGCACGGCGCCGACGCGGCCCTGCCCCTCGATCCGCAGCGGCGTGACGCCGGTGAGGACGGGAATGCCGGCCCGCCGCAGGCCGGCCAGGTAGCGCAGCCCCTGCGCCAGCACCGCCGGCCGCGCGGCGAGCGACGCGGCGGCCAGGACGCGGCGGTGGAAGGGGCTGGTATCCAGCACCGCCGCCACCGTCGCGCCGGCCTTCGCATATTGCCAGGCGACCAGGTAGAGCAGCGGCCCGGTGCCGAGGAAGACGACGCGCGACCCGATGGCGCAGGCCTGCGCCTTCAGCGCGATCTGCGCCGCGCCCAGGCTGTAGACGCCGGGCAGGGTCCAGCCGGGCAGCGGCATGATGCGGTCCGTCGCGCCCGAACAGACGATGAGAGCCGCATAGGGCAGGCGCTCCAGCCGGTCCTCACGCTGGGTCAGCGCCGCGCCATCGGCGATGGCCCAGACCAGCGTGCCGGGGCGATGATCGACGCGCGACGCCAGTGCATCGGCCGCGGCGTGCAGCGCCACCGCCTTGGCTGCCTCCGATCCGTAGAGCGCCGAGGCCGGGCGCGTGAAGCCGGCGGGCTGGCGGCGATAGATCTGGCCGCCACTGCGCTCGGCCTCGTCGATCAGCACCGGGCGCAGGCCGGCTTCGACCAACCGCGCGGCCGCGCGGATGCCCGCCGGCCCAGCGCCGACGACGATCACGGCAGGGCCGGCCACGGAACCTCCCGCGTCACGATGCGGAGCGAGTCGGTGGCGGGGGTGCTGCAGGCGCGCAGCCGCTCGCCCGTCTCCGTCCAGACCCAGCAATCCTGGCAGGCGCCCATCATGCAGAAGCCGGCCCGCGCGCCATCGCCGAATTCGCTGTGCCGCAGCAGCAGGCCCTGGGTCAGCAGCGCCACCATCAGCGTGTCGCCGTCCAGCGCCTCGATCGGCTTGCCATCGACCCATAGCCGCAGCGGCCGCCGCCCGGTTTCCGCCAATCGGCGGAACAGCCCCGCCTCGTGCCCGCTTGCGCTCATGCCGCCCAGCCTCCGCCCGGCGGCGGGGGCTGTCCAATCGGCATCCGGCTTGCTTGCATAAGCCCGACCTATGGCGGAGCCTGGGAGCGACCCATGAATGCACGGCAGATCGAAGTCTTTCGCACCATCATGCGCTGCGGCACGCTGACGGCCGCGGCCCAGGCGCTCAATGTCTCCCAGCCCGCCCTGAGCCAGCTTTTGCTGCATGCCGAGGACCAGCTGGGCTTCCGCCTGTTCCAGCGCCTGCACGGCCGGCTGACGCCGACGCCGGAGGCCAATCTGCTTTTCCCGGAAGCGGAGCGCCTGCACCGGGACCTGGAAGGCTTCCGCCGCTTCGCCGCCGATCTGCGCCACGGCAAGCAGGGGGCGCTGCGGCTCGCGGCCTCCGCCCCCACGGCACTGTCCTTCGTGCCGCAGGCGCTGGCCGATTTCCGCATCGCCTGCCCGGGCGTCCGGGTGGTCTCCTACATCGTCTCCATGGCCGTGCTGACCACCATGCTGGACAATGGCGAGGCCGATCTCGGCGTCGCGCTGAACGACACGCCGCAGCCGCTGATCCAGACCGAGCGGATCGGCCGCAGCGAGGTGCTGTGCCTGCTGCCGCAGGGCCACCGTCTGGCCGCCCAGCCCAGCATCGGCCCCGCCGACCTGGAGGGGGAGACGCTGATCTCCTATCGCCCGGACAGCCTCCAGGGCGTGATGCTGGCGGAAGCCTTCGCCGAGGCGGGCACGCGCTACCTGCCGCAGGTGGAGATCGACGTCTCCATCGCCGCCATCGGCTTCGTGCAGCAGGGGCTGGGCGTGGCGCTGGTGGATGCGCTGGTGCCCTGGAGCGGCTTCCAGGACCTGACGACGCGGCGCTTCCTGCCGCAGCAGACCCTGCCCATCTCCCTGCTGTTCAGCACGCGGCGGCCGCTTTCCACCACCCAGAACGTGCTGCGCCGGAAGCTGCGGGAGGCCGGCAGCCGCTACATGCCCCACCTGCCTTCATAAGGGCGGCTTATCGCGGACCCCTCACTCGGTCTTGGACGCCTGGCGGCCGCCGCCCGACACTGCGCCAGCTTTGACGGGGATACGGCATGGGCTGGCGCATCGGCGTGGATATCGGCGGCACCTTCATCGATTTCTGCGCGCTGGATGAGACGACCCGGCAGATGCACACGCTGAAGGTCCTCACCACGCCGGATGAGCCGGGGCGCGAGGTGATGGAAGGCATCGCGCTGCTGCAGCAGCGGCACGGCATGGACCCCGCCGAGGTGACCAGCTTCGTGCACGGCACCACCGTCGGCATCAATACCGTCATCCAGCGCAAGGGCGCGGAGCTGGCGCTGATCACCAATGCCGGCTTCGAGGATGTCATCGAGTTGGCGCGGCTGCGCATGCCGGAGATGTACAGCCTGTTCTGCGCGCGGCCGGAGCAGCTGATCCCGCGCGACCGCATCTTCGGCGTCGCCGGCCGCATCCTGGCCGATGGCAGCGAGGCGGAGCCACTGGACGAACAGGCGGTGGCCGAGGCGCTGGACCTGGCGCGGGCGCGGGGCGCGCGGGGCGTCATCATCGCCTTCCTGCACGCCTACCGGAACCAGGCACAGGAACAGGCGGCCAAGGCGGTGGTGCAGCGCCTGGCGCCGGACCTCTTCGTCTTCTGCGCCGCCGAGATCTGGCCGGTGATCCGGGAATACGAACGCACCACCACGGCGATCCTCAACGGCTATGTCTTCCCGCGCGTCGATGGCTACCTGCATTCGCTGGAACAGGCGCTGCGCGGCCGCGGTGTGACGGCGCCGCCGATGATCACCAAGTCCAATGGCGGCATGATGAACATCGCCATGGGGCGCAGCTCCTGCGTCTCCATGCTGCTGTCGGGCACCGCCTCCGGCGTCATGGGCGCCTCCTTCCTGACGCGGCAGGCGGGGGTGCCGCATGCGCTGACGCTGGATATCGGCGGCACCAGCGCAGATGTCGCACTCATCATCGACGGCAAGGCCCAGTTCGGCACCGGCGAGCTGATCGGCGAATTCCCGCTCTATGTGCCCAGCGTCTCCGTCACCTCGATCGGCGATGGTGGCGGTTCCATCGCCACGGTCGATGGCTTCGGCATGCTGAAGGTGGGCCCGGAAAGCGCCGGCTCGACGCCCGGCCCGGCCTGCTATGGGCGCGGCGGCGACCGCGCGACCATCACCGACGCCATGGCGGTCTGCGGCTTCCTCGGCCATGCGCCGCTGGCCTATCGCTCCGTCAGCATGGATCGCGGGCGGGCGGAAGCGGTGGTCGGCGAGCTGGCACGGAAGCTGGGGCGCGGCCTGCATGAGACGGCGGAAGCCATCATCATGGTCTCCATCTCCTCCATGTTCGCGGAGGTGAACAAGCTGGTGGCGCGCTACGGTGTCGATCTCGGCGATTTCACGCTGGTGCCCTTCGGCGGCGCCGGCCCGATGATGGGCTGCCTGCTGGCGCGGGAACTCGGCATCCGCCACGTGATGGTCCCGCGCCGCCCTGGCGTGGTCAGCGCGCTCGGCGGGCTGGTCGCGGAGGTGAAGAACGACTTCATCCGCACCATGTTCATCGAGGTGCGGCCGGAGGGGCTGGGGGCGATGCAGGCCGCGCTGGCGGCGCTGCGCGCGGAGGCCGAGCGCTGGCTGCGCCGTGACCAGAATTTCACGGGTGTCGCTGCGCTGCAGGTCTCCGCGGATATGCGCTACCGGGGCCAGTCCTTCGAGATCGAGACGGTGCTGGAGGAAGCCTGGATCGAGGACGGCGACCTGGACGCCATCCGCGCCGCCTTCCATGCCCGCCACACCGCCATCTACGCCTTCGCCGACGAGGCCGCGCCCGTGCAGCTGGTCAATCTGCGCCTGGTCATCGCCGGCGCGACGGAGCCGCCCGATTTCGCGGTGCAGGCGCAAGCCTCCGGCACGCCGCGGCCCGAACGGCTGGTCGATGTCTGGCACGATGGCGCGATGCACCGCATGCCGCTCTTCCTGCGGGAGAACCTGCGGCACGGGCACGAATTCGCCGGCCCCGCCGTGGTGGCGCAGGAGGACAGCACGGTCTGCATCCCTGCGGGCTACGCCGGTACCGTCGATGCCCATGGCAACCTGCACCTGACGGCGGAGGGCTGAGCACGATGGACAAGGTCACGCTGCAGGTCTTCGCCAACCACGCGCGCGCGGCGGCGGAGAACATGGCCTATACGCTGTACCGCACGGCGCATTCCACCTTCGTCAAGGAGACGGAGGACTTCACCATCCAGATCCTCGACCCCGCCGGCCAGGTCAGCGCCGTGCCGATGGACCTCGGCGCCACCTGGTATGTCGGGCTGAACTACGGCCCCGCCATCGGCATGATCCCCGACTACAGGCCGGGCGATATCGGCGCCACCAACGATCCCTATAGCGGCTTCCTGGCGACCCATGCGCCGGACCTGCACATGTGGAAGCCGATCTTCTGGGAGGATGAGATCGTCGCCTTCGCCAGCGGCCATATCCACAACACCGATATGGGCGGCGCCGTCCCGGCCAGCCTCTCGCGCACCCTGACAGAGATCCACCAGGAAGGCGTGCGCATCCCGCCGCTCAAGATGTACCGCGAAGGCGTGCTGAACGAGGAGGCACTGCGCATCATGCTCCTCAACGTCCGCAAGCCGGAGCAGAACCTGGGCGACCTCAAGGCCTTCGTCGGCGCGCTCAATACAGGGGAGCGCAAGGTGCTGGCCATGCTGCGCAAATTCGGGCTGGAGGGCTTCCGTGCCGGCCAGGCCGGGCTTCTGGACTATGCCGAGCACCAGGCGCGGGAGATCCTGCGATCCATCCCCGATGGCGACTACTTCTTCTGCGACTACACGGATGAGGATTCGGCCGGCGGCAATCCCTGCCGGCTGGCGCTGACGCTGCGCATCGAGGGTGACAGTGCGACGCTGGACTTCACCGGCACGGACCCGCAGCTGACCTCCGCGTTGAACGTGCCGACGGGCGGCGCGGCGCGGCACACGCTGCTGCTGGTGGGCGTCTACTACGTGCTCTACACGCTCAATCCGCAGATCCTGCTGAATGCGGGGCTGGTGCGGCCCTTCACCTGCATCGCGCCGGAGGGCACGGTGCTGAACCCGACCTTCCCGGCCGCGGTCGGCATGCGGTCGCTGACCTGCGCGCGGCTGCGCTCACTGATCTTCGGCGCCTTCAGCCTGGCGATTCCGGACCGCATGCCGGCGGCGCCCGCCGGCACCAGCTCCATCATGAATGTCCGCACCGTGGACAACCGCACGCGGGAGACGGTGCTGGCGGCGATCAACCCGGTGGTCGGCGGCGCCGGCGGGATGCCGCATCGCGACGGCACCAATGGATCCGGCGCCGATGGCGCCTATCTCAAGAACACGCCGATCGAGATCACGGAGACCGAGGTCCCGATCCAGTTCCTGCGCTACGGGCTGATGCCGGATTCCGGCGGGGCCGGTGAGCATCGCGGCGGCCTCGCCTCGGTGCTGGAATTCAAGGTCTTCTCGCCCAATACGCATATCACCGCGCGCAACCGCGACCGCTGCCGCTTCCGTCCCTGGGGCACGCTCGGCGGGCATAGCGGCAAGCCATCCGACTTCATGCTCAATCCGGGCACGGCTCGCGTGAAGCCGCTGGGCAATACGGACATCACCAGCATGGATCCGGGCGATGTGCTGCATATCCATTCGCCCGGCGGCGGCGGCCGCGGCAGCCCGCTGAAGCGCGACGCGGCGCTGGTGCTGCAGGATGTGCGGCGCGGCTATGTTTCTGTCGAGGCCGCGGCCACCGACTACGGGGTGATCATCCGCGACGGCGTGGTGGACGAAAGCGCGACAGCAGCGCGGCGGGCGGCGCTGCGCGCGACGGAAACCGGCCGCCACTTCTTCTTCGGCCCCGAACGCGATACCTTCGAACAGCTCTGGAGCCGCGACGTCTATGCCGCCATGACGGATGTCATCGCCAGCCTGCCGGTGCATTGGCGCTTCTTCATGAAGTCTCGGCTGTTTGAGATGGTGCCGGCCATCGCACGGGAGACCACCGGCTGCCCTGTGACGGAGGCCGTGACGCGCCTGCGCCGGCGCTACCCGGAGATGTTCCCCGCGGGCTGATCGCCGGGTAGACATCGGCGCGGCCACGACGCCGGAAAGGTCTTCGCATGAAATACGTCCAGCTCGGCCGCAGTGGCCTGACCGTCTCCGCCATCTGCCTCGGCGGCAATTCCTGGGGCGCGGCGGGTCGCCGCGGCTGGGCGCCGATCGACCAGGAGGGCGCGCGCCCCTTCTTCCGCGCGGCGCTCGAGGCCGGGATCAATTTCTTCGACACCGCGAACGTCTACAATGCCGGCGAGAGCGAGCGGATCATCGGCGCCACCCTGCTGAAGGAGGTGCCGCGCGAGGAGGTCGTCATATCCACCAAGGTCGGCATCCCCACGAGTCCGAAGCCCAATGCCGGCGGCGTCGGGCGCAAGCACCTGGTGGCCGCGGTGGAGGCCTCGCTGAAGCGCCTGGAGACGGACCATATCGACCTGCTGCAGCTGCACCGCCTGGATGCGGTGACGCCGGTGGAGGAGACGATGGCGGCGCTGAACGACCTCGTCCGCGCGGGCAAGGTGCTCTACATCGGCGGCTCCACCATGCCGGCCTGGCGCTTCGCGCAGATGTGCACCCTGGCGGCGGAGCGCGGCTGGGCGCGGCCGGTGGCGATGCAGAACCTCTACAACCTGGTGCAGCGGGAGGAGGAGCGGGAGATGATCCCGCTCTGCCTCGACCAGGGCGTCGGCCTGGTGCCCTATTCCCCGCTCGCCCGCGGCTTTCTCGGCGGCAACCGGACGCGCGAAGGCGCGGCGACCCAGCGGGCGCGCACCGATCATCTCGCGGAAGGCCTTTACCGGGAGAGCGACTTCGCCGTGCTGGATGCGGTGCTGGACATCGCGCGGGCGCGCGGCGTGAAGCCGATGCAGGTGTCGCTGGCCTGGCTGATGGGCAAGGCGGTGATGGCGGCGCCTGTCGTCGGTGTCAGCGACCCCGCCCAGATCGCCGATGCGGCGGCCGCCACGCAGCTCGACCTGACGGCGGAGGAGGTGGCGCGGCTGGAAGCGCCCTACGTCAGCCGCATCCTCTGAGGAAGCTCTGCAGATACCGGCCCAGCGAAGGGCTGAGATAGCCGCCCTCCTGCACCAGAAGGGTGGGGCAGCCCAGGGCTGCGATCCTCGCTGCGGCCTCGGCGAAGCCTGCCTCGGTGATCCGAAAGGTCGCCACGGGGTCGTGCTCTGCGGCATCGAAGCCCAGCGCGATGACGAGCGCCCCCGGCGCGAAGTTGCGGAGACGGGCCAGAGCGCTGTCGATGGCCGCGAGCCAGGGCGCATCGGTCGTGCCGCGCGGCAGCGGCTGGTTGTCGTTGCATCCCCGCGCGGCCTCGCCGCCCACCTCATCGGCATGGCCGGCATAGAGCGGCGCGCCGGCATTGGGATCGACATGCACGGAGCAGGTCATGACGTCCGCACGGTCCCAGAAGATCGACTGCGTGCCATTGCCGTGGTGCACGTCGATGTCGAGGATGCCGATGCGGCCGAAGCGGCTGGTGAGAAGCTGCGCGGCGATGGCCGTGTTGTTGAGGTAGCAGCCGCCGCTCATCAGGTCGGCATAGGCGTGGTGTCCGGGCGGCCGGCACATCGCATAGACGGGCGCCTCGGCGGCGGTCAGGCGTTGCGCCCCGTGGATGGCGACCTGCGCGCTGGCGAAGACCGAGGTCCAGGTCTCGGCGGCGATCGGGCAGGTCGTGGAATTGCTGTACCAGCCGAGTTCGCCGATCAGGTCGGTGGGCCTGCGATGCATGCGGTGCGTGGGATGGACGCTCGGCACCGCGACGGGGCCGAAGTCCGGCCGCTGCATCCAGCGCGCATGCACGCCCTTCAGGAAGTCGACATAGGCGGGATCGTGCACGGCGGTGATCGCCTCCAGCCCCGCGATCGGCGCCTGCACGACCTCATGTCCCGCGCGCGTCACCGCATCCAGGAAGATGCGGTAGCGCTCGGCCCGGTCGAAATGCGGGATGAACCTGCCGGTGCGGAAGACGCTTTCGACGTCGTGCCTGGCCTGGTCCGGGTGATGGATGACGAGCATCTGGAACTTCCCTGATGGACGATCATGCCAGGTGATACGCCGCGGGCCGCCGACTGCCCATTGCTTCGGCCAGGCCGATCGCGGTCTTCGGTATAAGACGCGCTTATGAAGGCAGGCGCGGATTGTCTTGGCATATCGCGCGCCTGCAGATGAGGATCGCTTCCGGAGCGCAGAATACGCGGCATTACCCTCGCGAATTTCGGTGGTTCCCGACAGGTCCCCGCCCGGAAGAAGCGGAACCTGGACGGCCAGCCCGATACAGGATGGAGTAGGCCATGGGGTTCACGACGAAATCCCGCTTGCCGCTGCGCGCAGCCATCGCCCTGCTGGGACTGGGCCTTGGCTTTCCGGCGGCGCAAGCGACCGATCTGCGCATCGGCACCACCGGCACGCCGACGCTCGATCCGCACTTCATGCTGATCGACACCAACATCGCCTATAACCAGCATATCTATGGCGCGCTGATCGACCAGGATGCGCAGGGCCGGCTGCACCCCGACCTGGCCCTGTCCTGGCAGCCGGAAGGCGAGAATGCCTGGCGCTTCAGGCTTCGCCCCGGCGTGACCTTCCATGACGGCACGCCCTTCACCGCCGATGACGTGGTCTTCAGCCTGCAGCGCGTGCCGAATATCCCGAACAACCCGGCGCCCTATACGGGCGCGCTGCTCGGCGTGACCGAAATCCGCAAGGTCGATGATCTTACCGTGGATCTGGTGACCGATGGCTTCGTGCCGATGCTGCCCAACCAGATCGCCAAGCTGTCGATCCTCTCCCGGCGTGCCGCAGAAGGGCGGGGCACGGAGGAATTCAACCAGGGGCGCGCCGCCATCGGAACCGGCCCCTACCGCCTGGTGCGGCTGCAGGGCCGCGACCGGCTGCTGCTGCAGCGCAACGACAGCTATTGGGGCGAGAAGCCCGCCTGGAATGCGGTGGAATTCCGCGTGCTGCCGAATGACGCCGCGCGCAGCGCCGCGCTGCTGGCGGGCGATGTGGACCTCATCGAATTCGTACCGCTGCACGATGCGGCAAGGCTGGCCTCGACGCCGGGCATCACGCTCCACAGCGGCAGCTCCTCCCGCGTCATGTTCCTCGGCGTTAACCTCGATCCGCGCGTCGCGATGGTGGAGGGGCGCAGTCCGCTGACCGATCCGCGCGTGCGCCAGGCCATCTCGCTGGCCGCCAACCGGGAAGGCATGATCCGGAGCCTGCTGCTCGGCTATGGCCAGGCCGCCAGCCAGATCGGCATTCCCAGCATGAACGGCTACGTCGAGCGCCCCGCCGACCGCTTCGCCCCTGACGAGGCGCGGCGCCTGCTGGCGGAGGCCGGCTACCCCAACGGCTTCTCCACCGCGCTGCTCTGCACCAACGACCGCTACGTGGCCGATGCGCAGGTCTGCCAGGCCTTGGGCCAGATGCTGGCGCGCATCGGCATCCGCGCGGATGTGCAGGCCGTGCCGGCGAATGTCTATTTCGGACGCGTCCGCGCCGGCAGCAATCCCGCGCCACTTTTCCTCGGTGCCTGGAGCAACAACCAGGGCGATGCCGGCTATACGCTGAACAACCTCTTCCACAGCCTGGATCGCGGCCGGCGGCTCGGCGCCAGCAACCGATCCGGCTATTCCGACGCGGAGACGGACCGCGACATCCAGGCGGCGCTGAATGCGCGCGACCCGGCGCGGCGCCTGGCGCTGCTGCAATCCGCCAACCGCCGTGCCACGGAGGCACGTGTGCTGATCCCCTTCTTCACCGCCCCGGTCCTCGTAGCCTCCAAGTCGAGCATTCGCTACGAGGTCGGCGACAGCGGCAGTTCCGAGATGACCTCCGCGATGCGGGCCTTCCCGCGGTGAGCGCCCTGGCAAGGCACCTCCGCGTCAGCGCGGCATCGCTCGGCCTGGTCGCTCTCTTCGCCATGCCGGCCGTGGCGCAGACGACGCTGACCATGGGCATCAGCGCCGCTCCCGGCTCGGTGGACCCGCATTTCAACCAGGGCACCTCCACGCAGACCCTGACCTACCATGTCTTTGAGGCGCTGACGGATCGCCGCCCGGATTCCACCCTGGCGCCGAGCCTTGCGCTGAGCTGGAGGCCGGTGGCGGAGACAGTCTGGGAATTCAAGCTGCGTCCGGGCGTGCGCTTCTCCAACGGCCAGCCCTTCACGGCGGAGGACGTGGCCTTCACCGTCGGGCGCGTGCCGAACGTGCCCAATGCGACCTCCAGCTATGCCGGCCAGGTGCGCTCGATCAGCCGGGTGGAGGTGGTCGATCCGCTGACTGTCCATTTCCACACGGATGGCCCCGCGCCGACCCTGCCGATGGACCTTTCGGTGGTCGCCATCGTCTCCCGCCAGGTCGGCGAGGGTGCGACGACGGATGACTACAATGCGCTGCGCGCCGCAATCGGCACGGGGTCTTTCATCCTGCGCAGCTACGCGCCGGGGACGGAAGCGGAGCTGGTGCGCAACGAGGGCTGGTGGGGGGCGCGGCCGGATTGGGACCGCGTCGTGTTCCGCTACATCCCCAATGCCGGCGCACGGTCAGCAGCGCTGCTTTCGGGCGGGGTGGACCTGATCGACCTGCCCTCGCCGAACGACCTGCCGCGTTTCCGCAGCGATCCCAATACGGCCGTGCATTCGGCGCAGGGGTTGCGGCTGGTCTACCTGGCACCGAACCAATCGGCGGAGGTGGCACCGCATGTCACGGATAATGAGGGACGGCCGCTGGCGACCAATCCGCTGAAGGACCGGCGCGTCCGGCAGGCCCTGTCCATCGCCATCCATCGCCAGGCGCTGGCGGAGCGGATCATGCAGGGCACCGCGGTGCCCAACTACCAGTTCATGCCGCCGGGGGCCTATTCCTACAATCCGGCGATCGCCGTGCCGCAGCCGGACCCGGTGGCGGCCCGGCGACTGCTGGCCGAGGCCGGCTATCCCGACGGCTTCCGCATGGTGCTGCACGTCGCCGGCAATGCGCGGCCGACCGATCCCGTCTCGGCCCAGGCCATCGCGCAGATGTGGACGCGCATCGGCGTGCAGACCACGGTGGAGGTCCTGCCGCTTGCCGCCTACGGCCCGCGGGCCGCGCGCATGGAGTTTCCCATCACGATGTGGGGCTGGGCGAGTTCGGGTCAGGCCGGGCATCCGCTGATCAATGTGGTCAGCACCTTCGATCGCGACCGCTCGACGGGCAGCTTCAACCGGTCCGGCTATTCCAATGCCGCGCTGGATGCGCTGATTGCCCGCGCCCTCACGACGCTCGACGATGGCGCGCGGGAGGCGCAGTTGCGGCAGGCCGTGGCCATGGCGGTGGAGGATGCCGCGGTCATTCCGCTCTACCAGCTCACCAATTTCTGGGCGACGCGCCGGGGCATCACCTACGAGGCCAGCGGCTACGACTATACGCGCGCCGTGCTGGCGCGCCGCAATACCGGGGCGCGCTGATGACCAGGGTCTTCACCTCCAGCCCGCCCGGCGTTCGCGCGGGCGAAAGCTACGAGCAGGCCTCCCGCGCCGGCGACTTCATCTTCCTCTCCGGCCAGGTCGCAAAGGATGAGAACGGCCATTGGGTCGGCGGCGATGCCGCCAACCAGGCGCGTCAGATCTGGCGCAACATCGACCGCGTCCTGGCGCATATGGGCGCGACGAAGGACGACATCGCCAAGGTCACGACGATCCTGACGAATGCCGCGGACCGGGAGGCCGTGACGGCCGTGCGCCTGGACTACCTCGGCGATCATCGCCCGCCGCATACCGGCCTCTATGTGCCGGTGCTCGGCCGGCCGCAGATCACGATGGAAGTCGAGGTCATCGCCTATGCGCCGCAGGCGAAAGCGCCCTCCCCATGATCCCCGTCTATGACCGGCGGAAGCTCTATCTCGACGACAAGGCCGCCATCGATGCCGCGGTGGCGCGCGTGCTGGCCAGCGGGCGCTATGACTGGGGCGACGAGGTTCCGGCCTTCGAGGGCGAACTGGCGGCCTGGCTCGGCGCCGGGCATTTCGTGGCCACCGGCTCTGGCACCGCGGCGCTGAAGGCGGCGTTCCGCGCGCTCCGCATCGGGCCGGGCGCGGAGGTGATCACCGTCGCCAATACCGACATGGCGAACAGCACCGCCATCCATTCGGTCGGCGCCAGGGTGGTGTGGGTGGATATCGATCCGCTGACGCGCTGCATGGACCCGGCGGCCTGCGCGGCCGCCATCACGCCGCGGACCGCCGCCATCCTGCCGGTCGACATGTATGGCCAGCCCTGCGACATCCGGGCCTTCAGCAAGCTGGCCGACCGGCACGGGCTGGCGCTGATCGAGGATGCCTGCCTGGCATTGGGCGCGGAGATCGAGGGCCAGCGCCTCGGCCGCTTCGCGGATATCACCTGCTTCAGCTTCTCCTCCGGCAAGCATCTCGGCGCCATGGGCAATGCCGGCGGCTGCGCCACGCAGGATGCCGAGGTCGCGCGCCGTCTGCGCCTGGTCTCGGGTGACGGGCAGGACCGCGCCCGGCACCGCATGCAGCCGCGTCCGCTGGCCCTGCATCATGAGGAGGAGAGCCAGAACGACCGCATGGACGAGATCCAGGCCGCGGTGCTGCGGGCCAAGCTGCCGTCACTGGACCGGACGCTGGCGCAACGGCGCGCGCAGGCCGCGCGCTATTCGCAGGCGCTTGCGGGCCTGGTGCAGGTGCCGGCGGAACAGCCGGGCCTGCGCCACGCCTGGCGCAACTACGTCATCGAGACGCCGGAGCGGGAGGCGCTGGCGCGGCACCTGACCGCCGCGGGCGTGCAGTGCAACGCACTCTACAGCCCGCCGATGCATCTTCAGCCGGTCTATGCCGGGCTCGGCGTCACGCGCGGGCAATTGCCGAAGACGGAGGCCTCGGCAGACCGGCTGCTGGGCCTGCCGATCGGACCGCACCTGCAGATGGCGGATATCGATGGGGTGACGGCCGCCATGTGCCGGTGGAAGCGCACGGATTGACCGCCTCCGCGTGGTGATGGGCGCGGCCGCGGCGCAGCCTGTCGCCCATCACTGCCAGGGCGTGCGCTGCCAGATCCCCTGGTAGCGCGCGAGCTGCGCCGGCATCTGCGCCTCCCACTCCGCGCCGCGCAGGAAGGCCATGGCGAGTTCCAGCTGGCGGACCTTCTCGGCCCATTCCGGCGTGGCGATCACCTTCGCGATCGCATCCTCCAGCCGCTTCGCGATCTCGTCCGGGATGCCAAGCGGCGCACCCAGCCCGCGCTCACTCGTCATCTGCACGTCGAAACCCTCCTCGCGGAAGGTCGGCACGTCCGGCATCAGCTCCCAGCGATGCTCTCCCATGCCGGCGATGGCGCGGAGCAGCGGATTCTCCTGCCCCAGCATGCCGATCTCGCCGAGGTTGAGGCCCGCGATATCGATCTGCTTGCCGAGCACGGCATTCCGCACCGGTCCGGCGCCGGCGAAGGGCGCGTGGATGAATTCTGCCCCCGACGCCGCCTCGAACAGCGTCAGGCCCAGATGGTCGTCGGTGCCGATGCCGGAGGAGCCGACGCTGATGGTGCCCGGGCGTCGCTTCGCGGCCTCGACCACGTCCTTCAGCGTGCGAAAGGGTGAATCGCGATGCACGACGAAGGCGCTCGGATCATCGACCAGGCGCGCGATCAGCCGGATCTGCGCGCGGTCGTAGCGGACCCGTCGCTGCACGCCGAGCGAGAGATAGCCGGGCGTGTTGATGGTGCCGAGCGTGTAGCCATCCGGCCGGGCGGCCTGCAGCGCGACATAGGCGGTCTCCCCGCCGGCGCCGGGCCGGTTGGAGACGACGAAACTGGCGCCCGGCAGCTCCGCCGGCAGGAACTGCGCGAGGGCCCGGACCATGACATCCGTCCCGCCGCCCGGCGCGAAGCCGACCACGACCTCGATCGGCCGGCCGGCCGGCCAGGCGGGCTGCGCCAGCGCGGGCGCCGCCAGGGAAGCGAGGCCGGCGGCGAGAATGCCGCGGCGCGTGGGGGCGGTGTGGGTGCTCATGGTTTCCTCTCCATTGGAACGTCTTCAGGATTGCGGGCAGGCGGTGGCGCAGGCGCCCCATCCGCAGGGCGCGTCGCGCGTCATCCCTTCAGGCTGCCACGCGCAGGCCGCCCGGGATCACCACGGCGCCCGGCAGGGCCGGCAGTCGCCCTGCCAGCACCGCGACGATGCTCTCGGCGGCGCCCGTGGACATGCCGACGGCGCCGAGCGGCGTATTGGCCGCCAGATGCGGCGTGGGCAGGATGCGCGGATGGCCGCGCAGCGGGCTCGCGCCGTCCAGCGGCTCCTGCGCGAAGACATCGATGCCGGCCCAGGCGATGTGGCCGGAGTCCAGCGCGGCCAGCAGCGCCGCCTCCTCCACGATGCCGCCGCGGGCGGTATGCACCAGGATGGCGCCGCGCGGCAGCGCCGCCAGTTCCGCCGCGCCGATCATCCCGCGCGTCGACGCATCCAGCGGGCAGTGCAGCGACAGCACCTCGGAGCGTGCGAGCAGCGTTGCAAGGTCGGCGACGCGCTCCCCGGGCCCCGGCAGCGGGCCCGCGGGCAGCAGCGGGTCATAGGCGGCGATCCGCATGCCGAAGGCCTCCGCCAGGCGCGCGACCTTGGAGCCGATCGCGCCATAGCCCACCAGGCCGAGCGAGACCCCCGCCACGTCGCGGGTCATGCGGGAGGTCTTCTCCCACAGGCCCTCGCGCATGCCCTGCGCGACCGCGGGCAGGTCCTTCAGCAGGGACAGCATCAGCGCCATCGCATGTTCCGCGACCGAGCGGGAATTGGCGCCGGCGGCTCGGGTCACGGTCAGCCCGCGCGCCTCGGCGGCCGGCAGGTCGATGCCGTCCACGCCGGCGCCGTGGCGCGCGATGACGCGCAGCTTGGGCGCCGCCGCATCCATGACCGTGCCGTTGATGATCCCCTGCCGGTGCAACAGCGCGACCGGGCGGTGCGCGGCGATGGCGGCCAGCAGTTCGGCCTCGGACGGATAGCCGGATGTGCAGGGCACGGCGTAGCCGGCGGATTCGAGGAGGGCGACCGCCTCCGGGGCGAGCTTCGCGGCCGTGACGAGGACCGCGGGCCTGGTGGCTTCGGGCTGGGGCATGCAGGACACTTTCGGAACGGGGCGGGGCGCGCGGTCAGACAGGAATATAGAAAACCGAAATCAAATTTCGAAAAGCTGATCCTACTCTTTCCAGGGCCGCCGGGCCCAGAGCGCGCGCAGCGCCGCCTCACCCCCCAGTGCCGCGTCGCGATAGGCCGCGCCGACCAGCGGCTTGAGCGGCAGGCCGGCGCGGGCGGCGGCGTCCGACCAGGCCGGATCGGAGAAGATGGCCGCGAAGGCCGCCTCGATCTGCGCGCGGATCGCCCCCGGCAGCCCTGGCGGCCCGAAGATGCCCCGGCCTGCGGAAAAGACGACGTCCACCCCGCCCTCGCGATAGGTCGGGATATCCGGTGCGGTGGGATTCCGCTCGGCGCTGGCCAGGGCCAGGCCACGAATGGACCGGTCGCGCAGCAGGGGCAGCGCCTCGCTGATATTGAAGGCGCCGACCGCCAGCTGGCCACCGAGCAGCGGCACGAGCAGCTGCGAGGTGCCGTTGAAGGGGATGTGGTTCAGCCGCAGGCTCGCGGCCTCCTCCAGCAGCAGGGTGGCGATGTGGTCGTCCCCGCCGATGCCGGCGGTGCCATAGGGCACGTCGTCCGGCCGCGCCCGCGCCGCCGCCAGCAGATCGGGCAGCCCCCGCAGCGGACTGTCGGCGCGGACGAACAGGCCGCAGGGATCCTCGACGACCTGCGCCAGATAGGTGAGTTCCGCCGGCTGCCAGCGGACAGCGCGTTCGATCGGCTGGCTGAGGATGGTGGGGGTCGCGCAGGCGCCCAGCACGAAGCCATCGGGTGCGGCATTCGCCACCGCCTCGGTGCCGACCTGGCCCCCGGCGCCGGCCCGGTTGCCGACGATGACGCGCGCGCCGGGCAGCTGCGCGGCGAGGAAGGGGGCGACGGTGCGCGCCATGACATCCATGCCGCCGCCGGGCGCAAAGGGCACCACGATCTCGATCGGGCGTGTCGCCGGCCAGCCGCGCTGGGCCAGCGCCGGCGTGGCCAGCATGGCGGCGGCGGCGGAAAGGGCGGTGCGGCGCCCGAAAAGGGGTGCTGGCATCTCGATGGTTTCCTTCCCCGCGCCGCGGCTTTGCTTGACAGGCTCAGACGGCACTCGAATATAACGAAACGCCATTTCGAAAAACAAGCCCCGGCAACAGGGCATCCCCGGGAAGGAATCGCGCCTCATGCTCTCCGCCGCCAGATCCTCCGCGCCGGTCTCGCCGCCATGCCGCTCGCCTGCGGGGCGCTGTCCCGGCCCGGGCTCGCGCAGGGCGGCGCGGCGGGCGAAGCCTGGCCGTCGCGCCCGATCCGCCTCGTCGTCGCCTGGGCGCCCGGCGGGGCCGTGCATACCATCGCGCGGCGCCTCCCGCCCAAGCTCGCCGTGAGCCTGGGACGGCCGGTGGTCGTGATCGCCGTGCACCGCCACGCGCCCTGGCCCGACCTCGCGGCGCTGATCGCGGCCGCGAAGCGCGAGCCGGAGCGTATCACCTACGGCACCGGCGGCAGCGGCAGCGCGCCGTACTTCGCCACCGCCGCCTTCGCCCAGGCCGCCGGAACCCGCATGCTGCACCTGCCCTTCCGCGGGGCGGGGGAGGCGGTGACCAATGTGCTGTCGCGCCAGGTGGACGCGGTCATGGTCTCGCTCGACTTGGCGCTCGGCCATGTCCAGGGCGGCACGCTGCGCGTGCTCGCAATCAGCGGCGCGCAGCGCGCGCCCGTCCTGCCGCAGGTCGCCACCTTCAAGGGGGCTGAACGACCGGGCCCTCGGCGCGGATGGCAGCATCTTCTTCACAGACCAGGAACAGACCGGCCTGCACGACCCGACCGGCCGCATCCTGCGCGCGCGCCCGGAATCGGCTTAGATGCGGCCTGATGACGGAGGCGCCCATGGTGGAGAAGGAAAAGCGAAGGCCGGCGCTTGAGGGCGTTGCTTCGGCGGACCGTGCCCTGACCGTGCTCTCGGCCTTCCGCAAGGGCGATCGGGCCCTGTCGCTGGCGGAGCTGGCGGAACGGACCGGCCTGGTGAAGAGCACCATCATGCGTCTGGCCATCTCGCTGGAGGAGCATGGCTATCTGGCGCGCGAGGAGGAGGGCGCCTATCGGCTCGATGCCGAGGTCCTCCGCCTCGGCTCCATCTACACGCAATCCTTCCGGCTGGATGCGCATGTGATCCCGGTGCTGGAGGAGCTCGTGGCCCGGACGGGCGAGACGGCGGCCTTCTACGTGCGGCGCGGGGAGCAGCGGCTCTGCCTGCATCGGGTGGACAGCCCGCATCTGCTGCGGATGCATGTGCGGGTCGGCGATGCGCTGCCGCTCGACAATTCCGGCATCGCCCAGGTGCTGCGGGCCTTCGCGCCGCGACCCCTGCCGTCCTATGCCGCGACGCTCGAGCTGCCGATCGTCACCATGGGGGCGACGGATCCGCATACCGGCGCGATGGCTGCGCCGGTGTTCGGGCCGGGTGACAAGCTCGCCGGTGCCCTCGCGCTCTCCGCGCCGGTGATCCGCTGGACCGCGGAGGCGCAGGCGGCCGCCCGGCCGATCCTCACCGAGGCGGCTGCAACTCTGACCCGGCGGATCGGTGGCGAGATGCCGGAACGGCCGCGCGTCGGCGCCGAGCCGGCCGGCTGAGCGGGATTGGAAGGCGGGCGACGAGGCTGGCCTTTCGCGCGGAAGGCCTGTCCCCGAGCGGGCGCGGTTGGAGAGGGCGGTTGAAGTGGCTGGGCCGGGAGGTGGTGCCCGGCGTCTCAATCGCCGGTCAGTGACGCGACGGCCGCGGCGACCGATGCGACGAAGCGTTCGATCCAGCCCATCTGGTCGCCCGTGCGCCAGGCATAGGCGCTGAAGGAGAAATCGATCTCGGGCTCGAAGGCGCGGCTCGCGCCGCCGGACGCCTCATGGGCGCGGGCGGTCATCGGATCGACGATGGCGCAGCCGAAGCCGGCCTGGACGAGCTGCGCCGCGGAGAAGGCCTGCATCGTCTCGATCGCGACGTGGAAGGGCACGCCGCGCTGGGCAAAGGCCTGTTCGGTCTCCACCCGCATCACCGAATGGGCCGCCAGTGCGACGATCGGCTCGCCCGCCAGCAACTCCGGTGTCAGCGCCCGGCTGCCACGCGCAAGGCGATGTGCGGCCGGGAGGATGACGCGCCCGCGCATCGGGAAGCTTGCGACCTGCCGGCCGATCTCGGGCGCGGGTGCGATCGAGGCGAAGGCCAGGTCGCAGCGCCGCTGGGCGAGCAGGCTGAGGGCCTGCTGCGACGGCACGATGTGCAGATGCACCACCGGGGCGTCGCGCAAGGCCTGGAATCCTCGCAACACCTCGGGCAGGAGCGTATTGCCCAGCGCCGGGATGGTGGCGACCGAAAGCACCTGCGAATGACGCGCGCGGATCCGCTCCGCCGTATCGAGCACGCGCGCCAGGCCGAGGAAGGACCGTTCGACCTCGTCATGAAGCTCGATGCCTTCGCTCGTCGCGGTCATGCGCGTGCCGCGCCGGTCGAACAGGCGCAGGCCCAGCCCCGCTTCGAGATCCGCCAGCAGGCGACTCACCGAAGGCTGGGAAATGTTCAGCATGCCGGCCGCACGCGTGACGCTGCCAGTCTGCATCACCGCGCGGAATGCCTCGACCATGCGATGGGTGACCATGCCTGACGCCCGACTTGATAGCATTTCTGCATAGATAGACGAAGAAATGCGATTGGACACTATCCGGGCTTCGCCGTGATGATCGTGTGACGGTGCCAGGGGCGTGGCACGCCCCGGCGGTGCTTCACAGGAGATCATGTCCAGTGCCCATCAACAGGAGAAGCCTGCTGGCCGCGGCCAGCGCGAGCCTGGCCATGCCCGCCCTTGCCGTGCCTGCCCGGGCCCAATCCGGCGGAACGGGACCGATCCGGCTCATCGTGCCCTTCGCGCCGGGTGGTTCGGTCGATGTGCTGGCCCGCCTGATGGCGCCGCATATGGCTGAGCGGCTGCGCCAGGAGGTGGTGGTGGAGAACCGCACCGGTGCGGCCGGACTCATCGCGGCGGAGAATGTGGTGCAGTCGCCGGCGAACGGGACCAGCCTTCTGGTCGCCTCCGGCGGCCAGGTGACCATCGCCGCGGCGCTGGCGCCGAATCTCAGCTTCGATCCGATGCGCGATCTGGTGCCCGTCACGCATCTGGTGGATGCGCCCTATATCTTTTCCGCCGGCCCGTCGCTGCGCCAGCCGGGGCTGAACGAGATGATCGCCGAGACCAAGGCGCGGCCCCGCAGCATCACCTATGCCTCGCCGGGCATCGGCTCGGTCACGCATCTGATGATGGAGATCCTCAACCAGGAAACCGGCGCCGGCTTCCTGCACGTGCCGTATCGCGGCACCGGGCAGGCGATGGCGGATCTGATGTCCGGCCGTGTCGACATGACGCTGGGCTCCGTCGCCTCCGTGAAGCCGGCGCTGGACCGGCGGGAGTTGCGCGCCATCGCCGCGGCCGGTCCTGTGCGCCTGGCGCAATATCCCGATGTGCCGACGACGACGGAGCTGGGCATTCCCGGCATGGATGTGCGCGTCTGGATCGGGCTCGTCGCCCGCGTCGGCACACCGGCCTCGGCCATCGCGCGGGTGGATGAGGTGGTGCGCGCGGTCATGGCGCTGCCGGCGCTGCAGGCGCGGCTGGAGCCCTTGATCCTGGTCCCGGTCGGCGAGGGGCCCGCCGCCTTCGGGGCGACGCTGGCCGATGATGCGGCGCGCTGGAAGCGTGTGATCACGCGCGGGAACATCAGCCTCAACTGACGCAGGGCGGAGCCCCGCCGCAAGGACGATACGCATGGATACCGAAGCAACCATCGCCACGCTGCGACGATACGACACGCCCACCGTCTGGAACGCCCTGACCAGGCTGCGCGGCCACAGCGTCGAGGGGCTGACCCTCGGCCGGCCGATCGCGAGCGATCCCGCCATGCGCATGGTGGGCCATGCGGTGACGGCGCGCATGACATCCGACCGGCCCGCGCCACTGGCCCAGGCCGAGAAGGACGCGATCCGCTTTGGCTACTACCGCATGGTGGATCGCGGCCCTGGCCCATGCATCGTTGTGATGCAGGATGTCGGCGAACGTCCTGGGCTCGGGGCGATCTGGGGGGAGGTGCATGCGGCGATCCATCGTGGCCTCGGCTGCGCGGGCGTCATCACCAATGGCGCCATGCGTGACCTTCATGCCGTGGACGGCTTTCCGATCCTCGCCGGTAGCATCTGCCTCGGCAATGGCTTCACGCAGATCCGCGGCTTCGGCGAACCGGTGACCGTCTTCGGCCTCACCGTGCATCCGGGCGACCTGATCCATGCCGACCGGCATGGCGCGATGATCGTGCCGCCCGAGCATGTCGCGGCACTTCCGGACGCGATCGAGGATCTGCTCGCGGATGAACAGGCGATGATCGACGCCACAAGGGCGGCCGGCTTCGATGCCGAGGCGCTCATCTCCCTCTGGCAGAAGACCCACTGATGAAGATCCTGGTCATCGATCCCCTCTACGACACCCTGCCCGATGTCGAGGAAGCCGCGGCCGGCCCTGGCGTCGAGCTGATGTTCCGGCGTTCGGTGCAGGGCACGCTGCCGGACCCTGGCGACTATGCCGATGCGGATGCGGTGCTGAACTGCCGTAGCGCGCACCGGCTTCCGGCCGAGATCATCGCCAGGCTCGACCGCTGCCGCTGCATCGCGCAGGGCGGCGTCGGCTATGGCCATGTCGATCTCAAGGCGGCCGGTGAGCGTGGCATTCCGGTGATCAACACGCCGGACTACGGCACGACGGAGGTCGCGGACCATGCGGTCGCCCTGTCGCTGGCGCTGCTGCGCGGCGTCCAGGCCTATGACCGCCGGCTGCGTCGTTCCAATGACAGCTGGGATGCGAGGCTGCTGAAGACCGTGAAGCGGCTGGGCGAGGTGCGGGTGGGGCTGGTGGGGCTCGGCCGCATCGGCACCGCGGCGGCGCGCCGGTTCGAGGCCTTCGGCATGAAGGTCGGCTACTACGATCCGCATCTGCCCGTCGGCCACCAGCTTTCCTTCGGCTGGGAGAGGTTTGACACGCTGGATGCGCTGCTCGCACGCAGCGACCTGCTCAGCATCCACTGCCTGCTGAACGAGGAGACGCGCAGGATGGTCGATGCGCGCGCGCTGGCCCTGCTGCCCAGGGGCGCCGTGCTGGTGAATACCGCGCGTGGCGGCATCATGGATTTCGCCGCCGTGGCCGAGGCGCTGCGCAGCGGTCATCTCAATGCCGCCGGGCTCGATGTCTTCGAGGAGGAACCGCTGGATCGCGAGGACCCGCTCACCAAGGCCTGGGCCGCCGGCGAGGAATGGCTGGATGAGCGGCTGATCCTGACGCCGCATTCGGCCTTCTACAGCACGGCGAGCATCCTCGATATCCGTCGTCTCTCGATGACCTATCTGGTCGATTACCTGCGCAACGGCCGTCTGCGCACCTGCGTGAACGCGCAGTACCTCACGCATCCACGGTGAGGGCGCTGCCGAACAGCATCGCTGCCTTGCGCGAGGCGGCGCATCGCCATCTGCCGCGCTTCGTCGTGGACTATCTTGAAGGCGGTGCGGGGCAGCAACGCACGCTCGCGCGCAACAGGGTAGCGCTGGATGCGCTGGCCCTTTTGCCGCGCACGCTGCGCGATGTGTCCCAGGTCGATGTCGGCACCCGCCTGTTCGGCCTTGCCATGGCGGCGCCGATCATGGTGGCGCCCACCGGGGTCGCCGGCATGATGCGGCCGGGCGCGGATGGCATGCTGGCCCGCGCGGCGGCGCGGATGGGCGTGCCCTTCATCCTCAGCGCCGCGTCGAACATGCCGGTGGAGCAGGTGGCGAAGGCCGGCGGGCAGGTGTGGATGCAGGCCTATCCGCTGCGCGACCCGGATGCGACGCAGCGGCTGATGGCGCGGGCCCAGCGGGCGGGCTGCGTCGGGCTGGTGATCACCGTCGATACGCCGGTCGCCGGCATCCGTCATTGGGAGGCGCGGCATTTCACGCCCTCAGGGCGCCCCCGCCTGCGCACGCGGATCGACGCGCTGCGCCATCCCGCCTGGCTGGCGGCCTCGCTGCGGCATGGGCCGCCGCGCTTTCCGAACATCGCGATGAAGCTGCCGGACGACAGTGTCCAGGCGGAGCGCAGGGCAATCAACGAGGGCAAGGATCCGGCCTTCACCTTCGAGGGCCTGGCACGGTTGCGCGACGCCTGGCGGGGACCGCTGGTGGTGAAGGGCGTGGTGCATCCGGAGGATGTGGCGCGCCTCGCCGCCCTCGGCACGGAGGCCGCCGTGCTGAGCAATCATGGCGGGCGGCAGCTGGATGGCATGGTCTCGACGGTGGAAATGCTTCCCGCCTGTCTGGCTGCGGCGAGGAGCATGCCGCTCTTGCTGGATGGCGGCATCCGCGACGGTGTCGATATCGCGAAGGTGCTGGCGCTGGGCGCCAAGGCCGTGCTGGTCGGCCGCGTGCCGCTCTATGGCGTGGCGGCCGCAGGGGAAGCCGGTGCGGCCCAGGCGATCGAAATCCTGATTCAGGAATTGCGGCGCGTGATGGCGCTGCTTGGGCAGACGCGAATTGCGGCGATGAGCGATGTCGACCACCTCGCGGCGCCGTCGTGTCCGCCGCTTTGACGCGGCGGCCCGCCTGCGAGAGAAGTGACCGGGCGACATGATCGCCCCCGCACCAAGGAGACTTCGCTGATGGCCTACGCCATGCCTGGTTCGCACCTGTTGAAGGGCGCCATCGACTGCCACGTCCATAGCGCGCCGCATCTGAACGGACGGTCGGTCAATGTGTTCGAATCGGTGCGCCAGGCCGCCGCCGCGGGCATGAAGGCCATCGGCATCATGGACAACTTCCAGAACACCTCGGGCTATGCGGCCCTGGCGAATGAGGAGCTGGGCCATCTCGGCTGCTACGCCTTCGGCGGCGTCATCATGCAGCCCACCGCGGGTGGCGTGACGCTGGAAGTCGCCAAGGCCGCCATCGGCTATGGCTACGGCCCCGGCACCGGCGCCCGCTTCGTCAGCCTGCCGACGCACCACACCCGCTACATCGCCGAACGCGAGGGCCGCAGCCCCGCCTTCCTGGAGACCACCTTCTTCGTGCCCGAGAGCGGCGAAGTACCCGAAGTGGTCTGCGCCATCATGGATCTCTGCGCCGCGAAGGATGTGGTCTTCGATTGCGGCCATGTCTCGGGGCGGGAGGCGGTACAGCTGGTGCGGGAGGCCAGGCGCCGCGGCGTGGAGCGCGTGCGGACGCATGGGTCCCGCTACACCATCGACCAGATCGGCGAGATCGTGGCGATGGGCGCCTATTGCGAATTCTCCTTCTTCATCCTGACGCATGCGACCCAGGTCGGGCTCACGCATGTGGATGAGGAGAAGCACAAGATCGCCAATGCCAGCACCATCCAGGACTTCGCGCCGCGCATCCGCGCCGCGGGCGAAAGGGCTGTGCTGTCCAGCGATGGCGGTGTCTTCCTGCTGCCGCCGCCGGTCGAGGCGTTTCGCGAGTATCTGCTGCTGGTGCAGTCCGAAGGCTTCACGGATGACGAGATCCGGCGGATGACGGCGACCAATCCTGCGGCGCTGTTCAAGCTGCCGGTCTGATGCGGCTGGCCGGACCGGATACGCCTCGGCGCGTCCGGTCCGGTCGCCGAAGATCACGCGACCCGCAGGCCTGCGCCCTCGATGATGCGGGTCCACTTGGCGTCCTCCGACCGCACGAAGTCCGCGAAGGGTGCGGGCTCCAGGAAGGCGGCGCGGCAGCCCTGCGCGCCCAGCTGCGCGACCACGGTCGGAATGGCAGCGGCCTGCTTCATCGCCTCGGCCAGCTTCGCCGTCACCGCTGCCGGCACGGAGGCGGGGCCGACGATGCCCCACCAGGGTGCCACGGAGAATCCGCTCAGCGCCGCTTCGCCGATCGTCGGCACCTCCGGCGCCTGCGTCGCGCGCTGGCTGCTGGTGACGCCGAGGATCTGGATGCGCCCGGCGGCCACATTCTCCTGCACGCTGGAGAAGGCGTCGAAATAGTAGTCGATGCGGCCGGCGATCAGGTCGGCGGTGACGCCGGCGGAGCCGCGGTAGGGGATGTGCGTCGCCTGGATCCCGGCCGCGGTGTTGAAGGCCTCGGCGGTCAGGTGGCTCGTCGAGCCCTGGCCGGAGGAGCCGTAGTTCATCCGGCCGGCATTCGCCTTGCCATGGGCGATGAAGCCCACGAGGTCGGTGGGCAGGCCGTTGCGGGTCACCAGGGCGAAGGGGCCGTCGCCGATGCGGCCGATGAAGCCGAAATCCTTGAAGGGGTCGAAGGGCGTGTCGCGCTCGATTACTGGTCGATAGAAGGTGCCGGCCCCGGCGATCAGGATGGAATAGCCGTCGCCGGCCGATTTCGCGACATTGTCGGAGCCGATGGCGCCGCCGGCCCCTGCGCGAAAGTCATAGACCAGCGGCTGGCCCAGGAAGGGGACCATGGCGTCACCGATGATGCGCGCGATGTTGCCGGTCGCCCCGCCCGGCGCCCAGGGCACGACGAAGCGGATGGGGCGGCTGGGATAGGCCGCCTGGGCCTGCACGGCCGGCGCGGCCAAGGCTGCGGCCGCAGCGGCCAGTACCATTCGACGGGTTGTCATCCTCAAGATCTCCAGCATCCTGGGAGAGGATACTGCCCAGACCTTGTGCATTGCAGCAATATACCCCACGCGAATGGAGAAGCCGTATGCGATCTGTCCTGTATTTGGGCAGTGCCTGGTCGTCATCCTGGTCGTTGGTCGGCTGGATGGCCTGCCAGCTGGGGGGCATCGCCCCGGAGGAGGTACGGATCTTCCTGTCCCGCCCCGACAGCCCGGCCAGGCTGAAGGCCGTCTCACCCTCCGGCCGCGTGCCGTCGCTGCATGTGGGTGGTCCGGATGCGCCCATGGTGCTCTGGGACAGCCTGGCGATCGCGGAGTGGCTGTGGGAGCAGGATCCCGGCTGCGGCATCTGGCCGCAGGACCCCACCGCGCGCGCCTATGCCCGCTGTGTCGCGGCCGAGGTGCACAGCCATTTCGACGAGGTTCGCAACGGCCTGCCGATGAACCTCATCAAGCGCTGGCCGGTGCGCGATGGCCTGCCCTCCAGCGTCAAGCTGATGAACCGCCCCGGCGTGCGCGCGGGGACGGAGCGCATGGAGGCGATGTGGCGCGATGCGCGCGCCCGCTATGGTGGCCCCTACATCGTCGGCACCAGCTTCTGCTACGCCGATGCCGCCTTCGCGCCGATGTGCAGCCGCTACGTCACCTACGGCGTGGAACTGGCAGCCGACAGCATGGACTTCATCGCGGCGCAGATGGAAAGTCCGCTGATGCGTGCCTGGCGTGACCGCGCCGAAGCTGAAGCCAAGGAAGTGGGGCGCGACATCGTGCTGCAGTATCCATGAACGCCTTGCCCCCTGAACTGGTGGCCAAGCTCGCGCAGGTCGCGGTGCCGACGCTGTCCGGCATCCTCTATGCCCGCGGTCTGCGCACGCGCTTCCTGCATGGCATCGCGCCCTGCAATCCCAAGGCTGCGAAGATGATCGGCCCGGCCTTCACCGTGCGGGCGATTCCGGTGCGGGAGGATCTGCGTGAGGCCGCGGCGGCGGGCCGGATCCCCAATATCCACCGCAAGGCCTTCGCCGCGGCGCCGGCCGGATCGGTGCTGGTCTGTGCCACCGGTGGCGCGGCCCTGCATGTCTCCGTGCTTGGCGACATCATCGCCACCTCCCTGCAGAAGGCGGGCCTGGCCGGCGCGGTGCTGGATACGGGGGTCTCCGACCTGCCGATCATGTCCAAGATGGATTTCTGCGTGCATTGCGCCGGCGGGTCTTCGCCGGTGCCCTCCGGCGCGGTGGTGATGATCGTCGATTACGACCTGCCCGTGGGCATCGCGGGCGTCGCGGTCTTCCCCGGCGACGTCATGGTGGGCGATGCCTCCGGCACCGTCTGCATCCCGCGCGAGATCGCCGAGGAGGTCGCCGACGCCGCCATCGAGAAGGAGCGCATGGAGGAATGGATCCTCGAGCAGATCGCCGCCGGCGCGCCGCTCGAGGGAACCTATCCGCCGGATGCGGAGACGAAGGCGCGCTTCAAGGCCGAGCGCGGCTGATCAATCGGCGGCCTTGAGGTCCAGCCGCCGGATGATCTCGCCGAAGCGGCCGCGCTGTTCCTGCATGAAGCTACCGAAGGCCGCGGGGCCGAGGGCCAGCGGCTCGGCATTCAGCACTTCGAGCGTGGTGCTGAAGGCCGGGCCCGTCACCGCCGCCTGCATGACGCTGCTGAGCCGCTCGATGATCGCGGGCGGCGTGCCGGGCGGCGCGGTGACGCCGAACCAGCTGCTGATCTCGAAATCCGGTACGCCGGCCTCGATCATCGTCGGGAATTCCGGCGCGAAGCGCGTCCGCTCCCGCGTCGTCACTGCCAGGCCGCGCACGCTGCCCGCACGCACATGCGGCAGGATCTGCGGCGTATTGTCGAAGGCGATCTGGATGCGGCCGGCCAGCAGGTCCTGCAGCATCAGCGCGCCGCCGCGATAGGGCACGTGCACGATGTCGACGCCCGCGATCATCTTGAACAGCTCGCCCGCCAGATGCACGGAACCGCCGGAGCCGGCCGAGCCGAAGTTCAGCTTGCCCGGATTGGCCCGGCAATGCGCCACCAGCTCCGCGATGGTGGTGGCGGGCACGGAGGGATGCACCACCGCCAGGCTGCCGATTTGCGCGAAGGCGCCGATCGGCACCACGTCGCTGACGCCGTCATAGCCGGGGTTCGGGTAGAGCAGCGGCCCGGTGATGTGGGTCGACGGCGCGGCGAAGGTCAGCGTGTAGCCATCCGGCGCCGCCGTCACGCCCTGGCGTGTGCCGGTCGTGCCGCCACCACCGCCGCGATTGTCGACGAAGACATTCTGGCCCAGCCCGGCGCTCAGCACCTCCGCGATGATGCGGCCCATGCGGTCGGACAGGCCGCCGGCGGGAAAGCCGACGATCAGGCGGATCGGGCGGCTCGGCCAGCCGGACTGCGCCAGGGCCGGCGTGGCGAGCAGGCCGGCGGGCAACAGCGCCAATCCGCGACGGGTCAGCATGGCAGGACTCCTCAGCGATATCTCGAAGGCGTCATGATGGGATGCAGGCGGCGATGCGGGCAATGCCTTCGTCAAGCGATTCCCGCGAGCAGCCGAAATTCAGCCGCGCGAAGCCGGGCGCGCCGAAATCCGGCCCGGCATTCAGCGCGACGCGGCCACGTTCCAGCAGCACCCTGGCGGGATCGGGACCGAGGCCGGCCTCGCGTAGATCGAGCCAGGCGAGGAAGGTCGCCTCCGGCGCCGCGACGCGCAGGCCGGGAAGCCGCTGCAGCTGCTGCACGGCATGGTCGCGATTCGCCTGCAGCTGGGGAATCAGCGCTGCGAGCCAGGCGTCGCATTGCGTGAAGGCCGCTTCCATCGCCAGCAGCCCAAAACCGCTGCCCTGGTCCACCATGCCGAGGCGGCAGGCCTGGAACCGGTCGCGCAGCGCGGCGTCCTGGATGATGGCGAAGGCGATCTTCAGGCCTGCGATATTGAAGGCCTTGCCCGGCGACATCAGGGTCACCGTCCGCGCCGCGATCTCCGGCGACAGCGAGGCGATCGGCACGTGCCGGCGGCCGTCGAAGAGCAGGTCGCAATGGATCTCGTCGGCGATGATCCAGGCGCCGGCGGAGAGGCAAGCCTGCGCCAGCGCCTCGAGCTCGGGGCGGGTGAAGGCATGGCCGCTGGGATTATGCGGGTTGCAGAGCAGGAAGACATCGTCGCGCGCCATCACGGCACCGGCGCCGGCCTCCACCGGCAGCGGCGCGTCGCGCAGGCCCCAATGCGCGGCGACGGCGCGGATCGGCGGATAGGCGGGCGCGTGGTAGTGCACCGCTCCACCCGCCGGCACCAGCGCCCGCGCCGCCATGTTGAAGCCGGGCACCACGCCGGGCAGCAGCACCACATCCTCGGGCGAGACGGCCCAGCCGTAGCGCGTGGCCATGCGGTCCGCGATCACCTGGCGCACGCGATCCGGGACGGCGGCATAGCCGAAGACCGGGTGCTGCAGCCGCTCCGCCAGCGCCGCCGCGATCGGCGGCGCCACGGCCACATCCATGTCGGCCACCCACATCGGCAGCACGTCCGGCGCGTAGCGCGCCCATTTGGTGGAATCGGTGCCGCGGCGGTCCGGCGTGCCGGCGAAGTCGGGACTCACTGGGGCTTGCCTCCGATGATGACGGGCCGCGCGGGATCAGCCGCCCAGGCGGACCAGGAGCCGGGAAACATCGCGGCCTCGATGCCGATGGAGGCCAGCGCCAGCACCGAATGCGCGGCCGAAATTCCCGCGCCACAGGAAACACCCACCGGCTGCGTGCCATCCGCGCCCAGCGCCGCATAGAGATGCCGCAGCGTGTCGCCATCCGCGAAATGCCCGGCCTCCGTCAGCGCATCCGCCGCCGGTGCGCTGACCGATCCCGGGATATGGCCGCGCCGCGGCTCGCCGGGACCGCCGATGTAGTTCACGCGCACCCGGCTATCCAGCAGCAGCCCGTCCCGTGCCAGGGCGGCCGCGGCATCGGCATCCAGCACTGGCAGGTGGCCGGCGCTGAGCGTCACGTCGCCTGCCTCGGGACGCCCCGCCTCCTGCGCCACGGGCAGGCCCGCCGCCTGCCAGGCGGCAAAGCCGCCATCCAGCAGCCGCACATCCGTGAGCCCCGCCCAGCGCAGCACCCACCAGGCCCGCGCCGCAACCAGCCCGCGGTCATGGTCATAGACGACGACTGGCAGGCCGTTGCGCAGCCCCCAGGACCGCGAATCACGTTGCAGCGCCGCGAGATCCGGCAGCGGGCGGCTGCCGCGCGTGCCGCCGCCGGGCGCGGCGAGCTGTGTCGGCAGGTCCACATCCACCGCGCCGGGAATGCGCGGCGTGCCGGCCGTATCCCCCGCCGCATTGCGGATGGCGAGCACGGCCACGGGCGCGCCGCGCGCCAGCATCTCGCCGAGCGCGGTCGCGGTGACCAGCACCTTGTCGCGGTGGTTCATCTCATTCCTCTCCGTCGAAGCCGAGCACGCCGCGATGATCCATGGTGAGCCCCGTGATGCCAGGGCGCGCGGCAAAGGCTTCCTCCGGATGGAACAGATAGAGCCAGGGCGGGTCGGCCTGCAGCCGCGCCAGGCACTGCGCATAGGCCGTGGCGCGCGCCGCCGGGTCCATCGTCCGGTTCGCCGCGCGGATCATTGGCTCCAGCGCCGCATCGTCATGCCCCTGCCACCACACGCCACGCGACACGGAGGAAATCTTGTCGTTCAGGACGCGAAAAGTGCTGTGCGGCGAGGAGTCGAAGATCGCCATATCGCCGATGCGCTTGTCACCGACCTGGAGCGCATAGTCCGGCCGATCCTCGACGATCTCGATCCGCGCTGGACAGCCCGCGGCGGCAAGATCCTGCGCCACCATCGCCGCGATCTCCGGAGCGCGTTCCGGCATATGCGTGGGCGTGCGGATCAGGATTTCCGTCACCCCATCCGCACCGGCTTCGGCGAAGAGCCGGCGGGCGCGCTCGGGGTCGTGCGGGATCGGCGCCAGCCCGGCGGGCATGCCGAGATGGAAGGGGCTGACGATGGTTTGCGCCGGCACGCCGAGACCGTGAAACAGGCGGTCCAGGATGGCCTGCCTGTCCACAGCCAGGTTCACCGCCAGCCGCGCCGCCGGGGAGGCAAACAGGCCCGATCCGCAATTCAGGTAGAACATGACGGAGAGCGTTGTCGGCGTCCGATACCAGTCCAGCCCATGCCCGCCCGGCGCCGCCGCGCGCCTTTCCAGGTTCAGCGCGACATCGGCGCGGCCGTCCAGCAGCATGGCGAAGCGCGCTTCCGCATCCCGCTCCGCCACCAGCCGCAGCTGCGCCGGACGGCGCGCGGGATCGACGGAATCGAGCTCCACCACCGCATCGGGCTGCAAGGAGACCACGCGATAGGGCCCGGTGCCGATCAGCGCCTGGCCCTCCGCGGTGTCCCTGGTGACGAAGAACTCCGCGAGGATCTCGGGCAGGTCCGCGAGCGGTTGCGGCGTGGTGATGCGCAGCGTGCGCGCATCCGCGGCCTCGATCCGCGCGCCGGCGAGGTAGCGGGCATAGGACCAGGGCATGCCGAACATGTCGCGCCCCTCCAGCGTCGCCGTGATGCAGTCCTGCACATGTTCCACCGTGCAGGCGACGCCATCATGGAACCGCGCGTCCGGGCGGATGGCGAAATGCCAGACGCGGCCTTCCGCATCATGCCGCCAGTCGGCGAAGAGCGCCGGGCCGACCACGCCATCGCGCCAGCGGCAGAGCGGCTCGAAGACCAGGGAGCGGAGGGTGAGGACGGAGGTGTCGTCGGTGATGCGGCCGCGCGGTGGGATGTATACGCGGGCGAGCGCGACGGTCAGGCGGTTCATCGTCATCCCGCATTATTGCCACGGCGCGGCCGGCGGGCAATGCTGCTGGACCATTGCGCCGAGGCCGATTCATGCGTCCCCAGTTCATCGAACAGAATGTCGTCTGGCTCTACAGCGACGATATGGAGGCCCATGCCGCTTTCTACCGCGACGTGCTGGGCCTGAAGGAGGTGCTGGACCAGGGCGTCTGCCACATCTTCCAGGTCAGCCCCACCGGCTTCCTGGGTGTCTGCAACAAGGAAGGCCGCCCGCGCGGCACCAAGGGCATGATGGTCACCTTCCTCGTCGAGGACGTCGAGGAAATGTATCAGTACCTGCTGGCCCGCGGCGTCGAGTTCGACGGCCCGCCCAACATGAAGGGCGGACGCAACGTCTATTCCGCGTTCTTCAAGGATCCCATCGGCTATTGGCTGGAGATCCAGGAGTTCAACGACCCGCGCTGGGTCTATCCCGAGGGCCGGGGCCCGCGCCGTGGCTGATGAAGCGCTGGCGCCGTGGCGCGGCCGTTAGGCTCACGCCAGGCGCCACCGCGCCGTATACGGGCACGGGCGCGGCGACGGTGGTTGCGTTGACACCCGGCGGGCGCCGCGTCTCAATACGACACCCGTCCGGAGATACAACGATGCGTACCGCCGCTGTCCTTCTCGCCTGCGCCCTCGCAATGCCGGCCGCAGCACAGAATCTGACGGTCGGCATGCAGACGGAGCCTGGTACGCTCGACCCGCAGTTCAACCTGCTCGGCTCCAATACCTCCGCGCTGCGCAACATCTTCGACACGCTGCTGTCGCGCGACTCCAACCTGCAGGTCCGGCCGGCTCTCGCGGAATCCTGGCGCGCGGTGGACGAGACGACCTGGGAGTTCAAGCTGCGCCCCGGCGTGCGTTTCCATGACGGCAGCCCGCTGACGGCCGAGGATGTGAAGTTCACCATCGAGCGCATCACCCGCGTGGCGAACAACCCGAATTCCTACGCCACCTATATCCAGGGTATCCGGGAGGTTCAGGTGGTGGACCCGCTGACGGTCCGCTTCCTGACCGATGGGCCCGTGCCGCTTCTGCCCACCAACATCTCCAATGTCTTCATCATCTCCGGCGCCAAGGGCGTGCGGACGACGGCGGAATTCAATACCGGTCAGGCGGCGGTGGGCACGGGGCCCTATCGCGTCTCCGCCTGGCAACCGGGCCAGCCCTTCGTGCTGGACCGCAACGCCGATTATTTCGCGGGGCCGGCCCACTGGCAGCGCGTGACCTTCCGGCCCATCACGAATGACGGTGCGCGGGTTGCGGCGCTGCTCTCCGGCGATGTGGACTTCATCAATGGCGTGCCGCTGCAGGATGTGGCGCGGCTGCAGCAGGGCCGGACGCGGGTCTTCGGCGGTGCCTCCGCCTATGTCTACATGCTGTTTCCGGAGATCGGGAAGGACCCGCTGCCCGGCACGCGTGATGCGCAGGGCGCCCCGCTGCCGCGCAACCCCTGGCTCGACCCGAAGGTGCGGGAGGCGATGTCGCTCGCGATCAACCGGGAGGCCATCGTGGAGCGGCTGATGGAAGGCCGCGCGCGCGTCGCGAACCAGGCGGTGCCGGCCGGCTTCTTCGGCCATTCCGACCGCATCCCGCCGGCACGCTTCGACGCCGACCGCGCCCGGGCACTGCTGCGGGAAGCCGGCTACGCCAATGGCTTCCAGACCGGCCTCGCCTGCCCCAACGATCGCTTCGTCAATGACAGCAAGATCTGCGAGGCGGTGGCCCAGCAGTTGCAGCGCATCGGCATCCGCGTGGAGCTCTCGGCCCAACCGCGCGCCACCTTCTTTCCGCAGCGCGCCCGGCGCGAGTGGCCGCTGCATGCCGCGGGGTGGGGCAGCCTGACCGGCGAGAGCAGCTACTTCCTGACCAGCCAGATCCATACGCCGAACCGCGATCTCGGCCTCGGCGCCATCAACTACTCCGGCATCTCGGACGCCGAGACCGATGCGCTGATCCAGCGCGGTCGCCGCATCCTGGACGATGGCGAGCGTCGCCGCGTGCTGGAGACGGCGATGGAGCGGACCATCGCGCAGAATTACGTCATCCCCATCCTGACCTTCGAGGCGATCTGGGCCGGCCGTGCCGACCGCATCCGCTTCACCCCGCGCGCAGACGAGGAGACGCTGGCGATCGAGGTGCTGCCGGCCGCGCCATGATGGGCCTCGCCATCGACCTGACCGGCCGCCGCGCGCTGGTCACCGGCGCGGGCACGGAGGGGATCGGTCGCGCCGCGGCGCGGATGCTGGCGCAGGCCGGCGCCCGCGTCGCCGTGCATCACCTGGACGAGGCCGAGGCCGCTGCCGCACTGGCGGCGGAGACCGGCGGCGTCGCGCTGCAGGCCGACCTCGCCGATACCGCGGCCGCAGCCGCGCTGCCGGGGCGTGCGGCCGCGGCGCTGGGCGGGCTCGATATCCTGGTCAGCAATGCCGGCGTGTTGCTGCGCAAGCCGCTGGCCGAGACGGATGATGCCGACTTCGCGCGCATCCACGCCATCAACCTCGGCGCCGCCTTCGCGCTGGGGCGGCAAGCCGCGGCCCTGATGGGGCAGGGCGGGCGGCCAGGGGGACGCATCGTCTTCACCTCCTCCGTCAACCAGTGGATGCCGAACACCGGGCTCGTGGCCTATGGATCGTCGAAGGCGGGCATTGGTGGCCTGGTACGGCAGATGGCGCTGGAACTGGCGCCGGCCGGCATCACGGTCAACGCCGTCGCGCCCGGCACCATTGAGACCGAGTTCAATCGCACGGCGCGCGAGGATCCCGCCTGGCGGGAGCGGAAGCTGGCGCTGATCCCGGCGGGGCGCACCGGCCTGCCGGCGGATGTGGCGGGCGCCATCCTGTTCCTGTGCAGCGACCTCGCCAGCTATGTCACGGGGACGACGCTGACGGTAGATGGCGGGCTGTCGCTGATGGGGCTGCGCGCATGACCTGGGAAGTCCATGCGCTGCGCTACGCCACCGATGGCGCGCGGCGCGCCAACCAGTGGTTCCTCGGCGGGTCGGGCGGCGATGCGGCCATGCCCATCGCCTACCATGCCTTCCTGCTGCGCGGGCCGGGGGGTGTCATCGCCATGGACACCGCGGCCGACGCGGCCAGATGTGCGCGCTACGGCAAGGCGGATTTCCGCGCGCTCGGGGATGCGCTGGCGGCGCTCGGCACCGCGCCGGGCGGTGTGCGCACGGTGATCCAGACCCATCTGCACTGGGACCATGCGGGGCAGCCCGGCTTGTTTCCCAATGCCACCTTCCATCTCCAGGCGCGGGAGATGGCCCATGTCACCGGCCCCGCCATGCGCCATGCAGTGCTGCGGGCGGGCTATGAGACGGCCGATATCAACGCCGCCACCGACCTGCTGCATGCCGGCCGGCTGGTGCTGCACAAGGGGGAGGTGCGGCTGGCAGACGGCATGACGCTGCACCATGTCGGCGGCCATACCGATGGCCTGCAGGTCGTGCGCGTGCACACGCGGCGCGGCTGGATGTGCCTGGCCACCGATGCCGTCGCGCATCGGGCCAATCTCGAAAGGCGCATCCCCTTTCCGGCCGTCTTCCATGTCGGCGATGCGCTGGATGCCTTCGAGACGGTGCTGGCGCTGGCCGATGCACCGGACCTCGTCATCCCCGGCCACGACCCCTGGGTGACGGAGGCCCACGCGGCCTCCGCCGCCGGGACGCAGGGCTGGCTCGCGCGGCTCGATTGACGGGAGACGAGGCATGGCCGATCCGACGCCACCTCCCATGCCGGAGGCCGTCTTCGACGCCTTGATGGCGCGCGCCCGCATCCCGCTGGACCCGGAGGGCAGGGCAAGCGTGCGGGGCGCCACCGGGCTTTTCCTGGCGATGATCGAGCGGCTGCACGCGCCGCGCCCCGTCGAGGTCGAACCCGCCTCCGTCTTCGCACCACGCCGATGACGGTGCTGCCCGCCACCCTGGCAGAGGCCGCGCGGCTCATCGCCGCGCGCGCGCTCTCCCCTGTGGAACTTGCCGAGGCCGCGCTGGCGCGGGCGGAGGCGCTGAACCCGAAGCTGCACGCCTTCATCCGCATCACTGGCGACCTCGCGCTGCGCCAGGCGCAAGAGGCCGAGGCGCGGCAGATGGCGGGTACGCTGCGCGGCAGGCTCGATGGCATCCCCGTCGCCCACAAGGACCTGTTCGAGACCGCCGGGGTCGAGACCACCGCGCATTCGCGCATCCTGCTGGGCCATGTGCCGGCCCGCGATGCGGCGACGGTCGCGGCCTGGGCGGCGGGCGGCGCGGTGATGCTGGGCAAGCTCGCCACGCATGAATTTGCCAGTGGCGGTCCCTCCTTCGACCTGCCCTGGCCGCCGCCGCGCAATCCCTGGGACGGGGTGCGGGCGACGGGCGGGTCTTCCTCCGGTACCGGCGCGGCGGTCGCGGCGGGGATCATCCTGGGTGGCTCGGGCTCCGACAGCGGCGGCTCCATCCGCCTGCCCGCGGCCTGGTGCGGGATTGCCGGCGTCAAGCCGACCTTCGGCCTGTGCAGCCGCCGCGGTGTGCTGCCGCTGTCGCATAGCATGGACACGGTCGGCCCCATGGCCTGGACGGTGGAGGTTTGCGCCATCCTGCTGCAGGCCATGGCGGGCCATGATCCGGAGGACCCCTCCTCGGCCGGCGGGGCGCCCCCGGACCTGCTGTCCGGCCTCGGCCAGGGGGTGCGCGGGCTGCGCATCGGCGTGGTGCGGCATTTCCATGAATCCGACCTGCCGGCGAGCCCGGCGGTGCTGGCGGGGATCGATCGCCTGGTGGCGGTGCTGCGCGCGGAAGGCGCCACGGTCCAGGACATCACGCTGCCGCCGCTGCGCGACTGCCACGCGGCCTGCTGGGTGGTGATGATGGCGGAGGCGCTGGCGATCCATCAGCCATGGTTGCAGACCCGCTTCCAGGACTATGGCCGCAACCTGCGGGAGCGCCTGTCGATCGCCGCCCTCATCACCGGCGCGGACTACGTCCAGGCGCAGCGTCGCCGGCGCGAGCTCTGCGAGGCCGTGGCCGGCGCGATGCGCGATTGCGACCTTCTCATCACCGCCGGGCAGCCCGGGGAGGCGCCGCCGCTCAGCGAGCTCGGCACCTGGGCGACGCTGCAGGGGCCCAACTTCACCGCCCCTTTCAACGTCACCGGACAGCCGGTGGTCTCCGTCTGCACGGGCTACGGCGAAGGCGGGCTGCCGGTCGGCGCCCAGATTGCCGCGCGCCCCTTCGAAGATGCGCTGGCGCTGCGCGCCGGCCACGCTTTCGAACGCGCGATCAGCGGCGAACGGCGGCGGCCGCTGCTGTAGGCGGCGCTTGATCCGCAAGGCGGGCATTCGCCGCGCGCGCCGGGGAGGATGGCTCGCCTCCTCCGCGCGACCGGTCATCCCTCACGCTGCCCATCGAGATCGCATCTGAGCATGGTGACGCCGGCGAACATGGCGGCCGCTCCCCCAATACGTGCGCGGTGCGCGGAGGGTGGGTGACTGCGCCGTCATCGCGTCAAGGCGCCATGCGAGAGGCGGTGGCGGCCCATCAAGGTGGCATGATGCCGGTCGAAGCCGCTGTCTTTATGCGTTTTTTATGCCGCGTCGCCGAATTCCACATCGATCCTTTGCACGCATCCCCGCTACGCCGCTGGTCCGGACGCGTGATGTCCGCATCCACCACCCGGAATTGGGGCGCACAATGATCGATGTTCTTCTGCTGGCGCTCGGCGTCGGCGTCTTCGGCCTGATGGCCGCCTACGTGGCCGGCTGCGAGAGGGTCTGACCGCCGTGACCGAACTCATCCTCGGTGGCGCGGTGACAGCCGGACTCTTCCTCTACCTGTTGTGGGCGCTGCTGCGTCCCGAGGACATGTGACGCCATGACTGCCATCGGCTGGGCGCAGATCGCCCTCATCCTCGGCCTCGTCGCCGCCACCGCCATCCCGCTCGGCCGCTACACCGCCGCTGTCGCGGCTGGGCGCGTCAAATTCCTCGCGCCGGTCGAGCGCATCTTCTACGCCGCCGGCGGCGTGGATCCGGCGCGCGGCATGGGCTGGAAGGCCTACACGCTGGCGATGCTCGCCTCCAACGCGGCCGGCTTCCTCCTGCTCTTCGCGATCCTGCGCCTGCAGGGTGTGCTGCCGCTGAACCCCGAGGGCGTCAGCGGGCAATCCGCATGGCTCGCCTTCAACACGTCGGTGAGCTTCGCGACCAATACCAACTGGCAGGCCTATAGCGGCGAGAGCGGGCTCAGCTATCTCAGCCAGATGGCGGGGCTGACGGTGCAGAACTTCCTCTCCGCCTCGACCGGCATCGCGCTCGCCCTGGCTCTGTCGCGTGCCTTCGCGGCCGGCGGCGTGAAGGATCTCGGGAACTACTGGGCGGACTTCGTCCGCATCACGCTCTACCTGCTGCTGCCGCTGGCCCTCATCCTCGGCCTGTTGCTGGTCGCGGGCGGTGTGCCGCAAAGCCTCTCGGCCTATGTACAAGCGACGATGCTCGATGGCGGGTCGCAGACGATTCCGCTTGGCCCAGCAGCCTTCCAGATCGCCATCAAGCAGCTTGGCACCAATGGCGGCGGCTTCTTCGGTGTGAACTCCGCGCACCCCTTCGAGAACCCGACGCCCTGGACCAACCTGCTGCAGAGCTGGGCGATCCTTGCCATCCCCTTCGCGCTGGCGCTGACCTTCGGCCACATCGTGCGCGACATCCGCCAGGGCTGGGCGCTGTTCGCGGTGATGATGGGCTTCATCGTCGCGGGCGTGGCGATCGTCTATGCCGCGGAGGCCGGCGGGAACCCCCTGCACCTGGCCGCCGGCCTGGACCCGGTGATGGGCAACATGGAGGGCAAGGAGGTGCGCTTCGGCGTGCCGCTCTCGGCTCTCTGGGCGGTGGCGACGACGGGCGCCTCCAACGGCAGCGTCAATGCGATGCTTGACAGCTTCATGCCGCTCGGCGGCATGGTCCCGCTGTTCCTGATCCAGCTCGGCGAGGTGCTGCCGGGCGGCGTCGGCTCGGGCCTCTACGGCATGCTGGTCTTCGTGCTGCTCGCGGTCTTCGTCGCAGGCCTGATGGTCGGCCGCACGCCGGAATACCTCGGCAAGAAGGTGCAGGCGAAGGAAGTGAAGCTCGCGGTCCTGGCCGTGCTGGTGCTGCCGCTCTTCATCCTCGGCTTCACGGCGGTCGCCGCGGTGCTCCCCGCCGCCACTGCCTCCGTACAGGATGCCGGCCCGCACGGGCTGTCGGAGATCCTCTATGCCTACACCTCCGGCGTGGGGAACAACGGCTCGGCCTTCGGCGGTCTGACCGCCGACACGCCCTGGTTCAACACGACGATCGGGCTGGCGATGCTGTTCGGCCGCTATGCGGTGATCGTGCCGGTCATGGCCATCGCGGGCGCCATTGCGGCGAAGCCCAAGCTCGCGGCCTCTGCCGGCAGCTTCCCGACGCACGGGCCGCTCTTCGTCGGGCTGCTCGCCGGCGTGATCCTGATCCTTGGCGGGCTGCAGTTCATGCCCGCCCTCGCCCTCGGCCCGGTCGCGGAGCATTTCGTGCTCGGCGCCGGCAAGACCTTCTGAGGCTCCGCATCCATGGACATGACACCCGCCATTCCGGCCGGGGAGGCCCGCCGCGCGATCCGCGGCGGCGCCCTCCTCTCGGGCCCCATCGTCCGGCGCGCGACGCTGGACGCCTTTGCGAAGTTGGATCCGCGCCGCCTGGTACGGAACCCCGTCATCTTCGTCACCGAGGTTGTGGCGATCCTGGTGACGGTCCTGGCCGGGCGCGCCCTGGCGCTCGGCCAGCCCTGGACCTTCCAGGCGGGCATCGCGCTGTGGCTCTGGCTGACCGTGCTGTTCGCGACCTTCGCCGAGGCCGTGGCGGAAGGTCGCGGCCGCGCCCAGGCCGAAAGCCTGCGGCGCGCGCGCAGCGAGGCGCAGGCGAAGCTTCTGCTGCGCGCGGACGACCGCACGCTGTGGCAGCCGCGCGCCGCCACCGAACTGCGCGTCGGCGACCTGGTGCTGGTCGAGGCCGGTGACCTCATCCCCTCCGACGGCGAGGTGGTCGAGGGCATCGCCAGCGTGAACGAGGCCGCGGTGACCGGCGAAAGCGCGCCGGTGATCCGCGAGAGCGGCGGCGACCGCAGCGCGGTCACCGGCGGCACGCTGGTGGTCTCCGACTGGATCGTGGTGCGCATCACCGCGGCAGCGGGCTCCACCTTCCTCGACCGCATGATCGGCCTCGTCGAGGGCGCGAACCGCCAGAAGACGCCGAACGAGATCGCTCTCGACATCCTGCTCGCCGGCATGACGATCATCTTCCTGATCGCGGTGGCCACCCTGGTCGGGCTGGCGAGCTGGAACGGCGAGCCTCCCTCCGTGCCCGTGCTGGCGGCGCTGCTCGTCACGCTGATCCCGACGACGATCGGCGGCCTGCTCTCGGCCATCGGCATCGCGGGCATGGACCGGCTGGTGCGCTTCAACGTGCTTGCGACCAGTGGCCGCGCGGTGGAGGCGGCAGGCGACGTCGACGTGCTGCTGCTCGACAAGACCGGTACGATCACCCTCGGCAACCGCCAGGCCGCGGGCTTCATCCCGGCCCCCGGCGTGGCTGAGCGCGAGGTGGCCGAGGCCGCGGTCCTGTCCAGCCTGGCGGACGAGACGCCGGAGGGCCGCTCGATCCTGGCCTTTGCGCGGGAGCGCTTCGGCGTGGAGGCGCCGGCACTGCCGGAGGGCGCGAAGGTGATCCCCTTCACCGCGCAGACCCGCATCTCCGGCCTGGACCTGCCGCAAGGCGCCTACCGGAAAGGCGCGGCGGACGCGCTGTTGCGAAGCCTTCCCGGGGAGGCCCCGCCCGCGCTGCGCGAAGCGGTGGACCGCATCGCGCGGGCCGGCGGCACGCCGCTCGCGGTGTCGCGCAATGGGCAGCTCCTCGGCGCGATCGAGCTGAAGGACATCGTCAAGACCGGCATGCGCGACCGCTTCGACGCGCTGCGGAAGATGGGCATCCGCACCGTGATGGTCACCGGCGACAACCGCCTGACCGCCGCCGCCATCGCCGCCGAGGCCGGGGTGGACGACTTCATCGCGGAGGCGACGCCGGAGGACAAGCTCGCCTATATCCGCAAGGCGCAGGCCGAGGGGCGGCTGGTGGCGATGGCCGGCGACGGCACGAACGACGCGCCGGCGCTGGCCCAGGCAGATGTGGGGCTTGCCATGCAGACCGGCACGCAGGCGGCGCGCGAGGCGGGCAACATGGTCGACCTCGACAGCGACCCAACGAAGCTCATCGAGGTGGTGGAGATCGGCAAGCAGCTGCTGATCACACGCGGCGCGCTGACCACCTTCTCGATCGCCAACGACGTCGCGAAATACTTCGCCATCCTGCCGGCGATCTTCATCGCGTCCTATCCGGAGCTCGCTGCGCTGAACGTGATGGGCCTTGCCACGCCGGAGAGCGCCATCCTCTCGGCCGTGATCTTCAACGCTCTGATCATCGCGGCGCTGGTGCCGCTCGCGCTGCGTGGCGTTCGGTACGTGCCGGTCGGCGCTGCGGCGCTGCTGCGGCGCAACCTGCTGATCTACGGGCTGGGCGGCATCGTGGCGCCGTTCGTCGGCATCAAGATCATCGATCTCATCCTCGTTGCATTGGGGCTCGTCTGAACCATGACCGCCATCCTCCGCCCGGCCATCGCCATGGTCGTGCTGTTCACCCTGCTGCTCGGCCTCGCCGTGCCGGTCGGCTTCACCGGGGTCGCCGGGGTGGTCTTTCCCATCCAGGCGGGCGGCAGCCTGGTGGAGCGCGAGGGCCGCGTGATCGGCTCCGCGCTGCTCGGGCAGAGTTTCGCCGATGCCCGCTACTTCCACCCGCGGCCCTCCGCGACCTCGCCCGATCCCTACAACGCGGCATCCTCCGCTGCCTCGCAGCTCAGCCCGACCTCCGCGGCACTGCTCGCGGCGGTGCAGGAGCGTGTGGCCGCGCTTGGCGGCGGCCCGGTGCCGGCCGATGCGGCCACCGCCTCGGGCTCCGGCCTCGACCCGCATATCAGCCCGCAGAACGCGGCGCGGCAGATCCGCCGCGTGGCCGAGGCGCGTGGCCTGCCGGAGGCGCGCCTCACGGAACTTGTCGCGCAGCATACGGAGGGTCGCCAATTCTGGCTGCTCGGCGAGCCGCGCGTGAACGTCCTGCGCCTCAACCTGGCGCTGGATGCGCTGCGCTGAGCGTGTCGTGACCTTCCCGGTTCGGCAGGCGCTGTTGATCGCCGGGGTGCTCGCGACCCCCGTGCGGCCTGCCAGAGCCTCCTCGTCATCCAGGATTGCGGCGGCCCGCTGTCGGCCTGCACGACGGGCGTCCTGCCGATCGGGGCGAGAGTCGGGAACTGTCCGCGACCTGCTGCGCGCGACGGCGGTCGGCCCCGGTCTCGCACGCTGCGGCCTTCCCAGGACGGTCACGCCCGGGGCCGAAGCGCGTCCGCACTCCGGTGTGCCGAGCGCAGGTCGCCCTCCCAAGCTGGCCAAAATCTGCTAGTCTTGTAGCCATGGTCGACGAGCCCACTCGCCCCGATCCCGACGCGCTGCTCGCCCTGGCGCGACGGGAAGGGCGCGGACGGCTGAAGGTGTTCCTCGGTGCCGCGCCCGGCGTCGGCAAGACGATGGAGATGCTGGCCGAGGCCCGCAGGCGTCACGCCGGCGGCGCCGATGTGCTGGCGGGCATCATCGAGACGCATGGTCGGGCGGAGACGCAGGCGGCGGTCGGCGACCTGCCTGTCCTGCAGCGCGCGCGCATCCCTTACCGGGGCCAGGAGCTGGAGGAGTTCGACCTCGATGGCGCGCTTGCCCGGCGCCCGCAGATCCTGCTGCTCGACGAACTCGCGCATACCAACGCCCCGGGCAGCCGCCACCCGAAGCGCTGGCAGGATGTGGAGGAGCTGCGCGAGGCCGGCATCGAGGTCTGGACCACCATGAACGTCCAGCACCTGGAAAGCCTGTCGGAGGCGGTGGCGCGGATCACCGGCGTGCGGGTGGCGGAGACGGTGCCCGACCGGGTACTGGCCGAGGCCGACGCTGTCGAGCTCATCGACATCCCGCCGGCCGAGCTGATCGAGCGCATGCGCCAGGGCCGCATCTATCGCCTCGACCAGGCGAGCCGTGCGCTGAAGGGCTTTTTCAAGGAGGGCAACCTTGCCGCCCTGCGCGAGATGGCGCTGCGCCGGACCGCCGAGCGCGTGGATGCGGACGTCACGGGCTACATGCGCGCCAACGCCATCGACGGGCCATGGCCGGCCGGCGACCGCGTGATGGCGCTGATCGGCGCCGATCCCTCTGCCGAAACGGTGGTGCGTGAGGCCCGCCGCGTGGCCGACGCGCTGAAGGCCCCGCTGGTTGCGCTGCATGTCGAGCAGCCGACCGCCGATCCGGTGGGCGACCCAGGGCCGGCGCTGCGCCTGGCCGAGCGGCTCCGTGCCGAGACCGAGACCGTCGCCGGCGGCGACCTGCCCGCCGCCATCCTGCGCGAGGCGCGGGCGCGGAATGTCACTCACCTCGTCATCGGCCGGGGCCGGCCGGGATGGTGGCGGCGGCTGACCGGGCGGACACTCTCTGCGGTGCTGCTGCGCCGGGCGACGGACTTCACGCTGCACCTCGTCCCCGAGCCGGCCGGCGCGCCCCGCCCTGTGCCGGCGGAGCGCCGGGCCTTGCCGTCCTGGATCGGCTGGGCCGCCACGCCCGTCCTCGTGGCACTGACGACGCTGGTCGGACTCGCCTTCGACGGCGTGGTGCCCGAAGGGGCGCTTGGCATGATCTACCTGGTGCCCATCGTGGCCGCCGCAGTCAGCTTCGGACCGATCCAGGGCGGGCTGGCCGCGGGGCTGTCCTTCCTGGCCTGGAACTTCCTGTTCCTGCCGCCGCGCTACACCTTGACCATCGCCGGACCGCAGGACGTGGTCGGCGTGGTCGTCTTCGCGCTCGTCGCGCTGCTGCTGGCCGGGACGACCGGCGGGCTGGGGCGGTCCGTGCGCGCCGCGCGCGCGCGCATGCTCGGCCTGCGGCGACTGGTGGAGTTCAGCCGCCGGCTCGGCGGGGCGGGCGACAAGGGCGACCTGGTGCAGGCGATTGCCGAGGAGGCGTCGCGCATCGCGGGCGGGCCCGCCTGCGTGCTCCTGCTGCTGCCGCCCCTGCCGGGTGAGACCGTGCCGGAGCCGGTCGTGCGGGCCTCCGTTCCCGTAGAGGCCGAGCCGGACGAGGCGAGCATGGCCGCGGCGCGCTGGTCGGCCGCCAACCGCCGCCCGGCCGGCCGCGGCACCGACACGCTGCCCTCCGCCGCCTGGCAGTTCCGCCCGATGCGCACGGCGCGCGGCCTCGCCGGGCTCGTCGGCCTGCATCCGCCGGAGGGCAGTGGCCCTCTCGACGGCGAGGCCGGCCGCGCGCTCAATGCGCTGCTCGACCAGGCCGCCGTCGCGCTGGAGCGCGCGGAGTTGATGGAGGAGCGCGCCCGCGGCGAGGCGCGCGCCGAGACAGAGGCGCTGCGCACGGCGCTGCTCACCTCGCTCGGCCACGACCTGAAGACGCCGCTCACCTCGATCCGCGGCGCGATCGCGACCTTGCGGACCTCCGGACCAGCGCTGTCGGAGGCGACCCGCGCGGATCTGCTCGCCGCTGCCGAGGAGGAAACGGAACGTCTGTCCCGCTGGATCGCCAACATTCTCGACATCGTGCGCATCGAGCACCGGCAGATCCAGCCGCGGCGCGAGACGGTGGACCTCGGAGAGGCGGCCGAGACGGCCGCAATGCGCGCGTCCCGGGCGCATGGGCGGGAGGTGGCGCTCGACCTCGGGACGCGCCCGGCGGTGCCGCGCCTCGATCCCGCGCTCCTCGACCAGGTGCTGGCGAACCTGCTCGACAACGCCCTGAAGTTCTCCGCGCCGGATGGCCGTGTCACGCTGCGGCTCACGCGCGCGGGTCCGGAGGTCGCGATCACGGTGGAGGACGACGGGCCTGGCATTCCCCGGGAGGACCTGCATCGGGTCTTTGACCCGTTCTTCCGCGCGATGCGCACCGACCGCGTCGCCGCTGGCAGCGGGCTTGGCTTGGCCATCTGCCGCGGGCTCGTGCAGGCGATGGGGGGACGGATCGCGGCGGAGAGCCCGGTGACGCCCGATGGGCGCGGTGCGCGGATGGTGGTGAGGTTTCCCGGCGCATGACCGATAGGCCGATCCCGCGCGTCCTCGTCGTTGACGACGAGAAGCAGATCCACCGCTTCCTCACGCCAGCCCTGGAAGCCGCGGGGTACGAGGCGTTGCGGGCTGAGACGGCTGCAGAGGGGCTGCGCCTCGCGGCCGAACGTTCCCCGGCGCTGATCCTGCTCGACCTCGGCCTGCCCGATGGTGACGGGAAGCTGGCGATTCCGAAGCTGCGGGGCTTCACCGAGGCGCCGATTGTCATCCTCTCCGCGCGCGATCAGGAGGCCGACAAGGTGGCTGCGCTCGATGCCGGGGCGGACGACTACGTCGAGAAGCCTTTCGCGTTGGGCGAACTGTTGGCCCGCATCCGCGCCGCGCTTCGACGGGCCAGGCGTCCTGTACCGGAGGGGCCGGAGACGGCGATCATCAGGGTCGGTGACCTCGAGCTGGACTTCGCGCGTCGCACGGCGCGGATCGGGGAAGACGAGCCGATGAAGCTTACGCCGCGGGAATGGGACCTGCTTGCGGCCCTGGTGCGCGGCGGAGAGGGCCGCGTGATAACGCACCGTCAGCTGCTGACGGCGGTGTGGGGGCCGGCCCATGCGGAGGAAACGCAGTACCTTCGCGTCTATGTCGGCCATCTCCGCCAGAAGCTGGGCGCCGCGTCGCGCCTGATCCGCACCGAACCCGGCGTCGGCTATCGGTTCGGCACCGACGAGCACTGACGCATCCGGCTGTCAGAGCCGAGCGCCTCGGACGACCGCAGCGCGGCGGCGTTTCCTGCTCGGGCTCAGGCGCGGTTCTTGAACCGCCAGCTGTTCGTCGTCTTGCTCGTCATCGCTCCAGCCTCTCAGGAGTTGGAGCCTACGCAGCGATGATCCGGCTGCTCACCGCCTGGCGACCACTTTGGCCGGCCTACCAAGCGTGCGACGCCGGCCAATGAGGTTGTCGAAGCGCCCGTACCAGCGCCCTTCACGGCACTGTCTTGCCCGGCTGGGCGGAGATTGACAACCGCCGGTCGCATGGAATGCTGTGCCACCGGAATCAGGGAGGTGGGCGGCATGCTGGAGAAGCTGAGCGATCCGGCCAATGTGGATATCGCCAAGCCGAACGAGCATGCCCTGAAGCTGATCGCAGCGATACTGGCGCGGGAGCAGCAGCCGGTGCTTTGCGAGGTCGGCATCGGAATCGGCGCGACCTCGGTCGAGATCTGCCGTCTGCTGGCCAATCGCGGCAGCTATCACCTCTTCGACTATTCAAGCCGCCTCGACGATCTGAAGCCGGATCTCGATTGGCTGGGCTTCACCAACGTCGTCTATCACGGCAATACGCGACGCAAGCTGGACAGCTACAACTGGGCTCTGGCGCAGATGCTGCTGGCGCGTCGCGCGGCGGGTGGACCGGTGCCGCTGTTCGACTTCGTGTTCCTCGACGGTGCGCACGCCTTCCACCACGCCGCCCCGGCGACGCTGCTGCTGAAGGAACTGCTGAAGCCGGGTGGCGTCATTCTCTTCGATGACTACGACTGGTCCTTCGCGATCTCGCCAACGATGAACCCGAAGGTGTTCCCCACCATCCTCGAATTCTACAGCGACGACCAGATCGCGACGCCGCATGTCCGGCTGATCTGCGATCTGTTCATGGACCGCGATCCGGATTACCAGAAGCTGGAGATCGGCTATCGCTCGCATGAGCATCGCCGCGCCTACCGCGAGCTTCTGCCGAACGAGTCAAGGTCGACATGATGTCGGCGCAAGCGGCTCCGCGCGACGCGGCGCTGTTCGGCACCTTCGATGTCGCCAATTACGGCGATCTCCTCTTCCCGCATGTGCTTGCGCACCTTCTGGGCGATGGGCTGGCGACGCTGCGCTGCTATTCGCCGCGCGGGGGCGCGCCGGCATGGGCGGATTGCTGGCCGGCGCGGCCCCTTGCCGCCTTCACCGAGGATGCTGCGCCCCGTCTCTGTCTGATCGGCGGCGGCAATATCATCCATGCCAGCCCGACGCCGCTGCCTGATTATGCCGGCGTCTTCGGCCGGTCCGATTTCACCTATGCCTCGCTCTGGCTCGGCGCATCCATCCTGGCGGCGCAGGCAGGCGCGCGGCTGGCCTGGAATGCACCAGGCCTGCCGTTTCCGGTCGAGGGCGCCTGGGCGCGCGGCCTGCGCGACCTGGTGCTGCCGACCGCGGATCATGTCGCCTTGCGCGATGAGGCCAGCCGCGTCTACCTCGGCGCGCCCGCCGAGATCGTGCCCGATACCGCACTGAAGCTCAGCTCGGTCTGGCCGGCCGAGAGCCTGCTCGCCACGGCGCGGGATGCCTTCACCAGCCGGGGCATGGCCGTGCCCGCGCGCTGGATCGCTGTGCATCTGAACGATCGCTACATTGGCGGCGACCTGCGCGCCGCCTGCGCCGTGGTCGATCGCATCGCGGCCAGGCTGCAGGCCGTGCCGGTGCTGCTCGCGATCGGCCCATGCCATGGCGACGATGCGCTGGCGCGCCAGGCGATGGCGCATCTCGAAGGGCCGGCCCTGCTGGTCGACCAGCCGGAGGGCCTGCGGCAGATCGCCGCGCTGATCGCGCATGCCGAGGCCTATCTCGGCTCCTCGATGCATGGGCTGATCACGGCCTTGTCCTATGGCAGGCCCGGCATCGCCATTGCCCGCACAAGAATGGTCAAGTTCCTCGGACTCCTGGAGCCTATCGGCGAGTCCGCGCGGCTGCAGGAAAGCTGGGCCGATGCGGAAGCGGTGGCGGCGGCGCTGCTGCAACCCCTGCCGCAGGCGACCCACGCCCGGCTGCAGGCGGCGATGGCGCGCATCGATGCGCATGCCGCGGTGCTGCGCGGCCTGCTGGCCTCGGCGCCCTCACCGGCGGTCGCGGCTGCCCAGGCGCGGCTGCTGCAGGCCGTCTCGGCGGAGCCTCCCGCGCATGCCGAATGGGGCCTGCTGCTCCGTGCGATCACGGGCACCAGCGCCGCGCCGGACGATCCCGATGCGCAATGCGAGGCCCTGGCTGCCGCGATGCGGGGCCCGGCCGACGAGGCGCTGCGCCAGCGGATCGCCACGGCCCGCGCGGCCTGGCCGCACCACATGCGTCTCATGCTGCTGGAGGCCGAATGGATGGAGCGCGCGGGCAAGGTGCAGGAGGCTGAGACGCGCCTGACCACCCTGCTGCAGCAGCATCCGGACAATCCCTGGCCGGCCGTCCGGCTGGTGCGGCTGCTGGCGCGCCATGGCCGGGTCGAGGCCGCCCGCAGCCTTTACGAGAAGCGGCTGCGTGATGCCGCGCCGGCGGGGATCCCGCATCGGGAACTCACTCGCCTGCTCGGCGCGCCTTAGCTTCTCAGCGCCCGCTGGCACAGCCCGACCATATCGGCGACGCGCTTCGGCCAGGAGATCGGCCAGAGTTCGCCGGCCGAGGGCGGCCGGTGCGGCCCGGTGAAGCTGCGCCGCGCCACGGCCAGGTCCAGCCGGGCCAGGAAATCCTCGGCATCCGCGGCGACCGCGATGCGATCGCGCAACTCGTCGATATTCGCGACATCGGTGCTGACCACGGGAATGCCGAGCGCGACATAGACGTAGAGCTTCAGCGGGTTCATCCGGTCGCTGACCGCATTGCGCAGATGCGGCATGATCGCGACATCGAAGCAGTGCATGTAGCGCAGCGCCTCCTCATAGACCTTGGGGCCCAGCAGCCGCAGATTGGCATGCCGGCGCAGCCGCAGGACCTCCGTGGTGTCGTGCGCCGAGCCGATGAGGAGGAAGGTCCAGCGCGGACGCCGCGCTGCAAGCTCCTCCAGCAGCGCGATGTCGATGCGGGAGCGCAGATTGCCGACATAGCCGATCACCGGCCCGTCGATCCCCTCCAGCTCGCGCGGCCGCCCGCTGATCGCGCCGTAGAATTCGCAGGCATTGGGCACCACATGGATCGGTTGCGGGCTGAAGGCCGCGAAGCCCTCGCGCACCGCATCGCAATTGGCGAAGATCAGGTCGGCGCCCTGCAGCATGTGCCGGTAGGTCTCCTCGAATCGCAGGGCCATCTCCGGGCTGCTGGCCATGGTGCGCTGGTCATCGACCAGGTCGACGACGTTCAGGTCGAAGCCGAGCCCCTCGGTGATCTCCGCATGCAGCGGCGCGATCGGCCATCCCCAGCCGATCAGGTCGCCGCTGCAATGCCGCGCGATGACGCTCGCCACATGGCTCTGATATTCCTCCTGCTCCGGAAGGCTGCGGCCGAGATAGCTGGTGCCGCGCTCCCGCGCATAGACAAAGGTTCGCCGCAGCAGGCCGGGCTCGTCGTCGATCTCCAGGAAGCGGCGGGCCGTGGCATCGGCGATCAGCTTGCCGTGGTGATAGGGCGAGCCGCCGGCGGCCGCATCGTCCCGGCGCAGGTGGTCGATGCGGACCGGCGCATCGAACTGGATGATGGTGCCGATCTGTTCGTGCTGCCGCAGGTATTTCAGCAGCATGTCGTGCCGGCGCCCGTAGATGCCGGTGTCGTTCTGCTTCCAGAAGCAGACCAGGTCCATCGGCCGCCGGCGGCGCACCACCGGCGCGGCCCGCGGGCCCCGCCCGGCCCAGGCGGGCGGGGCCTCCGGCAGCTCGCTGCCGAAGCGGCGGTTCAGCGCCGCGAACAGCCGCGACCATTCGGGATTCCAGGTCACCGGCGTTTCCAGTGCGCCGGCCAGCGCCCGCTCGATCCGCGCGCCATTCACCGCATAGCTGAACTCGGCGTCGAACCACTCGATCCGCTTCTGCCGCGCGGCGGGGGCTTCCGCATCGGCGGCGATGCCGCGCAGCCAGGCCAGCAGATCGGCCTCCTCATGGATCAGCGTGACCAGCCCCTGGCTCGCCAGTTCGCCGACACCCGGCACCGGCGTCATCGCCACCGGAATGCCGAGCGACAGCGCATCCGAGAGCTTGGCGGGCGTCTGGAAGGTGGTGATGGGTGAGGCGGCGTCCTGCAGCAGGCAGACGCCATCGGCCATCTGCAGCAGGTCCGGCAGCTCGGCGAAGGGCATGTCCGGCAGGAAGCGGACGCGGCCGCGATCATGCGCGTGCAGCTCCCTCAGGAAGCCGCGGTCGCGGATGGTGCCGATGACCACCAGCAGCAGGCGGGGATCGTCCACTGCCAGCATCGCCGCCATCAGCCGTTCCAGCCCCTTGTGGCGGCGCGGCGTGCCGGCAAACAGGATGACACGGTCTGCCTCCGTCATCGCCAGGCGCTGGCGCACCGCGGCGCGGATCGTGGGATCGGGGTGGAACACCGCCTCGTCGCGCGCATGGCGCACCAGCCGCCCGCCGAAGCGCTGGGCCAGGCTGGCATTGGCGACGGTGCGGTTGACGAAGCTGCCGATCAGGCCCTCCGCGACGCCGGTCCAGAAGCGCCGGTCCGGCCGCGTGAACTGCAGCTCCTCCGGCATCTCCGCAGCATCCGGCCCGAGTTGCGTCTCGACCTCCTCCAGCCCGATCACCCGGGCCTCGGGGCCGTAGAAGCACAGCTCGTGGTCGTCGAGGTCCAGCACCACCGGGCAGCCCAACCGGTGCATCACGAGCAGCGCCAGGATCAGGCCCGGCAGGCGCGGCTTCGAGACATGGAGGATGTCGCAGTCGATCGTCTGCGCGAAGGCCTGCGCGGCGGGCAGGAAGTCCTGCATCTCGCCGCCGGGAAAGCTGCGGATCGGCAGCGGGGCATTGCGCAGCGGCGCCCAGATGCCCTCCTGCGGCCGCGCGAAGGCGCTGCCCGCCAGCTCCACCTCATGCCGGCGGCCGATCAGGTCGGCCAGCACATAGGCGCGGCCCAGCGGATTGTCGCTGACGTCCCAGGTCAGCACCGCCACGCGCAGCCGCTGCGCCTGACCCGCCCGCGCCGGCCAGGTCAGGCGACGCGGTGCGGGCGGCTGCACCACGGCCGGCTGGCGCGTGACATCGACCACCATGCGCGCGATGGTCACCCTCGGCCCGCCGGCCTTAAAGGACAGCTGGATGCCGAACTGGCCCGCGCCGAGCGACCAGGCGAGGGAGGCCGCCAGCCGCAGCCCGCTGCCCTCCTCGTAGCGCAGCATGCGGCCGGAGACGCGAAACAGCGAAAGCACGCGCCCCTGCCCCATCATGCGCACCAGCGCGACATTGTGGAGCGCGGCCTTCAGCGCCTGCGGGTTGGGCGACTGCATGGCGATATTGAGCTGCAGCCAGGCCTTGTCGCCCTCGACGGGGATGGCGATGGGCCCTGAGAGAAGAATCTCGCCTGCCGCGGCGGGCGCGTGAAAGCCCAGCCCTTCGGGTCCGCGCGTGATCTCCGGCACGGCGGTCCCGGTCTGCGCGGTGACCCGCCAGGCGCCGGCGATCAGCGCGTCGGGTTCGATGCTCTCGACTGACTCTGCCCCATCGAAGCTGGAAATCGTAACCGTCATCCGGGGGCGGGTTCCTCATGGTTCATGGCGGGGTTTCGCTTCGCGGGGTCCCGGCCGGCATCCAGGTGCCGCAGATGCAGCGGCAGGCGGGTGAAGCTGCGCAAGTCCGGATGCGCCAGCAGCGCGCCGCGATCGGCGGCCGGGCGCAGCGCGAAGCGCTCCAGCACGGCGCGCACCATCGCCTCGGCCTGCTGCGTGCCCAGCACCGGGCCCTGGCACATATGCGCGCCACCGCCGAAGGCGAGCAGCGCGGCGCCCTTGCGGGCGGGGTCGAGGCGCTCCGGGTCGGGGAAGGCCGCCGGGTCGCGATGCGCGCGATCGGTCGGCAGCAGCACCAGGTCCCCGGGCAGGAAGCGGGCGCCGCCGATCTCGGCCTCGGCCAGCGCAACCCGGCGGTTCGGGCGGCGGATCGGACCGGCCAGGCGCAGCGTCTCGCGCAGCAAGCCGGCCCCCAGCGCGGGGTCCTGCCGCAGCCGCGCCTGCAGGGCCGGCTGCCGGGCCAGGGCATCGAGTGCGGCGGCGATGGTGCTGGTGACGGAATGGGCGCCGGCCAGCAGCAGGAATGCGGCGAGATCGACGGCCCCCTCCGCCCCCTCATCCCCCAGCCGCCCGATGCGCCAGCCCGGCGCGCGCTGGGCGCGCAGGGTATGGCGCAAGGCCTTCGCCGCCTCCTCCATGCGGATCAGGTCGCGCACGGCGGAGCCCGCGACCCAGCTCTGGCTGACCGCGAGCGCCTGGCCCTGCAGTTCCAGGCAGAGGGCCGGCGCCAGGCCCAGCGCCTCGCCCACCACCAAGGCGGGCAGCGGCGCGGCCAAGGCGGGCACCACGTCGACCGGGCTGCCCTCCGGCGGGTCGGGCAGGCCAGCGACGATGCGGCGCGCCTCCGCCTGCAGGCGTGAGGCGGGCCAGGCGGCCATGGACTCCTCGACCAGCGGGCGGATGCGGGCGCGGCTGTCGCGGTGCGGGCCGCCCTGCTGGAAGATCATCGTCCCTTGCAGCACGGCGAGAAGCTGCGGAAAGGTGCGGCCCGCGCGGTCCGCGATGCGGCGGATGCGCGCTTCCGGTGAGTCCGACTGGAAGTCCGGTGAGCGCAGGACCGCCAGCACGTCGGCATGCCGGCTGACGGTCCAGACCCGCTGGCCGCCGGCGGCGAGGCATGGGGGCTCCGGTGCCGCGACCGGTGCATCCGGGTCGGTCAGGCTGTCGCTCACGGGTCCGCCTTGGCGCCGGCCGGGGCGCCCGGCTTGCCGAAGATCACCGCCATGCCGTGGCGCAGCGATTGCGCGTGGTGGCGCAGCGCCTCCGGATGGAAGGCGGCCGCCGGCTTCTGCTCCAGCGCGAAATTCCCATGGTCGCTGCCGCGCACCAGCGTGGCGAAATTGCGCATCCCGTCGCGCTGGCCGATCGTCGCCGGGATGTAGCGGATGGCGAAGCCGATCCGCCGTTCGGGCACCCGGTTGGGCGGCGAGCCATGCAGGATCAGCGGATCGTGCAGCGACATCTCGCCGGCCGCGAGCGTGATGTCGATCGCCTGCGCCTCATCGACCTTGGCGATCACTTCCTCCCGCCGCCCGAGCATGTTGCGGCTGTCGCCACTGTCGCGATGCGCCAGGATGGTCCGGTTGCTGCCGGGCAGCATGCGCATGCCACCAGTCGCCGGGGTGCTGGGCGTCATGGCCAGCCAGGCGGTCACCGCGCGCGGCTCCGTCAGCCCCCAATGCGTCTGGTCCTGGTGCCAGGTGACATAGGCGTCGCTCGGCCCGTTCTTGATGATGAAGCTGCTGCCGAAGCACAGCAGGTCGGGGCCGAGCAGATCCTCCACCGCATCGAGGATCGGCGCGTGGTGCACCAGATCCCAGAGCCAGGGCACCAGCAGATGCGGCTTGGCATTCATCGAGGGTGGCAGCCGGCCGGCGCGGCTGGCCTCGATCGCCTCCAGCGCCGCGCGCTGGGCCGCCGCCTCGGCCTCGGTGAAGACCCGCAGCGGGAAGACCACGCCGTCGCGGCGGAAGTCCGCGATCTGCGTCTCGTTCAGGTGGCGGCCCATGCGACCTCCTCGGCGGGGCTTTGCGCGGGCAGCGGCTTCAGGCTGCCCTCCAGCCAGGCCTGGCGCGCGGCCTGGTGGCGGATCTTGCCGCTGGTGGTGCGCGGCAGCGTGCCGGAGCCGAGCAGCGCCACCTCGGGCAATAGCCCGCAGCGCTGGCCGACCTGCTCGGCGATGCGGCGGCACAGCGACGCCAGCTCCAGCCCGCGCCGCTCCGCCAGCGGGATCTCGCAGAGCAGCACCAGCCGGTCCCCTTCCGGGCCGGGCAGGCCGATGGCGGCCGCGGCGGCAAGCTGCGGGCCGGCGGCCTCGAAGGCGGCGGCCTCGGCATCGGCGGCGTAGATCTTGCGGCCATGCGCGATGATCGTGTCCTTGATGCGGTCCAGGATCACCAGCCCAGCCTCGGTCATGGCGCCGATATCGCCGCTGCGCAGCCAGTGCGCGCCTTCCGCCTGCAGCAGCCCGGGCAGCGGTGCGATGCTGGCGGTCTCGCCCTGCCAGAGGCCGGCCGCCAGATGCGGCCCGGCGATGCAGATCTCGCCGGCGACGCCGGCCGGCATGCGGTCGGTGCCCTCCGGCTCGCGGATGCTGATGCGACAGCCGGCGGGCGGGCTGCCGCAGGCCACCTGGAGCGGCCCGCCGGGCTCGGCGGCAACCTCGCGCAGCCCGCTGCCTTTGGCGACGGCGGTGGCCAGCAGCGTCACCTCGGCCAGGCCGTAGCAGGGCAGCAGGCTGGAGGGGTCGAAGCCGGCCGGGGCCAGGTGGTCGGCGAAGCGGCGCAGGCTCTCGGCGCGCACCGGTTCGGCGCCGCAGAAGGTGACCTGCAGGCTGGAGAGGTCGAGGGAAGCGGTCTGCGCCGCGCTCACCCGGCGCAGGCACAGCTCGTAGCCGAAATTCGGCCCGCCCACGACAGTGGCGCGATGCGCAGCGATGGCGGCCAGCCAGCGCAGCGGCTTCTGGATGAAGGCGAAGGGCGGCATCAGCACCGCCGTCCCGCCGAGGAACAGCGGATGCAGGATGGCGCCGAACAGGCCCATGTCGTGATGCGGCGGCAGCCAGTTCACGCCGATGACATCCGGGCCGCTACCGAAGGCCTCCTGGATCATCCGCTGGTTCGCCATGAGATTGGCATGGCTGATGACGATGCCGGCCGGCGCGCGGGTGGAGCCGGAGCTGTACTGGATCACCGCTGGCGCCTCGGGCGCGGGGGGCGGGCTGTCGAGTGGGGCCCGCAGCGTCGCCGGGTCCAGCCGGCGCAGGCGGCCGGTCTCGATCTCCGCCTCCGGCGCCGCCAGGATGGCGCCGGCGCCGAGATCCGCGATGACGCGCTGCTGCCGCAGCCGCGCCTCGCCGGTCGGCGGGAAGGGCACCGGCACGGCGATGGCGCCGGCGCGCAGGCAGGCCAGCAGCGCGGTGACGAAGCCGAGGCCGGGCGGCAAGGCGAGCACCACCGGCACGCCGCGCAGCCCGGCCGCGACCAGGCCGCCGGCCAGCGGGGCCACGGCTTCCTGCAGCGCGGCATAGCTGGCCTGCTCCGTCACCGCCTCCCCGCGCTGCAGGAAGCGCAGCGCGCAATGGTCGGCACGGCTGCGGGCATGCTGCGCGATCAGCTCCGGCAGGGTGGCGGCGGCCGTCATGTGGCGCCGCCTCTCTTTGCGTCTGGCGGCGCGCCGCCGCCCATCCGGGGCATGACGATGCGCATCCACTGCCGGATCACCTGCTGGTAGCGCCGCAGCGCCGCCGGGTGGAAGGGCGCTTCCGGCGCCTCTTCCAGGTCGAAGCCGCCATGGTCGCGGCCGCGCACCAGCGTGGCGGTGCCGCGCAGCCCGCCGGTGGTGGTCAGATGGGCGGGGATGTAGCGGATGGCGAAACCACAGCGGCGCAGGCCGGAGGCGTTGGGCCGCGAGCCATGCACCAGCAGCACGTCGTGCAGCGACATCTCCCCGGCGCGCAGCACGATATCGACGGCGGTCGATTCCTCGACCTCGACCAGCACCTCCTCGCGGCCCGGCAGCATGGCGGTATTGTCGCCGGTATCGGCATGCGCCAGCACATGATGATGCGTCGCCGGGCTGACCCGCATGCAGCCATTCTCGACGCGGGAGGGTGTGAAGGCGACCCAGGCGGTGACGGCCTGCGGTGCCGAGAGCCCCCAATAGGTGGCGTCCTGGTGCCAGGGCACGTGCTGCGACGTGCCAGGCTGCTTGTCGAAGAAGCCGGAGCCCCAGCACAGGAGATCGGGGCCGAGCAGGTCCTCGACCGGGCCGAGGATCGCCGGGTGATGCACCAGCTGCCACAGGAAGGGCGCCAGCAGATGCGCCTTGACGTTCTGCGTCGGCACCATGCGCCCGGCGCGCTGCGCGGCGATGGCATCGAGCTGCGCCAGGTGGTGGGCGGCCTCCGCCGCATCCAGCACCGGCAGCGGCGCCAGGAAGCCGTCCTGGCGGTAGCGGGCGATGGCGGCGGCATCGAGCCGGCCGGGCTTGCGGGGATCGGTCATGCGCATGCGCCCGGCGCCGTGGCGAGGCGCGCGCCCTGGCGGGCATCAAACAACCAGCCCGGCTCGCGCATGGTGCGCAGCGGCCGGCCGCGTCGCCGCAGATAGAGGCGGCTGCCCTCCTGCAAGGCCGCCATCGCCGCTTCCGGCGTGCTGGTGGAGACCCCGCCATGGATCTGGTGGAAGGTGCCTTCGCCGAGGATGCGGATCTGCTGCACGCCGGGCAGCGCGCAGGCGCGCAGATAGGTGTCGGGATTGACCACGCCGCCGCCCGGCTCGGCGAAGGCCGGGTCATAGCCGCCCAGCTCCGCCCAGAGCGCGCGCGGCAGGAACAGCGCATTGCTTTCCAGCATCGGCCCTTCCGGGCCGGCGCGCAGCTCGCTGGTGGCAATCTCGAACAGGCGATAGCCATCGGCGGGCCAGCCGATGCCCTGCAGCAGAAGATCCTCCGCCGCCTGGTCGTAGCCATGCCGCGCGCTGTCGAATTGCAGCAAGGGGCCGAGCTGGTAGTTCAGCGTGGCGATCACCGGCCGCGGATGCAGACGCGAGGCCGCCAGACAGGCGGCGACCAGGCCGGGCGAGGCCAGCCTGGCGCCGTCGATCCAGACGCCGACCAGCGCGCCGCGCGCCGCGGCCAGCCCGGTATTGATCGCCGCGACCGGGGAGGCGGTGGGGCTCGGCTGGCGCAGGAAGCGGAAGGCGGCATCGAGCCCCGATACCATCTCCGGGCCAGGCGGCTGGCGGGAGCCGTTGTCGACGACGATCACCTCCAGCGCCCCCCGCGGCAGCCCGCGCTGATAGGGGGCGGCGAGCGAGCGCAATGTCCGCGGCAGCTCACGTCCCATCTCGTGGGAGACCAGGACGATGGAGACCGCGGGCGCGGTCACGCCGGCGATTCCGCCGAGCTGGCGCCATGGCCATCGCTTGCGAAGGTGGCGCAGAAATCGTCGATGCTGGGATGTTCCAGCAGCTGGACCGGGTCGACCTGGACGTTGAACTCCTCCTCCATCACCCCGGCCATGACCACCGCCTCGACGCTGTCGAAGCCGTAGGTGTCGAAGGTTCTGTCGGTCGGCACGCCGTCGGGCAGGGTCAGCACCCCGCCGATATAGGCCACCATCCAGGCGCGCAGCGTGGCCTGGTCGCAGGGCAGGCGTCGGTCCATCATGGCCTCTCGGGCTGGGCTGTCAGCGGCGGGGCCGGCGCGGCGACATCGGCGCGCATCCGGCGGTTGAGGAAGGGCGCCATGGCCCATTCCGGGCCCTCGGCGGCGACGGCGCCGCGCAGCAGCGCCATGGCGAAGGCCTGGCGTTGCGCGGCATGGGCGCCGGGGGCGGCGAAGGCGGCCAGGATGCGCGCCCAGTGGCGATCCAGCGCCGCGGTGACGGTGGCAGGCACCAGGCTCCCGCCCCGGTTGGGCTGCCGCTCCGCGGCAATGCGCAGGGCCTCGGACCAGTCCCCGGCCAGGTCCTGCGGCCGCCCGGTCTGGGCGAGGAAGCCGGCGAACTTGTTGTAGCGCGGCCGCGCCACCAGCACGCCCGGCACGCCATAGGCGGCGGTGACGATATAGCCATGCAACGAGGCGCCGACATAGAGCGCGGCATGGGCCAGCGCCGCGGTGATCTCGCGCAGGCTGAGCGGGTCATCCAGCATCAGCAGCGGCGCGCCGAGATGCTGCGCGAATTGCCGCGCCACCGCCGGGTCGTCATGGCTCTCGCCGACCGCGACCAGCATCGGCATCAGCCCCTGCGCCGCGGCAAAATCCCGCAGCGCGGCGCCGAGCGCGACCTGGTCGAGGCCGGCGATCGATCGGTTGCGCAGATGCAGGGCGAGCAGCCGCGTCTCCGGCGGCACGCCCCTGCGCGCCAGCAACTGGCGATACGCCTCGGCAAGCTGGGCGCGGGGCCAGAGCCGGGGCAAGGTGGCGATCGGGTCCGGCACCACCGTGATCTCCGCCGCCTCCGGCAGCAGCCGCCGGCTGCCCTCGTCGCGCACCGAGACATAGGAAGCGGCGCGCAGCGCGGGGGCCAGCAGTGCGTGCTGCCGGGCGGAGAAGGGATGCGGCACGCCCGGCGCGTTCCAGGCCAGCGGAATGTCGCGCAAGGCGGCCGCCAGCGTGGCGCCGAGCCACAGCCCCGCGCCGCACCAGCTGCCCAGCCCGGCGCCGGCATAATGGTCGAGGAAGTCGAGCGAATGGGCGTGGATGATATAGCCGCCGCCGATCAGGATGCCGGCCGCCGGCTGCCGGGCCGGATCCATCATCGCGGCGATGTCCACCGTCGGCAGCGCATCGGGGAAGCCGGCGCGGCTGCCGGCAGGCGCCACCGGAACCAGGTCGAAACCGGCCTCCGCCAGGCGCTGTCGGGCGACCAACGGAAACAGCAGGTCGCCGTAGTTGTTCATGTCGAACATGCCGGAGACCAGCACGGTGCCGCGTACCCCGGTCATGCCGCCGCCGCACCCTGCAAGGCCGCGTCGAGGATCCGCAGGAAGCTGCCGCTGGCGATGGCATGCTCGATGACCAGGTGATCGGCGCAGCCGGGCTCCGGGTGCAGCCGGGCATTGGCCATCGGCGCCAGCAACTGGGCGGCCTCCACATCCGGGGCGAAATCGGCGCCGAAGCATTGATGCACGATCGTCGCGGGCGCCGCACGGACCAGGGCGACGAGGTCGGGCTCGGCTTCGGTGAAGCTGGCATAGAGCGAGGAACGGGTGCCGCCGGCGGCGGCCGGTGCCTCCTCCTCGGTGGCGTCCAGGCCCAGATTGACCGGCCCGGCGAAGGAGATCGCGGCCGCGGCCTGCATCCGCGCGGCGGCGCGGATGGCGGCGACGCCGGCAATGGAGGAGCCCATGGTGAGGACCGGCACGCCGAGCGGCCGGGTCATCCCGTGCAGCGCCTCGATCATCGCCGCATGGTCGGCGCCGAGGCTGCGGATGCCGGTGGTGAAGGCGCGGTGCCGGGTGTCGCGCAGATAGAGCACATTCACCGGGCGCTGCCGCAGCAGCCCATCCGCCATGCCGAAGGGTAGGTAGCCGAGTCCGCCGGCGACGCTGGCGAAGAGGATGACGGTCGCGACCGCGTCGGGCCGCGTCAGCAGCTGCACCTCCTCGTCGCAGGCATGGCTCACCGCCTGCGGATTGGCCCAGCAGTCCAGCGGATGGGCGGCCAGCGCGGCGGCCAGCGGTGCCGCCATGTGGCCGACCAGGGGCGATGCCGCCAGGCTGCGCACCAGGGCCACGGCCAGGCCCGGTTCCGCATGACGCAGGCTCGCGATGGCGTATTGGAAAAGCCAGCGGTCATTGCCGGCCATGGCATCACGCCGCGCCGTGAGTGCCGCGAAGAGGGTGCGATCGGTCTCCCCGGGCAGCGGGCAGCGATTGAAGCGGAACAGCAGCAGCCAGTCCTCGGGCCAGCGCAGCAGCGCCACCTGCAGCAGCGCGATCATCTCATCCACCCGGTGCAGGAAGGTCGCGGCCTGGATGCGGCGGCGGGCGAATTCGACGCGGTCCGGATGCCGCGCCTGCAGCTCCTGCGCCAGCGCATGGGCTTCCTCGAACCGCGCCGCGGCGAAGTGAAGTTCGAGCAGGATGAGCTGGGCTTCGTCGGTCATCGGACCGAGGCTGGCGGCCTCCGCGAACAGGGCCTCGGCGGCGGCCCGGTCCTTCTGCCGGAAGCGCATCACGGCCAGCTTCAGCAGCGGGAAGCGGTCATCCGGCTGCTGGCGCAGCAGGCTCCGCAGGAAGGCCTCGCGACCGGCGGGATCCGGGATGCTGGCGGTGGTCTGGGACAGCAGGCCGGTTCGCGTCCGCTCCGGCGCGCCGCCGCCCCAGACCTCGTCGCGGAAGACGGTGCGCGCTTCCTCATGCCGCCGCTGGCGCAGCAGAAGCTCGACCAGGCGGACCGCGGGCCAGGGATTGCCGCGATGTTCAGCCTGGGCTGCGCGGTAGCAGGCGACGGCGGCATCGATGCGGCCCTCGGCTTCCAGCCAAGTGCCCTGCAGAAGCTGGAGGCGAAGCTGCGAGGGCCAGCGCGCGCGCGCTGCCAGGATGCGCGCGCTCAGCTCCTCGCCGGCGGCAGGCTTCTGGGCGACCAGCCGCTCGATGGCGGCGATTTCCTCGGCCACCGGGGACGGCGCCGTCATGCCGCCGAATGGCCACGCGGCATTCCGCAAGCCTCACAGTTCCGCATACCAAGCCTCGCCATCCTGAGCCAAAATCTGATTTATTGGACAGATCTGCTTGCTCAGCTCGGAGATTTATCTCAACAACTCTGGGGATTTTGTGCAGAAGCGCGGCAATGCGCTTGATTCCGCAATTACACGATTTCGCTTGTTCATGTCAACTTGGCGTGTGCGGCCGAATTCTTTTCGACCACTACCAGACTCTAACCGTTTCTGGCGCAATCGCGGATCTCGGTGGGTGACAGGTGGTTTGCGCGACCTGGCGGGTCGCTCCCTGGGATGGCATGGCGCCGATCCGCGCGCGCCTCACTTGCCGAGCAGGTAGAGTTCCCAGCCGAAGGCGGCGACCAGGGTCTGCACGCGCGTGAATCCGGCCTCTGCAAACAGCGCCTTGTTGTCGCGCGCGGTCAGCGGCCGCATCGCCGATCGTACGGCGCGTTCCTTGGTCAGCACCGCATCGTCGGACAGGCCCATGCTGCGCTTGTAGCTGTTGAGCAGATAGTGGTTCTCCATCTGCCCCCGCCCATCCTCGTCGAGCACCTTTTCGGCGACGACCGCAGCACCGCGCCAGTCCAGCGCCTGGTGCATCCGCTCCAGGGTCAGCAGGCGGTCCTGCGCCTGCATGAACTGCAGCGTGAAGAGGCAGGAGATGAAGGCGACCGATTCCGGCATGTCGTAGTTCAGCACATCCGCGCAGATGAAGCGTGTCAGCGGATGATCCGCCTTGCGACGCGCTTCCTCGATCATCTCCGGCGACTGATCGATGCCCAGGATCTCGACCGGCACCGTGCCGCGGAAGTGCCGGCGCAGGATGCGGGCGAAGCGACCTGTCGAGCAGCCGAGGTCGATGCAGACCGATCCGGGCGTCACGACGGAGGCGGCGACCATGGCGGCGGTGCGTTGGAACATGCTGTGGAACGGCACGGACTGGAAGATATGCGTCTCGAAGCCGCCCGCCATGCGGTTGAAATCGATGATATTGTCCGCGATTCCCGGACCAGCGCTGCCGTCGCCTTCCGTTTCCGACATCATGGGCGCCCGGTCCAGCTTCCGTCTTGCGCGACCGAGCAGGACATATTGGCCGGTGGGGATGACGTCGATGTCCTCGATCACGAAGTGACGGGAGAACAGCCGCTTGAAAGCCGGCAGGCCATGGGCGGATTTGTGGGTGCTGGCGATGGTGTGCGGCTTGCCCTGCCAGACCTGCTCATAGATGGTCTGCAGCGGCGAGAGGGTGAGGAAAAGCCGCTCGTAATGCTCGGCGATTTCGGCCAGGACGCGCTCGGCATCGGTGAGAAATTCGAGCACGCCGACCATGACGACGCATTCGGCGTCGCAGCGCGGCACCGGATCCGTATCCAGGTTCACGACGAGGCATTCCGGCGAGCGCTGCACCACATCGGCAGGGATATAGCCGATGCCCTTCGGGGCGAGATGCTCGCGCAGCTTCATATTGCCGCAGCCGATATCGAGGACGCTGCGGATGCCGAAGGCGATGAGCTTGTCTGCCACTTCGCGCGCCCGCTGCGGATTGGCGTGGCCGAAGGTCTTGGTCGCATCCGCCCAGCGCTCCGTCACCGGCAACCGGGCCTGCGGGGCCAAGTTTGGAAGTTTCATGCGACGTCTCCGGCAGCAATCGGGCAGGGATGCGCCGCGAAAAACCGAGGGCCCTGGGCACGACGATGCCGGTTTAACGCCTCCTGGCGCGATGCGGAAGTCTCCGGGACCGTCCGAGATTGCCGGCGGCTGAGGGTTCGCGGCCCTGCGGCGGGCCTCGGTGGCTTGAGAAGCCGGCGGGGCATGGGGTGGCGCCACGACCCGGGCAGCGCCCGCCTGCGGCCCTGGCAGCCTGCATCACCGGCAGGTGCCGCCGCAGCCGCCGCGCACCTGATGCGACAAAACAGCGGCGAGAGGAGGCCTCGTGGCGGCCGGGTCGCGATCAGCGCCGGGCACGGCGGCACGCTCTGCACTTTGCTGATGCCTTGGACTGCTTGACCCCGGTCTTTGACGGCTTGGCCGCGACCCTGGGGCGTTTCGCTGAAGGGGCGAGAAGGATGGCGGATCTTCCCGGCGGAGCAGGCGCGCATTGTGCGGTCGTTGGTGGAGCGGGCCGTGGTCGGCCCGGCCGGGGCGGACATTCGGCTGCGGCTGGACGGGCTCGGCAGCCTCGCCCGCGACCTCACCGCCATCAGGCCCTATGCCCTGAGGGCAGCAGCATGGCCGCGCCGGCTACACCACCGTGCCGAACAGCGCACCGATGCCAGCCGTCAATGCCATGGCCAGCGCGCCCCAGAAGGTGACGCGGGCCGTGGCGCGCAGCACATTGGCGCCGCCCGCCTGGGCACCGATGGCACCGAGCAAAGCCAGAAAGGCGAGCGAGGCGCCGGAGACGATCCAGACGAGCAGGTCGGTGGGTGCGACCACCACCATCAGCAGGGGCATGGCGGCGCCAACCGCGAAGGTCGCCGCCGAGGTCAGCGCCGCCTGGATCGGCCGCGCGGTGGTGATCCCGGACATCCCGAGTTCATCCTGCGCATGGGCACCGAGCGCGTCCTTGGCCATCAGCTGTGCCGCGACCTGAAGGGCCAATCCACGATCGACGCCGCGGCGGACGTAGATTTCGGCCAGTTCCTCCTGTTCGAAGGCGGGGTTGTCCCGCAGTTCCTGGGTTTCTCGTGCCAGGTCGGCCTGTTCCGTGTCGGATTGGGAGCTGACCGACACATACTCGCCCGCCGCCATCGACATCGCACCTGCGACCAGACCGGCCACGCCGGCGATCAGGATGTCGCCCTGGGGGGCCGCAGCAGCCGCGACGCCCACGATCAGGCTGGCGGTCGAGACGATGCCGTCATTCGCGCCCAGCACCGCCGCGCGCAGCCAGCCGATGCGTGAGACGAGATGGCGTTCCGGATGCAGGTGCAGGCGCGGCATGGGGTTGTCCTTCGGGGCGCTGGCGTCGCCTGCGGAGATTGGGCCTGTTGCCGCCCAGGTGTCGCGGGCAAAGTGCACGACCGGGCCCGCAGCCCCTGCGGCGGCAGCGCGTGATTCTCCTGTGCCCGGAGGCCCAGCCATGGAACTCAGCGATCCTCCAGCGCGCGCCGCAGACGTTCCAGGAGCGCGGCGCGGGTCCGGTCGTCCCCCGCCTGCTCGATCGCCTCATCAATCCCGAGCAGCAGGGCCGCACGCTCATTGTGCCAGTCCGGATGCCCGACGCGCTCGGGCTGCTCGCGGCGACGGCCGGAAGCCCCGGCATCGCGTTCAGGTGCGCGGCCGGGCGAGAGACGGAAGGCCTCGTCCAGCACGGGACTCACCAAAGCGGCCTCCGGTACGATACCCCGGCCGAGAACGCGCTTCGCCAGGCCATCGATCGCAGTTTCCTCCCCATGCACCAGAAAGACGCCGCCGCGCACCGGTCCGCGGGCGACGATCCAGCGGCCGAGCTCCGGCCCGTCGGCGTGGCCGGAATAGCCCTCCACCAGTGCGATACGTGCGGCGACCCTCACCGTCTCGCCCCGGATCCGGACCTGCGCGGCGCCGTCCTGCAGCAGCCGGCCCAGCGTGCCCGTGGCCTGGAAGCCGACCAGCGCAACGACGGTCCGCGGATCCCAGAGCTTTGACTGCAGGTGCGCGCGGATGCGCCCCGCCTCGCACATGCCGCTGCCGGCGAGCACAATCCGGAACCCCTCCTGCCGCGCGAGCCGCATGCTCTGCTGCGCGTCCTCCACCTCATGCAGCCGCGGATCGGCGAGCGCTGCGAGCAGCGCTGCCCCGTCCTCCAGCATCGCCGCATGTTGCGCGAAGACGCGCGTGGCGCGGTTGGACAGCGGACTGTCGAGGTGGATATCCGCCTCCGGCACCTGACCCGTCCGCATCAACGTGACGAGGTCAAGCATCACCTCCTGTGCCCGCTCCACCGCGAAGACAGGAACCAGCATCGTGCCGCACTGCCGCGCCGCGCTGCGCACCAATTCCCCCAGCGCAGCCCGGCGCGCCGCCGGCGCTATGGCGGGGCGGTCTTCATCGCCATAGGTGCTCTCGACGATGAGGTGGTCGATGCCCCCCGTCGGTCCCTCCGGGTCCCGCTGCATCGGGCCGAGGTCGGGGCCGATGTCGCCGGATACGAGGACACGCACAGGGCCGTCCCCGGTGTCGAACTCCAGTTCGATGGACGCCGAGCCAAGCATGTGCCCCGCATTCCAGAAGCGTGCGCGAATGCCCTCTGCCGGATTGATCCACTCGCCATAGGTCACCGGATCGAATGACCGCAGCGTGCGCTCCGCGTCCTGCGCGGTGTAGATCGGTGCAACCGGCTCGCGCCCGCGACGGCGGTTGCGGCGGTTGAGCTGCTCCACCTCCGTCTCCTGGATATGGCCGGCATCGGGCAAGAGGCAGGAGCAGAGATCCCGCGTCGCCTCCGTGCAATGGATGCGGCCGCGATAGCCCAGCTTGACCAGGCGCGGCAGCAGGCCGCTGTGGTCGATATGCGCGTGCGTCAGCAGTACGGAATCAATGGCCCCAGGCTCGAAGGGGAAGGGCTCGTAGTTCAGGGCCTTCAGCGTCTTGGGGCCCTGGAACATGCCGCAGTCCACAAGGATGCGCGCCCGCGGCGCCTCGAACAGCAGGCAGAGCCCGGTCACCGTGCGGGCCGCGCCACAGACTTTCAGGCCAATTGCCAAGGCACCCTCCCGCAGACTGCCAACCGCTGCCAGTATAGGCGCGGGCGCAGCCGCCGGTCATTACAGCGCCGACAGGAGGGAGCGCCATGAGCCGCCACCGTCGCGCCGCACGCGAGCCGGCCAAGTCGCCGGCCTATCGGCTCGCGCTCTTCGATCGCGACTTCCTGCTGAGCCCCACCATGCGGGGCGTGCGGCTGCAGGTGGAATCCACGAAGGCGGACGAGGCGTTGCGCGCCTGGGGGGTACGCTCCACGCTCGTGGTCTTCGGTGGCTCGCGGGTGCGGGAGCATGGGCCGGGCCGTCAGCCCGTCTGGTACGAGGAGGCGCGGCGCTTCGGCCGTATCGCCTCCGAGCGAGGCGGGGCGCTGCGGCCCGTGGCGGGCCTGCGGGACAACGTGATCGCGACGGGCGGTGGACCCGGCATCATGGAAGCTGCCTGTCGCGGGGCATGGGAGGCTGGAGCACCTTCCATCGGCTTCAACATCCGCCTGCCACGGGAGCAACAGCCCAACCCTTACACCACGCCGGAGCTGACCTTCCAGTTCCACTACTTTGCGATCCGCAAGCTGCACCTGGCGATGCGCGCGCGGGCGCTCGTGGTATTCCCCGGCGGCTTCGGCACGCTGGACGAGCTGTTCGAACTGCTGACCTTGCGCCAGACCGGCCGCATCGGCGCGCTGCCGATCCTGCTCGTGGACGAGGACTACTGGCGCGGCCTGATCCGCTGGGAGGCGCTGCTGGAGGCGGGCATGGTGGAGCAGGCCGACTTCGACCGGCTGTCCTTCGCCGCCCATGCGGAGGATGCCTGGACCCTGCTGGAGGGGGCGGGCCTGGGACGGATCACCTAGAGCGTTTTCACCTCAGCCGGAATCGGATTGGGGATTCCGGCACGGGTCGTCAGTGTGATTCATAGGCGTCCG
>NZ_JBHYDM010000019.1:0-87365 GCF_051860665.1 Falsiroseomonas sp.
GCCGTCGGGTCAGACACAGAATCCATACGTCACCTCAGCGCCAGCGCTTTCAGCAACGCCATATGCGATTCCCCTGCTCTTATGGGGGAGATGGCTTTTGGCACGACGGCTATGGGAAAGCGCGACAGGCCTCGATGCCGATCTCGCGCGCCTGCGCCTCCGCCCCCGCCACCCATTCGGCAACGAGCGGATGCGCCAGCACGGCATCCGCATAGGCCTGGGCATCGGCCGCCAGCGGCACGGAATAGGTGCGGAAGCGGCTGGCCATGGGAGCCCACATGGCGTCCGCGAAGCAGAAGCGCGCGCCGAACAGGAAAGGCCCGCCCTGCCCCCATGTTGCGCGCGTCTGGCGCCAGCTTTCCTGCACCCGCGCCACCTGCGGGGCGACGCCCGGCCGACCCAGCAGCTTCGCATTGCTCGGCACGCCATTGGCGATGGGCCAGCGCTTCACCAGGTTCATCGGCATGGCCGCGCGCAGTTCCACGAAATGCGCATGCATCTCCCCGGCCGAGGAGCGCGCCGCCGTGCGGGCGGGCAGGTCGGCGGGCCAGATGTCGCAGCCTGGCGCCTTCTCCCAGAGATATTCCGCGATCGCCCAGGTGTCGGTGATGGCGAGGTCGCCGTCGAAGAGGATCGGGATCAGCCCGGTCGGCGAGATGGCGGCCAGCTTCGCCTTGCTGTCGTCGCGTGACAGCAGCAGCGTTTCCGTCTCGAAGGGCAGGCCCGAAAGCTTGCAGGCGAGCCAGCCGCGCATGGTCCAGGTGGAGGACCATTTGCCGCCGATGATCAGCTTCATCAGGAAACGCCTCCGTCATGCAAATGGCAGGCCACCGTGACGCCATCGGTCGTCACGTCGCGCGGCGCCTCCCGCGAACAGCGCGGGCCGGCGGCGGGGCAGCGCGGGTGGAAGGCGCAGCCGGGCGGCGGGCGGATCGGGCTCGGCACATCGCCGGCGGCCTCGGGCGGCTGCAGGGTTTCGGCCGTCACGGCCGCCAGCAGCGCCTTGGTATAGGGGTGGCGCGGCGCGTGCCACAGCGCCTCGGCCGGGCCGATCTCCACGATGCGGCCGAGATACATCACGGCGATCCGGTCGCACAGCCAGCGCACCAGGCGCAGGTCGTGGCTGATGAAAAGATAGGTCAGCGCCAGGCGCTGCTGCAGCTCCACCAGCAGATTCACCACCTGCGCCTGGATCGAGACATCCAGCGCGCTGGTGGGTTCATCCAGCACGATGAAGGCGGGCTCGATGGCCAGCGCGCGGGCGATGCCGACGCGCTGGCGCTGGCCGCCCGAGAGTTCGTGCGGATAGCGGCGCATCATGTCCGGGCGCAGGCCAACCGTGCTCAGCAGCTCCGCAATACGCGCGCGACGCGCGGCGGCATTGCCGAAACGGTGCACCACCAGGGGCGATTCGAGAATCCGCTCGATGGTCAGCGAGCGGTTGAGCGAGCTCTGCGGGTCCTGGAACACCATCTGCGCGCGGCGGCGGAAGCCGGGCAGGTCCTGCGCCGGGGGCGCGCCGTCGAACAGGACGGTTCCGGTGGTCGGCGGCTCCAACGCCAAGGCGACGCGACCGAGCGTCGATTTGCCGGAGCCGCTTTCCCCGACGAGGCCCAGGATTTCGGTCCGCGCGATGGAGAGCGACACATCCTGCACGGCGCGCACCACCGGCTGGTTCGGCAGCAGTCGGCCGAGCACGGAGGGCTTCGTGGCATAGTGGCGGGAGACGCCGGTGAGGCTGAGCAGCGGCGTGGTCATGCGGCCTCCGCACGCCAGCAGGCGGCGCGGCGGCCGGAGGCAATCTCGCGCAGGGGCTGCTCCGCGGTGCATTCGGGGGCGGCGCCGGGGCAGCGCGCCTGGAAGGGGCAGCCCGGCGGAAGGCGCGCCAGGTCGGGTGGTTCCCCGGGAATGGCGGGCAGCGGGCCGTCCCGCTTGGTGCCGCGTGGCACGCTGGCCAGCAGCGCCATCGTATAGGGGTGGCGCGGCGTGGCGAGCAGCGCCTGGGTCTGCGCCTCCTCCATGATGCGGCCTGCATACATCACCGCCACGCGGTCGCAGATGCGGCCGATGACCGACAGGTTGTGCGAGATCATCAGCATGGCCATGCCGAGCTCGCGGCGCAGCTCGTCCAGCAACGCCAGGATCTCGGCCTCCACCGTCACGTCCAGCGCCGTGGTGGGCTCGTCCGCGATCAGCAGCGAGGGGCGGCAGATCAGCGCGAGGGCGATCAGCACGCGCTGGCGCATGCCGCCCGAAAGCTGGTGCGGATAGGCGGCCAGGCGGCTTTCGGGCTCCGCGATCCGCATCCGGCGCAGCAGCACCAGGGCTGCCTCCCGCGCCGCTTCCTCCGTGCCGCCATGCAGGCGGTGGATGCGGGTCAGCTGGTCGCCGATGGTCATCACCGGGTTCAGCGCCGCGGCGGGGTCCTGCACCACCATGGCGATCTGCTTCGCGCGCAGGCCGCGCAGCGCCTCCGCATCCAGCTTGCGAAGGTCCTGGCCACGGAACAACAGTTCGCCGCCGATGGTGGCGCTTTCCGGCTGTTGCAGGCGGATGGAGGCGCGCGCGGTGACGGATTTGCCGGAGCCGGATTCGCCGACAAGCCCCAGCACCTCGCCCGCCGCGATATGGAAGGAGACGCCGCGGGAGGGGCGGATCTCGCCGCCCTCGCTGCGGAATCGCGTGACCAGGTCACGCACCTCGAAAAGCATCTTAGGCATCGCCACGCCGTGTCAGCTGCGCCGGGTCCATCACATCGCGCAGCAGGTCGCCGGCCAGGTTGAAGGCGACGACGGTGAGGAAGATCAGCAGGCCCGGGAAGATGGTCAGCCACCACTGGCCGGACATCACATAGGTGCGGCTATCCGCCAGCATGCCGCCCCAGCTGGGTTCGGGCGGCTGGATGCCGAGGCCGAGGAAGGACAGCGAGGCTTCGGTGAGGATGGACGTGGCCACCAGCAAGGTCGCAAAGACGGCGACCGGGGAGACACAGTTGCGCAGCACGTCGCGGAACAGGATGCGCGTTTCGCTGGCGCCCACCGCGCGTTCGGCCATCACATATTGCTCGTTGCGCTCGACCAGCACCGCGGCGCGGACGATGCGGGCGACTTTCGGCGCGTTCAACAAGCCGATCACCACCATCACCTTCATGATGTGCGGAATGACGAAGGGGCCTAATTCCAGGTCCTGCGTGCCGAGCGCGGCGACCACCGCGATGGCCAGCACGATCGGCGGAAAGGCCATCAGCACGTCCATCACCCGCATGATGGCGGAGTCCGTAAAACCTGGGCTGCGGAAGGCGGCGATGGCGCCGAGCGGAACGCCGATGGCCACCGCGATGCCCACGGTCGTCAGCCCCACCGTCAGCGAAACCCGCGTCGCATGCACGCAGCGGGCAAAAATGTCTCGGCCGAACTGGTCGGTGCCGAACCAGAAGGTGGCGTCCGGCGGCCGCAGGCGAAGGCGGGATGGGCGGTTCGGCAGGAACTGCGCGATCTGCTCGGGGAAGATGGCGACGACGACAAGCACCAGCAGGAAGGCGAAGGCGATCAGCGCGAGCGGGTCGCGCTTCATCACCATCCACAGCCGGTTGGGGCGCCGCGGCGCGGCGAGCGTCGCGCTCATCGGCGGATCCGGGGGTCGAGCACGGCGTAGAGCGCATCCATGCCAAAATTGATCAGCACAAACAGCGTGACGTTCAGCAGCACCAGCCCCTGCACCAGCGGATAATCGCGAGAGAGGATGCTCTCATACAACAGCCGCCCCATGCCCGGCAGGTTGAAGATCACCTCCGTCAGCACCGCGCCGGCCAACAGGTAGCCGAAGGAAAAGCCGGCGGCCGTCAATGTGGGAATCAGGGCATTCCGAAAAGCGTCGGTCCAGATGATGGTGCGTTCCGGCACGCCATGGGCGCGCGCCACCGCGATATGCTCCCGCCCCAGCACATCGAGCATGGAGGAGCGCAGCATGCGGGTGATGGTGGCGGCATAGGCGGTGCCGAGCGCCACCGCCGGCAGGATGATGTGCGCGGTGGAGGTGCCGATGCCCGCGCTGAGCGGCTGGTAGCCGCCCGGCGGCAGCCAGCCCAGCACCACGGCGAAGAGCAGGATGGACAGCAGCCCCTGCCAGAAGACCGGCATGGAAATGCCGATCATGGCGACGATCCGGAACAGGTGGTCCAGCGCCCCGCCCTTGTAGCGGGCCGAGAGCACGCCGGCGGGAATCGCGATCGCCATGGCGATCACCAGCGCCACCAGCGAGACATGCAGCGTGACCGGGAAGCGTTCCCCGATCATCGCGGCCACGCCGGCGGAATACATGAAGGACCGCCCGAGATCGCCGGTGACGGCGCCGCCGACCCAGGCGAAATACTGCTGCCACAGCGGCAGGTGCAGGCCGATCGCCTCCCGCATCGCCTGGATCTCGGCGGGCGTCGCATTGCTGGTCATCATCGCGATGGCCGGGTCGCCCGGCAGCGCGCGGACCACCAGGAAGATCAGCACGCTTGCGCCGAACAGCACCAGCGCCAGCGTCGCCGCGCGGCCGAGAAGAAAGTTCGCCATCAGCCCTTCTTGGCGGAGGTCAGGTCCATGAAATACGAATAGCGCGGCCCGAAGCCCGTGATATCCGCGCGCCACAGATGGTAGGCATTGAGCCGCCCGATCCACAAAGCCGGGCAATGATCGACCAGGATCTCCGACACCTTGCGCAGCGCCGGCTTCTTCCGCGCCTCGTCCAGGTACCGGAAACTCTCCATCACGGCGGTGTCATAGGCGGGGTTGCGATAGCCCATCCACTGCGCCTGGTTGCCGTCCTTGTGGTAGTTGTTCCAGATCAGATAGTCCTCGACGGAGGACTGCATCGAGGGATGCGGGAAGGCCTGCCAGTCGCCGTTCTGCGCGCTGCGATACATGCTGACGAAGTCGGTCTGGCGGATGTTCATGCGAATGCCGACCTCGGCGAGGTTGGCCTGCATCACAACCGCGGCCTCCCGCGCCTCCACATAGGCCGAGGGCACCGGCACGATCGCCTCGAAGGTGAAGCCGCGCGGCTGGCCCGCGGCGCGCAGGTGGAATTTTGCGCGGTCCGGGTCGTAGGCCAGCTGCTTGGCCAGGTCTTCCTCGTACCAGAACTCGTTCGGCGAGGCCGGCAGCGCGCTGGCCGTGACCAGGCCGGAATAGATCTCCTCGCAGATATAGTCGCGGTCGATGGCGCAGGAGACGGCGCGGCGCAGGTGGATATTGTCGAAGGGCGCCTTGGCCACGTTCATCGGCATGTAGAAGATGCCGGCGGAGGGCCGCACCGCGCCGCCAAAGCCGCGCTCTCGGCTGACGGCCGCGAAATCCTTCGGCGGGCAGTTGGAGATGATGTCGACGCTGCCGGTGCGCAGATTCGCCAGCTGCGTCGCCGCATCCGGAATGCGCACCAGCCTGATGGTCTGCGTTGCGGGCGCGCCGCCGAAGTAATCCGAAAAAGCCTCGAACTCCACGGCGACATCGGCCTGAAAGCTCTTCGGGATGAAGGGCCCGCAGCCGGCCATGCGGCTGCCGCGATACAGGTTCTCGCCCGTCGCGCCTTCGTTCGTCACATCGCTGCCGCGGCGCACGATGGCGGCCTCATACCCCATCAGCCGCATCCAGCCGACCCAGGGCTCCTTCAGCGAGACCTTGACGACATAATCGCCGTCCTTCTGCACATCGCCGATGAAGCGGCGCAGATTGCCGCGGCGGCGGCCGGTGCTGAGATACTTCTCGTAGCTGTAGAGCACGTCGTCCGAGGTCAGCCGGTCGCCATTGTGGAAGCGCACGTCGCGGCGCAGCTCGAAGGTATAGTTCAGCCCATCATCGGTGATCTGCGGCAGCGCCACGGCCAGGTCCGGCAGCAGCGTGCCATCCACGCCCACCTTCAGCAGGTTGGAATAGGCGAGCAGATTGGCGGCCGCGGTTTCCACATTGCCGACATGCCAGGGGTGGATATTCGGCAGATTGCCGAGCAGAGACGCCGTGACGGTGCCGCGCGGCTGCGCGCCGGCCCGATGCGGCAGGGATGCCGCAGCCAGAATGCCCGCAAGACCCGTCAGCGCGCCACGCCGGCCGATCATCCCGTCCATGCCCTGAGCCCCCTTGCATCGGTTCGCTGGAAGCATGGACGCAAGCTGTGCACCGCGGCAACCCCTGAAACGCCAGTGGCTTACCGTATACGCGCGAACCCTGTTCGCACCCGGTTGCCCTGCCCGCCGCAGTCGCTAAGTTGGCGCCGGCGCAAGAGGACGACGAGAAATGGACGGCATCGCAGCACGCGTGGACCAGGCAGCGGAAGCGGGGGGCGAGGCCGCGGTCGGCTTCCTGCGCGACCTGATCCGGCTGCAATCGGGCGGCGAGGAAGCGGTGCAGGCGCGCGTCGCCGCGGCGCTGGAAGACCTCGGCTGCATCGTCGAGACGCGGCGCTACCAGCCCGCCAGCATCGTGCTGCGCGAGGAATTCGCCAGCGAGGCGGCGATGGCCGCAGAGGAACGCGCCGCTGTCGTCGCGCGCTTCCCCGGCAGCGGCGGCGGCCGCAGCGTGATCTTCTTCGCCCATCCGGATGGCGAACCCTTCAACCCGCAGCATGGCTGGCTGCACGACCCGATGGCCGGCGAGATCGACAATGGCCGCATCCATGGCTGGGGCGTGGCCGATGACCTGGCCGGCGTCGCCACCATGGTGGAGGCGCTGCGCGCCGTGCGGGCGGCGGGCGTCGTGCCGAAGGGCGATGTGATCCTCACCTCCACACCGTCCAAGCGCCATGCGCGCGGCGTGCATGCGCTGCTGCATGGGGGCATCACGGCGGATGCGGCGGTCTATCTGCACCCGGCCGAATCCGGCATCGGCATGCGGGAGGTGAAGGCGCTCGCCTCCGGCCAGCTGGTCTTCCGCATTGTGGTGAAGGGGCGGCTGCCGGCGACGCAGGAGCCGGGTCACACGGCCTTCGCGCATACCGCGATCAATCCGATCGACAAGGCAATGGCCGTGCTCGCGGCGCTGAAGGCGCTCGATGCCAAGCGCGGCGCGCGGGTGCATCACCCGGCGCTGGATGCGGCGATCGGGCGCAGCACCAATCTGCTGGTCGGCGACTTCAAGACGCTGGGCGATGGCCGCGCCGCGCGCGTGCCGCCCGCCGTGCAGCTCTCCTGCGCCCTGTCCTTCCCGCCCGGGGAGAAGCTGGCCGATGTGCAGGCCGAGGTGGAGGCCGCGCTGGCCGCCGCCCAGGCCGCGGATGCGGACCTGGTGCTGGAGACGACCTTCCTGTCGGGCGTCACCGGCGCGGAGGTGAAGATGGACCATCCGCTCTGGATCGAGACCTGCGAGGCGGTGCGCCGCGGCACCGGGACCATGCCGGAGATCAACCCGCTGCATACCTCCTCCGATATCCGCAATCCGATGGTGCAGTCCGGCATTCCCTGCGTCGGCCTCGGCCCGCTCTGTGGCGACCTGACGCAGAATGGCGGGCGGGACGAATGGGTGGATGTGGCGGATTACCGCCGCGGCGTGGCGGTGGTGGCGGCGCTGATCGCCGGCTGGTGCGGCGCGGACTGACCGCCGCGGCGCGGCCCCGGCTGATCCGCGCACACGCGATTTTGGGCTTGGCGCGGCGCCGCCTGACGCCGCACCCTGGCGGGCCAGCAAGGAGCCCGCCATGATGCCACCGATACCCATCCAGGAACCCGCCTGGCTGCGCGAATTCAAGGCCTTCATCATGCGCGGCAGCGTGGTGGACCTGGCCGTGGGTATCGTCATCGGCGCCGCCTTCACGGCGATCGTCGGCAGCCTGGTGGAGGACCTGATCAATCCCATTGTCGGCCTGCTGGTCGGCGGGATCGACTTTTCCAATGTCTTCGTCGTGCTCAGCGGCGAGCGCCGGGCGACGCTGGAAGCGACGCGGGAAGGCGGCGCGGCGGTGCTCGCCGTCGGCCGCTTCATCAATGCCATCATCAAGTTCCTGATCGTGGCGCTGGCGATCTTCTGGCTGCTGAAGGTGCTGACCCGGCTGCATATCCGGCAGGAGGCGGCGAAGGGGCCGAGTTCCACCGACAAGCTGCTGGCGGATATCCTGGAGGAGCTGCGCAAGCGGCCGGAAGCCGCGGCTACGGCGCCCACTCCTCCCCCGCCCATGTCTCCGGCACCCTGAGGGCGCCAGACAGGACTTCCTCGCGCAGCTGATCCAGCCGCGTGGCGAGGGCGGGCGGCACATCCGCCGCCAGCGTCAGCCGGACAGCCTCCTGCACTTCCAGCCCGATGCGCCGGTCGGCGAAGCGATCGGCGAGGAAGGCGGCGATGGCGGCCTCGATCGCCACGCCATTATCGGCGACAGCGGAGGCGAGAAAGACGGGATGCTCCGCCGTCCAGTCCCGCACATTGCCGATGGCGCGCATGCCCGCCGCCTTGCAGGCCGCGATCGCCCCGGCGCGGCCGCCATCCAGCATGGCGAAGTTCAGCGTGGCGCCGGCGGCGGCCTGCGCCGCGATCCAGCGCGCTGCGAGGTCCGGGTCGTGCTGGTTGCCGCAGAAGCCGCTCAACAGGCGTGCGGTGGGATTGGCATGGGCGAGACCTGCGGCGAAGCCGGCGCGGCCGCGCAGGCCTGGCGGCACCGGCTCCCCCGAGAGATGCGCCGCGGTGCCGCCGGGGGCGATCCACCAGCCGGCCAGCGCGCCGGCGAGGAAGGCCGATTGCTCCTGCAGCACCTCGAAGCCCGCGATGTTCGGGCCGCTGATGCGCCCCTGGGTCACCGCGAAGGCGACGTCCGGGAAGGCCGGCGCCACCGCGGCCACCGCCTGTTCCCCCTGCCCGCCATGCGCGATGACGAGCTCCGCGCGCGCCGCCGCGGCCTCGATGGTTTGGGCGCGGCGGGCGGGGTTTGGCTCCCACAGCGTCTCGATCCGCACGGGCAGGTCGCCGCAACGGGCCAGGCACTGGACGCCGGCGGCGTTGAAGGCGCCGATCTCCAGCGGGTCCGTGCCGGGGCGGCCGAAGAGCACGGCCACCACCCGGGGCAGATGGCTCATTGCGCGGTGAGGCCCAGCGCCTTCACCGCGCCGCCGACCACGCGCACTTCCACGGATACATAGGTGGCGAATTCGGGCTGGGTCATCGGCCGCATGGCGATGCCGTGTTCCAGGATGCGGCTTTTCATCAGGGGGGTGTCGAGCGCCGCCGCCACCTCCCGGTGCAGCGTGGCGATAATGGGCGCGGGCAGCCCGGCGGGGCCCGCCAGGCCGAGCCAGTTCTCCGCCACCAGGCCCGGAAAACCACCCTCCGCTGTCGTTGGTACTTCGGGCGCCATTTCCTGCCGCGCGGGCGCGGTGATGGAAATGGCGCGCAGCCGGCCGGCGCGGATGTGCTCGACATTCTGCGGCAGCGTGTCGAAGGACAGCGGAATGGCGCCGCCCAAAAGGTCCGCCTGCATGGGGGCACTGCCGCGGTACGGCACATGCGTCAGCTGCGCCCCGGTGCGCTGGATGAAGGACTCGCCAAAAATATGGGCGACGGAGCCGGCGCCGGAGCTGCCGAAGCCCGGCGGGGCGGGCTGCGCCTTGATCCAGGCGACCAGGCCCGCGAGGTCGGTGGCCGGCACCAGGCGCGGATTCACCATGATCACCAGCGGCGTCGCGCCGAGATAGGCGATATGGGTGAAGCCCGTGACCGGGTCGTAGGGCACATTGGCGTAGATGGGCGGGGAGGTGACGATGGGCGCGGTATTGGAGAGCAGCAGCGTATAGCCATCGGCCGGCTGCGTCGCGACATAGGCGGCGCCCAGCGTGCCGCCGGCGCCGGGGCGGTTCTCCACCAGCACGCGCTGCGGCAGGCGCTGGGACAGCACCTCCGCCAGCACGCGCGCCACGATGTCCGACGATCCGCCGGGCGGGAAGGTGACGATGATGCGGATCGGCCGGCTCGGCCAGGCCGGCTGCGCGTGCAGCCCGCTGCTGGTGGAGAAGGCGGCGAGTGCCGCGAGAACGGGCAGGTGGCGGCGGCGCATGGCGGTGATCCTCACTCGTATCGCCCGCGAGGCAATTGCCGTGCCGCGGGCGCCCGGTGCAGGCTGCGCGCATGGATCCCAAAGCCCTGATGCCGGAGGCGCCGCGCCTGCTGGCCACCATCCTGCCCTCCGCCAATACGGTGGTGGAGCGCACCACCCGCGCCCTGCTGCATGACCTGCCCGGCCTGCTGCCGATCTTCACCCGCGTCGCCAAGCGCGGCGCGGTCGATCCCTTCCCGGATGGCTATGACTGGGAGGCGATGATGCAGGCCGCCGTGCTGCTGGCCGATGCGAAGCCGGAGGCGATCATCTGGTCCGCCAGCAAGGGTGCCGTGATCGGGCTGCAGCATGACCGCGAACTGGTGCGCCGCGTGCGGGCGGAAACCGGCCTGCCCTGCGCCACCAGCGGCCTCGCCCTGCTGGAAGCCCTGGCCCTGCTGGGTGCGCGCCGCGTCGCGCTGATCGGGCCGCATACGGCGGAGTACAACCACCGCGCCGCGCGCGGCCTGGCGGCGGAGGGGGTGGAGATGGTGGCGGAGGCCAGCCTCGGCATCACGGACAACCTGGCCTTCGCCTCGGTGGGCTATGAAGGCGTGGTCGCGCTGGCGCGGCAGGTGGCGCGACCGGGGGTGCAGGCCATCATCCTGTGGAACACCAATTGCGCCGGCGCGCCGATCGCGGCGGCGCTGGAGGCGGAGACCGGCATCCCGCTGCTGGATGCGACGGCGCTCGGCCTCTGGGGCGGGCTGGGCGCGGCGGGCATTCCGCAAGGCCCTGGCCCGGCATGGGGGCGGCTGTTTACCCTGGCGCCAGGGGGAGATGCGTGATGCCTGGGATATCCGTGCATGCGGTGGATGTGGCGAGCGGCCGGCCGGGGCTCGGGATGAAGGTAGAGATCCACCGCATCCTGCCCGATGGCGGCCGGCAGGCCGTGGCGGAGGGGCGGCTGGGCGCGGATGGCGCGCTGGACCACCCGGTGACCCAGGGCCAAGGCGTGCAGGAAGGGGTGCACGAAGTGCTGTTCCATATCGGCGATTTCTTCGCCGAGTCCCACAACCCGCCGCCGCCCTTCCTGGAGCTGGTGCCCTTCCGCTTCCGCGTCTTCGACGCGATGCTGCACTACCACTTGCCGATCAAATTCACCCCCTGGGGTTTTTCGCTGTATCGCGGCGCATGAGCCTGCTTCCGGGCGGCATGCCCCCCGCCAGCCGCGACCTGGCCGGCCGCGCCGGCGCACCCTCCTCCGCCCGCTGGCCAGGCGGGGCGAAGCTCGCGCTGTCCTTCGTGGTGAATGTGGAGGAAGGGGCGGAGCTGTCCCTGACCTCCGGCGATGCCCGCAACGAGGCGACCTATGAGGCGCGGGAGGAGGTGGTGGGCCACCCCGACCCCTGCATGGAAAGCCATTTCGGGTATGGCAGCCGGATCGGCCTCTGGCGGATATTGGATGCCTTCGATGCGCATGGCGTGAAGGCCACCTTTTCGAGCTGCGGGCGCGCGGTCGCCGCCACGCCGATCCTCGCCGCGGCGCCGCATGCGCGGGGGCACGAGATCTCCGCGCATGGCTGGCGCTGGGAAAGCCATGCGGGCATGGCGGAGGATACGGAACGCGCGGTGATCGCCGCGACCGTCGCCGCCATCCGGGATGCCACCGGCGAAAGGCCGGTTGGCTGGCACACGCGCAGCGCCTCCTCCGTCAATACCCGTCGCCTGCTGCTGGAGGAGGGCGGCTTCCTCTATGACAGCGACAACTACGACGAGGACCTGCCGCGGCTGCACAGCGCGACGCATGTGCGCCTGCCCTATGCCTTCGACACCAACGACATGCGCTTCGCCCCCGGCGGCGGCTTTGTTCACCACGAGGACTTCTCCCGCACCTGCATCGCGGCGATCGACTGGCTGCTGGCGGAGGGCGAGCCGCGCATGCTCTCCATCGGCCTGCATCTCCGCATCATCGGGCGGCCGGCGCGCATGCCGGGGCTGGCGGCGGTGCTGCGGCATGTGGCGGGGCGGGAGGAGATCTGGGTGGCGCGGCGTTGCGACATTGCGCGGCACTGGCTGACGCAGGAGACGGCGCCGTGAGACTTCTGGTGGTCAACAGCAACACGACCGACAGCGTCACGGCGCGGATTGATGCCGCGGCCAAGGCGGCCGCCTCCCCGGGCACGCTCGTGCAGACCGTCTCCGCGCCCTTCGGCCTGCCGCTGATCGTCAGCCGCGCGGATTGGCTGGTGGCGGGGCCGGCGACGCTGGCGGCGCTCGCGGCGCAACGCGGCCAGTATGATGCGGCGGTGATCGCCTGCTTCGGCGATCCGGGCCTCGACGCGGCGAAGGAACTGCTGGACGTGCCGGTGCTCGGCATCAGCGAGGCCGCCTTCCATGCCGCGAGCATGCTCGGCCGGCGTTTTGGCGTGGTCTCCTTCACCGCGGCGCTGCGGCCGATGTTCGAGGACTGCCTGGCGCATCACGGCCTGGCCGCCCGCTGCGCCGGCTTTCGCATGGGCCCCGCCTTCGCCGGCGATCCCGGCCTGGTGGCGGAGCAGCGCGCGGAACTGCTGGTGGAGCTTTGCCTGAACTCGGTGGAGCAGGATGGGGCGGAGGCGGTGATCCTGGCCGGCGGACCGCTGGCGGGCCTCGCCCCCGTCATCGCCGATCGCGTCCCGGTGCCGCTGGTGGATGGCACGGCGGCCGCGGTGCGGATGGCGGAGGCGCTGGTGGGCCTGGCGCCACCCGGCGCGCCCCGCCCGAAGCGCGCCCGCGCGCTGACCGGTTTTGCGCGCGAGATTGCCGCCCTCTACGCGGGATGAAGATGCGCTGGCTGCTGCTCGCACTGCTGACCCTGGCCGCGCCCGCGAAAGCGGAGACGCTGGCCGCCTTCCGCATCACCCCGCCCGGCCGCGAGGCCCCCGCCTCCCTGCTCATCCCCAATTCGCACCAGCCGGAGCCCGGCCTGCTGCCGCCCGCCGCCAGCGTCTTCGAGGGCCGCGCCGCGCTGCTGCTGGAATCGGTGGAAGACGCGGAGGATGTCAGCGACCTGCTGCGCGCCCCGCCCGGCTTTGGCGTGCTGGACCCCTTCCCGCCCGCCGAGCGCCGGCTGCTGGAGGCCGCCACCGCCTGCACCCGGCTGATCCCGGAGCCGCTGAGCCCGCTCGGCCTGTTCCTGGCCCTGCTGGCCGCCACGCAGCCCCCCGCCGCCCCCTGCCCCGGCCTCCCGCCGCCCAGACCCATGCCGGAGGGTGCCGCCGAAGCTGGCGGCGGCGACCCGGCGCTGCGGGCGCTGGCGCAGCGCCAGGGAATCCCCATCCAGGGGCTGGAGACGCGCCGCGACATGCTGCTGGCCCTGCGCGGCATGGGCGGCGATGCGGTGCTGCGCCTGGTCGGGCTGATGGCGCGCCAGCTGCGGCAGGGCGATCCGGTGCTGGAGGTGCGGATGGTCGAGGCCCTGCTGGCCGGCGATTTCGACCGGCTGCGCGCCCAGATGCTGGCGCCCATGGCCGCCGAGCCCGGCCTCGCCCAGGCCTTCGCCCGGCAGATGCTGGATGGGCGCAATGCCGTGATGGCGCGGCGCCTGGCGCAGCGGCTGCCGCGTGAAAGCCTGGTGATCGCCATCGGCGCCGCCCACGCCGCCGGGCCTGCCGGGGTGCCGGCCCTGCTGCGCCGGGCGGGCTTCCGGGTGGAGCCGGTGCGCATCCCGGCGGCGCCGCTGGAGTGATGTCGGCACGGCGATTGCATCGTCACGCCAACGCAATGCCGGAGAGACCGATGACCACCCGCCGCCAGATCCTCGCCGCCGCCATGATGGCCCCCCTCGCCGCCCCGGCCCTGGCGCAGAGCCCCTGGCCGAACCGGCCGGTGCGCATCCTGAACCCCTATGCCCCGGGCGGCACCAGCGACCTCATCATCCGCCCGCTGACGGACCGGCTGGAACGCGCCTTCGGCCGGCCCTTCATCATCGAGAACAAGCCCGGCGCCGGCGGCACGGTGGCGACCGCGGAAGCCGCGCGCGCGCAGGCGGATGGGCATACGCTGCTGGTCACCAATACCGGGCCGCTGGCCGTGGCCGCCGCCTTGTTCCGCAGCCTGGCCTATGATCCCCAGCGTGCCTTTTCCTGGGTCAGCATGCTCGGCGGCGCGCCCATCGTCTGCGCGGTGAAGGGCGACAGCCCGATGGCGACGCTGGCCGACTACAAGGCGCTGGCGGCACGGCGGGCGGAGGAGGTTTCCTTCGGCTCCTCCGGCATCGGCTCCATGGGCCATCTCACCGGCGTGATGTGGGGGCTGGAGGCCGGGGTGCAGATGCTGCACGTGCCCTTCCGCGGCGCGGCGGAGGCGCAGCAGAGCGTGCTGGGCGGCAATACCACCTCGCTCTGGGACACCTCGGGCGCCAATGCGGGGGCGATCCGCGGCGGCTCGCTGAAGGCGCTCGGCGTCTCCAGCGCGGAGCGCGTCTCGGCCCTGCCGGATGTGCCGACGCTGGTGCAGGCCGGCTTCCCGGGATCGGTCTCCACCAACTGGTTCCTGATGGCCGCGCCCGCCGGGCTGGACCCCGCCATCGCGGCGCGGCTGAACACGGAATTGCAGGCGGGCCTCGCCGATGCCGCCATCAAGGCGCGGCTGGAGAGCGTGGGCGTGGTCTCGCTCGGCGATATGAGCCCGACGGCCATCGCGGACTTCGTGGCCAGGGAGACGACGCGCTGGGCCCCGGTGGTGCGCGCGGCGGGCGTGCAGCCGAGCTGACGCCCGGGGGCAGCGTTCGGGCATCGGGCGCGCCGCGCATCGGCATCGCCCGCCCCCTTCGCACCGCAGCATCGGGGTGCCAGCATGGCTCGGCACATCGATGAGGGATCGCGGATGCCTGAGCTTCCCCGACGCGGCCTGCTGGCCCTGGCCGGCCTCGCCCCCCTGCCCGCGGCCGCGCAGACGCCGCCCTGGCCCAGCCGGCCGCTGCGCATCATCGTGCCCTATCCGCCGGGCGCCGGCACGGACCTGTTGGCGCGGGCCTATGCCCAGCGGCTGACGGAGCTGCTGGGCCAGCCGGTGGTGATCGAGAATCGCGCCGGCGCCAGCGGCATGATCGGCACGGAGGCCGCGGCGCGCGCCCCGGCCGATGGCTATACCATCCTGATGGCCAATTCCTCGGTGCTCGCCATCAACCCCGCGATCCGCGCCAGCCTGCCCTATGACCCGATCGGCAGCTTCGACCCGGTGGCGCTGGTCGGCGCCAATGACACCGCCCTGGTGGTGCGCAGCGCCTCGCCCTTCCGCAGCGTGGCGGATCTGGTCGCGGCGGCGAAGGCTTGGCCGGGGGCGCTCAGCTATTCCTCCGCCGGGACCGGCACCTCCACCCATATGGCGGCGGAATTCTTCAAGCAGATGGCGGGGGTGGATATCCTGCACGTGCCCTATCGCGGCAGCCCCCAGGCGGTGACGGATATGCTGGGCGGCCAGGTCGACATGACCTTCAACACGGTGAATTCGGTGGTGACGGCGGTGCGGGACGGCGCGGCGCGGGCGCTGGCCACCACCGGCGCCACGCGGGACCCGGTGCTGCCGGATGTGCCGACCCTGGCGGAGCTCGGCTTTCCCGCCTACCAGGCCAGCGGCTGGCTCGGCTTCGTGGTGCCGGCGGGCACGCCGAGCGACATCGTCTCCGAACTGGCGGGCGCCATCGCCCAGGTGGCGGCGCAGCCGGGCTTTGCCGAGCGCATCGCGGGCATCGGCCTGAAGCCGATCCTCAGCACCCCCGCCGAATTCCGCGCCATCATCGCGCCCGAGATCGCGCGCTGGACGGATGTGGCGCGCCGCGCCGGGGTGCAGGTCGAGTGATGCTGACGCGGGAGACGGTCTGCGGCACGCGCCACGCCATCTCATCCGGCCACTACCTGGCGACAGCCGCGGGCTTCGCGGTGCTGCAGGCCGGCGGCAATGCGGTGGATGCGGGCTGCGCGGCGGGGCTGGCACTCGGCGTGCTGCATCCGGACCTGGTGAGCGTGGCAGGTGTCGCGCCCATCATCCTGCGCACGGCGGACGGCCTGGTGGAGACGATTGCGGGCGTCGGCCCCTGGCCGGCGGCGACCGATGCACATTACTTCCAGCGCGAGCATGCCGGCCGGATGCCGGCGGGCGTGCTGCGCACGGTGGTGCCGGCCGCACCCTGCGCCTGGATCACCGCGCTGCAACGCCACGGCACCATGGGTTTTTCCGAAATGGCCGAACACGCCATCCGCTTCGCCGCGGAAGGATTCTCGGTCTATCCGCTGCTGGCCGAGAATCTCGCGAACCATGCGGCGGAGTATCGGCGCTGGCCGCAGAACGCGGCGATCTACCTGCCGGGCGACAGGCCGCCCGCGGCCGGCGAGCTCTTCCTCCAGGCGGACCTCGCCGCCACGCTGCGCTTCATGGTGGATGAGGAGCGCGCGGCCCGTGCCCGCGGCGCGGATCGCGTAGCGGGGCTGCAGGCGGCGCGGGATGCCTTCTATCGCGGCGATATCGCCCGGCGGATGGTCGATTTCCTGCAATCCGAAGGCGGCTGGCTGTCGCGCGAGGACCTTGCCTGCTTCCGCTGCCCGGTGCTGCCGGCCGTGGGCGTGGAATGGCGCGGCCAGCAGGTGTTCACGGGCGGTGCCTGGTGCCAGGGACCGACCTTGTTGCAGGCGCTGCGCATGGCGGAACGCGCCGGGCTCGCGGAGCTGCCGCACAACTCGGTGGACTACCTGCACCTGCTGGCGGAGGTGCTGAAGATCGCCTTCGCCGATCGCGAGCATCACCTGGGCGATCCGGACTTTGTCGATGTGCCGCTGGCCGCCATGCTGTCCGACGAGCACGTGGCCGCGCGCGTCGCGGCGATCGATCCGGCAGGTGCGCATCCCGGCATGATGGCGGCGCGGCTCGGCAGCGGGCGCGGCGTGCCGGCCGCCACGACGGCACTCGATCCGCCGGTCGAGGCCGGCACCTCCTATGTCTCGGTGGTGGATCGCTGGGGCGGGGCCTTTTCCTCCGCGCCCTCCGATGCCTCCTGGTCCAGCCCGGTGGTGCCGGGGCTGGGCTTCGTGCCGTCCAACCGCGGCTCGCAGAACCGCACGGACCCCACGCACCCCGCCGGCATCGCGCCGGGCAAGCGGCTGCGGCTGACGCCGATGCCGGCGCTGGCGCTGGGGGCGGATGGCAGCGTGATGCCCTTCGGCTCTCCGGGGAATGACGTGCAGCCGCAGGCGCTGCTGCAGGTGCTGATGAATCTGTTCGTCCATGGCCTGTCGCCGCAGGCGGCAGTCGAGGCGCCGCGCATCGCCAGCTACGCCTTCCCCGGCACCAGCGCCCCGCACGACCATTTCCCGTCCCGCCTGGCGGTGGAATCGCGCATCCCGGAAGCGACACGCGATGCGCTCGCGGCGATGGGGCACGACATCCGGCCATGGCCGGAACGCACCTGGCTGGCCGGCTGCGTCGAGCTGGTGCGGCAGGATGCGCGCGGCCTGCTCTCCGCCGCCGCCGATCCGCGCCGGCCAGCCGCGGCCATCGCGATATGATCCTGGCGCGGCTGCGGCGCATCGGTGCGCTGGCGGCGCCGACCGCGCTGGTCGCCATCCTGCAGGTCTTCGGCCAGCTCTTCGAGACCTGGCTGGCGGCGCGGCAGGGTACGGCGGCGCTGGCGGGCTGGGCCACGGTGCTGCCCTTCGCGCTGCTGATGCAGATGATGTCCACGGGCGCCATGGGCGGCGGCGTGGTCTCCGCCATCGCGCGCGCGCTCGGCGCCGGAAGGCGGGACGAGGCCTCCGCCATGGTGCTGCATGCGGGGCTGATCGCGCTCGCCGCCGGGTTTCTGTTCGCGCTGCCGCTGGCGCTGTTTCCGCGTGCGATCTTCGGCGCCATCGGCGGGGCTGCGGTGGCGGAGGCCGCGGCGCCCTATGCGGTCTGGCTGTTCGGCGCCGCGGCGGTCCCGATCTGGATGACCAACACCCTGGCCTCCGTGCTGCGCGGCGGGGGGCGGCATGCGCTGGCGGCGCGGGTGCTGGTGCTGGCCTGGCTGGCGCTGCCGCCCACCAGCTGGGCGCTGGCGGAACCGGTCGGCATGGGCCTGGCCGGCATCGGCGCGGCCATGGCGCTGGTTTTTGGTATCGCGACGCTCGCCATGGCGCTGGTGGTGCTGCGCGGCGGCGCCGGCTTCGTGCCGACCTTGCGGATGCGCCCGCGCGCGGCGGTCTTCGCAAAGATCCTGTCGGTGGGGCTGGTGGCGAGCGGGCTGGCGGTGGTGGCGAACCTCGCCACCATCCTGGTGACGGCGCAGATGGCAGCCTATGGCGCCGTGGCGGTCGCGGCCTATGGCATTTCCGCGCGGCTGGAATTCCTGATGATCCCCCTGGCCTTCGGCATCGGCTCCGCGCTCACCGCGCTCGTCGGCCGCGCGGCGGGGGCCGGGGATTGGGCGGAGGCGCGGGCCCTGGCCTGGACCGGCGCGGCCATGGCGCTGCTGCTGACCGGCGCGGCCGGGCTGGTGGTGGCGCTGGCGCCGGTGCAGGTGGCCTCGCTCTTCACCGGCGATGCGGCGGTGGTGGCGATTGCAGCACGGGGCCTCGCCTATGTCGGCCTTGCCTTCGGCGGCTTCGGGCTCGGCATGGCGCTGTATTTTGCCAGCCAGGGCGCCGGGCGCATGGGCTATCCGGTGGCCGGCGCGTTGTCGCGGCTCGCGCTGGCGGTCGGTGGCGGGGCATTGCTGGCCGGGCCTTTCGGCATGGGCATCGAGGGGCATTTCCTGGGTGTCGCGCTGGGCATCACCGCCTATGGCCTGGTGACCGCCGCCGGTGTGCGCCGGGCGGTCTGGCCGGGACGCGCCTGACGCGGCAGGATGCGCCCCAAGAAATCGGGGAAACGCAGCCTTGGCCGAATCGGGTGAGCTGGCCGCCTTGCGCGACACCGTGCGCCGCTTTGCCGAAAGCGAGGTGGCACCCCGCGCGGCGGAGCTGGATGAGAGCGAGGCTTTTCCGGCCGAGATCTACCGCGCCCTGGGCGGGCTCGGCCTGCTCGGCATCACCGTGCCGGACCGCCTCGGCGGGGCGGAGGCCGGGGTGCAGGCCTATGCCATCGTCATGGAGGAGTTGTCGCGCGGCTATGCCAGCGTGGCGGATCAGGTGGGGCTGGTGGAGTTGCTGGGCACGCTGCTTGCCGAACACGGCACGCCCGCCCAGCAGGCGCAGTACCTCACGCCCCTGCTGCGCTATGAGCAAAACTGCGCCTATGCGCTGACCGAGGCCGAGGCCGGATCGGACCTCGCCAATCTGAAGACCACCGCGCGCCGCGATGGCCCCGACTGGCTTCTGACGGGCGAAAAGATGTGGATCCACATGGCGCCGCGGGCGGATCTCGCGGCGGTTCTGGCGCGCACGGATCCCGCCGCCGGGCATCGCGGCATGTCGATCTTCCTGGTGGATCTCGCCGCACCGGGCGTCGAGCGGCTGCGCGCCGAGCACAAGATGGGCCAGCGCGCCTCCCCGGTCGGCGGGCTGCGCTTCCAAGATGTGCGTCTGCCGGGGGATGCGCTGCTGGGGCCGCAGGGACGTGGCTTCCACATGATGATGTCCGTGCTGGACAAGGGCCGCATCGGCATCGCCGCGCTCGCACTCGGCATCCTGCAACGCGCGCTGGAGGAGAGCATTTCCTACGCGAAGCAGCGCGTGCAGTTCGGCAAGCCGATCGCCGAGCAGCAGGCGATCCGTTTCCTGATCGCCGACATGGCGAAGGACGCCCATGCGGCGCGCCTGATGGTGCGCGATGCCGCGCAGGGCATGGATGAGGGCCGCCGTGTGACGCTGGAGGCGAGCATGGCCAAATGCTTCGCCAGCGATGCAGCTGTGGCCCGCACCGCGGATGCGGTGCAGATCCATGGCGGCACCGGCTATATCCGCGGCGTGACGGTGGAGCGGCTGTATCGCGACGCCAAGATCACGCAGATCTACGAAGGCACCAACCAGATCCAGAGGGTCATCATGGCACGCGAGATTTTTTCGTGACGCGCCCCGTTGCATTGGTCACCGGCGCGCGGCGGGGGATCGGGCGGGCCAGTTGCGTGGCGCTGGCGGCCGCCGGCTATGACGTGCTCGGCTGCGACCTGGGCGAGGACGGTTTCGCCGAGACCGGTGCGGCGGTGGAAGCCGCCGGCGGGCGCTTCGCCTGGCAGCTCTGCGATGTCTCCGACCTGGATGCGGTGGAGGCCATGGTGGACTGGGCCTGGACTCACTGGGGCGGGGTGGAGGCGCTGGTGAACAATGCCGGCGTCGGCGCCCTGCAGCGCGGCGACCTGCTGGAGGTCACGCCCGAATCCTGGGACCGGTGCCTCGACATCAATACCCGTGCGCCCTTCTTCGTCTCCCAAAACGTGGCGCGGCGGATGGTGGCGGAAGGCGCGCCGATGCGCGGCAATCGCGCCCTGGTCTTCATCTCCTCCGCCAATGCGGCGATGGCGAGCGCGGATCGCACGGAATACAGCGCCAGCAAGATCGCCGTCAGCATGGTGGCGCGCTGCTTCGCCATCCGCATGGCGGAGGAAGGCGTGCCGGTCTACGACATCCGCCCCGGCGTGATCCGCACCGACATGACGGCGGCCGTGACCGCAAAATACGACAAGCGGATCGCGGAGGGGCTTTCGCCGATCCGCCGCTGGGGCGAGCCGGAGGATGTCGGCCGCGCCATCGCCGCCCTCGTCACCGGCGCCATTCCCTTCTCCACCGGCGATGCCTTCCACATCGACGGCGGCCTGCACATGCATCGCCTATGAAGATCGACCCCGCGCTGCTGCGCTACGAGCAGGTCGAACCAGGCCTGGTCATCAAGACCGGCGGCATCACCGTCACGGAGGCCCATATCATCGCCTTCGCCGGGCTGACTGGCGATTTCTTCGACATCCATATGGATGATGATTATGCGCGCGGCCTCGGCTATCCCGGCCGCGTCGCGCATGGGCTGCTGGGCCTCGCGCTCTGCGACGGGTTGAAGAACCGGGCGCCGACGAAATTCGCGGCGATCGTCTCGCTCTCCTGGCGCTGGTCCTTTGCGGGGCCGATCCTGGTGGGCGACCGGATCGCGGCGCGGATCACGGTGCTCTCGAAGCGGCTGACCAAAAATCCGGCGCGCGGGATCGTCACCATGTCCTTCGACCTGACCAATCAGCGTGGCGAGGTCGTGCAGAAGGGCGAGAACGACCTGATGGTGCACACCTCAAAGGTCGACGAAGGCGCCTAGCTCAGCGCTGCGCAGGATCGCCTCGATCGTGTGCAGCACGGGCAGGCCGGTGGCCCCGTCATTCATCGGCGCGCGGCGCTGGGTGATGGCGTCACACACCTCCGCCAGCATGGCGCGGTGCGGTCCGTGGTCGAAGGCCATGGGGTCGGCGCCGCCCCCGCCGGCCATGGCGCCGTCCACGATCTCGACGGGGCGGCCCTTCACATGCAGCTCCAGACGCTCCGCCACCAGCGATGCGCTGCCGCCGGTGCCGGCGATCTCGACGCGTTCCGGATAGCCCGGCTCCGCCACGGTGGTCGCATCCAGCACGCCGATGGCGCCGCTGCGGAAGTGCAGCGCGGCGGCGGCCATGTCCTCGGTATCGATCGCGCGCAGCCCGCTGGTCTTCGCCAGGGCACCAACCCGCGCCAGTGGCCCCGCGAGATGCAGCAGCAGGTCCAGGGTGTGGATCGCCTGGGTCAGCAGCACGCCGCCGCCATCCCGCGCGCGCATCCCGCGTCCGGGCTGCGCGAAGTAGGCCGCATCACGCCACCAGCGGATGCTGGCCGAGCAGGACAGCAGCCTGCCGAGCTCGCCCCCCTCCACCGCCTGCTTCAGCCGCAGCGCCGCCGGCCGGAAGCGGTGCTGGAAGACCACGCCGAGCGTCACGCCCGCCTCCCGCGCCACCTGCACCAGCGCCTCGGCCTCTGCCGCCGTGCGCTCCAGCGGCTTCTCCACCAGCATGTGCTTGCCCGCCGCGGCCGCGGCGCGAGCCACCGGCAGGTGCTGACCCGGCGGCGTCAGCACCAGCACCAGATCCAGCCCGGTCGCGGCCAGCAGCGCCTCCAGGCTTTCGAAGACCGGTGCCTTCCAGCGCAGTGCAAAGCCATCGCGGCGCTCCGCACTCGGGGAAAAACCGCCGACCAGCCGCGCAGTGCCGGCTTCCTCCAGGTCGCGGATCGCCAGCATATGCGGCTGGGTCGCCATCCCCAGCCCGACGACGCCGATGCCGATCATGGCCCCGCCCCCTCCCGCAGCGCCGCCAGGCACAGCACGTTCATCTCGTTCTCATAGGCGAGGCCGGCGCTCAGCGGCGCTTCCAGCGATTGCCGCACCGCCGCCTTCACCGCCTGCACCGCGACGGGCGAGAGCGCCGCCAGACGCGCACAGAGCGCGCGCGCCGCATCTTCCAAGGCGTCGTCCGGCACCAGCTGCTCCACCAGCCGCAGCCGCAGCGCCTCCGCCCCGTCGATTGGATCCCCGGTCAGCAGCAGCCGCATGGCCTGGCCGAGACCCGCCACGCGCGGCAGCAGCTGGGAGGCGCCGCCACCGCCGACCCAGCCGCGCGTGACTTCCGGAAAGCCGATGCGGCTGCTCTCCGCCGCGATGCGGATATCGGCCGCCAGCGCCAGTTCGAAGCCGCCGCCCAGCGCCCAGCCCTTGATCGCGGCGACCACCGGCTTGCGGATCGCTCGCACGGCGCCCGGGTAGTCCGGCCGGTGCCGGAAATCCCAGGCCGTCCGGAAAGCCTCGATGGCGCGCAGATCCATGCCCGCGCAGAAGGCCCGCTCGCCCGCGCCACGCAGCAGCACCGCGCGCACTGCCTCATCCGCATTGATGGCACGCGCATGCTCGGCCAGCTGCGCGGCCATGGCATTGGTGATGGCATTGTGCTTGGCGGGCCGATCCAGCGTCAGCACCGCCACGCCCTCGGCCACCTCCAGGATAACCTGGCCGTCCTGCATCCCTCTTCCTCCCCTGCGCCACCCGGTTAGAGTGTTGGGAACAACGGTTGGGGAAACGGGCGCAATGCGCAAGGTCACGGCGCGGCAGGCGGCATCGCTGCTGCAGGATGGCGACACGCTGCTGATCGGCGGCTCCGGCGGCGGACATGCGGTGCCGGAGGCGCTGCTGGCAGCCCTTGGCGCGCGTTTTCGCGAGAGCGGTGCGCCGCGTGGCCTGACCGCGCTGCATCCGGTGGGGGTGGGCGATGGCGCTGCGCGCGGGCTGGGGCACCTGGCCCAGAAGGGCCTGCTCCGCCGCAATATCGCCGGCAGCTATGTGAACAGCCCGCCGATCGGCGCCATGGCGCTGGCCGATGAGATCGAGGCCTGGTCCCTGCCGCAGGGTTCTCTCAGCCAGCTGATGCGCGAGATGGCCGCGGGCCGCATGGGTCTGTTCACGAAAACCGGGCTGCACAGCTTCGTCGATCCGCGCCTGCAGGGCGGCCGGCAATCCGCTTCCGCGAAGGAAGACCTGGTGGAGCTGGTGACCATCCGCGGCGAGGAGATGCTCTTCTACAAGCCCTATCACATCGACATCGCCTTCCTGCGCGGCACCACCGCGGATGAGGACGGCAACGTGTCCATGGAGCAGGAGGCGGTGACGCTGGAGATGCTGTCGGAGGCGCAGGCCACCAAGCGCTGCGGCGGCGTCGTGGTGGTGCAGGTCAAGCGCATGGCGCCGCGCGGCAGCCTGAATCCGAAGATGGTGAAGATCCCCGGCATCCTGGTGGACCTGGTGGTGGTGGAGCCGGAGCAGGAACAGACCTACCTCACCCCCCATTCCCCCGCCTATTCCGGCGAGGCGCGGATCCCGCTGGATGACATCCCCCGCCTCAGGCTGGATGCGCGCAAGATCGTGGCGCGGCGCGGCGCGCTGGAATTGTTCCCGCGCGCCATCTGCAATCTCGGCTCCGGCATCTTCACGGGTCTCGCCAATGTGGCGGCGGAGGAAGGCTGCCTGGATGCCATCTGCCTGACCAATGAACAGGGCAATATCGGCGGCGCACCGGCCAGCGGCGGGGATGCGGGCGCGGCCATGAACCCCGATGCCACGGTGGACCAGCCCTACCAGTTCGATTTCTACGATGGCGGCGGGCTCGACCTCGCCTTCCTGTCTTTCGCCGAATTTGATGCAGCGGGCAACGTCAATGTCTCCCGCTTCGGCGGCAAGCTGATCGGGCCGGGCGGCTTCATCAACATCAGCCAGAATGCGCAGCGCGTGATCTTTGGTGGCACGCTGACCGCCGGCGGCAAGCCCAAGGCGGTGCAGCAGGTGGAGCAGATCACCTTCTCCGGCGCCTTCGCCCGGCAGCGTGGCCAGCCGGTGCTCTATGTGACGGAGGCCGCCGTCTTCCGCCTCGGCGACCGCGGTCCTGAACTGATCGAGATCGCGCCGGGCCTGACGGTGGAGGAGCTGTGCGGGCGCATGGGCTTCCGGCCCGCCATCGCGCCCGATCTGCGGGAGATGGAGGCGCGGCTTTTCGCCGAGCCGCGCATCGGCCTCGCCGCCCACATCGCAGGACGCCCCGCCAAGGCGCAGTCGCCGCGGCTGGCCGGGCTGTGAACTTCGGGATCGAGGTCGGGGCCGAGGCGCAGTTCACCAAGCAGGTGACGGAGCGCGACCTGCTGCTGACGGCCGAGATCACCGGTGACCACGACCCGCTGCATGTCGATGCCGCCTATGCCGCGCAGACGCCCTTTGGCCAGCGCATCGCGCATGGCGCGCTGGTTCTGGGGCTGCTCTCCGCCACGGCATCGGAGATCGCACATCGCGCCATCGCGGCCGGCTGCACGGGCGTGCCCGTCTCGCTGGGCTATGACGGCGTGCGCTTCCTCGCGCCCGTCTTCATCGGCGATCGGCTGCAGGCCCGCTATCGGGTGGCGGCGCTGGATCCCGCGAAGGGCCGCAGCGAGGCTGACTGCGAGGTGGTGAACCAGGCGGGCCGATGCTGCCTTGTGGCGCGCCATATCCTGAAATGGGTGCCTGCAAGCCGGTAACTGGGCGGTTTCCAAGCCCGGCAGGACCGGTCTAAGCTGCCCGTGTGAACCGGGCGAATGACCCGGCAGCAAGGGGAGTTGGTCCATGGAACGTCGCGCTCTGCTCGGCGGCATTGCCGCTGCAACCGGTCTGCTCGCCGCGCCGCATGTCGTGCGCGCGCAGGCGCCGATCACGCTGAACGGCGCCAGCCAGTTCAACGAGGAACACGTCTTCACCCGCGCCATGAAGCACTTCGCCGAGAAGGTCGTGGAGTACTACGGCCGTCCCGTGAACTTCGTCTGGCACCTGAACAGCTCGCTGGGGCTGGAGAAGCAGTATTTCGAATACATGTCCGCCGGCCGCGCCGTGGATTTCGGCATCGTCAGCCCGGCGCATATGTCCACCTTCAGCCGCGCCGCCCCCTTCATCGACGCGCCCTTCCTGTTCCGCGACCTGGCGCATTGGAACAAGGTGCTGGACGGGGACATGCTGAAGCCTGTCTCGGACGAGGTGGAGCGCCGCGCCCGCGTGGCGCTGATCGGCTATGCCGGCGGCGGCACGCGCAACATCTTCTCGAACCGCCCGGCCAGCAACATGGCGGAGCTGCGCGGTCTGCGCGTGCGCGTGCAGGGCGCGCCGATCTGGTCGCGCACCTTCCAGGCCATCGGCATGGCGCCGCAGGTCATCGCCTATAACGAGGTCTACAACGCCATCCAGAACAACGTCATCCAGGCCGGTGAGAACGAGGCCGCGGGTGTCGAGCAGATGCGCTTCTACGAGGTCGGGCCGAACCTGATCATGACGGAGCATGCCATCACGGTCCGCCCGCTCTGCTTCTCCGCTCAGACCATGCAGCGCCTGCCGCGTGAGCTGCAGGAGGCGGTGCGCCGCGCGGGCCGCGAGGCTGGCGTCTTCGGCCGCAATGCCGAAAGCGGCGAGGATGCGCAGAAGATCACGGCGCTGGAAGCCGCTGGCCGCCTGAAGAAGATCGCCTTCACCGAACGCGCGCAGATGAATGCCGCCGTGCTGCCGGTGATGGAGGCCTATGCCAAGGAGATCGATGCGGACCGCATCTTCGCCTCGATCAACGCGCTGACCTCCTGACCCTCCCGGCGGGGCGCGCGGCTGCGCCCCGCCACCCCTCTCCCCGAATAAAGCCCATAGGCGAAGGATACCCACCCGCATGCCGCCACAGGGCGCGCGCGGCCTGTTCCGCCGCATCAGCGCATTCTACGCCAGGCTGCTCGACGTCCTGCTGGTCGTCACCGTCATTGGCATCATCCTGCCGGTCACCCTGCAGATCTTCGCGCGCTTCACCGATTTCCTGCCGCGCTACATCTGGACCGAGGAGCTGTCCCGCTTCCTGCTGGTCTGGATGATCATGCTGGGCAGCATCCTCGGGGTGCGGGAGGGGACGCATTTCAACGTCGATCTCTTCTACAACCTGCACGGCCGCAGGAAGGCGGCGCTGGATATCCTCTCCTCGCTCTTCGTGCTCGGCTTCGCCTATGTCTTCATCGTCTATGGCTGGGAATTCACCGATACCGCCTGGTACCGGATCAGCGAACTGGCCGAACTGCCGCTCTGGACCATCCACATCGCCTGGCCCATCGCCGGCGTCAGCTGGCTGATCTTCGCCGGCGAGCGAATCTGGGACGACCTGCAGGTCCTGCGGCATGGCGAAGGGGCGACTTCCTGATGGGCGGCAATGTCCTGGCCACCGGCGATGCCGCCTGGATCATGTTCGGCATCTTCTTCGCCCTGCTGGCGCTGCGCGTGCCCGTGGCCGTCGCGCTCGGCCTCGCCTGCCTGCCCTCCTTCATCATCGAGGACCGCCTCTGGCCGATGATCCTGGTGCAGGAGACCTTCAACTCCTACAACTCCTTCATCCTGCTGGCCGTGCCCTTCTTCCTGCTGGCCGCCAATCTGATGACCGCGGGCGGCATCACGGACCGGCTGGTGACGCTGTCGCGCTCCATGGTCGGGCACCTGCCGGGTGGCCTCGCGCAGATCAACGTCGTGCTCTCCGTCTTCTTCGCCGGCATCTCCGGCAGCTCCACCGCGGATGCCGCCAGCCAGGGCAAGATCTTCATCGAGGCGCAGATCAAGGAAGGCTATTCGCCCAGCTTCTCCGTCGCCATCACGGCCGTCTCGGCGGTACTGGCGGTGGTCATCCCGCCCTCGATCCTGATGATCGTCTGGGGTGGCGTGCTGACCACCTCGATCGGCGCGCTGTTCCTGGCGGGCATCCTGCCCGGCCTGCTGCTGGCGCTGGCGCAGATGGGCACCGTGCATGCCTATTCGAAGGCACGCAACTACCCGACCTATCCGCGCGAGACCTGGGGCCAGCTCGGCTATGCGCTGGTCGTCGCCATCCCGGCGCTGATGACGCCCTTCATCATCATCGGCGGCAAGATCTTCGGCTGGTTCACGCCGACGGAGGCCGCCTGCGTCGCCGTGCTCTACGCGCTGGTGCTGTCGGTCATCGTCTACCGTCAGCTCGACATGAAAGGCCTGTTCCGGGCCTTCAGCGAGACGGGGCGCTTCGCCGCCATCACCCTGTTCTGCGTCGGCACGGCGAGCGCCTTCGGCTGGCTGATGGCCTTCTACCAGATCCCGCAGGCGGTGCTGTCCGGCGTCTCGGCCTGGGAGATGGGGCCGATCGCGGCCGGCTTCTTCATCGCCGGTGTCTTCCTGGTGGTGGGCTGCTTCCTGGATGCGATCCCGGCCATCATCATCGTCGGCACCATCCTGCAGCCGGTGGCGGCGGCGGCGGGGCTGCATCCCGTCCACTTCGCCATGATCAGCATCGTCTCCCTCGCCTTCGGCCTGGTGACGCCGCCCTATGGGCTGTGCCTGCTGATCTGCTGCTCCATCGCCAACCTCCGGCTGGTGGATGTGCTGAAGGACGTGGTGCTGATGCTGCTGCCGATGCTGGCGGTGCTGGTGCTGCTGATCCTCTGGCCGGACATGGCGCTGCTGATCCCGCGCCTGCTCGAGCCCGGCTTCATGGAGTAGCGGCGGCGGAAGGTTGCGGAACAGGGGGCGCGGGGGCAAGTAGCGGGAGTGACCACGCCCCCCTCCCCCCGCCCTGCCGCGCCTGTGGCCTCCCTCGGCCTGCTACTGCCGCAATTGCGGCCCTATCTGGGGCGGGCCCTGGCCGCGGGCTTCGCGCTGGTGGCCGCCGCGGGGCTCACCCTCGCCCTGGGCCAGGGGCTGCGGCACCTGATCGACGAGGGCTTTGTCGGCGGTGCGGCCGCCTTGAACAATGCGGCGATCTTCATGGGCAGCGTCGTCGCGCTGCTCGCGATCGCGACCTCCGCCCGCTACTACCTGGTCTCCTGGCTCGGCGAACGGGTGGCGGCGGATCTGCGGCGGCGGGTCTTCGACCATGTGCTGACGCTCTCGCCCAGCTACTTCGAAACCGCCCGCACCGGCGACATCCTCTCCCGCATGACGGCGGATGTGGGGCTGCTGCAATCGCTCATCGGCTCCGCCATCTCCATGGGGCTGCGCAATGCGCTGACCGGGCTCGGCGCGCTGGCCATGCTGCTGGCCACCAGCGCCAAGCTGGCCGGCATCGTGCTGGCCGTGCTGCCGCTGGTGATCGTGCCGCTGGTGGTCTTCGGCCGCCGCGAACGCCGCCTGTCCAAGGTGGCGCAGGAACGCGTGGCGGACCTGGCGGCGACGGCGGAGGAGGCGCTGAACGGCCTGCGCATCGTGCAGGCCTTCACGCATGAGCCGGAGGATCGCCGGCGCTTCTCGCGGGAGGTGGAGGGCAGCGTCGCCGCCGCGCTCCGTCGCATCGCCTCGCGCGGCTTCCTGATCCTGGCGGTGATCCTGCTGGGCTTCGGCGCCATCACCTTCAGCCTCTGGGTCGGTGGGCATGATGTGGTGGCGGGGCGGATGACGGGGGGCGAGCTGACCGCCTTCGTCTTCTACGCCGTGCTGCTCGCCTCCTCCGGCGCCTCGATGAGCGAGTTGTGGGGGGAGATCCAGCGCGCCGGCGGGGCGGCGGACCGGCTGCAGGACCTGCTCGACGCGCAATCGGCCATCACCGTGCCGGCCGTGCCGGCGCATCTGCCGCAGCCGGCGCAGGGCCGGGTGGAATTCCGGGAGGTGCGCTTCGCCTATCCGACGCGGCCGGGCCAGGCGGCGCTGGATGACTTCTCGCTGGAGGTGGCGCCGGGGGAGACGGTGGCGCTGGTCGGCCCTTCCGGCGCCGGCAAGACCACGGTGTTCCAGCTGCTGCTGCGCTTCTACGACCCCCAGGCCGGCCGCGTGCTGGTGGATGGGGTGGATGCGGCGAAGCTGGCCCCGGCGGAGCTGCGCGGCAGGCTCGGCCTGGTGCCGCAGGACCCGGCCATCTTCTCCACCAGCGTGGCGGAGAATATCCGCTACGGCCGGCTGGATGCGACGGATGCGGAGGTGGAGGCGGCGGCCGTCGCGGCGGCGGCGGATGACTTCATCCGCAAGCTGCCGCAGGGCTATGCCACGCATCTCGGCGCGCGCGGCGTGACGCTGTCCGGCGGCCAGCGGCAGCGCATCGCCATCGCGCGGGCCATCCTGCGCGACCCGCCCATCCTGCTGCTGGACGAGGCGACCAGCGCGCTGGATGCCGAGTCGGAGCAATCCGTGCAGCGGGCGCTGGAGGCCCTGTCCCAGGGACGCACCACGCTGGTGGTGGCGCATCGCCTGGCCACCGTGCGCAAGGCGGACCGGATCGTGGTGATGGAGGGCGGGCGCATCGTCGCCATGGGCACGCATGACGCGCTGGTGCGGGAGGGCGGGCTCTATGCCCGCCTCGCCGCCCTGCAGTTCTCCGAGGCCGGCTGAGACATTTTCAAGCCTTGCGGCTGCACAGGGCGACTCGGAAAATGCCTTGGAAAATGGAGCTGGAGCCATTCCACCGCTTACGGTGAAACGGCTTCAGCCTCAGGCCCGGCGCGGCGCTTCCTCATCGGGCAGGCAGCCGCCGGCGGTGCAGTCATCCACCGCCTTCGGCAGGTCCCGCGCCAGGCGCGCCAGCAGTTCCTGGCGCGAGAGGCCGGTGTGGCGGGTCAGCTCGTCGAGCGTCTCCGGCCCGATGGCGCGCTCCATTCGGTCCGGCGCCATGTCGCGGTTCGGACCCTGGCGCACCCAGGAATCCGCCGTCTCGCCCTCGCCGGAGGCGCGGAAGCGGTCCACCAGCTCCCGCAACCCGCCGCTGAGCCCGCCGCCGGCGGCCCCGCCGCCGAGCAGGCCGCCCAGCATGCCGCCCAGGCCGCCGCCCTGGGGTGCCGCGCCGGCAGGCTGCAACCCGCCGCGGCCGCCATTCAGCAGTTCGGCCAGCTTGTCGCGGTTCTGGTAGCCGGCAATGGCCAGCACGCCCAGCAGCGCCGTCATGGAAGGAAAGCCGCGGCTCATGGATCTTCTCCGGTTGTTGCGGGGAAAACCCCGCCGCGACGCGGGAGTTCCGGTCAGTCCGCGCCCGGCGCTGCAAAGGGCACGCCCACCGTGCGCACCAGCCAGGCCAGCCGGTGCCGCTGCGCCGCCTGGGCATGGGCGCGGCTGGCGGCTTCCGCCGCATCGCCATCCCGCGCCCGCAGCGCGGCGAGGATCGCCCGGTGCTCCGCATGCGCCTGCTCGGCGCGGCCGGCGACGGTCAGCAGGCTGGGCAGCAGCGCCATGGTGGCGGAGATCTGCTCCAGGCTGCGCAGCAGGTAGCGGTTATGCGCGGCGAGATACAGCAGCCCGTGCAGGCGCTGGTTGGTCTCGGCGAGCGCCCGGGCGTCCTGGAACAAGGCGGGCTCCCCGGCCACCAGCTCGGCCATGGCGCCGATCTCGGTCGGGCTGGCGTGCTGGGCAGCGAGCCGCGCGGCCGCGCCCTCCAGCACCTCCCGCATCACATAGAGCTCGACCACCTGCTGGTGGTCCGGGCGGGTCACGGTGAGGCCGCGGCGGGGCTCGTGGGTCAGCAGCCCTTCCGATTCCAGCCGGGCGATGGCCTGTCGGACCGGGGTGCGGGAGACGCCGAAGCGGGCGGCGAGGTCGGTCTCGGTCAGCCGCAGTCCGGGCGCCAGCGCGCCCTCGCGGATCGCGGCGCGGATGCGGCCATAGGCCTCCTGGCCGAGGTCGCGGGAGGGGGGCGGCAGGTCCATGATTCCGGGTGTAGCGCAGCCGGCCGGCGCGATGGAACTGCCATCTGGACATCAGTGGATACGAATGGATACAAGGACGCGCTGCCCGAGGAGACCCGCGTGCCGGATTTTGCCCGCCTCTACGACGTCTTGGTGGTCGGCGGCGGCAATGCCGCCCTCTGCGCCGCCATCACCGCGCGCCGGGCCGGCGCCTCCGTCATCCTGTGCGAGGCCTCCCCGCCCCCGCTGCGCGGCGGCAATTCGCGCCACACCCGCAACCTCCGCGCCTTGCATCCCGGCCCCACCCAGGTGCTGACCGACAGCTACCTGGAGGAGGAATACTGGGACGACCTGAACCGGGTGACGGGCGGCAAGACGGATGAGGGCCTGGCCCGCATGTGCATCCGCGCCAGCCAACACGCGCCGGATTTCCTGGCGAGCTGCGGCGTGGTCTTCCAGCCCTCGCTTTCCGGCACGCTGTCGCTGTCCCGCACCAACGCCTTCTTCCTCGGCGGCGGCAAGGCCCTGGTGAATGCGCTGTTCCGGGAAGCGGCGCGGCTCGGCATCGTGCTGCTGACGGATACCGAGGTGCAGCACATCCAGGTGGAGGAAGGCCATGCGACGGAGGCCATCGTCTCCCACAAAGGCTTCCCCGAGCGCATCCGCTTCAAGGCCCTCGTCGCGGCCAGCGGCGGCTTCCAGGCGAATAGAACCTGGCTGCGGGAATACTGGGGCGATGCCGCCGACAATTTCCAGATCCGCGGCACCCCCTATGCCCAGGGCACCATCCTGAAGGATCTGCTGGCACAGGGCGTGCAGCAGGTGGGCGACCCCACGCAGTTCCACGCGGTGGCAAACGATGCCCGCGCACCCATGGAGGATGGCGGCCTCGCCATGCGGCTGGACTGCGTGCCCTTCAGCCTGGTGGTGAACCGCGATGTCGAGCGCTTCTACGACGAGGGCGAGGATGTCTGGCCGAAGCGCTATGCCATCTGGGGCCGGCTGATCGCGCAGCAGCCCGGCCAGATCGCCCTGGCGGTGACGGACAGCAAGGCGGTGCTGAATTTTTTGCCCAGCGTCTACCCGCCCTACAAGGCGGATAGCATCGCAGAGATTGCCGCGATGGCCGGCTTCGATGCCGGCAAGCTTGAAAGGGTGGTGGCGGATTTCAACGCCGCCGTCCGTCCAGGCACCTTCAAGCCCATGGTGCCGGACGATTGCAGCACCGAAGGCCTCGTGCCGCCGAAAAGCCATTGGGCCCGGCGCATCGATACGCCGCCCTACTACGCCTATCCGCTGCGGCCGGGCATCACCTTCACCTTCCTCGGCGTGAAGGTGAACGACCAGGCCCGCGTGCTGATGGCCGATGGCAGGCCTTCCGCCAATATGTTCGCAAGTGGGGAAATCATGTCGGGCAATATCCTCGGCCAGGGCTATCTCGCCGGCTTCGGCATGACCCTCGGCACCGTCTTCGGACGCCTGGCCGGTGAGGGAGCGGCGCGCCATGTCCGCAACTGAGATGAGCAAGCTGGACCTGCTGCTGCAGGAAGCGACCGGGATCGAATCCGAGGCCTACCAGGACGCCCGCCGTCAGATGGCGGTCTGCAATGCCTGCCGCTACTGCGAGGGCTATTGCGCCGTCTTCCCGGCCATGGCCGCGCGGCGGGATTTCGAGAAGGCGGACCTGACCCACCTGGCGAACCTCTGCCATGGCTGCAAGGGCTGCTACCACGCCTGCCAATACGCGCCGCCGCATGCCTTCGGCATCAATATCCCGGCGACCTTCGCGACCATCCGGCAGGAGAGCTACGCGGAATACGCTTGGCCTTCGGGCGCGGGCAGGCTGTTTGCGCGCAACGGCACGCTGGTGGCGGGGCTGGCGACGCTCTTCGTGATGCTGGCGCTGATCCTCAGCGTGGCGATCAAGGACCCGGCGGTGCTGTTCAGCGCGCAGACCGGCACCGGCGCCTTCTTCCGCATCATCCCGATGTGGCTGATCAACCTGCTGGCTGGCGGCAGCTTCCTCTTCGCCATCCTCGCCATGGCCATGGGCGCCATCCGCTACTGGCGCGCCACCGGCGGCATGGGCGGCAGTTTCCAGCCAGCACCGGCGGCGGAAGCGGCGGTGGATGTGCTGACGCTCCGCAACCTCGGCGGCGGCGGGCATGGCTGCAACGACCTGGACGACAGTTTTGCCCAGCACCGGCGCTGGCTGCATCAGTCCATGTTCTTCGGCTTCATGCTCTGCTTTGCGGCCACCACCACCGGCGCGATCTATCACCACATCTTCGGCTGGCATTCGCCGCACGCCTTCCTGTCCCTGCCCGTGCAGCTCGGCACCTGGGGCGGCGTGCTGCTCTGCATCGGCACGGCGGGGCTGATCGTGGTGAAGACCATCACGGACCCCGTGCCGGTGGCCCGCAAGCTGATGGGCGGCGAATACGCCATGCTCGGCCTGCTCTTCCTGATCGGCGCCACCGGGCTGCTGCTGCTGGCGGTGCGGCATACCGGGGCGATGGGCCTGATGCTGGTACTGCATCTGGGCCTTGTGCTCGCGCTCTTCGTGGTGCTGCCCTATTCGAAGATGGTGCACGGGATTTATCGCGGCATCGCCCTGCTGCGGAATGCGCGGGAGAAGCGGCCGGCCTGAGGCCGGGCTTCCGCGAAACAGGGACGAAACATTCGCCCCTGTTGCGAAACGCGATCGAAACCTCGCCACCCTAGCAAGCGCCCCCACCGCAGGGGCGCTTCCGAGGGAGTGGATCCGGCCCGCTGCCCTTCCACACCACGAGGTTTCCATGACCACGCCCAGAATGGCGTCCCTTGCCGCGTCGCCCCATGTCGTCGAGGGCACCGATGGCACGGACTACCTGTTCGGCACGGCCGCCGCCGACCTGATCCTCGGCTATGGCGGTGACGACCAGATCTTCCATGACAGCCCCGCCGGATTGCAGGGCGACACGATCTCGGGCGGCGCGGGCTTCGACGCGCTGAACCTGAGCTTCGCGGGCGCGACAGCGGGCGTCACCTTCACCGTGGTCGATTCGGCGGAGATGATCTCGCTGCTCGGCGCGAAACTCGTCGATATCGAGGCCTATGCCATCACCGGCTCCGCCTTCGCCGACCGTTTCACCGGCGGCACCTGGGACGACCGTTTTGTTGGCGGCGGAGGCAACGACACGGCACTCGGCGGGCTGGGCGACGACACGCTCTTCGGCGAGGACGGCCATGACCGCCTGGAGGGCGGCAATGGCGACGACGCGCTGCTGGGCGATGCCGGCAACGACCAGCTCGGCGGCGGCAATGGCCGCGACCAGCTCTTTGGCGGCAGCGGCAATGACCGCCTCTATGGCCAGGCGGGCGAGGACCAGATGTTCGGCGAGGCCGGCCACGACCTGATGGACGGCGGCACCGGAAACGACACGCTGCGCGGCGGCGAGGGCAACGACACGCTGCTCGGCGAGGCCGGCGACGACAGCCTGTCCGGCGGCACCGGCGCCGATACGCTGAATGGCGGCAGCGGCAATGACGTGATCGAGCGCTGGCAAGGCGAGGGCGCCGATTCCATCGATGGCGGCACGGGCCTGGACCGGCTGGTGCTGCATGGCCTGTCCGGCAGCTTCGTCGCCAAGGCGGCCAATGTTCTGAACGTCCTGGCCGATGGCACCCGCATCCTCAACATCGAGGCCTACAGCATCGACGGCGACGAGCAGGCCAATCTCTTCGCCGGCGAGGCCGGGGACGACGTGCTGAACGGCTTCTACGGCGCGGATACGCTGCGCGGCGGCAGTGGCCATGACCTGCTGATGGGCGGCGAAGGCGCCGACCTGCTGGAAGGCGGCGAGGGCGACGACATCCTCATCGTCGGGGCCGGCGGCATCGACACGATCCGCGGCGGCGCCGGCATGGACACCGCGCGGATCGACCGCTTCACCTATTCCGATGCGATCAGCTACCGCTTCACTGGAAGCGCGACCGCCACCCTCTCCGACGGCACCACGCTGGTCGATATCGAGATCGTCGAGATCAACACGGCCTATGGCCATGATGTGCTGACGGCCGGCACGGCCAAGCGCGTGGTCTTCAACGCCGCCGGCGGCAACAATGCACTGACCGGCAATACCGGCAACGACGTGATGACGGCCGGCCATGGCAACGACACCATCCGCTCCGGCAGCGGCATGGACCGCATCGTCGATGGCGGCGGCAACAACATCATCGATTCCGGCGCCGGCGACGACGATGTCAGCGTGGACGGCGCTTCAGGCCATAGCCGCATCCAGCTCGGCAGCGGCAACGACGTGGTCTATCTCAACAATGGCGGCGGCAGCGCCGGCGGCCTCTATACGGTGGATGGCGGGGACGGCATCGACTTCGCCTGGATCAACCGCTCCGCCAGCAGCCGCGATCTGACCTTCACCCTTTCCGCCAATGCCGTGATGGCGAATGGCGATGTCACGCTGGCCAATGTGGAGCGCGTGCATATCCGCGCCGGCTCCGGCCGGGACAGCCTGGTGGGCGGCGCGCTGGATGACTGGTTCAACGGCATGTCGGGTGCCGATACGCTGCTGGGCCTGGGCGGCAATGACGAGCTGACCGGCTGGTACGGCGCCGATCGGCTGGAGGGCGGCGATGGGGCCGACATCCTCTGGGCCACCGGCGGCATCAAGGATGGTGAGGCCGATACGCTGCTGGGCGGCGCCGGGGCGGATGCGCTGCACATGAACCGCGGCGACCAGGCCGATGGCGGGACGGAGGAGGACAGCCTCTTCCTCGACCTGACCGAGGAATATGTCGATTTCGCCTTCACCTTCGCCACCGGCCTGGTGCAGGTGGATGCCACCACCCGCTTCACCGGCATGGAGCGCCTGTTCTTCGACGGCGGCCGCGGCCATGACAGCGTCACCGGCGGGGCCTTGGCCGATGTGCTGGAGGGCAATGCCGGCAACGACAAGCTGCGCGGCGGCGGCGGCAATGACGAACTGACGGATGGCGACGGTCATGACAGCCTCTATGGCGAGGCCGGCGACGATCTCTTCATCCGCACCGACTTCGACGCCAATGGCACCGACTATTTCGACGGCAGCTCCGGCGTGGATACGCTGCGCTTCAATATCGTCTCGGGCCAGCCGGTCTGGCTGGACATGGTGGCGCAGCAGTTCAATGGCGGCCTGGCCCAGGGCCTGACGCTCCGCATGATCGAGAATGTGGTCGGCAGCGACGCCGGGGACGATATCCGCGGCTCCGCCTCCGCCAATGCCTTCTGGGGCGGCAAGGGCTCGGATTACCTGGAGGGGCGCGAGGGCAATGACACGCTGGAGGGCGGCGAGGGATCCGACATGCTCTCCGGCGGTGCGGGGCGCGACAGCTTCCTCTTCGGCCTCGGCGCCACCGGCTCCGGCGACCTCATCCTGGACTTCGTCCGCGGCGAGGACCGCATCGCGATCGAGCGCGAGGCCTTCGGTCTGGGGAATGCCACGACCGCGTCCCTGGTCGTCGGCGCCAGCCCGGTGGTGAATGCAGCCGGGCCACAATTCCTCTTCGAAACCGGCACCGGCCGGCTCTGGTTCGATGCTGATGGCACGGGGGATCTGGCCGATATCAGCTGGGTCGCGACGCTGTCCGGCGTCACCGCCCTCTCGACGGCGGACCTCATCCTGGTGTGAATGGTCCCCGGCAGGTGGGGACGGGGCGATGCGGCATTTCTACGGATGGGCGACGCCCAATTCCCAGCGCGTCTCCATCATGCTGGAGGAGTGCGCGCTGGATTATTCCGTGACCGGCGTGAACATCCGCGCCCGGGAACAGTTCGCGCCCGAGATCCTGGCGCTGAACCCCTATGGAAAGATCCCGATCCTGGTGGAGGAGGGGCGCCCGATCTTCGAAAGCGGCGCCATCCTGCTGCATCTGGCGGAGCGCCACGGGGTGCTGATGGGGGAGGATCGCGCCACCACCCTGTCCTGGCTGATGGTCGCCCTGACCTCGCTCGGCCCCTTTACGGGCCAGGCGCATCACTGGACCGAGCTGGCGCCGCAGAAGCCGGAGGCGGCGCGGGCGCATGCCACCGCCCTCGTCGACCGGGTCTACCGCCTGCTGGACGGGCGGCTGGCGGAGGTGCCGTATATCGCCGGCGCCAGCTGCTCCATCGCCGATATCGCGGCCTATCCCTGGGTGGCGAAGCATGGCTGGGCCGACCGGACCCTGGACCCCACCCCGCATCTGGCCGCCTGGTTCGCCCGGATGGGCGAACGCCCGGCGGTGCGGCGCGGCATGGCGGTGCCGGCGGGGGCACGGCTGGAATAGTGCTCCCGCGGCCGTTCAGGGCAGCCGGATGGTGTTGAGGCCGGTGAAGGCCTGGTCCTCATCCTCGTCAACATGCCGCCGGCGAAGCTGCCGACGCCTTCCGGCAAGGACGGCTCCGTCGGCGCCGGCTGCGAAGCCGGGGGCACATGGTTCGGGAACAGGATCTGCAGGAAGGCCGGCGGAACCCCCAGCTACTGCAATCAATCAAGGACATCCGGCGGAACATCGGACTGGTAATAGGACGGTATGGTGATGCCTGGTGCCTCGATACCGATTGGGGGGGTGTCGGGCATCTGTAGGATCTCGGGCGGCACCTCGATGTCGGGCAGGGGGATGCCGACACCGCCGGTGGTGATGGTGTTCGGCGCGCTGACGAAGCCGCCGATGACCGAATCCAGCATTGCCTCGTCCAGCTTCTGCGGCTCCGACGTCATCTTGCCCGCGTGATTGGCCATGGCCCCGATCACCCCTTGCCTTGCGACACGGCGGGCTTCGACTGGGCCGACCCGGCCCGGACCCCGCTTGCCCGAACCATGCCTGTTACGGCCTTCCGTAGGAAGAAACGAGTTCCACTCGTTGCGATAGGACCGCCCTATGGCTTTCGGCGCGGCCAGCCCGCCGGCGAAACTTTCCTGGCGTGCCCCGTCTCGAAATCCCAGCTATGCTGCACTGCCGTCGTGGCACGCGAAGGATGCACCGGATGAACGCCCAAACCCCTCCCCCCGGGCGCGAACTGATGGCCAGGGGCGCCGAGACCCTGAGCCGCTTCATGGAACAGGCCCAGGCCATGGGTGAGGTCGCGCGCAAGCAGATGGCCGCCATGACCCCGGCGCTCGCCCCGCCGCGCATCCTGGATGGCGCCGGTCCCACCGGCTCGGCCTTCCTCGGCCAGTCCCCCTTCAAGCTGATGGCCGATGCCATGGCCTATGCGGTGGATGCCTCGCAGCGTTCCGTCCTGTTCTGGGACACGATGCGCCAAGCCGGCAATGCCTTCGTCGAGCATGAGAAGGCCGGCTGCCCGCCGGTGCTGGTCTTCGAATGGGACATGGTGGTGGATGGCCGCACCCTGCCCCGCCGCTGCAACTACGCCCTGGTCCGCATCAAGCCGCCGGAGGGGGTGCGCGAGCCCGACCCGGCGATGCGCCCCTTCGTCATCATCGACCCCCGCGCCGGCCACGGCGCCGGCATCGGCGGCTTCAAGTCGGACAGCCAGGTGGGCGTGGCACTCCGCCGCGGCCATCCTGTCTATTTCGTCATCTTCTTCCGCGACCCCGAGCCCGGCCAGACCATCCTGGACATCACCGAGGCCGAGGCAATCTTCCTGCGCCGCATCCACGAATTGCACCCGGATGCGCAGCGCCCCGTGGTGATCGGCAATTGCCAGGGCGGCTGGGCGGTGATGATGCTCGGCGCCTCCGAGCCCGATCTCACCGGCCCCCTGGTGCTGAACGGCGCGCCACTGTCCTATTGGGCGGGCGAGAAGGGCCGCAACCCGATGCGCTATACCGGCGGCCTGGCCGGCGGGTCCTGGCCCGCGGCGCTGCTGGCCGATCTCGGCAATGGCACCTTCGACGGCGCCAACCTGGTCGCGAACTTCGAGAGCCTTTCGCCGGGCAACACCAAGTTCCGCAAGTACTTCAACCTGTATGAGAAGGTGGACACCGAGGCCGAGCGCTTCCTGGAATTCGAGCGCTGGTGGGGCGGCTACTTCCTGATGACGCGGGACGAGATCCGCTGGATCGTCGAGAACCTCTTCATCGGCGACAAATTCGCCCGCGGCGAGATCAGCGCCGGCAAGGGCGCCAGCTTCAACATGCGGTCCGTAAAATCGCCGATCGTGGTCTTCGCCTCGGCCGGCGACAATATCACCCCGCCCGGCCAGGCGCTGCGCTGGATCGCCGACGTCTATCGCGACGAGCAGGAGATCAAGACCCTCGGCCAGACCATCATCTACCTGGTGCATGACGAGATCGGCCATCTCGGCATCTTCGTCTCCGGCAAGGTGGCCAACAAGGAACATGCCGAGATCGCCAATACCCTCGACCTGATCGAGAGCGTGGCGCCGGGCCTTTACGAGCTTCGCATCACCGGCACGGCCGGCACGGGCCTCAACACCGGCTACCAGGTGGAGCTGGTGGAGAAGACGGTGGCCGATATCCGCGCCGTCTCCGGCGATGCGGAGAACGAGGCCTTTCCGGCGGTGGCGCGCATCTCCGCGCTGAACCAGATGATCTACGACCTGTTTGCCAGCCCGATCGTGCGGCAATTCGCCACCGAGGAATCGGCCGAGCTGCGGCGGCAGATGAACCCGATGCGCGCGCGCCGCTACCTGGTGAGCGACGCCAATCCGCTGATGCGGCCGCTGGGCACCATGGCGGAGATGGTGCGCGCGAACCGCCAGCCCGTGGCGCCCGACAATCCCTTCGTCGCCATGGAACGCGCCTGGGCCGATGGCGTGGAGCGCAGCATCGATGCCTGGCGCGACTGGCGCGACCAGATGCAGGAAACCGCCTTCCACGCCGTCTATGGCACGCTCTCCGCGCTCAATGTCGCCTCCGAGGTGCCGACGCTGGACGCCGCGCCGGAACTGGCAGGCGAGACGCCGGATGTGCGCGCGGCGCTGGAGCGCATCGCGCAGGGCGGCTATGCGGAAGCCGTGGTGCGGATGATGATCCTGCTGGCCAAGGCGCGCGGTGGCGTCCGCCGCAGCCGCCTCGCCCGCTCCAACGCCCTGCTGACGACGGAGGAGCCCTTCGCGCAGCTCACCGCCTCCGCCCGCCAGGCGCTGATCCGGGAGCAGACGGTGGTGGTGGAGATGGCGCCGCAGCAGGCCTTCGAGACGCTGGTCACCCTGCTGCCCGACCCCGCCGAGCGCCGCCGCGCCCTGGCCACCGTGGCCGATGTGGCGGGGCCGGAGGAGGAGCTCGGCGAGCCGGCCCAGGCCATGCTCGCGCGCCTGCGCGCCCTGCTGGCGCCACCGCCGCGACGCCCGCGCCAGCCCGGCTGAGGCCGGGCCGCGGCGCGAAATTCATCCCTGCCCGGATTCACTCCTGGGCAATCGGGCCATGCCATCCTGCCCCTGCGTCCGGCACTCCCCCGTATCGGACCCCAAGGCCGCAAGAATTGCGGCGCCGAGGCAAGAGGGCCAAGCCGATGATGCCGCATACCGCTGCAAGCCAGAGACCCCACCGCGCCCCCGATTTCGTGGCCGCGACACTGCTCACCTCCGAGGAGGGGGCCGAGATCCACCTGATGGACCGCGAAGGCCGCCTTCTGCGGCTGCCGACGGACGAGGCCAATGCCCGCCAGCTGATCATCGGGCTCTGGCAGGCACTCGACCGCGCGAAGTAGCCGCCGGCGCCCGGATCGGGATTGCGCGGCGCCACACGGCTTCTATCGTGACCCCCAAGGGGAAGACCCGGGGGAAGCGACATGGCGGAAATGCGCAAGGTTGCGATCGTGGGGGCCGGGCTGATCGGCCGCGCCTGGGCGATGATCTTCGCCCGCGCCGGCTGGCAGGCCGCGCTGCACGACCCCTCCCCCACCGCGCTGGAGGCCGCCCCCGGCCTGTGCCGCGCCGGGCTTGAGGAGCTGGCACGCCACGGCCTCTGCGAGGACCCGGCCGCCGCCGCCGCACGCATCAGCCTGGCGCGCAGCCTGACGGAGGCGCTGGACCGCGCGGAATTCGTGCAGGAGAACGGGCCGGAGGATGCCGCGACCAAGCGCGCCATCTTCGCGGAGCTCGATTTCCTGGCGGCGCCGGACTGCGTCCTGGCGTCTTCCACCAGCGCCATCCCGGCCTCGGTCTTCACCGAGGGGCTGGCCGGCCGGGCGCGCTGCCTCGTCGCCCACCCGGTGAACCCGCCGCACCTGGTGCCGGTGGTCGAGCTCTCCGGCGCGCCCTGGACCTCGCCCGAAACCCTTTGGCGCGCGCGGGCCATCTTTGCGGGCATTGGCCAGGCGCCAATCACGGTGAAGCGGGAGATCGAGGGCTTCATCCTCAACCGCCTGCAGGGCGCGCTGCTGGCCGAGGCCTTCCGGCTGGTGCAGGAGGGCTATGTCTCGCCGCAGGACCTGGACACGACGGTGAGCGAGGGCCTCGGCCTGCGCTGGTCCTTCCTCGGCCCCTTCGCGACCATCGAGCTGAATGCGCCGGGCGGCATCCCCGATTACTGCGCGCGCTACGGCCCCTTCTACGGCCGCATCGCCGCCGCGCCGCCCTCGCCCGAGGTCTTTGGCGCGGCGGGGCTGGAGAGCATCATGGCGCAATGGGGCGCGACGCCCGACCGGGCGGAGATCGCCGCCCGCAGCGCCCGGCGCGACGCGCGCCTGGCCGCCCTGGCCGCGCATAAGAAGGAGGCCGAGACGGCATGACCCGCAAAGTCATCATCACCTGCGCGGTGACGGGCGCGATCCATACGCCCAGCATGTCCCCGCACCTGCCGATCACGGCGGAACAGATCGCCGATGCGGCGATCGGCGCGGCGGAGGCGGGTGCCGCCATCGTCCATCTGCATGCGCGCAACCCGCAGGATGGCCGCCCCGACCAGTCACCGGAGGCCTTCGCCCCTTTCCTGCGCGTCATCAAGCAGCGCAGCGACTGCGTGGTGAACATCACCACCGGCGGCGCGCCGACCATGACCATCGAGCAGCGGGTGAAGCCGGCGGCAAGCTTCGCGCCGGAGGTGGCCTCGCTGAATATGGGCTCCATGAACTTCGGGCTGTTCGGCATGCTGAACAGGTTCAAGACGTTTCAGCACGACTGGGAAAAGCCCTATCTGGAAAACAAGGACATCCTGTTCCGCAACACATTCGGGGACATCGAATACATCCTCCGCACCTGCTCGGAGAACAACACGCGCTTCGAATTCGAATGCTACGACACCTCCCACCTCTACAACCTGAAGTACTTTCTGGATGCCGGGCTGGTGAAGGCGCCGCTGTTCATCCAGACGGTCTTCGGCCTGCAGGGCGGCATCGGCGCGCATCCGGAGGATGTGATGCACATGAAGCGCACGGCGGACCGTCTGTTCGGCGACAGCTACAAATGGTCCGTCCTCGGCGCGGGGCGGAACCAGCTGCCCATCGCGGCCATGGCGGCGGCGATGGGCGGCAATATCCGCGTGGGGCTGGAGGACAGCCTCTGGGGCGGGCCGGGGCGGCTGGCGGCGAGCAATGCGGAACAGGTGCGCAGCGCAAGGCAGATCATCGAGGGGCTGGGGCTGAGCGTCGCGACGCCGGATGAGGCGCGGGAGATCCTGAGCCTGAAGGGCGGCGACCGGGTGAATTTCTGATGCGGCGCCCCGACCGGTTCAGTCACCGCCCGCGCGGTGCGACCGGTTGAACAGCAGCGCGCCCTCCGCCTCGGCCCGTGCCTCCGTGCAGGCCTCCGGGCCGGTGCGGCCGGCCAGGTGCGGCGCGGCGGCGAGGAGGGCTGCGAGGTCGCCATTCTCCGGCACGCGCATATGCGCGACGCAGACGGCGCCCTGCGGCGTCCAGCCGGCCTCGAAGGACTGCTCCGCCTCCATCGCAGGGGACTGGATGCCGACGCGGTCATAGAGGTCGATGCGCGTGCCGTCGCGCGTCCAGGCGCGCTCGGCATCACCATAGGCGCCGCGCATCATATGGACGCAGGCGGCGTGGAAAGGCGCCAGGCTGCGCCCGTCCGGCAGGCTGGCCCAGGGGCGGTAGCCGAAACGGATGCATTTGCCGATGCCGCCGGCGGAGCAGGTCAGCCGCAGCATGCCATCCGGCCCTGGATAGGGCATCAGCAGGCGCTCGCCCTGCGGATCGGCGCCGCAAAACGCCTGCCATTCCGTGGCGGCGGAGCTGCGGGCGGAGGCCTGGAACAGCCAGACATCGCCAGCCCTTGCCCCGCCGGCCATCGGCACCGCCTCGTCGCGCCGGGCGGTGTCGAGGCGCAGCTCCATGCCGTCGAATTGCAGCACGGCGCCCACAAGGTCGGCGCCGTGCAGGGCCGTGCCGTCCGAAAGGTCGACGCGAAAATCGCCGCCCTCCGCCCGCAGGCCGATCAGCCGCGGGGGCTGTTGCGCCGCCGCCGAGCCTGCCAGCAGGAGCAGGAGCGGGAGCAGGCGGCGCATGGTCTCCGCCTCCTCAGCGAAGCGGCAGCACGGTGCCGGAGGGCAGGATGATGCCCTGGATGGCCCGCGTCGGCGCCTCGGCCGCGGCGCCGTTGCTGACCTGGCCATTGAAGGTGCGGCCGTTGGCCACCTGCCCGTTGAAGGCGAGGCCGTTGGCGACCTGCCCGTTATAGCTGAGGCCGTTGCTGAACTGCCCATTGTAGCTCAGGCCGTTCAGCGTAACGCCCTGGTGGCTGACGCCATTGGCGCTGAGCACGGCATGCGCCGGAGCGGCCAGGGACAGGCCGAGCAGCGGGGCGGCGAAGGCGAGGGTGAGCGTGCGGATCATGTCTTTGTCCTCCGGTTGCAGTGGCGACGGACCGCTTGTCGCAGCGTCGCATTGCAAGCCGGTGGCGGCAGGGTGGTGATCCGTTGCCGACGGTTTCACCGCCTCGTCATGATGTTGCGGCCGCCGAAACATACGCCGCGAGGCTCAGGCGTGATGGCAGGCGACCAGCGCGCCATCCTCGCGCGGTGTCAGCAGGGGCCGTTCGGCGCGGCAGATCGCCGTCGCCTTCGGGCAGCGCGGATGAAAGGCGCAGCCCGCCGGCGGTGACAGCGGCGAGGGCAGCTCGCCCGCGATCGGCCTGAACTGCGCCGGCGCGTCGCCGTCCAGCCGCAGTTTCGGGACGCTGTCCAGCAGCCCCTGCGTATAGGGGTGCCGCGGCGCCGCATAGATGGTGCGCGAAAACCCGCTTTCGACGATGCGGCCGAGATACATGATGGCGACGCGGTCGCTGACATGCCGCACCACGGACAGGTCGTGCGAGATGAAGACGCAGGTCAGCCCCAGCTCCCGCCGCAGATCGAGAAAAAGATTCAGGATCTGCGCCTGGATGGAGACATCCAGCGAGGCCACCGGCTCGTCGCAGACCAGCATCTCGGGCTGCATCGCCAGCGCCCGGGCGATCGCCACGCGCTGCCGCTGGCCGCCGGAGAACTGATGCGGGAAGCGCGTCGCGAAGGCGGGATCGAGGCCGACGCGGGCGAGCCACTGCGCCACCATCCGCGGCGCCTCCGCCCGCGTCGTCAGGCCGTGCGTGACGGGGCCCTCCGCAATCGTCTCGCCGATGCGCATGCGCGGGTTCAGCGAGGCGAAGGGGTCCTGGAAGACCGTCTGGATTCGCGTGGTGGATTTGTGCCGCCCCACCATCGGCGCGACGCCGGAGACCAGCACGCGGCCCTCGGTCGGCGCCAGGATGCCCGCCAGCATTCTGCCCAGGGTGGACTTTCCGCAGCCGGATTCCCCCACCAGGCCGAGCGTCTCGCCCGCGGTGACCGACAGGGACACGTCGGAGACCGCCTGCACCGCGCGCCGCTCCACCGGCGCGCCCAGCGCCCCGGCGATACGGTCGCCGAGTGACAGCCGCGGGTCAAATCGCTTGGTCACCCCCTCGGCCACCAGGATCTGGTTCATGCGGCCACCCCGAGCGGATGGTGGCAGCGGAACAGACGGTCGCCGATGACGACATCCGGCGGATCGGTCGCGCAGACCGCATCGGCCCGCGGGCAGCGCGGCGCGAAGGGGCAGCCGGGCGGCAGGGACAGAAGTGAAGGCGTGGTGCCGGGAATCTGGTTCAGCTTCTCACCCGGCCGCGCCGTGGCGGGCAGGCTGTCCAGCAGCCCGCGCGTATAGGGATGGCGCGGGTCGCGCAACACCTCTCCCACCCGGCCGGATTCCACGATGCGGCCGGCATACATGACCAGCAGCCGGTCCGCGAGGGAGGAGACGGTGGCGAGGTCGTGCGAAATCCAGACCAGCGCCGTGCCCGTCTCCCGCGCCAGCTTCTGCATCTCGGCCAGGATCTGCGCCTGGATGGAAACGTCCAGCGCCGTGGTCGGCTCATCCGCGATGATGAGGTCCGGCCCATGCAGCAGCGCGGTCGCGATCGCCACGCGCTGGCGCATGCCGCCCGAGAATTCGTGGGGATAGGCATCGAGCCGCGCCGCCGCATCCGGAATGCCCACGCGGTTCAGCGTGCGCGAGGCGAGGTCCCGCGCTGCCGTCTCGCTGGCGCCGCCATGGGCGCGCACGGCGAGCGCCATCTGCTGGCCGATGGTCAGCACCGGGTTCAGCGTCGCCGCCGGGTCCTGGAAGACCATGGCGATGCGCTTGCCGCGCAGCTTCCGCATGGCGCCTTGCGGCAGCCCTACCAGCTCCTGCCCATCGAAGCGGATGGAGCCGGAGACGATGCGGCCGGGCGGGTCGACCAGGCCGATCAGCGAGAAGCCGGTGACGGATTTGCCGGAGCCGCTTTCGCCGACCAGCCCCAAAATCTCACCGCGTCGCAGGGTGAAGGACACGCCCTCCACCGCCCGCACCACGCCGGCGCGGGTGAAGAAATGCGTGCGCAGGTCGCGGACTTCGAGAAGGCTCATTTGCGGAGCCGCGGGTTGAATTGGTCGCGGATCTGGTCGCCGACGATGTTGATGGCGACGATCAGCAGGATCAGCGCGACGCCCGGATAGACGGAAATCCAGGCGCGCCCGTTCATCATATAGGGAAAGCCGTTGGCGATCAGCATGCCGAGCGAGGGCTCGGTCGGCGGCAGGCCGAGGCCGAGGAAGGACAGCGTGGCTTCCAGCGCGATGGCATTCGCCACCTGCACGGTGCCGACCACGATCAGCGGCGGCAGGCAGTTCGGCAGGATGTGGCGCAGCACCACGCGCCAGCTCGGCAGCGGCGTGGCGGAAGCGGCCTCGACATAGTCCTTCTGCCGCTCCGCCGTCGCGGCGCCATAGGCCGTGCGGGCGAAGTAGGCATATTGCGCGGCCACCAGCGCGATGATCAGCTGCGACTTCCCCTGCCCCAGCACGGCGACCAGCACCAGCGCCAGCAGGATGGCGGGGAAGGAGAGTTGCAGGTCCACCACCCGCATCACCAGCGCCTCCACCCAGCCGCCGAGATGGGCGGAGAGGATGCCGAGTGCGGCACCCAGCGTCATCGCCACCGCGCCGGCGACCAGCCCCATCTGCAGCGAGATTCGCAGCCCGTAGAGGATGGCGGAGAGCAGGTCCCGCCCCTGCGCATCCGTGCCGAGCCAATGCACATAGCCGCCGGAGCCAATGAAACCCGGCGGCCGCCGCGCATCCATCAGGTCCAGCCCCGCCAGGTCATAAGGGTCTTGAGGCGCAAAGATCGGCGCCGCCAGCGCCGCCAGAACCACAAGCACGACAACGGCCAGCGCGACGACCGCCACCCAGTTTTCCCGGTATTCGTCCCAAAAGGCCTTCATGCCGCGCGCCCCCGCCGCAGCCGCGGGTCGAGCAGCGCATAGGACAAATCAACGATCAGGTTGATCACCACGAAGAAGAAGGCGACCAGCACCAGGTAGGCGACCATCACCGGGCGGTCGAGCGAGGTGATGGAATCGATGATCAGCTTGCCGACGCCGGGCCAGGAGAAGATCGTCTCCGTCACCACGGCAAAGGCCAGCGTCGAGGCGAATTCCAAGCCGAAGACGGTCACCAGTGGAATCGAGATCAGGCGCAACACGTGCCGCCGCAGGATGGTCAGTTCAGAAAGCCCTGCGGCGCGGGCGAATTTCACCGTATCCGTCAGCATGATCTCCCGCGTCCCGGCGCGCGCCAGGCGGATCATCATGGCCAGCTTGAACAGGGACAGGTTCAGCGCGGGCAGCGCCAGGTAGCTCAGCCCCTCCAGCGTCAGGAAGGACCAGCCGATGCCGAAGACCTCCACCGTGGGCCCGCGATCCCCCGCCGGCAGCCAGCCGAGATTCACCGCGAAGGTCAGGATCAGCAGCAGGCCCACCCAGAAGGTGGGCACCGAAAAGCCGAGCACGGAGACCGCCATGATGGCCCGCGAGGACACCGCCTCCGGCCGATAGCCCGCATAGATGCCGAGCGGAATGCCGATGAAGGCGCCGATCAGCACGGCGGCCAGGGCCAGTTCCAGCGTCGCCGGCAGCCGCTGCATCACCAGCTCCAGCACCGGAATATCGAAGACCAGCGACCGCCCGAAATCCCCCGTCACCAGCCGGCCGAGGAAGGCAAAGTATTGTTGCCACAGCGGCAGGTCCAATCCGTAGCGGCGGATCACCTCCGCCCGGATATCCTGTGTCGCATCCGGGGCGATCAGCACGTCGATCGGATTGCCGATGGCGTATACGCCGATGAAGACGAGCGCCGACATGGCCAGCATGACGCCGACCGATTGCAGGAGTCGCTGGATGATGAAGCCGAGCATTCCGGTGCAGTATCGGGCCATGGACAGCGGAGGCAAGCCGTTCCTACCATCGCCGCACAGGATGCTTCCCCGGGGACCAAAACAATGACCCAGACCTTCCGCCGCCTGGCCCTGGCGGCCACCACCGGCCTGCTGATGACGGGCGCCGCCGGCGCGCAGACCCTGAACCTCGGCGTCCGCGCCGGGCCGGAGGGGGTGGACCCCCACTACACCGCCACCGGCACCCATGCCGAGGCGCTGAAGCATGTCTTCGATACGCTGGTGACCAGCGGCGAGAACCTGCAGCTGGAACCCGGCATCGCCGAAAGCTGGCGGCCGATCGATGCCACCACCTGGGAATTCAAGCTGCGCCAGGGCGTGACCTTCCATGACGGCAGCCCGATGACGGCGGAGGATGTGGTCGCCTCCATCCGCCGCATGCAGGTGCTGTCGGGCCCGAACCCGACGCGCATCTATGTCCGCAGCGTGAAGGATCTGCGGATCGTCGATCCGCATACGCTGCATGTCATCACGGACGGGCCGGCGCCGACCCTGCCGAACGATTTCATCCGGGTCTTCATCACCTCGGCGCGCGCCACCGCCGGCCTGACGCCGGAGACGAGCAACGAGGCCTTCAACACCGGCCGCGCCGCCATCGGCACCGGGCCGTATCGCTTCGTCTCCTGGACCCCGCGCGAACAATTCGTGGTGGAGCGCAACGACAGCTACTGGGGCGGCCGGCAGCCTTGGGCGCGGCATGTGCGCCGCGAGATCCCGAACGACGCCGCCCGCGTCGCGCAGCTGCGCACCGGCCAGGTGGATATGATCGTCCGCGTGCCGGCGGCGGATGTCTCGACGCTGGAGCGCGACCGCGCGCTGCGGGTGGTGAAGGCGGATACCGTCTATGTCTTCAACCTGCAGCTCGACCTCCGCGAGAGCACGCCGCAGGTCACCGCCCGCGACGGGTCGCGCCTGCCCACGAATCCCTATCGCGACATCCGGGTGCGGGAGGCGATGGACCTCGCCATCGACCGCCGCGCTTTGGCCGAGATCGCGATGGAGGGCCTCGGCACGCCGCAGGGCCAGATGGTCACGCCCGGCATCTTCGGGTTCAATCCGAATATCCCCGTGCCCACGCCGAACCTGGCCCGCGCCCGCACCCTGCTGGCCGAAGCGGGCTACCCCAACGGCTTCCGGATGGTGCTGAACTTCACCAACAACCGCCTGCCGGGCGACAACGGCGTGGGCACGGCCCTCGCACAGATGTTCGCCCGCATCGGGATCGAGGTGCAGGCCGCCGGCCAGCCCGCCGCCGTCATCTTCCCCGCCCGCGCGCGCGGCGAGCTGTCCAACATCATGGCCGGCTGGGGCACGCTGACCGGCGAGGCGAACTACTACTATTCGTCCAATGCCCATACCAACAACCCGGCGCTGCGGCTCGGCGCCTTCAACTGGCATGGCTATTCCAACCCGGAGATGGACCGCCTGATCCAGGCCGCCTCCATCGAGCTGGACGACAAGAAGCGGGAGGAGCTGCTGCAGCAGATTGCCACGCTCTTCACCCAGGACCGCGTCGGCATGCCGCTCGCCTCCGTCGGCACCGCCTGGGCGATGCGGCGGGACCGGGTGAACCTGGTGCGTGCCCGCACCGACGAGGACACGCTGGCGATGGACATCGTGCCGACGCGCTGATGTTTGTCCCGGAGCACAACTGGCGGGATATCGAGGCGCGGCTGCGCCTCGATGACCGCTGCGTGCTGCCGCTGGGCAGCACCGAACAGCATGCGCAGCTTTCGCTGGCGACCGATGCCATCCTCGCCGAGCGCGTGGCGCGGGAAGCCGCGGCGCCGGTCGGCGTGCCGGTCTTTCCCGTGATGCCCTTCGGCCTGGCGCCCTACTTTGCCGCCTTTCCCGGCAGCATCTCGCTGCGCGTCGAGACGCTGCTGGCCGTGATGCGCGACCTCGTCGCCAGCGTCACGCGCGTGGGGTTTCGCCGGGTGATGGTGGTGAACGGCCATGGCGGCAATGCACCCGTGGCCGCGCTGCTGCAGGAGATGATGGTGGAGACGCCCGGCCTCAGCCTGAAATTCCACAACTGGTACAACACGCCGCGCGTCTGGGCCGCGGCCATGGCGGCCGATCCCTCCGCCAGCCACGGCAACTGGTTCGAGAACTACCCCTGGACCCGCCTGCCCCACGCGCCGGCACCGGAGGGCCGCAAGCCCACCCCCGACCTCGCCCGCATGAAGGTGTCCGGCCCCGCGGAGGCTCGAAAGATTCTTGGCGACGGTGCCTTCGGCGGTCCCTGGCAGATCGACGACGCGACAATGCAATCCATCTGGGATATCGGCGTGGCCGAGACCCGCGAGGCGCTGGAGGGACCATGGCAGAGCCGATAGTCATCTGGGGCGCCGGCGCCATCGGCGGCACGCTCGGCGCCTTCTGGGCGCGGGCGGGGCATGAGGTGCTGCTGGTCGATACCGTCGCCGAGCATGTCGCGGCCTGCCGCACCACCGGCCTTTCCATCACCGGCCCGGTCGCGCAGTTCACGCAGGTGATCCCCGCCGTGACGCCGGCGGAGCTGACCGGCACCTATTCCCGCATCGTCCTCGCCGTGAAGGCGCAGCACACGGCGGCCGCGATCCCGATGCTGGCGCCGCATCTGGCGCCGGATGGCTTCGTCTTCTCCGCCCAGAACGGGCTGAACGAGATCGCGCTCTCGCGCGCCCTCGGCGCCGAGCGTGTCATGGGCTGCTTCGTCAATTTCGGCGCCGACTGGCACGGCCCCGGCGAGATCCTGTTCGGCAATCGCAGCGCCGTGGTGATCGGCGAGCTGGACGGCAGCACGCGGCCGCGCACGGAGGCGATGTTCGCCCTCTGCCGCGACTTCGAACCCGATGCGATCCTCACCGACGACATCTGGTCCTACCTCTGGGGCAAGATGGCCTATGGCGCGATGCTGTTCGCCACCGCGCTGAACACTGACAGCATGAGCGCCAACTTCGCCGACCCCGCCCGCCTGCCGGTCTGGCTGACGCTGGGGCGGGAAGTGGTGGCGACCGCGCTCGCCCATGGCGTCACGCCGCGCGGCTTCGGCGAGTTCCGCCCCATGGCCTTCGCGCCCGGCGCGCCGGAAGCCGAGGCCCGCGCGGTGGTCGACTGGCTGCGCGACTTCAACGCGGTGGGTGCCAAGACCCATTCCGGCATCTGGCGCGACCTGGCGGTGCGCAAGCGCAAGACGGAGGCGGATGCGCAGATCGGCCTGGTGCCCGGCCTTGCCGAGGAGAAGGGCGTGCCCGTGCCGATGATGGAAAAGCTGTGTGCGCTGATCGCGGAGCTGGAGACCGGCCGCCGCGCGCAGTCGCCCGAGACTTTTGCGGCGCTGCTGGCGTGAGCGATCCGGTCCTCGATCATCTGCTGGCGGATCGCACGGGGTTCGTCGCGCGCCTCGGGGCGCTGGTCGCCTGCCCCTCCGTCTCCACCGATCCCGCCTATGCGCCGGGCATGGCGGAGGCGCGGGACTGGTGGTGTGCGCGCCTCGCCGCGCTCGGCTTCGAACAGGTGCGCGAGGTTGCGGCGGGCGGCCACGCCGCCGTCACCGCGCGCTGGCATGGTGCGGGGCCGGAGGCGCCGAGGCTGCTGGTCTATGGCCATTACGACGTGCAGCCGCCGGACCCCCTGCCCGCCTGGACCTCGCCGCCCTTCCAGCTGACGCCGCGCAACGGCCGGCTGCATGCGCGCGGCGTCTCCGACGACAAGGGCCCCTCGCTGCTGGCGATCGAGACGCTCGGCGCCTTCCTGGCGGTGGAGGGCAAGCTGCCCTGCAACGTCACGATCCTGCTGGAAGGCGAGGAGGAAGTCGGCTCCGCGACCCTCGCCAAAATCCTGGAGGAGAACCGGGCGCTGTTCGCCGCCGATGCGGTGCTCTCGGCCGATGGCGCGCGTTGGCGGGCGGATCTGCCGACCATCACCGTGGCCACCCGAGGCGTCGCGGCGCTGGAGCTTTCGGTCCGCAGCGCGGGCAAGGATCTGCATTCCGGCCGCTATGGCGGCGTGGTGGCGAATGCGGCCCAGGCCATGGCGCAGCTGCTGGCCTCGCTGCGCGATTCACAGGGCGAGATCGCGGTGGAAGGCTTTGCCGATGGCAGCGCACCACTGGATGCGGCCACGCGCGCGGAACTGGCAAAGATTCCCTTCGACGTGGCGGCGCATGATGCGGCCATCGGCGCGCCGCCGAGCGGGCTCAGCACCGCGGCGTTTCTCGAACGCCTCTGGCTGCGTCCGACGCTGGAGGTGAACGGGGTCTGGGGCGGCTATACCGGCCCCGGCGGCAAGACCGTGATTCCGCACGAGGCATTCGCAAAACTGTCGATGCGCCTGGTGCCGGGGCAGGACCCGGCGCGCGTGGTGGCCGCCGTCTCCGCGCATCTGCGCGCGCACTGCCCGCCTGGCGTGACGCTCGAACTCACCACCCATCGCGACGGCAGCCAGGCCACCGCCGTGCCGCCGGCGCATCCGCTGCTGCTGGCTGCGGAGGCGGCGCTGGAATCCACCACCGGCACGAAGCCGCTGCGCGTCCGCATGGGTGCGACGCTGCCGCTGACCGACATCGTGCAGCGCGTGCTCGGCCTGCACACCGTCATGTTCTCCTTCGCCACGGCGGATGAGGATTTCCATGCGCCCGACGAGAACTGGCGCGAGAGCGCGATCCCGGAGGGTTTCGCGGCCTGGGTCGCGCTGCTGCGGCGGGTGGGCACACTGAAGCGGGGCGACTTCGCCGGCTGATCAGGCCGCGGTGGCACCAAGCCGCCGCATCGTCGCCAGCCAACCCTCTCGCGTCGCGTCGTCGCGCCCCGCGACATTGCCGAGCAGCGTCCAGCGCACGGGCCGGATGCCGACGAAATGCAGCAGGTTGCGTTCCAGGCTGCGCAGGCTGTGGGCGCGGAAGAAGACCCGGTAGAGGATCGCCGGCATCCCCATCGTCACCACCACCCGCGCCGAACGCCCGCGCAGCAGCCCGGCATTCAGCCCGCGGGCGCCGCGGGGAAAGGCGAAGCCGGGGCGCATCACCTGCTCGAACAGCGCCTTCAGCGCCGCCGGCACATCGCCGAGCCAGAGGGGGTAGAGGATGACGATATGCTCGGCCGCCTGGAACGCCGCCTGCACGGCGGCGACCTCCGCATCCGGCTCCGCCTCCCAGTCCGCCGTGCTGCGCAGCGGCGGCAGGGCGAGCTTCGCCGCCTCCAGCCGCGTCACGGCATGGCCGGCGGCGGCGGCACCCTCGGCATAGGCCTCGGCCAAGGCATGGATCAGGCGGGCGGGGTCCGGGTCCGGATGGCCATCCAGGACCAGGATCCGCCGGGGGGTCATCCCCGCAGCCCCGCGATCGCGGCCTCGGCCAGCGCATCCGGCGTGGCGGCGACATCCAGCAGGATGGCGCCCTCCTCCGGCGCCGGCGGTTCCAGAGTGGCGAATTGGCTGGCCACCAGGCTGGCCGGCATGAAGTGGTTCTGGCGCGCCGCCTGGCGCGCCGCGACCAGGGCCATGTCGCCCTGCAGGAAGACCAGCCGCAGATCCGGCGCCGCCGCCCGCAGCCGGTCGCGATAGCTGCGCTTGAGCGCCGAGCAGGTGACGACGCAGCCGATGCCGCGATGCGCCGCCAGATGCGCGCCGATGGCATCCAGCCAGGGCGCGCGATCGGCATCATCCAGCGCCTCCCCGCGGCTCATCTTCGCGACATTCGCGGCCGGGTGAAAACTGTCCGCATCGTCGAAGCGCAGGCCCAGCCCGGCGGCTATCAGCGGCCCGACGGTGGATTTGCCCGCGCCGGAGACGCCCATCACCAGGACCAGCGCCGTCATTTCGGCTCCAGATGCCCGCCAAAGGCATTGCGCATGGCGGAGAGCGAGCGGTCCGCGAAGGGCGCCTCCTGCCGCGACCGGAAGCGCGAATAGAGCGCGGCGGAGAGCACCGGCGCCGGCACCGCGCTCTCGATCGCCGCCTGCACCGCCCAGCGCCCCTCGCCACTGTCGCCGACCCGGCCGGAATAGGTCGAAAGCTCCCCATCCGCCGCCAGCGCCTGGGCCGTGAGGTCCAGCAGCCAGGAGGCGACGACGGAGCCGCGGCGCCAGGCCTCGGTGATATCGGGCACATCGAGATCCAGCCGCAGTTCCGGCGCCACGGCCTCGCTCCCCTGCTGGCGGAGCAGTTCCAGCCCCTCCGCCATCGCCTGCATCATCCCGTATTCGACGGCATTGTGGACCATTTTCGTGAAGTGGCCGGCGCCGTTGGCGCCGCAATGGACATAGCCCTGGGGGGGACGCGGATCGGCCTCCGCGCTGCGGCCCGGCGTGGGCGATGCGGCGGCCTCACCGGGGGCGAGGGCCCGGAAAATCGGGTCCAGCCGTTCGACCGGCCCGGCCGGGCCGCCGATCATCAGGCAATAGCCGCGGGCCAGGCCCCAGACGCCGCCGGAGGTGCCGATATCCAGCATCTCGATCCCCCGCTCCCGCAGCAACGCCGCGCGGCGGATGGCGTCCTTCCACATGCCATTGCCGCCATCGATGGCGACATCGCCCGGCGAGAGCAGCCCGGCGAGCTGCGCCAGCGCCTCCTCCGTCGCCGCGCCGGCGGGAAGCATCACCCAGACGGCGCGCGGCGCGGGCAGGCGGCGCACCAGGTCGGCCAGGCTTTCCGCCCCCTCCGCGCCCTCGGCGGCGAGGGTCGCCACCACGGCCGGGTCACGGTCCCAGACGGTGCAGGAAATGCCGGCGCGCATCAGCCGGCGCACGAGATTGCCGCCCATCCGCCCAAGCCCGACCATGCCGAGTTGCATTCCCGCCCCCTCCTCGCTGTCTGCCCAGGATGCGGGCCGGCCGCGGTCAGGACAAGCCGGCGGCGGCCTCGGCGGTCTTCGGCTTCACCGGGATCTTCAGGTAGCGCACCCCATTCGCCTCCGCCGCCGGGAAGCGGCCGGCGCGGATATTCACCTGGATGGAGGGCAGCAGCAGCGTTGGCGCGGCGAGCTTCGCGTCGCGGGCGGTGCGGAAGGCAACAAAATCCTCCTCCGTCTGGCCGTCCTTCACATGCGGGTTGTGGGCGCGCTGCTCCGCCACGGTGGATTGCCAGGCGAAGCGGTCGCGGCCCGGCGCCTTGTAGTCGTGGCACATCCAGAGCCGCGTCTCGGGCGGCAGGGCCAGCAGGCGGTGGATGGAGCGATACAGCGTGCGCGCATCGCCGCCTGGGAAATCTGCCCGCGCCGTGCCGTAGTCATGCATGAACAGGGTGTCGCCAACGAAGACGTCGTCACCGATCTTGTAGGCCGCGCAGGCCGGTGTGTGGCCCGGCACATGCAGCACCTCCACCTCCAGCCCGCCGATGCGAAAACGCTCGCCATCCGCGAAAAGATGGTCGAAGTCGCCGCCCTCGGGCGCCATGTCGTCCAGGCCGAAGACGGGACGAAAAATGGTCTGCACCCGCTTCACCCCGGCGCCGATGCCGATCCGCGCGCCGCTGTGCTGCTTGATCCAGGGGGCGGCGGTCAGGTGGTCGGCATGGACATGGGTCTCCAGCACCCAGTCCAGCGTCACGCCCTCGGCCTTGGCCGCATCCAGCAGCGCCTGGGCGGATCGGGTATCGGCCTCGCCGCTGCGATTGTCCCAGTCCAGCACCGGGTCCACCACCGCGCCGCGCCGCGTGGCGGGGTCCCAGACCAAGTAGGAGACGGTATTGGTCGGCTCGTCGAAGAAGGCGCGGATGGTCGCCGTCGGGGAGGGCATGAGTGGGCTCCTGCTCCAGCCGAGGAAGGATAGAGCAGAAATCGGCTTCAAGCCACGCTTCATGCGAAAGATCGTGCTGACGATCCCCGGCTGGAACCATGCCGGTTCAAAGGGAAGCGGGATGTGATCCGCGGCACCCCTCCGCGATCCTCCGGCACGGTTCTAGCCTGATCCGAGAGGTGGAGGTGCGAATGGCCGAGACAGCTAAGCCCCAGGCGCCGCAGCCGCTGGAGGACCGGGACCTGGACCGCGTCACCGGCGGCGATCGGGAAGGCGGCGAGATCTCCGATCCCATGACCGAGATGATGGAGCTGATCCAGGACATCCAGGAGAAGCTGGCGGAGATGGAGCAGGAACGGAACAACCCCGCGAACGAGGTCACCCGCCCCTGATCAGCGCCGCCCTGCCAGCGCCATCAGCACCCGCTCCGGCGTCGCCGGCAGGTCCAGCCCCTCCACCCCGATCGCATCCTTCAGCGCATTCGCCACGCTGATCGCGAGCAGCAGCGGCGGCTCCCCCACCGCCTTGGAGCGGAAGATGGTTTCGGACCGCGCCGGCGCGCCTTCCAGCAGCCGCACGTTGAACACCGGCGGCACGTCGCGAGAACCCGGGATCTTGTAGGTGGAGGGGCCCACCGTCCGCAGCCGGCCCGCAGAATCCCACCACAGCTCCTCGCAGGTCAGCCAGCCCATGCCCTGCACGAAGGCGCCTTCGATCTGGCCGCGATCCACCGCCGGATTCAGGCTGCGGCCGCAATCCTGCACGATGTCGGTGCGCAGGCAGCGATGCTCGCCGGTCAGCGTATCCACGATCACCTCGGACACGGCGGCACCATAGGAGAAGTAGAAGAAGGGCTTGCCGCGCATGGTCGCGCGATCCCAGTGGATATCCGGCGTGCGGTAGAAGCCGGTGGAGGACAGCGAGACCCGTTCCAGGAAGCAGAGTTTTGCGAGTTCGCCGAATTCGAGGAAGCGGTTGCCGCCCACCTGTTCGGCCCAGACGCGATTGTCCGCGAAGACCACCGCCTCCACCGGAATGCCGAAGCGCCTGGCCGCCACCTCCGCCATGCGGCCCTTGATGGTCTCCGCCGCATTGTGCGCGGCCCAGCCATTCAGGTCGCTGCCGGTGCTGGCGGCGGTGGGCGCGGTGTTCGGCACCTCGGCCGTGCTGGTCGCGGTGATGGCGATGCGGTCGAGGTCGACGCCAAAGACGTCGCAGACCACCTGCGCCACCTTCACGAAGAGCCCCTGCCCCATCTCCGTGCCGCCATGGTTCAGCCGGATCGAGCCATCCGAATAGACATGCACCAGCGCGCCGGCCTGGTTCAGGTGCATCACGCCGAAGGAGATGCCGAAGGCCAGCACCATGGAGCCGAGGCCGCGCCGCAGCGTGGGATGCGTCGCGTTGAAGGCCGCGATCTCGCCGCGCCGCCGGTCCCAGTCGCTGTCCTGCCGGGCCTCCGCCCAGACGCGGGCGATCAGGTCGCCCTCGACCTTCTGGCCATAGGGCGTCTCCTCCCCCTTGCCCGGCGCGCCAAGGAAGTTCCGGGCGCGCACCTCCTCCGGCGGCAGGCCGCAGGCGGCGGCGATGCGGTGCACCACATCCTCCATCAGCAGCGCGCCCTGCGGCCCGCCGAAGCCGCGGAAGGCGGTGTGGGAGACGGTGTTGGTCTTCACCGCGCAGGCGGTCAGTGCCACATCGGCCACGTCGCAGCAGTTCAGCGCATGGGTGACGGCGCGGAAGACGACGCCGGGCGACATGTCGACGGACCAGCCGCCATCCGCCGCCAGCAGCGCCTGCAGCCCCAGCACGCGGCCCTGGTCATCGAAACCCGCGGTCCAGCGATAGAGGAAGGGATGGCGCTTGCCGGTGGCGATCATATCCGCCCGCCGCGACAGCCGCAGTTTTACGGGTCGCTCGGTGTGCCGTGCGGCCAGCGCCGCGGCGGCGGCAACCCAGCTCGCATTGCTCTCCTTGCCGCCAAAGCCGCCGCCCATGCGCCGGCAGGTGACGGTGACGCCGTTGCAGGCGCCACCGAGCACGCGGGCCACCACATGCTGCACCTCGGAGGGATGCTGGGTGGAGGAGAGCACGGCGATCTCGCCATCCTCGCCCGGCGTCGCGATCGCGATCTGGCCTTCCAGGTAGAAATGCTCCTGGCCGCCGGCGCGGAATTCCGCCTCCATCCGGCGTGGGGCCGCGGCGATGGCGGCAGCGGCATCGCCGCGCGCCAGCAGCTGGGGCGGCACCACATACTGCTCGCGCTCCAGCGCGGCCTCGATGCTCAGCACCGGCTCCAGCGGCGTGATCTCGGCGCGCACCGCGGCGGCGGCGCGCAGCGCCGCGTCGCGGCTGGTGGCAACCACCATGGCCAGCGGCTGGCCGGCGAATTCCACCAGGGGGTCGGCAAACAGCGGCTCGCCGGCGCCGGAGGCCGCGATGTCGTTCTCGCCTGGAATGTCGCGCGGGCCGAGGACGGCGACGACGCCGGGCATGGCCAGGGCAGCGGCCGTGTCGAGTGCCACCAGCGTGCCATGCGCGACGGGCGAGAGCACCAGCACGGCATGCAGCGTGCCGGCGGCCTCCGCCGCGTCATCGGCGAAGCGCGCCTCGCCGGTCGTGTGCTTCAGCGCGCTGTCATGCCGCAGCGCGGCGCCCATGCCCTTCATGGCGCATAGTCCGCGACATCGAGGGCGAGGTCCGGCTGCGCGGCCCGCAGATGCAGCCGCCGCAACAGCCCCTGCGCCACCATCAGCCGGTAGGCCGCGCTGCCGCGCCAGTCGGATTGGGGCGCGATATCCTCGGCCAGCGCCTCCGCCGCCGCAGCCAGGGCCGCCGCATCCAGCCGGCGCCCGAGCAGCGCCGCCTCCGCCCTGGGCGCCCGCGCCGCCATCGGGCCGACGCCGCCGAAGGCGAGGACGGCCTCCGCCACCCGTTCCCCCTCCAGCCGAAGCCGGAAGGCGGCGCCGACCGTCGCGATATCCTGGTCATGCCGCTTGCTGACCTTCTCGCAGACAAACAGGTCCCCCGGCGCCGGCCGCGGCAGGGTGACGGAGACCACCACTTCGTCCGGCGCCAGGTCGTTCGCGCGGTAGCCCCTGAGAAAATCCTTCACCGGCAGCACGCGGCTGCCGCGGACGGAGGCCAGCGTCACCTGTGCCCCCAGCGCCAGCAGCGGCGGCAGCGCATCGCCGATGGGGGAGGCCGTGCCGAGATTGCCGCCCAGCGTGCCGAGGCCGCGGATCTGCCGCGACCCCAGCCGCGCCAGCAGCGCGGCAAAGGGCGCGAAGCCCGGCTCCTGCCGGAACAGCGCCAGAAGCCGGGCATAGGCGACGGCGGCGCCAGCCTCGATGGCCTCCGGCCCCGCCCGCAGCGCGTGCAATTCCGGCACGCCCAGCAGGCAGATCACCTCGGCCGGCCTTTCCCGATGGTCGGAGACGCGCAGGCCGAGATCCGTGCCGCCGGCCAGCAGCCAGGCCTTCGGATGCGCCGCCCGCAGCGCCAGCAGCTCCTCCAGCGCCGCCGGCCGATGAAACACCTGTCCCGGCGCCTCGAAGCGCGCGGCTTCGGGCGCGGGCAGCTCCGGCGCCGCGGCACCGTCATCGGCGAGTTGCGAAAAAACCTCGAGGATCGGCCGGTAGCCGGTGCAACGGCAGAGGTTGCCGGCGAGGGCTTCATGCACCTCCCCGCCCTGGCGGGCGAAGGCCCAGGCCGTCAGGACGATGCCGGGCGTGCAGAAACCGCATTGGGTGCCGTCGCTCTCGGCCATGGCGCGCTGGATCGGGTGCGGCCCGCCATCCGCGCCGCGCAGCCCCTCCACCGTGCGGATCGCGCAGCCGTGCATCTGGCCGAGCAGCGCCAGGCAGGCGTTGATGGGCGTGCGGCCGCCATCCGCGTCCTCCAGCACCACGGTGCAGGCGCCGCAATCGCCCTCCGCGCAGCCTTCCTTGGTCCCGGGCAACGCCGCCGGCCCGCGCAGCCAGTCGAGCAGCGAGGTGGTGGGGGAGGTGCCGGGCGGCAGGCTGACCGGCCGCCCGTTCAGGACAAAGGCGATGGAGCTGGCATTCATGCCCGGAGGATAAGCAAAAGCCGGGCCTCACGCCTACTCGGGCGGCGCCTCCCCCAGCAGCCGCGCGGCCAGGGCCACCAGCCCGCGCAGCGGCACCGGCAGCCAGGCCGGGCGATTGGCCAGTTCATAGCCCACCTCGTAGCCCGCCTTCTCCAGCAGGAAGAGGTCGAGCGCCGAGGCCGCGCCGGGCGCCACCGGCCCCGCCTCGGCCTCCCAGGTCGCGTCATAGGCGGCCAGGAAGGCCGCCGCCGCCGCCTGCCGCCAGCGGGCGATCAGCGCGGCGCGGCGCGGCGTCGGCGCGGCCGTCGCGGTGCCGGAGTCCTCCGTCGCGGCGGCCACCGCGGCGGCATAGTCCAGGCTCCGCAGCAGGCCGGCCACGTCCCGCAGCGCGCTGGACTTGGCCCGCCGCGCATCCAGCGGCCGCGCCGGCTCGCCCTCGAAGTCCAGGATCACCGCATCACCGGGCGCGACCAGCACCTGGCCCAGGTGGAAGTCGCCATGGATGCGGGTGGCGGTCAGGCCCGCGGGCGCCGGCGGAGTCTTGCGGATCTGCGCCAGCAAGGCGTCCTTGCGCTCCAGCAGCCAGGCGGCCAGCGGGGCCGCCTCACCCTCCAGCGCGGTGCGGCCCAGCTGGTCCAGGCTGCGGGTCAGCATCTCCTCCGTCTGCGCCACCCAGGCCTGCATCATCGCCGGGTCGGCGGGCTCCGGCGCGAAGTCCGGATCCTCGGAGGGCCGCGCCAGCACCAGGTGCAGCTGCGCCAGGCGCCGGCCGATGGCTTCCGCCAAGGGAAGGTAGCCGGCCAAAGGGTCCTCGGGCTCGGCCTCCGTCAGGGCGGCGTCGTCCACCGTCCGGGCGAGCCAGTCCAGCGTCCAGCCCCAGGCATCGCCCTGGTTCCGGCTGAAGGCCTGCAGCACCATCAGCGTATGCGGCTGGCCATCCGGCCCGCGGCGAACCACCTCCCCCAGCAGGGCGGGCGTGCCGGGATAGCCGGAGGCGGTGAGATGGCGCGCCATCTCGGCCTCCGGGTGCCGGCCCGGCAGCACCCGGCGGAACAGCTTCAGCACCACCGCCTCGCCGATGATCACGGTGGAATTGGACTGCTCGACGCCGAGCCGCCGCACCTCCGGCACCTCGGGCAGCGCCATCTCGCGCAGCGCCTCGGTCGCCGTGAAATGCAAGGTGCCCTGCGGCGTCTCCAGCGTCGTGCCGGCGCGGCAGGCGGCCAGCATGGCACGGACGAAACCGTCCACCGCCATGGCATCCGTCAGCAGGCCGACGCGCGGGCCCTGGCGCAGCCGGGCCAAGGCGAGCTGGCCGGCCGGCAGGCTTTCCTCCTCCACCCCGATGCGCGCCAGCGGCAGCGACCAGCGATTGCCATCGGCGGATTCGATTTCCGCCAGGATCATCAGCGGCGCGGTGTGGAAGGGCACCGCATAGGCGAATTTCGGCGGTGCGGTCATCGCCTGGTCCTTGGCGCCGAACCAGCGGCGGCGGCGCAGCCATTCGGGCAGCACCTCGCGCTCCAGCACCCGGCGCGCCTCCTCGATCAGCGCCTGCGCGCTGCCCGCCTTCATGTCGGCCGGCGCCACCAGCGTGCGCAACTCCGGCAGCGGTTCCGGGGCCGGGCTGTGCCAGGGCGGCAGCTGTGCGCCTTCGGCCAGCAGGAACCAGAAGAAACCATAGGGCGGCAGGGTCAGCGGATAGCTGGCGCCACCGATCGGGGGGAAGGTGGTGCCGCCCAGCATCTCCACCGGCACGCGGCCCGCCATGGAAGACAGGTCCAGCTCCACGGCCTGTGCCGCACGGGACAAGTTGAAGACGCAGAGCACGACATCGCCCTCATGCTCGCGCAGATAGGCCAGCACCTTGCGATTGCCGGGATAGAGCAGCCGCATGGCGCCGCGGCCGAAGGCGCGGGATCGGCGGCGCACCGCCAGCACGCGCCGCGTCCAGTTCAGCAGGCTATGCGCGTCGCGGGACTGCGTTTCGACATTGATGGCCTGGTAGCCATACATCGGGTCCTGGATGGTCGGCAGCACCAGCGCCGCGGGATCGACGCGGGAGAAGCCGCCATTGCGGTCCGGCGACCATTGCATCGGCGTGCGCACGCCATCGCGGTCGCGCAGGAAGACATTGTCGCCCATGCCGATCTCGTCGCCGTAATAGATCACCGGCGTGCCGGGCATCGACAGCAGCAGCCCGTTCATCAGCTCGATGCGCCGGCGGTCATTCTCCATCAGCGGCGAGAGGCGGCGGCGGATGCCGAGGTTGATGCGCGCCCGCCTGTCCGCGGCATAGACGGACCAGAGCGTATCCCGCTCGGAATCCGTCACCATCTCGAGCGTCAGCTCGTCATGGTTGCGCAGGAACACCGCCCATTGGCAGCCCTCCGGAATCTCCGGGGTCTGGCGCAGGATATCGGTGATCGGGAAGCGGTCCTCCTGCGCCACGGACATGTACATGCGTGGCATCAGGGGGAAGTGGAAGCACATGTGGCATTCGTCGCCAGCGCCGAAATATTCCTGCACATCCTCCGGCCACTGGTTCGCTTCCGCCAGCAGCATGCGGTTCGGGTAGCGATCCTCCAGCGCCGCGCGGATGCGCTTCAGGATGGTATGCGTCTCGGGCAGGTTCTCGTTGTTGGTGCCGTCGCGCTCGACCAGATAGGGCACGGCGTCCAGCCGCAGCCCGTCCACGCCCAGGTCGAGCCAGAAGCGCATCACCCGCAGCACCGCCTCCAGCACCCGCGGGTTGTCGAAGTTCAGGTCGGGCTGGTGGCTGTAGAAGCGGTGCCAGTAGTAGGACTTCGCCACCGGGTCCCAGGCCCAGTTCGATTTCTCGGTATCCAGGAAGATGATGCGGGTGCCGTCGTAGCGGTTGGGGTCGTCCGACCAGACGTAGAAGTCGCGCTGCCAGGACCCCGGCGGGGCGTTGCGGGCGCGCTGGAACCAGGGGTGCTCGTCGCTGGTGTGGTTGATCACCAGCTCCGTGATCACCTTCAGGCCGCGCGCATGGGCTTCCCGCACCAGGCGGCGGAAATCCGCCAGCTTGCCGTAGTCCGGATGCACGCCGGTGTATTCGCTGATGTCATAGCCATCGTCGCGCCGCGGCGAGGGATAGAAGGGCAGCAGCCAGATGGCATCCGCGCCAAGGCCGGCCACGTGGTCCAGCCGCGAGATCAGCCCGGCGAAATCGCCGATGCCGTCGTCATTGCCATCCATGAAGGATTTCGGGTGCAGCTGGTAGATCACGGAATCGCGCCACCACTGGGCCTCAAGCTCGGCCCGTGGCGCCTCCGCCCCGGGCAACATCTCGCGGCCCAGGCCCGGCTCCGCCGTGCCGGACTGTCCCATCGCCTGAGCCTTGGTGATCGCTCCGTCAGCCATGCTTGTCCCCTCGGTCAAGCCTGCGGAACGCGACGGAGGCCGCGCCGTTCCGCCTGCGGCGCCGATACGTCACCAAACCGGCGCCAATGCGCCGCCATCCGCCGGCCCTGGCCCATCAACCCAGGATTACAACGATGTCAATTGTCGCCAAATCCCAGCCAACGTCTTGGGAATGCGACACGCCCGGCGTGTGCCAGGCACGGCCGCCGCGCCGGTCTCAGCTATTGGGAAAGCCGATGAAGACGTAGCCGACCTGGCGGATGGTGATGATGCAGCGCTCCCCCAACTCGGGGGCCAGCTTCTGGCGCAGGTGCAGCACCGCATTGTCCACCGCCCGGTCCCCCGGCCGCCAGGCGCGGCGGAAGACCTGCTGGGTCAGCGCCTCACGGGTCTGCACCTCACCCGGCATGGCGGCCAGCACCGCGAGCAGGTCGAACTCCGCCCCGGTCAGCTCCAGCAGGCTGCCATCGGGCCGCACCAAGCGGCGTTCCACCGGCTGCAGGCGCCAGCGGTCGCGGCGCGGCGGCGGCGCGACATTGCCGGGGCGGCGGATCCGCGCCCGCAGACGCGCCACCAGCTCGCGGCCCGAGACTGGCTTCACCAGGAAATCGTCGGCGCCGAGCTCAAGCCCCAGCACGCGGTCCGTCTCCTCCCGATTGCCGGTGACGATCAGGATCGGCGCCTCCGTCCGCGCCCGCAATTCCGGCAGATGCGGCAGCGTATCCACAGGGCCGAGGCGCTGGTCCAGGATGATCGCATCCAGCCGATGCGTCTCGACGATCGCGACCGCGGCGGCGAAGGAATTGGCGACGATGGTGCGCAGGCCGTAGCGCGCCAGATAGGCGGCCATCTCGTCCGTCAGTTCCCGCTCGTCATCCGCCAGCAGGACGAGCGGCACCAGGGCCTGGCCAAGCAGGGCCTGGTCCTCGGCACGCTTCTCCCGCTCCACGGCACCGGGCTGGGCGCGCATTGTCGCCAAGGTCATGCTGTGTCTCCCGGAGCGGGGCCTGTCCCCACAAATGGAGACATAAGTCGACGTTAACCTTTAGCCGAGGATACCCGCCGACGTCGAGCGCCACACGCAGCAATTGCGAGATTTCTTAATACCAAACGTGACAACACGCTGACGCGTTAACGTCTCATTCATCGGTTCGCCTTCCAGGGCGGTCAGGCTGCGTGGTGCCGCCCTGTGCCGGTCCGAGATGCAAGACGGAGCGACACGATGAACCTGCCGATCGGGCTTGGCGGCCCGCACCCAGCCCCCAGGCCGCGCCTGCCCGCTGGCGACCTGGCCCCCGATCTGTCGCCGGACCCGGACCCGGGTGCCGTGCTGCTGGTGGATGACGAGGGGGAGGTGCTGGAGGAGCTGGCCGGCGCCCTGGGCCGGCGCGGCCTGACCGTGCTCTCGGCCACCACCGCCGAGGCGGCGCTGGCGGTGCTGCGCTGCCGTCCGGATGTCGCCGCCCTGGTCACCGATATCCGCATGCCGGGGACCGATGGACTGGCGCTGGCCGAGGCCGCGCTGCGCGGCCGCAGCCAGGCGCAGGCGCTGGAGGTGGTGCTGGTCACCGGCTATGCCTCCGCCACCCATGGCATGGCGGCGGCGCGGCTCGGCGCCTTCGGCACGCTGCAGAAGCCGATGCGCGGCGCCGAGCTGGCCCGCATGGTGCGGGAGGCGCTGGAGCGCGCGGCGCTGCGCCGCGCCGCCGTGGCGCATGCGGATTGGGACGCGCCCTGCGCGGCGACGGCGGTGGACGCGGCGCCCGGCTGGCCCCTGCCGCTGCGGCTGGCCGGCACGCCGGAGGCGGGTTGGCCGCCGCGCCGCGCCAGCGGCACGATCCATGCCCCGATCGCCTGGACCCGCCGGCCGACCGCGGCGGAGCGGCTGACGCCGATCCCGGAGCCGCAGCCGCGCCACCTGCCGCCCGGCACCCCGCGGGCCGAGCCGGCCGGCTGGCCGCAGGAGGTGCCGCTGAGCCCCTGCCGCGCGGCGGAGGCGCTGCTGCGGACCCTGGCCCAGCGGCTGGATGCCGAGGGCCATGGCATAGAGGGCATCGCCCGCGACCTGCGCGGCCCGCTCGGCGACCTGCTGCGCGCCGCGCCGCGCCAGCCGCCCGCCCCGCGGGAGCCGCGGCGTCTGCTGCACCTGCTCGACGAGTTGATGGATATCGCGGCGCTGGAAGAAGGGGCGGCGCAGCCGCGCCGGGCGCCGGTCTCGGCGCAGGCGCTGCTGGAGCGGGCCGCGCGGGAGCTGGAGGCGCTGGGCCTGGACTGCGACCGGGGCCCGGTCCCCCCGGGGCAGGCCGCGCGCGCCTTCCTGCTGGACGATGCGCGGCTGGCCCGCGCCATGGCCCTGCTCGGCGGCACCACCCTCGGCGGGCCGGCCGGCGGCCGCGCCGGGCTGGCGGTGGAGGCCGCGGGCGGCCAGGTGCAGCTGCACCTGCTGATCCAGCAGGGCGCGCCCCCGCAGCCGGAGGCGGAGGCCGGGCGGCGCATGGCGATCGCCATCGCCCGGCGCCTGGTGACGCTGCAGGGCGGGCGGCTGGATGCCTGGGGGCTGCCGCAGGGCGGGCTGCGCGCCCGGATGCTGGTCCGCGCCAGCTGATCCGGCCTGCGGGCGGGGTGCCCAGCCGCCCCTCGCCCGCCAGGGCGCCCGCCGCCCCAGGGAGACCACCGCATGCTCGCCGAATCGCCCTTCCGCCGGGGCCCCCGCCGGGTGGCGCCGCGCAAGGCCGCAGGCCCGCCGGCGCCGCGGGCGCGGCTGCGGCGCGGCCTGGCGGCCCTGACCCTGGCGGCACTGCTGCTGACCCCGGCCTGCTGCCAATTCGGCGCCGGTGCGCGGGACCGTGATGGGGGCGGAACATCCGGCCCGGCGCGGAACCCGGGCGGGGGCCTGCCGTTCGCCCAGCACCTGCCGTGAAGCATCGAGGGAGCATGCCATGTCCGACGAGGACCTTATCCGCCAGCGCGCGCATGAGATCTGGGAGCGCGCCGGCCGGCCAGAGGGCCAGCACGAGGCGCATTGGGCCCGCGCCCGCCATGAGCTGGCGGAGGAAGCCGCCGCGCCGCCGCCCGCAACCAGCGCCAGCCCGGCGAAGGCGCCAGCCTCGGTGGCACCCGACAAGGCTGTGCCGGCGGCGGCCAAGCCGGCCCGGCCCAGGAAGACGGAAGCCGCGGCCGGGCGGAAGACCGGGCGCCGCTGAGCCGCGCCCCGGGCGGCGCCGTCAGTAGATGTCCGGCTCCGGCGTCGCCTCCCCCGCCTCCAGGAAGCGCAGGTCGCAGCCCTCATCCGCCTGGGTGACCTGGTCCAGATACATGGAGGTCCAGCCGCGCGCATAGCGGCGGGCGGGCGGCACCCATGCGGCCTGGCGACGCGCCAGCTCCGCCTCCTCCACCAGCAGGTCCAGCCGGCGGTTCGGCACATCCAGCCGGATCAGGTCGCCGTCGCGCACCAGGGCCAGCGGCCCGCCGACATGGCTCTCCGGCGCCACATGCAGCACGCAGGTGCCGTAGCTGGTGCCGGACATGCGGGCATCGGACAGCCGCACCATGTCCCGCACCCCCTGCTTCAGCAGTTTCTGCGGGATCGGCATCATGCCCCATTCGGGCATGCCGGGGCCGCCCTGGGGGCCGCCGGACTTCATCACCAGCACGCTGTCGGCCGTCACGTCGAGATCCGGATCGTCCAGGCGCTTCTTCAGGTCGGCATAGTTCTCGAAGACCACCGCGCGGCCGGTATGGCTCAGCAGCCGCGGATCGGCCGCGCTGGTCTTGATGACCGCGCCGCGCGGCGCGAGCGAGCCCTTCAGCACCGCAAGCCCGCCCTCCGCCTGTAGCGGATTGTCGAGCGGGCGGATGATGTCCTCGTTGAAGACATCCGCATCGGCGATGTCCTCGCCCAGCGTGGCGCCGGAGACGGTCTTCGCGCTGAGGTCCAGATGCGGCGAGAGCCGGTTCAGGAAGGCGCGCGACCCGCCGGCGGTGAAGAAATCCGCCATCAGCCAGGTATCGCCATTCGGCCGCAGATTGGCGATCAGCGGCACGCGGCGGCTGATCGCGTCGAAACGCTCGAGGTCCAGCTCCAACCCGGCGCGGCGGGCCATGGCGATGATGTGGATGATCGCATTGGTCGATCCGCCGAAGGCCATGGTGGCGGCCACCGCATTGTCGATGCTGCCCTGGCTCAGCAGTTTCGCGGGCGTCTCGTCCTGCCAGACCATGTCGACGATGCGACGGCCGGAATCGGTCGCCATGCGCGGATGCGCGGAATCGGCGGCTGGGATGGAGGAGGCGCCCGGAAGCGTCAGGCCCATGGCCTCCACCGCCAGCATCATGGTGGCCGCGGTGCCGGCGGTCATGCAGGTGCCGAAGGACCGCGCCATGCCGCCCTCCATGTCCTTCCACTGCGCCGGGGTGATGGTGCCGGCCCGCAGCTCCGCATGGTATTTCCAGGCGTCCGACCCCGAGCCCAGCGTCTTGCCGCGCCAGCTGCCGCTGTTCATCGGCCCGGCGGGGACGAAGATGAAGGGCAGGCCGGCCGAGAGCGCGCCCATCACCAGCCCCGGCGGCGTCTTGTCGCAGCCGCCCAGCAGCACCAGCCCGTCGCAGGGCTGGCTGCGCGCCAGCTCCTCCGTCTCCATCGCCAGCAGGTTCCGGTAGAGCATGCTGGTCGGCTTCATGTACTGCTCGGTCACCGGATGCGCCGGCAGTTCCACCGGGAAGCCACCCGCCTGCCAGACGCCGCGCTTCACCTCCTCCGCCCGCGTGCGGAAGTGGAAATGGCAGGGGCTGAGCTCCGACCAGGTATTGATGATGCCGATCACCGGCTTGCCGCGGAAATCGGACTCGGAAAAGCCCATCTGCAGCATGCGGGACCGGTGGCCGAAGGCGCGCAGGTCGTCCACGCCATACCAGCGATGGCTGCGCAGCTCCTCCGGCCGCTTGCGGGCGCCACCCCTCATGCCATCCGCCATGCGCTTCTTCCCCTGTGGGCAGGCTGCCCTACAAAACAATACTCTCGGCAATCTGCCAGTCGCGCGCTGGCACGAACAGCCCGGCGGCCTTCCGACGGGGTTCGGGCCCGCTTGACCATGCCCGCGCCGCCTTACAGTTTCGCGGCCTTGCATGCCGCCCGCCGGAGACATGATGGCCCTGTTGCTGCCGCGCCGCCCCCTGAAGGCGATGTTCATCCACCAGAACTTCCCGGGCCAATATGCCCACCTGGCCCCGGCCCTGGCGCAGCGGCAGGGCGTGCAGGTCTGGGGGGTGGGGGAGAAGCCGGGCTATAGCGCGCCAGGGGTCAACTACATCTCCTACGGCGCGCCGAAGGGTGCCGGGGATCAGACGCATCGCTACCTGCGCTCGCTGGAGGCCTCCACCCGGCGCGGCCAGCACATGGCCAACAAGCTGGTGCAGCTGCGCGACAAGGGGCTGCGGCCGGATATCATCGTCTGCCATCCCGGCTGGGGCGAGGGCCTGTTCCTGAAGGACGTCTTCCCGCAGGCGCGCACGCTCTACTACTGGGAATTCTACTACAACTCGACCGGCCAGGACCTCGGCTTCGACCCGCAGCAGCAGGTGGGCCTGGACGATGCGGCGCGCGTCCGCGTGCTGAACGCGACCCAGCTCATCTCCCTGCAGGCGGCCGATTGGGGCATCAGCCCGACCCGCTGGCAATGGAGCCGCTACCCCGCCTGGGCCCGCCGGCGCATCACCTGCCTGCATGAAGGCGTGGATACCGTGCGCTGCGCCCCCGATCCGCAGGCGGTGTTCCGCACGCCGGAGGGGCGCGAATTCCGCCGCGGCGACGAGGTGATCTCCTATGTCGGGCGCAACCTGGAGCCCTATCGCGGCTTCCCCAGCTTCATGCGCGCCCTGCCCCGGCTGCAGCGCGAACGCCCCGACCTGCACACCGTCATCGTCGGCGGCAATGAGATCTCCTACGGCCGCAAGCCGGAGGGGGCGGAGAACTGGAAGGCGAAGATGCTGGCGGAGCTGGAGGGGCAGCTCGATCTCTCCCGCATCCACTTCACCGGCCGCGTCGCGCATGACGACCTGCACGCCCTGTTCCGGGTGACGCGGGCGCATGTCTATCTCAGCTACCCCTTCGTGCTCTCCTGGTCGATGCTGGAGGCGATGGCCTGCGGCGCGCTGATCGTGGGCTCCGCCACCCCGCCGGTGGAGGAGGTGGTGGAGCACGGCCGCAATGGCCTGCTGGCGCCCTTCTTCGAGCCCGACACCCTGGCGAAGACGGTGCTGAAGGTGCTGGCGGATCCGGAGGGCCATGCGAAGCTGGCCGCCCAGGGCCGCGCCGATATCATCGCGCGCTACGACCTGCGCAGCATCTGCCTGCCGCGGCAGCTCGACCTGGTGGAGAAGCTTGCGGCGGGCGGGGAGCCGGAGCCGGAGCGGGAGGATTAGGTCGCGCTGCCCGCCTTCCCCTTGCCCCATTCAACCCGGAATCTGGCGGGCGACCCTGTCGGCCACCTTCCCGTGCGGCCTGGCTTGTATTAAGAAATCGCACGTCTCTCGAAACGTGGATCGGATAGGCCGGTGTCCAGAACTCTCTTTATTGAGACGAACGGGCCAGATGTTCCGCGCCGAGGACAACCGCAGGTCTGAGCCAGGAAGACAGGGGAGTGGTCGCCATGCCGGACGGGATCGGACCGCAAGCCGCCGAGATCCGCCGCGCCGGCAATGTCGAGGCGGTGCCCTTCGCCATCGACGGACCCCTGCTGGTCTCCGTCCGCCGCTTCGCCGATGCGCGCGGCGCCTTCGTCGAGACCTATTCGCGGCGCGACTTCGCAGCGATCGGCATCGCGGATGAATTCGTCCAGGACAACCAATCCATGTCGGTCGCCGTCGGCACCGTGCGCGGCCTGCATTTCCAGGTGAATCCGCATGCCCAGGGCAAGCTGGTGCGGGTGCTGCGCGGGCGGATCCTCGATGTGGCGGTGGATCTCCGCGCCGCCTCCCCCAGCTTCGGCCGGCATGTGGCGGCGGAGCTTTCGGCCGAGAATGGCCGGATGATCTGGGTGCCGCCCGGCTTCGCGCATGGCTTCGTGACGCGGGAGGCTGAGACCGAGGTGGCCTACAAGGTCACCGCCCTCTATGCGCCGGATTGCGACCGCTCGCTGGCCTGGGACGACCCGGCGCTCGGCATCGACTGGGGCCTGGCCGAGGTGGCGGCGACGCTCTCCGACAAGGATCGCCGCGCGCCCCGCCTGGCCGATCTCGGACCCGCCTTCTGATGCGCATCCTGGTCGCGGGCCGCGAGGGCCAGGTGGCGCAGGCGCTGCTGCGGCGCTTCGCCGGGCATGAGGTGGTGGCGCTGGAACCGCCGGCGCTGGACCTGACGGAGGAAGCCTCCATCGCCCGCGCCATGCGCGAGGCGGCGCCGGAGCTGGTGGTGAATGCCGCCGCCTATACCGCGGTGGACAGGGCGGAGGACCAGGAAGCCCTGGCCTTCGCCGTGAACCGCGACGGCGCCGCGCGGCTGGCCGCCGCCGCCGCCGCATGCGGGGCGCCCTTCGTGCATTTCTCCACCGACTATGTCTTCGACGGGCGGAAGGGCGCGCCCTATGTCGAGACCGACCCCCCCTCCCCCCTCGGCGTCTATGGCCGCAGCAAGGAGGAAGGGGAGCGTGCGGTGCTCGCCGCCAATCCGCGCAGCGTCATCCTCCGCACCGCCTGGGTCTGCAGCCCGGACGGCGCCAATTTCGTGAAGACCATGCTGCGCCTGGCGGCGGAGCGGGAGGAGCTGCGCGTGGTGGCGGACCAGCATGGCGCGCCGACCTTTGCCGCCGACCTGGCCGAGGCCGTGGCCCGCATGGCGCCCCGCCTGCTGGCGGCGCCGGCCGGCGATGCCGCCTTCGGCCTGTTCCACCTGACCGGCGCGCCCCATACCACCTGGCACGGCTTCACCGCCGAGATCCTGGACCAGGCGGCCCGGCGCGGGCACAAGCGGCCGGGACTTGCCGGGATCGCAACGAAGGATTACCCGACGCGGGCCGCCCGCCCGGCCGATGGGCGGCTCGACTGCAGCCGCATCGGCCAGGTGCATGGCATCCGGCCCGCGGATTGGCGCCAGTCGCTGGCGCAGTGCCTGGATGTGCTGGTCGGACCAGCAGGGGAGAATGGCGTATGAAGGGCATCGTGCTGGCTGGCGGATCGGGCACGCGCCTGCATCCGGCGACACTCGCCGTCTCGAAGCAGCTGCTGCCGGTCTTCGACAAGCCGATGGTCTACTACCCGCTCTCGGTCCTGATGCTGGCCGGGATCCGGGAGATCATGATCATCTCCACCCCGCATGACCTGCCGCTGTTCAAGCGCCTGCTGGGCGATGGCGCGCGCTGGGGCCTGAAGCTGGAATATGCCGAGCAGGACAAGCCGCGCGGCATCGCCCATGCCTTCGTCCTGGCCGAGGATTTCCTCGCCGGCGAACCCTCCGCCCTGGTGCTGGGGGACAACCTGTTCCATGGGCATGACCTGGAGGCCCGGCTGCGGGAAGCGCAGGACAATGCCGCCACGCAGGGTGCCACCGTCTTCGCCTATCGCGTGGCCGACCCGCACCGCTACGGCGTGGTGGAATTCGATGGCGAAAGCCGCGCGCTGACGATCGAGGAAAAGCCCACCCTGCCGCGCTCCGACTGGGCGGTGACGGGCCTCTATTTCTACGATGGCCGCGCCGCCGCGCTCGCCAAGGCGCTGGCCCCCTCGCCGCGCGGGGAACTCGAGATCACCGACCTCAACCGGGTCTATCTGGAGGAAGGCTCGCTGCGCGTTGTGCGCCTCGGCCGCGGCTATGCCTGGCTCGATACCGGCACGCATGACAGCCTGCTGGAGGCCGGCGAATTCGTCCGCGCCATCGAGAAGCGCACCGGCCAGAAGGTGGCGGCGCCTGAGGAAGTGGCCTGGCGCATGGGCTTCATCGATGGCGATGCACTTCGCGCCCTCGCCGCGCCGCTGCGCAACAGCGGCTATGGCACCTATCTGGAAGGCCTGCTGGCCCGCGAGGATTCATGACCGTGGAGGGCGACCAGGACGGCGGGGCGCTGGACCCGCAGGCGCAGGATCCAAAGTACCAGGCCCGGCAGGAACTGGCCGCCAGCGGCCTGATCGACGCCGCCTGGTATGTCGCCCAATACCCCGACGTCGCCCATGCCGGGGAGGATGCGGTCCAGCACTTCCTGCAGCAGGGCTGGGAACAGGGCCGCGCGCCCTGCTTCTACCTCGACCCGGGCTGGTACCTCTCGACCCATGCCGATGTGCGGGAGGCCGGCATCGACCCGGTGCTGCATTTCCTGCGGCATGGCGATGCCGAAGGCCGCCGCCCCGGCCCGCATTTCGACACCGCCTGGTACCGCAGCCGCAATGGCCTGGCGCCGGAGGAAGCAGCTCTCGCGCATTTCCTGCGCCACCGCGACTACGGCGCCAGCCCGATTCCGGAATTCGACGGCGAATTCTACCTCTCGACCTATCGCGACGTCGCCCGCGCCGGCGCCGATGCCTATCAGCACTACGTCACCCTGGGCTGGCAGGAGGAGCGCGAGCCGGCGCCCGATTTCGACCAGCGCTACTATGTCCAGCACCACATGGCGGGCCGGCTGACGGAAGCGCCGCTGCTGCACTGGCTGCGCCACCGCCACGATGCCGGCGTGCATCCGCGCATGCCGCAGGAAACGCCGACCATCCCGCGCGAGGTGCGCCGCAATACCCGCCCGGCCGAGGAATTCGAGGAAGTCCGCCCGCTGCCGGACGGCGCGCGGCCGCGGGCCAAGGTGCTGGCCTATTACCTGCCGCAGTTCCACGCGATCGCGGAGAATGACCGCTGGTGGGGCCGCGGCTTCACCGAATGGACCAACCTGCCACGCGCCCTGCCCCGCTTCGCCGGCCACTACCAGCCCCGGGTGCCGCGCGATCTCGGCCACTACAACCTGACCGACATGGAGGTGATGCGCCGGCAGATCGCCCTGGCCAAGCGCGGCGGCGTGCATGGCTGGATCTTCTACTGGTACAGCTTCAACGGCCACCGCCTGCTGGAAAAGCCGGTGGATGCCTTCCTCGCCGATCGCAGCCTGGACATGCCCTTCGCCCTGATGTGGGCGAACGAGAACTGGACCCGCCGCTGGGACGGCGCCGAGAACGACATCCTGATGGGCCAGGACTACCGGCCGGAGGATGAGCCGGAGCTGGTGGCCACCCTGGCGCGCCACTTCGCCGACCCGCGCTACATCCGCGTGCAGGGCCGCCCGGTGCTGATGGTCTACCGCGCCGGGCTGATCCCGGAGCCGAAGGAGATCGTCGACGGCTGGCGCAAGCGTTTCCGCGATTCCCATGGCGAGGACCCGGTCTTCGTCATGACCCAGTCCTTCGACGACATCGACCCCACCGAATTCGGCTTCGACGGCGCCATCGAATTCCCGCCGCACAAGCTGGCCAAGCGCTGCACCCCGATCAGCGCGCATCTCGACTACCTGGACCCCGACTTCACCGGCACGGTCTTCGCCTATGACGACGTGGTGCGCGTCTCGCTGGAGGAGCCGACGCCGGATTTCCCGCTGATCAAATGCGCCGTGCCGGGCTGGGACAACGACCCGCGCAAGCAGGGCCAGAACACCGTCATCATCCATGGCTCGAAGCCCGCCAGCTACGAGGCCTGGCTCTCCGAACTGGTGGAGCGCGCCGCCCGCGCGCCCTTCTTCGGCGAGCCGCTGGTCTGCGTGAATGCCTGGAACGAATGGTGCGAGGGGGCCTATCTCGAGCCCGACCTGCACTACGGCGGCGCCTTCCTGAACGCCACCGCCCGTGCCGTGGTCGGCGCCCGCGCGGCGGAGGCGCCGGGCCTGCTGGTCTGCGCCGCGGATGCGGAGGAGAGCGAGGCCGCCCGCCGGCTGATCGAGGCCAGCGCAGCGCTGCGCCGCGCCACCGGGCTCCGGCTCGATGTGCTGCTGCTCGCCGGCGGCCCGCTGGAGGAGGATTTCGGGCGCCTCGGCGCGCTCACGGTCGCCACCACGCTGGAAGAGGCGGAGGCGGCGCTTTCCACTGCCGCGGCCGATGGGCTGCGCAGCGCGCTGATGACCAGCGCCGCCGCAACCCGCCTGGCGGCGCGGGCCAAGGCGCGCGGCATCGCCGCCACCGTGCTGCTGCAGGAAATGCCCGGTGAGCTGCGCGCGAAGGACCAGCTGGCCGGCCTGCGCGGGGCGCTGCGCCATGCCGAGAGGGCGCTGCTGCCCGCCGAGGCGGTGCGGGAGGCCCTGGCCGCGGAACTCCCGGCCCTGGCGGAGACGCCGCTGCGGGTGCTGGAGCCCGGGCTCGCCTATCCCGCGCCGCGCGATGCCGCGGCCGGCGCCGCCTCCCGCGCCGATCTCGGCCTGGGGGAGGCCGATCGGCTGCTGCTCGGCGCCGGGCCGGGCGACCTGCGACATGGCTTCGACCTGTTCCTGCAGCTGTTCCGCCGCCTGCGGGCGCAGCAGCCGGCGCTGCAGGCGGTCTGGGTCGGCGCCATCGATCCCGGTCTGCGCATCTGGCTGGGCAGCGAGCTGGCCGCCGCGCGGGCCGAGGGGCTGCGCGTGGTGGAGCATATGCACGAGCCCGGCCCGCTCTTCGAGGCCGCGGACCTGCTGGCGCTGACGGCGCGGGAGGCGCCCTTCCCGCTGGTGGCGCAGCAGGCGCTGGCCGCCGGCCTGCCGCTGCTCGCCTTCGCCGGCGCCGGCGGGGCCGCCGCCCTGGCCGAGGCCTTTGGCGGCGCCGCCCTGCCGCTGGGCGATGTGGAGGCCATGGCCGCCGCCGCCGCCCGGCTGCTGGCCTCGCCCCGCGAGGAAGCCGCGCGCGCCGCCCGCAGCACCGCGGCGCTGGATCGCTTCGCCTTCGACCGCACCACCGCCACCCTGCGCGGCCTGCTGCTGCCGGACCTGCCGGACCTCTCCATCGTGGTGCCCGGCCAGGGCCGGGGCTTCATGCTCACCAGCCGGCTGGACGCCGTCTTCCGCCAGGACCTGCCGGTGCGGGAGGTGGTGCTGCTGGAGGATGCCGCGGATCCCCGCGTGGCGGAGGGCGCCCGTCTGGCCGCCGAGCGCTGGCAGCGCGAGCTGCGCATCGTGCCGGGCGCCGGCGGCGGCTGGGCCAGCATCGCCGCGGCGGCGCTGGCGGCGACGGAGGGGGCCTTCCTCTGGATCACCGACCCCGACCAGGCGCCGGGCGGCAATTTCCTGCGGCGTGCCCTGGCGGCCCTCGCCGCCGATCCGGCCGCCCCCTTCGCCGCGATCTCACCCCAGGCACCCGGGGCGGTGGTCTGGCGCCGATCGGCGCTGGAAGCGGCGCGGCTGGCGCCGGACCCGCTGGCCGATCCGGCGGGCCTCCTGCTGCCGGGCGTGGCCCTGCTTCGGCTGGCCCCGCTGGCCGCCGCCCCGCCCCGCGATACGGCTTCGCGGCAGCCGAGACCAGATCTCAGGGCTGGTGACGCCGCATGAAAACGCGCCGCATGCCCGGAAAACCGGCATGCGGCGCAATCTTCGAGGCCAGGCGTATGCAAAGCAATCCGCCGCCGCGCGCCTTCGCGCCATCGACACATTCTTAATTTCGCCCCTTCTTTTCACCCGCTGTGTCCATCCGTCACAAAAAGACAAAAACTGTGCACCCTAGGCGCTTGGGGCGCGACTTTGAGGTCATTTCTGTGCTTGCTGCGCAGCCAAAATGGTTGACTCCAACCCCGTCCATTTCCTAATACAAACCAGAGATAAACGGGCGCGATCTCGCGAACCCACACCTCTGCGGAGGCTACTATGTCTGGTTTCGCCTCGATCTCCGGCGGCAGCAGCGATGACGTGCTGACCGCGCCCGCCGGGCCCATCGACCACCTGATCGCCGGCCTCGATGGCAATGACCTCATCCGTGGCCTGGGCGGCGACGACCTGCTGCTCGGCGGTGGTGGGGATGACGTGATCCAGGGCGGCATCGGCCAGGACATCCTGCGCGGCGGCATCGGCGATGACGATCTCAACGGCGGCAATGGCAGCGACATCCTCGATGGCGGCGCCGGCAACGACGCCCTGGATGGCGGCAATGGCCCCGATTCCTTCGAATTCGACGACGGCTTCGGCCATGACCTGATCATCGGCTTCCAGGTCGGCACCGATACGCTGCATATCGCCAGCAATATCAACGCGACCGGCGTGGCCGCGCCGAGCGACCTTCTCTCCCTGGTCTCGGCGGACAGCTTCGGCAATGCGGTCATCACGCTGGGCAGCGATACCATCACGCTGCAGGGCATCAGCGTCTCCGACCTGACCAACAATATCGGGTCCATCGTCCAGATCGTCTGAACCCCGGCCGCCTGAACCCGGGACGGCGCCCCCAGCATGCCGGCAGACCTTTCCGACACGGCACCGCTGCCCGCCTGGCTCCGGCTGGGCACGGAGCTGCTCGGCGTGCTGCTGCGGCCGGCCCTGGCCGGGGCGCGGGATTTCGCGCTGCGCCTGGGCGAAGCGCCCACCTTCCAGCCGCTGTCGCAGCTTCCCCTGGCCGGCGGCGGCGCCCTGCTGCTGGCCCGCGCGCCGCAAGCCGCGTCCGAAGCGCTGTTCCTGCGCCTGGGGGATGCGCAGTGGATGGCGCTGGGCCCGCCCGGCAGTCGCGCCCTGCTGCAGCCCGTCGCCGCCACGCCCCGCTTCCTCGCCCTGCTCGCCAGCAAGGCGGCCGGCCCGCTGCGCGCTGCGGCGGATGCCGCGCTGGCCGTCGATCTCGCCGCCCTGGCCGCCCCCCATCTGCAGCCGGCGGCAGAGGCGGTGCGGCCGGTGGTGGGCCTGGCCCAGGGGCGCGCGCTCTGGCGCCTCGATGCCGGCGGCTGGCTGCTGACGCCGCAGGGCCTCGCCCGGGTGGCGGAGCCGGAGGCCGGGCTCGCCTTGCTGCCCGCCGGCGCCGGCGGCGCCCTGCTGCTGCGGGCGGAGGCCCCCCCGTTGCGCCTGCCCGCCGACCCGGCCCCGCCGCCGGGGCTGATCGAGATCGCCAGGCAGGCGGAGGCCGCGCCGCGCGGCCTGCTGCGCCAGGCCCTGCTGGCGCTGCGCCGCCATGCGCAGGAGCCCTGGTGCCGCGACCTGCTGCGCGATGCGCAACTGCTCTCCATGGCCCCCGCCCGCGCCGCGGCGGAGCCCGGCCAGGCCGTGGCGGCGGCGCTGGACCGCGCGATCTCGGACCATGCCGGGGGCGTCTTCCTGGTCGGCTGGCTGCACGACCCGCTGCGCCTGACCCGCGGCCTCGCCCTGCGCGGCCCCTTCGGCAGCACGCCGCTGCCGCCCGAGGCGCTGTTCCGCGTCAGCCGCCCGGATGTGGTGAAGCGCTTCGAACAGGCGGCTTTCGGCACCGCCGATCCCCGGCCCGGCTTCGTCGCCCATCTGCCGGATGCCGGCCCCGGCCCGGTGGCGCAATGGCGCCTGGACCTGGCGCTCGGCTCCGGCGAGGCGATCGAACTGGTGGCCGGCCCCGCCCTGCTGCCCGCCCCCCAGGCGCGGGAGGCGGTGCTGCGCGGCGTCAACCCGCTGGATGTCGGCCCGGAAATGCTGGACCGCTGCCTGGCCCCGGCGGCGGAGCGCCTGCACCGGGCGGCCGCGGCGGAGCCGCTGGAGACGGAGGTGCTGCGGATCGGCCAGGCGCCGGCCCGGGCCGAGGTCAGCCTGGTGATCCCGCTCTATCGCAACCTGCGCTTCGTCCGCCACCAGGTCGCCGCCTTCGCGCGCGACCCCATGCTGCGCCAGGCCGAGATCATCTATGTGCTGGACAGCCCGGAGCAGCGCGGGGAGGCCGAGCACCTGCTGCGCGGCATCTGCGGCTTGACCGGCCTCGCCGCGACGCTGGTGCTGCATGGCCGCAATGCCGGCTATGCCACCGCCTGCAACAGCGGCGCGGCGGTGGCGACGGCGCCGCATCTGCTGATGCTGAATTCGGATGTGGTCCCGGATGCGCCCGGCTGGCTGTCGCCCATGCTGGCGCGGCTGGCGGCCGACAAGCGCCTCGGCTGCGTCGGGCCGAAGCTGATGTTCGACGATGGATCGCTGCAGCATGCCGGGCTCTACTTCGCCCGCGGGCCCGGCGATGACTGGACCAATTGCCACTATTTCAAAGGCTTCCCGCGCCACTACCCGCTGGCCTGCCGGGCGCGGGAGGTGCCGGGCGTGACCGGCGCGGCCATGCTGATGCGGCGCGCGGCCTGGGATGCGGTGGGCGGCTTCTCGGCCGAGTACATCGTCGGCGACTACGAGGACAGCGACCTCTGCCTGCGTCTGCGCCAGGCCGGCTTCGGCATCCTCTACGAGCCGGCGGCGGAGCTGTATCACTTCGAGCGGCAGTCGATCTCCCAGCATGGCGGCTACGCCGGCACCGTCGCCGCCGCCTACAACCGCCGCCTGCATCACCGCCGCTGGGCGCCGGCCATCGCCGCGCTGATGCAGGATTTCCCCCGCATGGGGGAAACCCACGCCGCCGCCTGAAACCTCCGGTGTCCCGGATGCTGTCTTTACTCTAGCGTAGTCACCCCATGCGCCTGCTCGTCTTCTGCCATAACCATCCTGACCTGCAGCCGGGCGGCACCGAGGTGGTGGCGCGCGGGCTGTTCCGCGCGCTGCGCGACCGGCATGGGGTGGAGGGGCTGTTCCTCGGCGCCGTCACCGCGCAGCACCGCGAACGCCGCCCCGGCACGCTGTTCCAGTCGATCGGCGCCCATGCGGATGAGATGCTGGTCTGGCTCAGCCATTTCGACCGTTTTCACCTCTCCCAGGTCGATAGCTGGGGCCTGGCGGAGCTGGTGGAAGTCGTCGCCGACTACCAGCCGGATATCGTCCATTTCCACCACCTGCTGTATTTCGGGCTGGAGACGCTGGAGCTGGTGCGCCGCGTCGCGCCGCGCGCACGCATCGTGGTGACGCTGCACGACTTCTTCGCCCTCTGCCCGCAGGAAGGCCAGTTGCTGACCACCGATGGCCGGCTCTGCCCCGGCCCCTCCGCCGATGGCTGCCGGCGCTGCTTCCCCGGCCGCGGCAGCACCGACCTGGTGCTGCGGGAGATTGCGGTACGCGGCGCCATGGCGGGGGTGGACCTGCTGCTCGCGCCGTCCGACTTCCTGCGCGACCGCTTCATCGCCGCCGGCTGGGATGGCGCGCGCATCGAGGTGATGCGCAATGGCATCGCCGAAGGCCCCGCCGCGCCGCCGCGCCTGGCGCCGGATGGGCGCCGGGACCGCTTCGGCTTCTTCGGCCATATCAACCGCTTCAAGGGCAGCATGGTGGCGCTTGCCGCCTCCGCCCGGCTCAGCCGGCAGGGCGTGGCGCATGACCTCGCCTTGCATGGCGGGACCGCCTTCCAGCCGGACGACTTCCTGGAGAACTTCAAGGCGGCGCTGGAGGCGGCGCCGGATGCGCGGCATCACGGGCTCTATACCGCGGCCGACATGCCGGCGCGGATGGCGGCGGTGGATTGGGTGGTGATGCCCTCCATCTGGTGGGAGAATGCGCCCCTGGTGGTGCAGGAAGCTTTTCGCCATGGCCGCCCGGTGATCTGTGGCGATGTCGGCGGCATGGCGGAATCGGTGCGGGACGGCGTGGATGGGCTGCATTTCCCGGTCGGCGACGCCATCGGCCTGGCGCAGGTGATGCGCCGCGCGGCGGAGGAGCCGGGGCTCTGGGACCGACTGGCCCAGGGCATCGCGCCGCCGCGCAGCCTGGATCAGGCGGCGGCCGCGCATCTGGCGCTCTATCGCCGCCTGCTGGGCCTGCCGACGCCTTTGGCCGCCGCCCGCCCCGCCGCCCTGCGCAGGGAAGGACGCGCGCGTGTCCGCCTTGGCTGAAGCCCTGCCCGGCCCGGATATCCGCGGCTTCGTCGATGCGGTGACCGGCAACCAGATCGATGGCTGGGCCTTCGAGCCGGCGCAGCCGACGGAACGCGTGGTGGTGGAGTTGCGGCTGGATGGCGTGGCGGTGGCCACCAGCGTCGCCGACCGGCATCGCACGGACCTGATCCGCGCCGGAATCGGCGATGCCTCGCACGGCTTCCGCTTCCCGCTGAAGCCGGCCTGGGCGGAGCGCCGCGCCGATCTCAGCGTGGTGGCGCGCGGCGCCGAGGGGGGCGAGGTGGTGCTGCCCCTGTTCCGCCGCGGCGCACCGGCGGAGGCGCGGCTGGACCATCGCGCGGCGGCCCCCAATCCGCAGCTGGTCAAGGTGATCGAGCAGCTGGTGGTCGGGCAGCGGGCGCTGGAATCGCGGCTGCAGGAGCTGGCGCAGCGCGCCGCCGACCAGCCCCTGCCCGCGCCGCTGACGGCCGAGCCGGCGGAGGTGGAGCAGCGCATGGCGGTGCTGGAGGCCTGGGTGGCGCGGCTCGATGAGCGCCTGGCCAGCCTGCAGGCCGCCACCCCCGCCCCCCGCGCCCCCGGGCCCGCGGGGCTGGATACCTGGCAGGTGGTGCTGATCGCGCTGCTGGCGCTGACCGGCCTCGGTGCGCTCGCCGCCTTCGCCCTGGTGCTGGCGCTCTAGTGGCCCAGGCGCGCAGCCTGCCCCGCGGCGCGGCCGCCCCCGCCAGCGGCGGGGCGCGGGACGTGATCGAGGTGGCGCGGGCGGAGGTGGCCGCGGCGGCGCGGCTGACGCTGGCGCTGGGGCTGGCGCTCTCGCTCGCCACCTTCGGCGTGGTCGCGGCCAAGCTGCTGATCTGGCAGATGGTGCTGCCCACCGGCAATCCCTGGACCCTGGCCGGGCTCGCCATCGCCTTCTGCCTCGCCGTCGGCATCCTGCTCGGCCTGGACCAGCTGCGGGAGCTGGGGCTGATCGCCATCTCGCATCGCCTGGCGCGGCGGCTGGCGGCGCCGCTGGTGCTGGCCGCCGCGCAGCAGCCGGGGCGCTCCGACCTCGCCGCCGCCCAGGCGCTGCGCGATGTGGAGGAGCTGCGCCGCAACCTCACCGGCCCGGTACTGACCGGGCTGGTGGATGCGGTGCTGGTGCCGACGCTGATCCTGCTGCTGCTGTTCTTCCACTGGGCCTTCACCCTGTGGGCGCTGTCCTGCTGCCTGGCCGCGGCGCTGCTTTCCCTGCTCGGGGACCGGCTGACGCGGCGCGCGCTGGGGGCGGCCAATGAGGCGCAGGCGCGCACCGCGGGGCTGGTCGCGGATGCCATGCGCTGCGCCGAGGCGGTGGAGGCGATGGGCCTGCGCGCGCCGCTGGCCGCGCGCTGGCAGGCGCGGCTGGGCGAGGGTGCATCGGCGCTGCGGGGCGCCCAGGCCGGGGCGCGCTGGGTCGGCGCCGGGCTTGCCACCATCCATGGCGTGGGCTCAGGCGGCGCGCTCGTGGTGGGCACGCTGCTCTCGGCGAATGGGATCAATGTCGGCTACGGCATGGTGCTGGCCATGCTGGTCACCGGCCAGATCATCACCCCCTTCGCGCGCCTCGGCGGCGCCAGCCATGAATGGGGCGCGGCGAGCGCCGCCTGGAAGCGGCTTTCGGAGATGATGCGCCCGGACCGCACGGCGGATGGCGCCATCGCCTTCCCCTGCCGGGAGGGGCGCCTGGTGCTGGAGCGCGTGAGCTTCGCCCATCGCGGCGCGCCCCGCCCCCTGCTGCGCGAGGTGGCGCTGGAGGTGCCGCCGGGCCGGATCGTCGCCCTGGCCGGCACCGCAGGCGCCGGCAAGACCACGCTGCTGCGCATCGCGATCGGCATGATCCGCCCCTCCGCCGGCGGCGCCTTCCTGGATGGCCAGGCCACCTGGCAATGGGCGCGGGAGGATTTCGCCCGCCATGTCGGCTACCTGCCGCAGGACCCGCTGCTGACCGACGGCACCATCGCCGAGGCCATCGCACGGCTCGGCGTGCCGGACATGGCGGCCGTGATGCAGGCGGCGCGGCTGGCCGATGCGCATGGCCTGATCTGCGCCCTGCCCGCCGGCTATGCGACGCCGACGCGCGCCGAGGGCCCGCTTTCCGCAGGCCAGCGGCAGCGCGTGGCGCTGGCCCGCGCGCTCTACGGCAGCCCCCGCCTGCTGGTGCTGGACGAGCCCGCCGCCTTCCTCGATGCGGCCGGCGAGGAAAGGCTGGTGCTGCTGCTGCGCAACCTTGCCGCCCGCGGCACCGGCATCCTGCTGACCTCGCATCGCCCGGCGCTGCTGGCGGCGGCGCATCGGGTGGTGACGCTGCGCGGCGGCCAGGTGGTGGCGACCGCCGGCGCGCCGCTGCTCACGGCTCCGGGTCGCGCGGCATGAGCGGGCAGCTCACCGAGGCCTGGGGCGCGCTGCGCGCGGCGCCCGCCTTCCGCCGGGTGCTGGCGCTGACGCTGGCCATGTCCCTCGCGCGGCAGGCCGCGCTGCTCGGCATGCCGCTGCTGACCATGCATATCTTCGATGGCGTGACGGAGGGCCACAACCTCGACACGCTGACGGTGCTCTCCATCGCCTTCGTCGTGGCGCTGTCCATGGCCGGCGCGCTGCGCGCGCTGCGGGCCGCGCTGATGTCCGCACTCGCCGAGGATATCGCCCGCAGGCTGAGCCTGGAGGCGCTGCAGGCCGCGGTGCGCAGCGCGCTGCTGGGCAGCCGCCAGCCCGGGCTGGCCGCGCTGCAGGATGCGGCGGAGCTGCGCCGCTTCCTCGGCGGCAATACCCTGGCCGATATGTTCGACATGACGGCGCTGCCGGTGGCGCTGCTGGTGCTGTTCCTGCTGCACCCGGTCTATGCGCTGGTGGTGGCCAGCGCCTGCGTGATGATGGGCCTGCTCGGCCTGGTGCTGGACCGCACCACGCGCGGCCTGCTGCGCGGCGCCTCCGAACGCCAGCTGCGCAATGCCGGGGAATTGCAGGGCCGGCTGCGCCAGTCCGACATGCTGGAGGGGCTCGGCATGCTGGCCGCCGTGGTGCGGCGGTGGGAGCCGGCGCAGGCGGCGGCCCTGGCCGAGGGCGACCGCGCCCAGGCCCGGGCGCGGGCGCTGCGCGGGGTGACGGAATTCGCCTCCTACATGGCGCAGGGCGCGGTGGTGGTGGTGGGCGTGGTGCTGGCACTGGGCGACCAGGCCTCGCCGGGGTCGATCATCGCGGCGATGATGCTGGCCGGCACGGCGACGCAGCCCATCGCACGCATCGTGCTGGCCTGGCGCGAATGGGCCTTTGCCGCCCTGGCCTGGCGGCGGCTGCAGGAGCTGTTCGCGGATCATGCGGAGCCGGCCCCGCGGCCACCCGAGGCGGAGGCGCATCCGGGGCTCTGGCTGCGCGACCTGCGCTGGACGCCGCCGGGCGGACTGCAGCCTGTGCTGGCGGATCTTTCCCTCTATTGCCCGCCGGGCTCCATCACCCTGGTGCTGGGGCCGAATGGCGTCGGCAAGTCCAGCCTGCTGCGCCTCGCGCTCGGCCTGCTGCCGGCGGATGGCGGCGATGCGCTGCTCAGCGGTCAGAACACCAGGCATGCGGACCGCGCCACGCTCGGCCCGCGCATCGGCTATCTGCCGCAGGACGTGCAGCTGCTGGAGGGCAGCGTGCTGCAGAATATCGGCCGCTTCGGGCCGGAGGATGCGGCGGGCGTGGTGGAGGCGGCGCGCCAGGCCGGCGCGCATGACATGATCGGCCGCCTGCCCCAGGGCTATGCGACGGAAGCCGGGCCAACGGGCGGCCTGTCCATGGGCCAGCGCCGCATGGTGGGCCTGGCGCGTGCCCTCTACGGCGCGCCGGAACTGCTGGCCCTGGACGAACCCGAGGCGGGGCTGGACCAGGCGGGGCGGGAGGCGGTGCGCGATGCGGTGCTTGCCGCGCGCGAGAACGGCGCCGCCTGCCTGCTGATCAGCCACGAGCCGGCGCTCTGGGCCGGGCATGTCGACCAGTTGCTGCGGCTTGCGCCCGGCGGCCATTGGCGGGCGGAAGCGCCCGTAGGAAGGTCGGCATGACCGCGCGACTGACCGGCCCCCGCGCCCTGCCGCTGCATTTCGCCGAGGCCGAGGCGGCAGCCGCCACCCCCGATGTGCGGCGCGTGATGCGCGCGGCGCTGCTGCTGCTGGTGGTGGGTTTTGGCGGGCTTCTGGGCTGGGCCGCCATCACGCCGATCGAGCGCGCCGTGGTCGCGCGCGGGGCGCTGGTGGCGGAAGGGCGGCGCAAATCCATGATGCTGGCGGAGCCCGGCATCCTGCAGGAATTGCTGGTGCGCGAAGGCCAGCGCGTGCAGGCGGGCCAGGTGCTGCTGCGGCTCGACCCCACCTCGGCCGAGGCCAATGCGGTGCAGCTGCGCGCCCAGTCCCGCCTGCTGACCGCCCGCGTCGCCCGGCTGCGCGCCGAGCAGCAGGACCAGCGGCAATTCTCCGTGCCCGCGGAGATCATCGCGGCGGCGCAGGCCGATGCCGCCCTCGCGGCGCTGCTGAACGCGGAGCTGCGGCTGTTCCTGGCGCGATGGGAAGCCTTCGACAGCAACCAGCAGGTCTATGAACGCCGCGTCGCCGTGCCGCGGGAACAGCTGCAGGCCGCCGGCGCCCAGCGCGCCGCCGCCGCCGCCCGCGCCGCCTCCGTCCGCGCCGACCTGCAGGGGCTGCGCCCCCTGGCGCGGCAGGGCTTCGCCCGGGTGCGGGAGGTTCGGGAGCTGGAGCGGCTGGAAGCCCAGGCGCGCGGCGAGATGGGCCTCTATGCGGCGCAGGAGGCGCAGTTCCGCCAGGCCATCGCCCAGGCGGAGGCGGAGCTTGCCACCCTGCGCCTGACCCGCGCGCAGGATATCGCGCGCGAATTGCAGGATGCGCAGCAACAGCTGGTGGAGGCCGAGCAGCGCCTGATCGCCGCCGAGAATATCCGCGCGCGGCGCGAGCTGGTGGCCAGCGAGCCGGGGATCGTCACCGATATCCGCTTCGTCACGCCGGGCAGCAGCATCACCGATGGCCAGCCGGTGCTGGACCTGGTGCCGCTGGATGACCGGCTGGTGGTCGAGGCCCGCGTGGCGCCCACGGATGTGGAACAGCTGCGCGTCGGCCAGCCGGTGAATGTGCGCCTGACCGCGCTGCGCCAGCGCACCACGCCGCTGCTGGCCGGGCGCCTGACCTATGTCTCGGCCGACCAGCAGACCGATCCGCAGGGCGTGGTCTATTTCCTGGCCCGCGCCGAGATCGCGGCCAGCGAGCTGGAGCGGGTGCCCGGCCTTCGGCTGAATGCCGGCATGCCGACCGAGATCTTCGTCCTCGGCGAGGTGCGCAGCGCGCTCAGCTACCTCGTCTCGCCGATCCGGGATTCGTTGCGGCGCGCGTTGCGTGACTGAATTGCGGCGGGAGTCCCGCTTCGGCTGCATGGCACCCCTCTGAAGCGATGCTGGTCCTGTCTTTCGCCAGGGTGCAGGAACTGGCCTCCTGTCCCCGGTTGACCCTGACCTGATGACCTCGACCGAGCCCTCCGCCGAGGCGCTGCGGCTTTCCGCGCTCGACCGCTACGACATCCTCGATACCGGGTCCGAGCAGGCCTTCGACGATATCGTTCGCATCGCGTCTCAGATCTGCGATGCACCGATCGCCATCGTCAGCCTGGTCGGCGCCGACCGCCAATGGTTCAAGGCGCGGGTCGGCCTGCCGGCGCAGGGCACGCCGCGCAGCCAATCGGTCTGCTCCCATGCCATCCAGGGCCGCAGCCTGTTCCAGATCACGGACCTGGAGGCGGATGACCGCACACGGGAAAACCCGCTGGTCACCGAGGAACCGCATCTGCGCTTCTATGCCGGCGCGGTGCTGGAGACGCCGGATGGCCACGCGCTCGGCACGCTCTGCGTCATCGATACCGCGCCGCGTCCCGCGGGCCTCACGGAGCCGCAGGCGGAGGCGCTGCTGGCCCTGTCGCGCCAGGTGATGGCGCAGCTTGAGCTCCGCCGCAGTGCCCGCGCGGAGGCGGCCAATCGCCGGATGCTGGAGGTGACGCTGGAGCGGCTGGCGGCCAGCGAGCGAGAGCTGCTGCTGCGGGATGAGCGGCTGCAGATGGCGCTCGATGCCTCGGGCAGCGTCGGCCTCTGGGACTGGCCCGTGGCCACCAATCGACTGACCGGAGATGCGCGCTTCGCGCGGCTCTATGGCCTGGAGGTGGACCGGACTGCGGCCGGACTGACCATGGAGGAATACCAGGAATTCGTCCTTCCCGAGGACATCCCCCCGCTGCGCGAGAAGATCCGTGCGGTCTTCGAGGAGGGTGCCGATTTCCGCGTCGAGTATCGCGTGGCCCCGCCGGGCAAGACGCTGCGCTGGGTCGAATGCCGGGGCCGGCTGGTGCAGGACGAGGCGGGCCGGCCGCTGCGCTTTTCCGGCACCGCCGTGGATGTCACCGACCGCCGCAGCCGGGAGGAGCAGAAGCAGCTTCTGATGGAGGAGCTGTCGCACCGGGTGAAGAACACCTTCGCCATGGTCCAGGCGCTGGCGATCCAGACCCTGCGCGGCGCCGATCCCGAGGCCTCGCGCTCGCTGCAGAGCCGGCTGGCGACGCTGAGCCGGGCGCATGACGTGCTGGTGCAGACCAGCTGGTCCGCCACCACCCTGCACCGGCTGCTGGACACCGTGCTGCGGCTGGAGACGGAGGGCCCGCGCTTCCAGCTCTCCGGCCCCGACCTTCCGATCGGCTCGCGCGCCGCGCTCTCGCTCTCGCTGCTGCTGCATGAACTGGCGACCAATGCGATGAAATACGGCGCACTCAGCCGCGAAGCGGGCCGGGTGGCGATCGACTGGCGGATCGAGGGCCGGCGCTTCCTGCTGGGCTGGCGCGAGAGCGGCGGCCCGCCGGTGCGGCCGCCGGCCGAAACCGGCTTCGGCGCCCGGCTGATCCGCATGGGCATCTGCGGCGCGCGCCATGCCGAGCTGCATTTCGGCTGCGGCGGGCTGCAGGCCGAGTTCGGCGCTGATCTCGCAGTGGTGACCGAGGACTAGGTGTGTAGTCCCGAGGAGTAGTGGTGCATCCTTCTCACCTCAGGAGGAGGATGCGTTGTGGCAGCAGGTCTTCATGGCTCAGCCCGAACGACGCCGCGAGTTCGAGCCGAGCTCCAAGCGTCGCAAGCGCCGACCCGCGCCCTCGCCGCCCGGTACCGCCTGAACCCCAAGACCGTCGCCAAGTGGCGCAGGCGCACCACCACCGCCGACGCCCCCATGGGACCGACCCGCCCGCGCAGCACCACCCTGACCGAGGTCGAGGAGGCCGTCGTCGTCGAGTTCCGCCGCCGCACCCTCCTGCCGCTCGACGACGTTCTGGGCGCGCTGCGCGAGACGATCCCCCGGCTCACCCGCTCCGCCCTGCACCGCTGCCTGGCCCGCCACGGCATCTCGCGCCTGCCTAAAGGCGAGGAGAAGGCGACCAAGCACGGCCGCTTCGCCGAAACCGCCATCGGCTTCGGCCACGTCGATGCCTGCGAACTGCGCCTGGCGGAGGGCAAGCGCCACCTGTTCCTCGCCATCGAC
>NZ_JBHYDM010000020.1:0-86650 GCF_051860665.1 Falsiroseomonas sp.
AGTGCCTCGGCCGCTTCCCCGCAGCCGAGTGCGCCAACTACCTCGCCAACTCAGGATATCCACGCCTGATGTGAAAACGCTCTAGCTCAGCCCGGCCGGAAGCCGATCCGGGCAAAGGCCGCCCGGGCGGCCTCCGTCTGGAAGGTGGCCAGCAGCTGCCGCGCCGCCGGGCCGTCCTGCACCACGGCGGCGCGATAGACGGTCCAGAGCTGCAGCGCATCCGGCAGCAGCCCCACCAGCTGCACCCCGGGCCGGTCGATGATCTCGGTGGCCTGGCTGAAGGCGAGCGACACCTCGCCGCGGCTGGCCATGGTCACCCCCTCCACCCCGAAGGACACCAGCCGCAGCTTTGGGCGCAGCGCCTCGGTCAGGCCGAGGCGCTCGATCACCGCCGCCACATGCCGCCCCGCCGTGGCCCCACGAGCCGGGTCGGCATAGGCGATGGTCTCGGCGGCCAGCAATGCGCTCCGGAAAGCCTCGGGGGTTGCGATATCCGGCACCGGGCGGCCCGCCGGCGCGCCGAGCGCGACCCCGGTGCGGCCGATCTCCGCCACCCCATCCGCCGGCACCAGTCCGCGGGCGGACAGCGCCGCGATGGCCTCCGCGCTCAGCAGGGTGACCTGCGGCCGCTCGCCCCCCAGGATGCGGTCGCGCAACGCGCCCACGGTGTCGAAGGCCGCCGCCGGGGCCGCGGTGCCGAGCGGCCCCAGGATCTCCTCCACCGCATGCTTCACCGCGCCAGCGGCGAAGATGGGCGGCGTGGCGGGCTGGGCGCGGGCGGCGGTCGTCATCAACACAGGCAGACCCAGAAACAGGCGGCGTGACGGCATGGCGATGCTCCTCCCCGGTCTTTCCGGGAGCGTGACATGCCTAGAGCCTGCCGCGAAAGCCTGCCCAAATGGTTGCGATCCGATCGCCCAGCCCGCGCGGGGCGGGAATCGGTCGGCCGGCGGCCAGCCGGGCCAGGTCGCGCGCCGCCAGCACCGCGGGCAGCACGGCCGGAAGGGCCTGTCGCGGCAGGGACCCCGTGCGGGCCTTGGCCAGTTGCGCCGCTCCCTCCTCGGCCAGGGCCCGGCGCAGCGGCTCGGCCACCGCAGGGTCGGCTACCACCTGCTCCGCCGCCAGCCCGGCCTCGGCCAGCGCATCGCGCGGCAGCAGGCAGCGGCCCTGGGCGGCATGCGCCGGCACGCTGCGCAGCACGCCGGCCAGGCCCTGCAGGGCACCCAGCCGCTGCAAGGCCGGCAGCGCCGCATCCGCCACGCCCAGCAGACGCCCCGCCGCCACCGCGAAGCCGCCCGGCCCGGCGCGGAGATAGGCGCCGAAGGCCTCGCGCGTCGGGATGCCCTCGGGCTCCGCCTCCGCCTCCCGCGCATCGATCAGGGCGGCAAGCGCCGAGGCCTCCAGCGCGCCTTCGGCGATGGCCTGGTGCAGCGGGCCGGCCACCTCGTGCCGGCGCGCGGGGCGGCCCTCCGCGGCCTCCGCCACCGCGTCGCGCCACCATTGCAGGCGGATCAGCGTGGCGATCGGGGTGCTCGTCACCTCCCGCGCCCGGGCCAGCTCGTGGTTGAAGGCGATCAGCGCAAAAAGGGCCTCCCGCCGTGCCGCGGGCGCGAAGAGCGCGGCCAGGAATCGGTCCGGGTCATGCTGCCGCGCGAAGGCGCCGAGCGGGGAAAGCGGGGGGCTGGCCATGCCGCCTGATGACGGTCCGCGGCGCGGCCCGCAAGTGCGGTTGACGCTTCCCGAGGCCACGCCTAGGTCTTTCACCGGTCGCGGGGACCATCCTCGCAAGTTGGGCCCGCAAGCCGGCCAAAGCCCCCAAACGGGAGAGATCCATGCCCTTTACCCTGCCGCCCCTGCCCTATTCGACCTCCGCCCTCGCCGCCCAGGGCATGTGCCAGGAGACGCTGGAGCTGCACCACGGCAAGCACCACAACGCCTATGTCACGGCGCTGAACGGGCTGATCGAGTCCAAGGGCCTGGCCGGCAAGTCGCTGGAGACCATCGTGGCCGAGGCCGGCAAGGCCGGCGCCGATGGCCTTCCCGTGCTGAACCAGGCCGGCCAGCATTGGAACCATGCGCTGTTCTGGCAGGTGATGTCGCCGAATGGCGGTGGCGACAAGCTTCCGGGCAAGCTGGCGGCGAAGATCGACAGCGACCTGGGCGGCCTGGCCGCCTTCAAGGAGGCCTTCAAGCAGGCCGGCGTGACGCAGTTCGGCAGCGGCTGGGCCTGGCTGATCATCGGCAGCGACGGCAAGCTGAAGGTCACCAAGACCCCGAACGGCGCCAACCCGATCTCGACCGGCGAAGGCCAGCCGATCCTCGGCTGCGATGTCTGGGAGCACGCCTATTACCTGGACTTCCGCAATGTCCGCCCGAACTACCTCGACAACTTCCTGAACAAGCTGGTCGATTGGGAAGTCGTGGGCGGCCTGCTGGACAAGGGCGGCCTGACCACCGGCCAGTCGGCTTGATCCTTGCGCCCTGCGGAGACGACGAAGGCGCCGGGGGCAACCCCCGGCGCCTTTTTCATGTCGGTGCTGGTCTCTGCTGAAGCCCTTTCCCCCCGTTGGGGGAGAGGGCCTCGGCACGGATGCGGCCTAGTTCAGCTCTTCACATCATTCGCCGGCGCCGGCGGCTTCACCACGCTGGCGATGGTGCCGCGCACGACCGTCACGCGGACATTCGGCGAAAGCTCCACCTCCACCTCGTCGCTGTCGTCGCGCACCTTGGTCACGGTGCCGACCAGGCCGCCGCCGGTGATGATCTTGTCGTTGCGCTTCAGCCCGCCGAGCATCGCGCGGTGCTCCTTCATCTTCTTCTGCTGCGGGCGGATCAGCAGGAAATAGAAGACGGCGAAGATCAAGATCAGCGGCAGCAGCTGCATGACGACGGCACCGGTGCCACCGGCGGCATCCTGGGCATAGGCAGGGGAGATGAACATGTGTCGGGGTCCGGCTTTCCAGGTGGGTCGTGGCCCCAGGCTTGCGGGGCACCGGCGCGCAACCTAGCTTCCGCGACCTTTCCGTCAATACATGATGCGGGTGCCGCCACCTTGTCCGACCCCCACGCCCTGCTGCCGACATCCCTTCATCCCATCTTGGCCCGCATCGCCGAGGCGCTGGAGCGCCTGGCCCCGCCGGCCCTGGCCAGGCCCGACCTCGGCGCGGCGGATGCCTTCGTCTGGCACCCCGGCCCGCCCGCGCGGCTTGACCCCGTGCCGAAGGTCTCGGCCGTGGAGATCACGCTGCTGCAGGGCGTGGAGCGCCAGAAGGCGCTGATCCTGGAAAACACGCTGCGCTTCGCCCGCGGCCTGCCCGCCAACAACGCCATGCTCTGGGGCGCCCGCGGCATGGGCAAGTCGAGCCTGGTGAAGGCGGCGCACGCCGCGGCCAATGCCGAGGCGCCCGGCGCCCTCGCCCTGATCGAGATCCAGCGGGAGGATATCCGCACCCTGCCCGATCTGCTGAACGTGCTGCGCGCAAGTGACCGCCGCTGCCTGGTCTTCTGCGACGACCTCTCCTTCGAGCGGGAGGATGCGGACTACAAGGCGCTGAAATCCGTGCTGGACGGCGGCATCGAGGGGCGCCCGGCCAATGTGCTGTTCTACGCCACCTCCAACCGCCGCCACCTGATGCCGCGCGACATGATCGAGAACGAGCGCAGCACCGCCATCAACCCTTCCGAGGCGATCGAGGAGAAGGTCTCGCTTTCCGACCGCTTCGGCCTCTGGATCGGCTTCCACAATTGCGACCAGGACACCTTCTTCGCCATGGTCGAGGGCTATGCCGCCAGCTTCGGCCTGCCCGCCACGACCGAGGAACTGCGCCGCGCGGCGGTGGAATGGAGCGTGACTCGCGGCGCCCGATCGGGCCGCGTCGCCTGGCAGTTCGTGCAGGACATGGCCGGGCGTCTGGGGGTGCGGACCCCCGGCTGAGGTCCCAAGATTGCAAAAACGCGGCGCCCGGTGACGCGGATGTGAATTCGCGGACGCAAACGCGCATCCTTCTTGCGGGGGCGGGTCGCCTGCCCCGAAGCTCCGCGCGCCACAGCGAGGCCGCCATCCCGGCGGAGAGCCGCCTGCGGCTTTCCCGAGGAGCCCTGCCTTGTTCTCCACCCTGCTCTCGCCGCTCTACGCCTTCTGCAGCCTGGTCTCGCGCAATCCGAAGCTGTCCATCATCGCGGGCCTCGCGCTGGGCGTGCTCGCCATCCTGACGCATCACGAGGCCTGGGCCTCCATGATGGTGATGTTCGTTGGCTTCGTGCTGATCTGGATGAGCGAGGCCACCATCGTTCGCCCGGAGCAGGGCGCGGTCGCGGGCGACTGACAGCTTCCGGGCGCCCCGCGAAGGGCGCCCCGTGCTGGCTCAGCCGGGGCTGAGCCGCTCCATCCCGCCCAGATAGGGGCGCAGCACCTCGGGGATGGTGACGCTGCCATCCTCCTCCTGGTGCGTCTCCAGCACCGCGATCAGCGCGCGGCCCACGGCCACGCCGCTGCCGTTCAGCGTATGCAGGAATTCCGTGCCCTTGCCCGCCGCGGGGCGGTAGCGCGCATCCATGCGGCGCGCCTGGAAATCCCGGCAGTTGGAGCAGGAGGAAATCTCCCGCCAGGCCTGCTGGCCGGGCAGCCAGACCTCCAGGTCATAGGTCTTGGCGGCGCCGAAGCCGGTATCGCCGGAAGCCAGCACGATGCGCCGCCAGACCAGGCCGAGCTCGGTCAGCACCCGCTCCGCGCAGGCCGTCATCCGCTCATGCTCGGCTTCCGACTGCTCCGGCAGGGTGATGGAGACCAGCTCCACCTTGGGGAACTGGTGCTGGCGCAGCATGCCGCGCGTGTCCCGGCCGGCGGAGCCGGCTTCCGAGCGGAAGCAGGGCGACAGCGCGGCCAGCCGCATCGGCAGCGCCGATTCCGCAAGAATTTCGCCACGGACGAAGTTGGTCAGCGGCACCTCCGCCGTCGGGATCAGCCAGCGGCCATCCGTGGTGGCGAAGAGGTCCTCCTTGAACTTCGGCAGTTGGCCGGTGCCGTACATGGTGGCGTCGTTCACCAGCAGCGGCACGCTGGCCTCGGTATAGCCATGCGCGTCCACATGCAGGTTCAGCATCCACTGGCCCAGTGCGCGTTCCAGCCGCGCCAGCTTCCCGCGCAGCACGGTGAAGCGCGCGCCGGCCAGTTTCGTGGCGGTGGAGAAGTCCATGCCGAAGGCCTCGCCCAGCTCGAAGTGCTGGCGCGGCGTGAAGGGATAGTTGCGCGGGCTGCCATGGGTCTGGAGCACGACATTGGCGCTCTCATCCGCGCCATCCGGCACGTCGCCCGCCAGCAGGTTGGGCAGGGCTGCCAGCAGCGCGTCCCGCGCCGCCTCATGCGCCTCGGGCGTCGCGGCGGCGGCGGCATCCATGGCGGCCTTCACCTCGGCCTTCAGCCGCTCCGCCAGCGCCGTATCGCCCGCCTTCATGGCGGCGCCGATCTGGCGGGACAGTTCGTTGCGCGTGGTCTGCGCGGCCTGCACCAGGCGCACCGCCTCGATCCGCAGGTCGTCGAGGCGCAGCGCCTCGGCCGCCGCCGGCGGCAGGGACCGCCGGGCGAGCGCCGCGTCGAAGGCTTCGGGATTGGCGCGAACCGCCTTGATGTCGTGCATGGGGACCTGAGCGCGTGGTGTGGCGCTCAGCGGCTAGGCCAGAGCAGCGGGCCCGTCAATCGAGCCCGTCCCTCTCACGCCTCCTCCGCCGCCTTCTTCTTCCGCCCCATCCAGACCGCGGCGAGGATCGAGATCTCGTAGAGCAGGATCAGCGGCACGGCGAGGCCGATCTGGCTGATGATATCCGGCGGCGTGATGACGGCGGCCACCACGAACATGCCGACGATGGCGTAGCGCCGGCCCTTGCGCAGCCCCTCCACCGAGACGATGCCGACGCGGGCCAGCAGGGTCAGCAGCACCGGCAGCTGGAAGGCGATGCCGAAGGCCAGGATCATGTGCATGACCAGCGAGAGATATTCGCTGACCTTCGCCTCCAGCTGGATCGGCACCGTACCCGCCTCGGCCGGCGTCTCGAAGCTGATGAAGAAGCTCCAGGCCAGGGGGAAGATGAAGTAATAGGCCAGCGCCGCGCCCAGGACGAAGAGGAAGGGCGAGACCACCAGGAAGGGCGTGATCGCGTTCTTCTCGCTCTTGTAGAGGCCGGGGGCGATGAACAGCCAGAGCTGCGTCGCCCACATCGGGAAGCTGAAGAAGGTGGCGCCGAAGAAGGCGACCTTCAGGTAGGTGAAGAAGGCCTCGTAGAGCGCGGTGAAGATCATCCGCCGCTCGCCCATGCCCTGCGCCTGCAGGATGTCCGCCAGCGGCGCGGCCAGGAAGCCGTAGATCTGCCGGGAGAAATAGTAGCAGACCGCGAAGGCGATGATGAAGGCGCCGACAGACCAGAGAAGCCGCGTGCGCAGCTCCATCAGATGCTCGATCAACGGCATCGGCTTGTCGTTGATTTCGTCGTTCGGATCACGCGGCACGGTGGGGGGATCCGTATGTCAGGAGGCGGAGGTGCCGCTGGGCGGCACGAAGGCCGGCGGCGCAGGAGGCGGGGCGGGCTGGCTGGCCGCCAGGGGCGCGGGCGGCGGCGTGGCGCCCGGCGGGATGAAGGCGGGCGGCACCAGGGTCGGCGCGGGTGGCACGGCTGGCCCGGCCCCGGCAATCGGCGCTTCCGGCTGCACCGGCGGCGGGGTCACCGTCGCGCCATGCGCCGGGGCATCCGGCGCGAAGGCATCGCGCAACGGATTGCCGATCGGGTCCTCGGTGAAGGTTTTCCGGATCGAGCCGTCCTTGTCGATTTCCTTCTCGACGATATCGCGCACGTTAAAGCTGCGGATCTCGTTGATCTGGTTGCGGACGTCCTCGAGCTTCGCCTCGCGCACCACCTCATCCACCTGGCCCTGGAATTCCCCGGCCATGCGACGCAGCTTCTGGATGCCCTTGGCGATGCTGCGCACGGCATCGGGCAGGTCCTTGGGGCCGATGACGACCACAGCGACCACGGCAATCAGCGCCAGTTCGGTCCAATCGAGACCCAGCATGAATCCTCATCCCCGACCCAGCGGGGCCCATCCGTTAGCAGGATCGCCGCCCCCCGCCAATCCAAGCGGCCGACGGCTCGCACCTATCTAGGGAGCCTCGGGCGGGAATACGAAGGCCCGTTCGGTGTCCATCGCCACCGCAACGCGGTCGCCGCGGCTCAGCCAGGCCCCGGGCGGCAGGCGCGCATGCAGATGCAGCAGCCCGCCCTGCCCGTCCGCCACCGCCAGATGCACCAGCGTGGTGGCGCCCAGCAGGCGGCAGGCCTCCACCTCCGCGCTCGTGCCGCTGTTGGACTCCGCCGGCAGCACGCGCAGCCCCTCCGGCCGCAGCAGCACCTCCACAGCGCCGCCCTCCGCCGCCGGGGCGGGCTCGCGCGGCCTGGCCGCGCCGATCGGGGTTTCGGCCAGCCCGTCCCGCATGACGCCGGGCAGCCGGTTCACCTCGCCGAGGAAGGTCGCCACGAAGCGGGTCATCGGCGCCAGGTAGAGGGCGGAGGGCGGGCCGAGCTGCTCGATCCGCCCGGCATTCATCAGCGCGATGCGGTCGGCCATGAACATCGCCTCCTCCGCGTCATGCGTCACGATCAGGGTGGCGATGCCGGCTTCCTGCAGCACATGCAGCGTGTCGTCGCGCACCTGTTCCCGCAGCCGGGCATCGAGGCTGGCGAAAGCTTCATCCAGCAGCAACACGGCCGGCCTTGGTGCCAGCGCGCGGGCGAGTGCCACGCGCTGCTGCTGCCCGCCCGAGAGCATATGCGGCCAGGCGGTGGCGAAAGCCTCGAGGCCCACCCGCGCCAGCGCATCCATGATGCGCCACTTGCGCTGGCCGCGCGGCACGGCGCGCAGGCCGAAGGCGACGTTCTCCTCCACCGTCAGATGGGGAAACAGCGCATAGTCCTGGAAGACGAAGCCGACGCCGCGGGCCTCGGGCGGCGTCTCCCGCCCCGGCTCGGCGATCAGCTGGCCGTCCAGGGTGATGCGGCCCTGCTGCAAGGGCTCCAGCCCCGAGGCCAGGCGCAGCAGCGTGGTCTTGCCGCAGCCGGAGGGGCCGAGCAGGCAGAGGATCTCGCCCGGACCCACCTCCAGGTCCAGGTCCCGCAGCACCATCCCGCGTTCGGGGTAGTGGTGGGAGACGCCTTCGAAGCGGATGCTCAAGGCGGCGTCTCGTCCCCGGCGGGCGGCGCGGCCTCCGCCTCCGGCGTCAGCACCCGCAGCCCGTCGAGCAGCGGCGCCGTCTCGCCGCTCACGAGCTCCTCCCGCCGCGGCAGGTCGCGGAGCGACTTCAGGCCGAACTGCTCCAGGAAGCGGGAGGTGGTGCCCCAGAGGGTCGGGCGGCCCGGCACCTCCTTATGCCCGCGCGGCGCCACCAGCCCGTGTTCCAGCAGGGATTCGAGGGTGGACTGGGCCATGCTGGCGCCGCGGATCTCCTCGATCTCGGCCCGCGTCACCGGCTGGTGCCAGGCGATCACGGCCAGCGCCTCCATCGCCGCGCGCGGCAGCCGGCGCGGCACCTCCACCACCCGGGTCAGGGCGGCGGCGAGATCGGGGGCGGTGCGCAGCACGAAGCCGCCGGCGCTTTCGGCCAGCATCACGCCGCGGCCCTCCAGCGCCTGGCCCAGCGCGGCGAGCACGGCCGCGGCCTCCTCCCCCTCGCCCAGCAGCGCCTGCAGGCGGGCGGGCGTCACGGGACGGTCGGAGGCGAAGAGCAGCGCCTCCGCCAGCCGCAGCGCGGCGGCGCTGACGACGGGCGGCTCGGGCGCAGCCTCGGGCGCTGCCTCGTGTGCTGCCTCGGGCAGGTCCTCAGGCGGCTCGGACATCTTCCGCCTTCCCGGCCGCTTCCGCCTTGCGCAGCAGGATCGGCCCGAAGGCGCGGTCCTGGCGCAGGTCGAGCCCGCCGCCGCGCGCCATCTCCAGGCTGGCGATCAGCGTGCTGGCCAGCGCGGCGCGGCGTTCCACCGTATCCAGCTCCGCCCCCTCCGGCAGGAAGCGCTGCAGCACGGCCCAGCTGGGCATGTCGCCCAGCATCTGCGCCAGGCGGCCCAGCGCCTCCTGCACGCTCCAGAGTTTCCGGGGTTTGGGCCGATAGGGGCGCAGCGCCAGCGCGCGACGACGGCCGGCGACATAGGCCTGGCAGAGGGCGGCGAGATCGGCGCGCAGGCCGGAGCGGTCCTCGACGGTCAGGTTCTCCGGCGCGCCGCGCCCGAAGACATCGCGGCCGAGCTGCGGGCGCTGGCCGAGCCAGGCGGCGCCGGCGCGCATCGCCTCCAGCTCCGCCAGCCGATCGGTCAGGCGGCTGGCCAAAGCCTCCGGATCCTCCTCCGGCCCGGCTTCCTCCTTCGGCAGCAGCAGGCGGGATTTCAGCCAGGCGAGCCAAGCGGCCATCACCAGCCATTCGGCCTGCAGTTCCAGCCGCATGCCGCGCGCGCGCTCGATCACCGCCAGGTACTGGTCGACCAGCGCGACGATGGAAATGCCGGCCAGGTCCAGCTTCTGGGCCCGCGCCAGGTCCAGCAGCAGGTCCAGCGGGCCTTCATAGCCATCGAGCCTGAGATGCAGCACCGGGTCGGTCATCTCGCCCCTCCATGGCCGGTCAAGGCGAAGATCGCCTCCAGCACCGGCAGTGCCACGGATTGCAGGAGCATCCGCAAAGGGTCGAATCCGGGCACCAGATAGGGCACCAGGAACACCAGCCCGATGACAATGAAAAGCCCGAACCGCTCCAGCCTGGCCACGGCCCGCGCGGCCGGGGCCGGCAGGATGCCCACCAGGATGCGCCCGCCATCCAGGGGCGGGATCGGCAGCAGGTTGAAGCAGGCGAGAATGACATTGTAGAGCATCGACAGCGCGAAGAAGCGCAGCACCCAGTCCAGCAGGTCTTCCGGCAGCACCCCGCCGGCCGCCGTGGCCAGATGCGCCAGAAGGCCGAAGCCGAAGGCCAGGGCGAAGTTGATGGCCGGTCCCGCGGCGGCCACCAGCACCATGCCCCAGCGCGGGTCGCGCAGCCGCCAGATATCGACCGGCACCGGCTTGGCCCAGCCGAACATCGCCTCCACCCGCCCGATGGTCAGCAGTTGCGTGGCCAGCAGCAGGCCCGGCAGCAGGATGGTGCCGACCGGGTCCACATGGCGCAGCGGGTTCAGGCTGACCCGGCCGAGCAGCCAGGCCGTGTCATCGCCCAGCGCGCGGGCCGCAAAGCCATGCGCCGCCTCATGCAGGGTGATGGCGAGGATGGCCGCCAGGGCGACGGCCGCGATCTCGGCGATCACGCGAAGGCAGGCCGGGGCGCCAGCAGGCCGTCGCGGATCTGCGCCAGCAGCCCGGGGTCGATGGCGCGGCGGGCGGCCAGCATGGCGTCCCGCGCCGCCTGCATGCGCCGGGCGCCGGATTCGGCCAAGGGCGGGCAGGAGGCGAGCAGCGCCGCCGTCTCGGCCAGCACGCCGGTGCAATGCAGCGCCAGGTCGCAGCCCGCCGCCATGGTGGCGCCGGCCAGGTCGTTGGAAAGCCCCGCCATGGCACCCATGGCGAGATCGTCCGAGACCAGAACCCCATCGAAGCCAATCTCGCCGCGAATCACGTCGCGGATCAGCCCGGGCGAGAGGGTGGCCGGCAGGGCGGCATCCAGCGCGGTGTAGAGGATATGCGCCGTCATCGCCCAAAGCCCCGCCCCGCCATCGGCCGCGGACAGCGCCCGGAAGGGCGCGAAATCGGCGGCGAGCGTGGCGCGGTCCGCGGTGACGCGGGGCAGCGATTCGTGGCTGTCGACCTCCGCACGGCCATGGCCGGGGATATGCTTGATGACGGGGATGCAGCCCGCCTGCTGCAGCCCGCGCACCCAGGCGGCGCCGAGCCGCGCCACCTCCGCCGGGTCCTCGGAGAAGGCACGATCGCCGATCACGCCATGCGCGCCGGGCAGCCGCAGGTCCAGCACCGGGGCGCAGACCACGTCCAGGCCGAGTGCGGCGCAATCCAGGCCGAGCCGCGTGGCATTGGCCTCCGCCGCCATGGCGGGCGCGCCCTCGAAGCGCGCGGCGGCCGGGTAGTCCGGCCAATGCGGCGGGCGCAGCCGGGCGACGCGGCCGCCTTCCTGGTCCACCAGGATCGGCGCCGCCTCCCCCAGCTCCTCCCGCAGCGCGGCGGTCAGCGCCGCCACCTGGGCAGGGTTCTCGACATTGCGCCGGAACAGGATGGCGCCGGCCGGGCGGTGGCGACGGAACAGCGCCGCCTCCTCCGCCGACAGGGTCGTGCCGGCGATGCCGATGATGGCGGCCTTGGGAGTCATCGAATGCTCAGCGAACGGGGATGCAGGCGAGGCTGCGGGCGCGCAGCGCCTCGCAGAATTGGCGGGCGCCGTCCTGGTCCGCGAAGCCGGCGGTGCGCAGGCGGAAGAGCGGTGATTGCCCCTCCCGCTCCAGCCGCTGGACCACCGGGCTGCGGCCCTCGAAAAGCTCCGGCGCGCGGCGGGAGATGCGTTCGAATTCCGATCGCGCCGCCTCCTCGCTCGCCACGGCGGCGAGCTGCACCATCACCCGGCCACCGGCAACCACGCGCGGCACGGCCGGTGCGGCGGCAGGCGTGGGGGTGGCGGGGGCCGCAGGTGCCGGGGCTGGCGCGCCGGTGCGGGCAGCGGCGGGCTCGGCCTGCGGGGCGGCGGGCTCCGCCGGGCGCGGCAGGGGTCGGGGGGCGACCACTGGCGGCGGCGCCACGGCGGCGCGCAGCAGGTCCAGATTCGGCGCCTCCGGCTCCGGCACCATGCTGCCATTGCGGCCGGGCTGCTGGGCCGCCTGGCGGTTGCCGGGGCGTTCCAGGACCAAGGCATTCTGGTTCGGCACGCGCAGCCCGCCGGGATCCTCGGGCCGCACCTTGAAGGGCCGCGGATCGGCCTCCACCACCGGCACGCCGCCGCCGCCCGAACCCGTGAAGGCCCAATAGGCCCCTGCCCCCACCGCGACCACCGCCAGCATGCCGCCTGCCACCGCCAGCATGCGCCACGGAACCCCGGAGGGTTCCCGCTGCACGCGATAGGATGGCACCATCATATCGCTCATCGCATCTCCTCGACGGGTTCGACCCCCATCACCGCGAGGCCAGAGCGCAGGACCACCGTGGTGGCCGCCACGAGCGCGAGGCGCGCCCGCGTGGCCTCCGGCTCCTCCGCCCGGATGAAGCGCAACGTCGCATCATCGCGCCCCCTGTTCCACAATACATGAAAGTCGCTGGCCAAGTCTTGGAGAAAGAACGCGATTCGATGCGGCTCTCGCGCCGCAGCAGCGGCCTCCACCGTGCGCGGCCAGGCGGCCATGCGGCGGATCAGCGCGAGCTCGGCGGGGTCGGTCAGGCTGTCCAGCGGCGCCTGCGCCAGTTCCGCCTGGGCCGGATCGCCGGCGGAGCGCAGGACGGAGCGGCAGCGGGCATGGGCGTATTGCACGTAGAAGACCGGGTTCTCCCGCGTCTGCTCGATGACCTTGTTCAGGTCGAATTCCATCTGCGCATCGGCCTTGCGCGTCAGCATGGTGAAGCGGACGGCGTCCTTGCCGACCTCGTCGATCAGGTCGCGCAGGGTGACGTAGGTGCCGGCGCGCTTGGACATGCGGACCGGCTCGCCGTCCTTCATCACATGCACGATCTGGGTCAGCACCACGTCCAGGCTGACCTTGCGGTCCGAGAGCGCGGCGACGGCCGCCTGCATGCGCTTGACGTAGCCACCATGGTCGGCGCCCCAGACCTGCACCAGCTGCGGAAAGCCGCGCTCGATCTTGGCCAGGTGATTGGCCACGTCATTGGCAAAGTAGGTGCCGCTGCCGTCGGACTTGCGCAGCGGCCGGTCGACGTCGTCGCCGAAGGCCGTGGCGCGGAACAGCACCTGCGGGCGGGGCTCCCAGTCCTCCGGCGTCTTGCCCTTCGGCGGCTCCAGCACGCCGGTATAGATCAGGTCCTTGGCGGCGAGCGCCGCCTCCGCCTTCTCCAGCCAGCCCTCGGCCACGATGGCGCGCTCGCTGATGAAGACGTCGTGCTGCACGCCGAGGGCTGCCAGGTCCTCGCGGATCGCGGACATCATGGCTTCCACGGTGAAGTCCCGCACCGTGTCCAGCCAGAGCGTCGCCGGCGCCGGCATGCCGCCCGGCTCGGCCAGGGATTCGCGGAAAATCTGGCGCAGGGCGATGCCGACCGGCACCAGGTATTCGCCCTTGTATTGCAGCCCGCCCGGCACCGATTGGGCATAGTCCTCCTCGGTCAGCGGCGTGCCGAGGGCCTGGAGGTAGCGCCAGTAGGTGGCATAGGCGAGCGCCAGAACCTGCGCGCCGGCGTCGTTCACATAATACTCGCGAGTGACGTCATAGCCCGCCTTGCGCAGCAGCAGCGCCAGCGCGTCCCCCACCACGGCGCCGCGGCAATGGCCGACATGCATCGGTCCGGTCGGATTGGCCGAGACATATTCGACATTCACCGGCCCGCCATCCCGCGCCGGCCCGTCGCCATAGGAAGGCCCTGCCGCCAGCACCGCCGGCACCACAGCACGAACAAAAGCCTCATCCAGACGGAGGTTGACGAAGCCCGGCCCGGCCGGCGTCGCCTCGACCACCACGGGCAGCGCGCGCAGCTTCTCGCAGAGCAGCGCCGCCAGCTTCGGCGGCGGCATCTTGGCGAGCTTCGCCACCACCATGGCGCCATTGGTCGCCATGTCGCCATGCGCGGCGTCCTTCGGCGGCTCCACCAGCACGCGCGCAAAAGCCTCGGGCGGCAGTTCCGGCAGGATCTGCGTCAGGGCGTCGACCACATGGGCGCGCATCGTGGCAAAGAGGTCGGCGGTCGGGATCATGCAGGCGAATCCGAAACGGTGGGGGTGGTCTGGAATTCTGTGGGAAGCCCATTCCCCCTGCTTATGGGGGAGAGGGTTGGCTGAGGGGGACGCGCAAGCATCCGAAGCGGCCTGATGGCTTCACGCCCCCCTCATCCAAACCCTCTCCCCCCTTCGGGTGGGAGAGGGTTTGGTCAGCGAATCTCGACAGCCTTCTAGCCCGGGATGGAGGGATCGGTCAGGCGCCGATGCTCCTCCAGCGCGAAACGGTCGGTCATGCCGGCCAGGTAGTCGCAGACCGCCTGGGCGGCCGCGGTGCTGCCGGCTTCCCCGGCCTTCTCCTGCCACCAGGGCGGCAGCTGGCGCGGCTCGCCATGCAGCAGGGTGAAGAGCAATTGCAGCGCCCGCTTGCACTTCTGGGTGGTGCGGTTGACGCGCCAGTGGCGGTACATGCGCTGGAAGAGGAAGGCGCGCAGCGCGTTGTTCGCCTCCATCATCCCGTCCGAGAAGGCGACCACCGGCCGGTCATGGGCGCGGATATCCGCCGCGCTGGCCGGCGCCAAAGCGGCGATGCGGCGGCGGGTCTCGGCCACCGTGTCGTTCACCATGGCATTGATCACCCGGCGCACCACCTCCGCCACCGCGCGGTCCCGCGGCAGGTTCGGGTTGGCCTTCAGCGCCTCGGCATGCGCCTCCCGCACCAGAGGCAGGGTTGCCGCCTCCTCCAGCGTGAAGAGGCCGGCGCGGATGCCGTCGTCCAGGTCGTGATTGTTGTAGGCGATGTCATCCGCCAGCGCCGCCACCTGCGCCTCCGCGCTGGAATGGGTGGTGAGTTCCAGCGGGTGCAGCCGGTCGTATTCGACGATATAGGGGCTGGGCCGGCGCAGCGGGCCATTGTGCTTGGCCAGGCCCTCCAGCGTCTCCCAGGTCAGGTTCAGCCCGTCGAAGCCGGCATAGCGCGTCTCAAGCCGGGTCACGGCCTTCAGCGACTGCGCGTTGTGGTCGAAGCCGCCATAGGGCTTCATCATCGCATCCAGCGCATCCTCCCCGCCATGGCCGAAGGGCGGGTGGCCGAGGTCGTGGGCCAGGGCCAGCGCCTCCGCCAGGTCTTCCTCCAGCGCAAGTTCGCGGGCGATGGAGCGCGCGATCTGCGCCACCTCCAGGCTATGCGTCAGCCGGGTCCGGAAGTGGTCGCCTTCGTGATAGACGAAGACCTGGGTCTTGTATTGCAGGCGCCGGAAGGCGGTGGCGTGGATGATGCGGTCGCGGTCCCGCTGGTAGGGCGAGCGCGCGCCGCCGCCGGGCTCGGCATGCAGCCGCCCGCGGGAGGTTTCGGTGCGAACGGCCCAGGGGGCCAGCCCATCCGGGAGGCGCTTCGGATCCATTGTCCCCGGCCTAGCACCCGCCTGCCCCGGCTGGAAGTGTCGCGCCCCAGGGCGCGCCCGTCTGCCCGCCCAGCGAAGCCTGGAAGCGGGGCCGCTTCCATCCTATCTTGCCGCTATGGAAACCATGACCGCACCCTTCCGCGTCACCCCCCGTGCGGCCGCCCAGGTGGCGGAGATCGCGGCCCGCCAGGGCAAGCCCGGCGCCGGCCTGCGGCTCGCGGTGGATGCCGGCGGCTGTTCCGGCTTCCAGTACCGCTTCGACCTGGAGGAGGCCCCGGCCGAGGACGACCTGGTGGTGGCGGAAGGCCCCGGCCGCGTCTTCGTCGATCCCGTGAGCCTGGAGCTGCTGGCCGGCGCCGAGCTGGATTGGACGGAGGCGCTGATCGGGGCCCATTTCGCGGTCAAGAACCCCCAGGCGGTCAGCGCCTGCGGCTGCGGCACCAGCTTCTCGGTCGGGTAGCCAAAGGGCGCGGGCGCGGGCAGTCTCCGCCGCATGACCCGCCTCGCCAGCTTCAACGTGAACTCCGTCCGCAAGCGGGCGCCGCATATCCTGCGCTTCCTGGCGCGGCAGCAGCCGGACCTGCTGTTCCTGCAGGAGCTGAAGTGCAGGACGGAGGAATTCCCGGCGCTGGACTTCACCTCCGCCGGCTACCGCGTGCATGCGGTGGGGCAGACGGGCGGGCGCAACGGCGTGGCCGTGATCTCCCGCATTCCCTTCGAGGTGGTGGCCGAACGCCTGCCCGGCGACGATGCCGATAGCCAGGCCCGCTATATCGAGGTCTCGGCCGCGGGGATGCAGGTGGCGGGCATCTACCTGCCGAATGGCAATTCCGGCGGCGACGAGGGCTACCTGTACAAGCTCGCCTGGATGGAGCGGCTGCGGCGCCAGGCCCAGGCGCGGCTGGATGCCTTCACCCCCTTCGCCATCCTGGGCGACTTCAATGTCTGCCCGACCGAGCACGACCTGGCGCCGGGCGCCCTGCCGCCGACCGATGCGCTGGTGCGGCCGGAGACCCGGGCCGAATGGCGGGCATTGGAGCATCTCGGCCTGACCGATGCGCTGCGCGCGCTGCACCCGGCGCCGGAGCGGATCTACACCTACTGGGACTATGGCTCCGCCTTCGAGCGCAATGCCGGGCTGCGCATCGACCATGCGCTGCTGAGCGCGGAGCTGGCGGAGCGGCTGGAAGCCTGCATCGTGGATGTGGATCCGAGGGCGGAGGAACAGCCCTCGGACCATACGCCGCTCGTCATCGACCTGATGGGCTGAGCATCTTCAAGCCAGGCGGCCCCGACTGGCGACTCGGACAATGCGTCTCGCAGAACCTCACCGCCAGTGATGGCCGCGGTGATGCCCATGATGCCGCCCGCGGTCCCAGTGGCCATGATGGCGCGGGGGCGCGTAGTAGCGCGGCGGCGGGTAGTAGGGGCGGTAGACCGGGCGCGGCGCGTAGTAGCGCGGCGGCGGCGGCGCGTAATAGGGCTGGGCATAGCCGTAGCCATAACCATAGCCGCCCACCGGCGTGACATCGGCGGCAACCACGCAGCCGGGCGCAAACAGCAGCACCGGCAGCAGCAGGAACAGGGCACGGAGGCGGCGCATGGCGGGGTCTCCCCTGCGGCGGGCCGGTTTCGTCTGGAGGCCCTGCCGCTTGATGGGGAGTTAACCCGCCGGCCATGTCCCGGTTCGGGCGCGATCGCGGCGCCGCCAAGGCCGATTGCGGCGGCGGCGCCTTGAATCGCTACTGGTCGGCGTAGATGTGGCCCTCCTCCGCCGCGCCCGGATGCGTCACCGCGCCCTGCGCCGCCGGGCCCACCGTCTGGGCGTATTTCCACAGCGCGCCGGAGGTATAGAGCGTCTTGCGCGGGGTCCAGGCGGCGCGGCGGGCGGCCAGCTCGGCCTCGGGCAGCATCACGTCGATGGTGCCGGCCTCGGCATCGATGACGATCGGGTCGCCATTCTTCAGCAGCGCGATGGGCCCGCCCACCGCCGCCTCCGGCCCCACATGGCCGATGCAGAAGCCGCGCGTGGCGCCGGAGAAGCGGCCATCGGTGATCAGGGCCACCTTGTCGCCCATGCCCTGGCCGTAGATGGCGCTGGTGGTCGACAGCATCTCCCGCATCCCGGGGCCGCCCTTCGGGCCCTCGTAGCGAATGATGATGACATCGCCCGGCTTGTAGGCGCGCATCTCCACCGCCTTGAAGGCATCCTCCTCGCAATCGAAGCAGAGCGCCGTGCCCTCGAAGCGGAGGTTCTTCATGCCGGCGATCTTCACGATGGCGCCTTCCGGGGCGAGCGAGCCCTTGAGGGAGACCACGCCGCCGATGGGCGAGATCGGGTCGCTGGTCGGGCGGACCACGTCCTGGTCCTTGGGGACGATCACCTCGGCATGGTTCTCGGCCAGCGTCCTGCCGCTGACGGTCATGGCATCGCCGCGGAGGTAGCCGCCCTCCAGCAGCGCCTTGATGATCACCGGCACGCCGCCGATGTTGAACACGTCCTGCGCCACATAGCGGCCGCCGGGCTTCAGGTCCGCGATATGCGGCGTGGCGCGCATGATCTCCGCCACGTCATGCAGGTCGAACCTGATGCCGCATTCATGCGCGATGGCCGGCAGGTGCAGCGCCGCATTGGTGGACCCGCCGGTGGCGCCGACGATGGCGGCCGCGTTGAACAGCGCATCCCGCGTCACGATGTCCCGCGGCCGCAGGTTTTTCCGGATGAGCTCCACCACGGCGCGGCCGGACTGCACGGCGTAGAAGTCGCGCGATTCATCCGGCGCGGGCGCGCCGGCGGAGCCCGGCAGGGCGAGGCCGATGACTTCGGAAATGCAGGCCATGGTATTGGCGGTGAACTGGCCGCCGCAGGCGCCGGCGCCCGGGCAGGCATGCTGTTCCAGCTCCAGCAGGTCGGCATCCGACATATTGCCGGCGGCGTGCTGGCCGACCGCCTCGAAGACATCCACCACCGTGACGTCGCGGCCCTTGAAGCGGCCGGGGCGGATCGAGCCGCCATACATGAAGACGGAGGGCACGTTCAGCCGCACCATCGCCATCATCACGCCCGGCAGCGACTTGTCGCAGCCCGCCACGCCCACCAGCGCATCATAGCAATGGCCGCGCATGGTCAGCTCGATGGAATCGGCGATGACGTCGCGCGATGCCAGGGACGACTTCATGGACTGGTGGCCCATGGCGATGCCATCCGTCACCGTGATGGTGGTGAATTCGCGCGGCGTCGCGCCGGCCTCCTTCACGCCCACCTTCACGGACTGCGCCTGGCGGGACAGCGCGATATTGCAGGGCGCGGCCTCGTTCCAGCAGGTGGCGACGCCGACGAAGGGCTGGTCGATCTCCGCCTGGGTCAGGCCCATGGCGTAGTAGTAGCTGCGATGCGGCGCACGCTCCGGCCCCACGGTGGTGTGGCGGCTCGGCAGCTTGGACTTGTCCCACTTGGTCATGGCGCGTTTCCCGGCGGTTTGGGATTGGCGTGCCACAGCTTTTCGGGCGCGGCCAGGGGAAGATCGTGGTTTCCGACGATGGGAGCAGGTTAGGCTGACTTCCCATGCAGCACGAAGCGGACCCATCCACCCCCTCGATGACCCCTTCGGCCTTCTACGCCTGGGCCGAGGGTCGCGGGCGGCATGAGCTGGTTGAAGGTCGCGTCCAGGCGATGCCGCGCCGCAGGGTGGGCCATGCCCGCAGCCGCGCCGCGTGCTGGCGCGCCCTGGCGGAGGCCATCGACTCATCCGGATCCATGGCCGAGGCGCTGATGGGCTCTGCGGTGGAGATCGGCGAGGCCACTGTGCATGTGCCTGACCTGGTGGTCTCGGCCGGACCGCCGCTGTCGGGCGATGCCATCGCCGTGCCGCAGCCCGTCGTGGTGGTGGAGATCGCCACGGAAGGCCGAACCGACCTGCTGAGAAAGCTGGTCGACTACCTGAGCGCACCCTCGATCCGCCACTTCCTGCTTCTGTCGGTCGAAACCCGGACCCTGATCCATCACCGCCGGGCGGAGGATGGCACGATCCACTCGGCCATCCTGCGCGAGGGCCCCCTCACCCTGGACCCGCCCGGCCTGACGGTGATGGTGGACGCGCTGTTCCCGAAGGCCTGACCTCAGCCGACCGCCAACAAAAACCCCACGCCCAGCACCAGCCCCACCACGGCGCCCAGCCCCTGCGCCTGGGCCCGGTTCAGCCGCAGCCCCGCCACCACCCGCCCCGGCAGCACCGCGGCGAAGAGCCAGACGGGCACCGAGAAGACCAGGATCGCGGCCAGCAGCTTCAGCGTGCCGGGTTCCAGCATGATCAGCCCGCGATCCGCGCCAAGGCCGCGTCCAGCCGTGCCATCTCCGCCTGGAAGGCGGCCAGGCGTTCGCGGTTCTCCTCCACCACCTCCTCCTTGGCGCGGGCGACGAAATCGGCATTGCCGAGCTTGGCCAGCACCTTGGCCGCCTCGGCCTCCGCCTTGGCGCGGGCCTGGCCGAGGCGGGCGCGTTCGGCCGAGAGATCGATGACATCGGCCAGCGGCAGCATCACCGTCGCCTCCCCCACCACCACCTGCGCCACGCCCTTGGGCACGGCGCCCTCCAGCGGCCGCACCTCGGTGGCCCGGGCCATGCGGCGGATCACCTCGATCCAGGCCTCGGCGCGGGCGAGCGTGGTGCCGGAGGCGCCGGAGAGCAGCAGCGGCACGGTGATGGAGGGTGGCACGTTCATCTCGGAGCGCACGCCGCGCACCTCCCCGATCAGGCGCACCAGCCAGTCCAACTCCTCCCGCGCCGCCTCGGCATCCGTCACCGGCACAGCGCCGGGCCATTCGGCGCGGATCAGGGTGCATTCGGCGCCGTAGCCGAATTCGGCGTGCAGCGCCTCGGTCATGAAGGGCATCGCCGGGTGCAGCAGTTTCAGGATGGTGCCGAAGACATGCTGGGCGGCGCCCTTCACCTCGTCCTTGGCGGGGCCGTCCGGCCCGTTCAGCACCGGCTTGGCAAACTCAAGGAACCAATCGCAAAAACTGCCCCAGACGAAGCGGTAGGCGGCGCCGGCATATTCGTCGAAGCGGAAAGCCTCGAGCGCCGCCGTCGCCTCCGCCACTGCCCGGTTGGACCCATCCAGGATCCAACGCGCCAGCGGCGTCTTTGCGCTGGCGGGATCGAAAGCCGGATCGGCCTTGATCCCGTTCATCTCCAGGAAGCGCGCGGCGTTCCAGATCTTCGTGCCGAACGAGCGGAAATCCTCGACGCGCTTGCGGCCGAGCTTCACGTCGCGGCCGGGACCGGTCAGGGAGGCGATGGTGAAGCGCAGGGCGTCGGTGCCATAGGCCTCGATCAGCTCCAGGGGATCCATGACGTTCCCCTTGGACTTCGACATCTTCTGGCCCTTCTCATCCCGGACCAGGCCGTGGATGTAGACTTTTTCGAACGGCACGCGGCCGTCCATGAAATGCAGGCCCATCATCATCATGCGGGCGACCCAGAAGAAGATGATGTCGAAGCCCGTCACCAGCACGTCGCCGGGGTAATACTTCGCCAGTTCCGGCGTCTGGTTCGGCCAGCCGAGGGTCGAGAAGGGCCAGAGTGCCGAGCTGAACCAGGTGTCCAGCACGTCCGGGTCGCGCACCAGCTCCACATCGCGGCCGAACTTTTGGCGTGCGGCGGCGCGGGCTTCCTCCTCGGTCTTGGCAACGAACACCTCGCCATCCGGCGCGTACCAGGCGGGGATCTGGTGGCCCCACCAGAGCTGGCGGGACACGCACCAGGGCTGGATGTCGCGCATCCAGGCGAAGAAGGTGTTCTCCCATTGGCGCGGCACGAAGACGGTCTGGCCGGTCTCCACCGCCTTGATGGCGGGCTGCGCCAGGGTCTTGGCATCCACATACCACTGCATGGTCAGCCGCGGCTCGATCGGCACGCCGGAGCGGTCGCCATGGGGGACCTGGTTCACATGCGGCTCCACCGCCGCCAGCAGCTCCATCTCCTCCAGCTTGGCGATGATGGCCTTCCGGGCGGCGAAGCGGTCCTGGCCCTCCAGGCTGCGGACGAAGGCGTCCTCCGCCCAGGGGCCAGGGATTTCGGCCAGCGTCACCTTGGCATCGGCATCGAGCACAGAGGGGCTGGCCAGGCCGTGCCGCTTGCCGACCTCGAAGTCGTTGAAATCATGCGCCGGGGTGATCTTCACCGCGCCGGTGCCCTTCTCGGGGTCCGAATAGGCATCCGCCACCACCGGAATGCGCCGGCCGGTCAGCGGCAGCACCAGGTGCTTGCCCACCAGGTCGGCATAGCGCGCATCCTCGGGATGCACCGCCACCGCCGTATCGCCCAGCATGGTCTCCGGCCGCGTCGTCGCCACGGTGACAAAGCGGCCCGGCTCGCCGTCGACCGGGTAGCGCAGGTGCCAGATGTGGCCCTTCACCTCCCGGCTCTCGACCTCCAGGTCCGAGATCGCCGTCTGGAACACCGGGTCCCAGTTCACCAGCCGCTTGTCGCGATAGAGCAGGCCCTGCTGGTAGAGGGTGACGAAGACCTCCCGCACCGCCTCCGACAGGCCCTCATCCATGGTGAAGCGCTCACGCGGCCAATCGAGGCTCGCGCCCAGGCGGCGCAGCTGGCGCGTGATGGTACCGCCCGATTCCCGCTTCCACTCCCAGACATTGGCGAGAAAAGCCTCGCGCCCCATCTCGCGGCGCTTCAGCCCCTGCGAGGCGAGCAGCCGCTCCACCACCATCTGAGTCGCGATGCCCGCATGGTCCGTGCCCGGCTGCCACAGCGCGTCGCGACCCTGCATCCGCCGGAAGCGGGTCAGGATGTCCTGCACCGTCATGGTCAGGGCGTGGCCGATATGCAGGCTGCCCGTGACATTGGGCGGCGGGATCATGATGGTGAACGGCTTGGCCGCAGTTTCGGGATGCGCCGCGAAGGCGCCTGAATCCTCCCAGCCCTGGTAGAGGCGGGGTTCGATGGCGGCGTGGTCGAAGGTCTTGTCGAGCATGCGGCATCCCTTCCCCGCCTTCCCGCTTCCGTCAAGGCCCGGCTGGACGCAGCCTGCCCCGCGCGCCATAGGTCTCAGACGGGATGGGAGACAAAGCCATGCACAAGATCGGTCGCCGTCCGCTGCTGGCGGGCCTCGCGGGCGCCACCCTCGCCGCCCCCGCGCTCGGCCAGCCGGCCTGGCCGAACGGCCCCATCCGGATCATCGTCCCCTTCCCGCCCGGCGGCTCCGTCGACACCATCACCCGCCTGCTGCAGCCGCGCCTGAGCGCCGAGCTCGGCCAGCCGGTGGTGATCGAGAACCGCCCCGGCGCCTCCGGCGCGCTCGGCACCGCCGCCGCCGCCCGCGCGGCGCCCGATGGCAATACCTGGGTCACGGTCTTCGACAGCCATTCCGTGAATCCCTCCTTCATCAGCAATCTCGGCTTCGATGCGAAGCGGGACCTGGTGCCGGTGATGCAGATCGGCGCCGCGCCCATGCTCATCACCACCCACAATTCCCGCCCCTGGCGGAAGCTGGAGGAGGTGATCGCGGCGGCCAAGGCGGCGCCCGACACCATCACCTATGGCAGCATTGGCGTCGGCAGCCTCTCGCACCTGACCATGTCGCTCATGCAGCAGCGCGGCGGCTTCAAGATGGTGCATGTGCCCTATCGCGGCGGCGGCCCGATGAGTGCGGCGGCCGCGGCCGGGGAGCTCGACCTGCCGATGGCGAGCAATGCCGGCCTCGGCGGCCAGGTCGGCCAGTCCCTCCGCCCGCTGGCGCAGACCGGCGGCCGCCGATCGACCCTGTTTCCGGACCTGCCGACGGTGGCCGAATCGGGCGTGCCCGGCATCGATGCCCAGGCCTGGTGGGCGGTGCTCGGCCGCGCCGGCACGCCGGAGCCGATTCTGCGCCGCTTCCACGCCGCGCTGGCCAAGGCGCTGGAGGTGCCGGAGGTGCGCGCCCGGCTGGCCGAACCGATGGGGGTGGAGATCGTCGCCTCCACGCCCGAGGATTTCGGCCGCTTCCTCGATACGCAGATGGAGACCTGGTCGGCGGTGATCCGCGACAACCAGATCAAGCCGGACTGAGCGCGCCCCTCAGGGCGCGGCGCGGCCGATCACGCGCTCGATCTCGACCCGCACCAGCCGCTCCACCAGCGGCGGCAGGTGCTGGTCGAGCCAGGCCTTCAGCAGCGGGCGTATCTCCTCCCGCACCACATCCTCGATGGAGGGTCCGCCGCGGGTGACGGTGGCGGCACGCTCCTCCGCCACGCTGCGCAGCAGGGTGGCGAGCGTCGCCGTGGTGGCGGCGGCGACGGCGGGGGCGATCAGCCCCTCCGCCGCGGACATCACATTGGCGACCGTCATCGGCGGTTCGGGCTCCGGCGGGGGCGGCGGGCCAGGTGGCGAGACAGGCGGCGGCTCGGGCGCCAGGGCCTGCGGCGGCGCGGGTTCCGGCTCGGGCTCGGGCTCCGGTTCCGGCTCGTCTTCCATCTCCGCCGGCGGCTCCGGCGCCGGCGGGGCGGCGACGAGCATTGCCTCCGTCAGGTCCAGGGGCTCGAACTCGGCATTGGGGTCGGCGGGCTTGCCCGCCCCCTCCTGCGCCTCGTCCTCGTTCAGGATGCGGCGGATCGAGGCGAGGATGTCATCCATCGCCGGATCGCTGCCACCGCCCGGCCGGCCGGGCTGGCCCGCGCCGCTCATGCCTCAGCGCCCCCGGTCGGCATAGTCGCCGAAGCCGACCCAGCGGTTCCGCACCTCGCGGTAATAGGCCTCCATGTCATAGACCTGCACCGGCAGGCCGAGATCGCGCGCCGTGAGACGCCCGACCGAGGCGGCCAGGCTGTGCGAGGCGGTGATGACATTGGCCAGCGCCCGCACCAGGCTGACGCGGGCATTCAGCAGTTCCTGCTCCGCATTCAGCACATCCAGCGTGGTGCGGCTGCCGACGATGGCCTCCCGCTGCACGCCGTCGAGGGCGATCTCGGCGGCGCGGATCTGGGCGCGCACGCTGTCCACCTGGGCGCGGGCCGCGGTCAGCGTCTCCCAGGCCGAGGTCGCCTGCTGGGTGGCCAGGCGGCGCTGGTCGTCCACCACCTGGCGGGCCTGCTGCGCGCTCTGCCGCGCCTGGCGCACCTGGGCGTATTCGGCGCCGCCCTGGTACAGCGGCACGGTCAGGTTCGCCGTCACCTGCGTGCCGTTCAGCCGCGTATCGGTGGTGGAGGTGGAATTGTCGTTGCGGAAGGTGGAGCCGGTGACGCTGACCTGCGGCAGCAGGCTGGCGAAGTTCACATCCACCAGGTCGCGTGCCGCGGCCTCGTCGAACAGGGCGGCGACCACATTCGGGTTGTTCTGCCCGGCCAGCGTGCCGGCCTCGGCCGCCGTGGCCAGCGGCACGCGCAGCGGCTGCGGTGCCACCAGCGCGCGCGGCGCCTGGCCGACGAGGCGGGAGAAGGTGGCGCGGGACTGCTGCAGCCGCCCTTCCGCATCGGCGCGGGAGGCGCGGGTGCCGGCCAGCCGGCTTTCCGCCTGGGCCACGTCGGTGCGGGTGATCTCGCCCACGCGGAAGCGCTCATTCGTCGCCTGCAGCTGGCGGGTCAGCACCTGCTCGTTGTTGATATTGAGGCGAACCTCCTCCTGGTCCCGGATCACGGCGACATAGGCATTCACCGTATCCGACAGCACCTGCTGCTCGGTCGCCAGCAGCCGGGCGCGCTGCGCCAGCACCTGGTTCTCCGCCCGGCGGGTGGAGGCGGTGGTGCGCCCGCCGCGATAGATCGGCTGGGTGACGGAGGCCTGGTTCGAGACGATGTCCCGCGCCCGCCAGGGAGCGACGACCCGGTCGGCCGAATTGGTCGAGGTGGTGGCCTGGCCGACGCCGGTCGTGATCTGCACCGTGGGCCGCCAGCCGGCCAGCGCCTGGGGCACATTCTCATCCACCGCGCGCAGCTGGGCGCGGGCGGCCTGCAGCGTCGGGTTGTTGGAATAGGCGAGCGCCAGCGCCTCCTGCAGCGACTGGGCGGCGGCGGGGCGGTGGCTGGCCACCAGGGCGGCGGGCGCCATCAGCAGCGCGGACAGCGCGAGAGCGGGACGGGAGAAGATCATCTGTCGGCGGCTCCTACTTCCCGCGTGGCGGGGCGGGTAGACCAGCATTCATGGCCCAGGTCGGTATCGGTCGAAGGCGCGGTCCCCACCGCGCGCCGGCCGCCCTGCCCTGCACCGCCGCCGAAGCCAGGGCCCAGCGGGCTCTGCATCGGCAGCCTGCACATCAGAAGACGAAGCCCGGCGCCGGCTGGAATTGCGGCAGGGGCAGCGTGGCGCAATCGAAGGCATCCGTCACGCTGAAGCTGCCACCCTGCCGCAGGCCCCAGACGGCGCGCGAGGACAGGCCACGCTCGGCGGCGGCCAGCACCGTGGCCAGGCGGCCACCCTCGGCGAGCTGCGCCGCGATGGAATCGGGCACCGCGGGCACCTCGCCCTCGATCAGGATGGCATCATAGGGCGCGCCGGCGGCATGGCCCTGCGCCGGATCCGCCTCCACCAGCGTCACCGCGCCGGCCGGCAGGCCTGCCAGCGCCCGCCGGGCGATGCCCAGCAGCGCCGCATCCGATTCGACCGCGACGACTCGCGCCCCGCAGTCGGCGGCGACGGCGGCCGCATAGCCGGTGCCGGCACCGAGCACGAGCATGCGGTCGCCCTCCCGCACCCGCAGCAGCTGCAGCAGGCGGGCGATCACCATCGGCTCGATCAGCGCGCGGCCGTTGGCCAGGCGCACATCCTCATCCGCATAGGCCAGCGGGGCGAGCTGCGGCGGCAGGAAGGCCTCCCGCGGCAGGCGGCCCATGGCAGCCAGCAGCGCCGGATCGGTCACCTTGTTCGGCCGCAACTGGCCATCGACCATGAAGCGGCGCGCCGCCGCCATGCCGTCTGCCGCATCCATCGGGGCGGTCGCCGCCGCGCGATCCAGGTCCATCATCGCCGCCTTATCCATGCCGCGCTTATAGGGGTCCGCCCGCCGGCGGCCAAGCACCGCTTCGGCGACGCAGCATCGGGCGCACCATCCGGCCAAGATATTGAGGAAGGCTTGAGGCGGCGCTTGACCGCCGCCGCGCCCTGCCGGATAGAGGCGCCGCTTCACGGTGCCGCGTCGCGGCACCTTGAGGTGAGCTTCACGGTGCCGCGTCGCGGCACCTTGGGGCCGCGTGGCAGAGTGGTGATGCAGCGGACTGCAAATCCGTATATGCCGGTTCGATTCCGGCCGCGGCCTTTCGATTTTTCGACCCCATCCTGCAGCTTCTGCGGCAGGGCGGGTTTACCGGGGACCGGGTGCTTGCTATAGCCCGCCCCCTGGCTGATCCGGCGTGGCGCAGCGGTAGCGCAGCGGACTGTTAATCCGTTGGTCGTTGGTTCGAATCCAACCGCCGGAGCCAATTCCCCTTCCCCGCAGATGCGATATCCGCTGTTCCTCAACCGAGGATCTGCGTCGCCTCCAGCGTGTCCCCGACCGCCTGCCAGTCCCGCGCCACCAGCGCATCCAGCGCCGCCGGCGCCAGGGGCCGCGGGCGCAGGCCCAGCCGATCGATCAGCGTTGCCACCGCCGGCTGCGCCGCCGCCTCCCCGATCGCCGCATGCAGCCGCGCCCGCACCGGCGCCGGCGTGCCGGCCGGCGCCAGGAAGCCGTACCAGAAGGAAAGCGGCCAGTCGGTGACGCCCGACTCGGCCAAGGTCGGCAGGTCCGGCAGCGCCGGCCAGCGCGTCTCGGACACCGCCACCAGCCCCCGCATCTGGCCGCTCTGCACGAAGCTCAGCGCATTCGGCCCCATCACCGCATGCGCCTGGCCGCCCAGCACCGCATTGATGGCGGGCACGATGCCGGCGAAGGGCGCGTGCAGCAGCTCGATTCCCAGCCGCCGCTGCAGCAGCGCCCCGGCGATATGCCCGTAGGACCCCACGCCAGGCGAGGCATAGACCAGCTCCCCCGGCCGCTGCCGCGCCAGGGCCGCGAAATCCGCCAGCGTCGTCACCGGAAGCGTCCGGTCGATCGCCAGCAGGTTGTAGGCATCGCCCAGGAAGGCCACCCCGGCCAGGTCCCGCCGCGGATCGAAGCGCAGCTGCGAGACGCGCGGCACCATGGAGAGCGTCGCATTATTGGCGATCAGCAGCGCATGGCCATCCGGCCGCGCCGCGATCACCTGCTGCGTGCCGATCCCGCCACCCACCCCGGGCCGGTTCTCCACCACCACCGAAACGCCGAGGGTCTGCTGCAGCGACTGGGCGATGGCGCGGGTGATGGCATCGCTGACCGCGCCGGCCGGAAAGGGGGCGATGATGCGGATCGTCTGGCTCGGCCAGTCCGTGGCGGCGCGGGCGGCCAGCGGCAGGGCGGCGGCCAGGCCGGCGCCGAGCAGGGCGCGGCGCCGCAGGCGCGGAAGATCGTCTCGGGACATGGACAGGCTCCTTGACCGCCGGGGCGCGGCTGTTCCGCGATCCCTGCGCGTGGAATAACGCGTCTAACTTTCGTATTTCACAGAACACGCGTTTACAAGACGTGCTTTCGTGTTATTCCACGACCGGCCCTGATGTATGGAGGAAGCCCATGTCCGATGCTGCCCTGCCGGTGATCCGTATCGCCCCCAATGGCCCGGTCTTCGACCTGCCCATCCTCGTCGCCCTCGAGCACGGCCTGTTCCGCAAGCATGGCGTCGAGGTGGTGCTCGCCAGCACCTACGACCCCGATCTCAGCGATGCCGATGCCTTCGCCCGGCAGAAGGAGGCGTTGTTCGAGGCCGGCGGTGCCAGCGCCTACAATCTCTGCGAATGGGCGGGGCTCGATCGGTCGGAGCGCGGCAGCCGCACCTCCCGCGTCGCCTCGCTGCGCCCGGCGGTGGCCGCCCAGGGGCTGGTGACCTTCGACACGGCGCTGCGCGAGCCGCGCGACCTGGCCGGCGTGGCCGTGGCCATCAACGACCGCACCGGGTCCCACTATACCGCGCTGCAACTGCTGGAAGGCCCGCTGGCGCGGGAGGAGATCGTGCTGGAGCATCTGGGCTCCCCCAAGGCGCGCTATGCCGCGCTGAAGGAGGGCCGCGTCCGCGCGGCGATGCTGATGGAGCCCTTCCTGAGCCTGGCGCTGAAGGAGGGCGCGCATCTGGTTTCCACGATTTTCTATCGTGGTTCCCAGGTCGTCTCCCCCGAACTGCCGCCGGCGGCGGTGGAGGGCTATACCAGGGCGGTGGATGAGGCCGCGGCGCTGATCACCGCCGATTTCGCCCGCTACAAGCACTATATCGCCGCCCCGGTGCAGGACCGGCTGAAGCCGGAGGAGCTGGCGGACCATTTCGTCCACTATGCCCCCTCCCGCCCGCTGGACGAGGCGCGCTTCACCTATGTCTATGAGTGGATGCGCGGATGGGGGCTGACCGAGGGCCAGCATGGGTTCGGCGACCTGGTGGCCGCGCCCCGCGCCGCGGCGTGAGGGCGGCCGACCCCGCCGGATCGTGATCCGCACAGCCTCCGCCTTCCATTGCGGAGGCGGTGGCGACGCGGCATGGAGGCAAGGGGTTCCCTTAACGCAGGATGCAGACCAGGGGTGGACGGGCAGATCGCGTTCAGGCTCGGCGCCGCCACGCAGCGCGGCGCGGCCCGCCCCAGCCTCGTCCTTTTCGACCTCGACGGCACGCTGGCCGATAGCCGCGCCCTAATGTTCGAGATGCTGGACCATGCGGCCCGGCATTTCGGCTTCCGCCGCATCGACCAGGCGGAGGCCGAGGCGCTGCGCGACCGCGATGCGCGCAGCATTCTGCGGGCCCTGGAAGTGCCCTTGTGGCGCCTGCCGCGCATCGCGGCCCATATCAAGGCCCTGGCCGGCACGGCACCGCCGCCGCCGCTATTCCCCGGTGCCGGCGCCATGCTGGCGCGGCTGCAGGCGGCGGGGATGACGCTGGCGCTGGTCTCCTCCAATTCCGAGGCGAATGCGCGCCGCGCCCTGGGCGCGGAGGCTGCCTGCATCGCCCATTGGGCCTGCGATGCCACGCTCTTCGGCAAGGCCTCCCGCTTCCGCCAGGTGCTGCGCCGCACCGGCAGGGTGCCGGCGGAGGCGATGGCCATCGGCGACGAGCTGCGCGACATCGCCGCGGCGCGCAGCGCCGGGCTGGCTGCCGGCGCCGTCGCCTGGGGCTATGCCCTGCCCTCCGCGCTGGCCGCCGCGGGGCCGGATATCCTGTTCGACAGCATGGCGGATATCCCGGCCTTCCTCGGCGTGTGAACCGCCCCTTCTACTGGGTTTCTACTGGGGCATCCCCTCCGGGATCACCGTAGCGATCAGGGAGGAATCCAGCGCCTCATACTCGTGATAGCCGATGGTGGCGTAGAGCTGGGCACGGGTCTGCATGCGGTCCAGCATCTTCATCGTGCCACCGTCGCGATTGATGGCGGCATAGAGCTCCTCCATGGCCTTGGCGGCGACCCGCAGGTGGCTGACCGGCCAGATCACCATCGCATAGCCGAGATCCTGGAATTCCTGCGCCGTGAAGAAGGGCGTGCGGCCGAACTCCGTCATATTGGCCAGCAGCTTCACGCCGGGCATGCGGCGGGCGAACTCGGCGAACATGTCGCGGGTGACCAGCGCCTCGGGGAAGATCGCGTCGGCGCCGGCCTCCAGATACAGCTTCGCGCGGGCGACGGCGGCATCCATGCCCTCGCTCGCCACCGCATCGGTGCGGGCGATGATGGTCAGGTGGCGGCGCGCCTTGCGGGCGGCGGCGACCTTGGCCGCCATGTCCCGCGCATCGGCCAGCTTCTTGTCGTTCAGATGGCCGCACTTCTTCGGCAGCAGTTGGTCCTCCAGATGCACCGCGCCGGCGCCCGCCTCCTCGAAGACGCGGACCATGTGCATCACGTTCAGCGCCTCCCCATAGCCGGTGTCGCCATCCACCAGGATGGGCAGGCCGGCGGCGCGGGAGACCTGGCGGATGTGGAAGGCGACCTCGTCCACCGTGATCATGCCGAGGTCCGGCAGCCCCATGGTGGCGGACATGGCGGCACCCGACATGTAGAGCGCCTCGAACCCCGCCTGCTTGGCCAGCAGGGCGGCGATGCCGAGATGCGCGCCCGGCATCTGCAGGATCTGCGGCCGGTCCAGCAGGGCGCGGAAGCGCACCCCCGCGGGGGCATCGGGCAGGTCGTCGGCGATCACATAGGGCATGGCGGGCTCTCCGAAGGGCTTGGTCCCCATACTACGCCTGCCCGATATCCTCCGCCCAGACCGCCGGCCTCTCTCGCTGGAAGCGCTGCATCAGGGCGTGGCAGGCCGGGTCGTCCAGTACCGTCACCTGCACGCCGTGGGCGCGCAAGAAGTCCTCGTTCCCGGCAAAACTGCGGTTCTCGCCGATGACAACCCGGGGGATGCCGAATTGCAGGATGGTGCCGGTGCACATCATGCAGGGGGTCAGGGTGGTGTAGAGGGTGGTGCCCGCATAGCTGCGCAGCCGCCCGACCTGGCGCAGGCAGTCCATCTCCCCATGCGCGATCGGGTCGTTCTGCTGCACCCGGCGGTTCCGCCCGGCGCCCAGCAGCCGCCCCTGCACGCCGACCAGCACCGCGCCCACCGGCACGCCGCCCTCCGCAAACCCCGTCTGCGCCTGGTCGAGCGCCAGGGCCATGAAGCCGGCATCGTCCATCAGGCGCCCCGGAAGAAGATGAAGGTGATCAGCACGAAGAGCGGCACCAGGAAGACCAGCGCCCAGCCGCAATAGGCGAAGAAGGAGGGCATGCGCACGCCATTCTCCTCGACGATCGCCTTCACCATGAAGTTCGGCGCATTGCCGATATAGCTGTTGGCGCCCATGAAGACCGCGCCGCAGGAAATCGCCGCCAGAGTCAGCGCCCCCTGCCCCATCAGCATCACCGGATCGCCGCCCGCAAGCTCGAAGAAGACGATGTAGGTGGGCGCATTGTCGAGGAAGCTGGAGAGCACGCCGCTCATCCAGAAATACACCCAGGGGATCGGCGCGCCCTCGGGGGTCGAGGTCAGCGCGACCAAGCCCGCCGCCGCGCCCTGGCTGCCGGCCTGCAAAATGGCCAGCACCGGCGCCATGCAGATGAAGATCGCGGCGAAAAGCTTCGCCACCTCCAGGATCGCGCCCCAGGCGAAGCCATTCGCCTCCCGCAGCGCGTTGCTGGTGAAGGCGACGGAGATGACGGTGATGGCCGCGAACAGCAGGATGCCGACCACCCGCTCCACCTCCATCTGCTGGCCCAGCACGTTCATGCTGCCCAGCTTCACATAGCCCATGCCGATGACCACGCCGACGATGGCGACCACCAGGGCCACGTTCAGCCAGCCCTCCAGCCCCACCGCCTCCTTGGCGGCGACCGGCGGCACCGGCTTCTCCCGGTTCCAGGCCAGCGTATCCAGCACCCAGTAGACCGCGAGCAGGATCACCACGCAGGTGGCGAATTCGGCGAAGAGATGCGTGGTCGGCCAGAAGAAGGACACGCCGCGCAGGAAGCCCAGGTAAAGCGGCGGATCGCCCACCGGCGTCAGGCTGCCGCCGATATTGGCCACCAGGAAGATGAAGAAGACGAAGGTATGGGTCTTGCGGGTGCGGAAGGCATTGGCCCGCAGCACCGGGCGGATCAGCAGCATGGCCGCGCCCGTGGTGCCCATCATGCTGGCCAGGATGGTGCCGATGGCCAGCAGCGCGGTGTTCACCGTGGGCGTGCCGACCAGCGACCCCTTCAGCAGCACCCCGCCTCCGGCGGTGTAGAGCGCGGTCAGCAGCGCGATGAAGGGCACGTATTCCAGCACCATCACATGCGCGAACTGGTACCAGGCGGCCCCCGGGCCGAAGACCGCGGCGAAGGGCAGCAGGAACAGCGCGGCCCAGAGGGCGGCGATCTTGCCGTAGTGGTGGTGCCAGAGATGGCCGGCCACCAGCGGCATCAGCGCGATGGAGAGCAGGATGCCGACGAAGGGAATGCCCCAGGCCAGCGACAGCTCCGCCCCCGGCACGCCTGCGGCCAGGGCGGGCATCGGGGCCAGGGTGCCGAGCGCCAGGCCGGCCGTCATCCCCAGGCCGCGCGCCATCATCCCGCTCATCCCCCACTCCCCCGTTTTGGCCATCCCTGGCCTCAGGCTTAACCCCTAAGGCGCCGCGCGTCACGATCCCGTGGCCCAGCCCCGCCAGGCCGGAAAAGCGCCGCGGCTTCACCTTCCGTCACGCCCGCCCTTTCCGCGCCGGCTTCCCGCGCCTAACTTCCGCGGCTGCAAAGCGGAGACCTCACGCATGGAAATGTCCGGCGAACGGCGCATCGGCGCACCTCGGGAAAAGGTCTGGGAGGCGCTGAACGATCCCGCCGTCCTGCAGGCGGCGATTCCCGGCTGCGAAAGCGTCGAGCGGATCGGGGACGACCAGTTCCAGGCCAAGGTCTCGATGAAGCTCGGCCCGATGTCCGCCAAGTTCGGCGGCAAAGTGCTGCTGTCCAATATCGTGCCGCCGGAATCCTATACGATTTCCGGTGAGGGCCAGGGCGGCGCCATGGGCTTCGCCAAGGGCGGCGCCGATGTGGCGCTGGAGGAGCTGGGCCCCTCCGACACGCTGCTGCGCTACAACGTGAAGGCGCAGGTCGGCGGCAAGATGGCGCAGCTCGGCGCCAGGCTGATCGACAGCACGGCCAAGTCCATGGCCGACCAATTCTTCGACCGTTTCGCGGCGCAGCTGCAGCCGGCGGAGCCGGTGGCGGCCGTCGCCGGCACCGATACCGAATACCTGGCCGAGCCCGGCGCGCCTGGCCCGATCACCCAGCATGGCGCCGATGGCGTCTCCCCGGGCGGTGCCGTGCAGCGGCCGAATCCGGCACCGGCGCAGATGCCGCTGCCGCTGCGCCTGCTCACCCAGGATTTTCTCGGATTCCCGGCGCAGGTCTGGCTCGGCGGGGCGGCGATGATCGTCGTCCTCGCGCTCATCTTCCTGACGTGAGCGTACCGGCCGACGTCGCTGCGACGCAGCGCCTGCTGGCGGAAGGCGGCTATGTCGCCGACCGCCAGCTGGCGACGACCATCCACCTGGCGCTGCGCATGGGCCGGCCGATCTTCCTGGAAGGGGAGCCCGGCACCGGCAAGACGGAGATCGCCAAGGTCCTGGCCGCCCAGCTGCCGCGCCGTCTGGTGCGGCTGCAATGCTATGACGGCATGGACCTGGCCTCGGCCGCCTATGAGTGGAACCACGCCAGGCAGCTCATGGCGATCCGCCTGGCGGAGGCCAGCGGCGCGGCGACCGACCGCGCGGCGCTGGAGGCCGGCATCTACGACCGCCGCTTCCTGCAATCCCGCCCGCTGCTGGATGCGCTGGAGGGCGAACCCGCCGTCCTGCTGATCGACGAGCTGGACCGCGCCGACGAGCCCTTCGAGGCCTTCCTTCTGGAAATCCTGGCCGATTTCCAGATCAGCATCCCGGAGCTTGGCGTGGTGAAGGCCGCGACACCGCCAGTGGTGGTCATCACCTCGAACCGAACCCGCGAAGTGCATGACGCGATCCGCCGGCGCTGCCTCTACCATTGGGTGGACTATCCCGACGCCGCCCGCGAGCGTGCCATCCTGAAGATCCGCGCGCCGCAGGTGGGCGAGACGCTCTCCGCCCAGGTGGTCGCCTTCGTCCAGGCCGTGCGCGGCGCCGATACCTTCAAGCCGCCCGGCGTCGCCGAGACCATCGACTGGGCCGCGGCGCTCTCCGCGCTGGATGCGCGGGAACTGGAGCCCGCTCTGGTGGATGAGACGCTCGGCGCCCTGCTGAAATACCAGGACGACATCGCACGCATCCGCGGCGCGGAGGCGGCGCGGCTGGTGGCCGAGGCCAGGGGGGCGGCGGCGGCGTGATCCCGCCGAAAAGCGCGCTGCTGCTGCCGCAGGCCGGGCCGGGCGGCGCGCTGGCCGGCAATCTGCTCGCCTTCGGCCGGCTGCTGCGCCGCGCCGGTGTCCCGGTCGGGCCGACCGAAATGCTGGCCGGCGCCGCCGCCCTGACCGCGATCGAGATCGGCGACCGCGCCCAGCTGCACGCCGCGCTGCGCGCCACCATGGTCCACCGGCACGAACATTTCTTCCTGTTCGACCAGGCCTTTTCCTTGTTCTGGCGGGACCCCGAGGCGGGCCGGCACGCCGCCACCATGGCGCTGATGGAGGGCGTCACCGAACCCGCCAAGCCGAAGCCAGCCGACCGCCGCCTGGCGGAAGCGATGCAGGGCGACCGGCCCAAGCCTCCGAAACCGCCGGAGGAGCCGCCCGAGGATCGCGTCGACATGACCTTCACGGTCAGCGAGCGCGAGCGGCTGCAGTCCATGGACTTCGAGGCCATGTCCGCCGCCGAACTGGCCGCCGCCAAGCGCGAAATCTCTAGACTTGTCCTGCCGCTCGACGCCCGCCCCACCCGCCGCTTCCGCACCGACACCGGCGGCCCGATGGCCGATATGCGCGCCACAACCCGGAAAAGCCTGCGCACCGGCGGCGAGATCCTGGACATCGCGCGCCGCCGCCGCGTGGTGCGGCCACCGCCGCTGGTGGCGCTGTGCGACATCTCGGGCTCCATGGCCCGCTATGCGCAGATCCTGATCCATTTCCTGCACGCCATCGCCAATGACCGCGACCGCGTGCACACCTTCCTCTTCGGCACCCGGCTGACCAATGTCACCCGCCAGCTGCGCCACCGGGATGCCGAGGTGGCCTTCGAGGCGGTGGCCAAGGCGGTGCCGGACTGGTCCGGCGGCACCCGCATCGGCGATTCGCTCGACCTGTTCAACCGCCTCTGGTCACGCCGGGTGCTCGGCCAGGGCGCGGTGGTGCTGCTAATCACCGATGGGCTGGACCGCGAGGGGGCGCGCGGCCTGTCCGAGGCCACCGACCGCCTGCAGAAAAGCTGCCGCCGGCTGATCTGGCTGAACCCGCTGTTGCGTTACGCCGCCTTCCAGCCCAAATCTCAGGGCATCCGGGCGATGCTTCCGCATGTGGATGAGTTCCGGCCGGTCCATAATCTGACGAGCCTGCGCGACCTGGTCTCCACCCTGTCCGACCCGCGCGGAGGCCGAATGAGGAGCGCGGCATGAGCGCCGATTCCGAAGACATTCTCGCAACCGCCGCCGCCTGGCGCGCGGCGGGCGAAGACGTGGCGATCGCCACGGTGGTGGAGACCTGGGGCTCCTCGCCGCGACCGGCGGGCTCTCGCCTGGTGGTCACTGCCTCCGGCCGCATGGAGGGCAGCGTTTCGGGGGGCTGCATCGAGGGGGCCGTGGCGGATGCCGCAAAGCAGACCATGCAGACCGGGACGCCGCAGCTGCTGGATTTCGGCATTTCGGACGATCGCGCCTGGGAAGTCGGCCTGGCCTGCGGCGGCAAGCTGAAGGTCTTTGTCGAGAAGGTCGGATGACGCCCGAGCTTCTCGCCCGGCTGACCGCGGCGCGCGCCGCCAAGCGCCCGGTGGCACTGCTGACCCGGCTGGACAGCGGCGCGCAGCTGCTCTTCCCCGATGACCAGGTGCCGGAGGCGCTGGCCGCCGAGGCTGCGGCCGCGCTGCGCGCCGACAAGGCCCGCAATGTGGAGCAGGACGGAGCCGCCTGGTTCATCCAGCCCCAAAACCCGCCGCTGCGGCTGATCGTGGTGGGCGCGGTGCATATCGCCCAGGCGCTGGTGCCGATGGCCGCCCGCCTCGGCTATGCCGTGACCGTGGTCGACCCGCGCCGCGCCTTCGCCACCGAGGAACGCCTGGGCGCGGAGGTCGCCATCTCCTCCGATTGGCCCGATGAGGCGATGACGGCCCTTGCCCCCGATACCCGCACCGCCGTGGTCACCCTGACGCACGACCCGAAGCTGGACGACCCGGCGCTGGAAGTGGCGCTGCGCAGCCCGGCCTTCTATATCGGCTGCCTCGGCAGTCGAAGGACGCATGCCAAGCGCCTGGAAAGACTTCGGGAGGCCGGCCTCAGCGAGGCGGAGCTCGGAAAAATCCACGCGCCGGTCGGCCTTGACATCGGGGCGGTGACGGCGCCCGAGATCGCCGTTTCCATCCTTGCCGAAATCGTCGCCAGCCGGCGCGGACCGAAACTGGAAAAACAATGAACTTCGGCCCCACCCCGCTGGAGGAGGCGCGCGGCGCCATCCTCGCCCATACCGTCCGCCTGACGGGCAAGGTGATCAAGAAGGGCACCGTGCTGGACGAGGAGGCGATCGCGGCACTGCGCGAGGCCGGGCGGCGCGACGTGATCACCGCCCGCCTGGAATCCGGCGACGTGCCGGAGGATGAGGCGGCGGACCGCATTGCCGAGGCGCTGATGGCCCCCCTCATCGCCCGCTCCCGCGCCGCCACCGGCCGGGTGAACCTCTTCGCCGAGAGTCCGGGCCTCTTCACCCTCGATGCCGCGCTGATCGAGCGGATCAATGCGGTGGATGAGAGCATCACCATCGCCACCCTGCCGAACCACAGCGTGGTCGATACGCGGGAGATGCTGGCCACCATCAAGATCATCCCCTTCGCCGTGCCCGGACGGGTGCTGGCGGTGGTGGAGGCGATCGCGCGCGGCCGCAGGCCGGGCCAGGCGCAGGCGCTGACGGTGCAGCCCTTCCAGTCGCTCAGCGTCGGCCTGGTGCTGACGGAACTGCCGGGCATCAAGGAAAGCGTCATGGAAGGCGCGGTGGAGGCGACCGAGACGCGCATCCGCGCCCTGCTCGGCACGCTGCTGCCGGTGGAACGCGTGCGGCATGAGGAAGGCCCGGTGGCAGAGGCGCTGACCCGGCTGAAGCGGGCCGGCGCCGAGTTGCTGCTGATCGCCGGCGCCTCCGCCGTGGTGGACCGGCGCGATATCGGGCCCAGCGCCATCGTGCGGGCCGGCGGCGTGATCGAGCATTTCGGCATGCCGGTGGATCCGGGCAACCTGATCTGCCTCGGGCGCGTCGGCGATGTGCCGGCGCTCGTGCTGCCCGGCTGCGCCCGCAGCCCGAAGCTGAACGGCTTCGACTGGATCCTCGCCCGCATCTTCGCCGGAAGGAAGGTCACGGCGCGGGACGTGATGGGCATGGGCGTCGGCGGGCTGCTGAAGGAGATCGAGCAGCGCCCCCTGCCCCGCGCCGAGGCGCCGCGCACCCCGCCCTCCACCAATGCCCCGCGCCGGGCGCGGACGGTCTGCGCCCTGGTGCTGGCCGCTGGCCGGTCCCGCCGCATGGCACCGCTGAACAAGCTGCTGGTGCCGGATGCCAAGGGCGTGCCGATGATTCTGCGGGTCGTCGACAATGTCCTGGCCTCCCACGCCGCGCCGGTCATCGTCGTGACGGGGCATGAGCGGGAGCGGATCGAGGAGGCGCTGGCGGGCCGGCCGGTGCTCTTCGCCCATGCGGACAACTATGCCGATGGGCTCTCCGCCTCGCTCAAGGCCGGTCTCGCCGCGGTGCCGGCGGAGGCGGAGGGCATCATGGTGTGTCTCGGCGACATGCCGCTGGTCACCGCGCCGATGCTGGACCGGCTGCTGACCGCCTTCGACCCGGAGGAGGGCCGCGCCATCGTGCAGCCGACCTTCCGAGGCAAGCAGGGCAATCCGATGCTCTGGTCGCGCGAATTCCTGGGCGAGATGCTGGCCATCACTGGCGATATCGGCGCCCGCCACCTGGCCGCCAAGCATGCCGACCGCATGGTGGCGGTGGAGATGGCGAGCGACGCGGTGCTGCGCGACTTCGACACGACGGAAAGCCTGAAGGGCCTGCCGGAATTCGCGGCGAAGCGCTGAGCGTTTGCCGGAGGCCGCGCGGGCTCAGCCCCAGGGCATCTCGCCGGTGGCGACCCGGGCGCCGATGTCGATCGCCACTTCCATGCCGAGGCCGAGGAAGCGCGCTTTCATCGCCGCGTTCAGCGCCGCGCCATTGGCGGCTTTCGCCAGCTCCTCCTCGAAGGCCGTGAGATAGGCCAGCGTATGCGCCACGGCCGAGACGTCCATGGCCGCCGCCGGCGTCATGTGGCCGGGCACGACGACGGCGGGGCCGCGCGCGGCGATCCGCTCCAGGTTCGCCCGCCAGGCGGCGCGCAGGGCCGGCGTCTGGGTATCGGCGGTCCAGACATGCACGCCGGCGAAGACCAGCACGCCGCCGACCACCGCCCGCAGCTCCGGCACCCAGAGATAGCGGCGGTTCCCCATGCCCTCGGCGGCGACGATCTCGATCGCCGCACCATCCACCTGCAGCGCGCGGCCTGTGAAGGGCGCCGGGATCACCACATCCGCCAGGCTGGCCGGGCCGTTCTCGCGCAGCTGCGGGCCCCAGGTGGCCAGCTTCTTCTCCACATTGCCCTGGATCGCCGCGATGGTCTCGGGCGCCGCCAGGATGCGGGCCTCCGGGAAGGCGTCCCGCAGCGGGCGCAGGCCGAAATAGTAGTCGGGGTCGCTCTGGCTGACATAGATGGTGGTCAGGCGGCGGCCGCTGGCGCGCACCGCCTCGACCATCGCGCGGCCATCGGACAGGGTGAAGCCGCCATCCACCAGCACGGCCTCCGTCGCGCCGGAGATCAGCACGGGGGCGCGGAAGAAGCCGGTCGGGCCGGCCGGCAGGGCGCGGAGCGTCAGGCCGGCGGCGCGGGCGGGCATGGCCGCGGCGGCAGGGGCGGCGAGGGAAGCGGTCATCAGCCGTCTACGGGTGGTCATCGGGGGGGTCTCCTCTCGGGTGGCGGTCAGGTGGCGGCAAGGCTGGCGAGCAGGGCATCCGCCCCGCCGAACAGCAGGCTCGCGGGCATCAGGCGGCGGTGGGCGCCACGGCCGACGACCAGCGCCGGCACGCCCTGCGCGCCCATCGCCTGCATCAGCGCCTGGCTTCCGGCGGTACGGCGGCGCATCGCATCCAGCAGCGCCGCATCCGGCGCGGCCAGGCGGGCGGCCGCTTCCGGCAGGTCCAGCGCGGCCAGCAGGCGGGTGAGGACCGAAACATCGGTGATATCGGCGGCGTCCACATAGCGCGCCTGCTGGATCGCCTTCAGCGCGGCGTGCTCCTGCCCCGGCGCCGTCTCGGCCACCGCGACCAGGGCCAAGGTCGCCGGGCCGGAATCGAAGCGGCGCGTGGCATCGCCCAGCACCTGGCGGCGATAGGCCTCGCTGAAGGTCTGGCCGGTCAGGCGGGCGATGCGCTGGTCGTTGGACCAGGCATGGGCCGCCATGCCCGCATCCATCGGCCGCGCGCCGGGGCCCGAGAAGAGCCCGGTCGGCGCCAGCTCCAGCGCCACGCCCGGCAGCGCGGCCAGCCGGTCCAGCACCGGGCTCGCGCCGTAGCACCAGCCGCAGAGCGGATCGAAAAGATAGGTGATGGGGGGTGAGGCGGTCATGTCGGATCTCCTGCCCGCTCCAGATGCCATCCGGGCACTGGCGCGATAAGACCGACACATCGGACACACTGTATGGTTATGGTTGACAGTCAGGCGGCAGCCCGGCCTGCTGCCGCGCATGAACCTGAACCGCCTCGCCTATTTCGCCGCCGTCGTGGACACCGGCTCCTTCACCCGCGCCGCGGCGCGGCTGGGCATCACCAAGGCGGTGGTCAGCCAGCAGGTCCAGCAGCTGGAGCGGGAGACCGGCACCACCCTGCTGGTCCGCACCACCCGCCGGGTGAACCCGACCGAGGCCGGCCGCCTGTTCCATGCCCGCTGCACCCTGCTGCTGCGGGAGGCCGAGGATGCCTATGACGAGCTGGCCCAGGCGGTGGCGGAGCCCAGCGGCACGCTGCGGGTGACGGCGCCGAACGACTATGGCGTGGCGCGGCTGGTGCCGGTGGTCACCGATTATCTGGCACGCCACCCCGCCATGCGGGTGGAGCTGACGCTGGGCGATGCGACCGTGGACCTGGTCTCCGGCGCGCTGGACCTCGCCATCCGCGTTGGCTGGCTGAGCGATTCCAGCCTGCAGGCGCGGCGGATCGGCGGCTTCCGGCAGCTTCTGGTGGCCAGCCCCGCCCTCGCCGAGGGTATCGCCGCGCTGCAGGCACCGGAGGACCTGGCCCGGCTGCCCTTCATCGCCCATGCCGGGCTGCGCGAGCCGCTGGCCTGGCACTTCGCGCGTGGCGCGCTGGAACGCCGGACGGTGCGGCTCGAGGCCGCGCTGGCGATCGATACCACGCCGGGCGTGCTGGCGGCGGTGCAGGCCGGGGCGGGGCTGGCGGTGCTGCCGGACTTCCTGGTGGCTGCGCCACTGGCCGCCGGGCAGCTGCTGCAGGCCCTGCCGGAGTGGGAGCTGCCCTCGGGCGGCATCCACGCCGTGCTGCCGGCGGCCCGCTTCCGGCCCGCCAAGGTCACCAGCTTCCTGGCCCTGCTGGTGGAGGCCGAGCGGCGGGCCGCGGCAGCAGGCTGAGTTCAGCCCTTCGCGAAGCCCACAAGCTCTGCTGCCAGCCAGTCCGGATCGCTGACGATCAGGCCATGGGGCGCGCCCGGCCGCACCAGCAGCCGCGCGCCGGGCACCAGCGCGGCCGTGGCCCGGCCGGTCAGCTCGATCGGGCAGGTCGCATCGGCATCGCCCTGGATCACCACCACCGGCAGGTCCAAAGCGCGCAGCTCGGCCCGGAAATCGGTCTCCGCCAGGCTTCGGTGAAAACCCAGCAGGAAGGGCAGGCTGGCCTGGCGGGCGAGGCCGCAGATCCAGTCCAGCATGGCCTGGCTGGGCCCCGGTCCGCCGAAGGCGCGGGCATTGCGCGAAAGCCAGTCCGGAAAGTCCCGCCGCAGCTCCGCGCGCAGGGCCTCCAGCGCCGCCTCCGGAATGCCCGCCGGGTTGTCCGGGCGCTGCACCAGCAGCGGCGTGGTCGGGCCGATCAGCGCCAGCCGCGCCACCCGGTCCCGCCCATGCCGGGTCAGGGTGCGCACCGCCTCCCCGGCCGCGCCGGACATGGCGACCAGCGTAACATCCCGCAGATCGAGCGCCGCCAGGACATCGGCGAGGTCGTCGGCGAGGGTGTCGTAGTCCCAGCCACGCCCGGGGTCCTCGGAGCGGCCATGGCCGCGCCGGTCATAGGCCACGGCGCGCAGCCCGGCCGCCGCCATGGCCTGCATGGCCTGGTGCCAGCTGTCGCTGGGCAGGGACCAGCTGGCGAGGAAGACCACCGGCGCGCCCTGCCCGGCCTCGCGATGGAACAGGCCGACGCCATCCCGCGTGCGGATCATGCCGGCACCTGCCGCGCCGGCAGTGCCAGGACCTGCAACAGGGTGAAAGCCGCGGCCACCGCCGCCTGGGCCAGCACGAAGGCCTGCCCGAGGGGGCTGGGCGCCAGGCCGAAGGCGCCGATGGCCAGGCCAAGGCTTTCCAGCACCCAGAGCGTATTCAGCGCGATGATGGCCAGCACCGCGCCCCGCCGCGGCGCGGCGGCAAGGCCGAGCAGCGCCACGAGGCCGGCCCAGGGTATCAGGAAAAGCCCGGCGCCGCGCAGCAGCGGCTCGGGCAGGTTCAGCGGCGCGGCCAGCCATCCGGCGCCGAGCGCCAGCAGCAGGCCGGAGCCGGCGCAGGCCGCAGCATCGCCCAGCAGCGCCAGTTTCAGCATCCTCATCGGGTCTCTCCTTCGGCTTCCGAGACCCGCACCCAAGACCCGCCCGCCGCCGCCGCGCGATAACCTCGGAGGTCATGGGAAGCCCGCCACGGACGCGCCTAGGATGGCCGCATGTCCGCGCCCTATCCCCCCATCGGCAGCCTGCTCCGCGACTGGCGCCAGCGCCGCCGCCGCAGCCAGCTCGACCTCGCGCTCGATGCCGAGATCTCGACCCGGCACCTGAGCTACCTGGAATCCGGCCGCGCCCGGCCGAGCCGGGAGATGGTGCTGCGCCTCGCCGCCCAGCTCGATGTGCCGCTGCGCGCCCGCAATACGCTGCTGCTGGCCGCAGGCTTCGCCCCCGCCTATCGCGAGGAGGCGGCGATGGATGGGGTGCGGGCGGCGGTGCAGCTGATCCTGGACGCCCAGGCGCCGAACCCGGCGCTCGCGGTGGACCGGCACTGGCGGCTGGTGGCGGCGAATGCGGTGGTGCCCAGGCTGCTGGAGGGCCTTGCGGAGCCCGCGCTGCTGGCGCCGCCCGTCAATGTGCTGCGCCTGAGCCTGGCCCCCGGTGGCCTCGCCCCCCGCATCGGCAATCTGGCCGAATGGCGCGCCCATGTGCTGGAGCGGCTGCACCGGCAGGTGGAGGCCAGCGGCGATGCCACCCTCGCCGATCTGCTGGCGGAACTGCGCGCCCTGCCCGCCCCGCCGCAGGCCGCGCCGAGCACGCCGGCGCTGCCACCGGGCGGCCTCGCCGTGCCCCTGCTGCTGGACAGCCCGGCCGGGCCCTTGGCGCTGCTTTCCACCACCACCGTCTTCGGCACGCCGGTGGAGGTGACGCTCTCCGAAGTCGCGATCGAGGCCTTCTACCCGGCGGACCCGCAGACGGCGGAACGCCTGCGCCGCCTGGCCTGACCGTCAGCGCGCCAGCACCTGCGCCGCATCCGTGGTCTTGCGCACGGCGGTGGAAACGCTGCCGACGGCGGCCTCCATCTCGCCGACGCTGTCCAGCACCGCGCCGACCGCGGCGGCGGCGCCCTGGGCGCTGCTGGACATGCCCTGGGTGACGCTGGCCTGTTCCTCCACCGCGCCGGCGGCGTGGTTCACCTGGTCGCGCACCGTGGTCGCCTGCTCCCGGATGCTGATGACGGCCTGCGCCACGCTGGCGGAGCGGGTCTGCAGGCTGTCGATCTCCTTGGTGATCTGTTCCGTCGCCTGGGCCGCCTGCACCGCCAGGTTCTTCACCTCGGAGGCGACGACGGAGAAGCCCTTGCCGGCCTCCCCCGCGCGGGCCGCCTCGATGGTCGCGTTCAGCGACAGCAGGTTGATCTGGCTGGCGATGCTGCGGATCAGGGCGACGATGCCGCTCATCGCCTGGGTGGCGCTGGCCAGGCCCTCCGTCTCCGTGGCGACGCGCGCCGCCTGCTGGAAGACCGCATCCGTCGCGGTCTGGGAGGCCACCATGCTGCCCGAGATCACCCGGATGGAGCCGGCCAGCTGCTCCGCATTCTCGGCGACGGAGGCGACATTGGCCGTCGCGGTGGCCGCGGCCTGCTTCGCGGTCAGCGCGCCGGTATTGGAGCGGCCGACCTCGCGGTCCACCTCCTCGATATTCTCCCGCAGCTTTTCCAGCAGATCCATCTGCGCGGTGATGTCGGTGGCGAACTTCACCACCTTCGTCACCTGGCCGTTATGGTCGAGGATCGGGTTGTAGGACCCCTCGATCCAGACCGGCCGGCCGGATTTGGACAGCCGCTTGTATTGGGCCGACATCGGCTTGCCGGAACGCAGCGCCTCCCAGAAGGCCTTGTAGTCGGCGGAGCGGGCGTAGGCCGGCTCGACAAACATGCTGTGCTGCTTGCCGCGGATCTCCTCCAGCCGGTAGTCCATGGTCTTCAGGAAGTTCTCGTTGGCGGTGACGATGGTGCCGTCCATCGTGAATTCGATGACCGCCTGGGCACGGCCGATGGCGGCGATCTGCGCGGCATAGTCCAGGTTCAGCAGCCGGTGATGCGCATCCTCCCACTCCACCACGAAGCCGGCGCGGCGGCCGCCCTGGCCGATCGGCGAGACCAGCAGGTCGAAGGCGCGTTGGCCGATGCGGATGGTGGCCGAATGCGGCTTGTCCAGCACGGCCAGCATGCGGCGCTGGTGGTCCGGATTCTTGTGGAAGACGTCGATATTGCTGCCCAGCAGCGTCGCCATGCTGAAGCGCGGCAATTCGCGGCGCAGCTCCTCCTCCGCCTCCGCCATCATCGTGGTGACGGCCTGGTTCATATAGATGATGTTCAGGTCGGGATCGGCGATCATGATCTTGGCGCGCACGCAATCCAGCGCGGCAAGACGCTCCAGCGAGCGGTCGGGGCGGTGGGGTCGAAGGAACATCTCGCGCTCCTGGGATGGGAGCCCGGGGTATACGCGCCCTGTGTTTCGCGGCCCTTAATTTCCCGACCTTCCCACTAGGGAATTCTCACCCCTCCAGCGCCGCCTGCAGCCAGCGGGCGGTGGCCAGCAGCGCCGGATCCTCCGCGATGCGGCCCACCAGCTGGACGCCCAGCGGCAGCCCGCCCGGCCCGGTGCCCGCGGGGATGGTCACGTTCGGGCCATGGAGCAGCGTCCAGAGCAGGTTGAAGGTGGCCTCCCCGGTATGGGCCAGGCCCTCCGGCGCCTCCCCGGGCGCGGAGGGGGTGAGCACCGCGTCGAAACCGGCGGTCCAGTCCAGGAAGGCGGCGCGCGCCGCCATTGCCGCGCGGCGCGCCTCATCCAGCTTGGCGGGCGCAAAACCGCCGGCCCAGTCCAGCCGGTCCAGCAGCACGGGGGAGATCTGGGCCCGCGCCTCGGCATATTCCCAGGCGAGACCCTGGCGGGTCTCCATGTTCATCAGGAAGGGGTGCAGCTCGGCAGCCTCGGACAGCGCGGGCGGCAGCGGCGCCTCCACCACCTCCGCCCCCGCGCGGCGGGCGGCTGCCGCCGCGCCTTGCAGCAGCGCCACCGTCTCCGGCCGCGCCGCCTCCGGCGCCTGGCCCAGGCTGAGCAGCAGCCGCGGCGCGCGGTCGCGCTTCGCCTCCGGGTCGGGATGGTCGCGGCCGGTCATGGCGCCCATGGCCAGGGCGCAATCGGCCAGGCTGCGCGCCATGATCCCGATCGTATCCAGGCTTTCGGAGCACACCTTCATGCCGCCGCGATGGAAGGTGCCGAAGCTCGGCTTGAAGCCGACCACGCCGCAAAAGGCGGCCGGCCGCACGATGCTGCCCGCGGTCTGCGTGCCGAAGGCCAGGGGCACCAGGAAATCCGCCACCGCGGCGGCGGAGCCGGAGGAGGAGCCGCCCGGCGTATGCGCGGGATTGTGCGGATTGGTGGTGGCGCCCGGGTGGCGCGTGGCGAATTCCGTGGTGACCGTCTTGCCCATCACCACGCCGCCCGCGGCGCGCGCCGCCGCCACCGCCGCCGCATCGCCGCGCGGCCGGTGTCCGGCCCAGATCGGAGAGCCATAGCCGGTCGGCATATCCGCCGTATCCAGCACGTCCTTCACGCCGAGCGGGATGCCGGAGAGCGGCCCGGGGCGGGCGCGCGCGGCATTGCGCCGCGCCTGGCCGGGGTCGAGGTGGATGAAGGCGCGCAGCACCGGCTCCCGCGCCGCGGCGCGGGCCAGGCAGGCCTCCATCAGCTCAGGCGCGGAAAGGCGGCCGGCGGCGATGGCGCGCGCGGCCTCGGTGGCGGTCAGGCGGTTCGGTTCGGTCATATCGGCATCACGCCACGCCCTTGGGCGTTTGCGAAGCGCCTGCGCGATGCCAAATGGACATGATGCCCGATACCGCCATCACCCTGGGCGCCGCCGAAGACGGCAGCCTGTCCTATGCCATCCCGCTCTCCCCCGAGGCCCTGCCCCCGGTTGCCCCTTCGGCGCTGCTGAATGCCTGGGAGGCGGCCCGCGCCCATGCGCAATCCGGCCAATGGGGCCCGGTGCGCCGCCTGCTGTTCCGCGGGCCGCAGGGGGCGGCCATCGTGCTGGCGATCGCCGACCGCGATGCGCGGTCCTGGGCCGAGGCGGTGGACCGCCGCGTCGACCTCGCCACCCTGCCCGGCCTGGCCCTGTGCCTGCGGCTGCTCGCCCTGGTCGAGGTGATGGGCCGCAGCGCCTGGATGGCCGGGCTGTTCAACGTGACGGCCGAAGGGGTGGAGCTGCACCCCGCTTTGGTGCGCGCCGCGGCCGCCATGCCGCTGGATGCGGCGGCCAGGTTCGACGCGGAGCGGATTCGCGCGCTATTGTCCCGCGCCCTGCCCGCCTCCCGCGTCGCGGTCCCCGAGATCCCGGCCTGACGCGCCGACCGAAAGCCCCGCCATGTCCCCGCTCCGCGCCCTGACGCTGCCAACCCTCCTCGCAACCATCCTTCCCCTGGCGGCCTGCAACCTGCCGCTGCCGCAGCCGATCAGCGCCCCGCCGCCGCCCGCCCCGGGCCAGCGCGACGCGGCCTATGAGGCCTGCCGGGCGGAGGCGACGCGCATCGTGCAGTACCGGGAGCGCGGGCAGCAGATGCGCACGGATGAGACCGAGTCGAGCCTCGGCACCCTCTCCGTCACGCCCTTCAGCCGCCTGCAATCGGACCGTGGCGCGGCGCAGATCGACCGCGACCGGCTGGTGGCCGATTGCCTGCAGCGCGCCCCCGTCGCCGCACCCGCCGCCGCCAGCCGGGGGCGCTGAGCGGGGGTGGCTTCCTCCGGCGCGCTGGCGCGCGCCCTCTCCACCCGTGATTCCCGCCTGTTCTTCAGCGGCTCCATGGTCGCCTGGACCGGGCTCTGGATGCAGCGCATCGCCGTGTCCTGGCTCGCCTGGGAGCTGACGGGCAGCGCCTTCTGGGTCGGCATGGTCGCCTTCTGCGACCTGGCGCCGGCGGTCTTCATCAGCCCGGTGGCGGGTGCCATCGCGGACCGGGTGGACCGGGTGAAGCTGGCGATGTGGACACAGCTGGCCATCGCCCTGCAATCGGCGCTGGTCGCCGGCTTCACCTTCAGCGGCCAGATGACCATCACCCTGCTGCTGGTGCTGGAGTTGTGTGGCGGCGTGGCCGCCAGCTTCGCCCAGCCGGCGCGGCAGACGCTGATGCCCGGCATCGTGGCCCGCGCCGACCTGCCGGCCGCCGTCGCCGCCAATTCGCTCTGCTTCGCCACCGCCCGCTTCATCGGGCCCGCCATCGCCGGCCCCGTCATCGCCGTCTGGGGCGTGGTGCCGGCCATTGCCGGCAATGCGGTGGGCTATCTCTTCGCCTGCCTCTCGATCTGGCTGCTGCGGATCGATCCCAAGGAACGCCAGGGCCATCCGGCCTCGAAAAGCCTGTTCGGGGAGGTGGTGGAGGGGCTGCGCTATGCGGCGCGGCATCCGGGCCTCGGCCCGATCCTGCTCTATGCCGCCCTCGGCGCATTGCTGCTGCGGGGCGTGCAGGAGATCCTGCCCCCCTTCGTCGAGCGACTTTTCGGCCGCGGCGCCGAAAGCCTGGCCATCCTGACCGCCTGCTTCGGCATCGGCGCCCTGGTCTCCGGCCTCTGGGTCGCCTCCCGCGGGCGGCTGGAGGGGACGACGCGGCTGGCGGTCTTCGCCGGCCTCGCCCAGGCCGCCGCCACGGTGGGCTTCGTCGCCACCAGCTTCTTCCCCTTCGGCATGCTCTGCGCGGCGCTGATCGGCGGCACCGCCTCGATCCACGGCATCAGCGTGCAGACCCTGATCCAGAGCGCCACGGACACCACCTATCGCGGCCGCATGCTGAGCCTCTGGGGCCTGATCACCCGGGCCTTCCCGGCGCTCGGCGCGCTCTCGCTCGGCGCGGCGGGGGAGATCTTCGGACTGCAATGGCCGACGCTGGTGGCGGTGGCGGTCTTCCTCGGCGTCTTCGCCTGGGGGGTGGGCCGCCTGCGCCGGATGGAACAGGCGCTGGAAGGTGATCCGGCCTCGCCGGACAATCGTTGAAAGAGGAATCGAGGATGCTGAACGCGGCGATCGTGGGCATGGGCCGCTGGGGCCAGGTGCTGGTGAACAGCGTGCAGGACCAGGGCAAGCCGAAGCCGGGGGCGGCGATCCGCTTCGTGGCCGGCAGCACCCGCAGCCCGGACAAGGCGCGGGACTGGGCCGCGACGCAGGGCCTCCGCATCCTGCCGGATTTCGAGTCCGTGCTGGCCGACCCCGCGGTGCAGGCCGTGGCGCTGGCGACGCCACATGCCCAGCACGCGGCCCAGGTGGTGGCCGCCGCCCGCGCCGGTAAGCATGTCTTCGTCGAGAAACCCTTCACGCTGGACCGCGCCAGCGCCGCCGCCGCGGTGGCGGCCTGCCGGGAGGCGGGGGTGGTGATGGCGCTCGGCCACAACCGCCGCTTCCTGCCTGCCGTCGCGCTGATGAAGCAGATGCTGGCGGAGGGTGCGCTGGGCACGCTGCTGCATGTGGATGGCCAGTTCAGCGGCCCCGGCGCGCGCGCCTACCAGGCCGGCATGTGGCGCGCCGACCGGGCCGAAAGCCCGCTCGGTGGCATGGGTGGCATGGGGATCCATATGATCGACATGATCATCCACCTCGCCGGGCGTTTCCGGCAGGTGACCGTCCAGAGCCACGCCCAGGTCAGCCAGACCATCGACGATACCACGGCGATGCTCGGCCTGCTGGAGCGCGGCGCCACGGTGAATTTCGCCACCCTCTCCCTGAGCCCCTCCTTCTGGCGGGTCGCGCTGTATGGGACGGAGGGAATTCTTGTTCTCCAAGGGCATGAGAACCTGTCCTTCATCCCGCGCGAGGGTCAGGGCTGGGTCAAGGAATTTCCGAAGACCGATATCGAAGCCGCTGAACTTGCAGCATTTGCCGCGGCCGTCGCCGGTGGCGCGGCCTATCCGCTGCCGGTTGAGGAGGCGATCCATGGCGTCGCGGTCTTCGAGGCGATGATCGGCGCCGCCGCATCCGGCAGCAGCTACGCCGTGGTGGCGTAACGGCCGGCAGCTCGGCTAGGCTGCGCGTCATGACGACGCGCCGCCGCCTGCTGACCTGCCTGCCCGCAGCTGTGCCCGCAGCTTTGCCCATTGGCGGCGCCCTGCTGCCGGCCGCCGCCGGGGCCTTCAGGCTGGAGGCACCTTCCGCCGCCACCGCCGCGGATTATGGCACCGGCTGCCCGGCAACCCAGGCGCATGAGGCCCTGCAGGCGGAGCTGGACCGGCTGCTGGACGGCCGGCCGCTGCCGCCGGCCCTGGCGCCGGAGCTCGCCCGGCTGGCGCGCTGCCCCTTCTGCGGCTGCGCGGTGGCCGGCGCCGCGGATCATGGCGAGGCGCCCGCGCCCGCGCGCTGAGCCGCCAGCTTGCCGCCCAGCCATACCCAGCCTAGGAAAAGCGCGCCGAAACCGCTCGAGGAGCAAAGCGCGATGTCCAAGATCACCCGCCAGGGCAGCAACCAGATCCTGTCCTCCTCGGTGGAGTACCACAACTTCGTCTACCTGGCCGGCATGACCGCCGACGACCTGTCCCAGGACATCACGGGCCAGACCCGCCAGGTGCTCGCGAAGATCACCGCCGCGCTGGAAGCCAATGGCACCGACACCACCCGCCTGCTGCAGGCGCAGATCTGGCTGAAGGACATCCGCGACCGCGATGCCATGAACAAGGTCTGGATCGAGTGGCTGGGCGATGCCGGCCGCCCGGTGCGCGCCTGCGTCGAGGCCAATATGGCCGATCCGCGCCACCTGGTGGAGATCATGGTCACCGCCTGCCGCTGAGGCACGCGCGCCCCCCGCGCCAGGCGCGGGGGGCACCCGCCCGAATCTCACCCATTCGGGATCGACATGACAGCCATGTGACTCGATCCTGGCACCTCTCCATTCCGTGTTTCGAGTGTTGCTTTCATGCCGCAACACTGTGGCTTCGTGTTTCGCCGTGTTTCATCCTAGGAAGATGATCTTTTCCTGGAAGCTCATCCACAGCGAGGCTGAACGAATCAGCGCATATTTCGCCGTGTATCATCACAGCGGGTTGCCCGGCCCCGGCGCCCACGGTTACCGCAGTCACCAGGCGAGCCATCCGGGCTCCGTCGGTGGCGAAACAGGGGATACTACATGCGGGCAAAAGGCACGCTGGCAGCACTCTGTGTCTTCATGGGCGCGGCGCTGACACATCTTCCGGCCGAGGCCGCCGAACGCAGCGGCCGGACCGCGCAGAAGCAGTCCCGCCCCGCCCAGTCCACCGCGACGCCCCGCCCAGCCTCCCCCGCCGAACTGCGCCAGCAGGCCGCGCAACGCGCCAGCGCCACCCGCCAGGCGGCGGCGGCCCAGCGCCAGGCCGCGCAGCGGCCCACCGGCACCGCGGCCCATCGGCCCGCCGCCACCGCCGCGCGCCGCCCGGCCGCCGCCTCCGCCAGCCAGGCGCAGGAGGTCCAGCGCCTGTCGCAGCAGCAGGCCCCGGCCGCCACCCGCATCGCATCGCTCGGCGTGATGCGCCCGGCCCTGGCGGTGGGCGCCGGCACGCCGATCCTGCCCGTGGCCGCCACCAGCGGCCTGTCCTGCGTGCCCTTCGCCCGCATGGCCACCGGCATGAACATCAGCGGCGATGCCCGCATGTGGTGGCACAATGCCGCCGGCAGCTATGCCCGCGGCAATGCGCCGGAGCGTGGCTCCATCCTCGCCTTCACCGCTTCCGGCGGCATGTCGCGCGGTCATGTGGCGGTGGTCAGCCGGGTGCTGGACCCGCGCACCATCCATATCGACCATTCCAACTGGGCCGGCCCCGGCATCCGTCGCGGCAGCGTGATGCGCGGCGTGACGGTGGTGGACGTCTCGGACCGCAATGACTGGACCGCGGTGCGCGTCCAGGTCGGGCACGATGCCTCCAGCTTCGGCCGCACCTATTCCACGCATGGCTTCATCTACAACCGCCCCACCGGCACCCGGATGATGACGGCCGAGGCGGCCGGCTATACCGAGGTGGCCGAGGCCTCGCCGCATGCGGCGCAGCACCAGCGCCTGGCCGCGCAACTCTTCGGCCAGTGAGGCGTCCCCCTCGCGGCTGGCGAGGATCCGGGGATGCATGAACGCGGCGCCGATGGCGTGGAACGGCTGAGGCTCGGCGACAGCGCCAGCCTCGGGGGGCAGATCCCGAACAATCCGCGCCTGCCGGTGCTGCTGCACTGCGGCGCGACGCCGCCCGGCGACCCGGCCGCCGCCGAGGCGCTGTTTGCCCGGCATGGCTGGCCGCCGGCCTGGCGGAACGGGATCTTCGACCATGACCATTACCACCCCAACGCCCATGAGGCGCTGGCGGTTGCCCGCGGCCATGTGCGGGTGCGGCTCGGGGCGGAGGCGGGGGTGACGCTGGATCTGGCGGCGGGCGACGTGGTGGTGCTGCCGGCCGGCACGGCGCATCGCAACCTCGGCCAGTCGGAGGACCTTCTGGTGGTCGGCGCCTATCCGCCCGGCGACCCGCCCGAGCAGTTTTCCAACAGGCCCGGGGAGCGGGAGCGGGCGCTGCATGCGATTCCCGCCACGCCCGACCCGCCCTGCGATCCGGTGACGGGCCTCGCCTACCGTTAGCTACCGGTCCGGCTGGAAGACATGCGCCATGAACCACTGTTCGGGATGGGCGCGCACAACCGCCTCCACCACCCGGTCCAAGGCCGCGATATCCTCCAGCACCGCCGCGCGACCGCGCCCTTGCGGGCCGACCGGGACGGGCGGAAGAAAATGCAGGCGGAAGCGGGCGGCCTCGCCCAACCGCTCGGCATAGGCCGGCACCAGCGCCGCGCCGGTGGAGGAGGCCAGGCGCACGGCGCGCATGATGTTCCCGTCCATGCGCAGCGGCCGGCCGAGGGCGGGGGCATGCACCCTGCCCTCCCAGAACTCGTCCACGTAATACAGCAGCGCCGCCTCCCGGCTCTCCAGCACGCGATGCGCCTCGAAAACCGCGCCCAGCGTCGGCGCCACGGCGACGGCGGCCTGCGGCCCCGCGGCGCTGCGGCTGCGCCCCCGCGCCCGGTCCGCGATGCGCATGCGAAAACGGTTGGGCAGGCGCTGGTAGATGGCGTGGAAGGGAATGCCGAGCTGGGCGAGGCCGGCATGCACCACCTCCCAATTCCCGACATGCAGCCCGGCCACGATCAGCGGCTGGCCGGCCTCGCGCGGGCCCAGCACATGCTCGGCGCCCACCACCTCGATGCGGCCCTCGGCGCGGAAGCGGGACAGGGCGGCGAATTCGCCGAAGCATCGGCCGACATGCGCCCAATGGGCGGCGAGCAGCGCCTCGATTTCCGCCTCACTCGCCTCCGGCCGCAGAAGCCGCAGCAGGGCGCGGACGCGGTCGGAGCCCACCTGCCGCTTGCGCCCGGCCCGCAGCCCCATGCGGGCGCCGAAGGCGGAGGCGGCCTCGGTGGGCAGGGCGCGCATCGCCTGGTGCGGCAGCCAGTCGGCCAGGCCCTGCAGGGGATCGCGAACCCAGTAGCGCAGCAGCGCCTGGCGTTCGGTCCAGCGCCAGGGCGGTGCGGGGTAGAGGTGGTCAACCAAGCGGCGCGATCCGCATCGGCAGGGTTTCGCCCGGGCGCAGCGTCAGCCGCGCCACCGGCATCACCTGCGTCCCCGGCTCCAGCGCCAGCCGGAAATGGCCGGCGAGCGCGGCCAGGCAGATGGTCGCCTCGGCCAGGCCCAGATGCATGCCCGTGCAGATGCGCGGCCCGGTGCTGAAGGGGATATAGGCATGCCGTGGCGGCTTCGGCGCGCCGGGCAGGAAGCGGTCGGGGATGAAGGCATCCGGCTGGTCCCAGAGGCCGGGCTTGCGGTGCAGCAGCCAGGGGCTGACCAGGATGATGGTGCCCTTCCGCACCGGGCGGTCGCCGATCCGGTCCGGCCCCAGCGCCTCCCGCGACAGCAGCGGCACGGGGGGGTAGAGCCGCAGCGTCTCCTCCACCACGGCGCGGGTGAAGGGCAGGTTGGGCAGGTCGGCGAGCGTCGCCACGCGATCGCCCAGCGCACCGCGCACCTCCTCGACCAGGCGGGTCGCGCTCGGCGCGTCCTGGGAGAGCATGAACAGCGCCCAGGCGAGGGTATTGGCCGTGGTCTCGTGGCCGGCCATGAACAGCACGATCGCCTCATTGCGGAAGGCGCGGCGGTCCATCGGGCGGTCCGTGCCGGGAACCTTGGCCTCCGACATGGCGCGGATCAGGGAGGCCTCACCCTCCCCCGGCGCGTCCAAAATGCCGGCGATCAGCCCGTCCACCACCTGGTGGATGCGCCGCGCCGAATCCCGCACGGCGGCGCTGCGGTAGCGCGGAAACCAGTCCGGCAGGCCGAGCAGCGACAGGAGATCGGTCTGGCCGATGCAGGCCTGATAGTCCGCGAAGGCGGCGACCACCTCCTTCGCCGCATCGCGCCCCAGGGCGCGGCCGAAGATGGTGCGGCAGATGATCTCGGCGGTCAGGTGCCCCATCTCCGCCAGCACATCCAACGGACGGTCGGGCGGCAAGGCGCGCCAGGCGTTGCGGCGTTCGGCCGCGGCCTCGGTGATCGCGGGTGCGAGTTCCGCCAGGCGGGAGACATGGGTGACCGGGGCGACGACGCGGCGGCGCTCGCGCCAGAGCGGCCCGTCGGAGACGAAGAGGCCGTCGCCCAGCAGCGGGATCAGCGCGTGGCGGTGCTGCGGGCTCTTGCGCTGGAAATTCTCGTGCCGCTCGACGAAGACGTAGTGCACCGAGTCCGGGCTGTTGCAGACCACCACATCCCGCAGCAACAACCGGCTGCCATAGACGTCCCGCTCGAAGGAGGATTTGGCCCAGATGGCGAGCCAGTTCTCCCGCGCCAGCCTGAGCATCTGGCGCAGCGGCAGGCCCCGATCCGGCCTTGGCGGATAGGGCGGCACATAGGGCGCCAAGGTGGTTGGCGGGGCAGCCGGTTCGATCAGCATGCCCCGCAGACTACAGGGATGGGCGGCGTTACGCAGCCTCCGCCGTCAGCACGATGCGGCCGGTCACCTTGCCCTCCCGCAGCCGCTGCAGGGCGCTGTCGGCGTTGCGCAGCGGCTCCCGCGTCACCGGGATGCCCGGCAAGCCGCCGCCCTGGGCGATCTTCACCAGCTCGCGCAGCTCCTTCGGATTGCCGACATAGCTGCCGCGCACGGTCAGCGCCCGCATCGCCATGACCGGCAGCGGCACCGTCAGCTCCCCACCGAAGAGCCCCACCTGGATCAGCGTGCCGCCCTTGGTCAGCGCGTCGAAGCACATGCGCGCGGTCTGGCTGCCATTCACCAGGTCGATGATCGCCTCCACCGGCCCGCCGCAGAGCGCGACCAGCCGCTGGACCGTGTCATCCCCGCCCGGCTGGAAGGTGTCGGAGGCCCCGGCCTGCCGCGCCGCCTCCAGTTTTTGTGCGCTCAGATCGACCGAGACGATGCGCTTGTGCCCCATGGCCTTCAGAACCGCGATCGCCTGCAGGCCCAGCCCGCCGGCGCCGACCAGCACGATCGGCACCTCGGGCGGCATCGGCATGATCTTGTTGATGGCCGAATAGACGGTGATGCCGGAGCAGGCATAGGTGGCGGCCAGCGCCGGGTCGAGGTCGCCGGCATCGACCAGGTGGCGCGGCTCCGGCACCAGGATGTGCGTGGCGTAGCCACCATTCTGGAAAATCCCCAAGGCCTTGCCCTGGAGGCACATATTATCCTCCTCCGCCCGGCACTTGGCACAGGTGCCGCAGCCGACCCAGGGGAAGACGATTCGGGTCTGGCCGACGGCGAGCCCCTGCCCCTCGGCCTCCGGCCCCCATTTCACCACGCGGCCCACCGTCTCATGCCCCATGGCCAGCGGCAGCTTCACGCCGCGATCCGAGAGCTTCATCTTGCCGCGGCTGCCTAGGTCCCATTCGCCTTCCCAGACATGGATGTCGGAATGGCAGACGCCGGCATGGGTAACCTCGAGCAGGACCTGCTTGCCGGTGGGCTCCGGCGTCGGCAGCTCGATCTCCTGCAGCGGCTCTCCGGCTGCGACCACGGCCCAGGCTTTCATGCGCGCGTTTCCCCGATTGCGTGGCGGGCATCGCAACAGGGGAAGGCCCGCCGGTCAATCCGGGCGGATATTGTTCTCCCGCACCACCTGACCCCAGGTCGCGATCTGCCGGGACAGGAAGGGCGCGAAGGCCGCCTCCCCCTGCGGCTCCAGGTCGATGCCGAGCGCCAGCACGCGCTGGCGCAGTTCCGGGATCGCCAGCGCCTCGAGCAGCGCCGCCTCCATGCGCTGCTTGATCGGCGTGGGGATGCCGGCGGGGCCGAGAAACCCCCAGAAGGCGCGGGCATCGATGCCGGGCACACCGGATTCCGCGAGCGTCGGGATATCGGGCATGGAGGGCGAGCGGGTCGCGCCGGTCTGCGCCAGCGGCACCAGCGCGCCGCTGTCGATATGCGCGCCGATGGCGGGCCGCGTGGCGACGGGAAGGTCCACTTCGCCGGCCACAGCGGCGACCGAAAGCGGGCCGCCGCCGCGATAGGGCACATGCACCAGTTGAAGGCCGGCCGCCTTGCCGACCAGCGCCATGGTCAGATGCGCCAGCGACCCGTTGCCGATGGTGCCATAGGTGAGCGTATCCGGCTTCGCCTTGGCGGCTGCCGCCATCTCGCCAAAACTCTTGAAGGGCCGTGTGCGATGCGCGGTGAGCACCATCGGCGCCGTTCCGAACAGCAGCAGCGGCGTCAGGTCCCGCTCCGTGTCGAAGCCGATATTCGGGATCAGGGACGGGTTCACCGCATGGGTGTCGAAGACCAGCACCCAGCTGTTCCCATCCGGCGCGCTGCGCGCCACCGCCGCCGTACCGATGGCGCCCGAGGCGCCGGTGCGGTTCTCCACCACCACATTGGTGCCGAGGATGCGGTTCAGATGCGGCTGCAGCAGCCGCGCCAGCGCATCCGTGCTGCCGCCGGGCGGAAAGGGTGCGACGATACGGATCGGGCCGGAGGGCCAGGCGGGCTGCGCACGCAGCGCCGGCGCGGCCAGCGCGGCGCCGGCCGAAAGCAGCACGCGGCGCGTGAGCTGGGGCATGTTCTGGTTCCTCCCTGGTCTTTCTTGCCGACCATTAGGCCGAAGCCCGGACCCGGCTACAAGCCGCGCCGCAACGGCCCCGCGTCCAAGGCGTTGGAGACACCGGACCATGAGGAGGATTGCGACATGATCAGGAAGCCCATCGCTCCCGCCAGCTCGGACGCACCGGGCGAGCTGGCCGGCGAGGACCTGACCGGCCTGGTCGACGGCCTGACCGGCCACCCCAAGGGGCTGGACCTCCGCGAAGCCGAGGCTGGCGCGGCCGCCGCCGAAGCCGCCGAAGCCACGGAGATGACGGAGGAGGAGCGCGAGGCGGCCGAGGAGGCGGAGGCGCGCCCCAACCTCGGCTTCACCCCGCCGCGCTGAGGGCGATCTCCGCCGCGCGGCGGGCCATGCCGGCATTGTCGTGGCCAACATCCGGCACCGTCTCCAGCCGCCACCGGAAAGGCAATTCGAGCCGCCAGGCCTCGGCGCGGGCGGTGGCGTAGAAGTTCAGACCGCGCGCCAGCCGATGCGGGCCCTGCGCCATGGCGCCGGGCTGGCGCGGCAGGGAGGGATGGCGCGGATCGGCGTCATCGGCACCGAGCAGCACGGTGACGGGCCGCGCGAAGGCGGCCTCCAGCCGCGACTCCTCCAGCGCGATGCCACCGAGGCCGAAGGGAAAGGCCACGTCCCGCACCGGCATGGTGTAGGAGCCCGCATTGGCGGTGATGATCGCCTCCGCCCGGCTGGCCTCCGCCAGCAGCAGGGTGCGATGGACGAATTGCGCGCCGGCGGAATGGCCGAACAGCGTGTAGCCGGGGCGCGTTGCGCCGGTGCGGGCGCGCACCGCGTCCCAGATCCGGTCGATCAGGCCGAAGGTCCAGGATTCAGGCGGGTTGGGCCGAAGATCCTCGGTGACGACATTGCCCCAGGTGTAGGAGGCGACGGTCGGAAACAGCGCGCGGGAGAATTCGGGGGCGACCAGCAGCAGGTTGGCGGCCTCCGCCTGCGGCGCCCATTCCGCCAGGTAGCGATCGGCGTCCCGCCGCAGCCCGTGCAGGACGATGATGGCGCGGCCATCGGGGCGCCAGTTCGTGGGGCGATGGACGAAGATGCGCAGGCCGGCGGGGTCCGGCATTTCGAAGACCGTCTGGGCGCTTGCCACGCGCGGCAGCGCCGCCAGCGCACCCAGCGCAATCAGTTCGCGGCGATCCAGCATGATGGTCCTCCCTGCCGTCGCAGCATCCGCGCGCCGGCAGGGGGATTCAAGCGTGCGTCACACCGGCCGCGGCGCCGGCGGCGGCGGCTTGGCTGCCTTCAGGGCCCGGCGGATATCACCCTCCAGCTTCTCCAGCTCCTCCGCCGCGCGCAGCCGCTGGCCGCGGGCCTCGTCGGCGATGCGCAAGCTGTCCTCGATGGTGGAGACCAGCGCGGCATTCGCCTTCTGCACGGCGGCCAGGTCGAAGACGCCGCGTTCCAGCTCCGTGCGGGCTTCCAGGTTGCCGCGGCGCAGCGTCTCGGCATTGGCGGTCAGCAGCTGGTTGGTCAGGTCGGTGGCGGCCTTCACGGCCTGGCCGGCCTCGCGCATCCGGTGGATCGCCAGCGCCTGGGCCAGCTGCTGGCGCCAGAGCGGCACCGTGTTCGCCAGCACCGAGTGGATCTTGCTCGCCAGGGCCTTGTCGTTTTCCTGGATCAGCCGGATCGAGGGCAGCGCCTGCATCGCCACCTGCCGCGTCAGGCGCAGGTCGTGCACGCGGCGGTCCAGCTCATCCCGCGCGCTGCGCAGGTCGCGCAGCTTCTGCGGCGCCAGGTCGTCCGTGGAATTGGCGACGGCCGCTTCCATCGCCGGAATCGCCTCGCTGTCGGTCCTGCGCAAAACCTCCTCGCCGGCCTGCACATGGGTGCCGAGGGCGTGGAACCACTCCAGCGTCGCCTGGTACAGCCGCTCCAGCCGCTCCACATCCTCCAGCAGGCGCGTGCGGTGGGTGTCGAGCTTGTCGCCGATGCCCTCGATCTGGCCCTTCACCGTCTCATAGCGGCCGATGATCTCCGTCACCTCCGCGCCGGCCTTGGTGAAGATCCGGGCGAGGAAGCCGGGGCGTTCGTCGAGCTTGGTGACGTCGAAGCCGCGCAGCGTCTGCAGCAGGCTGGCCAGCGTGCGGCCGGCCTCCCCCGTTTCCTGGTTGCGGGCGCCTTCCAGCATGGCGTCCGCGGCGGCCTGGGCCTGGGTCTGGGTCTGCTGGCCGAAGCGCAGGATGGAACCGGGGTCGGACAGGTCGATCTGCTGCGCCAGCTCACCGATCATCGCATCCGGCACCGCGGCGCGGGCCGGCGCGGCCTCCGACAGGTCACGCTCCGCGGCCGCCTGGGCGGTGGCGATCGGCGACGGCGCCGCGGCGGGCCCGCCATGGGGCTTCGGGCTGTTCGGCTTGGTCGTGCTCATGCGTAACCCTCCTGGCGCAGCCTTTCGGCGAGCACCTTCACCTGGATATCCAGCGCCACGCTCTCCTCAGCGCGCAGCTTGCTACGCAGTTCGTCGGCGGCGGTCTGCATGTCCGTGAGCAATTGCGGCAGGCTGGCCGGCGGCTCCGCGCCCGCATGCAGGCGCTGGGCGATGCGATCCAGCCCATCGAGATGCACGGCCAGGAAACGGCGGGCGAGCGGCAGGCGGTCCGGCCGCGCATCCAGGTCGTCCAGCACCGCATCCATCGCCTGGGCGATGCCGGCCATGCGGGGTTCGGCGCTGATGCGCGCGAGGCGGGCGCGCGCTTCCTCCAGCGGGCCGGGCGGCGGGGGCGGCACGGCGGGGGCGGGCGGATCGACCTCCACCTGCGCGCCGTCATACATCAGCCGCGTGCCGAGCCAGGCACCGGCGGCCAGCAGCAGGGCGATGGGCAGGCCCGTATTGGCGCCGAGGAAGGCCACCAGACCGGTGGCCACCGCGGTGAGAATCGCCGCCCGCCGCGTATCGCCCCGACGGCCTCGGCGCAGCACGCGGACCGCCAGGATCGGCAGCAGGATGCCGAGGCCGGCGGCGACCAGGCCGCGCGTATTCCCGCGCACCACCTCCACCACCACGTCGAAGAGCAGCGGCCAGGTGAAGAGCGGCAGCAGCAGCCCGCGGGTGCCGTTGCGGAAATGGCTGAAGGCGCCCTCCGCCCGGGCGCGCGCGCCGCGCCAGGGGTCGTTCTGCCAAAGCCCGCGATCCTCCGCCATCAGCGGAACAGCGCGATGGCGCTGGCCAGCCAAAGGCTGAGCGTCAGCAGCCAGAAGCCGGCAACGCGCCGCGCGGGCGCCGGCAGGGTGGGCAGCAGGATCTTGGGAGGTCGGGCCATGGCGCCCCAAGAGATCGCCGCGCGGGGGCGCCGGATCAAGGGCAGGCGCCAAGTTAGGCGAAGCCGATGCCCGGCATAGGCGGATCCGGCGGGACGAGGCGGCGCGGGCGTGCTCTAGTCTGTGCGTCATCGCATCGGAAAGGCCGCGACACATGACCACCGCCCGCCCCCAGCCCCTGGCGCCCGAGGCGCTGCACAACGTCACCGGCGGCGAAGGCGGCCGCGGCGGCGGCGGCCCCCTCTTCGGCACCGGCACCGCCGACGAGGTCTTCGGCACCGAGCATGCGGACCGGATCTCCACCGGCGCCGGGCGGGACCTGGCGGTGGGTGGCGCCGGCGATGACGTGATCGGCGGCGGCGAAGGCAATGACCGGCTGCTTGGCGGCAGCGGCGACGACACGCTGGCGGGTGGCCAGGGCGCGGATCATGCCGATGGCGGCGACGGGTCCGACACCATCCTGTGGCGGCCCGGCGAGGGCAATGACACGCTGCGCGGCGGCCACGACGCGGTCTGGGGCGAGGAGAGGCTGCCCGGCCAGCAGCCGGAAGGCCCCGATGGCAGCACCGATACGCTGCGCCTGGAGCTCACCGGCCTGACGCCGGAGCAGCTGATCGCGGCGATGACCCTGGCGGAAGGCTCCGCCCAGCCGGTGCTCCAGGATGGCTGGATCGATGTGACCGGCGTGACCGGCAGCATCACCATCGGCGGCGAGACCATCCACTTCTCGCAATTCGAGCGGCTGGAACTGGCCAACTCGGAGACGCCCTCCTTCGGGCGCTGATCCGGGCGAGGCAATCGGCAAGGGAAAGCAGCGATGACCAGGACCACCCCTTCCCCGCAGCCGCTGGAGGAGGCCGCGCTGGCCGCGGTGGCCGGCGGCGCGCAGATCCTCGGCAGCGGCCAGGGCGAACAGCTGATCGGAACGGCCGAGGGGGATCTGATGGCCGGCAATGGCGGGCATGACCGCATCCTGGGCGGCGCCGGGGCTGACATGATCGGCGGCGGCGAGGGCCATGACCAGGTGATGGGCGGGGATGGCGACGACACCCTGGCCGGCGGCCGCGGCGCCGACCGCGTGGATGGCGGCGCCGGCTCCGACACCATCCTGTGGCAGCCCGGCGAGGGCAACGACACGCTGCGCGGCGGAGAGGATGCAGACGGTGGCATCGATACGCTGCGCATGGAGCTCACCGGGCTGACGCCCGAGCAGCTGGTGGCCGCCATGACCCTGGCGGAAGGCTCCGCCCTGCCGGTGATCCGTGATGGCTGGATCGACGTGACCGGCGTGACCGGCAGCATCACCATCGGTGGCGAGACGCTGAGTTTCGCGCAGTTCGAGCGGCTGGAACTCGCCTCCGCGACCGGCCCGTCCTACGGGCGGTAGGACGGGCGGGGCGATGCCCTGGCCTCAGCGCCGGTCGGCGCGGGGGTCCAGGGCATCCCGCAGGCCATCGCCCATCAGGTTGAAGGCGAGCACCACCACGAAGATCGCGGCGCCAGGGGCAATGGCGAGCCAGGGCGCCGTCTCCAGGAAGCGTTGGGCGCTGTTCAGCATGGACCCCCAGCTCGGCGCCGGCGGCTGCTGGCCGAGGCCCAGAAAGCTCAGCGAGGCCTCGGCGATGATCGCCTCGGCAATCGAGAGCGTGGACTGCACCAGCAGCGGCGGGATGATATTGGGCAGGACATGGACGAAGGCGGTGCGCCAGGGCGGATTGCCGAGGCTGCGCGCCGCCTCCACCCAATCCGTCGACTTCGCATCCAGCGCCATGCCGCGCGCGAGGCGCACGAAGATCGGGCTGGCGGTGATGGCGATGGCCAGCATCGCGTTTTCCAGCGCCGGGCCGAGGAAGGCCGCGAGGGCGATGGCGAGGATCAGGAAGGGCACGGAGAGCATGGCATCGGCGATGCGGGAGATCAGCGCATCCACCCAGCCCCCCGCCAGCCCCGCCAGCAGGCCGAGCGGCACGCCGATCAGCACCGCGCCGACCACGGATACGACGCCCGCCATCAGCGAGGCTCGCGCGCCCCAGATGACGCGGGACAGCACGTCGCGCCCATTCTCATCCGTGCCGAACCAATACAGTTCCGACGGCGGGCGGCGGATGCGGGACCAGCTGGTCTCGATCGGGTCGTAGGGCGCGATCCAGGGGGCCAGGATCGCCACCAGCACGAAGGCCAGCACCACGATGAAGCCGGCCAGCGCCAGGCGGTGGCGGATGAAGCGGCGGATGGCGCGGCGCGTCGGGCTTTCGCCGCGCGCCAGGGCCACAGGGGCGGTGCTCGCGCTCATGCCTGCCGCAGCCTCGGATTGATGGCCATGTAGAGGATGTCCGCCAGCAGGCTGAGCGCCACGAAGATCAGCGCGGTGGCCAGCACCACGCCCTGCACCACCGGATAGTCCCGGTTGAAGACGGCATCCACCACCAGCTTGCCGAAGCCGGGGATGGTGAAGATCTGCTCCGTCAGCACCGCGCCAGCCAGCAGCCGGCCGAACTCGATGGTGCCGAGCGTGACGACCGGGATCAGCGCATTGCGCAGCGCGTGCTTCCAGACCACCACGCGCTCCGTCAGCCCCTTGGCGCGGGCGGTGCGGACGTAATCCTGGGACAGCGCCGTCAGCATCGCTGCCCGCGTATGGCGCATGAGGACGGAGGCGACGCCGGTGCCGAGGACGAAGGCCGGCATGATGGTGGTGGCCAGCGACTGCACCGGATCCTCCCACAGCGGCACGTAGCCCGAAGGCGGCAGCCATCCGAGCTGCACACTGAAAAAAAGAATCATCATGATGCCGAGCCAGAAATTCGGCGTGGAAATGCCGAACAGCGCGATGCCATTCGCCGCCCAGTCCCAGGCGCTGTCCTTCTTCACCGCGGAGAGGATGCCGAGCGGCACGCCGATGGCGATGGCGATCAGGAAAGCCATAGTGGCGAGCTGCGCCGTGACCGGCAGCTTCTCCAGGATCAGGTCGGAGACCGGCATGCGGATGCGCCAGGAAAAGCCGAAATCCCCCTGCAGCACATTGCCGATCCAGTAGAGGTATTGCGCCCAGATCGGCTGGTCGAGCCGCAGCTCCGCGCGGATCTGCGCCAGCACCTGCGGGTCGCCGCGTTCCTCGCCCGCCAGGATCATGGCGGGGTCGCCGGGCATCAACTGCTGCAGCCCGAAGATCAGGAAGGAGAGAATCACCAGCGTCGGCAGCACCTGGCCGAGGCGTTTCAGAAGCCAGTTCCACATCTCAGGTCAGCTCCTGGCGCTTGGCCCATGCCCCCACCCCGACCCTCCCCCGTAAACGGGGGAGGGAGAAAAGCCCTCCCCTGCGTGGCGGGGGAGGGTTGGGTGGGGGCTCTTACCCCACCCCTGCCCTTCCTCAGTTCAGCCGCATGCCCTGCAGCCGCACCATCCCATCCGCGATCGGCTGGTAGCCGGTCAGCCGGGCCGAATGGATCATCACGTTCTTGCGGTGCCACAGGTAGATCCGCATGCGGTCGCGGCCCAGCGCCAGCTCCATGATCTGGCGATACAGGTCCTGCCGCTTCGCCACGTCCTGCTCGACCCGCGCGGATTGCAGCAGCGCATCCACCTCCGGGTTCGCATAGCGGCCGTCATTCTGGCCGCCCGTGGAGTGCATGAAGGCGAAGATATTGCCGTCCGGATCGGTGCGGCCGGACCAGCCGAGCAGGAAGGTCTCGAATTCGCCGCGCACGGCACCGGCGAGCGCGGAGGCGAATTCGGCGGCGCGCAGCGTCACCTCGAAGCCACCCTCGCGCGCCATGGCCTGGATCACCTCGCCGGCCTGGCGCAGGTCCGGGTTGTTCGGCACGGTCAGCTCCACCGGCACCGGGCTGGTAAAGCCGGCCTCACGCAGCAAAGCGCGGGCGCGGGCCACGTCGCGGGTCTCGGGCTGGAAGCTGCGGACATGGAAGCTGCTGGCCGGCGGCACCGGCTGGCGCGTCGGCGTGTACATGCCCTCATAGACCACCTGGTTGATGGCGGCGCGATCGAGGGACAGTTCGAAGGCCTGGCGCACGCGGGCATCGCGGCCCATGGGCGTGTTCGCGCGCGGGCCGTTGCCGATATTGATGGTGATGCCCTGGTAGCCCAGCTCCTCCACCGGCACGCCACGCAGCGCGCGGTTGCGCTGGATGGAGCGCAGGTCGTCCGGCTCCATCCGCTCACCGAATTCCACCGCGCCGGATTGCAGATTGGCGAGCCGCACGGTGTTGTCCGGGATCGGCAGATAGGTCACGCGGTTGAAGTGGATATTCGCCGCGTCCCAGTATTCCGGGAAGCGCTCCAGCACGATGCGTTCCTGCGCCACGCGCTCCACGAAGCGCATCGGGCCGGCGCAGACGGGGCGGTTGCCGAAATTGCGGCCGGCGGCCTCGGCGGCCTTGGGGCTCACGATCATGCCGGCGCGGTCGGTGAGCGTGGAGAGGAAGGCGGCATTCGGCTCACCGAGCTTGATGCGGACCGTCAGCGGGTCCACCACCTCGATGGCCGTGATGGCGCCCATCTCGGACCGGCGGAAGCTGCCCTGCAGGGTCAGGTGGCGGTTCAGCGAATAGCGCACCGCCTCCGCATCCATCATCTCCCCGTCATGGAAGCGCACGCCCTGGCGCAGGCGGATGGTCAGGGTGGTGGGGTCGTCCCAGGTGAAGCCGGTGGCCAGCTGGGGGATAGGCTGCAGCTGCGCGTTGATGTCGAAGAGCTTGTCGCAGAAGCCCATATAGACGATGCGGCCGACATAGGTGCGGGACAGGGTGGGGTCGAGGATGTCCGGGTCCTCGCGCAGCGCGATGCGCAGGTTCTGGCCAAGCGCGGCCGGCGTCGCGCCGAAGGCGGCGAGCGCCACGAGGCCCGCGGCGAGGGTTTTGCGGATCATGCCAGTTCTCCCGTTTTTTCTGTCTGGTCGGTGAAGTAGGCCTGCAGCCGGCGCAGGCGTTCGCCGCCGGTATCGGCATCATGGCCGGCAATGGCGGGTGGCAGACTGCCCTGGAAATGGCAGGCGGCGACATGCCCGACGCCCTCCATCGGCGGCACCTGCTCCGCACACAGTGGCTGGGCATAGGGGCAGCGGGTGCGGAAACGGCAGCCGGAGGGCGGGTTGATCGGGCTGGGTATATCGCCTTCCAGCAGCGGCGCGTTCGCATGCCCCTGCCCCGGTACGGCGGCCAGCAGGGCGCGGGTGTAGGGATGCCGCGGTGCGCCAAAAACCTGCGCGGTCGGTCCTTCCTCGACGATGCGGCCGAGATACATCACGGCCACACGGTCCGCGATATGGCGCACAACGCCGAGATCGTGGCTGATCAGCACGAAGGTAAGGCCGAGTTCCCGGATCAGGTCCTGCAGCAGGTTCACCACCTGCGCCTGCACCGAGACATCCAGTGCCGAGACCGGCTCGTCGCCGATGATGAGTTTCGGCTGGCTCGCCAGCGCCCGCGCAATGGCGATGCGCTGCCGCTGGCCGCCCGAGAATTCATGCGGCCAGCGCCGCGCGAGTTCCGGCCGCAGCCCGACGCGGGACAGCAGCTCCGCCACGCGCTGCGTCTCCTGCGCCCTTGGCACGATGCCATGCAGGCGCAGCGGTTCCGCGACGGCCTGCTCCACCGTCATGCGCGGATCGAGACTGGCAAAGGGATCCTGGAAGATCAGCTGCATGTCGCGCCGCCGTGCCCGCAGCGCGCGGGCGGAGAGGCCGCGCAGGTCCTCGCCCTCGAACATGATCTGGCCCTGGTCCGCCTCGATCAGCCTGAGCGCCAGGCGGCCGAGCGTCGACTTGCCGCAGCCGCTTTCGCCCACGATGGCCAGCACGCTGCCCTTCGGCACGACCAGCGAAACCCCATCCACCGCGCGCACCGCGCCGCGCCGGCGGCCCAGCGCGTCGCGCACCGGAAAACCCTTGGCGACGTCGCGCAATTCCAGCAGAGGCGTCATGCCGCCTGCTCCAGCAGGGTGTCCAGCGGCGCGCGCCAGCAGGCCGCCTGATGGCCTGGCGTGATTTCTGTCAATGGCGGCTGTTCCGCGCATTGCGCGATGGCGAAGGGGCAGCGCGGGGCGAAGCGGCAGCCGGGCGGCGGGTGCATCAGGTCGGGCACGGTACCCTCGATGCTGGCGAGCCGCGCGGCGCCACCCTCCAGCCGCGGCGCGGCGCCCAGCAGCCCGATGGTATAGGGGTGCTGCGGATTGGCGAAGAGATCGGCGGCGGTGGCGCGCTCCGCGACGCGGCCGGCATACATCACCACGACATCATCGGCATGGTCGCGCACCACGCCGAGATCGTGGGTGATCAGCACCACCGCTGTCCCCGTCTCCCGCTTCATCTCGTCGATCAGCGCGAGAATCTGCGCCTGCACCGTCACGTCCAGCGCCGTGGTGGGCTCATCCGCGATCAGCAGGCGCGGGCGACAGGCCAAGGCCATCGCGATCATCACGCGCTGGCGCATGCCGCCCGAGAGCTGGTGCGGATAGCTGCGGGCGCGGCGCTCGGGTTCCGGGATGCGGACGCGGCGGAACATCTCGATGGCCTTGGCGAAGGCCGCCTCCGGCGCCAGGCCCTGGTGCAGGCGGAGCGCCTCCGCCACCTGCTCGCCTGCGGTGAAGGCGGGGTTCAGGCTGGTCATGGGTTCCTGGAAGACCATGGCCATCTCGCCGCCGCGCCGCGCGCGGCGCTGGTCCGGCGTGAGCGCCAGCAATTCCTGCCCGGCCAGGCGGATGCCGCCGCCGACCTCGCCGCCCTGCGGCAGAAGCCCCATGATGGCGAGCGCCGTCACCGACTTGCCGCAGCCACTTTCGCCGACCACGGCCAGCGTCTTGCCGGCCTCGACGCTGAAGGAAATGCCATCCACCGGCCGCAGCCGGCCGCGATCGGTGGGGAATTCGACGGTGACGCGGGCGAGTTCCAGGACCGGCGTGCTCATTCCGACTGCGCCTCCGCGATGGCTGCCTGGATCACCGCCCGGTCGAAGACGCCGGGATGGTCACGCCCCGGCAGGAAGCGCCGGAAATGGCGCAGATAGCCGCGCCAGACGATATGCAGCCGGCGCAGTTCTGCGAGTGGGTCGGGATGGTCATCCACCCGCAGGTCGAGGTCTGGATAGGGGTCGGCCGAGGCCACCTGCATGGCCGCCGATTGCCGGCCGCGCTTGTCGCCGCCCGCTGCCTCGCCGGCCTCCATCGCCAGCAGCAGGCGTTCGGCCATCGGCAGGCCGGCGCTGGCCAGGGCCGCATCCAGCGTCGCCCGCACCACCTGCGGCCCGGCCAGCATGTTCCCGGCCACCGAGACATCCGGCGCCGAAACATGCCCGCACCAGTCGATGCAGCCCTGCCCGGTATGCTGCGCGCTGGTCCCGTCCGCCGCCAGCAGATGCGCCTGGCGCATCGCCTGGCCGGCATCGGCCTGCATCAGTTCGGAAAGCGCCTGCACCGGCCCCTGCCCCGCCCGCAGCCGGGCCAGCGCATCCGGGGCCACAAAAGGGTTCACCAGGGCCTGGGTGCTGGCGGCGCCGATGCCACCTTCGACGCGAGGGCACAGCGCGCCCGCGGCCAGGAAGCGGCTGGCCACCGCGACGCCGAGTTCACCGGTCGTTGGATCGCGCAGAAGGATCGACCACGTCATGCCCTGCTACATGACAGGCTGACCCGATGGCGCAAGCCTCACCTTTGCCCTGATTGTCCAATCCCACGCCGCCCCCTGCCCGCCGCGTGACCAGACTGCCCCCCGGCGTTGCACCGCGCGCGCGCCGCGCCGCAGATCGCCACCCCGGCCGCCCCCGCCGATGATACGCTGCCGCAATCAGCCAAGGAGGTCGCCATGCCAAGGCCCATGCAGATTTCCCTCGCCCCGGAGCAGCTCTGGCAGGCGATCAATCCCTGGAGCTTCTATCAGCAGGGCGCCCAGTTCGGCCTGGTGAACATCCAGCTCGGCCGCACCCCGAGCCCGGAGCTGGAACAGAGGATCCTGGAGGAGGTCGGCAGCTATGGCCGACAGATCGGCCGCCTGGGGGATGCGCTGGAGGTGCTGCTGAACCACCTGAAGCTGGAGGGGCTGACCCAGGCCGAGGCCGATGCCCTGGCCAAGCTGCGCGGCCAATTGGCGGAGGTGCGGAGCATCAAGCAGCGGGCGGCGGTCAATCCAGTCGCAGATCCTGGAAACGCACCAGCCCGTCCGGATGCGCCCGCAAGCCGCTGAGCCGGGCCGCATAGCCGATGATGTTCTTGCGGTGCCACAGGTAGATGCGGCTGCGGTCCTGCTCGATGGCGAGGCGCCAGACCTGGGCATACATCTCCCGCCGCCGCGCCGGATCCTGCTCCGCCCGCGCCGCATCCAGCAGGCGGTCGACCTCGGGATTGGCGTATTTCCCGTCATTCGTCGCGCCCGCGCTATGCGAGCCGTTATAGACATTGCCATCCGGATCGGGCCGGCCGGACCAGGCGCCGATCGTCGTCTCGAAGGCGCCGCGGGCGGTGGAATTGAGCTGGGAGGCATATTCCATCGCCGCCAGCCGCAGGTCGAAGCCGGCCTCCCGCACCATGGCCTGGATCATCTCGCCCGCCTGGCGCAGGTCGGGGTTGTTCGGCACGGTCATCTCCACCCGCACCGGCAGGGCGACGCCCGCCTGCTGCAGCAGGGCCCGGGCGCGCGCCAGGTCCCGCGCCGGCACCGTCGCCTCCCGCAGATGGAAGGCGGAGGAGGGTGGAATCGCCTGCACGGTCGGCGTGAACTGGCCGGCGAAGATCACCTGGTTCAGCGCGTTGCGGTCGAGCGCCGCATCGAAGGCCTGGCGCACCCTGGCATCGCGGCCCATCGGCGTATCGGCGCGCGGGCCGTTGCCGATGTTGACGGTGATCAGCTGGTAGCCGAGTTCATCCGCCTCCGCCACGCGCAGCCGCGGGTTGCGCGCCATGGCCTGCGCATCCTCCGGCTCCACCGCGAAGATCAGGTCCAGAGAGCCGGCCTGGAGATTGGCGCGGCGGGCCGTGTTGTCCGGAATCGCCTGGAAGGTAACGCGGTCCAGGTGGATGCGCGCGGCGTCCCAGTAACCCGGGAAACGGTCCAGCACGATGCGGTCCTGCGCCACGCGCTGGGTGAAGCGGAAGGGCCCGGCGCAGACCGGGTTCAGCCCGAAATTCGCGCCCGAAGCCACGGTCGCCGTGGGGCTCAGGATCATGCCGGAGCGATCGGCCAGCTGCGACAGGAAGGGGGCGGAGGGCGCGCGCAGGCGGATCACCACCGTCAGCGGGTCCACCACCTCCACGGCCGCCAGGCTGGTCAGCTCCGCGCGCCGGAAACTGCCCTGCAGCGTGGCATGGCGGGTGAGCGAGGCCTGCACCGCGACGGCGTCCATCGGCGTGCCGTCATGGAAGCTGACGCCCGGGCGCAGCGACAGCCGCAGCGTCACCGGATCCTCCCAGCGCCAGGCGGTGGCGAGCTGCGGCACGATCTCCAGCCGCTCGTCGAGGTCCACCAGCTTGTCGCAGAGCCCGGCGAAGACGGTGCGGCCGACGAAGGTGCGGGCGAGCGTCGGGTCCAGGATATCGGGATCGTCGCGCAGCCCGATGCGCAGCGTCTGCGCCTCCGCCGCCGCGAAGCCGAGCGTCACTGCAAGGAACCCTGCCGCCGCGCCCCGGATCATCGCCTGCCCTCCGTCCCTGCTGCGGTGCAGTAGGCCGCAGCCGGGCGAGGACGGCCAGCGCAAAACGGCGCGAGGCGCGCCGGTTCAGGCGGCGCGGCGCGCGCCGGTGCTGACCAGCGCCGCGACCTCCGCCTCCGTCAGCCGCGCGGGGCGGAAGCGCAGGTGCAGCCGGCCGGCCTCGCACCGCACCACCTCGGCACGGCGCGGGCCCAGGCCCGGCAGGTCCAGCTCCAGCGCGGCGCCGCGGGCCTGGGAAGCGGGCCAGTCCGGGCCCGGCGCCAGGCGGGCGCCGCCCATCGAGAGATCCTCCACCTGCACCGGCCGCAGCGCCCCGCCATGGCGCAGGCTGGCCCCGAGCCGCACGGCATGCCGCGGCGAGCCGCGCCGCTCCAGCTCCGGCGCCGCACCGCGCACGGTGGCGACGATGGCCTGGCGCAGGCCGACGAGGCCTGTGGCCACCTCCTCCGCCATCCCACCCAGCGCGGCGGCGCGGCTGGCCACCGCCTCCCCCGCCTCCGTCACCGCGGCCAGGCGTCCGGTCATCTGCCGCGCCGCATCGGCAGTGCCGACCACGGTGCGGGCGATATCGGCGGTCGCCTCGTTCTGCTGCGCCATGGCGGCGGCGATGGAGCCCGAGATGCCGTCCAGCTCGCCGATCGTGCCGAGGGTGGCGCGGACGGCCAGCACCGCGGCCTCCGTCGCCGCGCCGACCTCGGCGATGTGGCGGGCGATCTCCTGCGTGCTGCTGGCGGTCTGGCTGGCGAGGGACTTCACCTCCCCCGCCACCACCGCAAAACCCTTGCCGGCATCGCCCGCCCGCGCCGCCTCGATGGTGGCGTTCAGGGCCAGGAGATTGGTCTGGCCTGCGATGTCGCCGATCAGCCGGGCAACGGCGCCGATCCGCCCGACCGCCTCCTGCAACCCGATGATGGCGCGGCTGCCGGCCTCGGTCTCGGCCACGGCGCGGCCGGTGGCGGCGGCGGCGGCGGCTACCTGGTCGGTGATGCTGCGGATGCTGGCGGTCAGCTCCTCGGTCGCGGCGGCGCCGGATTCGGCATTCTCCAGCACGCGCCGCGCGGCCTCCGCCACCTGCGCGCCGGCGGCGCCGGAGGCGGCGGCCCGCGCGCCCATGGCGGTGGCCGCCGCACCCATGCGGCCAAGCCCCTCGGCCATGGCGGCGCTGGCGGCGCCGGCCTTCTCCTCCACCGCATCGGCCATGGCGCGCAGCGCGGCGAGGCGGGCCTGCTGCGCGGCAGCGCGCGCCTCCTCCTGCTCCGCGCGCAGCCGCACCGTCTCCGCGCTGCGGTCGCGCAGCACCTCCAGCGCCTGGCCCATGGCGCCGAATTCGTCGCGCCGCGGGCCCACGGCGCGGGCGCCGTCCAGCCTGCCCTCCGCCACCTCCGCCATGGCGCGGGTCAGGGCGCGCAGCGGCTGGGCGACGCGGCGGCGCACCAGCCAGAGCGCGCCGAGGGCCACCAGCAGCGCGGCCAGGGCCAGGGCGGCCAGCAGCTCGCCCAGCCACAGCGCACGGGCGCCGCTGGCCTGCAGCCGCGCATCGGTGCGCGCCAGGATGCGGTCGGACAGCCCGCCGATCGCCTCGCTCAGCGGGTCGATGTCGCGATAGAGGGCGGTGCGGACCAGATCATCCAGCGCCGCGCTGTCCTGGCGGCGCAGCGCCTGCGCGATGGCGGCCATGGTGGCATCCGCGGCCTGGCGGCGGCGCAGCACCTCCGCCCAGGCCTCGGCATCCGGCGGGGCGCGGTCCAGCCGGGCCAGGCTGGCATCGATGGCGGCCTGGGCGGTGCCGAAGCTCTCCAACCCCTCCGCCCATCCCAGATTGCCGTTGCGAACCTTGTGGCTGGCATCGACCACGGCCACCGCATAGGCATCCGACATGGCCTTCAGCTCGATCAGCGGCGCGACCGCCTGCTGGGTGAGATAGTCGAGATCGGCCTGGCTGGCGCGCAGGGCGGACCAGCCGAGCAGGCAGGCGGCGCCGACGCAAAGCGCCAGCGCCAGTTGAACGGCGGCGAGAAGGTGCCGGATCGGCATGCAACGGTGGTCCTGAACGGGCGCCCGAAGGCTACCCATCCAGGCTTAATCGCCCATGAAGCCTACAGCTTCACCTTCAGCAGATGGCCGATCTCCCCCACCACGCCGCGCCGAAAAGCCAGCACGCAGGCGACGAAGATCACGCCCTGGATCACCGTGACCCAGGCCCCGAATTCCGCCAGGTAGTTCTGCATGGTGACGATCACCGCCGCCCCCACCACCGGGCCGAAGACGGTGCCGAGGCCGCCGACCAGCGTCATCAGCACCACCTCGCCGGACATGGTCCAGTTGACGTCGGTGAGCGTCGCGATGCCGAAGACCAGCGCCTTGGTGCCGCCCGCCACGCCAGCCAGCGCGGCCGAGAGCACGAAGGCCATCAGCTTGTAGTCGTCCGTCCGGTAGCCCAGCGAGGTGGCACGCGGCTCATTCTCCCGCACCGCCTTCATCACCTGGCCGAAGGGCGAATGCACCACGCGGTGGATCAGCAGGAAGCCCATCAGGAAGACCGCCGCCACGACCCAGTACAGGGTGAAGTCCGACCCCAGCGGGATGACGCCGAAGAGGCTGCCGCGCGGCACCTGCTGGATGCCGTCCTCGCCCCCGGTGAAGGGCGCCTGGAGGCAGAAGAAATAGACCATCTGCGCCATGGCCAGCGTGATCATGGCGAAATAGATGCCGGACCGCCGGATCGCCAGCCAGCCGATGCCGAGCCCCAGCACGCAGCCCACCAGGCCGCCGGCCAGGATGGCAAGTTCCGGCGTCAGCCCCCAGACCTTGGCCGCATGGGCGGTGATATAGCCGCCCATGCCGAAGAAGGCGGCATGGCCGAAGGACAGCAGGCCGACATAGCCGATCAGCAGGTTGAAGGCGCAGGCAAAGAGCGCGAAGCACAGCACCTTCATCAGGAAGACGGGGTAGAGGAAGAAGGGGCTGATGGCCACGAAGGCGACCAGCACGCCGAAGGCCAGCGCCTGGGCGCGGGTGAAGCCGAGGAAGCCCGCCTCCTCATGCGCCGTGACCGGCGTGCCAAGGCTGATGGTGGTATCGGCCATGGCTCAACCCCTCCCGAACAGGCCGGCGGGCCGCGTCAGCAGCACGATCGCCATGATGACGAAGACGACGGTGGCGGAGGCCTCGGGGTAGAAGACCCGGGTCATCCCCTCGATCAGCCCCAGCGCGAAGCCGGTGACGACGGAGCCCATGATGGAGCCCATGCCGCCGATGACCACCACGGCGAAGACGGTGATGATGAAATTGGCGCCCATCGCCGGGTTCACCGAATAGATCGGCGCTGCCAGCACGCCGGCGAAGGCCGCGAGTGCGACGCCCGCGCCATAGGTCAGCGTCATCATCCGCGGCACATTGATGCCGAAGGCCTGCACGAGCTCGGGCCGCTCCGTCGCCGCGCGCAGATAGGCGCCGATCTTGGTCTTCTCGATCACCAGCCAGGTGGCCAGGCACATGACGGCGGAGGCGATGACGACCCAGACGCGATAGCCCGGCAGGAAGAGGAAATCGAAATCGAGGTCCAGCGCGGCGAATTCGGCCGGCGGCGCATAGGGCAGGCCGGAGGAGCCGAAGTTGTTGCGGAAGACGCCCTCGATGATCAGCGCCAGGCCGAAGGTCAGCAGCAGGCCATAGAGGTGGTCGAGCTTGTAGAGCCGCGCGATCATCGTGCGCTCCACCACCACGCCGAAGGCGCCCACCAGCAGCGGCGCCAGCACCAGCGCGCCCCAATAGGGAATGCCGGCCCAGGCCAGCAGCATCCAGGCGACGAAGGCGCCCATCATGAACTGCGCGCCATGGGCGAAGTTGATGACGTTCAGCATGCCGAAGATGATGGCAAGGCCAAGCGAGAGCAGCGCGTAGAAGGCGCCGTTCACCAGGCCCAGGATCACCTGCGGCGCCGCCATTTCGAGTTCAAACAGCAGGTTTTCGATCACCGGGCGCGGGCCTTCGTTGGGGCAGTATTGGAACCGTTGGGGGGCGTGTGCCCCCCTCACCCAACCCTCTCCCCCCAGGCGGGGGGAGAGGGCTTTCGGTCAGCTGCGGACCAGGGCGCAGCCGCCCTCGGCCAGGGGCCGGAAAGCCTGGTCGCCGGCGGTGGTGCCGAGCAGCTTGTAGTAGTCCCAGGCGCCGCGGCTTTCCGCCGGCGTCTTCACCTCGAAGAGGTAGCAGGGGTGGATCTTGCGGCCATCGGCGCGGATGGTGCCCTCGCCGAAGGCATCGTCGCTGGTCGGCATCGCCTTCATCCGCGTCACCGCATCGGCGCCGGAGGCCTTGGCCGCGGCCACGCCCATATCGCCCACCGCCTTGAGGTAGTGCAGCACGGAGGAGTAGCAGCCCGCCTGCACCATGGAGGGGCGGATATTGCCCGGCATGGCGCCCAGGCGCTGGGTGAAGGCGCGGGTCTTGTCGTTCAGGTCCCAGTAGAAGGTCTCGGACAGCACGAGCCCCTGCGCGACTTCGAGGCCGAGCGAGTTCACATCCGTGATGAAGACCAGCAGGCCAGCCAGCTTCACGCGGCCGCCGCGGGTGATGCGGAACTCGGCCGCCTGCTTGATGGAGTTGATGGTATCGCCGCCCGCATTGGCCAGGCCGATGACCTGGGCGCGCGAGCGTTGCGCCTGCTGGAGGTAGGAGGAGAAGTCCGTGGTGCCCGGGAAGGGCGTGCGGACGGCGCCCATCACCTCACCGCCCTGGGCGCGCACGAAGGCGCCGGTGTCACGCTCCAGCGCATGGCCGAAGGCGTAGTCGGCGGTGATGAAGAACCACGACTTGCCGCCGGCGCGCACCATGGCGCCCCCGGTGGACTGCGCGAGCATCCAGGTGTCGTAGGTCCAGTGCACCGTGTTCGGCGAGCACTGCGCCCCGGTGAGGTCGGAGGTCGCGGCGCCGGAGTTGAGGAAGACCTTGTTCTTCTCCCGCACCAGCGTGTTGGTGGCCAGCGCCACGGAGGAGGTGGGCACATCCACCACCACGTCGATGCCGTCGCGGTCGATCCACTGGCGCACCACGGTGGAGCCGACATCGGGGCGGTTCTGGTGGTCCGCCTGCACCACCTCCACCGTCACGCCGCGCTGGGTGATGCCGGATTCCTGGACGGCGAGCTGCACCGCCTGGGTGGAGCCGGGGCCCGAGAGGTCGCGATAGGTGCCGGACTGGTCGTTCAGCACGCCGATGCGGATGGTATTGGCGGCCTGCGCGCGGGCGCTGCGATAGGGCAGCCCGCCGAGGGCCGGAAGGGCGGCGGCGGCGCCGAGCAGGGTGCGGCGATTGAGCGTCATCTTGGTATTCTCCCCAGAATGTTCAGGCGCGGCCCGGGCTTCAGACGCCCAGGTATTGGTGCAGCCGGTCGAGGCTTGAGGCGAGGTCCTGATTCGCCACCTGGTCCACGATGCGACCGTGTTCCATCACATAGTGCCGGTCCGCGACGGTCTGCGCGAAGCGGAAATTCTGCTCCACCAGCAGCACGGTGAAGCCGCGCTGCTTGATGGCCCGGATCATGGCGCCGATCTGCTGCACGATGACGGGGGCGAGACCTTCGGAAGGCTCGTCCAGCAGCAGCAGCCGCGCGCCGGTGCGCAGGATGCGGGCGATGGCCAGCATCTGCTGCTCCCCGCCCGACAGTTTCGTGCCGGGGCTGCGCGCGCGTTCCTTCAGGTTCGGGAACAGCGTGTAGATCTCGTCCAAGCCAAGCCCACCCGGTGCGATGACCGGCGGCAGCAGGAGATTTTCCGTCACGTCGAGGCTGGCGAAGATTCCCCGCTCCTCGGGGCAATAGGCGATGCCGGTGCGGGCGATGAGGTCGGAGCGCAGGCCGATCGTCTCCCGCCCCTCGAAGCGGATGGAGCCGGCGCGGCGGCCGACCAGGCCCATCATGGCCCGCAGCGTGGAGGTCTTGCCGGCGCCGTTGCGGCCGAGCAGCGTCACCACCTCCCCCTGGTGGATATCCAGCGAGACGCCGTGCAGCACATGGCTTTCGCCGTACCAGGCCTCGAGGTCGCGGATCTCCAGCATCGGCTGGCCCTGCCCCGCGGAAGGGCGCGCCATGGTCGCGACATCAGACATGCTGGGTGCTCCCGGCGATGGTGGGGTCGGTGCCGAGATAGGCGGCCTGGACCTCCGGGTTGCGGGAGACGGTGGCATAGTCGCCCTGCGCCAGGACACGGCCGCGCGTGAGGACCGTGATGGTGTCACACAGCCCCTCGACCACCTTCAGATTGTGCTCCACCAGCAGCACGGTGCGGCCGGCGGCGACGCGCTTCACCAGGGCCACGATGCGGTCCACATCCTCATGCGTCATGCCGGCCGTGGGCTCGTCCAGCAGCAGCATCACGGGATCGAGCGCGAGCGTGGTCGCGATCTCGAGCGCCCGTTTGCGGCCATAGGGCAGCTGGCCGGCGGTGAGACGGGCGTAGCCGGTGAGGCCGACATCCTCCAGCAGCTCCATCGCGCGGTCGTCATAGCGCCGGAGCAGGCCCTCACTGCGCCAGAAGTCGAAGGACCCGCCACGCTCCCGCTGCAGCGCCAGGCGCACATTTTCGAGCACCGTCAGGTTCGGGAAGACGGCGGAGATCTGGAAGGACCGCACCAGGCCCAGCCGCGCAACCTCCGCCGGCTTCATCCCCGTAATGTCACGACCGTCGTAGCGGATGCTGCCCCGCGTCGGCGGCAGGAATTTTGTCAGAAGATTGAAACAGGTGGTCTTGCCAGCCCCGTTCGGGCCGATCAGCCCGTGGATGCTGCCACGCGCGACCTGCAGCCGCACATCGCTGACCGCAGCGAAGCCACGGAACTCCTTCGTCAGCCCCTCGGTCTCGAGGATCGTATCGACCACTCGCGGACGCCCCCAATTGTCTTGTTATGGCAAGGCCCCCGCCGGGTCGGTTGGTCCGATCCTGGCGCATGGCCGATGCGCTTGTTCAGCATTCATGCCGGCTGCGCGGGTGGCGCGCAAGTGGCGGAAAGCCTTGTGTGAATGAAGCTTCGGCTGGATTCTGGCATGCCAGCGGAACACCAGGATGCCTGGCTTGACAGGCAGGACTGCCCGCCGCGAATACTTGTCCGGACAAATAACGGAGCCCCCGCCGATGACCGCCGACGTCCTGGCCGAGGGCCTGGCCATGCTGGAACGCGCGGGGGCGGAGGCGCTGGCCGCGCCGGGACCGGAAGCCGCGATGCGCGCCCTGGCAAGGGGATGCTTCGACCTGCTGGGCGACCGCGGCGCACATCTTCGCCCCGGCGCGCTGAAGCCCGGCGAGCGCGACTACTACATCGCCGGCAGCTTCTTCCTGACGCCGGACGGGCAATACCACATGCTGGTCGGCAATATCGGATTCCCCGCGGAGCAGGAGCGCCTGATGGTGCCGGTGGACGGTGGCCATCCCGGCTGGGTCTTCGCCAACCGCCGCAAACTGCTGCTGGAGAATACCGACGAGCACGGCAGTTTCCGGCAGTACCTGAAGACCTCGAAGATGGGGTCGAGCATCTTCGCGCCGATCCTGTTCCGCGGCGAATTCCACGGCATGCTGATCATGGCGGCACAGGCACGCTACGCGCTGCGGCCGGTGGACCTCTCGATCCTCGCTGCCTGCGCGCAGATCGCGGCCGGCGCCTGGATCGCGCAGGGCGGCCCGGAATGGCTCGCCGGCATCTATCCGCCGGCGAACGCATTCCGGGTGAACCGCGAAGGAGTCAGTTGAACATCAGCGACAGGCCCGGAACCGCGACGACCAGCGCCAGCACCAGCAGCATCACCACGATGAAGGGGATGCAGCCGGCAAAGATCGTCTCCAGCCCGATGCGCTTGTCGTTCAGTGTCGCCTTCACCGCGAAGGCGCCGATGCCGAAGGGCGGCGTGAGCAGCCCCACCTCCACGGCGATCACGGTGATGATGCCGAAGTGGATCAGGTCCAGGTTGAAGGCCATGGCAATCGGCGCCGCGATCGGCGTGACGATCAGCAGGATCGAGGAACTGTCGATGATCATGCCGAGCAGCAGCACGAAGAGGATATAGACGAAGAGGAACCCATAGACGCCGAGCCCCAGCGCCTGGATCAGGTCCGCGATGGAGGCCGGGATGCCCGCCATGGTGAGCATGCGCGAATACATGCTGGCCGCGATCAGCAGGAACAGGATGCCGACGGAGACGAACCCCGTCTCCACCAGGATGCGCCAGAATTTCTGCAGGTTCAGCCGGCGGCGGACCAGGGCGATGACAAGCGCGCCGAAGGCGCCCACCGCGCCGGCCTCGGTCGGCGTGAAATAGCCGCTGTAGAGGCCGCCGAGGACCAGCGCGATCAGCGTGGTGATGGGGACCGACTTCATCAGCAGGCTGCGCGCGGTTTCCTCCGGCGGCGGCGCGACGTTGGCGGAGACGGGCTGCACCCAATCGGGCCGGAAGGTCGCCATCAGCCAGATCATCAGCATGAAGCCGGCCGCCATCACCAGGCCGGGGACGATGCCGGCCAGGAACAGCCGCCCGATCGAGACTTCCGCCAGCACGCCATAGATGATCAGCAGCAGCGAGGGCGGGATCAGCATGCCGAGGATGGAACTGCCCGCGACGCAGCCCACCGCGAAGCGCGGCGTATAGCCGAAGCGCATCATCTGCGGCACGGCCACCTTGGTGAAGACCGCCGCCGAGGCGATGGAGATTCCCGTGACCGCGCCGAAGACCGCATTCGCCAGCACGGTCGCCATGCCGAGGCCCCCGCGCAGCCGCCGCAGCAGGTGCTGCGCCACCTCAAAGGTGTCCTTGCCCACATCGCTGACGGAAACCAGCAGTCCCATCAGCACGAAAAGCGGAATCGTGGCGAAGAGATAGTCGGAGATGGCGGCATAGGAGGCGAGCGCCAGCAGCCGCCCCGCGAGATCCCAATTCTCGCGGATCAGCCCGATGCCGATATAGGAGAGAAACACCAGGCCGATGCCGATCGGCACGCCGGCCAGCACCAGCGCCGCCATGATGGCGATGAGCGCGAGGCCGATCTCGATCTCGATCATGCCGGCTGCCCCGCGAAGGCGCGCTTCAGGCCCATGGCCACCTGCAGCAGGCTGGCCAGCGCCGCGCCGGCGCAGCCGATCAGGATGGCCAGGCGGATCGGCCAGGTCGGCAGCGTCCAGACGCCCTGCACGCCGAAGAATTCGTTCTGCTCCCAGGCCTCCGTGAACTGGGGCAGCGTGGCGCGGAAGATGATGACGAAGACGAAGACGCCGATGGCGGCAAACACCGCCTCCAGCGCCTGCGCCGCGCGGGGGCTGCGGGCCGCCAGGCGGTTGAGAAACATGTCCGCCCGCGTCATGCGCTGCCAATGGATCGCCGCCGGCAATTGCAGGAAGACGATGGCGACGATCAGCATGGAGGCGATTTCCGCCACGCCATTCAGCGGCGCATTGAAGAAGGACCGCCCGACCACGTCGGTGACGATCAGCCCCATCATCGCCGCGATCATCAGCGTGCCAAGGCTGTTGAGCAGCCAGAGCGAGAGCCCGAAGGCGTCCCGCGGCGGCCGTGCCGCTTCCTCCTGCGCCGCATCGCTGATGCTATCCAATTCCGCCATGCGGCAAGTCCCATGAAAAGCCCTCCCCCCTTCTCAGGGGGGAGGGTTGGGTGGGGGGGCTGACTCAGGCCGTCCAGTCACGCCCCGGCGTCGCACCACCGGCGCGCAGCCCGTCCATATACGCGGCGAGCACCTTCTTCGCCGGCTGGCCACGCCCTTCATTCGTGCGCGCCCAATCGCCCGCGATATCGGGCAGGCCCGCGACCCAGCGCGCACGCTCGGCGGCGGGGAAGGTCGAGACCTCCGCCCCCTTCGCCGCCATCTCCGCCAGGTTGGCCTCGCTGGTCTCCAGCACGCGATTGGTCAGCGCGGCCGTGTAGGCCTTGCCGCCCGCACGGAACGCCGCCTGCACCACAGGGTCCAGGCGATTGAAGGTCTGCCGGTTCATGCCGATGCCGCCGACATACATGCAGCCCACATTCACCCGCGTGATGTATTTTGCGACTTCATGCACCCGCACCGGGAAGATGCCGGAGGGGAAGGACAGCGCGCCCTCGCTGACGCCGGTCTGGATATCCGTGTAGTAGGTGGTCAGCGCGCCGTTCACCGGCACCGCGCCTGTGCCGCCGAGCCAGGTGGCGGAGACGCCGGGGGCACTGATCTTGCGGTTGCGCAGGTCGTCCACCGTGCGCACGGGGAAGGTGGTCCAGAGGTCGTAGGTCTCGGTGCCGCAGGTGCCGAGATAGACCATGTTGTTGTCGGTCCAGGCCTTCTGCATCTCCGGCATCTCGGCCGTCATCTTCTCCATCACATCGACCTGCAGGCGCAGATTGTCGGTGGCGAAGGGCGTGAAGTAGGTGACGTTCTGCAGCGGCATGGCGCTGCCTTCCCACAGCGTGCCGACGAAGCCGACATCGGTGATGCCGTCCTTCACCGCGTTGCGCGTCTCAGTGAAGCGGTAGAGCGTGCCACCGAAAGCCTCGCGCCAGCGGATGCGGAAGCGCGTGTTCTCCAGCGCCTGGTTCACCGCGGGCATCAGCGCCTGCTGCATCGCCCAGATCCAGGCGATGGTGGTGGGGTGCGAAGCCGCGATGGTGATGTTGATCTGTGTCTGTGCAGCCAACACGTTTGGCGCGGCGAGCGGGGCGGCGGCGGCGGTGCCGAGCAGCGCGCGGCGGGTGATTTTCATCTTTCTTGCTCCCTGTTTCTCAGATCTTGCCGAGCGCCGTCAGGATGCGCGCGGGTGTGAAGGGTTGCGCGAAGAGGCGGGCGCCGAAGGGGCGGAGCGCGTCGTTGATGGCATTCTGCACGGCGGCCGGCGCGCCGGCGGTGCCCGCCTCCCCCGCGCCCTTGGCGCCGAGAGCGGATTCCTTCGTCGGCGTCTCGACATGCGCCACCTGGATATCCGGCATCTCGCCCGACATCGGCAGCAGGTAGTCGGCGAGGCTACCCGTCAGAAGCTGCCCCTCCGGCGAATAGACGCAGTGTTCCAGCAGCGCGCCGCCGAGCCCCTGCACCACGCCGCCGCGGATCTGCTCATCCACCAGCATGGGGTTGATGACGGTGCCGCAATCCTCGACGCACCAGTGCTTCAGCAGCGTGACGAAGCCGGTCTCGACATCGACTTCCAGGTAGCTCGCCTGCGCGCCGTTGGTGAAGGCGAAGGGATAGTCCTTCGGCGTGTAGTGGCGCGTCGCCACCAACTCGCGCGGCAAATCCTTGGGCAACGTGTCGCCACGGAAATAGACGATGCGGCCGAGCTCTTCCAAAGGCAGCCGCTCCGCCCCCGTCGCGCGATCCACCACCGCGCCGCCGCTGATATCCAGCGCCTCGGGCGCGGCCTGCAGCATGGCGCCGGCGATGACCAAAATCTGCTCGCGCAGCGCATTGCCCGCCTGCAGCGCCGCCTCGCCGCCGATGCCCGCACCGCGGCTCGCCCAGGTGCCGCCACCATAGGGCGTGGTCTCGGTATCACCCGTCGTCACGCGCACCCGTGAAACATCGACACCGACGGCACCGGCGACGATCTGCGCCAGCATCGCCTCCGTCCCCTGCCCCTGCTCCGTGACGCCGGAGGCGATGGCGACGCTGCCATCGGGGTCGAGCCGCACCGTTGCGCCATCCATCGCGGAAATCCGCGCGCCGCCGATGCCGTACATGAAGGGGGATGGATTGGTCAGCTCGATGAAGCTGGCGATGCCAATGCCGCGATAGATGCCCTTGGCGCGCAACGCATCACGCTCCGCCTTCAGCGCCTCATAGTCCATCATCGCCAGAAGCTTTTGCAGGCAGGCCTGATGAGACAGGCCCTCGAAGGACAGGTTCGCGTGGTTACGGAAAGGGTAGACGTCATCGGCCAGCAGGTTGCGCCGGCGGATCTCGGCGGGATCCATGCCGATGGCCTCGGCGGCGAGGTCCACCAGCCCTTCCGTCACCGTCGTCGCGATCGGGTGGCCCACGGCGCGGTACTGGCAGGTCGGCGTCTTGTTCTGGAAGACCACCGTGGTGCGCGCCTTGTAGCCGCGCAGCGCATAGGGCCCGCCGCACAGGTTCACCACCTGGTTGCCCTCCACGGCGGAGGTGCGGGGATAGACGGAATAGGGGCCGATGCCGGTGAGGTCGTCGATCTCCATCGCGGTGATCACGCCATCCTTCGTCACGGCCGCGCGGGCCGCGATGCGATGATCCCGCGCATGGATGTCGGAGACCATGCCCTCGATCCGGTCCGCCGCGAATTTCACGGGCCGCCCCAGCATCTTGGCGAGCGCCGCCGTCGCCATCTCGTCCGGATAGACATGCACCTTGATGCCGTAGCTGCCGCCGACGTCGCGGCAGATGACGCGCACATCACCCTCGCGCAGGCCAAGATGCTTGGCGAAGACCGTCTGCATCATGTGCGGCGCCTGGTTCGAATGGTACGCCGTCAGGCGCCCTTCCGCCGGGTTGTAATCCGCCAGGATCGCGCGGCCTTCGAGACACACGCCTGTATGCCGCCCGGTATGAAACACCGCCTGCACGACGATGCTGTCCGCATCCGCAAAACAGGCATCCGGCTCACCGCCGACATGCTCGCGCATGAACGCAAGATTGTCGCCGAGTTCCGGGTGGATCACCGGCGTGCCGGCGGCCAGCGCGGCTTCCATGTCGACGGTCGCGGGCAGTTCCTCCCACGCCACCTCCACCAGCCCGACCGCATCCTCCGCCTCCGCGCGCGTCCGCGCGACCACGGCGACAACGGGCTCCCCCTGCCAGCAGGCACGATCCACGGCCAGCGCGTGCTGCGGCGCGGATTTCAGGCCCTTGAGATGATGCAGCACGCCGACCCAGGGCGTGCAGACTGCGGCCATCTCCGCCCCCGTCACCACGCGCACCACGCCCGGCGAGGCTTTCGCCGCGGTGCTGTCGATCGACAGGATGCGCGCATGCGCGTGCGGGCTGCGCAGGAAGGCGACATGCACCATGCGCGGCAGCCGCAGATCGTCCACATACTGCCCGCGCCCCGCCACCAGCCGCTTCGCATTGGGCCGGGGCACGGAGCGGCCGATATAGGAGTTCGGCCGGTCGACGGCGGAAAGCTCGTTCATACCCGGGAAACCTGTTCGATGGCGTCGACGATGGCGTGGTAGCCGGTGCAGCGGCAGTAGTTGCCGCTGATGCCCTCGCGGATTTCCTCCCGCGTCGGGTTGGGGTTTGCCTTCAGCAGCGTCGCGGCGGCCACCAGCATGCCCGGCGTGCAGTAGCCGCATTGCAGCGCGTTGCGCGCCACGAAGGCCTGCTGCAAAGCGCCGATGGCGCCGGACTCGGTCAGGCCCTCCACCGTCCAGACCTCCGCGCCTTCGGCCTGCACCGCCAGCATCAGGCAGCCGCGCACCATCTCGCCATTCACGATCAGCGAGCAGGCGCCGCAGACGCCGTGCTCGCAGCCGGCATGGCTGCCCGTCAGGTCCAGCACCTCGCGCAGGAAATCCACCAGATGCATGCGCGGCTCGACGCGGGCGGAGACGGCCTCGCCATTCACCATCAGGGACAGGTCCAGCTTCATCTCAATGCCCCTTCAGCGCGGCGGCGGCGCGGCCGAGCAGCACGCGCGCCAGATGCAGCCGCAGCGCCGGCGGCCCGTGCAGATCGGCGGGTGGGTCCAGCTCCTCCGTCAGCGCCGCCTGCGCCGCCGCAAGATCACCCGCCGCCAGCGCCGCTTCCGCGCGCGGCGTGCGCAGCGGCGTGGCGCCGACGCCGAACCAGGCGAGCCGCAGCACGCCGCGGCTGGACTGCGCGGCGAGGCCGACGATGGCATAGTCGCCATGCCGCCGCGCCAACTCCTGCAGCGTGCAGGGCGCGCCGGCGTGGCAGGCGATCTCGACCGCGACCAGCACCTCATCCGCGCGCAATGCCGTCTGGTACAGCCCCTGGAAGAAGTCGCGCGCCGCCACGCGACGCTCCCCGGTGCGGCTCGCCAGCACCAGCTCCGCCTCCAGCGCCAGCACGCAGGCCGGCAGTTCGGAGGCCGGGTCCGCCAGCGCCAGCGACCCGCCGATGGTCCCCCGATTGCGGATGGCCGCATGCGCGATGTGCGGTACCGCCTGCGCCAGCAGCGGCGCATGGATCGCCACCAGCGGATCCGCGCCCAGTTCCGCATGCCGCGTCAGCGCGCCGATCCGCAGCACGCCGCCCGCAAGGCGCACGCCGCGCAGCGCGTCGACGCCATTGATATCGAGCAGCAGGGACGGGCTGGCCAGGCGCAGGTTCAGCGCAGCGATCAGGCTCTGCCCGCCGGCCAGCAGCCGCGCGGCCTCGCCATGGGTCTCCAGCACGTCGAAGACCTCCGCCAGGGTGGTCGCGCGCGCATAGGCGAAGGGGGCTGGTTTCACCGCTCCGGTACTCTCCCTGGACGTCCGCCGCGGTCATGGCCACGGCTTTGTTATCCGGCAGAGTTGTCGCGCCCGCGGCGTTTGTCCAGCGCCCGTCTCAGCTTTCGAAAATCGCCACCGCACGGCACCAGCCGCCGGAGGCGCGGGTGATTTTTACGGGCAGGCAGCTCACCGTGAATCCGGTCGGCGGCAGCTTGTCCAGGTTGGTCAGCTTCTCGATCTGGCAGTAGCCGGCCTCCCGCCCCGCCTTGTGGCCTTCCCAGATCAGGCTGGCATCGCCGGTCGCGGCGACCTTCGCCTTGGTGTGGACGAAGGGCGCGTCCCAGGACCAGCCATCGGTGCCCACCACGCGCACGCCGCGCGCCGTCAGCCACAGCGTCGCTTCCCGCCCAAAACCGCAGCCGCGGGAGACATAGTCGGGCCGCCCGTAGCAGGCCCCGGCGGAGGTATGCGCCAGCACGATATCGCCCGGCTGCAGCGTGTGCCCGATGGCCCCCAGCGCCGCCTCCACCTCCGCCGCCGTCACCACATGGCCATCGGCCAGGTCGGAAAAATCCAGCCGCACGCCCGGGCCGATGCACCAGTCCAGCGGCACCTCGTCGATGGTCAGCGCCGGCGCGCCGCCATCCATGGTGCTGGCATAGTGCCAGGGCGCGTCGAGATGCGTGCCGTTATGGGTGGAGAGCTTCACCCATTCCATCGCCCAGCCCTCCCCGTCCGGCAGCTGGTCCGGCGTGATGCCGGGGAAGAAGGCCACCAGCTCCCCGGCCGAGTCCTTGTGGGTGCGGTATTCGATGGCGGGGCCATAGCCCGGCGGGTCCTGCACCACGTCATTGTCGAGCGAAATCGACAGGTCGATGATCCGGCGCGACATCTTTTTCCAATCCCCCCCTGGCGGGTGCCGAGCCTAGCGCGGGATGTCGCGGCGGGGGAAACCCCCTCACCCAGCGAATGGCCGGGTCCGGCAATCGGCGTTGGCGCCGGGCGGAACGCTCCGGCATGGTCCGCGCTCATGCGTGGCGGCGCCCATCTGCTGCCCAAGGATCTCCATGCCCCGTTGGCTTCCCCTGCTGCTCGGCTTCCTCACCGCCGTCGGCCCGCTCTCCACCGACATGTACCTGCCCGCCTTCCCGGCGATCGAGGCGGAGCTGGGCCGCGGCTGGGGCGGGGTGGAGGTGACGCTCTCCGCCTGGTTCCTGGGCCTCGCGGTCGGCCAGCTGGTGCAGGGCACGCTGGCGGACCGGCTGGGGCGCCGGCGGCCGCTCATCGTCGGCACGGCGATCTACACCCTGGCCTCGGTCGGCTGCGCGGTCTCCACCGACATGGCCATGCTCTCCGTCTTCCGCTGCATCGCGGCCTTCGGCGGGGCGGCGAGCGCCGTGATCCCGCGCGCCATGGTGCGGGACCTGGCGACGGGGCTGGATGCGGCGCGGCTGATGTCGAAGCTGATGCTGGTGATGGGCGCGGCCCCGATCCTGGCGCCGACGCTGGGCGGGCTGCTGCTGGAGGCGAATGGCTGGCGCACCATCTTCTGGGTCTCGGCCGGCTATGGCCTGGCCTCCTGCACCCTGGCCGCGCTGCTGCTGCCCGAGACCCTACCGCCGGAGCGCCGGCAGCACCGCTCGGCCCTGGGGCAGCTCGCCGATTTCGGCCGCATCGCGCGGGACCGCAGCTTCCTGACCCATGCGGTGATGGGCGGTGCGGCCATGTTCATGGTCTTCGCCTTCATCGGCGGCGCACCCGAGGTCTATATCGCGCAATACGGCATCGCGCCGGCGCGCTTCGGCCTGCTCTTCGCGGTCAGCGCCATCGGCTTCATCGGTCTGACCCAGCTGAACCCCTGGCTGTTGGGCCGGTTCGGCGGGCTGGTGCCGCGGGTCGCGCTGCGGGTCTCCCTCGGCGCGGTGCTGCTGATGACGGCCTCTGCCTTCACGGGCTGGGGCGGTTTTCTGGGGCTATATCTGCCGGCCTGCGTGGCGCTGGCCTGCACCGGGCTGGTGATGCCGAATGCGGCGGTGGGCGCGCTGGCGCGGCATGGGGTTCGGGCGGGCAGTGCCTCCGCCCTGCTGGGCACGCTGCAATTCGGCCTGGCGGCGCTGGGCGCCGGGCTGGTCGGCGCGCTGACCGTCGATACCGCGCAGCCCATGGCCCTGCTGATGCTGGCGGGGGTCGGCACCGCGATCCTGGCGGATTTCCTGCGCCCGCGGCGCTGAGACGGCTCAGCCCGCCTCGGCCAGCGCCAGCGCCATGACCGCCCGGGCGATGGCCTCGGCATGCGGGACGTCGATACTGTGCGGCCAGCGATCCTCCGGCGCGTGGAACCAGGGGTTGCTGCCGATCAGGGAGAGGTAGTGGCCGCCGCGCTGCTCGATCTCATGCGCCTCGCCATTCGCCTTGCCGCCGGTCTCCGCCGCGATGGCGGCGGCGGGGTAGCCTGCCGCCGCCAGCCGCGCCGCCATGGCCGGCGCGAGCCCCTCGACATTGCTGCGCACCGTCAGCCGCGCATCCTCCGCCGCGCCCAGATTGGCGCCGAGATGGATCACCAGGTGGGAGTCCCGCGCCAGCTCCGGCTCCTGCGCGAAGGCGGCGCGGGCGCCGAAATGGCCGAGTTCGTGGCCGCAGCTCGCCAGCGCCACCACGCCGCGCGCCCGCTTCGCGCCAGCCAGCGCCCGCAGCGCCGCCAGCCAGGCCAAAATGCCGCCGGCCCGCTCCGCCGTGCTCGTCCACCAGGAGGTGCGCGGCGTCAGCAGCACCAGGGGCGGCGCGCCGCCCGGCAACGCCGCGCGCACCGAGTCCGAGACATCCGGCGTCCGCGCGCCCTGCACCACCAGCCGGCCCGGCGCCCCGGCGGCGGCCAGGGCCAGCAGCCTGGCCGCATCATGCCCGGCAAGCTGCAGCACCGGCGGGCCGAAGGGCCGGTCCTGGTCGTGCGCATTCAGCGGCGCCAGCCCGTCCTGCCGCGTGCGCAGCGCGATCACCAGCCCATGGTGGCGGCTTTGCGCCCGCGCCAGGGCGAAGGGCGCGCCCGGCAGGCTGGCCGCGCCGGGATGCATCTCCGCCACGCCGATCTCGGACGCGGAGCCGATCGGGCCGAGCCGCCCGGCGAGTCCCTCCGGCCCGGTCAGCCCACCATCGAACAGGGGCAGCCCCTCCAGCACCCCTGCCGCCGTCTCCAGCCGCGCCGGGCCGGGGGTCAGGCGCGCAAAGGGGGTGGGCAGCAGGATGGCGCTGGCGCCGGCCTGTTCCGCCAGGTCGCGCAGCCAACGGGCCGAGGCGCGGTCCCCCGCGCTGCCGGCGCGGCGCTCGCCAAAGGCGTCGTAGGCGGCGAAGAAGTCCGGCGCCGAGCTCATTCCACCGTCACGCCCGAAAGCTGCACCAGGCGCAGCAGCCGCAGGTGCTCCTCCGGCCATTTCTCGACATAGGCGGCCGGGCTAGAGCATTTTCACATCAGGCGTGGATATCCTGAGTTGGCGAGGTAGTTGGCGCACTCGGCTGCGGGGAAGCGGC
>NZ_JBHYDM010000021.1:0-80215 GCF_051860665.1 Falsiroseomonas sp.
GCCGGGCCGGGCGCCGGCTGCGGGGTCGTGGCGGCCTGCTCGGCGGAGGGCGTCGGCGAGCCGGGGCCGGGCGGGTTGGCGCCGGGCGCGGCGAGCGATCCCGTGGCCGGGAGCGGCGGCGCGGGGCTCGGCGCGCCGCCGGGCGGGGTCTGCTCCGCGGAGGGTGCGGGGGCGGGCGCGGGGGAAAGGACCGGCGGCAGGCCAGCATCGGCCGGCCCGGGGGCCGGCGTGTGGGGCAGGGCCGGGGCCAGGCCGCTCGCCAGCGCCTCCGGCGGCGCCCCCGGCTCCGGCGGCGCATCCTCGGCGGGCGCGGCCTCGACGGGCATCGGCCCGGCCGGGGCTTCGGGCGCGAGGGCGGCCAGGGGGGCGGCCAGCGGGGCGGCCAGCGGGCCGGTCAGGAGCTGGGCGGCGAGCAGGAGCGAATCCGCCGGCGCGGCGGCGCCCTCGGGCCGCGTCGCCTCCACCAGCTCCGCGCCCGGCTCAGCGACCGGCAGCGCCGGGGCCCCCGGCGCCGGGGCGGCCTCGCCTTCGCCGGCCGCCACGGCGCGCAGCAGCAGGTTGGCGAAGCCATCCGGGGCGCCCGATGGCGCGCCGGGGGCCGAACCCGATGCGGGGCCAGGCTGGGACGCGGCAGGGGCGGCGGGCCTGAGGGCGGGCAAGGGGTCCATGGTCGCGGGCTCGGCTCCGATGGGGCGCGCCTGGCACGCCGCTCCGCCCGGCCAGGGCAAGGCCCATGCCAGCCCCGAGGCGGCGGTTGCGGCCGCCGCGCCCGGCAGGCCGCGCCCCTCCCCCGGCAGGAAATGCCCTGCCCCGGCAGGACCCGCCGGGCGCGGGGGGCGCAACCGCCACCCGGGGGCTGGCACGCCGGTTGCGTGAGGACCCCCGAACACCGCCACGCCGGATATTCGGGAGATCCAGACCATGTCGCTGCTCGGCTCCATGACCACCGCGATCAGCGGCCTTTCCGCCCAGTCCAGGGCGCTGGGTCATGTCTCGGACAATGTCGCCAATAGCCAGACCGTCGGCTTCAAGCGGGTCGACACCAACTTCACCAGCTGGCTGACGCGCAGCAACCTGCGGCTGCACATGCCGGGTTCGGTGGAGGCGCGCCCGGACTATACCAATACCGTCCAGGGCACGGTGGAGCAGGTGGAGAATCCGCTGGCCATGGCGATCGCCGGCCAGGGCTTCTTCTCCGTCGCCCAGGCGCGCGGCGGCCAGGGCGACAGCGTGGTCTTCGACGACCGCCAGTTCTTCACCCGCGCCGGCGATTTCGCCATGGATCGCGACGGCTACATGGTGAACGGCGCCGGCTACTACCTGGAAGGCTGGGAGATCCAGCAGAACGGGGAGCCGGACCGCACCACGCTGGGCCCGATCCGGATCAGCGAGCTGGTCTACAACCCGCAGCCCACCTCGACCATCGACCTGGCGGCGAACCTGCCGGCGAATGTCGCCACCGTCACCACCGTGCCGGGCGCCGCCCCCTGGGCGCCGGCGGAGGATCCGGTCAGCAGCGTCATCCAGATCTTCGACGACCTCGGCAACCAGCAGCAGGTGACGCTGGACTGGTGGCGGCTGGATGTGGACACCTGGCGGCTGCGCATTACGCCGGATGGCGATACGCTGAACCCGGTGGACGGCTATTTCGCGGATATCGACTTCGGCGGCCAGATCGCCGCCGGCCCGCCGGCGGTGGATGCGCCCGCCGGCACCATCTCCGCCATCACGCCGCTGAGCGCCACCACGGGCACCACCCCGGCGCCGCTGGTGGCGGGCGATCCCGCCTTCCTCGGCTTCACGGTGGACTACGGCTTCGGCAACCAGACCATCGAGCTCGGCCTCGGCGGCTACGGCATCCCGACCGGCCTGACCAGCTATTCCGGCACCGAGTATTCGGTGCGCGACCTGAGCCAGGACGGCGTGCCGCTGGGCTCCTTCTCCGGCGTGACGGTGCGCGAGAATGGCGATGTCGCGGTGAACTACGACAATGGCCAGACGCGCATCGTGGCGCGCGTGCCGGTGGTCGCCTTCAACGACCCGGACAAGCTGCAGCGCCTGGACGGCCAGGCCTTCATGCGCACGGTCGAGAGCGGCGAGGCGCGGGTGACGGATGCGGCGACGAATGGCGTGGGCAAGCTGGTCACCGGCTCCATCGAACGCTCCAACGTCGATATCGCGGCGGAATTCTCCAAGCTGATCCTGGCGCAGCGCGCCTATACCTCGAACACCCGCATCGTGACCGCGGCGGATGAGATGCTGCAGGACACGATCAACATGAAGCGGTGAGGCAACATGAAGCGGTGAGGCAACATGAAGCGGTGAGCAGAAGGGCAGGGTAGCGCGCCATGGGTCTCGACCTCGCCTTGTCCGTCGCCACCAGCGGCCTCCGGCTGCTGGACCGCCAGATGGCGCGCGCGGCGGACGACATCGCCAATGCCGGCACGCTGGGCCATACGCGCAAGACGCTGGAGGGCGATTCCCTCACCGTCGCCGGCAACGGCCAGGGCGTGCGGGCGCGCGTCGTGGCGCGCGACGTCGACCTCGCGGTGCAGGCGGCGCAGCAGCGCGCCGGCGGCGATGCGGCCGCCGCCGGGCTGCGCGAGCGCCTGCTGGGCGGCATCGAGGCGGCGCATGGCTCGCCCGAGAATGGCGACAGCCTGGGCGGGCTGATCACCAGCCTGCAATCCAGCTTCATCGAGCTGCGCGAGGCGCCGGCCGACCCGGTGCGGCGCAATGCCGTGGTGACGGAGGCGGAGAACCTGGCCGCGCGGCTGAACGGCATCTCGGATGCCATCGGCACGGCGCGGCAGGGCGCGCAGGACGCGCTGCGGGCGGAGGTGGCGGCGGTGAATGCCGGCCTGTCCGACGTCGCCCGGCTGAACACCGAGATCCGTGGCGAACTGGCCGCCGGCCGCAGCATCGCGGCGCTGGAGGATGAGCGGGACCTGGCGATCGGCCAGCTGGCCCAGTCGATCGACCTCTCCGTCATCCGCTCCGAGACCGGCGGGGTGACGCTGGTGGCGCGTGGCGGCGTGGTGCTGCCGCTGGTCGAGGGCAGCACCCCCTTCTCCCTGGCCGATGCGACGGTCGGCACCGGCGCCTTCCATGGCGGCGCCGGCACCCTGCCGGGGGTGATGCTGAACAACCGCGACGTGACGCGGCAACTGGCCGGCGGGCGCATGGGCGCGGCGGCGGAGTTGCGCGACGCGACCCTGCCGCGGATGCAGGCGGAGGCCGACCTGGCCGCGGCGCAGCTGGCCTATCGGCTGGAGGGGCAGGGCCTGCGCCTGTTCACCGATGCCGCCGCCACCGTGCCGGACCCGACGGTGGCCTATGCCGGCAGCGCCATGATCGGCTTCGCCGGCACCATCCGGGTGAACCCGCTGGTGGCCGCCGATCCCACCCTGCTGCGCGACGGCACCCATGCGGTGGCGGGCGACCCGGCCGGCCCCAGCGCCTTCACGCCCAACCCCGTGGGCGGCCCTTCCGGCTTCGAGACGCTGCTGGACCGCGTGCTGGATTTCAGCTTCGGCGCGGAGCAATCGGCCGGCGTGGCGCAGCCCGGCTTCGCCACCACCGGGCTTGGCCCGGATGGCACCCTTTCCTCCCCGCTCTCGGGCCTGCGCACGCTGGCCGATTACGGCGCGGCGCTGGTGGCCGAGCAATCCGGCGCCCGCGCCGCCGCCACCGAGGCCGGCGGTCGCGCCAGCAGCCTGGAGGAGCTGCTGGCCGGCCGCTTCGCCGAACGCTCCGGCGTCGATGTGGATGCCGAGGTGGCGGCGATGGTGCAGCTGCAGACCGCCTATGGCGTCAATGCGCGGGTGATTTCCACCATCCAGTCGATGTGGGACGCGCTGTTCAGCGCGGTCCGCTAGAGCCGCTTCACCGACAGCGAAGACGGCGAAACGGCCCTAGCTTATTGTTTGAACGGAGCGACCAGCCATGTCGATCATCGGCAGCATCGGCAATCTCGCGGTGGACCAGGCGGCGCTGCGGGCGCGGCTCGATACCGCCTCGCGCCAGGTCTCCACCGGGCAGAAGGCGGAGGTCTTCGGCGACCTGAAGCCGGAGGCGCGGCGCGCCATCGACCTGCGCGCCGAGGTGGCGCGGCGCGAGGCCTATTCCAATGCGGCGGACCGCGCCCTGGCGCGCGCCGGCGCGGCGCAGACCGTGCTGAGCCGGCTGCACGACATCGCGGCCACGGTGGGCGCGCAGGCGCTGCGGTCGAAGACCATGTCCTCGACCAGCGCGGAGAACCTGGCCCGCACCGCGACCGCGGCGCTGGAGGAGGTGGCGGCGCTGCTGAACACGCGGCATGGCGGGGAATACCTCTTCTCCGGTTCGGATGTGGATGCGCCGCCGGTGCCGGATGCGGCCGATATCGTCACCAGCCCGATGGCCACCGCCATCGCCACCTCCGTCGCCACGCTGGATGCGACCAATGCCGCGACGGTGCTGGCGGATACGGTGACGGCGGCGACCGATGCCGCGACCACGCCCTTCTCCGCCTTCCTCGAAGGCGCCGGGCTGACCGAGGCGACGCGCGCGGTGCAGCTGGCGGATGGCGAGCGGGTGGCGATCGGCGTCTTCGCCAATCGCGACCATGACGGGGAGGTGACGGCCAGCTGGGGCCGCGAATTGCTGCGCAACCTGGCGGTGCTGGCGGCGACCACCCCGGCCCAGGCGGCGGAGGGCGGCGGCTGGTCCGACCTGATGGACGGCGTCGCCAGCGCCATCGGCGAGGCCGCCAGCAGCCTGGCCACCGAACAGGCCATGCTGGGGGCGGCGGAGCTGCGCATCGGCACCACCCGCGACCGCCACCAGGATACGATGGTGGCGCTGCGCACCCAGCTGGGTTCGGTGGAGGAGGTGGACCTGGCCCAGGCCTCGGCCGAACTCAGCCAGCTGAAATCGCGGCTGGAGGCGAGCTACGAGGCCACCGGCATGCTCTCCCGCCTCTCCCTGGCGCAGCTGCTGCGCTGATCGCCGGGCGCAACGCGCCCTTCAACCCTGATTAATGCCGATGCCGCATGATGCGGTTGCGTGGTGCGGACCAGGATGGGACGGGGCCGGACCACGCAGCCTCGTAGGAACGAGCCCGTGGCGCAGGCCGCGTGGTGGCGAAAGATTCGCGACGGTCGGCATTCGCCGGCACCCCGGCCTGGCGGGCCCGCTACCCCGCCGCCACGCCGACAGACTTGGGAGAGTGGCATGTCCACGTTGGTGCTCGAGATGCGGGCCGGCGAGTTGATGGTGGTGAACGGCGCCTCGCTGCGCTTCCGCAGCCGGACGCGGGTCGAGCTGGTGGCGAAGGCGCGCTTCCTGTTCGGCAAGCAGGTGATGTCGCCGGAGATGGCGAATACGCCCTCGCGCCGGATCTATTTCGCGCTGCAATGCGCCTATGTCGGGCCGGAGGAGGAGCGCGAGGCGGCGATGGCCGATGCGCACCGCCTGGTGGCCGAGTTCCAGGAGGCGACGACCTCCGACATGGCGCGCCAGCTGCTGGAGCGTTCGCTGGCGCTGGCCGAGCAGGATGAATGGTACCAGGCGCTGCGCCTGGTGCGCCATGTGATGCGGCACGAGGCGACGGTGCTGGGCCTGGATGTGCAGACCGGCCTGCCGGTCGCGCTGCCGGGCCAGGTCGCGGCCGCCGGCGCCGCGGCGGCGATCCGGCCGCATCTCGACTAGTTTTTCTGCCGCCAGGGGCCCGGCTTTACGCCGGATTCACACCCAGGCGGCAGGATACGGAGGAAGGCCGGACAAGCGTCGGGCCTGCAACCGAGGGAGAGGGCGCCACCGCGGCGCCGCTTCGCCGGTCCCGTGGACGGGAGGCAAAATGTCGCCCCGCACGCGGAACGCCTTTCGAAGGAGATGGGGACGATGTCCTCCGTCAACACCAATGCCGCCGCCATGGCGGCCATCCGCTCGCTGAACAATATCGGCAAGGACATGGGCAAGACCCAGCAGCGGATCGAGACCAACCTGCGCATCAGCAAGGCGGATGACGACCCCGCCGTCTTCGCCATCGCGCAGAACATGCGCGCCGACCTGAACGGCATGACGGCGGTGAAGGACAGCCTGAAGTTCGGCAAGTCCGCGCTGGCCGTGGCGCGCGACGCCGCGACGCAGATCTCCGACGAGCTGGGCCGCCTGAAGCAGACCATGACCCAGGGCCAGCAGCAGGGCCTGGATGCGGAGCAGATCAACAACCAGATCACCAATGCGCTGCAGAACATCGACGCCTTCGCCAATTCCGCCACCTTCAACGGCGTGAACCTGCTGGTGAACGGCCTGACCGTGGAAGGCGTGACCAATACCTCGGTCGACATCGTCCGCGACATCCAGGGCTCCGTCACCGCGGTGGTCGGCACCGACAGCACCTCGGCCGGCCTCGACCTGACCGGCCTGTCGGTCACCTCCGCCGCCCGCACCGTCACCTTCGACGACACGCTGGCGCCGGCGAATGGCGAGATCCTGACCGTCACCGTGCAGCGCGACCTGGATGAGGACCCGACCACGGCGCTGGAAGACGTGGAGCTGGTGTTCGAGTTCAGCGACGGCACCGCCGCGCTGGGCACCACGCCGGACCCGGATACCCGTGTGTATGACGTGCAGTTCGAGGCGACGGACAGCCCGCTGACCCGCGTGACCGCGCTGATCACGCGCATGAAGGAAGCGGGCCTCGATGCCGGCCTGAATGCGGATGGCGAGCTCTACATCCGCGGCAATTCGCAGGATGTGACGACCGACATCACCGGCGCCACGGTGGAAGCCGCCCCGGCGGCCGGCACCGGCCAGGACGAGGCGATTGCCCTCGTCGAGGGTGCGATCGACCTGATGGGTACGCGGCTGGCCAATCTCGGCGCCAATATCCGCCAGGTCGATGGCCTGACGACCTTCACCACGCAGCTGAACGACTCGATCAAGGAAGGCCTCGGCGCGCTCGTCGATGCCGACCTGGCGGAGGAAAGCGCGCGGCTGACCAGCCTGCAGACCAAGCAGCAGCTGGCCACGCAGTCGCTCTCCATCGCCAATGAGCAGAGCCAGTCGCTGCTGTCGCTGTTCCGATAAGCCTGACGCGGGCGCCCGGGCCGTAAGGCCTGGGCGCCCGCACCCTTTTCCGCGCCGGAGGATCCATGAGCGTCTCGCGTTACGCCGCCACCCAGAACGCCGTCGCCTCCCCCCGCGAAATCGAATTGCGCGCCTTCCGCTACGTCAACGGGCTGCTGGCCGCCGCCACCAATCTGCGCGGCCGCGCCGTGGCGCTGGAGAAGACGCACCGCATGTGGTCGATCCTGATCAACGACCTCGGCTCGCCCGGCAACAAGCTGCCGGCGGAGCTGCGCGGCCGGCTGATCTCGCTCGGCCTCTGGGCGCAGAAGGAAACCGACCTGCGGCTGGACGATGGCGGCAGCCTGGAGCCGCTGATGGCGCTGCACCGCGACATGATCGAGGCGCTGGAGGCGCAGCGCGGCGCCGCGCAGCCCGCCTTGCCCAGCGCCCCCGTCCTGGCCTTCACCAGTCGGGTCGCCTGACATGCTGCCCGGCCTCGGCGCGCTGACCGCATTCGCTGTCGCGCAGCGCGAGGGGGGCAATCTGCAATCCCGCTTCACCGCCCGCCGCGACAACGAGGCGGCGATGACCCGCTTCCGCGAGGCCGCGAACCAGCACCAGGACGTGGAATCCCTGCTGCAGGACCGCCGCACGCTGGGCGTGATGCTGGAGGCCTTCCAGCTGGAGGGCGAGATCAACAAGCGCGGCATCCTGCGCAAGATCCTGACCGAGGACCCGGCCGCCGAGGGCAGCCTGGCCAACAAGCTGACCGACCGCCGCTGGCGCGAGATGGCCCGCGCCTTCGCGCAGCGCGAGGCCTCCACCCAGACGGCGACCGAGATCGCGGCGCTGAGCACCACCGCGATCGGCGAATTGTCGCTCGCCCGCATGGCGGGGCTGAGCTCGGAGCAGGTGCGCGCGCTGACCACCGCGCAGATGCGCGCGCTGGATGCGACGCAGGTCGCTGCCATCGGCAGCAGCGAGATCGCGGCGCTGGACCTGGCGGATCTGCGCGCGCTGGATGCGGGCCAGGTCGCGGCGCTGCGGCCCTCCCAGGTGGCCGCGCTGGGCACGGCGCAGCTGGCCGCCATCGATGCGGCGGATTTCGCGCAGCTCGGCGTGGCGCAGCTGCGCGCGCTGGCCACCACGCAGATGGCGGCGCTCGCGACCAGCCAGCTCGCGGCGCTCGGCACGGAACAGCTGGCCGCCCTCTCCGCCGGCCAGGCGCGGGCGCTTGGCGATGCGCAGCGCGCCGCGCTCGGCACCGCGCAGCTGCGCGCGCTCGCCACCTCGGGCCCGCCCACGGCGGCGGAGGAAGCGGCGGCCGCGGCGCTCGAGACGCGCCGGCCCTTCGCCGATGCGGCGCTGCTGGATCGCGTCGTGTCGGGGACGATGACCAATCGCTACGAGAAGGCGATGGGCGATGGCAATGCCGGGCTGCGGGAGGCGCTGTACTTCGTGCGCAATGCCTCCAAGATCACCTCGATCACGGAGCTGATGACGGACAAGGCGATGACCACCGTCGTGCGCGGCGCGCTGGGCCTGCCGGAGAGTTTCGGGGTGCTGGACTTCGACCAGCAGAAGGCGCTGCTGACGGCGCGCGTGAAACTGGAATCGCTGCAGGATCCGAAGGAAGTGGCGAAGCTGGCGCAGCGCTACCTGGCGCTCTCGGCGCCCGCGCAATCCGCCTCGAACCCGGTGCTCGCCCTGTTCAGCGGCGGCGGCTCGCTCAACAGCCTGATCGGCGGCCTCTCGCTCAAGGCCTGACGCGTCCCGCCAGGGAAACCCGTGGAAGGACAGACCCGGCCCGGCCGGGGTGGTGCCGCGCGGCGCTTCGCGGCCCTACTGGCCGCGCGCGCATCGCCTTCAGCGGCTGACGTCGAGTTCCGGATCCGGCGCGGGCAGCGGCGGGTTGCGATAGGCATCGATCTCCTTCGGCGTCGGGATGGATTGCCGCACCTCTCCATCCGGCGCGCGGAATTCCACCACCACCAGCTGCAGCGCCGTCTCGATGCGGAGCTGGGTGGAGGGGGCGGGCGCCTGCGGCGGCGGGCTTGCGGGGGGCGGATTCCGCGGCGGGTCGGCGGCGGGCCTCACGGCGGCGACCGGAAGGGTGGCACTCAGCATGGCGAGAGACTCCTGCCTAGATATAAGACAACGCCTCATCTAACGGGATATTCCTTGAGGAAGCGTGAATCCCGCTTCGTCGGAAAATGTCCCGTCGCGGGTTTGACCGGTGCGGCCCGGCGGCGGATGCTGTGCCGCACAAGATTCGGTCCCGTGACGCAAAGCCCCTCCCCCTCCACCCCCTCTTCTCCCCCATCGGATCCCCCGCGCCTTGCGGCCTATCTGCTCACGGCGGTGGTCGCGACGGCGGGCGGGGCACTCGCCTGGCTGCTGCATGTCCCGCTGCCCTGGATGCTGGGCGCCATGGCCGCGACCGGCGCCCTGGCCTGGCACGATCGCGCCGCCGTCGCCGCCCCGGTGCGGCCGGTGGCGCTGCTGATGCTGGGCCTCGGCCTGGGGCAGACCTTCACCACGCCGGTACTGGCGGCCCTGGCCACGGCGCTGCCCTGGCTGCTGGCGGCGGCGGTCATCAGCATCGTCGTCGGCGCGCTGGTGGCGCGATTCTTCGCCCGCATGGCGGGCACGGATCCGCGCACCGGCTACTTCTCCGCCGTGCCCGGCGGCGTCATCGTCATGGCGGTGCTGGCGCAGCGGGCCGGGGTTTCCGTGCCGGCGGTGACGCTGGCGCAGACCATCCGCGTGATGGTGGTGGTGGTGATCTTCCCGCCGCTGATCACCTGGCTGGCGCCGCGCGGCGGGGCCGGCGCCTTCTTCGCCGAACGCCCGCCGGTGGAGCTGGCGGGGCTGGCCGTGCTGATGGCCGCCGGCCTGGCGGTGGCGCTGGGGATCCGGATGCTGAAGCTGGCCAATCCCTGGATGCTCGGCCCCTGCGCGCTGGTCATCGTGCTCTCGGCCTTCGAGATGCTGCCCTCCGGCGTGCCGCTCTGGATGATCGATGCGGCGCAGGTCGGCATGGGGGCAGGGCTCGGCCAGCGGATGAGCAAGCGCTTCCTGCTGACCTCCCGCCGCCTGGCCCTGGCCTCGGTGGGCTCGACCATCCTGCTCTCGGCGCTGATGGCGGCGCTCGGCATCGGGCTCGGCCTGGTCTCCGGCCTGCCGCCGGCGGCGGTGGTGCTCGGCATGGCGCCGGGCGGGATGCCGGAGATGACCATCACGGCCAAGGCGCTGGACCTGGCCGTGCCGCTGGTGCTCGGCTTCCACCTGGTCCGCACGGTGGCCTGCAACCTGCTGGTGGGGCCGGTCTGGAAGCTGGCGGAGCGGCTGGGGCTGGACCGGTAGGGTTCAGGCCGCCTGGAAGCCCAGCCGGCGCAGCAGCCACAGCCGATAGGCCAGCGCCACATCGGGCGCCGGGCACAGGGTGGTCAGCAGCGCCGTGGCCTCGGCCGGGCCGATGCGCCGCGTGCCGGCTTCCGGCGCATCCGGCGCCTCCTCCGGCCAGGTCTGCGCCGCGCCGCGCCACAGCGCCACGACATTGGCCGAGGTCAGGGCGGGCAGCACCAGGATGGCGCGCGCCCGCAAGGCCGCACCGCAGGCGCGCGCCGCCTCCAGCAGATCGGCGCGGGCGGGGTCGGGCAGCACTTCACCCAGCGCCGGCACGCCGGGCAGCGCGGCGTCGCGGGCATGGCCGGCGGCATCGAAGGCGAAGCGCGGCGCCAGGCCGAGCTCCGCCGCGCGGCGCTCCGCCGCCGTGCCCGAGAGCACCACCCCATCCGCCGCGCCCTGGGCCACCGCCGCTTCCGTCATCGCCTGGCGCTGCGTCGCATCCGCAGCCGGGCAGAAGACCGGCACGGCGGCCTGGCCGAGCAGTTCCAGCGCCAGCAGCGCCCCGGCTTCGGGCGCGGCGGCGGCGGGGATCGCGATGCGCAGCGGGCCAGCCGGCGTGGCGGGGCGGCGCAGCGCCAGCAGGCTGGGCTGCAGGCTGCCGCAGATGGCGGGCCAGTGGCGCGGCTCGAAGCGGGCGCGGCTGTCTCCCACCAGCTGCGCCTGGGCGGCGAGCCCCGGCAGAAGCAGCAGCATCTGCCCGTCACGGACCGAGGAGGAGGCGAAGCGATTGGCCGCGGTGATGCCATCCGGCCCGCCGAGGACGGAAACCCGCAGGGCGGCGGCCTGCACCAGGCCGCGGGCCAGCGCCGCGGCGGCGCGGCCGGCGAGCCGGGCGGCGGTGCCCTCCTCCGGCCCCGGCGCCAGCAGCGTGGCGGCTTCCGGTACCTGCGCCAGGGGGCTGCGCGTTGGACATGCCAAGGCCGCGAGGGCCGATGCCGCCAGCAGGCGGACGGCGTCTCGCCGGGTCGGGTTGTTCTGTCCCATCCCTCCGGCCTCCATGTCGGGTGTCACCTAGCCGCCCGAATGGGGCGGAATCGTGGCAGAGGCGCCACGCCCCGGGCGATGCTCAACTGTCGTAGGTGACCAGGGATTCGAAGGGCACGTCGATGCGCGAGCGGCCGCCCAGGAAGCTCAGCTCGATCAGCGTGGCGGCGCAGGGCACTTCCGCGCCGGCCTGGCGCAGCAGCGAAATGCCGGCGGCCAGCGTGCCGCCGGTGGCCAGCAGGTCGTCCAGCACCACCACGCGCTGTCCCTTCTCCACCGCATCGGCCTGCATCTCGATGCGGTCGGTGCCGTATTCCAGCGCGTAGTTCAGGCCGATGGTGAGGCCCGGCAGCTTGCGCGGCTTGCGCAGCATGACGAAGCCCAGGCCGAGCTCCAGCGCCAGCGGCGCCGCCACCAGGAAGCCGCGGCTTTCGATGCCGGCCAGCACATCCGGCTTGTGCGGGCGGATGAGATCGGCCAGGCGGCCCATGGCGGTGCGCCAGGCGGCGGCGTGCCGCAGCAGGGTCGAGATGTCGTAGAACAGGATGCCCGGCTTCGGGAAATCCGGGATGCCGCGGATATGGTCCTTGAGGTCGATGCCGGGATCGACGGCGAGTCGGGCGGTCTGGGTGTCAGCCATGAGGCGGGTCGGATGCTCCTGCCGCGACGCCGCGCGCCGGCCGCCCCCTGGGCCGGGCCGCACTGGCGTGCGCGGGCGGAAGCTACGCCGGGGCGGGCGGGCGCCGCAACCTTTGGGGCGCCGGCCGGGGGCTTGGCGGGGCGCCGGGCCTGGGCCACATGCGCGGCATGTCCCGCACTCCCCTCGCCCTGATCGGCGGCCTTCTCGGCTTCGTCCTGTATGTGATGGCGGTGGTGGCGCTGGCCGACCATGTGCTGGGCCTGCACTGGCTGGTGCAATTCGCCTATTTCACGGTGGCCGGCATCGCCTGGGCCTGGCCGGCGAAGTGGCTGATGTTCTGGGCCGCGCGCGGGCGGGGCTGAGGCGCGCGCATGAAAAAGGCGGCGCCCCCGATGGGGACGCCGCCCGAAGACCTGTGCCGCGGTTCAGAAGGGGCGGCTGAGGGTGAAGGTCACGCGGTTGTCGCAGATCTTGGAGCCGCCGAAGCAGTCGGCGCGCTGATCGAGCGTGGTGAAGACGCCGGAGAGCGTGCCGATGACGCCGCCGATGATCTCGCGCGAGACGAAGACGGAGTAGTTGGCATAGTCCTCGGCGCCGAAGGCGCCCTCGCTGCGGCCGGGGCGGGCGAAATTGCGCTCCACCCACTGGTAGCCAACGCGGCCGCCGATGGTGAAGCCGTAGTCCAGCGTCATGTCGAAGCCGCCTTCGAGATAGATGCCGGTGCCGGATTCGCCGGTGAAGTCCGGCGAATAGGCGGCGAGGCCGACGAACTTCACCGGCGCGATCTCGTAGCTCGCGCGCAGCAGGAACTCGTAATAGTTCAGCTCGAAGCCGCCGGTCGGCGCGTCGTAGCCCGGATAGGCATAGTAGGTGGCGCCGAGATCCAGCTTCACGCCGGCCAGCTCGAAGCGATAGCCGCCGGAGAGGTCGACCTCCTGCCGCGCATTGGTGCCGGCGAAGGCGACGTTGCTGACGAAGGCGCCGACATAGAGGCCGGAGGTATGCTCGACATCCACCGTCACCTGGGCGGTCGGGCGGTTCCGGGTCTGGCTGAGGCCGCGGAACATATAGTCGGAGCCGATCAGGGGGGTGGTGAGGATGGTCAGGCCGGCGGACTCGATGGTCTGCTGGGCCTGAACTGCACCCGAAGAAAGCACCATGCCACCAATCAGGGCAGCCGTGGCAAGCTTCAGAGATCGAATCATGGGCAATCCTCGCGGTTGGCTAGCGGCTGCGTGATTTATAAGCAGTAGCAGGCTGCCGCCCCCGAGAAAGGGCTTTCAGCGGCGTTTCGTATATTCGCCGTCCCCTGTTGCAACTTTGCATCGCACAAGGATCCGCCCGGACACCCGGCTTCGGCCCGGCAACGCCCCGCCAGGCTGCGCGCAAGAAAAAACCCCCTGGTTTCCCAGGGGGTTGCGCCGCTTCCAATTGGTCGGAGTGAGAGGATTCGAACCTCCGGCCCCTGCGTCCCGAACACAGTGCTCTACCAGGCTGAGCTACACTCCGGCGGGTCACGGCGAGGCGCGGGGTATAGCGAAGCCCCCGCCGCCCGGCAAGCGGGGGGTCGCCGGCAGCCGGAGGCGATCGCCGATTTTTCGCGAATGGCGGCGGAAAGGCACCCGCCGGCGCTGGCCAGGGCGCCGCCAGCCGCCTTCCAGGAGCCCTCAAGATGACCCAGAGCGACATTGCGGCGAATTATGCAACTTGCAGGAGATCATGCGGTCATCCGCCGATGATCTCGAAAGTGGGCCGGATGGGCATGAAGAAATGGTATCTTCAGTAATGTAATTTGCCCCGTTGCGTCATGCGCGCCCCCGTCGCAGGCTGCGCGCCCCCGACTGCCACCCTGGAGACGCTGCCATGGCCCATCCCCCGGGCAACCCGACGCCGAGGCCCGCGGGCCCGCGCCGGACCCTCGGCGGCGCCGCGTGAGCGCGCTGGTGGCCGGGCTTGCCGCCCTCGGGGGGCTCTGCCTGCTGGGTGCCGCCTGGGAAGGCTGGGCCGCCGCACGGGACCGGCGGCGCCTGGCCCGCCAGGGCAGCTTCGTGCAACTGGGCGAGACGCTGGTGCACGCCGCGCTGCAGGGCCGCCGCCGCAGCATCGACCAGCCGGTGGTGGTCATGGATGGCGGGCTGACCAATGGCAGCCTGGCCTGGCCCGCCGTGGTGCGGGCGCTGGGGCCGGATTGGCTGGTGGTGACCTTCGACCGCGCCGGCCATCTGTGGAGCACCCCGGCCGAGGGGCCGCGCGATGTCGAGGCGAACCTGGCCGATCAGCGCGCCCTGCTCGCCGCGCTGCATCTGGCGCCGCCCTGGCTGCTGGTGGCGCATTCCTATTCCGGCCATATCGCCCGCCTGCATGCGGCGCGGCACCCTGGGGACGTGGCCGGGCTGGTGCTGGTGGAAACCATCCCGGCGCCGCTGGCCGCCAGCGTGGTGGAGTCCGGCTTCGCCCGCAGCCTGTGGTGGAAGCTGCCGGCCGCCCGCCTCGGGCTGTGGCGCCTGTGGCGGCTGCGGCAAGGCCTCTCGCCCTTGCCCGCCAGCGTGGCGCCGGAGACCATGGCGGCAGCCTGGACGCGGCTTTCGCAGTCGCACCAGGATCTCAGTGCGACCCGGGCCGAGCTGGCCAGCTTCGCCACCGATACGCGGGCGGTGGAGGCCATGCCCCCGCCGCCGCAGCCCTGCATCGTGCTGGCCTCCACCCACGGCGCGGTGGCCGTGCCGAAGGGGCTGACGGAGGCGGAGGCACATGCCCGGGCGCTGGCGGCGCAGCGTGACCTGGCCGCCAGCCTGCCGCGCGGCGCCCTGCGCGTGACCGCCGGCTCGGATCACGAAATTCCCTGGCAGCAGCCGGAGCTGGTGGCCGAGGCGATCCGCGAGGTCGCGGCGGCCGCGGCACAGGGGCCGGCGCACGGCTGACACGCCCAGGGGGCGCAATCCGCGGTGGCCATGCTATATCCGCCCCATGCCGCGCCGCCTTTCCTTCCTGCTCGGGCCGCTCCTGCTGGGGCTGGCCCTGCCCATGCCGGCCCCGGCGATGGAAAGCGCCGCCATCCGCTCGCCCCGTGCCACCGCGACGCTGCTGGCCGATAGCGCGGCGGTGGCGCCCGGACAGGTCCTGCAGCTGGGGCTGCGGCTGCGGCTCGCGCCCGGCTGGCACAGCTACTGGCGCAATGCCGGCGATGCCGGCGCGGCGCCGGAGCTGACGCTGGACCTGCCGGAGGGCGCCAGCGCCGGGCCGATCGCCTGGCCGGCGCCGGAGCGCATCCCCTACGGTCCGCTGGTCAATTATGGCTATACCGGAGAGGTGCTGCTGCCGGTGCCGGTGACGCTGCCGGCCAGCCTCGCCCCTGGCGAGGTGCTGACGCTCCGCGCCGAGGCCAATTGGCTGGTCTGTGCCGATGTCTGCATCCCGGAAGAGGGCACCTTCAGCCTGACCCTGCCGGTGGCCGAGGCCGCGGCCCCCTCCCCCCTCGCCGCCCCGCTCTTCGAGGCTGCGGCCGCCGCCCTGCCGCGGCCGCTGCCCTGGCCGGTGCGCGCCGGGGGCGGCGCTGGCCGGGCGAGCCTGACGCTGGAGGGCACGGGCCTGACCCCCACGGCGCTGCAGAGTGCCTTCTTCTTTCCGGCCGAGCCGGGGCTGCTGGACAATACGGCGCCGCAGCCGATGACGCTGCGCGACGGCCGCCTGACGCTCGGCCTGACCCTTCAGCCCGATGCGGTGCCGGCGGCGCTGGAAGGCACGCTGGTGCTGCACGACGGCGGCGGCCAGCGCGCCGCCTTCGAGATCTCGGCGCCGCTGGCCGGCCCGGCCGAAGCGGCCACCGCCCTGCCGCTGTGGCAGGCGCTGCTGCTGGCGCTGGCGGGCGGGCTGATCCTGAACCTGATGCCTTGCGTGTTCCCGGTGCTGGCCATGAAGGCCATGGCGCTGGCGCGCCTCGGCGGCGCGGCGCGGGGCGAGATCCGCTGGCATGCCGCCGCCTATACCGCCGGGGTGCTGGTGAGCTTCGGCGCCATCGGCGGGCTGCTGGTGGCGCTGCGCGCGGCCGGCATGGCGGTGGGCTGGGGCTTCCAGTTCACCGAACCCGCCTTCGTCGCCGCCATGGCCTGGCTGGTACTGGCGGTGGGGCTGAACCTTTCGGGCGTCTTCGTCATGGGCCGCGCGGTGGGGGCCGGGCAGGGCCTGGCGGGGCGGGGCGGGGCGCTGGGCGCCTTCGCCACGGGCGGGCTGGCCGTGCTGCTGGCAACCCCCTGCACGGCGCCCTTCATGGCGGCGGCCCTCGGCGCGGCGCTGGTGATGCCGCCGGCGGCGACCATGGCGGTGTTCCTCGCGCTCGGGCTGGGACTTGCGGCGCCCTATGCCTTGCTCGGCCTGGCGCCCGCCCTGGCCCGTGCCCTGCCGCGGCCGGGCGCCTGGATGGAGCGGCTGCGCCAGGCGCTGGCCTTCCCCATGTATGCGACCGCCGCCTGGCTGGTCTGGGTGCTGGCACTGCAGGCGGGGCCGGATGGGGTGCTGCTGGGCCTGGCCGGCGCGGTGGTGCTGGCCGCCGGGTTCTGGGGGCTCGGCCTGGCGCAGCGCGCCGGCGCCGGCCGCGGCCGCATCGCCGGGGTGACGGCCGCGGGCCTGGCCGTGCTGGTGGCCCTCGCCCTGCTGCCGCGCCTTTCCGCCGCGCCGGCCGTGGCGGCGGTGGCCGATGCCCAGGCCGAGCCCTGGTCCGCCGCCCGCCTGGCGGAGCTGCGCGCCGCCGGGCGGCCGGTCTTCGTCAATGCGACGGCGGCCTGGTGCATCACCTGCCAGGTGAATGACCGCGTGGCCCTGCGCGCGGCGGCTGTGCAGGATGCCTTCGCGGCGCGGAACGTGGCCTATCTCAAGGCGGATTGGACGCGCGGCGACCCCGCGATCGGCGCCATGCTGCGCGAACAGGGGCGCGAGGGCGTGCCGCTCTACCTGTTCTGGGCCCCGGGCGCCGCGGCGCCGGTGGTGCTGCCGCAGATCCTGACCGAGACGCTGGTGCTGGAGGCGCTGCGCGGCGGCTGAGGCCGGCACGCGTCAAGACCCGGTTCACCCGGCGCGGCGCAGGATGGCCGCCATGCGCCCGATCCTGCTGCTCCTGCTCGCCCTTCTGGCCTCCCCGCCGCTGCGGGCGGAGGAATCGCCGGCCTGCACCGAGGCGCGGGAGGGGATCGCAGCCTGCATCGCCGGCAAGCTGTGCACCTGCCGCTTCATCCCCGGCGGCAGCATGACTGGCCGGCCGGACCGGATCGGCTGGGATTGCGGCATCCTGCGCCCGGCCTGCGGGCCGGGTCTGGTGCCGCCTGCCGCGACGCCGGCCCTGCCGGACCTGCTGGCACCCAGCCTGCTGCCGCCCAGCTTGCTGTTGCCGAACCTTCCGCCCAGCGGCCCCTGGCAATCCGGCCCGGCGCAGCCGGAGCCACGCCGTTCACCGGGCCTGCGCTGAGTCAGACGCCGGCTTCAGCGGCGGCCGCGGGCCGGGGCGGTGGGGGCGGAGGCGGGGGGCAGGTCTTCCTCCAGCACCGTCAGCATCACGGAGTAGGACACCTCCCCCTCCTCGTCGTCGCGATGCACCGTGCCGATCACCTCATCCTGCACCGAGACCTCGACCGAGAGGCCGGGCCTGGCGGGGGCGAGCAGGGTGATACGGTCCGTGGCCAGCAGGCGACGCAGATAAGCCTGCACGCGTGCGATGTCGGATGGCTTCATCCGTGGGGAACTCCAGTCGGAAAGGGGCGCCCCCTATGCACCGCGAAGGGGCGCAGGTCGAGGCGTCAGGGCGCGCCGCCGGTCATCTTCGCGAAGACCTGGCGGTCGCGGTTGTCCTGCATCAGCATGGTGAAGCCGGTGATGCTGTCCAGGCCGAGGCCGATGGGCAGGCCGGTCTCGGGGTCCGGCTGGATGGCGCCATAGGCGGCGCCGGTCATCTTTTCCCACTTCCCGGCCGGCTTCTTCACCTCGACATGCGCCACGGTCGCCTTCAGCACCAGGCGCACGATCGCCTCCTTCGGCGCGCGGGGCTTGGTGAGGCTGGGGTGGCCGGCGATCATCTGCCAGCCACTGGCCAGCGCCCAGCGGGTGAGTTCATCCTTGTCCATGCCGCACATTCCTTGCCCTGTCGGGCCCGGCTATGGGCCTCCCGGGGGCCGGCTGGCAACCGCGGCGGCGGCCGCGCGCGCAAAATGCGCCCTGCCGGCGGGGGATGGGGTTGCGGCGGGCGGGGGGTCTGGTAGATAGCCCGCCTTGCGCGGGACGGGTGGCCGAGTGGTCGATGGCGCACGCCTGGAAAGTGTGTATACGTGAAAGCGTATCGTGGGTTCGAATCCCACCCCGTCCGCCAGACCCTTTTCCTAGACATCCCTGATCGTCACGCCAAACCACCAGAATTGTTGCCTATCGGGCGCTTTTGGCCTTAGTTTTCCCTCCGCAGTTTCCTGTTCGTTCCCGGCCAAGCCCGTGAAATTTCGGGCCACTGACCGGGCCACGGATCGGAAAAACCGGGCCACGGAGGGATGGCATGCTGACGGACCGGGAAATCCGCGCTCTCACGCCGCGCGACAAGCCGTACAAGGTACGGGACGGACAGGGGCTGGTGCTGGTTGTGATGCCCAGCGGCAGCCGGCTCTGGAACTACCGGTACGAGATCGCCGGCAAGGAAAAGAAGCTGTCGATCGGACAGTATCCGGAGATCTCCCTGGCCGAGGCGCGCAAGGCCCGCGACGTGGCCCGGGAGCAGCTTCGGGCGGGCCGGGACCCGAGCGTGGAAAAGCGGGTCCAGCGACTTGCTGCCCTGGCTTCCCTCGGCACCACCTTCGAGGTCATCGCCCGCGCTTGGCACGAAGAACAAAAGGCGCGCTGGACCGCGACACATGCCGCCGATGTCCTGAGCAGCCTCGAGACATCGGTGTTCCCGTCCCTCGGCCGCCTGCCCCTCAGCGAGATCACGCCGCCGCTGGTGCTGGTGGTGCTGCGCGATGTGGAGCGCCGCGGCGCCATCGAGACGGCCCATCGGATCCGGCAGCGGATCAGCGCCGTGTTTCAGCATGCCGTCGCTCATGGATGGACCAGTTCGGATCCGGCTGCCCAGGTTCAGCGCCTGCTGAAACCGGTTCAGCGCGGACGCCAGCCTGCGATCACCGACGTGGACCGCCTGCGGCAGATGCTGCGCGATGCCGAGGCAACGCCGTCGCAGCCGGTGACCAAGCTCGCGCTGCGTTTCCTCGCCCTGACGGTGGTGCGGCCCGGCGACGAATTGCTGGGCGCCTATCTGCAGGAGATCGAGGACCTGGAGGGCCCGGCGCCCATGTGGCACGTGCCGGCCGCCCGCATGAAGGTGAAGAGCGCCGGCGACCATTTGGTTCCGCTGGCGCCTCAGGCGGTCGACGTGGTGCGAAGCCTGCGCCGCTTCATCGGACCCAGCGGCCTGCTATTCCCTACCGCGCGCACGACGCGCCGCGCGATCAGCAACAACGCCATCGGCTATCTGCTGAACCGTGCCGGCTATCACGGCCAGCACGTCCCGCATGGATGGCGCGCGGCCTTCTCCACCATCATGAACGAGCGCCACCGCGCCGATCGCGCGGTCATCGATCTGATGCTGGCGCATACGCCGAAGGACAAGGTGGAAGCGGCCTATAATCGCGCTCGTCATCTGGAGCGCCGGCGCGAACTGGCGGAAGAATGGGCCAACCTGCTGCTGGATGGCCTGCCCTCCGCCAGCGCGCTGACGGAGGGGCCGCGGCGCCCGCTCAAGCGCCGTGATGCGTCTTCCGAGGCCGCCCCCGCGGCGAGCCCTCCCGAGCGCCCTCGCCGCGCAGCATAGGCGTCACCGGCGGCCGCGCGGCCTTCCATGCCTGGATCTCGGAGAGGACCCACCGCACCACGCCCCCTCCCAGGCTGCGTGGCAGGGGAAAGGTGCCGGCATCCATGCGCCGGTAGATGGTGGACCGGCCCAGGCCGACCTCAGCCTCGACGCGCGAGATCCCGATCCAGGGATCGACGGGCGGGAGGAGCGGCGCTTCCGGCGGAGCCTCGGCCGCCGCCGCATGTTCGATCATTCGCTTAGCCATCGAGGTGCCTCCGATCGGCCGCACGCAGCGGCGCCTTCGCCTCAGCCAGCAGCAGCGCGGCCCTGGCCAGGGCCACGCCATGGGGGTGCAGCGCGACCAGGTTCTCGAGCATCCGGGCGCAGAACAGGGCGAAGTCGGCGGAGCTCGGCGTAACCTGGCCGGCCGCCCGGTCGACGGCAACGATCAGCGCGAGCGTCACCTCGTCCCTGGCCTGCATCAGCACGCTCTTCAGGGTGCAAGGCGCGCAGGTGAGATGGTCGCCGGTGCAGTCCAGCACCGGCTCTTTGTTCAGTGGCTGCAGTAGGACAAACAGATCGGTCACATTCACCGCGGGGATCCTTCGGCATCGAGAGGGTGGAGAGGATGGCCGTCGGCGAGCAGCGCCGCGGCTAGGGCTTCGCGCAGATGCCGCGGCAGGCGCAGCAGGCCGGGCAGCATCTGCCGTGCCTCGACGAGGCCCCGGCTGCCGGCATAGGCGGCCAGCTGCTGGTGGGTGGAGCGCGGCCGGCGCGGAAAGCTGGCGTCGTGCTGATGTGCGAAGGCGATGGCCAGGGCCCATTCGCAGGCGCTCGGCGTGGCTGCTTCGGGCGTCGAGCGTTCATCCATGGCGCACCGCCTCCAGCAGGTCGGGCCTGCCGCGCTTCTTCCTCCGGCGGAGCAGGTGATGCTCCCGGTCCCAGGCCAGATGACAGCGCTGGCACATGGCGCGGAGGTTCTCGTCGCCGCTCTGCTCCGGCTGGTGATTCAGGTGGCCGACCGTCAGCACCACCATGCTGCCGGTGATGGGGTGCGGCTGGCCCTGCTGCGCCTCGCAGCGGGCACCGTCCTGGACGGTCTCGCAGCGCCAGCCAGCTCGGTCACGGCGGATGCGCAGAGAGATCTCCGGCCAGTTCTTGGGGTAGCGGCTGCGCTCCTCAGCGGCGATGGGCACCGACGCCTCCACCAGCCGGCCGCGACGCCGGCGAAGCGCCTTCGACACGCGGCACGATGATGGCCAGCGGCGCGCGGCCCTTCGCCGCGGCACGCCGCGCCTTGCGGATGATGCGCTGCCAGGTCCGGCGCTCGGGGCTGGCCTCGTCGGCCCGCTGCACCACGTGGTAGCCCCCGAATTCCAGGACACCGCGGATCGAGGCGCAGGCCTTGCTGTGGTCGTGGCCGCCGTTGCCGGCGACCATGACGTGGATCTCGCGCAGCTTGCTCATGCGCGCCCTCCCCGCACGACGGTGAACGGGCGGCGCTGCTCCGCCTGCGCGGCCAGCTGCGGCAGCCAGTGCCGGGGCACGGTCGCCTGCTGGATGCGCGCCGGCGGAAACACAGGGCTTCGCGTGTCCCGGCAGGGCAGGACGAGCTCGAGGCGGCAGGCGAGGAGAGCTTCCTCGGTCAGCTCCGCGAGGATCTCCATGCGATCACCGGCGCAGTCCTGCGCCTGCTGCAGGGCGGCCACCATGCGCTGCCCCACCTGCCGCAGTGGCGCAGCCGCCTCGCCCGTCAGGTCGAGCAGGCGGTTGACGCGATCCGCAATGGTGTCGAGCGCGGCCGCCAGGTGCTCCGGCTGGTGCAGCGCGATCTCGCGCGCACGATGCAGCGCGGCCAGAAGAGTTTGCCCGATCATGCCGGCCACACCCCGCGCTGCATCCGCAGCGCCATGACGCGCAGCATCCTCTCGACGCCCAGCGTCTGGATCCCCCCGAAGGCGGCCAGGACGCCCGCGGCCTTTTCGAGCGTGGCGGGCGGGAGCGCTGGATCCTGCGGCCGCGGAAGCGGCTGGCCCGCGAAGGCAGGAGCGATCTCCCGCATGACTTCCGCCAGTTGCCGGAAGTCACGGCGGAACCACGGCAGCAGCAGATAGGAGTTGGACGCCTCCTCGGCCATGTCGGCCACCTGGAGCAAAGCGTCCGAGGTCACCTCATCGCGTGCCAAGGCGCGCTGCAGGTGGCGTGCGGCCAGAGGAGACAGCCGGCCGCGGCCAGCCAGTCGCGTCAGGAAAGGATCGACTGCCGGGGGCGATGTGGAGTCAGGACTGCAGCCGGTTGGCGCAGGTCCTCGGGGATGAGGATGTGCGTGAGGCGCGAGAAAGGGCACGGATCCACCTCCAGCGCCGCGGGATGCGGCGTGGGGAGAATGTGCGATTATCGCACCATCAGATCAAGCTAAAATGTGCCGATTTGGCACAATCATGCCTTGCGGGCCTTCGGCAGCCTCTCCGCCATATCCGCCAGGGCTCGCAGCGCCCCCTCATCCAGATCACGGATCGCGGTCATGATCCGGTGCATTTCGCGCGCGCGCTCGGCCTCCTCGGGAGGGGCGGCAAGCTCCGCGGGGGTTATGCCGTAAACCTCTGCAATCCTGGCAAAAGTTGCGTCATCCACCCTCAATTGACCCTTTTCATAGCGGCCAATCGTAGTGTGATCCGTTCTCAATTCGTTCGCAAGACGGGATTGCGTCCAGTTGAGCTTTTTGCGCCAGGCCAAGAGGTAAGGGCGATTGCTTGTCATGGTGCGAGAGGCGCACGGACGTAACCGCCTGTCTGCGGCGTCTTTGGCACAATTCGCCTTGACCTTTATGTGCGACACTCGCACATTTCGGCCATGGACCTTCGCACCTACCTCTCCCTGAAGGGAGTCACCGCGACCAGTCTGGCCGCCCGGCTGGGGGTCGCGCATACCACCGTTCTCCGATGGGCCGACGGGACACTGAAACCCAAGGCGCAGCACGTGGCCGATATCGTCGCCGCCACCAACGGCGAGGTCACAGCCGCCGAGCTGCGCCCGGACATGGCCCGTGCCTTTCAGCTGGCATCCTGCCCACCTGGCCGGGACGGCGCAGCGGGAAGCGTTGTCCCCCTGCCCGGTTCCAGCCGATGAGCGCGGGCATGTTGGCGGAGGAAGATCTCCGCGCTCTTAAGACGGCCTTCCGCCGGCTGATCGCCGCGGTGGGCGGGCTGGTCGCGGCCTCGGCCTGCGTCCGCGTCTCGCCCTCCCAGCTCGCGCGCTACTACGACCTGAACGACCTCGGCACCTTCCCGCCGCTCGACGTCGTGACGCAGCTCGAGCGCATCACGGGCGATCCCATCGTCGCGGTCGAGCAGGCGCGTCTCACGGGTCATCGCCTGGTGCCCGAGCAGGCCGTGGACAGCGCGACACTGGCAACGGAGGTCGCCGCCTTCGCGCGCGCGGCCGGCGAGGTGCCGGCCGCTCTCTGCGATGCGCTGGCCGATGGCCGTCTGAGCCAGACCGAGGCGAGCGAGATCGGCGGCGTCGCCGCACGACTCTCGGCCAGGTTGGCGCGCATTTCCGTCGCGGCGAAAGCCGCCAGCCACTCGCCCGCCGCCCCCGCGGTGAAGGGCGAGGGGGCGCCCGCCGCGCGCGGCCCGCTGGGCGGGCGCGGCGGCGGGCGCCAGCCCCGGGCAAGCCGCGCATGAAGGCCCGCAGGCGGAGGCAGACCCGAAGCGGTGGCGGCCGGCTCGACTTCGCGGCGATCAATCGGGCGGCGCTACCGCACCTGGAAACGCTCTGTCTGCGCTGGCTGCCGGGCGGCAAGCAGCAGGGCAAGCAATGGCGCTGCGGCGATCTGAGCGGCACGCCCGGACGCTCCTGCAGCGTCCACCTGACCACCGGCAAATGGGCCGACTTCGCGGCCGGCATCTACGGCGGTGACGTCATCAGCCTCGCCGCCGCCATCCACAACCTCAGCCAGGCAGAAGCCGCGCGCAGCATCGCCGAGATGCTCGGGCTCGACTTGGGGGACCACCATGTCTGAACACACGGGAACGCCGAAACGGGGCAGCGCGGACCCCTTCGCACCGCTGAAGATGAACGGGGTGGCGCACCATCCCGCGCCGCCCCCCGACACCAAGGAAGTGTGGGAGCCCACCGCAACGCCGCTGTCCGTGGATCCGCCGGAGGCTGCGGATCTCTTTCACCCCGGCTTCGGGAAGGCGGTTGCGTGCTGGCACTACCGCGACGCCGAAGGGGCGTTGCTTTTTGTCGTCGCGCGCTTCGAACGGCGTGACGGCAGCAAGGTGAAGAAGGACGTCACCCCCTTCTGCCATGGTCGCCGAATGTGGATCGACAGCAAGGGCGCACGGCAGGACCGCACCGGCTGGCACATGAAGGCGCCGCCGGCGCCGCGCCCGCTCTACGGGCTGCCGGCCCTGGCCGCCCGGCCGAAGGCACCGGTGCTGCTGGTCGAGGGCGAGAAGACCGCCGACGCGGCGGCGAAGCTGTTCCCGGACCATGTGGTGATCGCGAGCCAGGGCGGCAGCAAGGCGGCGTCGAAGTCCGACTGGTCGGTGCTCATCGGCCGGGACATCGTCGGCTGGCCGGACCGAGACAAACCCGGCCTTGCCTACATGAACGAGGCGGCAGCTCTCGCCCGGCCGCCTCTCCGCGTCGCGAAGGCGAAAAGCTTCCGGATCGTCGAGGTGCCGCGCGACTGGCCGGAGGGCTGGGACTTGGCGGACCCGCTGCCGGCCGGCGGCTCACCGGAGCTGCTGGCCGAGCTGCTGGCGGAAGCGCAGGACGCCGACCCGCCCCAGCTCCCACCCAACTTCGTCTTCCGGGAAGCGGGGCTCTTCTACGACCAGGCCGCCGCGCTCGATGAGGATCTGCCGCAGGAGCGCATCTTCATCACCGCCCCCTTCGAGGTGGTGGGCGAGGCCAATGACGGGACAGGCATGGATTGGGGCCTGGTCATCCGCTGGCGAGATCGGGACGAGCGGGAGCATCAGTGGAGCGTGCCGAAGCGGTTGATCCATGCCGATGGCAGCCGGATCGCGGAGGAGCTGGAGAATGCCGGCCTGCACTGCGACCCCAGCAGCCGCGCGCGCAATCTGCTGAAGAAGTTCATCGGCGGGGTGCGCAGCAACCGGCGCCGGGTCTGTGTCGATCGCACCGGCTGGCATGTGGCCAATGGGAAACATGTCTTCATCCTGCCAGGCGGCGAGGCCTATGGTCCTGCCGCGAGCACCGTGATCCTCCAGACCGAGCACGCTGGCAGCGACAATGCCTTTCGCGCCGCCGGCACGCTGCAGGAATGGCAGGACAACATTGGCCGGCTGGCCGTCGGCAACAGCCGCCTGGCGCTCGGCATCTGCATCTCGCTGGCCACGCCGCTGCTGGACATCCTGGGCGGCGAGAGCGGCGGATTCCATCTGGTTGGCGAGCCTCGCAAGGGCAAATCCACGATCGCCTATGCGGCCGGCAGCGTCTGGGGCCGCGGAGAGCGTGGCGCCCAGGTTCGCAACTGGAAAGCGACCGGCAATGGCCTTGAGGGGGCCGCGGCCGACACTTCCGACACCGTGCTGATCCTGGACGAGATCGGCCAGGCGCTGGCCAATGAGGTAGCGGACACGGTCTACATGCTGGCCAATGGCAGCGGGAAGCAGCGGGCGGAGAAGAGCGGCAGCGCCCGGCGGGCCCGCACCTGGCGGACGCAGTTTCTGTCGACCGGTGAGATGACCCTAGCGGCCAAGATGGGCGAGGCCGGGAAGCGAATGATGGGCGGGCTGGAGGTCCGATTGGTGAACCTGCCCTCCGACGCCGGCGCCGGCATGGGGGCGTTCCAGAACCTGCACGGCGCCGCGGCTCCGGAAGACTTCGCCAAGCAGATCGAGGCGGCCGCGCGCACCTACTACGGCACGGCGGCCCGCAGCTTTCTGTCGCATCTCGTGCGGGCCCGTGTCAGCGCGCCGGAGCGCCTGATCGAACGAGCCAAGGCGGCGCGGTCCGGCTTCACCAAGAAGCATGTGCCGACCGGCGCTTCGAGCCAGGTGACCAATGTGGCGGAGCGCTTCGCCCTGTTGGGCATCGCCGGCGAGCTCGGGGCTGAGTGGGGCGTTCTGCCGTGGCCGAAGGGAGAGGCGATGGCTGCCGCAGCGGCTTGCTTCCGAGCTTGGCTAGGCGAGCGGGGCAGCGTTGCATCCGGCGACGACATCCAGGCGATCGCCCAGGTTCGATCCTACCTTCTCGCCCACGGCGAGAGCCGCTTCGTTCCGCTGAAGCCCGACTACACCCGCGCCGAGGGCCCCATCATCCAGAACCGGGTCGGCTGGCGCACCCAGGCGGGTAAGACCGGACCCGAGTTCCTGATCGAGAGCGGCCAGTGGGCATCAGAGGTCTGCAAGGGCTTCGACCCGCGCCGGGTGCTCAAGGTGCTTGCGGCTCACGGAGTGCTGGTGCGCCGCAGTGACGGCCGCTTAATCGACAACCAGCATATCCCGGAGGTGGGCAACACGGTACCGGTCTACCGGATCAGCGCCGGCATCTTCAGCATGGAGACCGAGGCCGGCGCCTATGAGCCGGAAGAGCACCGGCAGGGCTGAAATGTGCGGTAAGGGCGGTAAGACGGTAAGACCGTTGATTTTGTTTCGTGTTTTTTCTTACCGGACCTTTGGGAAGACGGTAAGAACGGTAAGACGGTCGCGGAGAAGGCCTGAAATCTTACCGTTCTTACCGACCGCGCCGAGTGACGGTAAGGCGAAAATATCCCGCCTTTTCAATGGTCTTACCGTTCTTACCGTCCTTACCGCCATTTTGGGGTGGTTTCGGGTAATCCCAAGCCGCGGCGGCAATACCCACCGAGATGAGGCGGTGCCTCCCTGACGGCGCAGTGGTGGCCGGCCACGGCACCGCGCACGCGCTGACAGTACCGGCCCCGCGCGTGCTCCAACTGCCATGCCAGCGCAGGCAGTCAGGCGGAGCAAATACCTACTCACGCCTCCGCTCTCTGTGATATTTCTCCTGCCGGCGCCGGGCGGGGGCCCGCCGCCTTGAGGCCCCCTGCATCACCTCTTCGAACCCGAGGAGACCCCGAAAGCCCGTGGATCACGTGGCAGGTTCTGGGGTAGGTCTTCGGATAACCTGGGCTCCCTGCGCGCCGTCGCCACGCCGGCGACATACGCCGCCGCCCCGCCATCGAGCGGCGCCCCAGCCCAGGCACGCCCACTCGTTCTGACATCCGGCGCCGCGGACCTTCCGCCGGCGCCCGCGCGCGCTTGGAGGCGCCCCATGAACATGACTCGCGTCCAGCACCTGGCGGCCGCCCGGCCGCAGGAGCCGATTTATGATGCCGAGGTGGTGCAGTATCGGCTGGAGGAGGCCGGGGCGACGCTGCTGGCCCTACCCTCCAAGGGCTGCCTGCCCGCCGGCTATCGCAGCAACTGGCCCGAGGTCCTGGTGAATGCGGCCGAGGCCTATGGCTACGGCCCCATCACCATCAAGGCGCCGGTGCCGAGCGCGCGGAAGGTGACGCGCATGGACGAGGCCTTCGGCTGGATGAAGCTGGTGCCGGAGGACCGGATCAACCATCGGCGGATCCTGCTGCTGCGGGCGCTGACCAGCCCGATCACGGGGCGGCACCGGCACAGCTGGCGGTCGATCGGAACGATGTTCGGCTGGGACTACCGGGCGGTGCAGCGCTGGCACGCGGAGGGCATCAGCTGGATCGTGATGGCGCTGTACGCGCAGCAATGCGGCGGGGCGGAGTGGGCGCGGGTGTGGCGGGAGGAGCGGGAGGGGCCGGGGAGCCTGGCAACGTCACGCTGCCGCACCTCCTCTTAAAACAAGAAATTGTCGGTAGGTCTATCTCAGCCCCAAAGGTGGACCGAAGCGGCATCATAAAACGTGACTGACAGAGGGTATCCGCTGCCGCGCCTCGTTTGTCGCAGTTGAACCAAGGCGTTTGCCTGCCGGATGGCGGTCTGATTCGGAACTGAGCTGGGGTCGCCATAAAGGCCCACCAAAATATGCCGCATGCCTCCGCTGGCTATGAGTCGAAGAATATGGATATCGTTCTGGGCCAGTGAATGACCAAATATGACAAGCGCATTTCCTGCGGGCTTACAGCAACTTTCAAAGCTACGCAGCGCCTTGTGTAGGTAAGCATTGTGCAAAATTCGCGTCCGCTTACTTGCGCTGGTACCTTCTGCAACAAATAGTGGGTATCGATCCTCGTCAAGCGCTACACGAATTTGGTCAACGATCGGAATGTCAGTTTTTGACCAGGTGTATTTAATTATATCTGTACCTTTGTCGAACAGATGCAGTGCTCCATGCAGATAATGAACGGTCGGGCTATTTGCTTGCTGCCAGGACACGTAGGGTTCATCAGGATCGTCTTCAGGGTGCCGAAAACCGTCGTCAGGACGAAGACTCCGCTCATCGACCTCATTTTGCATCAAAGTCCAATACAAAAGAACGTCGTAGTTCAATGTGAATATATGACCGAATCCATCCAAGAAAGCTCGGCACGCTGCATATTGCTCCGGCTTGATATCGTACGGCCGATCTGGGTGACGTTTAGCAATCGCTGAAACGAGCGCATCTTTTATGGATGCGGCGTCACGGCGGAGATTGGCAGCGAGTTTCTTAAGGTGTGGCCGATACACCTCAACAACGCGCGCGGCATCCTGGAGATACCGGATCACAACTTCGAAATCCCGCGTTCGGAGTGCCTCAAATAGTCTCGGCACGTGAGGTGTTGCAGAAAAATCAGCGTTATCATACAGGGATCCATACGAGAAAATATCTGGCCTCAGGGCTATACTAAACCCGTTCCCCAGCAAGACGTGGCGATGCTTAGCATCAGATATTTTCGCGAGGGCCTCACTAAAGCTGACTATTTTTGTCATTTTGTCCCTGTTTTTATTTTGTATGGCCGCAATATGCTCAAACATCCCCACGAATTTTTGCCAAGGCGACCTACCCGGCGCGCGCTCGTTCAAATTCATCGTGGTCGAAATTATCAATCAGAATAGGGAGCATGATTCGGGTGATGCTTCGTAGCAGATCTGCTGCGGCCTTTGGCATCTCGTCCATGTCTCCGAAGATATGTTCTGCCGCCACGCCATGCCGGTGAGCATGGGGCAAAGCCGTGAGTTCGAAAACAAGCTGGCGCAATAGAGTAGCGCCCCGGGCGACTAGTTTTTGTCTTGTAGAATAGGACTTGATCGGGCGCACGGTATATTGCGGCCTCACTTTTCTCGCAGCTGCTGCGCCAGATTCAAACATAGACTCCGATGCATGCATCGATGAAATCCAGCCACTAACTGGACTGTCCGTCAGGCGCCGCGTTGTGACGCTGTGAGCAAACTCATTGCGGATTTTTCTCAGAAGGTCGAGTTGCGCCTGAGTTTCTTTCGATATCCATCCTAACGCCGCAGCCATGGTGATCCGCGAACTAGCTGTGCCCAAAATTCCGGACGGCTCGAAGATCTTGCCAAGCCCGCCCTTTAGCTTCGAATTCATATTGCGTGTAAGAAGCAACATCATGATGTCTTCCATCAGCGCAAAAATGGTGATGGCAGCACATCTGTCGTCGGCACAATCCCGCACCTCGATCAGGGTTAGCTCTATATCCTGTAGAGGGAGTTCGAGGTCAGCTACCGCTGCGCGAGCTTCCTTGATCTTGTGCTCATAAAGCGCCTTGGCCACTAGCTCAAGTAGATCGCCAGAGTTCGATGAATCTTCCTTGTCCGCTGACACGCCTACATTCATCGGGGTTTCCACCAATAGAGCCTGCCTGAAAGCAAAGGGCTTCCCTGCAGCAGCCGCGCTTTGCACTGGAGCTGATATGCATAAGTAATTTCTTTGAATTGTAGCTTTTTGCCGAAGCGTGCAGCGCCCGCTTTTTGAGTTAGGTTCGGGTCGGGCTAAGCCTTGGCTCAATCAATGGAGAAGCCGCCGCATGAGCTCGCTCGAGCGTCGACGCACGGCTTCATTACAAAGAATGATCCTAGCGTGGCTTGTCGTTCAAGTCTTCGCCTTATTTGGTTCGCCCGCCTGCTGGCCATCGGCAATGATGTCGCGGCGGAGGAACGGGCCGAAGCCGCGCTCGACATGCTGGAGGCGGAGCAGGCGCGCCTGCACCCCGTCATCTGCGCGTCGCGCGCCAGCACATTGGCTGGCCTCGGCGCGCGCGGCCGGTCCCTCACCCAGTGGGCGCCGCATCTTCTGGTGCCGGATGCATCCTGCTGGGCACAACAGGCCACCGCCGCGTTGCTGCGGGATCTGGTGGCGATCGGCGGGAACATGAACGTCATGTCATTTTCCGCTTGATCACCTGGCGGCTTCTACGGTAGCGGAAGCGCCACACTGCCCATCACGCGCCGACCAGCCCTCGGACGTCCGTCCGGGGGCTTCGTCGTTCTGGGTGCCCGGGGGCCGCGGGCTTTCTTCGGCCTGGCTCGTCAGACTCCCGGCGTGTGCCCCGCACCGCCCCCGTCACCGGCGCCACCTTCGCCGCCCGTCCCGCCGTGGCCACCCGAGCCCCCGAACTGGCCACCCGCACCACCCGTGCCGGCGCTTCCACCGGAGACGATGGGCAGGCCACCATCACCACCATGGCCGCCAGTGCCGCCGCCCCCGCCATCGCCGCCATCTGCGCCACTCAGGCCGCCGGCCCCGCCGCTGCCGAACAACAGGCCGCCCGCACCGCCATTCCCGCCGTCGCCACCATCTCCACCCATGCCACCGCCGGTGCCACCCGCGCCGCCGGTGCCGAACCACAGCCCGCCAACGCCGCCATTGCCGCCATTGCCGCCGGTGCCCGCCTCGCCACCCTCGCCGCCCGCTACGCCGAAGCCGCCGCTCCCGCCGGCGCCGCCGCTTCCGCCGAACAGGTAGCCATCCTCGCCGCCGGTCGGAACCGTCGACGGGTCGCCGGCCTGGCCGCCAACCACCCCCTCCAGCGCCGCGTCGTCCAGGGGCTCAGGTGTTGAGATACTGGTCTGCGACTTTGTCATGGTGCTGCATCCGCCTGGCTTCTTCGACGGCTATCACAGGGCACCGGCGAGCCGGAATTACGCTCTCGCTCTCCCCGCCATAGGCTGAGCCTTCGTCCCCGTCGCATAACGGCGTCGGCTGTGACGCCAGCAGGCTGGCCCGCGCATCTGTACCAACCTAGTCAACGGACGTTTGCGGATGGAACACCCGTAGAATGCCCCGTCCCCGGCTCAGGGCGCCCGTACAGGGCCCGGCCGGCGGACCGCTCTTCATCGCCTACTATCGCGTCTCGACCGACCAGCAGGGCCGCAGCGGCCTGGGGCTGGACGCTCAGAAGGCCGCGGTGGCCACCTTCGTCGCTTCCAATCCCCTCGGCCGCCTGGTCGCGGAGTTCGAGGAAGTGGAAAGCGGCAAGCGGGTGGATCGGCCGCAGCTCGCCGCCGCCCTTGCCGCCTGTCGCGCCCGACGCGCTGTGCTGGTCATCGCGAAGCTCGACCGCCTGGCGCGCAACGCGCGCTTCCTGCTCTCCGTCGTCGAGGGCGTCGGCGATGCGGGCGTCGCCTTCTGCGACCTGCCGCAGATCCCGCCAGGTCCGACCGGCAAGTTTCTGCTGACCCTGCTCGCCGCGGTCGCCGAGCTCGAGGCCGGGCTGATCAGCCAGCGCACCAAGGCGGCGCTCGCCGCGGCGAAAGCACGCGGCGCAAAGCTCGGGGGGCCGCGCATCGTCCGCGGCTTCGACACTGCCACATCCCGCGCCGGCCGAGCGGCGCAGACCGAACGCGCTGCAGCGTATCACCGCGACGTATGGCCCTACATCGAAGCCGCCAGAAAGGCGGGTGCCACATCGCTCCGAGATATCGCTGCAGCGCTTACCGCCCGCGGCGTTCGGCCTCCCTCGGGTGGGGAGGTCTGGCACGCATCGCAGGTGAAGCGCCTGCTGAATCAAGGGAACCAGAGCTGATGCCGACCGCCAGGAAGTCGCCCGCCCGCAGCAAGGCCGCCGCCGCCGCGCCGCCGGTGACGCGGCCGCAGATCCTCGACCGCAAGGTCATCGCCGACGCCGGCACCTATGCGGTGAACAAGGCGGAGATCGATCGGCTGACCGCGGAAAACGAGGCGCTGAAGGGCACGCTGCTGCACGCCATGGGCCCGCATGAGAGCGTCATCGCCGGCAATCGCGTGCTGACGCGCAGCACCCATGCCGGCACGCCGGCGACCGAGAATGTGGTGATCACCAAGACCATGATCGGCCAGATCATCCCCGGCAAGAAGGGCCGCAAGGGCTACACCACGTTGACCGTGCAGTAGCGCTACATGGACGCGAAGGTGCGTGCGGACTTTCGACCCCTGACGCGCCGACTGGATGACCTGGCGCGCAGCCAGGTGCCATTCGCGACGGCGCGCGCGCTGACCGACATGGCGCAGGCCGCCGCGGTGGCGAATCGCCGCGCGCTACCCAGCGTCTTCGACCGGCCAACACCTTTCACCCGCAACAGCATCGCGGCGACGCCGGCGAAGAAGAGCAACCTGGTCGCGCGTGTCTTCGTGAAGGATCGCCAGGCCGAGTACCTGCAGCTGCAGGAGACGGGCGGCACGCGAAAGCCCGAGCCGTCGAAGCAGGGCGGCACCGGCAAGGGCCGGGCGCTTATCATGCCGAAGGCGATCGCGCGGAATGCGTTCGGCAATATCCCGCGCCGCGGCCTCGCCGCGCTGCAGCGCCGCAAGGACGTCTTCGTCGGCAAGACGGCGTCCGGCGCCGGCGGCTTCTTTCGGCGCCTGGCCAGCGGCGCCCTGCAACCGCTCGCGCTGTTCATCGGCCAGGCCCGCTACAAGCCGCGCTTCGGCTTCCGAGATCGCGCGATCAAGGTCGCCCAGGCCACCATGACGCCGGCCTTCCGGCAGGCGCTCGCGAAGGCCATGGCCACGGCACGGCGCTGAGCCTCTATCCGGCCTTCGCGCCTTTGTACCCGTACTGCTCGAGCCTCTTGCGCGCCTTCGCTAGCTCCTCTTCTTCGAAGAGTGAGTGCCACTCCGGGTGATCGATCACCATGGCTTCGACCGTGAGGTCTAACCGCCCCCTCTCCCATAGGGCCGTGTAGCCGTCCGACACGTTGGGTTCATTGATGAGCTGCTTCGCGGTCCGAAGGCCACGCTTATCGAGCAGCATGCCGAGGAATATGGTGGCGTTGTACTTCGCCTCCGAGCGCGCCCGCTTGTAGATGTTCATCATCGCAGCATCGAATCGCTCTTCGAGCGTGGGCATGCCATTTCTCCCAGGCGTGGCGCTGGCCGAGACCTTCCACGAGAGAGGAAGCGTCTTCGACCGCTCCGTCAATTGCCTTGCGGGGGGCGCCTCACCTCTGCCGACAACAGAGGGGAGTGCAGCCTACCCCCCCCCCCCCGGTCTGGGTCCTTCCTGCCCCCCACCCCCCGCACGGGATGCTTCGCACCCCGACGCATCCCCAGCTATGGGTGAAAAAAGGTGTCCGCACCCCTGTCCGCACCCCCGGAAGACGGCATCTCCATCCGCGAGTTCGCGCGGCGCGAAGGGTGCAGTGACCGGCTGGTGCGGCGCGCCGTCGAACAGGGTAAACTCCATGCGCTGTCGAACGGGAAGCTAAATCCTGACCTCGTCGGAACCGGCTGGCGGCACGGCAATCGGCACCCCGCGGCAGGTGCGGACAGGGGTGCGGACACCGTGTCCGCAGTGTCCGCACCCCTGTCCGCACTGTCCGCACCCGCCGAGGCGCTCGAGCCGCAGCCGCAGGGCGGCGCACTGCGGCGCCGCCGCCGGCGCGCCGAGCCCGATGCCGAGGACGAATCCCTCGACCTCGACGCCTTCGCCCGCCGCGTCCTCGCCGGCGACGCCCCCGACCTGGCGCAGTCCGAGAAGGTCAAAGCCGCCGCCGCCGCGCTCAAGGGCATGGTCGCGGCCCGCAAGGCCGCGGGCGCCGTCATCGACATCGAGCTCGCCGAGCAGGTCCTCTTCAACTGCGCACGTGCGGCGCGCGATGCCTGGCTGAACTGGCCGGCCCGGGTCGGGCCGCTGCTGGCCGCCGACCTCAACCTCGAGGCGGATCGCGTCTCCGAGGCCCTGACCCGCTATGTCCACGAGCAGCTCGAGGAGCTCGGCGAGCCCGAAGCCGATTTCACCGCACCCGGCGAGCCCGACTGACCGCCTCGCCCGTGCCTGGCGCCGCGGCCTGACCCCGCCGCCGCGGATCTCCGTGCCCGAATGGGCCGACCGCTACCGGCACCTCGCCAAGGGTGCCGGCTCTCGCTCCGGCCGCTGGCGCACCGCGACCGTCGAGGTGGCGCGCGGACCGATGCTCGCGGTGACGGAACCGGGCGTGCACACCATCAGCGCCATGGTCTGCACCCAGCTGATGAAGACTGCGCTGCTGGAGAACGTCTTCGGCTACTTCGCCCATCTCGACCCGTGCCCCATATTGCTGCTGCAGCCGAAGGAGGCCGCGGCCGAGCAGTTCTCGAAGGAGCGCATTACGCCCATGGTGCGCGCCACGCCGGTGCTGCGCGATCTGGTCGGCTCGTCGAAGACCCGAAACGCCGAGGAGACGCTTCTCTTCAAGAGCTTCCCCGGCGGCTTCCTGGCGCTTGCCGGCGCCGGCTCGCCCGACAACTTGGCGCGCCGCCCCATCCGGGTGCTGCTCTGCGACGAGGTCGACAAATACGTCGTCACCCGCGAGGGCGAGCCGATCGACATCGCTGAGGAGCGCCTCGCCAGCTTCGACCTGAACTGGCTGTCGCTGCGCGCCTGTTCGCCGACCGTCGAGGGCAGCAGCCGCATTGAGGCGGCGGAGGCCGCCAGCGACCAGCGCCGCGCCTCCCTGGCCTGCCCGCATTGCGCTCATCGGCAGTTCCTGGACTTCTTCCGTCACGTCCATTGGGACAAGCCGGGGGGCGTTCACCGGCCAGAGACGGCGCGGATCTACTGCGAGGCCTGCGGTACCGGCTGGAGCGAGGGCGACCGCCTGCGGGCGCTCGCCACGGCCCGGTGGCACCAGACGCGGCCCTTCACCTGCTGCGGCGAGCGCCAGGCGCCCCTGGACGCCTACGAGGCCCGCTGGCGCGCCCTGCCAAAGCAGGGCGGCACGGAGGCCGCGGTGGAGGCCACATGGCAGTGGTGGGCCGGCCGGCGCCACGCCGTCTACCGTGCCACCTGCCGGCACTGCGGCACCTGGGCGGTGCCGAACAAGCATGCGGGGTTCCAGGCCTCGAAGCTCTACTCGCCCTGGCAGCGCGACAAGCCGGCTGACGTTGCGGCGAAGTGGCTGGCGGCGCAGGGCGATGAAGAGAAGCTGCAGGTCTGGTGGAACACCCAGGCGGCCAGGCCCTACCGCCAGCACACCGGCAAGGCGCTGGCGCTGGATGCGCTGATCCGCCGCGCGAAGAACTGGCCCGGGGTGGTGCCGGAGGGTGTGGCGGTGCTGACCGCCGGCCTCGACGTGCAGCAGGATTGCGTGGTGCTGGAGCTGGTGGGCTGGGGCCACCACGAGGAATCCTGGTCCATCGCCTATGAGGTCTTCGAGGGCGACCCCGGCAGCCATGCGCTGTGGGACCAGGTCGACGCCTATCTGCTGCAGCGCTTCCACCGCGATGACGGCCGTCCCTTCGCGATTGAGGCTGCCTGCATCGACACCGGCGGCCACCACACCCAGAAGGTCTACGCCTTCTGCAAGGCGCGGCTGGGCCGGAAGATCTGGGGCATCAAGGGAGAGAGCGCGCAGAAGGGGGCGCGCAACCCGGTCTGGCCGACCAAGCGGCCGACGCCGGCGCACAAGGCGAGCTACCGACCGATCATCCTGGGCGTGAACAGCGCGAAGGACGTGATCCGCAACCGCCTGGCGTTGGAGGAGCCCGGACCGGGCTTCATGCATGTGCCGGCGACGCGGGATCTCGGCTGGTACCAGCAGTTGACGGCGGAGCGGCTGATCACGTTGAAGTCCGGGGTAAGCCGGTACCGGGTGTGGGAGCCGATCCCGGGACGGCGGAACGAGGCGCTGGACTGCCGGGTCTATGCCTATGGCGCGCTGTGCGGGCTGCTGCACTTCGGGCTGCAGCTGAACCGGCGGGCGGATCTGGTGGCGGTAGCGTATCGCGAACCGAGGGTTGAGCAGGCCGTCCAGACACAACCTGCACCTATCCTCCAGATCAAACCGCGTTCTGGGCGATGGTTAAGCTAAATCGTGGTTCGACTGAAGGAACGATCGCCCGCATCCGACCAGATGCGGCCTTCGTGCTCTGGCCGCCGCGTTGAATCTTGAAATCAATGCGTACACGCTCGCAAGCATCACACAAGTGGCGGCTCAGCGCCCGAAGCTTTCGCAGTGATCGGCTAGGTTGAGGAATAGCTTCGTCAGTACGACGGCGTCGCGCCTGCACGATGGCTACATCGCGTGGCCAGGCGGCCGCGTTTTCACCACTTCACAGGCCATGCGCGCTGCCTCCCTGCTGCTGTGAGCGCGTCAAGGGCCGCGCTCACAGCAGGAGGGAACTTCAGTCCCGCCCGGCCCCCGCTTTCCAGGCGTCGACAAGGCGTCCGAACTCGGTTTGGAGACGCTCCAGCGCCTCAGTGACCTGCTCCTCCGGTCGCCATGCCTCCGGCGGGATATCCTCAGGATCGCCAAAAATCTCCTGCTGCGGGTCGTCCCCTGTCCGCGGCGATTCGTCGGCTGCGCATTCTGAGAGCGGATCAACGCTGTCGAGGCCCACCGACGCTTCCTGCCCTCTGTCATGGCCAGAGGGGCTCGCGGAGCCGACAAACTTGAGGCGGATCAGGGATGCTAGATTACTGGGTGTCTCAGGCGTAATGGCCGCCGCCCACCAGGCGAGTTGCTCGCGCAGGTCAAGTTCCTCGGGCGACAGGGCGGCCTCCTCGGCGGGCGCCACCTCGCGCACCGCTCCGGCCCGCGTCAGGAGAATGCCACCGACAACGACCCTCGCCATGCTGTCGAAGAGGTCCGCTAGCAATCCTTCGAGTCCTCCTCGGCCGCGGTGGGGAAACCAGGGGCTACGGTCTGCCCGCAGGCCAGCGAGCAGGTCGATAGCCTCTCGGCAAGAACCAAGCGGATCAGCCGCCTCGTGCAGATCATGGCGGCGTTCCCATAGACGCAGGATTAGGTCCGCTGCGCGCTCCTTCGCTCCCGCCTTCGCGTCGCCGCTCGCGGCTTCCGCCTCAGCGATGATTTCGGCCAGATGGTGAGCCATCCAGCGCTCCAGCGTCGCGCTCCGATCATCGAGGTCAAGATTGCAGACGAGCGCTCGACCAAGATCCAAAATGTCCTTCTGCGATATCGAGGGTTCCGTCGGCGGCGAGCCGGTAGAGCCTGTCAAACCGTTCCTGCGGCGGGTCGACGTCTTCCTCGCCAGCGTATCGTCGGGTTCTGCGGCCACGGCGCCTTACCTCCACCTCGATAATCAGATCCAGTCTCTCGTGCTGTAGGAACTCTTGAAGCTGCTCACCATGCGCCAGCAGCCTCCAGCCTGCCGAGCAGATATCGGACTCATACTGTTCGTCATCCCGGACTTTTTCTCCCCACGCTTCAAAGACAAACATGGGCTTGGTCGCACCGGGGCGCGACCATCGTGCTGCCCCGGAAGCGTCCCGTATGAGGCCGCTTGCATTGAAGACGCGCGCGCCGGGCGCCATCATGACGTAACGTGCCTGGCCACGGAACGGATCGTGCTCGTCGATACCGTCGCCCCGATCAGGGCGGACGAGCCACCCTAGAAGCTGATAAGGCGGATCGCCGAACTCGAACTCACCCTCCCCCTCCAGAGGCAGTTTGTAATCCCAAGAATCGTCGATAGTCTGCAGCGCCCTCAGCAGCGCGGGGGCTGTCGAAGGGTCAACAAGTGCGCTGGCGACAACGCCTTCTTGGTAGCGATCGGGGCCAGTCGTCTCCTCGTGGCCAGCTACCGTGACGTAGCCCTCGCGCTCAGGCGGGATCATAACCACCTGGTGATCCGACTCACGGACCGCAGCAACCCACTCTGCAAGTGGTTCTGAGGCAAGCGTCCAATGTCGTGAGTGCAGCGGCACAGGCACACGCAGTTCTGCTGCCCACAGGGGAGGCTCCGCCAACTGCTCCCGCAGAACCTTATAGTCGAGGGCGTGAAAGTCATCCGGCTCGCCTTCCGCCAGTGGCACTGACTTCACCAGCTCGCCTGCAGCACACCACATAGCGTGCCACTCGAGATGGGTGCGTAGGTCTTCAATGATGGGCCGGGATCCCTGCCTGTGCCTGTAGGCCGAGTATTCACGATCTTGCCGCAGCCTCCACGGCAGCAGAGGTGCGGAGCGCACACTCTCTTCGGGCCAACCCCAGACATCCACAATCCAACGTTCGGCAATGTCGAGGAATTGGGCGCCAACGGGCTCGGCAAATGCGTACCAAAAGGGTGCGTACCAGTTCTTGACCGTGTCCATTCCGTCAAAGCCGAAACGGCGGCCTTCACGCGATCGCACGCGGTACGCGTCCTCGCGTGAATATCGGTTCTCCGCTTTGACGGCGGGCAGCGCCGACCTGTTCACCGCGGCAAGCTCGACGGCCTCCTGCGGAGATATGGGCAATGAGCAGGCAGCCACCAGCTTCAAGCAAGCGTCTCTTGCAAAAGCGCGAAGAAGAAGGTGAGGAAATTGGTCGTCAAGCGCCATAGCCATTAGAGCCGAAGCGGCTGCAACTACCTTGTCGGGACGCTCGGCGGCGACGCGGTCGAGCGTGACGGTGGCCCATAGCCTAGCCGCTAGCGGATAGTATGCGGGCGGCGGGCCGGAAAACTCGAACTCCTCGAGCCGTCCGAACGCCCGCACGAAGCCGTTGACGGATCGAAGGTCGCCGGTACGGGAAATGCGAAGCACCGCATGTGCGGCCCGCCACCGGATGCGGATGTCGGGGCATCCCAACTTTGCCATTAGAAAGCGGCCTATGGCGCCGCCTGAGTCCTCGGGAATCCCTTGTGGCGACACACGCTCCAGGTCGACGTGCCGGATCCGCGAAGCGAGACGGTCGACGTACCACTCGAGCAGGGAAGCAACGGATGGCGCCGGAAGTAGATCTGCGATGAGCCCGACGTGCCCAATTAGTGCCTCAGGCCCAAGGGCTTCGACGTGCGCCTGCACGGCCCCAAGCAAAAAGTCGCGCCGGTCGTCGTGGTCCATCCCCGTCCTGGCGAGCAACGGGTTGATCTCGTCCGTACCGTAAGGCAGCCCCGGAGCCAGGGCAGGAAGCAAGTCCCGAAGCAAGCCTGGCAGCGACTTTTCGCACCAAGCGTTCACCGCTGGGTTGTCCCAGGCGCCTAGGGTCTCGATCAGCGCCTTGGCCAGCTCCGCGTCCCCGTACTCCTCACCAAGGGCGGCGACCGCATCCAGGTGGCGCGTACGTAACCGTAATGGAACGACAGCCCTGGCATCCGAAAGGATTGACCTAAGAGGTACGTAGACTGGTGCCTCTCTAGCTCGCGCTGATTGCCTGATCATGCGTATGGCCGCGGCAAGGGTCGCGCTGTTGGTCGTCACCTCAGGGGTCCATGCATACGCAGCGGCCCCCGCGTCGCCCTGACGCGGCTCAGCCACGCAGGATTCCTTCCGAGGGGGCACCAGCCCTTGCCTGAACCGCTCCCGGTCGACGAGGGCCCGGGCCAGCTGCCCAATCTCGCCCTCAGGCGCCGACCGAATGTTTTCCGAGGCATCCGGCCGGCCTGGACGGAGAAGCATATCCCGGGCGGCCTCCTCGCGGAGCGCCCACTGAGTTACCGCCGGTAGCCCTAGCGACGCACGGAGGCTCTCCTCTACCAGATCGTGGTCAGTCTCTAGGCACAGGGAAAGCCCTGCGACCTCGCCCGGCGTGAGGCAGCCGTCTACCAAGCCGATCCTAAGCACCGATGGTAACGTTTCTCCAAGCTCGACAAGACCCCGCGCCTCCCATCGCGAGGCGGCGGCGAGCGCGATTGGCTGGTCCAGCCTCGCCAGAGCCGTACTGGCCTCTGGCCAAGGGAAGTGGTCGTCACCCTCAAGCCGCACGGCCGCGTCGGCAACCACCTCGCCGAGGCGTAGGGCCATTGCGCGCCTGTCAGGCACTGCCCTGCAGGCGTGCCGGACCAGCTTTTCGACGAGGATGAGCTGACCGCGGATCTCGGTGTCGAGTTCGCCCGCGGCAGTCACGGCCATCTGGAAAACAGCCCCAGCGTCTTCTGGGCTGATGGGCCCGAGGAGACGCGCATGTGCAACTAGGCTTTCCGATTTGGATTGGGACCCGAGCCGCAAGTCGCGCGTCGCCGATGCGGAGGACACGAGCGATGTGATGAGGGAGTCGTGGAGCTCTGGCCGCAGCGAAAGCCGCGACACTAGGGCTGCGTCCGGGACAGCCTCGCCTCCGGTCCAGGCGCCGTAGACCGCCATTGCCACCTCGCGGAGCGTGCCTGGTACGTGACCCGCCGCTAGCAGTGTCAAAAGATTCCGCGCCACGAAGGACCGCGTGACATTAAGGCCGGGCTCGCGATCTAGCCGCCACCTCTCTTGTTCAAGCGATCTCGTGGCAATCCGGAGAGCGACAATGGCACCGTCGCCAACGTCCAGCCCAGCGAGGGCGCAGGACACGGCGGCGTAAGAGGGGAATATAATCCGAGCCAAGTCCACCATCTCACGGTCGTGGCGCTCTGAGTAATCGTTGCTTGAGGCCCGGCTTTTTCCTTCCTTCGCCACCTCTCGCCGCGGCTCGAAGACGTCCGATGCCTTGGGACGACGTCCGGACCTCGCCTCCAGCAGCGCATAAGCGCGGAAAACCGCATCGAGCCGCAACGAGTTCGAGGCGTGGTGGCGATCGATGCGTCGCCTGTCAGCCTGGAGCAGGCGGGTAAGGATTACGTCGACGGCCCTGCACGCCGGAGCCCGCGCGGTGAGGATCTCGCAGCCCGTGAGCAGCAGATCGATGAGGCGCGCGGGTCGTGCATCCCGCTCCAGGTAATTGTCGAGGTCTTTACCGCCTTGCAGCAGCCGGGAAAGGCGTAGCAGCCCGGCTTCTAGGGCCGCTTCATCCACGTCCCGACCCGCTAGGGCCAGCGGAACACGGAGGAAGGCACCAGCCAGCGGTCCCAGTTGGCCTGATGCAAGGAGTGCCTCCAGATCGGCCATCCGGCCGTCGGCGATAAGTCTGGGAGGCAACTGCAGCGCGACGTCAGCGTGCACGCTGCGCGGCGACCAACGCTTAAGCTGCCGCAGGGCGGCGACAGGACCGCGCATTTTCAGTGCAGCTTCAATGTCTGCCGCCACGGCCTCAGAATCGATTGGCCACGGCCTCGATCGCTCCGGCACATCTTGGCGGGTCAGCTGCCTCGCCTGGTTCCAAGCAGCGATGGCGCGACGGTCCTCTCGGTACGAGAGTGCGTCACCGCGCTCGGCGTGCACAACGAGCCGGTGATACAGGAGGCGGCCGTGGCCCCACCGGTAGTCGGGATCGGATAGCAGGAGCCGACCCACGGTGTCGGCGGCGAACCGGGCGGCAAGGTCAGGGTTACCAGCGAGTAGATTCTGGAGCGCCTCGTCCTTTCGGTGGCCTTCTGCCCCAATCAGCAAGTAGCGCAGAGCCCTGGACGGCTCCCCTGCGGCTCGCGACGCAGCAACAGCTAGGCTCAGTCGTTGAACCTCTACCTCTCGCTTCTGGATCGGGTCTCTCACCGCTGATGGCACCGGCTCCCGCTCGACTAAGTCGAGCAACTCCTTGAAGTACTCTGCAGCTGCCAATGCCGGGGCGAGCTGAATTGCTGCGTACGCGTCGGTTGCAGCTCGTGACAGGAGCCAGATTACTGCTCGCTTCCGCACTCCTGCGAGCTCCGGCTTGCCGCGCTCACGGACGAAGGTCTCGAAGTCCTCGTCTGCAAGTGCCGCGGCGTTCCCATCGAGACGCACGCCGGGTGCGAGGTCGCGGCAGACATCCCGGACCTGGTGTTCATTCGTCTCGAGCACAGCTGCCAATGCGGCAAGCGGAACCGGTCGGGCGAGCGCGATTAGGCCTGCACAGACAGCGCCAACCTCTCCAGCGCCGCCGTTCTTGGCGATCGCCTCGCGGAAGCGCTCCTCAAAGACCGCGTCAAGCGACTTGCCGGGGCGTAGTCGGGCAAGCGGAGCGTCTCTGTCCTCTGCACCACCCTCGAACGCATAGGCCTGCACCCTCGGGATGCCGCCGGATAGTGCGTGAAACTCGTCAATCCACTCCGGGCTGTGGGCCGTCCCGCGGCGTTGATACACAAATTCCGCTGTCTCTCCCAGTTCGAAAGCCGGAAGGAACGACGTCAGGTAGTTATCGGGCAGCCCAAGCAAATCCAGGCGCCCGGTGCGGGCGGTTACGATGAACCGAACGTTCGCAGGGAGCGACTTCAACAGGACAAAGTCGTGCACGAACGACGGCTCCTGCAAAGGTCGCTCGCGGGCTGCCGTGACGGAGTTGTCCGCTGCATCGACTGCCACGACCAGAAGCGCATCGGAACTGCGGGCCGCAAGCACTGTCGCGGCCCGACGGAGCCGCTCCATGAACATTCGCGGGAAGTCCGTTGCGCCGTGGCGACGCAGAAGCAAAGGCAGGCGGAGGCGCGCTGCAATCTCGTTTGCTAGCTGGGTGAACGCGTCCGCTGGGTGGTGTCGGAGCTCGGACGGCTCAAGGTAGCGACCGCCGCCGTAGCAGTCGAAAATCACTATCAGCGACCCCTCCGGCAGATCGTTCTCGATCTGCCGGAGGGCAGTGGTTTTGCCGACGCCGCCCTCGCCGTGGACGCAGACGAACTGCTTATCGGCGAGGAAGCGGCTTGCCTGGTCGACAGCGGCGCGCCGCACGATCTTGTCCGTGGGCTTTAAGTCGGGTGGGCAAGGGAACAGTGCGTGGCGGTCGGACGCCCCGAGTGCTTGTAGCATAACGCCCTCCCGCGTGATTGGGGAGCGGTCGTGCTCCGGCAGCATGCGCTGGCGGACAAACTGCCGTAGCATGAGCGTGTCGGCTCGCGCATCGTCGTCGGACCACTCCGCCATAGCGCGCAGCACCCGATCCTCTAGCGCAAACCGGGAGCCGGTGCTGGAGACCAGGTCGATGCAGGCGGCGAACTCGCGGAACTGATCGGCTGTCAGGCCTGACGCTTGAAGAAGCTTCGCTTCATCGGTCTTGTCGTTCCCTTGAGGCATGGACGCGGTAGCGGAGGGATCCGCGGCCGACCGATCGAACGCCAACTTTAGCTCAGGGGCGATCGGCTGGTTAGTGACGAGCGCGACCTCCGGTGGAGGCTTACCTGGCCGGAGCGCGCTCATCTCTAGCCACGCCTTCGCCATCCGGGAGAGAACGGAGCCGTCGCCGGCCACGCGTGCCGGTGAGGTACCCGGCTTGGACCCCCTTTGCGCCGGCACCTTGCTGGAAACCTGTCTGCCGCTCGCTGCCGTCTTTGCCGGCGGGCGCACGTAGGTCAGCCTCGCCACGGTCCAGGGCGTGTCCGGACTAGAGCCAGAATACTTCAGCTGCTCCAGCCGCACGCGCTCGGCCGAAGTGGCGCCGACCCCACCAAAGTAGAGGGTGCAGTCCACTCCGTCCCAGGTGTCGGCTGCGCCGGGCTCCAGGGTGCCCTCGAGCGCCACGGCCTCCAGACCTCCCTCGGCGTTCAGTAAGCCGATGGCCTGACGGGTCGCCCACAGCTCATGGAAGTCGTCGCCTGTGTTTGAGCCTCGTGCGCCTCTGTAGTCGGCCAATCTGCCCCTCCACGTTTAGCGCCAACGATGCGGCGGCACCCGGCGCGCGCTACCTGAGCCAGTACCAACGATAAGCTACGGCCGTTCCGACCCCGCCGACAGGTGCCGCAGGCTCTCGTCGGAACAAAAGGCTTGGGTGAGAGGTAACTTCGATGTTCGCTTAACCCGGTGGGCAAAACATTCCGTCGCCCCCCCCGCCGGCGGCCGGTATCCGACCAAAGCCGCTGATCCAGCACTTCCCTGAGCGACCCCAGGAGCCCATGCCCCCAACCATCACCACCGGGATCTTTGCGGGCATGACGCGCGAGGACCTCACGGCCACCCGTGCCAAGCTCCAGCAAGCCCTCCTCGACCTAGCCATGGGCGAAAAGACCGTCTCGGTTGGCTACGCCGCCGGCGGCCTCTCCTCGCGCACCGCCACCTTCACCGCCGCCGATGAGGCCCGCATCCGCGGCCTGATCCGACAGATCAACACCGCCCTGGGCGAACCACGCCGGGCGCTCGACGTGGTGTTCCGATGAAACGCGCCCGCTCCGCCGGCCAAGTCCTGCGCGCCCGTCGCCTGCGCGCCCAGGCCGGCGGCGTGCCGGGCGGCATCGGCGGCGCCTTCGCCTATGACGCGGCGAACCTGTTCAGCCAGGAAAGCGCCACCTGGCAACCCTGGCTCCGCTCCCCCGACGGGGAGATCAACTACGACCGCGACCGCATGGTCGCCCGCTCGCGCGACCTCATCCGCAATGACGGCTGGGCCACCGGCGGCGTCACGCGCATCCTCGACAGCGCCATCGGCAGCCAGTTCCGCCTGGTGGCGAAGCCCGACTACCGCGCGCTAGAACGCTTCTCCCCCGGCTTCGACGCCAGCTGGGCCGATGACTTCGGCCGCGTGGTCGAGGCGGAGTGGCGCATGTTCGCCGACGACCTCGGCCGGCACTGCGATGCCGAGCGCCAGCAGACGCTGACCCAGATGTTCTGGGTTGCGCTGCGCCACAAGGTGATCGACGGCGACAGCCTCGCCTGCCTGCTCTGGACGCCGGAGCGCATCGGCGCCGGCGGCGCGCGCTTCAGCACCTCCGTCCAGCTGATCGACCCCGACCGCCTCTCCAACCCCTACGCCCAGATGGACACGCTGACCCTGCGCGGCGGGGTGCAGCTGGATGGCGCCGCGGCGGCCGCGGTCGGCTACCACATCCGCCAGGCGCATCAGGGCGATGTCTTCGGCGCCGTGCAGTCCATGCGCTGGGACTACTTCCCGCGCGAGACGAACTGGGGCCGCCCCATCATCGTCCACGACTTCGACAGGGAACGAGCCGGCCAGCACCGCGGCACCGGCATCCTGACGCCGATCCTGGCGCGGATGCGCATGCTCTCCCGCTACGACCAGGCGGAGCTGCAGCAGGCGCTGCTGCAGACGGTCTTCGCCACCGTCATCGAATCCCCGCTCGATCGCGAGGACCTCGCGCTGGCCACCGCCGGCGACGAGATGATCGGCGCCTACCAGCAGCTGCGCGGCGAGCACCATGCGGCGAACCCGCTGATGATCGGCGGCGTGAAAGTGCCGCACCTGGCGCCAGGCGAGACGCTGAAGAGCCAGAGCGCCACGCGCCCGAATAGCGGCTTCGAGGCCTTCCAGTCGGCCGTGCTGCGCGCCCTCGCGGCCGCCACGGGCCTGTCGGCCGAGCAACTGACCTGGGACTACAGCAAGACGAACTACAGTAGCGCCCGGGCGGCGATGCTGGAGGCGTGGAAGACGGCGATCCGCCGGCGGGACTGGTTCGCGATGGGCTTTGCCAACCCGATCTACGGCGCCTTCCTGGAGGAGGTGTTGGAGCGCGGCCTGGCTCCCCTGCCACGCAATGCGCCGCCCTTCGCCGAGATGCGCACGGCCTATGCCCGCTGCCGCTGGATCGGCCCGGGGCGCGGCTGGGTGGACCCGGTGGCGGAGCGGCAGGGCGCGGTGCTGGGCATGGAGGCTGGGCTGGGCACCCTCGAGGACGAGGCGGCCGAGCAAGGCCGCGACTTCGAGGAGAACCTGGATCAGCGGGCGCTCGAGATCCGCATGATGCAGGAGCGCGGCATTCCGCTGCCCACCTGGGCGGCCGGTTCGCCGAACCGCCCGGCGGAGAAGCCGTAGCACCTCCCTGACCGACCATCGCCTGCACCCCAAGGGCAGCCCAGCGGCTGCCCTTCTTGTTTCCGGAGCGCCCGTGACCCGCTTCCCCCACCTGTCGCAGCGCCTCTTCAACACGCCCATCGCCATACATCCGGCGAAGGCCGAGGTGGTGATGGCGGCGCTGGCGGATCGGCTCGGCATCGCCCGCCTATTCAGCGCCGGCCAACTAGTCGCCCTGCGCCCGCAGGCCTTCGACGAGGACGAGGCCGCCGTGCAGCGCGGCCCGCGCCAGGATGACGCCAAGGGCTACCGCATCGTCGGCGGCGTCGCGCTGATCGAGGTCAGCGGCACCCTCGTCCAGAAGCTCGGCACGCTGCGCCCCTATTCCGGCATGACCGGCTATGACGGCATTCGCCTGAACCTGCTGGCCGCACTGCGCGATGCAGAGGTTCAGGCCATCGCCTTCCTGATCGACAGCCCGGGCGGCGAGGTCGCCGGCTGCTTTGACCTGGCCGACACCATCCACAGCCTGCGCGGCGAAAAGCCGCTCTGGGCCATTCTCGACGAGAACGCCTACTCCGCCGCCTATGCCCTCGCCTGTGCCTGCGACCGCATCACCGTGCCTCGCACCGGCGGCACCGGCAGCATCGGCGTCATCGGCATGCATGTGGATTTCTCGGAGGCGCTGTCGCAGTCCGGTATTACCGTGACGATGATCCGCTACGGCGAGCACAAGGCCGAGGGCAACCCCTACGAGAAGCTCGAGGCAGCGGCGCGTGCCCGCATGCAGGCGGATATCGACACGATGGGCGAGCTCTTCGTCGAGACCGTCGCCCGCAACCGTCGCCTGAAGGCCTCCGCCATCCGCGGCACCAAGGCCGAGACCTTCCTCGGCGCCGCCGGCGTCGCGGCCGGCCTGGCGGATGCCGTGCAGTCACCCGACCAAGCCTTCGGCGCGCTGTTCCGCAGCCTGTAGCGCCGCCCACCCCTCCACCCCGACGAGGTTTCGATGTCCCGTTCCCGCAAGCCCGCGGGCGCGCCGCCCGCGCGCGCCACAAAACCCCGCAAGCGCGCCGCCGCGGAGGCGCTGCCCTTCGCCCATCTGATCGGCGCCGACGCCGTCACCGCCTCCGGCAATCGGACCGAGGAGGATGAGCGCGACGACGACAAGGACGAGGATCGCCGCGACGCCGCGGAGGATGACGACGACGAGGACAAGGACCGCGCCGCCGAGGATGACGAGGGCGACGACGACAAGGACCGCGCCGCCGAGGACGAGGAGGACGACGACAAGGCCGAGGATGACGAGGAGGAGGAGGATAAGCCCAAGGCCTCCGCCGCAGCCCGCCAGGCCGCCCGCGCCGCCACCAAGGCCGAGCGGGCCCGCTGCCGCGCCATCTTCACCTCGAAGCACGCCGCCGGTCGCGTCGCCGCCGCCTGCAGCCTGGCCTTCGACACCGGCATGTCCGCCAAGGCCGCCATCTCCGTTCTGAAGACCCTGCCGCGCGAGAGCGCCGGCACCGCCGCCGGCGGCTCCCTGGCCGAGCGCATGGCCACGCTCGGCGCGCCGCGCCCCACCGGCACCGCGCCCGCCCCCTCCGGCCGCCAGGCCATCACCAGCTCCTGGGATGCGGCCGCGCAGCGCGCCGGCATCGCCCGGAAGTAAGCGAGGATCCCGATGCCCAGCCCCGTCCTGAATGAAGGCTTCTACGCCGGCGCCTTCCTGATCTCCGAGGCCAATGGCCACCTCTCGCGCGAGGTGGTGACGATCAACAACGGCGGCGGCAGCGAGCTGGTGCTGCAGGGCGGCCTGGTGCTGGCGCGGCTGACCGCCGACAGCTCCTACGTCCCCTACGACAATGCCGGCTCCGACGGCAGCGAAGCGGCCCGCGCCATCCTGTTCAACCCAGTGCTGATCCCGGCCGGCGCGTCCCGCAAATGCACCGTCATCGCCCGCCTGGCCGAGGTGAACGCCTCCGAGCTGGTCTGGGCCGATACGGTCGACGCCGCCGGCATCACCGCCGGCCTCGCCGACCTGGCCGCCGCCTTCATCATCGGCCGCTGAGCCACGCGCCGCGCGCCCTGGCCTGGGAACCCCATCACCATGACCATCATGAACCTGTTCCGGACGGACGCCTTCACGGCGCTGGAACTGACCTCCTATGTCGACCGCTACCCCTATGCGCCGACCGGCCTCGGCAGCCTCGGCGTCTTCGAGGACAAGCCGATCCGCACCACGGCCCTGGCCGTGGAGGAGCGCAACGGCCAGCTGATCATCATCCCCACCTCCGATCGCGGCGCGCCCCTCAAGCAGCGCACGACCGAGAAGCGCAAGATGCGCTACTTCGAGGTGCCGCGCCTGGCCCATGCCGACACCATCCGGTCCGCCGAGCTGCAGAACGTGCGCGAATTCGGCCAGGAGACGGTGCTGATGCAGCTGCAGACGGAGGTGGCGCGCCGCCTCTCCGGCCCCACCGGCCTGACCATGAACATGGAGGTGACCTGGGAGCTGCATCGCCTCGGCGCAGTGCAGGGTATCCTGCTCGATGCGGACGGCTCCACGCTGTTCAACTGGTTCACCGAATTCGGCGTGGCGCAGCCGGCGGAGCTCGGCTTCGACCTGACCGGCACGCAAACCGCCGGCACGCTGCGCAAGAAATGCGCGAAGGTGGTGCGGCAGATGATGCGCGCGGCGCAGGGCGCCTGGACGCCGAGCACCCGTGTGCAGGCCATCGTCGGCGACGACTTCTGGGACGAGCTGGTGGCGCATCCCGACGTGGTGCAGACCTACGTCAACTGGAACGCCGCGGTGGAGCTGCGCGGCGGCACCGCCTTCCAATCCATGCCCTTCGGCGGCATCGACTGGATGAACTACCGCGGCACCGACGACAACACGACCATCGCCGTGCCGGCCGACAAGGCGAAGTTCTTCCCGGTCGGCGCGCCGGGCGTCTTCGAGCGGGCGCTGGCGCCCGGCGAGAGCTTCGACTGGGTGAACACCCCCGGCAAGCCGATCTACATCCAGCCGATCATCGACCGTGACCGGAACGCCGAGTTCACGGTCGAGGCCTATTCCTACCCGCTGCACATCTGCACGCGGCCGGGGATGCTGCAGCGCGCGCGCAAGGGCGCCTGACGCCACCATGGCGGTGGATTTCGCACGGCTGGATGCGGCGGTGATGGGCGCCTTCCGCGAGGTCGAGCCGATCCTCTACGGCCCGCGCTTCGAGCCGGACTTTGCGGTGCCAGGCATCTTCGACACCTGCATGGTCGAGGTGCCGGGCCCGGGCGACGGGCCGCCCGTTCTGGTGGCACGCTCGACGCTCGCCATCCGCGCGGAGGATCTGCCACCCGGCTATGCGCCGAAGCCGCTGGATCGCGTTTTGATCCGCGACGTCACCTACGACGTCACCGGCGCGGCGCTGCCAGATGCCGCGGGCTGGATCCTGCTGCAGCTGGGCCGCGTCGAATGACCCTGGAACATCGCGCCCTTGTCCGGACCACGGTCGCTAACCTGCTGGCCGAGCGCGTTCCCGCCCTTCGAAAGCGCGTCTTCCGCGCCCGCACCTGGCCCCTTTCGGAGGAGCATCTGCCGGCCGCGCTGGTCTATGGTTGGCAGGAGGAAAAGAAGCGCACCGGCGGCACGCCCCACCGGTCATTCTACGACGTCTCCTTCATCCTGGCCGTCGAACTGCGGCTCGACACCCGATCCCGCGCCAGCCTGGAACTGGAAGCCGAGCTCGAGGAGATGGCCGGCGCCGTCAGCCAGGCGGTGCTGACCGCCGGCGAGCTGCTGCTGCCGCCCGACCGCAGGATCGAACGCATCGACGGCGTGAAGACCACGCTCGGCATCGACACCAGGAGCAGCGAGGTGGCGCTGGGCTCGGCCCTGATCGCCTTCGACATGGCCTGGACCGAGGTCTTCGAGACGCCGCACCCCACCGTGGACTGCGAGGACAGCTCCCTCGCCTTCCGCCCCATCGCGCCCCGCCGGGCGTAGGAGCCCCCGCATGTACGTGATTCCCGCCGAGGACCTGAAGGTCCCGGACCCGGTTCTGCGCGACCACCTGCCGGCCGAGGGCCGCGAAGTGCCACGCGACGCCTACTGGATGCGCCGCCTGCGCGACGGCGACGTCATCGAGACCCTGCCGCCGGCCGCGCCGGCGGCCGAGGGGAGTGACAGCTGATGGTGGGCTTCCGCGAGATCCCCGCGAGCAACCGCTCGACCCTGTTCTTCGCCGAGCTGGACAATTCGCGCGCCAATTCCGGCACCGCCGGCGCGCTGCGCAGCCTGGTCATCGGCCAGCAGCTGGCCACCGGCGACCTGCCGCCGAATGTCCCGGCGCTGCTCGACAGCCTCGACTGGCTGCGCGGCCGCGCCGGCCGCGGCTCCATGCTGGCGCTGATGGCGGAGGCCTATCGCCGGCGCGACCGCAGCGGCGAGGTGCATGTCCTGCCGCTGGCGGATGCCGCCGCCGGCCTCGCCGCGACGGGCACCTTCACGGTCGGCACCGCCCCCACGGCCAGCGGCACGGACTACGCCTATATCGGCGACCGCCGCGTCACCGTGGGCCTTTCCAGCACCATGACGACGACCGCCGCCGGCGCCGCCTATGCCGCCGCCATCAATGCGGACACCAGCCTGCCCGTGACGGCTGCGAGCGTCTCCGGCGTCGTCACCGTCACCGCCCGCAACAGGGGCCTGGCCGGCAATGACATCGTGCTCGGCCGCAACCTGCTCGGCCCCGCCGGCGGCGAGGTGCCGCCCGCGGGCCTGGTGGTGAGCGTCTCCGGCATGTCCGGCGGCACCACGGCGCCGGATCTGGGGCCGGCGCTGGCCAATCTCGGCGCCGAGGATTTCGAGTTCCACGTCATGCCCTACACGGACACGGCGAGCCTGAACGCGCTGCGCGACCACCTGGCCGCCCGTTGGTCCTGGGACCGGATGCTCTATGGCGGCGCCTTTGCCGGCTTCCGCGGCACGCTCAGCGCCAGCACCACCTTCGGCGGCGGCCGCAACGACCCCCACATGGTCTGCCTGCCGGCCGATGGCTCGCCCTCCCCGTCCTGGATCTGGGCGGCCAACCTGGCCGGCGCCTGCGCCACCAGCCTCCGCGCCGATCCCGGCCTGCCGCTGCATGGCCTGCCGCTGGATGTCATGGCGCCGCCGCGCGAGAAGCGCTGGGGCATCGGCGATCGCAACATCCTGCTGAACAACGGCCTCTGCGCCTTCACCGTGGCGGCCGATGGGCGGGTCACCACCGACACGCTGGTCACCACCTATCGGCTGAACCCGCAGGGCGCGCCCGACGACAGCTACCTCTACCCCGAGACGCTTTATCTGCTGGCCGCGGCGATCCGGCGCCTGCGCAACTACGTCACCAGCACTTTTGGGCGCTTCAAGCTGGCCTCCGCCGGCACGCGCTTCCGGCCGGGCGCCAATATCGTCACCGCCTCCGTCATCCGCGACGGCATCCTCGCCGAGTATCGGCGCATGGAGGCGGAGGGGCTGGTGCAGGACTACGAGGCCTTCGCCGCCGAGCTGGTGGTCGAGCGCAATGCCTCCAACCGGTGCCGCGTCGATGGCCTGCTGCCGATCATCCCGATCGACCAGTTCCGCCAATTCGCCGGCCTGGTGCAGTTCCGCAAATCCGAAGGGGTGATCTGACATGGCGCTGCAGCCAGGGGCCCTGGCGGGCACCTCCTACCTCTACATCGACGGCGTCGAATACGACGTCGTCGACAGTGTCGGCTGGCAAGCCGCCCGCTCCGTCAAGGAGACGCTGACCGGCCAGAACGGCGTGCACGGCTTCAGCGTCAAGCCGGTGGCGCCCTATATCAAGGCCAAGATCCGCGACAACGTCGGCACCCGCGTGGCGGATTTCGAGGCGATGGAGAGCGTCTCCGTCTCGCTCGAGCTGATCAGCGGCAAGCGCGTCACCGGCAACGGCATGTGGTGCGTGAATGTCGTCGAGGTGAATGCCGACGATGCGACCTTCGAGGTGCGCTTCGAGGGTCCGGATGTGCAGGAGAGCTGAGATGGATGATCTGGACGAGGACGTGATCGAGGAGATCCCGCCGCGGGTGATCCGCTTTCCGGCCGTCGAATACAACGGCGCGACGGTCACCGAGATCACGCTGCAGCCGCTGACCATCGAGATGATCATGGCGGCGCAGAAGCAGGGCAACGAGATCGCCCAGGCCTCGCATCTGATCCAGCGCAGCGCCGGCGTCGCGCCGCAGCTGGTCGCAAAGCTCTCGCCGAAGGTGCTGGAGGTGGCGAGCCGGTATTTTGCCCGTTTTTTGCCCTCCGACCCGCCGAAGGCTGGGGACGCGCCGCCGCCGGCGTGACGCTGGCCTGCGGCTTTGGGCCGCGGGCCGCCTTCGCGATGACACCGGCCGAGCTGCTCTGGTGGGGCCGCCAGGCCGCCGCTCTGAGATCCAGGACCTGACATGGCCGTGGCTGCCGCCGGCGCGCTGAGCGTCACCATCTCCGCGATCGACCGGCTCTCGGCGCCGCTCGCCCGCATGAACAGCGGCGCGCTGCGGCTTGTCTCCGGCATCGGCCGCCTCAGCAGCGCCAGCCGAACCACCACGGGGATGGAGCGCCTCTCGCGGGTCGCCGGTGCCGCGGCGCGCAACATGGCGCTGATCGTGCCCTCGCTCTCCGCCCTGACCGCCGCCGGCACCGTGGCCGGCGTGCTGCGCCTGGCGGGCGGTTGGGCCACGCTCGGCGCCCAGCTCGGCCGCACCGCCTACCGGGTTCAGACTGCCGCCTCGGCGCTCTTTGCCATGCGCGGCGCCGCGCAGCTGGCGGGGTCTTCGGCCGAGGATATCAGCCAGGGCCTCGAGGGCCTGGGCGATGCCCTGTCAGATGCCGTGGGCGGGCGGGACGACACCGCCGTCCAATATTTCCGGCTGCTCGGCATCAATATGCGCGACGCCAGCGGCCAGGCTCGCACGGCATCCGAGGTTCTGCCGGAGGTCGCCGACGGCATCGCCCGCATTGCCGATCCGCGGCTGCAGGCGCGCGTCCTCGGCGCGCTGCGGCTGCCGGCCGGGCTGCTGCCCTACCTCCGTCAGGGCGCCGCCGGCATGCGCGATTATGAGCGCGAGGCTCGGCGCGCCGGCGCCATCTCCGAGGAGGGCGCTGAGGCGGCCCGCCAGTTCGAGATGGCGCAGACCCGGCTGAACCTGGCAGGCCAGGGGCTGGTGAACACCCTGGCGGCCCGGCTCGCGCCGGTGCTGGTGCCGCTGCTCGACCGGCTGTCGAACTGGCTGATCACCCAGGGCCCGCAGCTGGGCGCGATCGTCGCGGATCTCGCCGGGCGCTTCACCGCCTGGGTCGATGGCGGCGGGCTGACGCGGCTGGGGGAGCGGCTGGATGCGGTCGGCAGCGGCTTCTCGACCGTTATCGGCTGGATGGGCGGCATGGAGAATGCGGCGACGCTGCTGGGCATTGCCCTGATCGCCAAGCTGCTGAGCCCGCTGCTGCGCATCGGTGCATCGCTGACCCAGCTCGCAGCCTTTCGCCTCGCCCCCTGGATGATGCGCTTGCTGGGCGCGGGCGCCGGGGGCCTTGCCGCCGGCGCCTTCATCATGCGGCCGAGCCCAGTGCTTGGCGGCGAGGCGGAGGAGCTGGATCGCCTGCGACGGGACCCGGAGGCGCTGCGGCGCGAACTCGACCCGGCCTATGCGCAGCAGCGGGATGGCTCGATGGGGCTGCTGGCGGATGTGCTGCGCGCGAATCTCCGCGCAGGCTTTCCCTCGGGCCCGATGCAGCGCCGGGCGCAGGATCTGCCAGGCGATCGCGGCGGACCGGGCGACCGCAGCCTGCCGCGCGGGCTGCGCAACAATAACCCGCTGAACCTGATGTGGCATCCGGCGCAGCTGGCGGAGAATCCGGGCCTGACCTCCGACGGCCGCTTCGGCGTCTACCCCTCCATGGAGGCCGGCATCGCCCAGTCGATCCGTCAGATGCAGCTGAACGCGCGGCGCGGCGACGACACCCTGGCGCGCATGGTCTCCCGCTGGGCGCCGCCGGGGGAGAACAACACGGCCGCCTATATCGCCGCCGTCTCGCGCGCCACAGGCCTCGCGCCGGATGCGCGCCTGGATATGAACAACCCTGCGGTGCTCCGGTCCCTGGTGATGGCCATGGCGGTGCAGGAGAATGGCCGCGGGCTGGATGCCGGCGTCGTCGATCGAGGCGTCGCCATGGGGCTCGGGCGTGCAGCGGCAGCTCCGCCGCCGGGTGGCGCTGCGCCGGCCGGCGCGCCGGGTGCCGAGCCCGGCGTCGCCGGCGCCAGCCGCTCCGTCGTCGAGCTGCGCTTTTCCGGCCAGGTGCCGCCCGGCCTCACCGCCATCACCCGCAGCGAGGGCGCCGGCGTGCGCATCGAGCGGCCAGGCCTCGGAGCAGGACCATGAGCGGCGCACTGTCCTACCGCCCCGCCTCCTGGCGCGGCGTCCCGTTCGAGATCTGGGACATGGATGGCGGCTTCGGGCGCGCGACGGCGGTGCACGAATACCCCTTCCGGGATTCGGTCTGGGTCGAGGACACCGGCCGCGCCACCCGACGCCTCGGCCTGATCGGCTTTCGCTGCGGCGATGATGTCGCCGAGCTCGAGGCCGAGATGATCGAGGCGGCCGAGACCGAGGGGCCGGGGACCCTGGTCCACCCGACCCTCGGCTCGCTCAAGGCCAGCCTGGTCGAATTCCACACCCGCATCCGCCACGACCTCGGCCGGGTGGTCGAGCTGCATTTCCTCTTCATCGAGGCCGGCAGCCGCCGCTTTCCCGACGTCGCCGAGGAGCCCGGCGCAGGGGTGAAGGCCAAGGCCGATGCGCTGGATGAGGCGTCCGGCGCGAGCTTCGTGGAGCGCGCGGGCGCGGCGCTGAACCAGGGGGTGGCCGTCGTGCGCAGCGTGCAGCGGACGGTGAACGACTACACCGCCCGGGCCAACGCGTTGATGGGGGATGCGCGGGTGGTGATGAATGCGGTGGGCATGGTGGCGCCCGGGCTGAACCGGAGCTTCGGGCGGTTTGCCGCCGGCTATCGCCGCGCGCTGGCGCCGGTGACGGCGCTGCAGGGCGGCACGACGCGGGCGCTGAACGGCGTGGCCGCGGCGCGGCGCGGGGCGAGCCGGGCGGCCGACCAGGTCGACAGCTTGGCGGCGCGGCTGTGAGCACCCTCTCCGAGCTGTCCGCTGCCGCCCAGGCGCTGGCGGAGGCGCTGCGCGCCCTGTCGGAGGACCCGGCCGACGCTATCCGCCTCCTGGCCCCTCTGGCGGCGCCACAGCCGGCCAAGGCGACCGCGGGGGATATCGTGGGACTGGCCCAGGCTACCGGCCAGGCGGCGGCCGCAGCGCTCTGCCGGCGGGTTGTGCTGGCCGCCCTGGCTCGTGCCACCGCCGAGGCCAGCCCGCCCTCCTACGACGCCGCGGTGGCTCTGCGCGACCAGATCTGCGGCTTGCTGGAGGCGGAGGAGCTGTTCGCGGCCGATGCGGGGGAGGATGCGACGGCGCTGGCGCTGCGCGACCTCCGCGCGGCCGTGGCGGAGGATCTGACCCGCCGCGCGGCCAACCTGGCGCGGGTGCGGACGGTGACGGTGGCCGAGCCACTGCCGGCCCTGGTGCATGCCTATCGGCTCTACGAGGACCTCGGCAGGACGGATGAGGTCAGCCTGCAGGCGGATGCGGAGGATCCGAACTTCATCGGCGGGACATTTACGGTGCTGGGGGGTTGAACATCGCTTTCCAACTCGCCCTTGGCTAGTCCCACCGCCGACCAGTGACGCCTAGCATTGCATTTCTCCCAGCCCCGCCCGTCGACGACGATCGCTACTCACCCTCAGCTTCCGATGGAGGCTCTCCCGGAACCCCTAGCACTGTCCACGAGCCGAGAGGGTGGAAGCTCGGCCGAGCGATCGGGACGATTTGGCCGTCTTCGCGAAGGCGCAAGTGCGTGGCACCAGGTATCAAGTCTGGGTCAAGCGGCACAAGCGCCAGGGGGTTGTGGAAAATCGTGCAACCCTCAACCCATGTTTCACGGTATCCGGAAGAACCGACATCATATTCGAACCGCACCGGCTCTGAAGCATCGGGGTCCAGGTCGATAGCAACGCCTCGACGGATCATACGGACACGCGTTGATCCGAACCCCGCCATCCGTCCGATCCGATTAAACTTGGAGAGCGTCCCGCTGAAATTGGCGAGGACGGCGCTGATATTCTCTGCCTCCGGCTGGAAGAAGAACCCGGACGGGATCTCCTTCTCACCCCATCTGTGGGTTGTGACCCGGCGCGGAGTGACGATCAGCCGGCCTTCATCGTCTCGAGATGGGTCGTGGTCGTAACCGTAAAGATAAACGCCCAGAGCCGATCCAGTATATGTCATCGATCCAGGAAGCGAGAAATCTTGCACGGCAAGGACAAGAGGGATACCGCAGGCGTGCTTCTTCGCCCAATACCTCTTGCGAAGCTTCGAATACAGCGCGCTACCGAATTTGATAGGCATATATTCGTTTCGGTATGCCGACCTGCCCTCGTCAGTGTTAAGGTCCGGCGGATCGCCTATCGTGCCTACACCTTTTTCGGTCGGGTTCACCGTCACGGCCTCGATCGCGATCTTCCCGAATGAGCTCTCTGCCAGAAAGTCCGGTGCCGGCTCCGTTCGATCTATGCGGAAATTGAGCTCGGTCAGCATCGCGAAAAAATACAGTTCCCACACCCGAGCGTCGAAGCCCGTCGTCTGGAACTGCTCGATGAAGTTGCCGTCGACGTCCTGATACCACCGCATCATGGGCTCGATGATGCCACGAGCGGATGAGAACTGCTCGGCCTCGATCAGGCGGCGAAAGCTAGTATTTAACAGGTCCACCTTTACCACGGGGGTAAAGAAATCGACTAGCTTTGGTCTGTTGTGCCCCTGATGATAGGTGTCTTCCGACTGCATCGCCGTCAGTTCGAGCTCGCGACGAAGTAGTGCCTTGGCGTGTCTCGGAGTCGGCTGGAAGCTCGTCCCTTTGATCCAGCGGTATTGGTGAAGCTCATCGCGAGCCAAGACCGCACCGGCGTAATCGTCATCGGTCCGGTCTCGAATCAGAATGCCGAGCACGCGTTCATCGGCATGCTCGAAGTAGCCAAGCTCTTCGCTGAACACGTTCGCTAGTGGATCGCGTGCATATGCGGCGAGCGCGTCGAACCGGAGGCGGCTTATTGAGCGCATATGCTCACGATGGCACCAGGAGCTGCCGGTGTCACGCTAGGCGGAAGTCACCACGAACGGCCGAGTGTGGATCAGCACCCGGCGCCGGCCGCAGGCGGGCGTGGGCCGGAAATCTGCTCAGCGACTGCTTTGGGCTTAGCCGGGAGGAGGCGGCGTGCATGCTCGACAGCACGGAGGACACCGTCCGGACGGATGCCGCCGAGCTGCACTACCTACCTCAGCAGCTGTGATGAAGGGCGAAGCTGACCATAAGGCGTGTCCACTTTGGAGCCGGCGCTGACGGCCGCAAAGGTTCGAGATGGGCTTAGAGCAGCCCGATGGACTGCGTCGCCTAATGTCTGCTTTCCCACCCATTCCAGCTACTTCAAGCCCATCGCGGCCTGGCTCTCACCTCTGTGGTTGTGCTGCCGCGAACAGGCTGGACGCCATCTACAATCCGGAGAACCTCCATGCCACCCAACGACGGCGACGTCTCGCTGCTCGTCAACGGCCAGCTGCTCTCCGGCTGGCAGGAGATCCGCATCGGCGTCGGTATCGAGCGCATGCCCAGCGATTTCGACCTGGTCGTCACCGACCGCTACCCCGGCAAGCCCGCTGTGCCGGTCGAGCCCGGCATGGAATGCGTCCTCCGCATCGGCGATGACCTCGTCCTCACTGGCTACGTCGACCGCTACGCCATCTCCGTCAGCAAGCGCGGCGGCACGCAGATCCGCGTCACCGGCCGCGGCAAGTGCCAGGACCTGGTGGACTGCTCCGCCTACCTCCGCGGCAGCGCCAACCAGATCCTCAGCGCCCGCTCGCGCCAGGTCATCGCGCAGCTCGCCGCCATCTATGGCATCGAGGTCGATGCCCGCGCTGGCGAGGGCGAGGTGGTGCCGCAGTTCAACGTCATCCTCACCGAAACCGCCTGGGACATCATCGACCGCATCGCCCGCCATTCCGAGTTCCTCGCCTATGAGGGCCCCGACGGCCGGCTGATCCTCGCCCGCCTGGCCACGGAGCGTATGGCCAGCGGCTTCAAGGAGGGCGCCAATGTCGAGGAGGCCAGCGTCACCCGCGCCTACGACAAGCGCTACAGCCTCTACGAGGCCGTCTTCATGCCGGTGGAGACGCTGGCGCAATTCGATCGCGCGGCGCAGCCGGACTTCAACACCCGCGCCACGACCCGCGACATCACCATCGGCGCAGATGCGCCCGGCCAGGGCCGGCGCTTTCGGCCGCTCATCGTCATCGCAGAGACGCTGCAGAATGGCGTCGATATCGCCCAGCGCCGCGTCGAGTGGGAACGCGCCCGCCGCTTCGGCCGCAGCCAGGCGGTGGAGATCCTCGCCGATTCCTGGCGCGACGCCGCCGGCGCGCTTTGGCAGCCGAACCGCCTGGCGCGGGTGCAGCTGCCGACGCTGAAACTGCCCGATGTCGACTGGCTGATCTCCGAGGTCAGCTTCGAGCGCGGGCGGGAGGGCACCCATGCGCGGCTGACCCTGATGCCCCAGGAAGCCTTCCAGCCGCAGCCGGTCTACCTCACCCCCTTCGACTGGCAGGTGAGCGAGGCGCTGCGGCAGGGCGGGGCTGCCGCCGGCGGCGGCGGGCCGCTGCCATGACGGCCGGCCTCGATCGCCTCTATGCGCGGATGATGTCGATGATCGCGGTTGGCCGCGTCGCCGCCAGCACAGCGCTCGGCGGCCGCGGCGCGCGCCGGCTGCAGGTGCGCTTCGATGCGGCGGAGATCCGCGACGAGACGCCGCTGCTGCAGGCCTATGGCTTTGCGTCGCGCCCCCAACCGGGCGCCGATGTCGTGGTGCTATTCCCGGGCGGCAACCGCGGCGCCGGCTTTATCGTCGCCACCAATGACCGCCGCTACCAGGTCGAGCTCGCCGCCGGCGAGGCCATTCTGCACGACGACCTCGGCCAGAAAATCCACCTGACCCGCGCCGGCATCGTCATCGATGGCGGCGGCCTCCCGATCACACTGCGCAACGCGCCCCGCGTCACCGTCGAGGGCGATCTCGAAGTGACCGGCGACGTCACGATCGGCGCCAGAACCTTCAACACCCACACCCACACCGAGACCGACAGCGAAACCCTGCCCCCGACATGACCGCGACCGACATCGCCATCGTCTGGGACACCGAGCGGTCCCAGGGCGATTGGCAGCTGATCGCCGGCGGCGAATTCCTCACCGCCCAGGCGCTCGAAACCGCCGTCATGATCAGCCTCTTCACGGAGGCCCGCGCGGCCGCCGATGACGTGCTGCCGCAAGGCGAGACAGATCGCCGTGGTTGGTGGGGCAATGCCCTGGGCGAGGACCCGATCGGCTCCCGCCTCTGGCTGCTGCGCCGCGCCAAGTGCCTGCCCGAAACGCTCAACCTCGCGCGCGATGCGATCCGCGAGGCGCTCGCCTGGCTGGTCGAGGACGGCATCGCCAGCAAGGTCGAGGTCACCACGAGCTGGATCAGCCCCACCCGCATGGGCGCCGCCATCACCATCCACCAGCCCGATCGCAGCGCCGCGCTGCGTGCCGAATGGGCCTGGCAGGGCATCTGACACGGGATTTCCGACGATGGCCTTCGAACGCCCCACCCTGACCGCCCTGCTGCGGCAGGCGCGGGCCGATATGGCGGCCGCCATCGGCGCCAGCGTGCTGCTGCGCGCCTCGCCCCTGGCGGTGCTGGCCAAGGTCCTGGCGGGCCTGGTGCAGGGCCTCTACGGCTATCTCGACTGGATCGCCCGCGAGGCCAACCCGCTGACCGCCACGGGCGCCCGCCTGGTCGCCTGGGCCGCCCTGGTGGGGATCTTCCGGAAGGACATGCGGACCGCCACGGCGACGGCCAGCTTCACCGGCACGCCCGGCGCGATCCTCGCCGAGGGAACGCGGATCAGCCGGACCGCCGATGGCGTCACCTATCGCTGCACGGCGCTCGGCACGGTCGGCGCCGGCGGCACCGTGACGGTCCCGATCGAGGCGGAGGAGCCGGGCGCCAGCGGCAATGCCCTGGCCGGCGCCGCCGTCACCCTCATGGGTTCGGCCTCCGGCATCCTGGCGACCGGCAGCCTCGCCACGGCCGCCGCCGGCGGCGCCAATGAGGAGCCGGAGGAGGATTTTCGCGCCCGCATGCTCGACCGCTATCGCAGCCCGCCCAAGGGCGGCGCCAGCGGCGACTACGCCACCTGGGCGCGCGAGGTGCCCGGCATCACTCGCGCCTGGGACACCAGCCTCGCCGCCGGCACCGTCACCGTCCACATCATGCTCGACGATGCACGCGCCGCCGATGCGGGCTTTCCCCAGGGCTCCGATGGCGTCGCCACCTCCGACCCGCGCGGCATCGCCGCCACGGGCGATCAGCTGCTGGTCGCGGACTATATCCGGGCGCGGCAGCCAGTCACCGCGCTGGTCTATGTCGTGGCGCCGGTGGCCCATCCGGTGGACCTGACCATCGCCGATCTCTCTGACGACAGCAGCGCCATCCGCGCCGACGTCGCCGAGGCCCTCACCGGCCTCTTCCGGCGCGAGGGCGCACCGGGCGGCACGATCTACCCCTCCGCCATCGCCGCCGCGATCGACACCGTGCCGGGGGTGGAGCGCTTCTCCTTGCCGGGCCTCGACCCGATCACCGCCCCCGCCGGCCACCTGCCGGTGCTCGGCGTCATCACCTGGCCGGTCTGACCCATGGCGGATGTCGAACTCGGTCAGGCCGAGCACCTGGCCGTTCTGCAGGCCCTGATGCCCACCGGCCCGGTCTGGCCACGCCACCCCGGCACGACGCAGGAAAAGGTCCTCGCCGGCCTCGCCGCCGGCGCCGCCCGGCTGCGCGCCAGGGCCCGCGCTCTGCTGACCGATGCCTTCCCGGCCACCGCCTTCGAGCTGCTGCCGGACTGGGAGGCCGCGCTGGGCCTGCCGGACCCCTGCGCTGGCCCATCTCCCGGCCTGCAGGAACGCCGCGGCCAGGTGGTCGCGCGGCTGACCGCCCGCGGCGGCCAGAGCATCCCCTACCTGGTCAGCCAGGCCGCGGCGCTGGGCTATGCCATCACCATCCGCGAGTTCGGCCCCTCCCGCCTCGGCGCCATGCGCCTGGGCGGCCATCTGCAGGACGAACGCTGGGCCCATGCCTGGGCGGTGCAGGCGCCGCTGACGACAGTCACCCCGTTTCGGCTTGGGCAATCCACCCTTGGCGAGCGCTTCGCCGCCTGGGGCAATGCGGTGCTGGAATGCGAGATGCGCGTCCTCGCCCCGCTGCACACCACCCTGATCTTCCAATACGGCTAGGAGCGGCGATGTATCGTCTCGCGAACGGCACCCAGGTCCCGTCGCTGCCGGCAGCACCGGCCCCGGTGGGCACGCCAGGCTTTGGCACCAGTGGCAATCCCGGCGCCGGCCTTTTGGGCAGCATCTTCGGCGCCCCCGAATTCAACACCCTGCAGGAGGAGCTGATGAGCTTCCTCCTCGCCGCCGGCATCGCGCCCGATCGGGACAATTTTGCGCAGGTGCTCGAAGCCTGCCGCATCCTCTTCGGCGGACGCGGCGCGCTGCTGGCGTTGACCTCCGCCACGACGATCGCCAACGCGACCGAGACAGCAGTGCCGTGGCCGGCCCCCATCTATGACGATCTGGGGCTCTGGTCGGGCGTTTCGCCGACCCGCCTGACGATCCCGGCCGGCATCAGTCGCGTGCGCGTCTCCTGCCAGACGACGTGGGACAACCAAGAATCCGGCGACCGCAAGGTGCGCATCCTGCGCAATAGCATCGGCGAAGGTGACGGGCTGCCAGCGATGCGCCTGCCGAGCGCGGGAGCAGCGGATGTCACCGTGCTCAATGCCGGCGGTGGCATCGTCCAGGTGTCGCCTGGCGACTACCTGCAGATGATGGTCTTCCACGACCGCGGCGCCAATCTCGACCTGCGCGCGACCAACACCTGGCTGCACCTCGAAGCGCTGCGCTGAATCAACACGATCCGGAGGTTGCATGCCCGTCGTCACCGATGTGCGGGTCACGCTGCGCGTCTTCAGCAGCGATCACCTGGTGCCGCGCGCCGTGCAGGGCAGCGCCATCGTCCTCGAGGCCAGCATCACCGACCTCGAGGACGTGCCGCTGCCAGGCGCTGTGGTGCATCTGTCCTACGTCACGCCAGGCGGGCTGGAACTGCGCGCGCCCGGCCGGATCAGCAACGCCGCGGGCCAGGCCACGGCCCGCCTGGCCCTCGCCGAGGCGGGGCGCTTTGTCGCCCGCTGCATCGTCATCTCGCCCATCGCCCGCGTCGTGCAGCGGCCCTTCCTGCTGACCGAGGGCGCGGTCGTGCTGCTGCCGGCAGAGGCGGTGCCGATCGCCACCCCGCAAGGCGCCCTCCTCATCCTTCCGAACGGCCGAGCCATCGGCGGAGTCATCCCGTGAGTGGAACCCTCCCTTCCAGCCCCGTCCTAGTGCAGGACGCCACCGAACTGCCGGTGTCGGACAACCCGCTCGCGCTTTCGGTCTATGGCACCAATGCCGAGACGGGCGCGGTCGAGCAGGCGCCGCTGAGCGCGATCCAGGAGGCCCTGCAGGCGACGCATGGTCATTCCATCGCGCAGGTCACCGGCCTGCAGGCGGCGCTGGATGGTAAGGCGGCCGCCGGCGCCGCGACCGCCTCCGGCCTGACCGTCTCGGCCACCGCGCGGCTGCTGGGCCGCAGCAGCGCCGACGGCGGCCCGGTGCAGGAACTGGCACTCGGCAGCGGCCTGACCCTGGATGGCAGCACGCTGAGCGTTGCCGGCGGCGGCAGTGCCGGGCCGCATACCCACACCATCGCCGATGTCTCCGGGCTGCAGACCGTGCTGGACGGCAAGGCGGCGGCGAGCCACGGGCATGCGATCGCAGACACGGCCGGGCTGCAGGCGGTCCTCGACGGCAAGGCCGCCGCGGCTCACGGCCACAGCATCGCCGACACGGCGGGACTTGGCGCCGCGCTCGACGGCAAGGCGCCGCTGAACCACGGCCATGCCATCGCCGACACGGCTGGCCTGGGTGCCGCGCTGGACAGCAAGGCGCCCCTGAGCCATGGCCACGCCATCGCCGACACCGCCGGGCTGCAAGCCGTGCTGGACGGCAAAGCGCCCACCGGCCACGGCCATGCCATCGGCGATACGGCGGGGCTGCAGGCGGCGCTGGATGGCAAGGCCGCCGCCGGTCCGGCAACTGCGTCCGGCCTCACCATCGCGGCCTCTGGGCGTCTTCTGGGCCGCAGTAGCGCCGGCGGTGGCCCTGTGCAGGAGCTGGCGCTGGGGACCGGCCTGAGCCTCGACGGCAGCACCCTGAACGCCGCCGCCGGCGCCGGGCCGCACAGCCACGAGATCGCCGACGTCACCGGCCTCGCCGCCGCCCTCGCCGGCAAGGCGGCGACCAGCCACAGCCACGCCATCAGCGACACCACGGGGCTTGCCGCGGCGCTGGATGGCAAGGCGCCGCTGGGGCATGGGCACGCCATCGCCGACACCGCCGGGCTGCAAGCCGTGCTCGACGGCAAGGCGGCTGCCGGCCATGGCCATGCCATCGCCGATACGGCGGGGCTGCAGGCGGCGCTGGATGGCAAGGCGGCGGCCGGCGCGGCGACCACCTCGGGTCTCACCGTCTCCACCACGGCAAGGCTGCTGGGCCGCAGCAGCGCCGGCGGCGGCCCGGTGCAGGAGGTCATGCTCGGCAGCGGCCTCACCCTGGACGGCAGCACGCTGAATGCCGCCGCCGGCCCCCATACCCACGAGATCGCCGAAGTCACCGGCCTCGCCGCCGCCCTCGCCGGCAAGGCGCCGACCAGCCACAGCCACGCCATCGCCGATACTGCGGGTCTGCAGGCCGCGCTGGATGGCAAGGTGGCGCCCGGTCCGGCCACCAGTTCGGGCCTGACCGTCTCGGGCGCCGCGCGATTGCTCGGCCGCAGCAGCGCCGGCGGCGGGCCCCTGCAGGAGGTCATCCTCGGCAGCGGCCTGACGCTCGACGGCAGCACCCTGAATGCCGCCGCCGCCGCCGGACCGCACAGCCACGACATCAGCGACGTCACCGGCCTCTCCGCTGCGCTCGCCGGTAAGGCGGCCACCGTGCATGGCCACGTCATCGCCGATACCGCGGGGCTGCAGAGCGCGCTGGATGGCAAAGCCGCCGTGGCGCACGGCCATGCCATCGCCGATGTCTCCGGCCTGCAAGGCGCGCTCGACGGCAAGATCGCCCCGGGCCCGGCCAGCAGCTCCGGCCTGACCATCTCCGCATCCGGCCGGCTGCTGGGCCGCAGCAGCGCCGGCGGCGGTGCCGTCCAGGAGCTGATCCTCGGCAGCGGCCTCACCCTGGATGGCAGCACGCTGAACGCCGAGAGCGGAGGCAGCGGCAGCCCGCACAGCCACGAGATCAGCGACGTCACCGGCCTTTCCGCCGCCCTCGCAGGCAAGGCCGCCGCGGTGCATAGCCACGCGATTGCCGACACCACGGGCCTGCAGAGCGCGCTCGACAGCAAAGCCGCCACCGGCCACGGCCACGCCATCACGGATACGACCGGGCTGCAGACGGCGCTGGATGGCAAGGCGGCCACCAGCCACACCCACAGCATCGCCCAGATCACCAGCCTCCAGACCACCCTGGACGGCAAAGCCGCCAGCAGCCACGGCCACTCGATCGCTGATACGAGCGGTCTGCAGGCCGCGCTCGATGCCAAGGCAGCCAGCAGCCACACCCACAGCATTGCCCAAATCACCAGCCTGCAACCCACCCTCGACGGCAAGGCTGCCATCAGCCACGGCCACGCCATCGCCGATGTCTCCGGTCTGCAGAGCGCGCTCGACGGCAAGGCCGCCGCCGGCGCCGCCATGGCCTCCGGCCTCACCGCGGCCGGCCAGCGCCTGCTAGGCCGCGGCTCCGGCAGCAACGGTGCCCTCGAGGAGCTGCAGATCGGCAATGGCCTGTCACTCTCCGCCACCACCCTCTCCGCCGGCGGCCTCACCAGCCTGAACAAGGGCACCGGCGCCGCTGGCTCCACCCAGACTTTCGATGTCGGCGCCGCGGGGCACCAGCGGCTTCAGGTGGGCGGTGCGCTGACCGTCGCCTTCACCGGATGGCCCGCGGGCTTCGGCGAACTCCTCATCGAGCTGGTGAACGGCGGCAGCCACATCGTCACCTGGCCCACCATCAAATGGCTGCGGCCCGACGGCAGCTACACCACCGTCTTCGGCAGCACGAACATCGTGCTCAACACCGTCGACACCGACTGGATCCTGATCTGGACGGGCAATGGCGGCACCACCCTCTTCGGCAAGGTGATGCGCTGATGCTGATCCGACGCGCCTTCTTCGGCGGCATCGAGCCCGACATGAACTGGTACGTCGCCGGCCAGAATTCCTGGGGCGAGACCGGCGCCGGAGGCACCGGTGCCGACCAGTATTTCGGTGCCTTCCAGCTGCCCGTCGCACCCTGGGCCACGCCGCAGAAGTGGACCCAGTTCGCCCTCTACGCCCGCCACATGATGGCGCTGCGCGCCGACGGCACCATCTGGTCCGCCGGCGACAACTCCTTCGGCCAGCTCGGCCAGGGCGATACCACTCTTCGGCGGGCGCTGACCCAAATCGGCAGCGCCACCAACTGGCGCAAGATCGGCGTCGGCTCCGAATTCTCCGCGGCCCTCGACCGCGACGGGAATATCTGGACATTCGGCCGCAACGACATCGCCGCCCAGCTCAATGACGGCACCAACACCGGCACGCGCAGCACGCCCTACAACACCGCGCTCACCGCCGCGCCCTTTCGCAGCCAGGCCATCCGCTTTGTCGATATGTGGGTCGGCCATCGCTGGGTCGCTGGCCTGGATGATCAGGGTGATCTCTGGACCTGGGGCAACAACGGCTCCCAGCAGCTCGGCCGCGGCTCTCCGGAGGAGAATGGCGGCATCACGACGCAGGGCTACACCCAGGATCGCTATTGCAAGAAGGTCTCCCCCGCCGGGCCTTGGCGCTACGCCAGCGTCGGCGCCTACAACGGCGCCGGCTTCCACGAGGACGGCAATGTCTGGATGTGGGGCCTCGCCAGCTCCGGCCAGCGCGGGCCCGGCGTCAGCAGCCAGCTACCGGCGATCGTCGCACCAAACGCCGCCGGCGCCTTCTGGGTGAACGTCTTCTGCGGCGAGTATTCCACCTTCCTGCTGCGCAATGACGGCACGCTCTGGGCCTGCGGCCAGAATACCTCCGGCGAGCTCGGCATCGGCACCACCAGCAACACCAGCACGCTGACCCAGGTGATCGGCGATGATGGCGGGCTGACAGTCACCGAATGGCGCTGGGTGCATTGTGCGCTGAACCACACCCTCGCCGTCGCGCAGGACGGCACTCTCTGGGGCTGGGGCAGCAACCAGAGCAAGAAGCTCGGCCGCGCCGACCTGGCGGGCGCCAGCTACAGCACGCCGAAGCTGATCAGCGCCGCCACCGCGTGGCGCAGCGCCTATGCCGCCGAATACTCCTCCATCGCCGCCCGCGTGCCGTGAAGGACGCCAACACCATGCCACCCGACAGCATCAGCCCGCGCGACTTCGGCGCGCTGGAAAGCAATGTCCGCCACCTTCAGCAACAGATGGACCGCGTCGAGCGATCGCTCGCCAGCGTCGCCGAACAGGTCGCCGAGATGCGCGACACGCTCGCCAAGGCCAAGGGCGGGTGGATCGGCATCTCCACCATGGTCACCGCCGCCGGCGCCGTCGGCGCCTTCATCGCCCGCATCCTTCCCCATCCGTGAGAACGCCATGACGCAGAAGAACCTCGAGCAGACGCGCGGTTTTCGCAATCGCAACCCTGGCAATATCGACTATGTCGCGACGAACAAGTGGCAGGGGCAGATCGGCATCGAGCCGGCGCCGCGCAACGGCGGCCAGCCGCGCTTCGCGCGCTTCGAGAGCCACGAATACGGCATCCGCGCGCTCGCCATGCTGCTGACCACCTACCAGGATCGGCATGGTCTGCGCACGGTGCAGGGCATCATCAACCGCTGGGCCCCGCCCAAGGAGAACGCGACCAGCGCCTATGTGCAGGCCGTGGCCGCGGCGCTCGGCGTGGCGCCGGAGGCGGAGATCGACCTGCACCGCTACGAGGTGATGCGGCCGCTGGTCGAGGCCATCATCCGCCACGAGCTCGGCGGGCAGCCCTACGCGGCGGCCGTGATCGACGAGGGCCTGCGCCGCGCCGGCGTCGTGCGGCCGGTGGCCACCGTGCTGGAGGCGGCCGCCACCGGCACCGGGCGCGGCGCAACCTCGGTGGCCACCGCGGTCGCCGTCGCGGCGCCGGCGGCCTCGGTGATCTCCTCGCTCGGCGGGTTGCCGCAGTGGACTGGCGTGGCGCTGATCGTCGCAGTCGCCGTCGTCGCGCTGTCGGTGATCCTGACCCGGCGCAAGGACCGCGGCGAGGCGCTCGCGTGATCGGCGCGCTGACAGCGCTCTGGGCCCGCGCCAAGGGCTGGATGGCGATGGCGGCCGCGCTGCTGGCGGCGATCGCCAGCGTCTACCTCGCCGGCCGACGCCAGGCAGGCCGAGACGTGGCGCTGAACCAGGCGCAGGTGGCGCTCAGCAGGCGGGAGGTACGGGATGCGGTCGATCGTGATGTGGCTCGGGATCCTGGCGCTGCTGAACGCCTGCGCCGCGACTGGAGCTGGGACTGATCCTTGCGGGTCGTGGCGGCCGATCCTGGTCGGTCGCCACGACAACCTGACCGACAGCACGGCGCGCGCGATCCTGGCGCATAACGAGACCGGGCGGCGTCTCTGCGGGTGGTGATGTCGGCGCTACCAAGCGTCGCCTCAGACAAGGAGCTCCGGAGGATCACGCTTCTCTCCCCGCGCCACAATCGTCAGCGCGGCATCCGGCAGTGGACGCTGCAGGGCCTTTGCGACGTCCCACGGCGCATCCAGCCACATCTCGCACTCGGCCGCCTCGGTCAGGATCACCGGCATCGCCTTCGGGTGCAGCGCACCGACCTCGGCATTCGGCTCCGTCGTGAGAAAGGCGAAGAGGTCGGCGGTCACCTCGCCCTCCTTCAACTTCCGCACGGATCGCCACTGCGGCGTCCAAATGCCGGCGAAGAAGGCGAGCGGCCGCTCCGGCGAGAGCGCGAACCAGGCCGGCGGCCGCTTGCCATCAGGCTGCAGCTCCGGCTCGGAGAACGAGGTCAGCGGCACCAGGCAGCGCGCCTCCGGCACCAGCCACCGTCGCCAGTGGGGCGAGGTCGTGTTCCGGACGTTGGTCACGCCGGGGTCAGTGTTCCGTCCCTTCAGCGCGAAGGCCGGCGACGGCATGCCCCAGCGCGCCAGGGCCAGCGCGAGCCCCTCGCCCTCGCGCCGGACGATGGGCGCCGGATAGTCCGGGAAGATGCCGGGCATGGCAGGCAGGTTACCCGCTAGGTCCAGCCAGCCCTGCTCAGCGCGGCGCCAGCCCCGCGTCAGATCGCGGATCGCCTGCTGGCTCGAGGTCATGGCGTAGAGGTTGCACATGCTGCTGGGCTCCCTTGCGAAGCATGGTGCCCCTCTAATCGTCCGGCGCAAGCTCTGCCGCTACAGCCGCGGGCACTCCTGCTTGGACCAGCCCGCGGCGTGCATCGCTCGCCCGACATTGCCATCGTGTGACAAGACGTCAGCAACGACTCTGTCCCGGCTATTGTGATGAGGCCGCACGGTCAGAGGCAATCCCTCGGTCGATCGGCGCAACTCTTCGCGCGAGGCGCGCCACCTCACATCACCACGCTCCACTGTGTCGACACCGCGTACGCGAATACGGACGGGTTCGTCCTGCCCGCGGCAGAGTGCGGTGAAGGTGTCGCCGTCCGCCCACCTCAGCGCCTCGCATCTCCACACTTCGGCGGCGCTGTAAGTCCGGACCGGTTCCCTCCACAGGCACGCGGCCTCCGCAGGTAAAGCGGCGCAAAGGTGAAGGCAGGTTAGGGCAACTGGGATGATGCGAGGCACCCTCCCAAAATAGCACGCCATGACGCCGTTCCGTCAGCGGTGAAGGCACATCGATGCACAATCGCACAAAAAAAGGGTTAACAAAGGATCAGGCGCGCAATACTTTGGCGGGAGTTGCTTTCCAGCAATTGCACCCTGGGTAGAGGAGTTCGGTGTGCTGATCCGTGGGCTTTGGGCGCGGTTGTCAAACCGACGCGGAAGCGCATCGCCTCATCAGGACGACGAGTGGCGACCCGTCGAGCCTCACCTATCCGGCTTCCAGGACGCCCCTTCGGCAATAAGAGAGGTCCCTGAGCCGGTCCGCGAGGCATTCGCCGCCGGCGCCAAAGCGGCACCTGGCCCTACCCAGAAGGAGCACGGCGCGTCAGATCGTGGAAACGTCGCTGACCTGCCGTTCCCTTCAACCGGTCCGCATGGCCATCGCGCCCGCATGCGAGAGAAGCTGTTGACGCGCGGGCCGGATGCGCTGGCCGATTACGAGCTGCTCGAGATGCTGCTCTTCCTGGCCATGCCGAAGGGGGACACCAAGCCACTTGCGAAGGCGATCATCAACCGCTTCGGGAGCTTTGCTAAAGTTCTCGCGGCGCCGCAGAGCGATCTCCTGGCGACCCGTGGCCTGGGCGAGCACTCCGTTTCGGCCATCAAGCTCGTCCAAGCCTCGGCGTTGCGGTTGCAGCTGGCGGAGGTGATGGAGGCGCCAGTGCTGAACAACTGGGACAGGCTTACAAACTACCTGACGGCGGTCATGGCTAGAGAGAAGACCGAGCAGTTCCGGGTGCTGTTCCTGGACACTCGCAACCGCCTCATCGCTGACGAAGCCCAGGCGCGCGGCACGGTGAATCACACGCCTGTCTACCCGCGCGAAGTGGTGAAGCGCGCCCTCGAGCTTCATGCCACGGCGCTGATCCTCGTCCACAACCACCCATCGGGTGACCCCACACCTTCGCCCGCGGATCGGGCTTTGACGCAAGAGATCAAGCTGGCCGCTGGCGTCCTATCGGTGACGCTCCACGACCATCTCATCGTTGGCAACGGTGCGTACTTCAGCTTTCGGCGCGAGGGGTTGCTGTAGCCGTAGCTTGAGCAAGAGCCGGGCCGGCGGCCAGTCGCGGAACGCGTGGGCTGATAGTGTCGGCTGTAGCAGCCTCACGTAGCTGTGCTGTCGTCCAATCAGCCCGCTCCTGCCGAACAGCGGCACCGGATTCTATCCCGACCAGTATTCTGGAGAGATTCTCTGAGCTGCGGCGGCAGCCCCACCCTCCAAGCTGATCAGCAACGGCTGGCGATGCCCGAGGTTAAGTCGTCGTTGCGACCGATGGAGGGCAGCATGCCGCGTCAGGCCGCTCGGTCGGGACCGTTACCAGACATCCAGGAGCGGCTTCGAAACGAAGTCGACCGCAGCTGGATCGCGTCTCCGCTAGCCGATTGGATGGCCAAGCATCAGGCGGAGGTGGCGGAGCTTATTCAGCGCGGTCTCGACTGGGATGCCGCCGCGAAGCACTTCCACGCGGCGGGCCTGGTCGATGCCGGCGGCCGACCACCAACAGGCAGCACCGCGGCCGAGACCTGGCGGCGCCTCGCGCTAAGCCGAGAGGCGACGCGGCGGATCCGCCGCTAATCACTCGTCCATCGGGATCCTGACAGCCGGCTTGCCGTAGGAGACGTATCCCGGCGCATCGAGCTGTGGGTTATCGACCAGCTCGCAGGTCGGTCGCGTGCCGCAGGCCTGGCATCGCAGCCGGCGCGCAATGTGCGGCGCCGGCGTCTCTGCTGGCCAGGTTCGCAGCAGCATGTTGATGGACGTCCAAATGGACTTGCAGGGGCAGGTGCAGCACAGCCACCACCCCCGATGATCCCCAAGTTGCGGCTCGCTCACTGTGCGGGCGACGCCAGCTGCAGCCGCGCCAGCGTCGCCGCAGCCTCCCTACGGCAGGGCATGGGCAGCGCCGGCGAGAGCGCCATGGCCGCAGCCTCCTCCCGAGCCTGATCTGCGGGTAACCCGGATGCCAGTGCAGCCTGATGTGCCGCAACAAGCGCCGGCCATGCCCTGAGGAGCCAGGACGGCATTTCGGCCGGCAACTGCGGAACCTTCATCACCTACTCCATCTTCCGCGCGCTCTCCAGGCGCGGGGGTCAGGCAGTTGCAGCTGCCCGAACCGCATGGCCGAGGACCATGCACGGATGAACCGCCCCGCTACCTCCGGCCGGAGGCAGGGGCAGTAGAACGAAAAGAGAACATGGAGTCGAGTCCCATCCCGGCCGAGCCGGTCGAGCCCCCGGCCGCCTACCTCGGCGGCAAGCGTAACCTGGCGCGCAGGGTCATCGCCCGCATCGCCGCCATCCCCCATGTCACCTACCTGGAGCCCTTCATCGGCATGGGCGGGATCTTCCTCCGCCGCCCCTTTCGCGCCCGGGCAGAGGTCATCAACGACATCAGCACCGACGTCGCCAACCTCTTCCGGATCCTCCAGCGCCACTACGTCCCGCTGATGGATTGCCTGCGCTGGCAGCTGACCGGCCGGGCCGAGTTCGACCGGCTGCGCGCCGCCAACCCCAACACCCTGACCGACCTCGAGCGGGCAACGCGCTTCCTCTACCTCCAGCGGCTGGCCTTCGGGGGGAAGGTCGAGGGTCGGAACTTCGGCGTCGCGCCTACGACGTCAGCTCGCTTTGACGTCACCAAGCTCGGACCGGCGCTGGAGGCGATCCACGAGCGCCTGTCCGGCGTGGTCATCGAGCACCTGCCCTATGAGGAGGTCATCCGCCGCTATGACCGGCCGGGCACCCTGATCTACCTCGACCCGCCCTACTTCGGCTGCGAGGAGGACTATGGTGAGGGGGTCTTCGGGCGGGAGGATTTCGAGCGCCTGGCGGAGCTGCTGGCCGGGCTGCAGGGGCGCTTCCTGCTGTCTATCAACGACCGGCCGGAGATCCGGAAGATCTTCGGGAGGTTCGCGATGCAGGAGGTCGACCTGGCCTACACCGTCGCCCGCAACGGCAAGGCGCCGCGGGCCCGGGAGCTGCTGATCAGCGACTCGCGCTGACCAATCTGACCCGATATCCTGATAGCCGCCTCGTGGGTGAACCCCGCGGGGCGGCTTTTCGCGTTTCGAGTAGCCGCAGCCGAGCGGGCCATACACCGGGCCAAGGCTCCTCCCGGGACGCCCCAGCCCAAGGAAGCCGGCCGCAAAGCGACTAATTGGCGACCGTCACCCCGTCCGCCAGTTTCGCCCTGGTTCGCACCGCTGCGCTGGTTTTCGCTCCACCACGCTCCTCCCCACCACCAATAGCCTATGCGAGTAATCGATAGGACTTTGGTCCCGGCGTGTAATCTTGCTGGGTATCGCGATTGGCAGCCTCGGTGCCTTCGAAGCCGCGATGGCAATTCAGGAAGGGCGTATCTGCTGTGGCACCGTCAGCGGCCGGTGCGGCAGAGGCCCGTCGCGGCGCCCAGCGGCGCCATGAAGGCATAGGCAGCCGCTGGGGCGGCAACGGCACGAACGCTCCGCTGCCGGGCTGCAAGCCCTGCACGACGATACCGCCATCCGGCATCGCCATGCTGCAAAGCTGGTCGCCACCAGAATGGTCTCACAGCGACCGATCAGGCGGCCCGAGCGGTCGCGAACGGTGGTTCGGCGCTCGACGCCGCGACCCGGCTCCCTCTCGACCGAGACGGCACCGCGGGCTGCATCGCCACCGGGATCGCCCGGCCACCCTGCCTGCCCGAGCGGCGGAAATGGCCGCTGAGGGCTTAGGCGTCACCTGGCCGGGCTGAACCAAGCCCGACCGGCTGGAGGCCGGCACGGGAGAGGCCTCGCTCCAGACGTGGCGCCAAGCCATCGGCGCGCCTGGGCCAAGTCAGCCCAGCATGAAGTCACCGGAGGAGAAAGTCCTGAGGCCGATCACCTCGATGAGCAGGTCTCGCTGGCCATCGCTGTCCACGCCGATGTTCACGAAGGTGCTTCCCCCGTACTGGTGGAAGCTGACCGAGCCTGCCCCGAGGCTGCTGGCGGCGGCAGTTGAGACCTCCCCCAGGAAGGTGAAGCCCTGTCGACCAGCGAGCGTCGCATTGCCATCGAGTTCTGACAGGTCGATCCGATCACCCTGTGTGAAATCGGCAATGATGTCCCGTGCCGAAGACAGGCTGTCGGTCTTGGCGCGATAGACGAAGCGATCACTCCCGGCCCCGCCTTCCAGCCGATCCGCCGCGGCACCGCCGATCAGCACATCGTCTCCATCCTCGCCGTAAAGCTTGTCCGCCTGCCCCGCCCCGCTCAGCGTATCCGCCCCGCGCTGTCCGACCAGCGTATCGTAGCCCACGCCTCCGAGAAGAGTGAGGTTGTCGGACATCCCGCTGAAGTCGGCCTGCTGGAAGGTCCAGAGACCTGTGATCTCGATGAGCATGTAACGCGGGCCATCGCCGTCGAGGCCGACGTTCACGAAGGTATTGCCTGCGTCATGGTGGAAGCTGACCTGGCCCGCGCCGATGCTTTGGGCCGCCTCCGTCGACACCTAGCCGATGAAGCCGAAGTCCTGACGTCCTGCCAGGTTGGTATTGCCACGGCTTCGATCAGCACGTCCTCCGCATCCGCGACCACGTAGGTATCGTCGCCAACCCCGCCCAGCAGGGTGTCGGCACCCCCAGCGCCCATCAGGGTATCGGCGCCGCCGCCACCCTCAAGCCGATTGGCGGCAAGATTACCGGTCAGCATATTGGCAAGCCCGTTGCCGGTGCCGCTGATGGGAGCCGCGCCGGTGAGGGTCAGATCCTCGACCTCTGCCACCAGGGTGTAGCTGACCGATGCCAGAACGCGGTCTATGCCTTGATTGATCGATTCGCGGACCCGGTCGCCGATATCGTCCACGATGAAGGTGTCATTGCCGAAATTGCCCGTCAGCGTACCCGCGCCGGCTCCGCCGTCGAGGGTATCGGAGCCGCCACCGCCGAGGAGCCGGTTGGCGGGGGAATTGCCCAGGATGACATTGGGGCGGCTATTGCCCCTTCCCTCGATCATAGCCGTCCCTGTCAGGGTCAGGTTCTCGAAGTTGTCCAACAGAATGAAGGAGGTGGAGGACACGACCGTGTCGTTGCCACCGCCCGATTCCTCAGTCAGGCGCGTATCGCCCCGGCTGACGACATAGGTGTCGTTGCCGTCACCACCGTGGAGCGAGATTTTCGTGGAGCCGCCGATCAGCGTGTCGTCGCCCTCCCCCCCAGAGGCGCTGCCACCCACCGCCCCCGATGCGAAGACAACCTGGCTCACGTCGATCAGATCGTCGCCCTCCGATCCGTATGCGAACAGCAGCCACGTCCAATCACCGCTGGCGCGAATGGTGTCGTTGCCTTCGTCACCCTGGAGGGTCGTCCAACCCTGCCCCGCGGCGATGATGCTGTCATCGCCTTCGCGGCCCAGGATCTGATCCGTGCCGCCGCCGCCGATCAGCGTATCGGCGCCCGCGTCACCCCGCAGGATATCGTTTCCGACGCCGCCGGCCAGCCAATCGTCCCCGTCGCCCCCCAGAATCGTATTGTCTCCGTCCGCACCGTCCAGCACGTCATGGCCGTCGCCGCCGACGATCTTGTCGGAGCCGTTGCGGAGGGTGACCTGGTCGTCGCCGGAGCCCAGCAGGATCTGGAATTCCTCGACTCCCTGCACCACGGTGCCGTCGCCAACCAGTGTGGTGATGCCGAGGGCGTCCAGATTGAAGCTCAGCGGGCTTTGTGCCGCATCCCGCTTCAGGTAGAGGTAGTCATAGCCGCTGCCGCCGTCCACGAAGTCGACGCCACTTCCCGCGCTCAGGCGGTCATGGCCCGCGCCACCAAGCAGCGTATCGGCGCCTGCGCCACCCCGCAGCAGGTCCCTCCCACCGCCGCCATCCAGCCAGTCGTCGCCAAAGCCGCCGTTCAGGACGTCGTCGGCATCGCCCAGCAGGGCGGTGTCGTTGCCGGACCCGAAGGTCATATCGAACTGCTCGATGTCCTGGATCGTCGTGCCGTCCCCTGCCAGCGTGGCCATTCCGGCAAGGCTGAAGACGAAGCTCAGCGACACGGTCGCAGCACGCCGGTCGAGGATCAGCAGGTCCGCTTCGCTGCCGCCATCAACGACATCGACACCCGCGCTCGAATGGATCCTGTCCAGTCCTGCGCCACCGAGCAGCGTGTCCGCGCCATCCGGGCTTCCGTCCTCCGCGGCGCTGTCGAAGAGCGTGTCGTTGCCTGCGGCACCCACCAGGCCGTCGGCACCACCCCCGCCGCTCAGCAGGTCCCCGATGCCGCTTCCGATCAGCCGGTCCTGTCCCGCACCGCCGCCGAGGACGATGCCGGTCGAGGAACCGGCGAAGGAGGCACCGCTGAGGTCGAGCAGGTCGTCCCCTGCACCGCCCTCCGCCGAGAAGCTGCCGGTCCAGCTGCCCGTCGCGGCAATGCTGTCGTTCCCCTCGCCGCCGAAGACGAAGACGGCGCTCAGCGTGGCACCGGAACCTGCTGCCACGATGCTGTCCGCCCCGGCCTCGCCCAGCAGGTAATCGTTGCCGCCACCGCCAGCCAAGGTGTCGGCTCCCTCTCCCCCGTAAAGCACGTCGGCCCCCAGGCCGCCGAGCAGCCGGTCGTTGCCGTCGCCGCCGAACAGCTGGTCGTCGCCGCCGAGGCCAGACAGCGTGTCGTCACCGGTTCCGACGAGGGGCGAGGCTGACCCACCGCCGTAGATGATGTCGTCCCCCTCGGTTCCGTCCATGGACTGGGAGGCGGCAGTGCCATGGATCGGCGGCATTGATTGTTTCCATGCTGTGCGACAGGCAGCGACCACATCGTCGCATTTTGCATGCACTCCTGCGACGCGCCGGGGCCTGCCAGCAAGCGCCTCACGAAGATCTGAAGGATGCGACCAAGTGGTGGCCGGCATCCGCGATCTTCACGGGCTCGGCGCGCTTCCCTTCAACGCGCTTGCGCGCTTCCCTTCAACGCGCTTGCGCGCTTCCCTTCAACGCGCTTGCGCGCGATGCACCAGCGGCGCGTCATCCCCCGCCCCCGCCCGCGCATCCGCCAGCACCCCGTGATGCGGCGACAGCGCGCAGGCCGGGTCTGTGGCATCGATCTCGCCGGTCAGCGCATAGGCCTGGCAGCGGCAGCCACCCCAATCCACCTCGGCCAACGCACAGCCACGGCAGGGCGCGGGCATCCAGCCGGTGCCCCGGAAACGGTTGAAGGCGTCGGAGCCCATCCAGGCCTCGGCCAGGCTGGTCTCCCGCACATTGGGAAAATCCAGCCCCGGCAGGCTTTCGGCGGCGTGGCAGGGCAGCACGCGGCCAGTCGGGTTCACCACGATGAAGCGCCGCCCCCAGCCCCCCATGCAGGGCTTTGGGCGCGTCGCGTGGTAGTCCGGCACGACGTAGTCGATCACCATGCGCCCGCCGAGCCGCGCCCGCGCCGCCTCCACCTGTTCCGTCGCCCGATCCAGCATGGCGCGGTCCGGCAGCAGCGCGTCGCGATTGGCCAGCGCCCAGCCGTAATACTGCACATGCGCCACCTCCAGCCGCTCCGCGCCCGCCGCCTCGGCGAGCGCGATCAGCCCGGGCAGGTTCGGAAGGTTGCGGCGATGCACCACGGCATTGATGGTCAGCGGCAGTCCCGCCTCCCGCACCAGCGCCGCCGCCGCCAGTTTGCGCGCATGGCCGCCGGGGAAGCCGGCCTGGGCATCGGCGCGGCCGGCCTCCGCGTCCTGCACGGAGATCTGCACGTGATCCAGGCCGGCATCGCGTAGCGCTGCGAGGCGCTTCGCATCCAGCGTGACGGCGGCGGTGATCAGGTTGGTATAGAGCCCGGCCGCCACCGCCGCTTCCACCAGCGCCACCAGGTCCCGCCGCAGCAGCGGCTCGCCGCCCGAAAGATGCAGCTGCAGGCAGCCGAGCGCCGCGGCCTCGCGGAACACCCGCGCCCAGCTCGCCGTGTCCAGCTCCGCCGAAACCTGCGCGAGCTGCAGCGGGTTGGAGCAATAGGCGCAGGAGAGCGGGCAGCGATGCGTCAGCTCCGCCAGCAGCGCCAGCGGCGCGGAAATGGCGTTCATGCCAGGCTCACCAGGCCCTTGTCGGCAAGGTCCGTCAGCAGCGCCGCCACATCCTCCGCGATCACCGCCTCCGGCGCCGCATAGGCGCGGGCGAGTTCCGCGGTGATCTCACCCAGGCTGCGCGTGCCATCCACCAGGCGCAGCACGGCCAGCGCCGTCTCATCCGGCACCAGCATCCGCTCCGGCGCCATCACCACCCAGCGGTCGCGCGCCGCATCTTGCCGCAGCCGCACGCCACGGCGCAGCGCCGGCACCGTCGCCGGATTCATGACGGCCGCCGGAAGGCGCCCGGCGGCGGCAGGCCCGGCGCGACATAGGCGTGGTGCAGCGCATCCAGCTGCGCCCAGAGCAGATCGCATTTGAAGCGCAGCGCGCCCAGCACCGCCTGCTGCTCCGCCACCGTCCGCGCATGTTCGCGCACATAGTCCAGCGCGAAGTCCACATCGCGCGGCGCCTGGGTCAGCCGTGGCGTGAAATAGGCCAGCGTCTCCGGCGAGACGAAGTCGTAGTGCCGCAGCATGCCGGCCACGCGCTCGCTGATGATCTCGGGGCTGAACATTTCCGTCAGGGAAGAGGCGATGGCTTCCAGGATGCTGCGGTCGCGCACGAAATGCACATAGGCATCCACGGCGAAGCGCGTTGCCGGCAGCATCAGCCGCAGGGAGGTCACGTCGTCGCGGTCCAGCCCCAGCCCATCGGTCAGCGCCAGCCAGCGCTCCACGCCGCCCGGCGCGCTGCCGTCGCCATCATGATCCTCGATCCGCCGGCGCCATTCGCGGCGCATGCCGGGATCCGGCAGGCGGGCCAGCAGCGTCGCGTCCTTCGCGGGAATGCTCGCCTGGTAGTAGTAACGGTTCAGCGCCCAGGCCTGCACCTGGAAGCGGTCCAGCTTCCCGTCATGCAGCAGCCGGTGGAAGGGATGCAGGATGTGGTAGCGCTCGGCGCCTATGGCGCGCAGCGCCGCCTCCAGCGCGTCGGGCGACAGCGGCGTGCGGGACACTTCGTTCACAGCGCGATCTCCATCCCATCGGTCCCGACCTCCCAGCCCGCGGCGCGGATCGCGGCGTGCTCGGGGCTGTCGGAAAGCAGCGCGGGGTTGCTGTTGTTCAGATGCACCAGGATGCGCCGGCCGAACTGCAGCCCCGCGAGCTGCGCCAGCGTGCCCTCCGGCCCATCGATCGAGATATGGCCCATGCGGCGCCCGGTCTTGGGCCCGATCCCGGCGCGCGGCATTTCGTCATCCTGCCACAACGTCCCGTCGAAGCAGAGGCAATCGGCACCGTCGAGCCGTGCGCGCAGCGCCTCCGTCACCGCCGCGCAGCCGGGCACGAAGACCAGCGCATGGCCGGCGGCATCGGTGATGCGCAGGCCGATGGTGGCCTCCTCCGACAGGCCGGGATCGCCGCCCGTCTCCGCGAAGAGCGGCACCTTGCCCGGCACCGCAAAGCCCTCGACGCTCAGGCCCAGCGGCACGCCATCAGCATCGGCCAGCGCCACGGGCGCCTCGGCGGGCAGTTCGAGCCGCGGCACCAGCGCCGGGTTCACCGCGCCAAAAATCGGATTGGCCGCCAGCACCTCCAGCACCGAGGCCGGCGCGTGGAGTGCAAAACGATGGCCCTCGCGCAGGGTCAGAAGGCCGGCGATGGCATCCACCTCGCCCCCCGTCAGCACCACGGCGGCGATCGGGGAATGGCGCTTCCGCCCGCCCTCCGGCCGCGGATGCAAGGCGGGCGTCGCCTCGATCTGGGCGCGCAGGTCCGGGGAGGCATTGACCAGCACCCAGCGCGCGCCATCCGCGGAAACCGCCAGGCCGCATTGCGTGCGCGGCAGCGCCGCGGGGTCCCCGGCGCGGGCGCGCCGGCAGGCCTCGGCGGCGGAATTCCACTGGGGAAATCCGCCGCCCGCCCCGGTGCCGAGCAGGATCGCCTTCATCGCCATCCGGCGCGGCAGCCGAGGCCGAGGCTCAGACCTTGGGCGAGACTTCGGCGGAGGCGTAGGAATTGATTTCGCAGCCGAGCGAGATCTCGACGATGCGGGGCTTGGTCCAGGCCATGATCTTCTCCTCCTTGATTGGCGACGCCCGGGATATGGCGGCGCTTCACGGTAGTGCCGCCACACGTTTCCGTCATGAAAAATCTGTCATGCACGGGGGCTGCCGGGGTCTGAAAGCGCCGGGCAGGGCGGAGTTCGCCGCGGGGGCCGAATGAAGCGCCCTCAACGCTCCTCCGGCTCCGCCGCCACCACCCGCCGGGGCTTCAGCGGTGTGAGGGCGTAAAGCGTCACCGCCGTGAACAGGCAGATGGTGACGGCGACATGGTAGCTGCCCAGCGCCACCGCCGCGCCGATGGCGCCCGTGGCCCAGATGCTGGCCGCCGTGGCCGTGCCGCGGATCATGGCATCGCCCTTGAGGATGGCGCCGGCGCCGATGAAGCCGATGCCGGTGATCACCCCCTCGACGATCCGCGCCACTGCCTCGGGGTTGTTCTGGGTGATCGGCTCCGCCGCCTGGACGAAGCCGCAGCTGGCGATCGCCACCAGGGGGAAGGTGCGCAGGCCGGCGCTGTTGCTCTCCCGCTCCCGGTTCCAGCCGATGATGAAGGCCAGCGCATAGGCGATGCCGAGGTCGCGGACGTTCGGGCCGTAGTCGAAGAGCAAATGACGAAGGAATTCTTCCAGTCCGGCCCGATCCACGCGGCACCCCTCCCCTCTCGAAGCAGGCGGCTTAACCCGCCGGCACCGCGCGGGTTGCATCCGCAACGGGCGCCTGCCGTCGGATTCAGCGCTGGATCAGGCGGTAGTTCACCGTCAGGTCGATGGTCACCCCCTCGGGGTCCGCCGGCGGCGGGAAGGCCGGCAGGCGGGCGCCGCTGAAGGGGAAGGTGGTGCCGAAATTCAGCGAGGGCGAGCCCGAGGGGGTGATCAGCCGCACGCTCAACACCCTTCCATCCGGCGCCGCCACCACGCGCACCCGCACCGTGCCGGATTCGCGGTTCTGGATGGCGCCCAGCGGATAGCTGAGATTCTGATCCGTCCAGCGCCGGAAGGCGGCCAGCCAGTTCGCGCCCACCTGGGCGCCGGTGACCCGCAGGTTCGGATCGGCGCGGGTTTCCCCCTGCAGCAGCCGCGGATCGACGGAAAGGTCCAGCCCGCGGCCGGCCGGCCGGCCCGCGGGCGGGCTGGGCCGGGCGGTGGGGCCGAGTGCGATGCCGCCCGGCGCCCAGAGCACGCC
>NZ_JBHYDM010000022.1:0-77632 GCF_051860665.1 Falsiroseomonas sp.
AGGGCCCCTCCTGCGAACCACCCGTGCATACCCCGATCCGAAATCCACCCCCGTTATCCACAGTGATCCACAGGCTGGGTGGGGCGCCGCGACTCGGGGGGTGGGGTAGGATGGGGGGATGAACACTTTCGGCTCTGCTTCCGCGTCTTCCGTGTCTGGCTTAGGGGGGGGTGATGGGCTGTTGGGCCTGTCGCAGCGTTTGCCGCCGGCCAATCTCGAGGCGGAGCAGGCGTTGTTGGGGGCCCTGCTCGCCAACAACAAGGCTTATGAGCGGGTGTCGGAGTTCCTGGCGGCCGATCATTTCGCCGATGTCGTGCATGGCCGGATCTATGCGGCGATCCAGCGGCGGATCGAGGCGGGGCATCTGGCGGATGCCGTGACCTTGCGGGCGGAATTCGAGCATTCCGGCCTGTTGGATGAGGTGGGTGGCCCCGCCTATCTCGGCCAATTGCTGACGGCGATGGTCGGCGTGATCAATGCCGGCGAGTATGGCCGAGTGATCCACGATGCCTGGCTGCGCCGCCAGTTGCTGGATCTGGGCGAGGTGATGGTGAACCGCGCCTTCGGGGCGGAGCCGGAGCTGGATGGCAAGCTGCAGATGGAAAGCGCCGAGCAGGCGCTGTTCGACCTGTCGCGAGCGGGCGAATCCGGTGGCGGCTTTGTCAGCTTCGAGCGGGCGCTGGCCACCGCCGTGCAGCATGCGGAGAAGGCCTTTTCCAATCCTGGGGGCGTGGCGGGGCTTTCCACGGGTCTGCGCGACCTGGATGCGAAGCTGGGCGGCCTGCATCCCTCGGACCTGCTGATCATGGCGGGGCGTCCCGGCATGGGTAAGACGGCGCTCGCCGTGAAGGTGGCCTTCGGCGGCGCGCGGGCGATCCTGCGGGAGGCGAAGGAGAAGGACCCGCATGGCGTGCCGCGGGGTGGGGTGGCGATCTTCTCCCTGGAAATGAGCTGCGACCAGCTGGCGACGCGTCTTCTGTCGGAGGAGAGCCGGATCTCGGGCGACCGCATCCGCCGCGGCGAGATCAGCCAGCGCGATTTCGACAAGTTCCTGGAGGTGAGCCGGGAGTTGCAGCAGCTGCCGCTGTTCATCGACGATACGCCGGCCATCACGATTTCGGCCTTGCGGACGCGCTGCCGGCGGCTGCAGCGGACCAAGGGCCTGAACCTGATCATCGTCGACTACCTGCAGCTGATGCGCCCGGCGGCCGGCAGCAAGCCGGAGAACCGGGTGCAGGAGATCAGCCAGATCACCCAGGGGCTGAAGGCCATCGCCAAGGAATTGTCCGTGCCGGTGATTGCGCTGTCCCAGCTTTCGCGCGCGGTGGAGCAGCGGGAGGACAAGCGGCCGCAGCTGGCGGACCTGCGCGAATCCGGCTCGATCGAGCAGGATGCCGACGTGGTGATGTTCATCTACCGTGACGAATACTACCTCCAGGCCCGCCAGCCGAAGGAGCTGAGCTTCGACAATCCGCAGAAATTCACCGAAGCGGTGGAGAAGTGGCAGAAGGACATGGAGGATGCGCACAACAAGGCGGAGCTGATCGTCGCCAAGCAGCGGCACGGCCCGACCGGCACCATCCGCCTGTTCTTCGAGGCCGAGTTCACCCGCTTCGGGGACCTCGATACGCATCATGATGGTGGCTATGGCGACTGAACCCACGACGAGGCTGACGATCCGCCCGGTGCAGCCGGAGGATCATGACGGCTGGCTGCCCCTCTGGCTCGGCTACAATGCCTTCTACGGCAGGTCGGGCGACACCGCCCCGGCCGAGGCGCAGACCGCGCTGACCTGGTCGCGCTTCTTCCAGGCCCTGGAACCGATGGAGGCGCTGGTGGCGGAGGCGGAGGGGCGGCTGGTCGGGCTGGCCCATATCATCTTCCACCGCAACACCAGCCTGCCGGGCGCCAGCTGCTACCTGCAGGATCTCTTCGCCGCGCCGGAGCTGCGCGGCCGCGGCATCGGCCGGGCGCTGATCGAAGCGGTCTATGCACGGGCGCGGGAGGCCGGCGCCGGGCGGGTCTATTGGAACACGCATGAGACCAACCACGCGGCCATGCGGCTCTATGACCAGGTGGCCCGCAAATCCGGCTTCATCGTCTACCGGCACGATCTGTGACCGGACACGCGGCCGGCCAGGGGGTGCTGACGGTCGATCTGGCGGCGATCGTCGCCAATTGGCGGGACCTGCAGGCCCGGCATGGCGCGGCCTGCGCGGGGGTGGTGAAGGCGGATGGCTATGGGCTGGGCGCGGTGCCGGTGGCGCGCGCGCTGCTGGCGGCGGGCTGCCGGACCTTCTTCGTGGCGCATCTGACGGAGGGGCTGGCGCTGCGCGAGGCCCTGGGCGCCGGGCCTGGAATCATCGTGCTGAACGGCTTCGCACCGGGGGCGGATGCGGGGGCGGGGCTCTGGCCGGTGCTGAACAGCCTGGGCGACGTCGCGGCCCATGCGGCGGCGGGGCAGGGGGGCGGCGTGCCGCGGCCGGCGCTACTGCATCTCGATACCGGCATGTCGCGCCTTGGCCTGGATCGGCAGGAGCAGGCGGTGCTGGCCGCGGATCCCGGGCGGTTCGCGGGGCTCGACCTGCGTTTCGTGATGACCCACCTGGCCTGTGCGGATGACCCTTCGCATCCGCTGAATGCCAGCCAGGCCGCGCGCTTCGCGGCGGCGGCGGCGGCGATCGCGCCGGGGGTGCCGCGCAGCTTCGCCAATTCCTCCGGCCTCTTCCTGGGCGCAGCCTTCCGCTCCGACCTCGCCCGGCCGGGCTGCGCGCTCTATGGCATCAACCCGACGCCCGGCGCGCCGAACCCGATGCGCCAGGTGGTGACGCTGGAGGTGCCGGTGCTGCAGGTGCGGCAGATCGGGCCTGGCGAGACGGTCGGCTATGGCGCCGGTTACACGGCTGAGCGCAACGTGCGGGTCGCCACCGTTGCGGCGGGCTATGCCGATGGCTACTTACGAAGCCTGTCCGGCCGGTCCCTGGCGCTGTTCCAGGGCCGCGCCGTGCCGCTCATGGGCCGGATCTCGATGGATTTGACGACATTCGATGCGAGCGATTTCCCCGATCTGCAGCCCGGCTGCCGGCTGATGCTGGTGGGCGGGGCGGGGAATACGCCGGACGATATCGCCGCCCGCTGCGGCACGATCGGCTATGAGGTGCTGACCTCGCTCGGGTCTCGCTACCAGCGCCGCTATCTTGGCGGCGTCTGAGATCTTGGAGCGCACCCTCTCGGACCGCCTGCTGGACCCTGTCGCGGCGCTCGGCCGCAGCGCGATCGGCCTGCTGCGCGGCATCGGCGCCATCGCGCTGTTTGCCCTGGAGGCGATCAGCCACCTGGTGCGGCCGCCTTTCTATGGCCGGCTGTTCCTGAAGGCCTTTGTCGAGATCGCCTGGTTCAGCCTGCCGGTCGTGGCGCTGACGGCGCTGTTCACCGGCATGGTGCTGGCGCTGCAATCCTATACCGGCTTTGCCCGCTTCAATGCGGAAGGGGCGGTGGCCAATGTGGTGGTCCTGTCCATCACGCGTGAGCTGGGCCCGGTGCTGGCCGGGCTGATGGTGGCCGGGCGGATCGGCGCCGCCTTTGCCGCCGAGATCGGCACCATGCGGGTGACGGACCAGATCGACGCGCTGTCCACGCTGTCCACCAACCCGATGAAATACCTGGTGGCGCCCAGGCTGCTGGCCGGAACCCTGGCCATGCCGCTGCTGGTGGTGGTGGCGGATACGCTGGGGGTGATGGGCGGCTGGCTGATCGGGACGCAGCAGCTGGGCTTCGGATCGGGCGCCTATCTCAAATCGACCTTCGACTTCCTGCAGCTCTGGGACGTGGTCTCCGGCCTCATCAAGGCCGCGGTCTTCGGTTTCGTCATCACGCTGATGGGCTGCTGGGCGGGCTATCATTCGGGCGGCGGGGCGCAGGGCGTGGGGCGGGCCACCACCTCGGCCGTGGTCGCCTCCTCCATCCTGATCCTGGCGCTGGACTATATCCTGACCGCGGTGCTGTTCAGCCGATGACGGATGTCCCCAAGATCCGGCTGCAGGGGCTCCGCAAGGCCTTCGGGTCGAAGCAGGTGCTGGACGGCGTCGACCTCGATATCCGCGCCGGCCATTCCATGGTGATCCTGGGCGGCTCGGGCTCCGGCAAGTCGGTCACGCTGAAATGCATCCTGGGGCTGATCACGCCCGATGCCGGGCTGATCGAGATCGACGGGCGGGATGTGTCGAAACTGTCCCGCGCGGAGCGGGAGGCGGTGAACGACCGCATCGGCATGCTGTTCCAGAACGGCGCGCTGTTCGACAGCCTGCCGGTCTGGGAGAACGTGTGTTTCAAGCTGCTGGCCCAGCGCCGCATCAGCCGCCGCGCCGCCCGGGACAAGGCGGCGGAGGTGCTGGCCCAGGTGGGCCTGGCCGCCAGTGTGGGCGACCTCTCGCCCTCCGAGCTTTCGGGCGGCATGCAGAAGCGCGTCGGACTGGCGCGCGCCATCGCGGCGGAGCCGGACATCATCTTCTTCGACGAGCCGACCACGGGGCTGGACCCGATCATGGGCGCGGTGATCGATGGGCTGATCGTGGATGTGGTGAAGCGGCTCGGTGCCACCGCCGTGTCCATCACCCATGACATGGCCAGCGCCCGCCGCATCGGCGACGACGCCGCGATGATCCATCGCGGCCAGATCATCTGGCGGGGCGAGGCGCGCAGCCTGGGCGAGACCGGGAACGCCATGGTGGATCAGTTCGCGCGCGGGGAGCGGGAGGGGCCGATCCAGATGGAGCTGCGGAAGTAGGGGCACCGTCTGGCGAGCCGGCCACTTTCCTATCCGGTGGCAAAGCTGCGGCACGCGGCAGCGTGAGTCCGGTAAGGCGGCGCGCCTGCTATCCGACGCCGCCGCCGCAATGCTGACAGCGAGTTCAGCCGTTAATTACCGCGCCACATTAGCGCCATGGCAATCAATACCATCATCAACCAAAGCAAATTGCGGTAAATGTTCCGCGCCTTCATGATAGTGGGATCGCCTGAGTAAGGGTCAATGCTCTGGGCCTTGGTCATGGGCTTGAGAATGCTGGAATAATTAATCGATTCGGAATAGAAGGTCAGGAAATCATATTTTTCTTTCCGTCCGTCCTTCAAATAGATGGTTCTGCATACAAATAACATAACGGTGTAGACCAAAATCAGGGCGGTTGCGAACGTGAGCAGTATCTTGATCATCATCACGGCAACCCCATCGGAAGGTCGTCTGAAGAGCCATAAGCCCGGCAAGCTGTCATCTGAATGGCGCGAGAATCAGCGGAACGTCATATCGTTGACGACAAAACCGATCATGAGTACGAACATCAGAATGAGCAACCGTCTCCGCGTCTGAGCCACCGTTTCCAGATCCCGATCATCCTCGATTGTGATGCTGAAAATCTCTATTCCGGAGGCGGACGGTGCCAGCAAAAATTTTACAAAGGGCATCGATACATTTTTGGTCCGATGGCGATAGAGGCAAAAAATAACGGATAACACCAGGTATAATATAATGTACGATCCAAAGCCCGCGCGGTGAGCCTCCCAATGAGCGGCGTTATATTCGCTGGGGTTCGGAGGCGTGCACAATGCCTCATCCGCCCCCCTTTAACTCTGTTCCTGTTTCGTGCTAGTCGTGCCGCATGGCCAAGCCCACCGCCCGCTACGTCTGCCAAGCCTGCGGCGCGCCGCACCCGAAATGGCAGGGCCGTTGCGACGCCTGCGGCGAATGGAACACCCTCCAGGAAGAAGTCGCCGAACAGCGCGGCCCCGGCCCGGCGGCCAAGGCGGCGGGCGGGCGGCGGGTGGAGTTCGTCGGCCTCAAGGGAAAATCCGCCCCGCCGGCCCGCATCCTGACCGGCATTGCGGAGCTGGACCGCGTGCTCGGTGGCGGGCTGGTGCCGGCCTCCGCCGTGCTGGTCGGCGGCGATCCCGGCATCGGCAAGTCCACCATCCTGCTGCAGGCCGCCGCCCGCATCGCCAGCTCCGGCCGGCGCAGCCTGTACATCTCCGGTGAGGAGGCGGTGGAGCAGGTGCGGCTGCGCGCCGCCCGCCTCGGGCTGACCGATTCCCCCATGGGCCTCGCCGCCGCCACCAGCCTGCGCGACATCGTCGCCAGCCTGGAGGGGGAGGGCGATGTCGCGCTGGTCATCATCGACTCGATCCAGACCGTCTGGCTCGATGCGCTGGACTCCGCCCCCGGCACGGTGAGCCAGGTGCGGGCCTGTGCCGCGGAATTGATCCGCCTCGCCAAGGCGCGCGGCTTCGCCATCGTGCTGGTCGGCCATGTGACCAAGGAAGGGACGCTGGCCGGGCCGCGGGTGCTGGAACACATGGTCGACGCCACCCTCTATTTCGAAGGCGACCGCGGCCACCAGTTCCGCATTCTGCGCGCTGTGAAGAACCGATACGGCGCCACGGACGAGATCGGCGTCTTCGAGATGACCGAGCGCGGGCTGGTGGAAGTCGCCAATCCCTCCGCCCTGTTTCTCGCGGAACGCCGTGGCAATGTCTCCGGCAGCGCGGTCTTCGCGGGCATCGAGGGCACGCGGCCGGTGCTGGTGGAGGTGCAGTGCCTGCTCTCGCCCAGCGCCGGCGGCAGCCCGCGCCGGCAGGTGGTAGGCTGGGATTCCGGGCGGCTCGCCATGCTCCTGGCGGTGCTGGAGACGCGCTGCGGCCTCGGCGTCGGCATGAACGACGTCTATCTGAACGTCGCCGGCGGCTTGCGCATCGCGGAGCCGGCGGCGGATCTCGCGGTGGCGGCGGCGCTGATCTCGGCCGCCACCGACCGGCCGACCGACCCCGGCGCGGTCTATTTCGGCGAGGTCGGGCTCTCGGGCGAGGTGCGGCAGGTCAGCCAGGCGGAGACCCGGCTGCGGGAGGCCCAGAAGCTCGGCTTCACCGCCGCCACCCTGCCGCGCCGCGTGGCCCGCGGCAGTGGCGCCCCCGCGGCGCTGCCCGGCCTGGCGCTGTCCGAGACCGGACATCTGGCCGATCTGGTAGCCGTTTTCGCCGCCCGGACGGTGAAGCGCGCCCCGGCGGCCGGCGCCCCCGCCACACCCAAGGCTTGACGGGAAGACCCGGCTGACGGCGGTACTGCGCCTTTCGGAGGGAATCGGGACCGGATGACGATCCTCGTCACGGGGGTTGCGGGTTTTGTCGGATCGCATGTCGCCGCCGCGCTGCTGGCGCGGGGCGAGCGGGTGATCGGACTCGACAACGTCAACAGCTACTACGACGTGACGCTGAAGGAGGCGCGGCTGGCGCGGCTGAAGCCGCAGCCCGGCTTCACCTTCCTGCGCCTGGACCTGGCGGAGCGTGACGCCGTCTTCTCCGGCCTGGCGCCGGAACTGGCCGGCATCACGGAGATCATCCACCTGGCCGCCCAAGCCGGGGTGCGGCATTCCATGATCGACCCCTATGCCTATGTGGCCTCCAACGTCATGGGCCATGTGGTGATGCTGGAGGCGGCGCGGCGCATGCCGGCGCTGCGGCACCTGGTCTATGCCTCCTCCTCCTCGGTCTATGGCGGCAATACGCGGCTGCCCTTCCGGGAGACGGATCCGGTGGAGCTGCCGGTCTCCCTCTATGCCGCGACCAAGCGGGCGGATGAGCTGATCGGCCAGGCCTATAGCCATATCTACGGCCTGCCGCAGACCGGGCTGCGCTTCTTCACCGTCTATGGCCCCTGGGGCCGGCCGGACATGGCCTATTACAGTTTTGCTCGCGCGATCGCGGCGGGGGAGCCGATCACCCTTTACGAGGGCGGCGCGCTGAAGCGGGACTTCACCTATATCGACGATATCGTGCAGGGGGTGATCGGCTGCCTCGGCCATCCGCCGGCGCCGGGGGAGCGGGCGCGGCTGCTGAATATCGGCAACAACCGGGCGGAGCAGGTCATCACCATGGTGCGGCTGCTGGAGGAAGGCCTGGGCCGCCGCGCCATCATCCGCGATGCGCCGCGCCCGGTGGCGGATGTGGAGGAGACCTTCGCGGATATCTCCGCCATCCAGGCGCTCGCCGGCTTCGCGCCGACCACGACCCTGGCGGAGGGGATCCCGAAGTTCGTCGCCTGGTTCCGCGACTGGCACGGGGTGTGAGGGTCAGCCCTTCGGGTCCTGCCCGCGTGCGGTAACATAGGCGCGCAGCACGGCGTTCATCCAGGTCTGGTAGCCGGGGCCATGGCTGCGGAAGTAGTCCACGATATCGGCGTCGATCCGCAGCGACAGCAGCTTTTTCGCAACGGGCGCCGCCGGCCTGGCGGCCTCGTGCCAATCGGCGGGCACATCCTTCCAGTCGGGGTCCTGCGCGGTGGCGCGGGCGAGATCGGCCTCACTGGCCGAATCGACCCGGGCCCAGTCGCTGCGGCTTTCGCCGCGCGCACGCCGGGCGCGAAGCTCCTCAGCCGAATAGCGCCTGGTGTCGGCGTCGTTCCCCATCACGGGCCCTCCTCAGGGAGATGATCCGCAGGGCGTCGCCCCGCGGCGTGTAGATGGCCACGCAATAGCGGCCTTCGATCAGCCCGATCGCCAGGAAGCGCACGGCATCGTTGCCGGGGCGGGTTTCGGCGATGCAGTGGTCGCCTTCGAACAGCAGGCTGCAATCCAGAAAATCCAGGCCGTGCGCGGCGAGGTTTTTCTCACGCTTTGTCTCGTCCCATTCGAACATCACAGGGAGCTCCGCATCGGGACGCCACCAGCAAAATGCCGTTGGCTGAGGTGTGGCGATGCATGGGAGCTCCTTTGGCAGACCGCTTTGTTCGATGTCGCGGCAGTCGAATTGTAGCTACATTCGCCACTACGCACAACACCTATCGCAGCCGTCCCTTCCACGCCACCATGACACCCGCCCCCCCGACCGCTATAGGCTCGCGCGATGACCTGGGTTGATGCCGTCGTCCTCGCCGTGCTGCTGCTCTCGGCCGGACTCGCCTATTTCCGTGGCCTGGTGCGCGAGGTTCTGGGCATCGGCGCCTGGGCGGGCGCGATCGTGCTTGCGCTGATGGCGGAACCCGCCGTCACCCCCCTCCTCGCCCAGCATGTCGAGCCCCCCTGGCTGGCCACCGGCGTCGCGGTGGGTGCGGTCTTCCTGCTGGTGCTGATCGTCCTGAAGCTGCTGATCGCCTGGCTGGCTGGCCATGTGCAGCGCTCAGCCCTGGGTGGCGTGGACCGCGTGCTTGGCCTGGTCTTCGGACTGGCGCGGGGTGCTTTCGTGATCGTGATCGCCTATATCGTGGCCGGCCTGGTGTTGCCCGCGACCGATCGCTGGCCGGACCCGGTCCGCCAGGCCCGGTCCCTGCCGCTTGCGGCCCAGGGGGCGGCCTGGGTGGTGGAGCATCTGCCCGAGGAATTCCGCCCGCGCCTGCCGGATGGCACGGGCCGCCAGGACCCCAGCATGGACCAGCTGCTGCGCCCCCCCGCGCGCAGCCGGATCTGAAGGACGCGCATGACCCAGGCCAGCCAATGGGATATCGGTGACGACGACCATCCGCATGAGGAATGCGGCGTCGTCGGTGTCTGGGGCAGCGCGGATGCCGCGGCGCTCACGGCCCTCGGCCTGCATGCGCTGCAGCACCGGGGGCAGGAGGCAGCGGGCATCGTCTCCCTCGCCGGGCATGGCAGCGGCGGCCAGGGGCAGTTCCACGCCCATAAGGGCCGCGGCCTGGTCGGCGACAATTTCGGCGATGCCGCCGTCATCGCCCGGCTGCCGGGCCATGCCGCGGTCGGCCACAACCGCTACGCCACCACGGGCGAGACGGCGCTGCGCAACGTCCAGCCGCTCTACGCCGATTTCGAATTCGGCGGCTTCGCGGTCGCGCATAACGGCAACCTGACCAATGCGCATGTGCTGAAGCGCGCCCTGGTCCGCCGCGGCTGCCTGTTCCAGTCGACCACGGATTCCGAGGTCTTCATCCACCTGATCGCCATCAGCCTCTACTCCACGGTGATCGACCGGCTGATCGATGCGCTGAAGCAGGTGCAGGGCGCCTATAGCCTGGTCGCGCTGCACAATGGCGCGCTGATCGGCGCGCGGGATCCGCTGGGCGTGCGCCCGCTGGTGCTGGGCAAGCTGCCCGCCGGCGGCCATGTGCTGGCCAGCGAGACCTGCGGGCTGGATATCGTGGGCGCCGATTTCGTGCGGGACGTGGAGCCGGGCGAGATCGTGCTGATCGACGATGCCGGCGTGCGTTCCATCCGCCCCTTCGCCCGGCCGGAAAGCCCGCGCTTCTGCATCTTCGAATACATCTACTTCGCCCGCCCCGATTCCATCGTGGAAGGCACGCCGGTCTATGACACGCGCAAGCGCATCGGCGCGGAGCTCGCGCGCGAATCCGGCGTCGCGGCGGATGTCATCGTGCCCGTGCCGGACAGCGGCGTGCCGGCGGCCATGGGCTATGCGACGGAAGCCGGCATCCCCTTCGAGCTCGGCATCATCCGCAACCACTATGTCGGCCGCACCTTCATCGAGCCCACGGACCAGATCCGCAACCTCGGCGTGAAGCTGAAGCACAGCGCCAACCGGTCGATGATCGAGGGCAAGCGCGTGGTCCTGGTGGATGATTCCATCGTCCGCGGCACGACGAGCCGCAAGATCGTGGAGATGGTGCGCCAGGCCGGGGCGACGGAGGTGCATATGCGCATCTCCTCCCCCCCCACCACGCATTCCTGCTTCTACGGCATCGACACGCCGGAACGTGCGAAACTGCTGGCCGCGAACCACGACATCGAGGAAATGGCCCGCATCATCGGCGCCGACAGCCTGGCCTTCATCTCGCTGGACGGGCTGTATCGCGCGCTGGGGCGGGAAGGGCGGGACCCCAAGGCGCCGGCCTATTGCGATGCCTGCTTCACCGGCGACTACGCCATCCCGCTGACCGATACCCAGGACAATTCCGAGCGTCCGCTGCCGCTGCTGCAGGTCGCCAACCGGTAGGCCGGGGTGATCGTCACCCTCACCGAACGCCCGGACCTGGTGCCGCTGGTGGCGGGCTGGCGCATGGAGGCCTTCGGCTATCCCGGCCGGCGGCTGGAGGATGGCCTGGCGCGGCTGCGGGCGCCGCGCCGGGGGCCGGAGGAGACCTTCGTGCTCTTCGAGGCGGGCGTGCCGGCCGCGACCGCCGCGCTGAGCCATGACGACCTGGAGTCGCGCCCAGACCTGACCCCCTGGCTGGCCGGCGTGATCGTCCAGCCCGGCTTTCGCGGCCGCGGCCTGGCCGGCCGCATGGTGCGGCAGGTCGAGGATTTCGCGCGCCGGGCGGGGGTCTCGACCCTCTGGCTCTATACCTCCGCCGCCGCCGGGCTCTACGCGAAGCTCGGCTGGCAGCATGCGGGCGTGGAGCAGGATCGCGGCCGCGAGGTCGCGCTGATGCAGCGCCTTCTGGACTAGGATGATGCCGTGAGCCTTCCGCTTGAGAATCGTGTCGCCCTGGTCACCGGCGCCTCCCGCGGCATCGGCGCCGCACTCGCCGTGGAACTGGCGCGGATGGGCGCGCAGCTGGTGCTGATCGCCCGCACCCAGGGCGGGCTGGAGGAGACGGATGACGCGATCCGCGCCGTCTCCGGCCGCGGCGCCACGCTGCTGCCGCTCGACCTGCACAAGGATGCGGAGAAGCAGCTGGACCTGATCGGCCCCTCCATCATGGAGCGCTTCGGCCGGCTGGATATCCTGGTGCACAATGCCGGCGTGCTGAACAAGCTGACGCCCGTCGCGCATATCGAGCCGAAGGACTGGGCGCAGACGGTGGGGGTGAACCTGACCGCCGCCTGGCGCCTGATCCGCACCTGCGACCCGCCGCTGCGCGCGGCGGAGGCCGGCCGCGCCGTCTTCGTCACCACCGGGCGGGTGCTGCGGCCCAAGGCCTATTGGGGCCTCTACGGCGCCACCAAGGCGGGGATGGAGCATCTGGTGCAGACCTGGGCGCAGGAAGTGGCCAGCACGAAGCTGCGGGTGAACCTCTTCGATCCGGACGTCGTCGCCACCAGGATGCGTGCCCAGGCCATGCCGGGCGAGGACCCGGCGACGCTCACCCAGCCGGCCGAGGTGGCGCCGGCTCTGGCCGCGCTGTGCCTGCCCAGCGAGACGCGCAACGGCGAGCGGGTGCTCTTCACACCCTCGCCGCGGCACTGACCTGCAGCTGCAGGCCCGGCCGCTCACCCGCCGCGGCCTGATCGCCGCCGCGCTGGCGGCCCCGGGCCTGGTACGGGCGGCCGAGCCGCTGGAGGTGCTGACCTCCGACATCCGGCCGCTGTCCTTTCCCGGCACGGATCGGCGCGGCATCACCCTCGATATCCTGGCCGAGGCCATCACCGCCATCGGCCGCACGCCGCGCTTCACCTTCCTGTCCTTTGGCGAAGGGGTGGACCGCACCCGTAGCACCCCCGGCACGCTGCTCTGCCCGATCGGCCGCACGCCCGCGCGGGAGGCGCAGTTTGGCTGGGTCGCGCAGGTGGTGGAGGTGCCGCAGGCCATGGGCACGCTGGCCGACCGGCCGGTGCTGGACCTGGACGGCGCCCGCGCCGTGCCCCGCATCGGCGTGGTGCGCAACGGGTTGCAGGAGGTCTTCCTGCGCCAGGCGGGGCTCGACAACCTGGTGGTGCTGGAGACCGGGCACGAGCTGGCGCTGGCCCTCGCCGAGGGGCGCATCGCGGCCTGGTATGCGACGGAGCCTGAGATCCACCAGCAATTCGCCGCCATCGGCCGCCCCGGCGGCATCCGCACCGGGCCGGCCCTGCAGACCATCGCCGCCTGGCTCGCCGCCCATCCCGACCCGCGCGACCTGCCCATCGCGGCGCTGCAGGCGGCGGATGGCACGGCTGCGCGCATCTATCGGAGCTACGCCAGCGGGTAGCATTCATCGAAAATGACAAAATCTGTCTATTGTCATTCGTCACGCCGAGGTCTATCTGCCCGTCACACCCAGTGACGGAGCGACCTCCCATGGACTTCCGCAATCTCGGCCCCAGCGGCCCGCGCATCTCCGCCCTCGGCCTCGGCTGCATGGGCATGTCCGATTTCTATGGCCCGGCCGACGAGGCGACCTCCATCGCCACCATCCATGCGGCGCAGGAGGCCGGGATCACCTGGCTCGACACCGGCGATTTCTACGGCATGGGCCATAACGAGCTGCTGCTGCGCGACGCGCTGAAGGGCGGCCGCCGCGACCGCGCCTTTATCGCCGTGAAGTTCGGCGCCCAGCGCGACCCCTCCGGCGCCTTCATCGGCTTCGACGGCCGCCCGTCCTCGGTGAAGACCGCGCTGGCCTATACGCTGAAGCGCCTCGGCACCGACCATATCGACCTCTACCAGCCCGCCCGCCTCGACCCCGCCGTGCCGATCGAGGAGACGGTGGGCGCGATCGCGGAGCTGGTGGCCGCCGGCTATGTCCGCCACATCGGCCTTTCGGAAATGGGCGCCGCCACCATCCGCCGGGCGCATGCCACCCACCCCATCGCCGCGCTGCAGATCGAATATTCGCTGATGTCGCGCGGGCCGGAGGCGGAGATCATGCCGCTGCTCACCGAGCTCGGCATCGCGCTGAACCCCTATGGCGTGCTGTCCCGCGGCTTGCTGGGCGGCACGACGCCCGGCGGCCGCGGCGATTTCCGCAGCCATTCGCCGCGCTTCCAGGGCGAGAATTTCGTCCGCAACCAGAAGCTCGCAACGGCCCTGGCGGCCGTCGCGGCGGAGCGCGGCGCCACCTCGGCACAGCTCGCCATCGCCTGGGTGCTGGCGCAGGGGCCGCATGTCATCCCCCTCGTCGGCGCTCGCACCCCCGCGCGGCTGGCGGAGGCCCTCGGCGCCCTGGCGCTGCGGCTGACGCCCGAGGACCTCGCCGCGCTGGAAGCCGCCGTGCCGGCGGAGGCCGTCGCCGGCACCCGCTACGACGCGCATCAGATGCAGATGCTGGACAGCGAACGCCCGGCCGCCTGAAAAGGACGCGATGACCGACTCCGCCACAATCGACCCCGCCGCGCTCCGCATGCTGGATGCGGCGGAGGCGCTGATCCGCCGGCATGGCCCGGCCAAGGCGACGGTGGTGGATGTCGCCCGCGCGCTGGGCATGAGCCATGGCAATGTCTACCGCCACTTCCCCAGCAAGGCGGCGCTGCGGGAGGCGGTGGTGGCGCGCTGGCTGCATGCGGTGGTGGAACCGCTGGAGCCCATCGTGGCGGGCGAGGACCCGGCGCCGGAGCGGCTGGTGCGCTACATCCGGACCCTGGCCGGGCTGAAGCGCCAGAAGGTGCTGGGCGATCCGGAGCTGTTCGCCGCCTACCACCTGCTGGCCGAGGAGCACCGGGAGGCGGTTGCCGCGCATGTCGCGACGCTGCGCGGCCATCTCGCCACCATCCTGCGCCAGGGCGAGGCGGCGGGGGATTGGCGGGTGGAGGACCCGGAGGGCACGGCGGTGCTGCTGATGGAAGCCACCATGCGCTTCCACCACCCGCACCATGTCCGTGACCAGGCCGGGGACGACACCGCCCCGGCGCGGCTGGAGGCGATCCTGCGCCTGCTGGTGAAGGGCCTGCGGCCAAACTGAGGGGGTCCTGGCGCGTTGGCTCCGCATGATGCGGCCTTCGCCGCGCAGGAGTTCCCATGCAGCTTCCGACCCATGCCTATGTCGCCGTCGCCGATGGCGAGAAGCTGAACCTGTTCAAGAACACGGGCGAGGCCGGCACGCTGGAGCTCACCGCCATGCAGGCACCGGAGGTCGAGCGCGACAACAAGGGCTCCGGCGGCCGCCATGCCAGCAGCGCCGCCAACCCCTCCGACAGCCAGCAGGAGGAGGACGGGTTTGCCGCCGGCGTCGCCGAGATGCTGAACAAGCAGGTCATGGCCGGCCATGTCGAGGCGCTGGTCGTCATCGCCGCGCCGCGTACCCTCGGCGAGCTGCGCAAGCACTACCACAAGACCCTGTCGGCCAGGCTGCTGGGCGAGATCCCGAAGGATCTGACGGGGCATTCCCTGAAGGACATCGAGGCCGCGATCGTCGCGGCCTGATGACGGCAGGCCCTCTCCCCGTCAGGGGGGGGGGTCTGGCGCGGCGCCTGTTTGTGCAGAACCCAGCGGATCAGGCTGCCCAGCGCCAGGAAGTGCAGGCCGATGAGCAGATAGATCCCACCAGCCACGGCCATCCGTCGGGCAAAGCCCCAGAGGGCCTGTGTCTCGGCTGGCCTGACCTGCCCGGCTGGCCGGCGATCCACCAGCACCTCCACTGTCGTGCCCGGCTGGAGGAAGGTTTCGCTATCCCAGATGGCCGTCGTGCGTCCGCCGTCAGGCCCGGTGAGTGCGAAGGTCGTCTTCCATGTGTTCGCTCGCCCTCCGCTGGGCCAGGCGGATAGAACCTCCGCCACCTGTGGCTCGCCATGGGACAGCAACTGCCAGGTACGGGTGGCGTCGTAGGCCCCGGCGAGCATGGCGAGCCCGCCAATCGTCAGGGCAACGATTCCAAGGCTGCGGAAGAAGCTGATCGGGTCGAGGGTTCTGGCCGGCCTTGGCGACGCGGTTGAGGCGTCCGGGGCGCGGGCTGCCTTCCGCGCCAGCGCGCGCCGGTGCAGCCCGCTGGACAGGGAGCCCAGCGCCGCCATGCCCAGCAGCAAGGCGGAGAACAGGAACCCCGCGAAGGTCCGCGGCGAAAAGGGTCTGGTACCCGCCGGCTCGAGATGCGCGGGGTCCGAGCGATACAGTGCGCGGAGCCGGGTGCCAGGCGTCGGGACGACCCGCCAGCAGGGCCAGACCGCCTCCAGGCGCTGCCCTTCCGGGCCGATGAGAGCGACCATGGCGCTGGTGAGACCGGCTTGGTTGCCGGTGCAGGCCTGCGTGCCGACGACCTCCACGACGCCGGGCCGCAGCTGCTGCCGCAAGCCGATATCCAGCAATGCCGAGACCAGCGTGGCGATCAGCACGGGCACGAAGAGGACCAGCATGAGCCGGCCCACCTGGCGGCGTCGCGCATGGGCCGGCCATGGCTCGAACAGGCTGCGCTTCCTGGGTGCGGCCCCGGCCAGGCCTACTCCTCCTCGGCGTAGGGGTTGTCCGTCCCCCGCAGATGCAGCCGGATCGGCACGCCCGGCATGTCGAACTGCTCGCGAAAACTGTTCACCAGGTAGCGGCGGTAGTCCTCGGGCAGTTGTTCGGCGCGGGTGCCGAAGACGGTGATGGTGGGCGGGCGGGCCTTGGGCATGGTGGCGTAGCGCAGCTTGATGCGCTTGCCCTCGACCAGCGGCGGCTGGTGGCGTTCCTTCATCGTCTCGAACCAGCGGTTCAGCTCGCCGGTCGGCACGCGGCGGTTCCACAGCTCATAGACCGTGCGCACCGTCGGCATCAGCTTTTCCAGGCCACGCCCGTTGGCCGCGGACATCGGCACCACGGAGATGCCCTTCATCTGCGCGAAGCTGCTGGTCAGCGTGTCTTCGAGCTTACGGCGCGTCGCCGTGCGGTCCTCCACCGCGTCCCATTTGTTGAAGGCGATCACCAGGGCGCGGCCCTCGCGCTCCGCCAGCCGGCCGATGCGCAGGTCCTGCTCGTCCATGCCCTGGATCGCATCCACCACCAGGATCACCACCTCCGCCTCCTTCAGCGCGGCGATGCTGGCCTCCGTCGACATCTTCTCCAGGTGCTTCTCGATGCGGGCCTTCTTGCGCAGGCCGGCGGTGTCGACGATGCGGATCGGGCCCTCGGCGTCGCGGAATTCGACGCTGATGGCATCGCGCGTCAGGCCGGGCTCGGGGCCGGTGATCATCCGCTCCTCGCCCAGCAGCGCGTTCATCAGCGTGGACTTGCCCGCATTGGGCCGGCCGAGGATGGCGAGCCGCAGCGGACGCTCCCGCACCTCTCCCCGTCCGCGCCGCGGCTCCGCCTGCAGGCGGTCGCGGACTTCGTCGTGCAGATTGCCGAAGCCGTCGCCATGCTCGGCGGAGACCGGGATGGGATCGCCGAGGCCGAGTTCATAGGCCTCCATGGCCGCCTGCATGCCGAGCCGCCCTTCGGCCTTGTTCGCCACCAGCAGGACGGGGCAAGGCGCCTTTCGCAGCCAGCTCGCGAAGGCGCGGTCGGCCTCCGTCAGGCCGGTGCGGACATCGACGACGAAGAGCACGAGATCCGCCTGGCGCAGCGCGCCCTCGCTGCTCGCGGTCATGCGGCCCGCCAGGCTGTCCGGCGCCGCCTCCTCCAGCCCCGCCGTGTCGATCAGCCGGATGGGCACGCCACCGATCTCGGCCTCCACCTCCTTGCGGTCGCGGGTGACGCCGGGGGTGTCGTCCACCAGCGCGATCTTCCGCCCGGCCAGGCGGTTGAACAGGGAGGACTTGCCCACATTGGGCCGGCCGAGGATGGCGACGGTCTGCATGATATTCCAAAGGTCCGCGCCGCGCGGTGCGCGCGGCCGGTCCCCTCATAGCACCCCGCGCGCCATTTTGCCCGCGCGGGCCGCGAATGGCCGGGTCCTGGGCTAGCGCAGCCCCATCAGCGTCCCGTCATCGCCCAGCAGCACCAGCGTGCCCTGCGCCAGCGCGCCCGGCAGCGTGACGCCCGCCGAAAGCGGCACGCGGCCCGCGATCGTCCCGTCGCCCGGCGACAGCATCAGCAGTTCCCGCTTGCTGGAGGGCACCAGCACGAAGCCGCCAGCCAGGATCGGCGGGCCGAAGCGGGCCGGATCCTCCCGCCGCCGCCCGCCTTCGGGGGAGGGGTCGAGCTCCGCCACCCAGCGGATGCGGCCATCCTCGCGCCCCACCGCCGCGGCCTCCCCGGCGCGGGTCACGGCGAAGACCCAGTCGCCGGTCGCCGCCGGGCCGGTGCCACCGCCGAAGGTGCGTTCCCACAGCCGCCGGCCGCTGCGCAGGTCCACCGCGATGGTGGTATTGGCGAGGCCCGAGGCGAAGACGCGGCCGCGGTCGATCACCGGCAGGCCGGTGATGCCGACGATATCGGCCAGGCTGGTGGCGCCGGTGGTGCCCAGGCCCTCGGACCAGAGCACGCGGCCATCGGTGGCGCGCACCGCCGTCAGCTCCCCGGTGCCGAAGCCGGCCACCACCACCTCGCCCTCCACCGCCGGGGCGGGCAGGCCGAGCGGCAGGGTGGTCAGCGCGCCGGCCCGATGGGTCCAGAGCCGGCGGCCATCCTCGGTGGACAGCGCCACCAGGTGGTTCTCCAGCGTCGCCACGAAGATCCGGCCGCCCACCACGGTGGGGGCGCCGCGGGTGGGCGCCGGGGTGCGGACGCGCCAGCGCACCGCGCCATCCTCCGGCGCCAGGGCCAGCACCTCCGCCATGCCGGTCGCGACATAGAGCACGCCATCGGCGAAGGCGGCGCCACCGCCCACGGTGCCGGCGCTCTCATCCTCCGGCGTCGTCTCCACCCGCCAGCGCCGGCTGCCATCCGACAGTGCGAAGGCGGAAACCTGGCCGGAGGCATCCACGGCATAGATCGTATCGCCCGCGATCACCGGCCCGGCCGTGAGCTGGGAACGGTAGCCGGAGCCGCCGCCGATCGAGGTGCGCCAGGCCTGTCGCGGCTCCGCGCTGAAGGCGGCATGTCCGGGCGCATGGCTCGGCGGGCCGCCCGCCTGCGGCCAGTCCGCCAGCGGGCTGGGCGGCGGCAGGCTGACGCTGCCCTCCAGCCCGGTATCGGCGGCCAGCGGCGGATCGGCGCGCAGCACGCTGCGCCGCTCCCCGGGCAGCGGCACCTTGCGGGTGCCCCAGATGCCGTCGAGGGCGGAGCAGCCGGAGAGCAGGGCGGCCGCGCCCAGCAGGCCGGCGCGGCGGGAGAGAGAGTTGTTCATCATGAGCCGAGCCCCGCCGCCAGCCGCTGCGCGCGTTCGCGCAGCCCGGGTGTTGCCGCCGCATCCGCGGCCAGCGCCTGCAATTGCTGCCGCGCCTCCGCCGTCTCGCCACGGCGGATCGCGACCAGCGCCGCCAATTCGCGCGCCGGCGCCTGCCAGGCATTGCCCGCCTGGGTCAGCGGCGTGATGCGGGCGGCGAGCTGCGCGGCATCGCCGGTCTCCAGCGCATGGCCGACATAAAGGAGATTCGCCAGGTCGCGGTACAGCGCCTCGGCCTGGGCATCGGCGGCCAGCTGGTCCCAGAGCGCCAGGGCGGCGGCGCTGTCGCCGGCCTCCGCCTTCAGCGCCGCCGCGCGCAGCCGGGCCAGGGTGCGGTAGCCGGCCGGGGCTTCCCGCGCCAGGGCGCTGAAACCGTCGGCGACGGCGGGCAGGTCGGCGCCGGGCGCCTCCGCCGTGCGATGCAGCGCGAGGTAGGTATTGGCGGCGGTTGCGGCCTCCCGCGCCTCCTTCCAGCGCCAGGCCTGCAGGCCGCCGACCGCGGCCACCGCCACCAGCACGACGCCGAGGGCCAGCCCGCCCCAACGCTTCGCCAGGCGGCGGGTGCGATCGGCGCGGAGGTCCTCTTCGATCTCGTCGAAGATATCGGGCACGGGCAATCCTTTGGTCGGCAAGGGGGCGGACCATAGCCGCCCATACAGGCCACGTTAAGCCCGCACGCTTAGCCTGCCCCCATGCGCCCCCTCGCCCCCCGCCCGAATCCGCCGCGAAGCTGGCCGCCGGGGGCGGCTGCAGGGCTGCTGCTGCTGGCCCTGCCGCTGCTGGGCGGCTGCCAGATCGGCCCCACCGTCGGCGCCACCGCCGGGCCGGTCCTGGTGGCGAGCGGCGCCTCCCTGATCCTGACTGGGCGGACGCCGGTCGATCATGTCGCAAGCCTGGTCACCGGGCGGGACTGTTCCCTGGTGCGGGTGGAGCGGCGGGAGAGCTGGTGCGCGCCGGAGGCCGCGCCGCCGCCGCCGCAGCCCTTCTGCACCCGCTCCCTCGGCGCCACCGATTGCTGGACGGTGCCGCCGCTGACCGGCCAGCGCGGCGTGGCCGATCCGCCGTGACGGGATTCAGGCCAGCGGGCCGCGCCAGAGCTGCACGCCCGGCTGCGCCGTGGTGATGGGCCGGCCGAGCCGCAGCCGGGCCGGGCGTTCCGCCACCAGGCGCCATTTCGCGGCGCCCAGGGCCTTGATGGCGGCGGCTTCCTCGGCGCGCGTCTCGGGCCGCAGCAGCAGCCAGCGCACCCGCGCATCCAGCAGCGGCTGGGCCTGCCTGAGCAGCCCGATGATCACCCGCGGCACGCCGAGCCGGACATAGTCCCAGGCCGCCTGCCGCTCCAGCAGCTCCTGCGCCAGGGCGCCGCGCGGCGGCAGGCGGGCCGGATCGGCGGCGACGGCCGCCTGCAGCAGCCGCGTCTCGCCCTCCGCCAGCCCCTTCGCCTCCAGCGCCGCCAGCAGCCGGCCGAAATGGCCGGGATGCTCCTCGGTCGCATGCAGCACGGGGGCGAGGCCCCGGCTGCGGGCGGCCAGCGCGCCGGCCAGGGGCAGTTCGGTCTGCGCCGCGCCCAGGAACAGGGCGCGCCAGCCGTCCTTCGCCTGGTCCAGGCTGCGCGCCAGGCCCAGCCATTCGGCGCCATCGGTCGCTGCCTCGGCCGGCATGGGCGTGCCGTTCACCGCCAGATAGGCGGCGGCGAGGCTCGGCGGGCCCAGCGGGTCCTCCGCTTCCACACCGGGCCTGGCCTTGGCGAGGCCAGCCTTGCCGGGCTGGGGCTTGCCGGGCTGGGTTTTGCCGGGCTGGGTCTTGCCGGGCTGGGGCCTGGCAGGCTTGGCCGGGGGTTCCGGCGCAGGTCCGGCCGGCTGCGCCGGGGCCAGGGCGGCGGGCTGCAGCACCGGCTTGGCGGCCAGGATCGCCTGCGCGCCAGCCGGCGCCTGCTTCGCCATCGCCGGGACGGGCAGCGGGGTTTCGGGCGGCGGCAGGGGCGCTTTGCCCAGGGCGCCGAGCAGCGGCCCCTCCCAGATCGGCGACGCGGGCGGCGAGGGCGCCTGCTGCGCCAGGAAGGAGAGCAGCCCGCCGGCCGGCGGCGCGGCCGGTTCCGCAGGCGGGACGGCGAGGGGCGGGGCCTCCGGCGCCAGGGTCAGCAGCGCGGCCAGCGGGCCGAGTTCATGCGGGATGGGCGCCACGGGCTCCGCCGCGGGGGGTGGCGCCGCGGCCAGCAGCGCGGGCGGAGGCGGCGCATCCGGAGGCTCCGCCGCGGCCGCGGCGCTGAGCGCGGCGAGGGTGGTGCGGGCGGCGGGGGGCTCCGCCACCTCGATGGTCGCGGCCGGCTCCGGCTTCGCCGCTGGGGGGGGTGGAGTCGGCGGGGTGCCGGCCTGGCTCGGCGCCAGGGAGGCCCGCAGCCGGGCCGCCCAATCCACGACTCGTTCGTCCTGCTGCGCCATCACCGCCTCCGCTTCCCGTGATCGGCTCTACCAGCCGCGCCGGGCCGTCTCAACCGCTGATGGAGCGTGCTGTCAGGGCGCGAAGCGGGCCGGGGTGCCGAGCGGGGCACCGAGCACCGCATCCTCCCGCATCACCGCCTGGCCGCGGATGATGGTCATCACCGGCCAGCCGGTGCAGCTCTGGCCCGCGAAGGGGGTCCAGCCGCAGGGGGAGGCGATCCAGCTTTCCTCGATCGTGCGGGTCTTCTTCATGTCGACCACGGTGAAGTCCGCATCGTAGCCGGCGGCCATGCGGCCCTTGCCGACAAGGCCATAGACCCGCGCCGGGCCGGCATTCAGCAGGTCCACCAGGCGGGGCAGGGACAGGCGCCCGGCATTCACATGGTCCAGCATCAACGGCACCAGGGTCTGCACGCCGGTCAGCCCCGCGCCGCAATCCGGCCAGGGGCGTTCCTTCGCCGCGCGGCTATGCGGCGCGTGGTCGGAGCCCACCGTGTCCACCGTGCCATCGGCCACCGCGGCCCAGGCGGCCGCCATGTGGCGGGCGTCGCGGATCGGCGGGTTCATCACGGCATAGCCGCCGAGGCGGTCATAGGCCTCGTCCGTCTGGGTCAGGTGGTTCAGCAGCACCTCCACCGTGCAGACGTCCCGGAAGTCCTTGAGGTAGCCGAGTTCCTCGGCGGTGGAGACGTGCAGGATATGCGCGGGGCGGCCGGTCTTGCGGGCGAGTGCCATCAGGCGGCGCGTGCCTAGGAAGGCGCATTCGACGTCGCGCCATTCGGCGTGCATCCGGTGCGGCATGCCGCTGGTATAGGCGGGCTTGCGGGCCTGCAGGCGGTACTCGTCCTCCGAGTGGTAGCTGATGCGGCGGCGCCCGCTGCGCATCACGGCCTCGAGGCTGGCATCATCCTCCACCAGCAGGTCGCCGGTGGAGCTGCCGGCGAAGACCTTCACGCCACAGACGTTCGGCTCCGCTTCCAGCGCGGCAAGCTCGGGAATATTGGACTTGGCGGCGCCGACATAGAAGCCGATGTCGCACCAGGCGCGGCCGGCGACCAAGTCGCGCTTCCAGTCCAGCTTCTCCCGCGTCGTGATCGAGGGGTTGGTGTTCGGCATGTCGAAGACGGTGGTGAGGCCGCCGAGCACGGCCGCCTTGGTGCCGGTGGCGATCGTCTCCACCGCCGCATCGCCGGGCTCGCGGAGGTGGACATGGCTGTCGATCAGGCCGGGCAGCACATGCAGGCCGGTGCAGTCGATGGTCTCGGCGGTGGCGGCGGTGCGGAGGTCGCCGATGGCGGCGATGCGGCCGGCGCGGACGCCGACATCCGCCTGCTCCATCCCCCAGGGCAGGACCACGGTGCCGCCGCGCAGGACGAGGTCATAGGTCTGGGTCATGGCGGCGGTTTCCTCTGTGACGGGCAATGCCGCCTTCCTATAATCCGGGTGCCATGCCCGATACAGCCATCCCCTACGAACAGGATTGGTATGCCTGGACCCAGGACCAGGCCGCGCGGCTGCGTGCCTGGCCGGAGGCGCTGCGCCCCAACGGCCTCGATGTCGTGCAGCTGGCGGAGGAGGTGGAGGATATGGGCGGGTCGCAGCGGCGCGCGGTGCAGTCCCTGCTGTACCAGCTGCTGCTGCATCTGCTGAAACTGGAATTTCACCCGGCCGCCGGCAGCACGCGCGGCGGGCATTGGGCTGGCGAGGTGGCGAATTTCCGCGCGCAGCTGGAGATCGACTTCCGTGACAGCCCCTCGCTGCGGGCGCGCCGGCAGGAATTCGTGGACGTGGTCTGGCCCCGTGCCCTGCGCCAGCTCCGCCGCCAGTTGCGGGAGGAGGCGCCGGACCGGCTGACGGCGCTCGACGCCGCCGCGATGGAGGAGCGGTGCCGCTACGAGACGGACCGGCAGGTGCTGGACGAGGACTGGCTGCCGTCGGGCTGAGACGGCCTCACCCCCCCAGCACCTGCCAGACATCCCCCGAAACATCCCGCCGCTCCACATGCGCGCGGTGCCACAACGCGTAGAACAGCAGGTGCCAGGCGGCGAAGCCGCGGTGCTTGTCGCCGGCGGCATTCCGGAACAGCGCGGCCACGCGATCCGGCTTCGCCACCTCCGCCACCCCCGGCTGCGCCGCCACCAGCGGGCCGAGGCGGTCCCCCACGCCGCCGATCCAGGCCGCGACCGGCACGGTAAAACCCTGCTTCGGCGCAAAGGGTTTTGAAGCCGGCGCATGCCGCGCCATCCAGGCCCGCAACAGCCATTTGCCGGTGCGGCGGCGCACCTTCAGCGAATCCGGCAGGCGGAAGGCGGCCTCCGCCACGGCGGGGTCGAGGAAGGGCGTGCGGCCTTCCAGCGCATGCGCCATCAGGCAGCGGTCCAGCTTGGCCAAAAGGTCGTTCGGCAGCCAGTCGGCGATATCGGCGGCCTGCGCGGCCTGCAGGCGGGTGCGGCCGGGCAGGGCGGTGGCGGCCTCGGCAGCGGTGATGCCGTCCCGCCAGGTGCGGGGTGCGTCGCGCAGCACGTCCTTCACATGGTCGAAGGCGCCGGTGGCGCGCGGCCGGCGGCCCCAGAGCCACCAGGGGCGCATGGCGCTGCGGTAGCGGCCATAGCCGCCGAACAGCTCGTCGCCGCCCTCGCCCGAGAGCACCACCTTCACATCCTGCCGCGCCCGACGCGCCAGGAACCAGGTGGGGATGATGGCGTAGTCCGCCGCCGGATCATCCATCGCCGCCACGATTTTCGGGAGTTCGCGCCAGACCTCGGCCTCGGTCACGGTGATGGTGGTGTGGCGCGCGCCATGCGCCTTGGCGGCGGCTTCCGCGGCGGCGCGTTCATCGGCCGCGCCGGGCACGTCGAAGCTGGCGGTGAAGGCGCGCACGGGCTGGCTGTTGAGGCGCGCCATCATCGCCAGCACGGCCCCGGAATCGATGCCGCCCGAGAGGAACAGGCCATAGGGCACGTCGGCGCGCTGGTGCAGGCGCACGCTGTCCTCGAAGGCGGCGTCCAGCCGCGAAAGCGCCTCCTCCTCCGTCACCGCCACCGGCCCGCCCTCCGGCAGCGCGGCGCGACGGTGCCGCTCGACGATCGCGCCATCGGCGATCACCACGGTCTCGCCGGGAAGAATTCGAGAAATGCCGGCAAAGATGGTCTCGGCGCCGGTGGTGAATTGCAGTTGCAGCAGCTCGTCCCGCGCCTCCGCCCGCACCACCGGCTGCACCAGCCCGGCCGCCAGCAGCGCCTGGGGCTCGGAGGCGAAGGCGATGCCGCCGGCGACTTCCGCGATGTACATCGGCTTGATGCCGAAGGGATCGCGCGTCAGCACCAGGCGGCGCGTCGCGCGGTCGTGCAGCGCCATGGCGTACATACCGCGCATCGCCTGCGCCATCGCCGCCACGCCGTCGCGGCGATAGAGGTGCAGCGGCGGCTCGCAATCGGACCCCGTCGCGCAGACCAGCGCATGCGCCTCGCGCAGCTCGATGTAGTTGTAGACCTCGCCATTGGCGACGAGGGTGCTGGGCCCGGCAAACAGCGGCTGGTCGCCGGTGGCGAGGTCGATGATGGCGAGGCGGTTATGCGCCAGGCCGACATTGTCCGCGACATGCACGCCCTGCCCATCCGGCCCGCGATGCGCCAGCGCGGCGAGCATGGCGTGCAGGATCTTCCGGTCAGGCGTCAGGCCCTGCTTCAGCGCCAGGCCGGCAATGCCGCACATCTAGGCCCGGTCCTTTCGTGCCGCCGCTTCGTCCAGGAATTTTGCCCAGGCGGCCAGGGCTGGCGCCTCCGCATGGCGCGCCAGGAATTCGGCACGGCCGGCGGCAGCCAGTGATCCCGCGCGCGCGGGGTCGTCCAGCAGGCCCGCAATCGCCTCCGCCAGGCCAGCGTGGTCGCCGATCGGCACCAGCCGGCCCGTCTCGCCGTCCCGCATCACCTCGCGCGGCCCATCCGCCGCGGTCGCCACCACGGGGCGGGCGGCCGAAAAGCCTTCCAGCACCACATTGCCCAGCGGCTCGATGCGCGACGGCACCACCAGCATGCGGCTGGCGGCGAGCAGCGCGCCGACATCCTGGCGCCAGCCGAGGAAGGCCACCCGTCCACCCAGGCCCAGTTCCCCGGCCAGCCCTTCCAGCGCCGTCCGCTCCGGCCCCTCGCCCGCCAAGGCGAGATGGACTGACGGCGGCAACAGCGCCAGCGCGCGGAGCAGCGTGGAAAAATCCTTGTTGGGGTGGAGGCGGCCCATGGCCAGCAGGGGCACCGCGCCGGGCGGAAGGGGCAGGGTGGCGGGGGGTGCGCCGGCGAGGTCCGCGGCGAAATTGGGCACCAGCCGCACGCGGTCGGCCGGCCAGCCCTGCGCTGCGATCCAGTCACACAGGCCCTGGGTATTGGCGGCCAGCAGGTCACAGGCGCCGTAGTGCCGCAGCGCATAGGCGCCGCCCAGCCGCCCGGCCATGGCCCAGCCATCCCCGGGCCGGCTGGCCGCGCGGGCGAAGCCGGCGGCGCGGTTCATCCAGGCCACCACCACCTGCGGCCGGAAGCCGAGCAGCGCGCGCCGCAGCCGGCCCGCCGTCAGCCAGTCCAGCGGCCCGCCGAAGCCGAGCTGCAGCGGCGCCAGCCCCCCGGCCGCAAGCCGCGCGGCGCGGCCGGGTTCGCGCCGGATCACCGCCAGCACGTCCAGGCCGGCATGGTGCTGGGCGAGGACCAGGCGCTCGAAGAACCCCTCGGCGCCGCCCTGCACGGCGCCGGCCATGATATGCGCCACCCTCATGCGGCGAGCAGGCGGTTGGCCGCGGCCAGCACGCGGGATTGGGGCAGGTCGGTCATCGGCGATTCGAATGGCGGGCCATCGGCCTCCACCGCCAAGGCACGCGGGCCGCAGGGGCCGTATTCCGCGGCGCTGCTGCGGCCGAACAGGCCCAGGGTCGGCGCGCCGGCCGCGGCCGCCATATGCATCAGGCCGGAATCATTGCCGAGATAGAGCGCGGCGCGGCGCAGCACCGCGGCCACTTCGGGCAGGCTCAGCCGGCCGACCAGGTCCACGGCCTCCGGGAAGGCGGCGAGCACCGGCGCCGCCATCTCCCGCTCCAGCGCGCCGGGCGCGCCGAGGACCGCGATGCGCGCCCCCGCCAGGCTGCCGCCTGGCGCCGTCAGCGCCCTGGCCACATGCACGAAGCGATCCGCCGGCCAGACCTTTTCGGACCAATTGGCGGTGGGCCCGAGCACCAGCCAGGGACCGCCGGGCAGGAGGATTTTGGCCCGGGCCTCATCCTCCGGCGCGGTCCAGACCACGGGCAGCGGCGGCGGCGAAAGGTTCAGCAGCGCGCCCAGATGGACCAGCCGATGGCCTGCGCGCCGGCCGCCCTTGCCCGTCAGCCGGCGCCGCGCCGGCACCATCCAGGCCAGCGCCGAGGCGCGCAGATCCACCACCAGGTCCCAGCGCGTGGTCGCCACCTGGCGCCAGAGGTCGAGCCAATGCAGCGAAAGCCGACGCTTGGCGAGCACGATCAGCCGCTCCAGCCCCGGCATGCGGGCGAAGATCCCGGCCGCCGCCGGGCCGCAGGCGACCGTGATCCGCGCCCCGGGATGGGTGCGAAGCAGATGGTCCAGCAGCCCGGTGGAGAGGACCGCATCGCCGATCCGGGTGGCGGTGACGAAAAGGATGCGCATGCAGGGCCCGCGCATAGCACACCCGCCGGAATCGCCCCAACCGGGGGCCATCGGGGAGATTGCATCGGCGCAGGGGCTGGCCCATCTCGGCTGCATGCCGATAGCCCATCTGACCGGACGTGGCGTTGTGGAGGTGGCGGGACCCGACCGCATCGCCTTCCTGCAGGGCCTTGTCTCCAACGACGTCGCCGCCGCCGGCCCCGGCCGCGCGGTCTGGGCCGCGCTGCTGACCCCGCAGGGCAAGTGGCTGGCCGATTTCTTCGTGATGGCGGAGGGCGAGCGCCTGCTGCTGGATGTGGAGGCGGCGCAGGCGCCGATGCTGGTTCAGCGCCTGACGCGCTTCCGGCTGCGCGCCAAGGTGACGCTGCGCGAGGCCTCCACCGAATTTGCCGTGATGGCCGGCTGGGGCGACAGCGTGCCGCCGGCCGGCCTGCTGGCGGCGCCGGATCCGCGGCTGCCGGAGGCCGGCTGGCGCGGCCTGTCCCCCCTGGTTCCCGCCGCGGATGCGGAGGAGGCCGATTGGGACCTGCACCGCCTGCGCCTCGGCCTGCCCGACGGCTCCCGCGACCTGGAGCCGGAGAAATCCGTGCTGCTGGAAGGCGGCTTCGATGAGCTCGGTGGCGTGTCCTGGACCAAGGGCTGCTACATGGGCCAGGAGCTGACGGCGCGGACCAAGTATCGCGGCCTGCTGAAGCGCCGCATCGTGCCGGTGACGGTGGAAGGCGGCCTGCCGCCGCGCGGCACGCCGGTGCTGCGGGAGGGTGTGGAGGTGGGCGAGATGCGCTCGGCCCGCGATGGCCACGGCCTGGCATTGCTGCGGCTGGATGTGCTGGCGGCGGGCGGCGCGCTGACCGCGGGCGGCGCGGTGCTGACGCCGCGCGTGCCCGGCTGGATGAAGCTGCCCGCGCCGGTGGCGTGACCCGGGAGGAGCCGCTTTCGGGCGGCCGCGACACGCGGGACGTGGTGCGCATCGGCGCGACGGTGCGGCGCCCACGCAAAGCTTCTTCCGATTTCGTGCGGCACCTGCTGCACCACCTGGAACGGGCGGGCCTCGCGGGCGTGCCGCGCCATCTGGGCCGGGACGAGGCGGGGCGGGAGGTGTTCAGCTTCATTCCCGGAGAGGTGCCCGCGAAGTTCCGCCACTTCGCGGACGGGCAGGTGGCGGCCGCCGCGCGGCTGCTCCGCGGCTTCCACGAGGCCACGCGCGGCAGCGCCCTGGCAGGCGCCAGCCCGGTGGTCTGCCACCACGATGCCGGGCCGAACAACACGGTGTTCCAGGCCGGTCGCCCGGTCGCCTTCATCGATTTCGACTATGCCGCGCCGGGCGAGCCGCTGGAGGACCTGGCCTATATGGGCTGGAGCTGGTGCCTCTCCTCCCGCCCCGACCGCGGGCCGCCCGAAATCCAGGCGCTTCAGCTGCGGGTCCTGGTCGATGCCTATGGGCTGGAGGCGGCGGGGCGGCAGGCGCTGGTCGCGGCGATCCTTCGGCGGCAGGCGGCGAACAGGGCGCTGTGGGAGAGCCGCCTGACGCAGTTCGACGGGCCGCCGACGCCGGTGGCCAGGATCCAGGAGGTGATCGACTGGTCGGAGCGCGAGATGCGCTTTACGGCGGCGCATGCCGCGCTGTTTGGTGGGGCGCTGTAGGTTCTCAGGCCGCCTGTCGCTCGGCGGCGCGCATCGCCGCCGCAAGGTCGTGGTCCAGCTGCAGGTTCAGCCAGAAGCGCGGTGTATTGCCGAAGCGCCGGCCCAGCAGGATCGCGGTCTTGGCGGTGATGGTGCGGGTGCCGTTCAGGATGCCGGTGACGCGGTTCGGCGGCACCCCCAGCTCACCCGCCAGCCGCAGGGCGGAGAGGTCGAGCCGTCCATGAACTCGGCCCGCAGGACGGTCCCGGGCGTTACATCGTCCAGGCGCGCGCCGCTGTCGATGTCGGACGCCTCGACCTGCCCAGCCTCCAGCTTGGCGCGCGGAATGCCCTTCACCCCGCCGCCGCCTCGATCTCCGCCCGCGTCATCAGATCCGCGTATTTCTGGCCCATGTCGAAGAGGTTCGCCTCATGCGGCCCGATCGCGCGGTCGCCGACGCAATCGGTCGCCACGATGGTCCGGAAATTGTGCTGCAGGCTGTCCACCACCGTGGCGCGCACGCAGCCGGACGTCGTGCAGCCGGTGACCACCAGCGTATCGGCGCCCTGGTAGCGCAGCCAGCTCGCGAGGTTGGTGTCGAAGAAGCCGCTGGCGCCCTGCTTGCGGACGATGTGCTCGCCGGCCACCGGGGTTAGCTCCGGCACGATCTGCGATAGCGGCGAATGCTCGGTCAGCTTCAGCAGGGACGGCGCCTTCAGCGTGAAGACGCCGGCATCGGACCCGTCATCCGCATAGACCACGCGGGTATGCGCCACCGGCCATTTGTGGGCCCGCGCGAAGGCGAGCAGCTTCACCGTCTCTTCGATGGCCGGCCCGATATTGCCGCCGCCGAAATGCGCGGGATCGGCAAAACCCACGACGAAATCGACCATGACCAGCGCCGGCCGCTTTCCCATGCCGGCGGTCTGGCCCATGCCCTGGCGGTGGTAGATCTCGGCCTCGGGATGTCCGCTCATGCCACGTTCTCCAGGTCGCGCAGGGATTGGATCATCGAGGAGCGCAGCAGATAGGCGCGGTGCTTCGCGGGATCGGCGACGGTTGCGCGCAGCTCGTCGTGATAGGCCTGGCGCACCGCGGGGTCGCGCTGGTTCAGGATCTGCCGGTTGCGCAGCGCCTGCTGCTGCACGACGTCGAGCGCCACCTTGCGGCGCTGGCGCTGGTAGCGGCCCATGCTCTCCAGCGGCGCGCCCTGCCAGACCTTGGTCAGCTTCTCGGCCAGGTTGAAGGCATCGTGGATGCCGCCATTCATGCCCATGCCGCCGAGCGGGTTGTTGATATGGGCGGCGTCGCCGGCGAGGAAGATGCGGCCATGGACATAGTCGTCCACCACCCGCTCATGCACCCGGTAGCCGGTGCGATGCACCACCTCGTAGCCCGCCGGATTGGGCACCACCGCCTGCAGCCGCGCATTCATCCGCGCCGGCGCCGTCATCGCCTCCTCCGTCTCGGTCGGATCTGTCGGGAAGAGCACGCGCCAGAGGGAGGCGGTGCGCAGCAGCACGAACCATTCCTCGGGGTCGGAGATGTAGGAGATATCGGCGAGGTCCGGGATCGCCTCATGGAAGGGGAAGGTGGTCGACAGCGACAGGAAGATCTCCGGGATCGTCTGGCCGCGGAATTCGGTGCCCACCGCGCGGCGCACGGCGCTGCGCGCGCCATCGGCGCCGATCAGGTAGGAACCCGAAAGCTTCTCCGTGCTGCCATCCGCGCGCTCGATGGTCAGCGTCACGCCATCGGCATCCTGCGCCGCATCGGCCGCGCGCGCATCGTAGATGAAGGTGACGTCCGGATTCGCCGCCATGCGGTCGCGCAGCATCTGCGTCAGCCTCCACTGCTCGCATTGCAGCCGGTAGGGATGGTTCGTATCGGCCGAGAGCAGGCCCATGTCGAAGGTGGCGATCGGGCCGGTGGCGCGGTCGCGGAACTGCCAGTTCGGGCAGACCAGCCCCTGTTCCACCAGGCTCTCCACCACGCCGAACTTGCCGAGCATGTCGAGCGTCGGCGGGTGGAAGGTGGAGGCGCGGAGATCCGTCGGCAGGTCCTTCGCCTGCTCCACCACGGTCACGGGAATACCCTCTCCGGCCAGATAGGCGGCGGCAACCATGCCGACGGGGCCGGCACCGGCGATGAGGACGGGAAGGGGCTTGGCCATGGGCATACTCGGCTGTGTTGTCCGGACAATGACGCCTCGGCGGGTTCCGGGAAAGGGGGCTGGCCGCTTGTCTGGGCGCGGGCGCGGCGCATCTGAGGGGGATGAACCTCCCCTTCCTGTCCAAGCCGCCCCGCATCGCCGTGCTGCGCCTGTCCGGCGTCATCGCCGCCCGCGGGGCGAGTGCCTTCGCTGGCCCCGGCATCAGCGCCCAGGCCACCGGCCCGCTGATCGACCGCGCCTTTGGCATCAAGCGGCTGGCGGAGCTGGCGCTGGTGATCAATTCGCCCGGCGGGTCGCCGGTGCAGTCCAGCCTGGTGGCGCAGCGCATCCGCCGGCTGGCCGACCAGAAGAAGGTGAAGGTCACCGCCTATGTCGAGGATGCCGCGGCCTCCGGCGGCTATTGGCTCGCCTGTGCGGCGGATGAGATCGTGGCCGACCCCGCCAGCATTTTGGGGTCCATCGGCGTGATCAGCGCCGGCTTCGGGCTGGAGGATGCCATCGGCCGGATCGGTGTGCGCCGCCGGATGCACACGGCCGGCAGTGAGAAAAGTTTTCTCGATCCCTTCGGCCCGGAGCGGCCGGAGGATGTGGCGCGGCTGGAGCAGCTGCTGGCCGAGTTGCACGAGACCTTCCGGGACTGGGTGCGCAGCCGGCGCGGCACCCGGCTGAAGGCGCCCGAATCGGAGCTGTTCAGCGGCCGCTTCTGGTCCGGCCGGCGGGCCGTGGAGCTGGGCCTGGCCGACCGGCTGGGGGAGGTGACGGCGGAGCTCCGCGCCCGGCATGGCGAGAAGGCGCAGCTTTTGGCCATCGGCCCGCGCCGCCCACCCTGGCCGTTGCGGCTGCTCTCGGGTGCCGCCCTGGCGGAAGGCGCCATGGCGGCGGTGGAGGACCGCGCGGCCTGGGCGCGGCTGGGGCTGTAGCGCGGACCGTTTACGGGCCGGAAAGAAATCTGCTGCCAGTCTCGGGGCTTCCGCAGCGGGAGCCCACCAAAATGGCGCACCTCCTTCCCCGTCGCCTGGTGCTGGCCCTGCCGGCCCTGGCCCTTTCGCACCGGGCCCGCGCGGCGGAGCCCCTCGTCATCGGCGGCAGCGGCCCGGTCCTCGCGGCAGCGCGGCTGCTGGTGGAAGGCCAGCCGGGCGCGGAGGTGCTGGACAGCCTCGGCACCCGCGGCGGGCTGCAGGCGCTGCGCGATGGCACCATCCAGCTCGCCCTCTTCGCCCGCCCGCCCAATGCGGAGGAGCGCGCGGCCGGCATGCAGGCGCTGCATCTGGGCGACAGTCCGCTGGTCGCCGCCACCCGCGCCGGCCCCGCCCCGCCGGCACCGATCGAGATCGCCAGCCTGATGGGGCTGATGGATGGCAGCCGGCCGAACTGGCCGGATGGGCGGCCCGTCACCGTCATCCGCCGCACGGCGCCGGAGATCGACAATGCCGAGCTGGCCTCCGTCTCCCCCGAGATGGCGGCGGCGGTGCAGGCAATGCTGGCGCGGCCCGGCCCGCGCACCGCGCGCACGGCGCAGAACAATGGCGAGGCGATCGAGCGGGAGGCCGGCACGCTCGGCTTCATCACCTTGGGCCAGGCGATGACGGAACGGCGCCAGATCGCGCAGGTACCGGTGCAGGGCCTGGCGGATGGGCGGGACTGGCTGGTGATGAAGCGCTTCTTCGTCGCGCATATGGCGGATGCCACCGCCCCGGTGGTGGCGCTGGCCCGGCGCATGGCCTGGGAACAGGGCGGGGCGCGGCTGGGCACGCTCGGCTTCCGGGCCGCCATCCTGCCGCAGTCCGGCACCGGAAGTTGAAGGCGGGGGGCGCTACCGCTCGCTGAACAGGACGCCGCCCTTCGCCTTCGAATCCTTTGCCGCCTCGACGATCTGGATCGTCACCGCCTCGGCCGCCACGCCGAAATTCTACACCATCGCCTCCGTCATGTCCTTGACCAGGCCGCGCTTCTGTTCGGTGGTGCGGCCGGCAACGGCATAGATGATGATCTCGGGCATGATGGTCTCCTTTTCCCCCGCATCCTGCGTCCCCTGGCGGCGGAGGCCAAGCGCGTGGCGGTAGTGCTGCTGCCCGGCTTCATGCTGGATGCCGGGCTCTGGGACGAGATGGCGCCGCTGCTGGCCCCCCTCGGCCCCATCCATCATGGCGACCTGTTCCAGGACGGCACGCTGGAGGGAATGGCGGAGCGTGTGCTGGCCGGAGCGCCCGCCCAGTTCGTGCTGGTCGGCTTCTCCATGGGCGGTTTTGTCGCGCGCGAGGTGGCGCGGATGGCGCCCGGGCGCGTGCAGGCCCTGGTGCTGGTCGCGACCTCGGCGCGCGGCGACAGTGCTTCGCAGCAGGCGCGGCGCGGCGCGATCTCCGGCCGGGCTTTTCGCGGGATGAGCCGCAGCGCCATCGCCCGCGGCCTGCATCCGGACCGCGCCGGGGATGCCGCGCTGGTGGACCGGCTGCGCGGCATGGGGGACCGGCTGGGCGGGGAGGTTTTCGGGCGGCAGTCGCTGCTCCCCCGCCCCGCCTTCGACACGCGCCTGGGCGAAATCGCCTGTCCGACCCTGGTGGTGGCCGCCGCCCAGGATGCGCTGCGCAGCGTGGCGGAGTCGCAGGAACTGGCGGCCGGCATCCCGGGCGCCCAGCTCCGCATCATCGAGGGCAGCGGCCACATGATTCCCATCGAGGCGCCGGGGGAACTCGCCCGGCTGATCCTCGATTTCACCGGGCCAGCATTGCGCCAAGCCTGATCCGGGGCGAGAGAGGCGCGCCGCATCCCCAGAAGGCTGCCCGATGACCCAGGACGAAGCCGATATCCGCCAGCTGGTCCAGCGCTGGTTCGACGCGACCCGCGCCGGGGACCTGGAGACCGTCGCCGGGCTGATGACGGAGGACGTGGTCTTCATGGTCCCGGGCCAGGAGGCCTTCGGCCGCGAGGCCTTCCTGGCCGCCGCCCAATCCATGCAGGGCGTCCGCATCGAGGGCGCCAGCACGGTGCAGGAGGTGGAGGTGCAGGGGAACCTCGCCTGGGTGCGCGGCCAGGTGAATGTCGCCGTCACCCCCTGGCATGGCGGGGTCATGAAGCACATGGCCGGCAGCACGCTCTCCATTTTCCGCCGTGGGCCGGATGGCGCCTGGCGGCTGGCGCGGGATGCGAACCTGCTTACGCCGGGCCCGGCTGAGTCGACACCTGCCTGATCCAGTCCGGCAGGTTGTAGTGGGTGGCGATGCGGGCGATTTTTCCCGCCCGGATCGTCAGGAAGGCGCCGGCGGGCAGGGCGTAGCGCTGGCCATTGGCCTCGGGCAGGCCTTCCTCGGTGCGGAGATACTGGCCGAGCACGGTGAATTCGGCGGCGGCGCGGGTGCCGGTGGCATCGACCATCACGACCAGGTCCGCGAGAGTCTCGGCATAGGCGGCGTCCATCTGCGCCATGAACTGGGAAAAAGCCGGCTTGCCGGTGCGGCGGGCGCCCTGGTTCGGGTCATGGACCACGTCCTCGGTCAGCAGGGCCAGCATGGCGGCGCGGTCGCCGGCATTGAAGGCGTCGTAATAGGCGCGGATCAGGCGCTCGGTCTCGGTCATGCACGGGGCCCCTTGCTTGCCGGTTTACCCGGCGGGGGGGTATTGAAGCGGTCGAAACCTCCCCGGCAAGACCCGCACCCGGCATGTCCGCAAAACCACCCTCCTTCCAGGACATCATCCTGCGCCTCCACAATTTCTGGAGCGCGCAGGGCTGCCTGATCCTGCAGCCCTATGACATGGAAGTCGGCGCCGGCACCTTCCACCCGGCCACCACGCTGCGGGCGCTGGGCACGAAGCCCTGGTCGGCCGCCTATGTGCAGCCCTCCCGCCGGCCGTCGGATGGCCGCTACGGCGAGAACCCGAACCGGCTGCAGCACTACTACCAGTACCAGGTCATCATGAAGCCGAGCCCGGCCGATGCGCAGGACCTGCTGCTGGCCAGCTATCGCGACCTGGGCCTCGATCCGATGAAGCATGACTTCCGCTTCGTCGAGGATGACTGGGAAAGCCCGACGCTCGGCGCCTGGGGGCTGGGCTGGGAGATCTGGTGCGACGGGATGGAGGTCGGCCAGTTCACCTATTTCCAGCAGGTCGGCGGCATCACCTGCGAGGTGCCCTCCTTCGAGATGACCTACGGGCTGGAACGCCTGGCGATGTTCATCCAGGATGTGGACGACGTCTACGAGCTGGATTTCAACGGCCGCGGCGTGAAGTACGGCGAGGTGTTTCGCCGCGCCGAGGTCGAATACAGCCACCACAATTTCACCGGCGCCGATACCGCGATGCTGTTCCAGCACTTTGCGGATGCGGAGAAGGAATGCCAGTCGCTGCTGGCCTATGACCCGCCGCTGGCGCTGCCGGCCTATGACCAGTGCATCAAGGCGTCTCACCGCTTCAACCTGCTGGACGCCCGCGGCGCGATCAGCGTGACAGAGCGCGCCGCCTATATCGGCCGCGTCCGGGCCCTGGCGAAGGGCTGCTGCGAGGCCTGGGTCGCGGGCGAGACCGCGTGACTTTGTCGGGTCTTTCTACCATGATGCACCGCCATTCTACCATGAGGGCGCCATGGGCCAGTTGAACATCAAGGACGATGCGCTGATCGCCGATGCCAAGGCGCTGGCGGAGTTGCTGGGCACCAGCACCACCGCCGCGCTGCGCGAGGCGGTGCAGGGCCGCCTGGCCGCGGAGCGTGCGGCGCGGGAGGACAAGGTGCGCCGGAAGTACGAGGCGCTGATGGCGACCGGGCGGGACTCCGCCAGGCTGTTCCCGCCGGGCAGCAGCAGCGACCACAGCGACCTCTACGACGAGAACGGCCTGCCCAGGTGATCGTCGATACCTCCGCCTTCATGGCCATCCTGCAGCAGGAGCCGGAAGCCGAGCGCTTCACCGCGCTGCTGTCCGAGGCGCCGGAAGTGGCGATCTCCGCCGCCACCTTGCTGGAATTGGGCATGGTGGCCGAGGGCAAGGCGGGCCCCGCGATCCGGTCGCGCGTCGACCGGATCCTGGTGGATGCGGAGGCGGAGGTGGTGCCCTTCACCGAGGCCCAGGCGCGGCTGGCGCTGGACGCCTGGCGCCGCTTCGGCAAGGGCCGCCACAAGGCCGGCCTGAATTTCGGCGACTGCTTCGCCTATGCCCTGGCGCGGGAGCGCAATGCGCCGCTGCTGTTCAAGGGCACCGATTTTTCCGAGACCGATGTGAAGGCCGCGATCTGATGCCGGAGTTTCTGCTCGAACTCTTTTGCGAGGAAATTCCGGCGCGCATGCAGGCGCGAGGTGCCGAGGACCTTGCCAAGGTCTTCGCCACCGCCGCGGCGCCGCTGCTGGAAGGCGCACCGAAACCCTTCTACGGGCCGCGGCGCATTGGCCTCTCCGCCACGCTGCGCGCCGAGGTGACCACCGAGGGCAAGGAGGAGCGCGGGCCGCGCACCGCCGCGCCGCCTGCGGCGCTGGACGGCTTCCTGCGCAAGCATGGCGCAACGCGGGAGCAGCTGGTGGAGCAGAACGGCTTCTGGGTGCTCCAGAAGCCGGGCGAGACCATCGCCGCCGCCGCGCTGCTGGCGCAGGTGCTGCCGGGGCTGGTGCAGAATTTCGGCTGGCCGAAATCCATGCGCTGGAACGGCCCCTTCACCTGGGTCCGCCCGCTGCACCGCATCCTGTGTCTGCTCGACGGCGCCGTGGTGCCCTTCGCGATCGAGGCCCTGCCGGGCATGGCGAGCGGCAATCTGACGGAAGGCCATCGCATCATGGCCAGCGAGAACCGCGTTTTTGCGGTGACGGGCCTGGCCGACTATGAGGCCGGCCTCCGCGCCCGCTTCGTCGAGCCGGATGCCGGCGCGCGCATGGCGCTGATCGAGCAGGGCCTGGCAAAACTGGCCGCCGAACAGGGCATCGCCGTGGTGCCGGATCGCGGGCTGCTGGAGGAGGTGGCCGGGCTGGTCGAATGGCCGGTGCCGCTGCTGGGTCGCATCGATGACGCCTTCATGGACCTGCCGCCGGAGCTGATGCGCACCACCATGCGCGTGAACCAGCGCTATTTTTCAATGACGAAGCCGGAAGGCGGCGCCGCGCCCTTCTTCGGCCTGGTCGCCAATATCGCCGCGACCGATGGCGGCACCACGCTGATCGCGGGCAATGAGCGCGTGCTGCGCGCCCGCCTCTCCGACGCCCGCTTCTTCTGGGACCAGGACCGCAAGCAGCGGTTGGAGGATTTCCTGCCGAAGCTGGAGTCGGTGGTCTTCCATGCGAAGCTCGGCACCCAGGGGCAAAGGGTGGCGCGGCTGGAGCGGCTGGCGCGCTGGCTGGCGCCGCATGTCGGCGCCGATCCGGCGCTGGCTGCGCGGGCCGCAAAACTGGCCAAGGCGGATCTCGCCTCGGGCCTGGTCGGCGAATTCCCCGAATTGCAGGGCACCATCGGCCGCTACTACGCGCTGCACCAGGGCGAGAACCCGTTGGTGGCGGAGGCGATCGGTACGCAGTACCGGCCGCTCGGCCCGGGCGATGCGGTGCCGAGCGAGCCCGTCGCCATCGCCGTGGCACTGGCCGACAAGCTCGACATGCTCGCCGGCTTCTTCGCCGTCGATGAACGTCCGACCGGCTCCGGCGACCCCTTTGCGCTGCGCCGCGCCGCCCTCGGCATCATCCGCATCATCCGCGAGAACCGCCTGCGGCTGCGCCTGGAAGACGCCCTGGCCGAGGCCTTCTTCGGCTTCCCGCAGGCGCTGGGCGAAACCGCGAACCCCGAATTCGGCATGGCCGTCGCGCAGGACAAGCTGAAGACCGGCTGGCAGCCCGCCCCCCGCGGTGCCCATCCGCCCATGGTCGCCGCCTTCGCCGCCGGGCTGCTGGACTTCCTCGCCGAACGCCTCCGCGTCCAGCTCCGCGCCGAGGGCGCGCGCCACGACCTGGTGGCCGCCGCCTTCGGCCAGGGCGGGGAGGACGACCTGTTGCGCCTGCTGGCCCGCGCCGAGGCGCTGAAGGCGCTGGTGGAAGGCCCGGACGGCCCCAACCTTCTGGCCGCCGCCAAGCGTGCGGCGAATATCCTGCGGATCGAGGACAAGAAGGACGGCCCCCACGCCGGCCCCATCGACCCGGCCCTGCTGGTGGCGCCGGAGGAGCAGGCGCTGGCCGCGGCGCTCGACCAGGCCGAGCCCCTGGTCGCCCAGGCCTTGCTTGCCGAAAACTTCGGCGCCGCCATGTCCGCCCTGGCCGCGCTCCGCGCCCCGCTCGACGCATTTTTCGAAAAGGTCATCGTCAACGACCCCGCGCCCGCAACCCGCGCCAACCGGCTGCGCTTGCTCGCACGGCTCAGGGGCGGCATGGATACGGTCGCAGACTTTTCCAGGATCGAAGGCTGAGCCACGGCGCCCCCCTCCCACTCCCCTGGGAGGCTCCGTAACAGTCCAAACAGGAGAACGCCGTCCAATGACTCAATGGGTCTACAGCTTCGGCGCCGGCCATAACGAAGGCCGTGCGGATATGCGCAATCTCCTGGGCGGCAAGGGCGCGAACCTGGCCGAGATGGCCAGCATCGGCCTGCCGGTGCCCCCCGGCTTCACCATCACCACCGAGGTCTGCACCTACTACTACGATCACGGCCAGTCCTACCCGCCGGAGCTGCGCGCCGCCGTCGACACCGCCCTCGCCCGGGTGGAAGCCGCGGTCGGCGCGAAGTTCGGCGACCACCACAAGCCGCTGCTCGTCTCCGTCCGCTCCGGCGCCCGCGTCTCCATGCCCGGCATGATGGACACGGTGCTGAACCTCGGCCTGAACGATGCCACCGTGGAAGGCCTGGCCGCCGCCTCCGGCGATGCGCGCTTCGCCTGGGACAGCTACCGGCGTTTCATCCAGATGTTCGGCTCCGTCGTGCTCGACGTCGACCATCACCGTTTCGAGGAAATCATCGAGCATGTGAAGCTCGATGCCGGCGTGTCCGAGGATACCGACCTCACCGCCCAGGACTGGCACCGCGTGGTCGCCGGCTACAAGGACATGGTCGAGGAGGTGACGGGCAAGCCCTTCCCGCAGGACCCGCATGCGCAGCTCTGGGCCGCGATCGGCGCCGTCTTCGGCAGCTGGATGAACCCGCGCGCCAATACCTATCGCCGCCTGCACGACATCCCCGCGCAATGGGGCACCGCCGTGAACGTCCAGGCGATGGTCTTCGGCAATATGGGCGAGGATTGCGCCACCGGCGTCTGCTTCACCCGCGACCCCTCCACCGGCGAGAATTTCTTCTACGGCGAATACCTGATCAACGCCCAGGGCGAGGACGTGGTGGCCGGCATCCGCACGCCGCAGCCCATGGCCGAATCCCGCGCCAAGCCCGGTGAGCGCAGCATGGAAGTCGCCATGCCGAAGGCCTATGCCGAGCTCGTCGCCGTCCGCGAAAAGCTCGAGAAGCACTATGCGGATATGCAGGACATCGAGTTCACGGTGCAGCAGAACAAGCTGTACATGCTGCAGACCCGCAACGGAAAGCGCACCGCCGCCGCCAGCCTCAAGATCGCCGTCGACATGGCCCGCGAAGGTCTGATCGACCGCACCGAGGCGATCAAGCGCGTCGACCCCAAGGCGCTGGACCAGCTGCTGCACCCGACGCTGGACCCCAAGGCGCCGCGCAAGGCCATCGCCAAGGGCCTGCCCGCGAGCCCCGGCGCGGCCTGCGGCGTCATCGTCTTCTCGGCGGATGAGGCCGAGGCCCGCGCCGCCAAGGGCGAGGCCGTCATCCTGGTCCGCATCGAGACCTCGCCCGAGGACATCCACGGCATGCACGCCGCCCGCGGCATCCTCACCACCCGCGGCGGCATGACCAGCCACGCCGCCGTGGTGGCCCGCGGCATGGGCCGGCCCTGCGTCGCCGGCGCCGGCTCCGTCACCGTGGACTATGCCGGCCAGACCCTGACCGCCGGCGGCAAGCGCCTGGCGGCCGGCGAGACCATCACGCTGGACGGCGCCACCGGCGAGGTTTTTGCGGGCACCGTGGCGATGATCGAGCCGCAGCTTTCCGGCGACTTCGCCACCCTGATGGAATGGGCCGATGGCGTGCGCAAGATGAAGGTGCGCGCCAATGCCGAAACCCCGCTGGACGCCGAAACCGCCCGCAAATTCGGCGCCGAGGGCATCGGCCTCTGCCGCACCGAGCACATGTTCTTCGACCCGGAGCGCATCGGCGCCGTCCGCCAGATGATCATGGCGGATACCGAGGACGGCCGCCGCGACGCCCTCTCCCGCCTCCTGCCCTTCCAGCGCGAGGATTTCCTCAAGCTGTTCCGGATCATGGCGGGGCTGCCCGTCACCATCCGGCTGCTCGACCCGCCGCTGCACGAATTCCTGCCGCACAAGGACAGCGAAATCGCCGAAGTGGCGCAAAGCCTGGGCGCCGATGTCGCGGCCATGCAGCGCCGCGCCGCCGACCTGTCCGAAGCCAATCCGATGCTCGGCCACCGCGGCTGCCGCCTCGGCCTGACCTATCCCGAAATCTACGAGATGCAGGTCCGCGCCATCTTCGAAGCGGCCATCGCCATCGCCCAGGAAACCGGCAAGGCGCCCGTGCCGGAAATCATGATCCCGCTCGTCGCCCTGCGCCGCGAACTCGAAATCCTGCGCGCCCTGGTCGACCGCGTGGCCCAGGAAGTCTTCGCGGAAACCAAGTTCCACATCCTCTACCAGGTCGGCACGATGATCGAACTGCCGCGCGCCGCCCTGATCGCCGACAGCATCGCCGAATCCGCGGACTTCTTCTCCTTCGGCACCAACGACCTGACCCAGACCGTCTTCGGCCTCTCCCGCGACGACGCCGGCAAGTTCCTGCCCTTCTACGTCGAGAAGGGCATCCTGCCGAAAGACCCCTTCGTCTCCATCGACATCGATGGCGTCGGCGCCCTGGTGCAGATCGCCGCCGAACGCGGCCGCAAGACCAAACCCGACCTGAAACTCGGCATCTGCGGCGAACACGGCGGCGACCCCGCCTCCATCCACTTCTGCGGCGCCACCGGCCTCGACTACGTCTCCTGCTCCCCCTACCGCGTCCCCGTCGCCCGCCTCGCGGCGGCCCAGGCAGCCCTGACCGGCACGGGCGGGGATCGGACGGCCTGAGACGGCACCGAAGGTCGGCGCTGTTGATTGCAGGGGGCGCTGCCCCCTGCACCCCCGCCAAAGGGACAGGGGTCCCTTTGGAAACCCATTCAGGGGTAGGCGAGGGTTCGAAGGGGCCACTGCCCCTTCGCGGGAGGGTGCAGGGAGGGCAGAGCCCTCCTTGCAACCACCCGCGCCCACCTTCACGCCCTTCCGAGGCCACCCCGATGTCCCACCCCCGCCTGTCTGCGCTGATTGTGGCGCGGAATGAGGAGCAGCGATTGCCGGCGTGTCTGGCGTCGGTGGCCTTTGCGGATGAGGTGGTGGTGGTGCTGGATCGCAGCACGGATGGCTCTGCGGAATTGGCGCGGGCGGCCGGGGCTGTGGTGTTGGAGGGTGCCTGGGAGTTGGAGGGGGAGCGCCGGAATCTCGGCATCGGCGCCTGCACGGGCGACTGGGTGCTGGAGGTGGATGCGGATGAGCGGGTCAGTCCGGATCTGGCGGTGGCCATTCGGCGTGTGATCGGCGAGTCGGGTTTCGCCTGGCATCAGGTGCGGGTCGATAATTATGTGGGGGATCGGCTGATCCGGCATGGCTGGGCCGGCAGTTTCGGCACGACGTCCGTGCCGCGGCTGTTCCGGCGCGGGGCCAAGCGGTGGCGGGCGCAGCGGGTGCATCCGGGGTTGGACTGGGTGGGGCAGGAGGGGCCGCGGATCGAGCAGGGGGCGCTGGTGCATCTGGTCGACCGGGATGTCTCGGACATGCTGCGGCGGCTGGACAAGTATTCCTCGGCCAAGGCGGCGGATCTTTTGGCGAGTGGGGATATCGGGTCCCTGGCCGGCAATCTGCGGCGTTTCGTCTCGCGCGGCTTCAAGTCCTATGTGAGCCGAAAGGGATATCGGGAGGGGGGCTGGGGCGTGCTGCTGGCCTTCTGCACGGGCGCTTTTCCGCTGCTGTCCTATCTGAAGGCGCGGCTGGAGCCGGAGCGGCATGGGGGGCGCCGTTCATGAAGGCTGAGGTGATGCCCTGGCGGCGGAGTGCGGCGACGCCGGTGGCGGTGCTGCTGGCCGTGGCGCCGGCGATGGCCGTGCTGCAGTTCCGGACCATGGCCCTGGCGGTGACGCTGGCGCTGTTGGCGGCGGTGGTGACGCATCGCCTGGCGCGGGGGGCTTGGCCCTGGCCGCGCATGAACCCGGTGGCCTGGCTGGCGGTGGCGCTGCTGGGCTGGTGCGGTGTGGCGGCGCTGTGGTCGCCGGAGCCGGTTCGGGCCTTGCAGACCATCGGCGGGCTGGCGGCGCTGCTGGGCCTGGCGCTGATGACGGCGCGCGCCCTGGCTGAGGAGGCGGCCGGGCGCCGGCTGGCTTTCGCGCTGGCGGGGGGTCTGGCGCTGGGGCTCGCGCTGGCGGCGCTGGATCATGCGACGGGCAATTGGCTGCGGCTGGCGGTGCGCGGCTTTCCGGAGATGCCGGCGATCAGTTTCGGGTTGAAGCCGGCGGTTTCCCTGATGGTGTTGCTGCTGCCGCTGGTGGTCGCGGTGCCCATGGCCTGGGCGCTGCGGGCGGTGCTGCTGGCGGCGGGGCTGGCGGTGGCGCTGTGGCTGCCGGCGGATTCGGCCAAGATCGCGGCGGTGGCGGGGCTGGTGGCGGCCGGCGCGGTGGCCTTGCTGCCGCGGGCGGCGCCGCGGCTGGCGGCGCTGGCCTTTGCCGCCTTCAGCCTGGCCGCGCCGCTGGTCTTCGCCTTCGGCCTGTCCCAGGCGCCCTCGCTGGAGCCGATCCCGCGCTCCGCCGCGCATCGGGTGCTGATCTGGGATTTCGTGGTGGATCGCATCGCGGAAAAGCCGCTGCTCGGCTGGGGGATGGAATCCAGCCGCGCCATTCCGGGGGGCAGCGATACTTTCGGCGTGGAGACCCTGGACCGCTATGGGCTGAATTCGCCCGAGGCGCGGCACTGGTTCGGCCTGCCCTCGGCGCGGCGCCTGCCGCTGCATACCCATAACGCGGCCCTGCAGATCTGGCTGGAGCTGGGGCTGGTGGGGGCGCTGCTGGGCGCGGCGCTGGGGGCGGCAGCGCTGCTGGCGGCCGGCGCCAGCCCGGCCGGCTTCGGCATGGCGGTCTCGGCCGTGGTGACGGGGCAGCTTTCCTTCGGTGTCTGGCAGCCCTGGTGGGTGGCTTCCGTCCTGCTGGCCGCGGTCGTGGCGGGGGCGCTTCGTAAAACCTAGCCCATGCAGCGCATGAACAGCGTCGAGGGATGGGCGATCTCGCCCACCTCGGCGGCGGTGCGTGGCGGGCCGGCGGCGAGGCTGGGCGTGACCCCGGCGGCGCGCAGGAATTCGACCGCCTCGTTGCCCTTCACCGCGAAGTTCACGTTCTGCGGGATATCGCCGGTGCGCTGCGCCACGCGGGCGGCGTTCAGCTTGGAGACGATGACGCCCACCACCTGGCCGGACAGGTCCAGCAGTGGCCCGCCCGAATTGCCGGGCTGCACCGGGGCGGAGATCTGGAACTGGCGCTGGTCATCGGCCAGGCCGGCCAGGGCCGAGACCTCCCCCGTGGTCAGGGTGGGGCCGGAGGAGAGCATGCCGGCGAGCGGGAAGCCGTAGGTCACCACCCCCTCGCCCCGGCGGATGTTCATCTCCCGGCGGAAGGCCAGGGGCGGGCCGGAATCGGGCGGCACCTCGATCAGCGCGAGGTCGCGCTCGCGGTCCGAGCGCAGCACCCGGGCGCTGACATCCTGGCCCGATGCGGTGCGGACGCGGACGGCGCGGCAGCGGTCCACGACATGCGCGTTGGTGAGCGCCCGGCCCTGCGCCACCACGAAGCCGGTGCCGGAGGAAACCATGCGCCCGGAGCCGGCGGAGGGTGGGCTGCCTGGCTTGCCCGCCTGCGGTCCCGGCACGCCGCCCGGAACCCCCACGGGTGGCAAGGCGGGGGGCTTGGTGGTGGGCAGGGGCGGGAAGCCGGATCGGGCGCCGGGCTGGCCGGCCGGCGGGGGCTTGCCCTGGCCGAGGGCGTCGCCGCCCGCCAGCAGGCCGAGCAGCAGGGCGGGGAGCAGCGTGAGGGAGCGGTGCATGTTCTTCCACCATGCCGAGTCCCGCACCCGGCGGTCAATCGCGGGGCCGGGTCGCGCTACAGCAGCCCCTCGCGCCGGAAGGACAGGTGGCGGCCGTTGCCGACGATCAGGTGGTCATGCACCGTGATGCCCAGGACGCCGGCCGCGGCCTTCACTTCCTGCGTCATCTCGATATCGGCGCGGGAGGGGGTGGGATCGCCGGAGGGGTGGTTGTGCACCAGGATCAGCGCCGTCGCCTCCAGCTCCAGCGCCCGCTTCACAACCTCGCGCGGATAGACCGGGGTATGGTTCACGGTGCCCCGCGCCTGGGCCTCGTCGGCGATCAGGCGGTTCCTCGAATCGAGGAAAAGCAGGCGGAACTGCTCGATGGGATCCCGGGCCAGGGCGGCGTTCAGGTAGCCGATCAGCCGATCCCAGTTGTTCAGCACCGGCTGGTCGAGGATTTCCGCCCGCATCAGCCGCAGCGCCGCGCCGTGGACGGTCTTCAGGGCCGCGGCGCCGGCCTCCCCCATCCCCTCCACCTCGGTCAATTCGCGCACCGGCGCGGCGATGGCCTTCGCAAAACTGCCGAAGCGGGCCAGCAGGGCTCGGGCGATGGGCTTGGTGTCGCGCCGCGGCAGGGCCTGGAACAGCAGCATTTCCAGCATCTCGTGGTCCAGCAGGCTGTCGGGGCCGGCGGTCAGCAGGCGCGTGCGCATGCGTTGGCGGTGGCCGAGATGGCCGGGTGGGGCGGCGTCCTCCGGTGCTGTCGACAGGGCGGTGCTGAACAGCCCGCCAAAGCTGGCGCTCGCCTCCGAGAATTGCGGCTTCCGGGCCATCCTGTCCCCTCTGCTTCCGCACCGATGGTGCAACGAAGGGATAGGATATTCAACTGCGGCGTTCACCAGCCGAAGACGACGGCCCCCATGATGCGGCCCGGCAGCAGGGTGAAGCCGCCGGCGATGATAAGCCCGCCGAGATAGAGCGAGGCCATGGCCCGGTGATGCGCCCGGATGCGGCCGCGCCGGGCGGACAGCACCGCGATCGGCAGCAGGACCACCACCCAGCCCGAGATCAGGTGGATCCAGGAGAGATGCCCCTTCGTGGCGATCCAGAAGGAGGAAAGGGCGACCACCGCCATCAGCACCACCCAGGTCCAGCCCATGATGCGATGGCGGCCGCGCCCCTTGGGGGCCAGCAGCTGGACGCCGCCCAGCAGCAGCGCGCCGAGGGCGGCGAAGGCATGCAACTGGATGACGGGAGGGGCGGTGAGCAGCGGGGCGAGCGTCATGACGGCTTCTGTGTGAATGTGACAAACATTCACATACAGGGCCGCAGCCAGTCCCGTCAAGCCGGAAATCCGGCCTGACGGGGGAACCTTGAAAATCAGGCGTAGGGCGGGCGGTGCAGCCCGATGGGGGAGAGGGTGAAGATCTCCGCCCCCTCCTCCGTCACCCCGACCATATGCTCGAATTGCGCCGAGAGGCTGCGGTCGCGGGTCACCGCGGTCCAGCCATCGTCCAGCACCTTCACCTCCGGCCGGCCGGCATTCACCATCGGCTCCACCGTGAAGAACATGCCGGGCTTCAGCACCGGGCCTTCGCCGGGGCGGCCGAAATGCAGCACGTTCGGCGGCTCGTGGAAGCGCCGGCCGATGCCGTGGCCGCAGAAGTCCCGCACCACGGAGAAGCGGTTGCGCTCCACATAGGCCTGGATGGCATGGCCGATATCGCCGAGCGTGGCACCCGGCTTGATGGCGGCGATGCCGCGCATCATGGATTCGTAGGTGACATCCATCAGCAGCCGCGCCTTGGTCGAGGGCGCGCCGGCCACATACATGCGGCTGGTATCGCCGTGCCAGCCATCGAGGATGACGGTCACGTCGATATTCACGATATCACCCTCCAGCAGCACCCGCTCGCCCGGGATGCCGTGGCAGACCACGTGGTTGATCGAGGTGCAGGAGGATTTGGTATAGCCGCGATAGCCGAGCGTGGCCGGGATCGCGTCATGCGCCAGGATGAAGTCGTGGATCAGCCGGTCGATCGCCTCGGTGGTGATTCCCGGCTGCACATGCGGGGTGATCATGTCGAGGGTCTCGGCCGCCAGGCGGCCGGCGCGGCGCATGCCCTCGAAATCCGCGGGGCTGTGGATGGTGATGCGGCGGCTCTCGCCGCCCTGCTGCTCCATGATGCTCTGGACCGCCCGAAACTGCTGTAGGGAAGGCCCGAATGTGCGCTGCGGCCCCCCCTGATGCAAGGCGCGGCCGGCCTGGCGGGGTCAGTTCGCCCGCTCGCCCGCCTTCCGTTCCACCGTGCCCAGGGCCTCCGCCAGGCGATGCGTGGCGCTGCCGGGGCGGGCGGGCTTCTGCTGGCTGTCATGCGGTGCCCAGCCGGTCAGCATCAGCAGGCGCAGGCCGGGGGCGAGGCCCTCCGGCCCCGAGGGCAGGGCGGCGGCGGCCATGGGGAAAAGCGCGCGGGGCGGGGTGCGCGGGTCGCGCGCCAGCACGGCATTGCCCTCCCCGGCCGCGCGGAGGTCGGCCAGCAGGGCCAGCGGCGTGCGATAGGCGATCGCCACCTCCTCCATATCCGCCACCGGCAGGGCGAAGCCGGCGCGCTGCAACAAGCCGGCGGCGTCCCGCAGCTCCGGGAAGGGGGAGATGCGGGGCGAAAGGCCGCCGCGCAGCGCGCTTTCCGCCTCCGCCAGGGCCTGGCGCAGCGGCTGCAAGGTGCCGAGGCCGGGTAGGGAGGCGAGGAAGAGCCCATCCGGCGCCAGCGCCCGCCGGATCTGGATCAGCGCCCCCGGCAGGTCGTTGACCCAGTGCAGCGACAGGGAGGCGACAATCAGGTCGAAGCTTTCGGGGGCAAAGGGCAGGAATTCCTCATCCGCCGCCACCGCCAGGCCGCCGGCCTTCGCCGCCATGGCGGGCGAGAGGTCGGCGGAGATCACTGAAGCAATGCCCCGCGCGCGCAGCAGCGGCGCCACCACGCCGCGGCCGCCGATCTCCAGCGCCCGGCTGAAGCGGCGCGTCGTATCGTCCAGCCGGTCCAGCAGCCGTTCCGCGCAATCCGCCAGGATCGGCGCCACCTGGTCCACCGTCGCCGCCGCCCTGTCGCGCCGGCGGCGGACCAGCCGACGGTCGAAAACCTGCATCGCATCCATCCCCCGCAGATGCGCCCGCTTCGCCCCGGCGGCAAGCGGGTCTAGCCTTTCGGCCAGGGATCAAGGACTCGCCACGCATGACGCCACGCATCGCCCCCGCCACCCTGAAGGCCTGGCTGCGGGAGGGAGGGGAACTCGCCATCCTGGATGCGCGGGAGGAGGGCGAGTTCGGCGCCGCGCACCTGTTCTGGGCTGTGCCCTGCCCCTTGTCCCAGGCCGAGCTGCGCGCGCCGGCCCTGCTGCCGCGGCGCGATGTGCGCGTGGTCTGCATCGATGGCGGGGAGGGCCTGTCGGATCGCCTGGCCGCCGTCCTGCAAAGCCTGGGCTGCACGGATGTGGCGGTGCTGGAGGGGGGCACGCCGGCCTGGGCGGCGGCGGGGTTCGAGACCTTCTCCGGCGTGAACGTGCCCTCCAAGGCCTTCGGCGAATGGGTGGAGCACCACTACGAGACCCCCTCCGTCGATGCAGCGGAACTCGCCGCCATGCAGGCGGCGGGCGAGGATCTGCTGGTGGTGGACAGCCGCCCGCTGGTGGAATTCCGCGCCATGTCGATCCCCGGCGCCACCAATGTGCCGGGGGCGGAGCTGGCCTATCGGGTGCCGTCCATGCTGGCGCGCCCCGGGACCACGGTGGTGGTGAACTGCGCCGGCCGCACCCGCTCCATCCTCGGCGCGGAGAGCCTCCGCCGGGCCGGGCTGCCGAACCGGGTGGTGGCGCTGCGCAACGGCACCATGGGCTGGGAGCTTGCAGGCTTCGCCTGCCATCGCGGCCGCGGGGAACGCTACGCCGAGGGCACCCCCGCCGATGCGGCCGAGAGTTTTGCGCGGGCGAAAAGCTTTGCCGAGGGGGCGGGCGTGCGCTGGACCGATCGCGCCGGGCTGGCCGCGATGCAGGCGGAGGGGGGGCGGACCACCTATCTGCTGGATGTGCGCGACCCCGCCGAATTCGCCGCCGGCCACCTGCCGGGCTCGGTCAGCGCGCCGGGCGGCCAGCTGGTGCAGGCGACCGATGGCTTTGTCGCGGTGCGCGGCGCCCGCCTGGTGCTGGTGGACGATACCGGCACCCGCGCCGCCATGACCGCCGGCTGGCTGCGCCAATTGGGTGGCTGGGAGGTGTCTGTGCTGACCGGCGGCCTTCATGGGCCGCTGGAGACCGGGCCGGTGGTGCCGCGCCTGCCGGAGGCGCTGCGGCCCGACCTCCAACGGGTGGCGCCGGATGCGGTGCGGGGCGGGCAGGTGGCGGTGGTCGATCTCGCCCGGTCGCTCGCCTTCCGGGCCGGCCATATCCCCGGCGCGATCTGGGGGGTGCGGACGCGGCTTGCGCAGGTGCTGCCGCGCCTGCCGGCCGGGCGGCCGGTGGCGGTCGCGGCGCCCTCCGACGACCTCGCCGCGCTGGGGGCGGCGGAACTGCGCGGGCTGGGCCTGGCGGAGGTCGCGGTGCTGGAGGGCGGCACGGCGGCCTGGCAGGCGGCCGGCTTCCCGCTGGATGCAGGGCGCACCGACCCGCCGGACGAGGCCTGCATCGATGCGCATCTGCGGCCCTATGACCGCAACAGCGGCGTGGAGGCGGCGATGCGCGCCTATCTGGCCTGGGAGATCGAGCTGGTGCAGGCGGTGGAACGCGATGGCGACGCCCCCTTCGGCGCCTGGTAGCGCCCTGTTCCGGCGCCTGGGCGGGGCGGCGCTGGATGCGCTGCTGCCACCCGGCTGCCTGACCTGCGAGCAACCCGTCGAGCGCCAGGGCACGCAATGCGCTGACTGCTTTCGCGGGCTGACCCGCGTCACCGCCCCCTTCTGCGCGCGCTGCGGCGTGCCCTTCATCCATGCCGGCCAGGCGGGGCCCGGCGGGCTCTGCCCCGGCTGCCTGGCGCGGCTGCCGGCCTTCGCGGCCGCCCGCGCGGCGCTGCGCTACGATGCCGGCGCGCAGCGGCTGATCCTGCCCTTCAAGCATGCCGACCGGCCGGAACTCGCCACCGCCCTGGCCGCGCTGATGGCGCAATCGGGCGCGGAGCTGCTGGCCCGCGCCGATCTGCTGGCCCCCGTGCCGCTGCATTGGCGCCGGCTGCTGGCACGCCGCTACAACCAGGCCGCCCTGCTGGCCCGGCGGCTCTCGGTGCTGTCCGGAAGGCCCTGCATCCCGGACCTGCTGCGCCGTCCGCGGCCCACCCCGCCGCTGGGCGATCGCGGGGAGGCGGAGCGCGCGGCGCTGCTGGTCGGGGCTTTCCGGCTGACCGCCGCCGGGGCGCGGCTTGTGGCGGGGCGGCGGGTGCTGCTGGTGGATGACGTGATGACCAGCGGCGCCACCGCGGAGGCCTGCGCCCAGGCCGTGCTGGCCGCCGGCGCCAGTGCCGTGGATGTGCTGGCCGCCGCCCGGGTGCCGGACCCGCGCCTGCAGGCGGAAGGCTGAGATATCAGGGAGGCTTGACCGCGGCCCCGCGCGGCCCGATTTCTGCACAATGGCCAAGATCGAGATCTATACCCAGGATTTCTGCCCCTATTGCGCCCGGGCGCTGCAGCTGCTGACCCGCAAGGGGGTGGCCTTCGAGGAGAAGTTTGCCCCGAACGGCTCCGATGCGCGGCGGGAGGCGATGGAACGCTCCGGCGGCCGCACCTCCGTGCCGCAGATCTTCATCGACGGCCAGCATATCGGCGGCTGTGACGATCTGATGGCGCTGGACCGCAAGGGCGGGCTCGACCCGCTGCTGGCGGGCTGATGCGCGGCGGGGCGGCATGATCCACTACCAGCTGCGCTGCAGCGCCCAGCACGAATTCGACGGCTGGTTCCAGGACAGCGCCGGCTTCGAGAAGCTGGCCGCCGCTGGCCTGGTGGAATGCCCGCATTGCGGCGGCACGCAGGTGACGCGCGCGCTGATGGCGCCGGCAGTCCGCAAATCCCGCAAGAAGGCCCTGCCGGCGCCGGTGGAGCAGGTGGCCCCGGAGGCCAAGCCCGCCGAGCCCCCCGTCGCCCCGCCGCCGGAGACTGGCGGCGGCATGTCCCAGCGCGTCGCCGCCGGGCCGATCCCGGCCCAGCTGCTGGCCATGCTGCAGCGGATGCGGGCCGAGGTGGAGAAGTCCTGCGACTATGTCGGCGAGGGTTTTGCCGAGGAAGCGCGCAAGATCCACAATGGCGAGGCCGAGGCCCGCGGCATCTATGGCGAGGCGACCGAGGCCGAGGCCGAGGCCCTGGCCGAGGACGGCATCGACATCGCCCGCCTGCCCTGGGTGCCGCGCGCCGACGGCTGAGAGAGGGCGCGGCGATGCTCGTCTTCAGCTACGGCATCCCCAAATCCGGCAGCACGCTGGCCTTCGAACTGGCCAAGGCGGTGGCCCGCCTGGGCGGGCATCGCCAGCGCAAGCAGCCGGAGGCGCTGCTGCCCGGCGGCCACAAGGTGAACTTCGCCCAGGATCTGACGGTGGCGGGGCTGCGCGGGCTGGCCGAGGCGGCCGGCTCGCGCATCCTGGTGGTGAAGACCCATGCCTGCCCCGGGCCGGACTGGGTGGCGGAGTATCGGGCGCTGGCGGCCCGGGGGCTCGTCTCCGCGCATGTGAACTGGCGCGACCCGCGCGATATCTGCCTCTCCCTGCTGGATGCCGGGCGGCTGGCCCGCAGCCGGGGCGAGCAGGCCTTCTCCGAATTCGTGACGCTGGAGGACGCCGTGGCGGGGGTGGGGCGCTACCTGGGCGAGCATGCGATCTGGGCCGGCCTGCCGGCCACCCTGGCGCTGGACTATGCCATCTGCGCCTTCCGGACGGAGGCGGCGGTGGAGGCGATCAAGGCCGATTTCGGCATCGCCTGCCCGAACTGGCTGGTGCGGCTCTGGGTGCAGCGCTTTGCCTTCACCTATCGCAACAAGGCGGTTCCGGCGCGGCATGTGGCGGAACTGACGCCGGACCAAGCGGCGGATCTGCAGCGCCGCTTCGCCCCCTGGCTGCCGGGCTGAGTGGCCGGTCGGGTGGCTGCCATTCACCATGCGAAATATCACCGCGCCTGGGCATAGGACTGCTCGGATCGCGCCTTGGCCATTCAGCAAGGTTTGTGAGTCAAGTCGTCGCGCGTCTGGTCGAAGCGGAACTTACTGGCCGCTTTGTCCACAAGTTTACCCCCGCAATTGTGGAAAACTCAGGCTGTGGCTGAACGGCTACAGCGGCGCGGCGGATTATATTTTCTCGCCTGAAGTGAACATTGGAAGAACACTCCTGCGGTGGCCGGTGCGGCCAGGGGTCCCACAGGACATTCCTCGACTTGTCCACAGATCCATCCACCGCATCCGGGGATAAGCGCGACTTGACCGCCCCGGCCCTGCCGCGCATCGCGAGGCCATGCCCCGCAAGCCGCGCACCCCGCCCTTTTCCCTGACCGCCCCCGAGCCCGTGCCGGAGGGCCTGCCCGGCCTGGCGCCCGAGCAGGGCGTGCGGCTGGTGCTGGAGGGGGCGGACCATGTGGCGGTGGAGGCGGCGGCCGCGGCGCTGCGCGCCTGCCTCGGCCCGCGCTTCGCGGTGACCGGGCGGCGCCTGGTGGAGCGGGGGTCCATGCTGCGCATCACCGGCGGGATCCGCATCGATCCCGCCGCGGCGCTGGATATGGTCGCCGGTGCTACGCCGGCCGCGCCATCGCCAGGTAGTTGACGCCGAGGTCGCGCGTTTCCCGCCACTGGCCGGTGGGGGTCATGCCCATCCCCGCCAGCTCCGTGATCCGGTAGCCGGCCGGGCGCAGGGCGGCGCCCAGCTCGCCGGGCGTGATGAACATCCGCCAGTCATGCGTGCCGATGGGCAGCAGCCGCAGCAGGTATTCGGCGCCGAGCTTGGCCATCAGGAAGGATTTCGTCGTGCGGTTGAGCGTGGAGAGGAAGATCGGCGCGCCGGGTCTTGCCAGGGCGGCGAGGGCGCCGAGGAACTGGGCGCGGTCCTCGACATGCTCGATCACCTCCAGCGCCACCACCGCGTCGAAGCGGGCGCCCTCGGCCAGCAGGTCCTCGGGCCCGCCCTGGCGATAGGCGATGGCCAACCCCCCGGCCTCGGCATGGGCGCGGGCGGCGGCCAGCGCGGCGCCGGCGGCATCCAGGCCCGTCACCTTGGCGCCCATCCGGGCAAAAGCCTCGGAAGCCAGGCCGGCGCCGCAGCCGACATCCAGAATGGTCTTGCCCGTCAGGTCGCGCCCGCCCAGGCGGTCCGCGATCCAGCCCGTGCGCAGCGGGTTCATCCGGTGCAGCGGCTTCATCGGGCCGTCCGGGTCCCACCAGCGGTCCGCCAGCGCGTCGAACTTGGCCCGCTCGGCCGCCAGCGTCGTGCCATTCATGGCTGCAATTCCCCGCCCTGGACCCGGACATGGTTGCCCGCCGGCCGTCCCCCCGTTATCTGTCCGCGCCCCGGCGAGGCGCAACAGGGGTTGCCTCGCCCGATCCCTTGGACCCACCCCCCGGACCCGAGCATGGCCCGCATCGTGATGAAGTTCGGCGGCACCTCCGTCGCCGATCTCGACCGTATCCGCAACGTGGCCAGCCGCGTGAAGCGCGAGGTGGAGGCCGGCCATGAGGTCGCCGTGGTGGTCTCCGCCATGTCCGGCGTCACCAACCAGCTGGTGAAATGGTGCCAGGAACTGTCGCCGCTGCATGATGCGCGGGAATACGACACGGTGGTGGCGACCGGTGAGCAGGTGACCATCGGGCTGCTGGCCATCGCGCTGCAGACGGTGGGCGTGGATGCGCGGTCCTGGCAGGGCTGGCAGGTGCCCATCCGCACCGACAATGCCCATGGCAAGGCCCGCGTCGAGTCCATCGAGGGCGCGCTGCTGATCGAGCGGATGAAGATGGGCCAGGTGCCGGTGGTGGCCGGCTTCCAGGGTATCGGTCCCGACAATCGCGTCACCACGCTGGGCCGCGGCGGGTCCGACCTTTCGGCGGTCGCCATCGCCGCGGCGGTGAAGGCCGATCGTTGCGACATCTACACCGATGTCGACGGCGTCTATACCACCGACCCGCGCATCGTCCCCCGCGCCCGCAAGCTGGAGAAGATTTCCTACGAGGAAATGCTGGAACTGGCCTCGGTGGGGGCCAAGGTGTTGCAGACCCGTTCCGTCGAACTCGCCATGAAGCAGCGAGTCCGGGTGCAGGTGCTGTCGAGCTTCGAGGACAAGCCAGGCTCGCTTGTCGTGGATGAGGATGAGATCGTGGAACAGCCCATCGTGTCCGGCATCGCCTATTCGCGGGACGAGGCCAAGGTGACGCTCCGCCGCGTGCCGGACCGGCCCGGCATCGCCGCCTCCGTCTTCGGCCCGCTTTCGGCGGCCAATGTGAATGTCGACATGATCGTCCAGAACCTGGGCGCCGACGGCACCACGGACATGACCTTCACCCTCGGCCGCACCGACCTGCCGCGCGCGCGGGACCTGCTGGAGAAGCAGCGCGAGCAGATCGGCTTCGAGGCGATGATCGCCGATCCCGATGTGGCCAAGATCTCCGTCGTCGGCATCGGCATGCGCACCCATGCGGGCGTGGCGTCGACCATGTTCAAGACGCTGTCGGAGAAGGGCATCAATATCCAGGTGATCTCGACCAGCGAGATCAAGGTGAGCGTGCTGGTCGCAGCCGACTATACCGAACTGGCCGTCCGCGCCCTGCACACCGCCTATGGCCTGGACGGCCCGGAACCCGCGCGCCGCGGCGAGGGCTGAGAGCATGGATGCGCTGACCCCTTCGGCCGCCCCCTCGGCCGCGAGCCTGGCCGCCCTGGATGCCCTGATGGCGCGCGGCGCGGCCTTCTTCGGCAGCCGCTACGCCATCATGGGCGGCGCCATGTCCTGGGTCAGCGAGCGCAACCTGGTCGCCGCCCTGTCGAATGCCGGCGCCTTCGGCGTGATCGCCTGCGGCGCGATGGAGCCGGACCGGCTGGCGCAGGAAATCGTCGCCACCCAGGCGCTGACCCAAAAGCCCTTCGGCGTGAACCTGATCACGATGCACCCTAGGCTGGACCAGCTGGTGCAGACCTGCATCGACCACAAGGTGGGCCATATCGTCTTCGCCGGCGGCATCCCGCCGGGCTCCGCCATCAAGGCGGCCAAGGATGGCGGCGCCAAGGTCGTGTGCTTCGCCCCGGCGCTGGCCTTGGCGAAGAAGCTGGTGCGATCGGGCGCCGATGCGCTGGTGATCGAGGGCAGCGAGGCCGGCGGGCATATCGGCCCCGTCTCGCTGACCGTGCTGGCGCAGGAGATCCTGCCGCATATCCGCGATGTTCCGGTCTTCGTCGCCGGCGGCATCGGGCGGGGGGAGGCGATCCTCTCCTACCTCGAGATGGGCGCCGCGGGCGCGCAGCTGGGCACCCGTTTCGTCTGCGCGACGGAATCCATCGCCCATCCGAACTTCAAGAAGGCCTTTGTCCGGGGCGCCGCGCGCGATGCGCTGCCGACGGTGCAGCTGGATGAGCGTTTTCCCGTCATCCCCGTCCGCGCCCTGCAGAATGGCGGCACCCGGCGCTTCCTGGCGCACCAGGCGGAGACCATCCGCCGCTTCCTGGCCGGCGAGGTGGAGAAGGCGGCCGCGCAGCTCGAGATCGAGCACTTCTGGGCCGGCGCCCTGCGTCGCGCGGTGATCGACGGCGATGTGGAGAACGGGTCCCTGATGGCCGGGCAGAGCGTCGGGCTGGTGACGCGGGAACAGCCGGTGGCCGAGATCGTGCAGGAACTCGTCACACAGGCCGCCATGGCTTTGGCGGCGCGGGAAGGTTAAAACGCTCGCGTGGCAGACGGGTGCGGCGCCTGGCAGAGCGCGGGCAGCTGAGATTCCGGACCGGAGCCACTGGAATCGCTTTGCGGGCCGAGGGGCCGCGCGGTAGGTGTCACAACCGTGGCTTATGACCTGAAACGCATCCCCCGTCAGAACGACACCAGTGGCGCCGAAGCGGCCCGGGTGGGTGAGGAGCTGCGCGACTCGCGCCTCTCGCTCGGCCTCTCGGTCGAGGAGATGGCGCAGCGGCTGCGCATCCGGAGGCCCTATCTGGAGGCGCTGGAGGAGGGCCGCATCCGCGACCTGCCGGGGCCGGCCTATGCGGTGGGCTTCGTGCGCGCCTATTCGGTGGCGCTGGGCCTCGATGCCGATGAGATGGTGCGCCGCTTCCGCGACCTCTCCGGCGCCGCGGTGAACCGCAAGACCAACCTGGTCTTCCCCGAGCCGGTGCCGGAACGCGGCGTGCCGGCGGGTGCCGTGGTGGTGGTGGGCGCGGTGCTGGCGATCGGCGCCTATGTCGCCTGGTACAATGTCTCCGGCCAGGGCAATCGCACGGTGGATGCGGTGCCGCCGGTGCCGCAGCGGCTGGAGGCCGCGGTGGAGCAGGGCCGCGCCCAGCTGCCGGGCCGCGAGGCAAGTCGCGCCCCGGGCCCGGTCGGCGCACTGCCGATGGGCGCGCTGCCGCCGCCGGGTGGCCTGGCGGCGCCGTCGGGACCTGCCGCCAATACCTCTGCCCAGGCGGCCACCGTGCCGCCGCCCCCGGTGGTGCCGCCCGCCCCCGTGGCGGCCGCGCCGGCCCCGGCGGCTGAACCCGCCATCGTCATCCCCGGCCTGCCGGAGGGCACGCGTGTGGCGCTGCGCGCCCGCGCCGACAGTCCCGACGGATCCTGGGTCCAGGTGCGGGATGGCCGCAGCGGCCAGGTGCTGCTGAACCGCGTGCTGCGCCCGGGCGAGGCCTGGGGCGTGCCGCTGCGCGACAACCTGCTGCTGGACACCGGCCGGGCCCAGGGCCTGGATATCGTGGTGGATGGCGTGGTGTCCGAGGTGCTGGAGGGGCAGGTGGGCGTCCGCCGGAATATTCCGCTCGCTCCCGACCGTCTGCGCCAGCGGCCCAATGGCCCGACCGCCTCCATCACACCCATCCGGTAGCGCCCCCCTGTGAGACTGGGCCTGGGCACCCTATGCTGAGGGGGCAGACGGCAGCGTTCAGGGAAACCCCATGTCCTACCGGCCTTACCAGGAGATCACCCGCCGCAAGTCGCGGCTGATCCATGTCGGCCGCGTGCCGGTGGGCGGTGGCAGCCCCATCACCGTGCAGACCATGACCAATACGCCGACCGAGGATGCGGCGGCGACCATCGCGCAGATCCGCAAGTCGGAGCTGGCCGGCGTCGATATCGTCCGCGTCTCCGTCCCCACCGAGGAAGCCACCGCCGCGCTGGCCGAGATCGTGCGGGAGGTGAATGTGCCCATCGTGGCCGATGTGCATTTCCACTATCGCCGCGCCATCGAGGCGGCGGAGGCCGGCGCCGCCTGCCTGCGCATCAACCCGGGCAATATCGGGTCGAAGGAGCGGGTGAAGGAGGTGGTGAAGGCCGCCCGGGACCACGGCTGCTCCATCCGCATCGGCGTGAATGCGGGCAGCCTGGAGAAGCACCTGCTGGAGAAGTACGGCGAGCCGAACCCGGAGGCGCTGGTGGAATCCGCCCTCTGGCACGCCGACCACCTGCTGCAGGAAGGCTTTGATAACTTCAAGATCAGCGTGAAGGCCAGCGACGTCTTCCTGGCGGTCGCGGCCTATCAGCAGCTGGCGGAGGCCTGCGACCATCCGCTGCATATCGGGATCACCGAGGCCGGCGGGCGGCGGGCGGGGACGGTGAAATCCGCCATCGGGCTGGGCTCACTGCTCTGGGCCGGCATCGGCGATACCTTGCGGGTTTCGCTGAGCGCCGAGCCTGAAGAGGAAGTCGCGGTGGGCTGGGACCTGCTGAAGTCCCTGCATATCCGCCATCGTGGCGTGAAGGTGATCTCCTGCCCCTCCTGCGCCCGGCAGGGCTTCGACGTGATCCGCACGGTGGAGAAGCTGGAGGACCGGCTGTCCCATATCGACCAGCCGATCAGCCTCTCCATCATCGGCTGCGTGGTGAACGGGCCCGGCGAGGCGCTGATGACCGATATCGGCCTGACTGGCGGCGGGGCGGGGACCCACATGGTCTATGGCATGGGCAAGACCAGCCATACGGTGAAGACCGAGGAGATGGTCGAGCATATCGTGCAGCTGGTGGAAGCGCGGGCCGCGAAGATGAAGGCGGAGAAGGCGGCGGAAGCCGCGGCGGCCACCGCGGCCGCGCCGGCGCAGGCGGCGGAATAGCGCCATGCACCCCTCGGTCCTCGCGCACCAGGCGGAGATCGCGGCGCTCTGCCGGCGCTTCGGCGTGACCCGGCTGGAGGTCTTTGGGTCCGCCGCGCGGGGGGAGGATTTCGATCCGCAGCGCAGCGATGTGGACCTGCTGGTGCAGTTCACGCCCGAGGCGCGCTTCGACTTCGCCAAATTCGCCGATCTGAAGGATGCCCTTGAGGCCGTGTTCGGCCGCCGGGTGGACCTGATCGACCGGCCTGCAATCGAGAAGAGTCGGAATGCGTTCCGGCGTGGCCGCATCCTCGGGGATGCCCAACTGCTGTTTGCCGCGTGACTCGGACGCCCCGTGACGACGCCGCACTGCTGCGCGACCTGTTTGAGGCCGCCCAGGCGGCGCTGCGCTTTGCGGAGGGGCTGGACGAGGCCGCCTTCCTCCGCAGCGAGTTGCACCAACAGGCGATCATCCGGGTCGTTGCCATTGTCGGCGAGGTGGCCTGGCGGATGACGCCCGGCTTCAAGGCCGCCCATCCGGATATTCCCTGGCAGGCGATGGCGGGCATGCGGCACCGGATCGTGCATGACTATGCCGATGTGGATCTCGACCTGGTCTGGCGGGTCGTGGTGCACGAATTGCCGCCCCTGGTCTCCCGCCTGCGCGCCCTGTTCCCGCGGGATGGAGGCGCCTGAGGCGCCAGCCTCTTGCCGCCGCCCGCGCGGCGTTCTACCCGCCTCGCCATGGCAAACCCTCCGCTCCAGCCCGTCCGCGGCACCCGTGACCTGATCGGCGAGGATTTTCGCGCGCATCACCACGTGATCTCGGCCGCCCGGCGCATCACCGCGCTCTATGGCTATGAGGAATGGGCGACGCCGATCTTCGAGGCGACGGGCGTTTTCGCCCGCAGCCTGGGCGAGACCTCCGACGTCGTCTCCAAGGAGATGTATTCCTTCGAGGATCGCGGCGGCGATTCCATCACCCTGCGGCCCGAAAACACCGCCGGCATCTGCCGCGCCCTGGTCTCCAACGGCCTGACCCAGTCCAACCTGCCGCGCAAGGTCTTCTATGCCGGCCCCATGTTCCGCTACGAGCGCCCCCAGAAGGGCCGCTACCGGCAGTTCCACCAGATCGGCGCCGAGGTGCTCGGCGCGGCGGAACCGCTGGCGGATGCGGAGGTGATCGCGGCCGGCTGGCACATCCTGCAGGACCTCGGCATCAGCGAGGGCGTGGTGCTGGAGATCAATACGCTGGGCGACGCGGAAAGCCGCGACGCCTATCGGGCCGCGCTGGTCGCCCATTTCACGGCGCACCAGGAGGGTCTTTCGGCCGACAGCAGGGTTCGGCTGGAGAAGAACCCGATGCGCATCCTGGACAGCAAGGATGAGGGCGACCGGCGCATCGTCGCGACGGCGCCGACCATCGAGCCCTTCCTGACCGAAAAGGCCTCGGCCTTCTTCGAGGCCGTGCTGCGCCACCTCGAAACCCTCGGCGTGCCAACTCGGAAGAATCCGCGGATCGTGCGGGGGCTGGACTACTACAGCCACACCGCCTTCGAATTCGTCACGGACCGCCTCGGCGCCCAGGGCACCGTCATGGCGGGCGGCCGCTATGACGGGCTGGTCGAGGAGATGGGCGGCCCGGCCACCCCCTGCGTCGGCTGGGCGGCGGGGGTGGAGCGGCTGTCCATGCTGCTGGCCGCGGCACCGCCGGCGCCGCGCCCCGTCGCGGTGATCCCGGTGGGGGAGGCGCAGGAGGCCGCGGCGCTGGGCCTTTTGCAGGACCTCCGCCGCGCCGGGGTGGTGGCCGAGATCGCCTACAAGGGCAATCTCAAGCGGCGGATGGAGCGGGCGAACAAGCTCTCGGCCCGCGCCGCCCTGATCCTGGGCGAGGATGAGCTGGCGCAGGGCCAGGTGCAGCTGCGCGACCTGGATGCCGGCAGCCAGGCGACCATCCCGCTCGCCGAGGCGGTCGCCCGCCTTTCCGCATGAGCCTGCCGCAAAAACTCGACCGGCTGCTGAGCCGGGCGGATGAGCTGCGGCATGCGCTGAACACCGCGGATGGCGCGCAGGTCGGCGCGCTCTCCAAGGAACTGTCCGAGCTGGAGCCGCTGGTCGCCAAGGTCTCGGAATACCGCGCCGCCGAAAAGGCGCGGGACGAGGCCGAGGCGATGCTGGCGGACCCGGAGATGCGGGAGCTGGCGGAGGCCGAATTCTACCAGCTGCGCGACAGCCTGCCGCAGATGGAGCGCGAGATCCGCCTGATGCTGCTGCCGCGCGATGCGGCGGACAGCCGCAGCGCCATCCTGGAAATCCGCCCCGCCGCCGGCGGCGATGAGGCCGCACTCTTCGCCGCGGAGCTGTTCGGGGCCTATCAGCGCTACGCGGCGACGCAGGGCTGGCGCTTCGAGATTCTGGATTATGACGCCAGTGACCTTGGCGGCGTGAAGGGCGCGACCGCCGGCATCGAGGGCCGCGGCGTTTTTGCGAAATTGAAGTTCGAGAGCGGCGTGCATCGGGTGCAGCGGGTGCCGGCGACCGAGACCCAGGGGCGCATCCATACCTCCACCGTCACCGTGGCCGTGCTGCCGGAGGCGGAGGATGTGGACGTCCACATCAACGAATCCGACCTGCGGATCGACACCTACCGCGCCTCCGGCGCCGGCGGGCAGCATGTGAACAAGACCGACAGCGCCGTCCGCATCACCCACATCCCGAGCGGGGTGGTGGTGGCGATGCAGGAGGAGAAGTCGCAGCACAAGAACAAGGCCAAGGCCATGAAGGTCTTGCGCGCCCGGCTCTATGAGGCGGAGCGCGCCCGGCTGGCAGGCGCCCGCGCGGCCGATCGCAAGGGCCAGGTCGGCACCGGCGACCGCTCCGAGCGCATCCGCACCTACAACTTCCCGCAAGGCCGGGTGACCGACCACCGCATCGGCCTGACGCTCCATAAGATCGACCGCGTGATGCTGGGCGAATTCGAGGAGATCATCGGCGCCCTGACCGCGGAGGATGAGGCCGCCCGCCTGGCCGCCGAGGGCGAATGACCGCCTGCGAGCCCGGCGAGTCGGTCGGCGCCTTCCTCTGCCAGGCCGGCCAGGTGCTGCGGGCGGCCGCCATCGAAAGCCCTCGGCTGGAAGCGCGCCTGCTGCTGGGCCACGCCATGGGCGCGACGCCCGAACAGCTTTTGCGGGATCCCCGCGCCGCGGTGCCGCCGGAGGCGGTGGCCCGCTTCGGCAAGGCGCTGGCCGCACGGCTGGCGCATGTGCCGATGGCACATATCCTGGGGCGGCAGGGGTTCTGGACGCTGGATCTCGCGGTCTCGCCGGCCACGCTGATCCCGCGCCCCGACTCGGAATCGCTGGTGGAGGCGGCGCTGGAGGCCTTTCCGGAGACCGCGGCACCGCTGCGCGTGCTGGATCTCGGCACCGGCACGGGCTGCCTGCTGCTGGCGGTGCTGTCCGAGCGGCCGAAGGCCTTCGGCATCGGGGTGGACCGGGCGCCGGCGGCGGCGGCGCTCGCGGCGCACAATGCGGCGGCACATGGCCTGGCCGGGCGCAGCGCCTTCCTCGCCGGGGATTGGGCCACCGCGCTGGCGGGGCGCTTCGACTTGGTGCTGTCGAACCCGCCCTATATCGAATCCGAGGCGATTCCCGGGCTGATGCCGGAGGTGGCACGGCATGAGCCGGCGCTGGCGCTCGATGGCGGCGTGGACGGCCTGGCCGCCTACCATTCCCTGGCCGCGGCCCTGCCCGGGCTGCTGGCGCCGGGCGGCGTGGCCGTGCTGGAACTGGGGCAGGGGCAGCGCCAGGCGGTGGAAGGGCTGGCCGCGGCGGTCGGCCTGGCGGCGATCTCCTGCCGCCGGGACCTGGGCGGCGTGGAACGCGCGCTGGTTCTCGCAAAAAAACCGTTTGGCGGTCGGCCCGCGGCGGATTAAGTTGCTCGGGCGGCGTGGGGCATGCGGATGCGGCCCCCCTCCGCCGGCAGAAGCGGCCGGGCGTAGGCGATGCTGGGCGGTTCGCCCTTTTCGCATGCCGGCCAGCCGCGACGACGCAACCCGATAATCCAGCGTTCCCGGCGGGGCCTGCCCCGATCCGGCGGCGCGATTGCGAGACGGCGAACGCCATCACGATGAACATGAAACGCATGCGCGGCCGTGGCGGTAATCGCCATGGTGGCGGGGGCGGCGGCGGCGGTGGGCCGTATCGCCAGGGCGGTGGCGGCGGGGGCGGCGGCGGAGGTGGCGGCGGTCACCAGCCCATGAACCGCAACCACATCTTCGACAGCAATGGCCCGGATATGCGCCTGCGCGGCACCGCGCAGCAGCTGTTCGAGAAGTATCTGCAGCTCGGCCGGGACGCGACCGGCGCCAGCGACCGGGTGATGGCGGAAAGCTACTTCCAGCACGCCGAGCACTATTTCCGCATCCTGAACGCCATGAGCCAGGCCCAGCAGCAGCAGGGCGGCCAGCCCTATCCGCCGCAGCGCCGCTACCAGAATGGCCCGGACCAGGAAGGCGGTGAGGCGGCGCCGCAGGGCGAGGCCGCGGAGGGCGCGGTGACCGTGGCCCAGTCCAGCCCCTATGGCCACCAGAACGGCAATGGCCAGGACCGCCATGCGGAGCGCGGCGCCGACCGGGGTTCCGACCGGGGCTCCGACCGGTCCATGGACCGCGACCGCGACGACACCGGCATGGACCAGCGCGACGAGCGGGACGAGCGCGACGGCTGATCGCGTTCAGGCAGGCGGTTCCGCTTCAGGCGGCGCGGTGCTGCTTCTCAGCCCTGCGCCGCGTCGCTGACCACCACGCCATCCACCAGCCGGATCTGGCGCGTGGCGCGGCGGGCCAGGGCGGCGTCGTGGGTCACCACCACGATCGACCGCCCCTCCTCCTGCGTCAGACGCCCGAAAATGTCGAAGACGGCGCCGGCATTCACGCTGTCCAGATTGCCGGTCGGCTCGTCGGCCAGGATCAGGGCCGGGTCATTGGCCAGGGCGCGGGCGATGGCGCAGCGTTGCCGCATGCCGCCCGAAAGCTGCTCGGGCAGTTTATGCCAGGCCTCCGCCAGGCCGAAGGCCTCCAGCAGGCCCATCGCCCGGTCCCGCGCGGCGGCGCCGTGCAGGCGGCCGAGCCGCCGGATGGGGATCAGCACATTGTCCAGCGCGGTGAATTCCGGCAGCAGGAAATGGAACTGGAAGACGAAGCCCAGCTTCGACAGTCGCAGCCCGGCCAGCTCCGCCGCCGGCAACCGGGCCGTGTCGCGCCCCTCCAGCAGCACCTCGCCCTGGCTCGGCCGGTCGAGCAGGCCAAGCAGATAGAGCAGCGAGGATTTGCCGGAGCCGGAGGGGCCGGTCACGGCGATGAACTCGCCCGGCCGGATGGTCAGCGACACATCCCGCACCAGCACCGCGCCCTCCGGCAATTGGCGCGTGGCGTCGCGGGCTTCCAGCAGCGGCGGGGCCTCCATCACGCCGCGCCCCGCACCACCTGCACCGGATCCAGCCGGCTGGCCCGCCGCGCCGGGATGACGGAGGCCGCCGCGGCGGCAACCAGGGCGAAGAGGCTGGCCAGCAGATAGAGCCGGACATCCCGGTCCAGCAGGAACTGCCCCTGGCCGGAGGGCGTCTGCACGCCGAAGCGGATCAGCGCCAGGCCCTCGATCATCAGCGCGCCCAGCACGCAGCCCACCAGGGCGCCGAGCAGCCCGGCGACGATGCCCTGCACCAGGAACAGCAGCTGGATATCGCCCTCCGTGAAGCCCAGCGACTTCAGGATGGCGATGTCCCGGGTCTTCTCGATCACGACCGTGGAAATCACGTTGTAGATGCCGAAGGCGGCGACCAGCAGGATGGCGCCCGTGACGGAAAACATGATGGCGTTCTGGATGACGAAGACGGTCAGGATATTGGCCGACTGCTCCTCCCAGCTCTCCGTCCGGTCGCCGAAGCGGGATTCGATCTGCCGCGCCAGGGGTTCGGCCTGGGTCACATCCGCCAGGCGGACCAGGATCTGGTTCACCACATTCGGCCGGTCCGCCAGCACCTGCGCCACCTTCAGCAGCGCGAAGGCATGGCCCTGGTCCACCGCCTGGATGCCGGTGCGGAACAGCCCGACCACCTTCATCGACAGCACGGTGCCGGAAGGCGCAACGGCCGAGAGCGTATCGCCCATGCCGATTCCGAGCCGCCAGGCCAGCGCCTCCCCCACGATGATGCCATTGGCGGAGCGGCGCAGATCCTCCAGCGTGCCGGCGATCATGTCCTTCTCGATGTTGGAGACGCGGCGATGCCGCTCCGGCTCCAGCCCCGTCAGCACGGCGGAGACGTCGCGCGATCCGTAGCGCAGCAAGGATTGCGCCTGCAGCACGGGGGCGGCGGCCACCCCCTCCATCGCCTCCAGGATCGCCACCTTCTGGCCGGCATTGCGGATGCCGCGCACGCGGTCCCGCGGCTTCACCCCATGCACCAGCACCGCGCCATCCGGATGCGCGAGCTCCGCCGCCTGGGCGGCGGGGCGGCGGGTTTCGTCCTTGATGGTGATATGCGGCGAGACGTCGATGATCTGGGTGACGAAATAGGTCTGGAAGCCGCGCATGATGGCGGCGGTGGCGATGAAGAAGGCGACACCCAGCGCGATGCCGGTGACCGAGACCAGGGTCTGCCGCAGCCGCCGCGTCAGCATGCCGCGCGCCAGGTCCAGCAGCAGCCTCATGGGGCGGGCTGGGCTTCCAGCCGCACCGGGCGGCCGTCCTGCAGGCCCTCGGGCGGTGACAGCACCACCGCCTCGCCGGCCGCCAGGCCGCGCAGGATCTCCATGCTGCGGGGCGATTGGACGCCGATCTCCACCTCCCGCCGCTGCGCCACCTCCTTCTCCACCACCCAGAGATGGGCGCGGCGGGTGGTGCCCGGCGGGGCGGCGGGGGGCGCGGTGGGGGAGGAATCGCGCGGCGCCGGCGGCAGCACCACGGCGGCGGGGGGCACCAGCACGGCCTCCGGCGCCTCCCGCAGCACGATATTGGCCTCCACCGTCATGCCGATCAGCAGGGGCGTGTCGTCCGGCAGGGCGAGGCGAACCCGATAGGCCTTGCGGACCGTGTCGCCCTTCGGCGTGATCTGCGCGACATGGCCGACCATGGCACGTCCGGGGAAGGCATCGGCGCGCAGCAGGGCGCGCTGGCCGAGCCGGATCCGGGCGATATCCTCCTCATCCACCTCCGCCGTGATGCGCAGCGGCCGCGGCTCGCCGACCCAGAAGAGCGAGGCGGGGGTGTCCACAACCTCGCCCACCTCGGCATCCCGGCGCAGCACCACGCCATCGGTCGGCGCGCGCACCACGTAATCGTCCAGCCGCTGGCGGGCGGCGCGGGCGGTGGCCTCCGCCGCCTGGGCGTCGCGCTCGGCGCGTTCCAGGCTGGTGCGGGCGGTGATGTCGCGGGCGACCAGGGTGCGGGTGCGGGCCAGGTCCTCCACGGCGAAGCGGGCGCGGGCCTCGGCCTCCGCCGCCAGCGAGCGGGCCTGGCGGTCATCGAGCCGTGCCATGGGCTGGCCCTCCGTCACCCTCTCCCCTTCCTGCACCAGCACCTCGGTCAGCCGGGCGCGGGTGGCGGGGCCGATGCGGGCCCAGTTCACCGGCTCCACATTGCCGGTGCCATAGACCGCCTCCAGCGCCGTGCCTTGCGTCGCCAGCGCGATGGCCACGCGCGGCGGCAGCCCGTACCGGACCCAGGCCGCCGCCCCCGCCGCGGCGAGGAGGACGAGGAGGAGGAGAAGCCGACGCATCTGGCAGCAGCTACTAGCAGCTTGGCGCGCCGCGGTCATGGGAGGGTTCGGAGGCGGGTTGTCCGCAGGCGCGGGGAAGGCTATACGGCGCGGCTGTTGGTGCGCCGACATAGCTCAGCGGTAGAGCAACTGATTCGTAATCAGTAGGTCCCCGGTTCAATCCCGGGTGTCGGCACCACTCTTCCCCAGTTCCCTCTGCCGCACGCGTCACCTGATAGCGAAGCCCTGCCATCTGCGCCCGGCGCAAGGGCGCCTCGCACGCATCGCGCCAGTGTAATCCACTTCACAGCCCGGCCCGCGCCGCAGGCCCATGCTGCGCCCCCAGGGCGCTCGGCATGGGGCCAAGGCGCCCGGCGCAGGAGGCGGGGCATGAAAAGGGTCGGCGAGGCCGGAGGACGGCAAAGGCGGGGGCGGTGGCGCGGCGCGATGGCGGCGCTGCCGATGCTGGGCGTGGCGGCCGGCTGCGCGCCGGAGTTGCCGGACCTGGCGGTGGAGCCGCAATGGGCGGCCGCCATGGCGCGGTTGTCCATGTTCGGCATCTACCCGGCGCGGGAGGATGTCATGGTCGGCGACCTCCTGCTCTATGTGCCGGCACGTGGCGGCGGCGGGCCGGTGGAGGGCGAGATCGCGCGCACGCTGGCCACCCGCCTCGCCAGCCCGCCCTGCTGGCTGCTGATGCGCGAACTCGGCTGGCAGGGCCGCGAAAGGCCGCGGCTACAGCCGATTCCCACGGCCAGTTCCGCCGAACAGACCGCCCCGGCCAACCCTGCGGTGCGGCCGGAGACGGCGGGCACCGGCTATGGCGCGCAGGGCGACGTCTGTTCACGCGGCGAAAGGGGCAATTTCGAGATCGGCAGCAGCGACGATCTGCGGGCCACGCCCGCGGTGCGCCTGCAGCGCGCCGAGGTGCCGAAGCTGACCGTGGCGCGGCTGACCGAGGGGCAGCTCTCCGGCCAGGGTATCTTCGGCCCGGTCGGCGCGACGCTCGGGCTCAGCGCCAGCGGCAATACCGCGCTGACGGTGGAGCTGAAGAACCTGGAGACGCTGCGGCTCGACCCGCCGCGCGTCAGCGACCTGCTGCGCCAGCTGCTGGTGCGCGACTTCCGGCATTGGCAGGGGGAGGTGGTGCCCGAGGAGGGGCGCGAGCGGATCCGCCGGGGGGACGCCCGGCTGGCCCTGCAGGACCGCGAGCACCGCTTCCACCCGGCCGACCTGATCCGCGCCCTGGATCAGCGCAGCAGCCGCGAAAGGCCGCTGGCGACGCTGGCCTGCGCCGGGGATTTCGCGGCGCTTGCCCGCCACGGCGCCCGGGTGATCGCGGTGAACGACGTCATGTATGCGCGCAATATCACCTTCTCCTTCAACCGCAGCTCCGGCGCGGCGGCACGGCTGGCGCTGGATCTGCAGGAGGTGCTGGGCCTCGGCCGCGCCACGGTGCCGGGCGCGGCGCCCGGCCCTTCGCCCGATGCGGCCGCGGCTGCGCCGGATCCGGCCGCAGAGGCGCGCAAGGTGGCGGAAGACAGGCTACGGCGGCTGCGCGCGTTGGCCGGCGCCGCGCCGGGCGCCGATGCGGCGGTACGGGCGGAGTTCATCGTCAGCAGCACGGGTGAGCTGGCGCTGTCCACCACCACCGCGCGGCCCCTGGCGGTGGGCTTTGCCGCCGCGCTGGAATACCCGATCGAGCACGCCCTGATCCCCACCGCGGAGTGGCAGATCGCGGAGGCGCAATCGGTTTGCGGCACGCTGGTGCACCAGCCCATGTCGGCCCGCACCGAGGCCCTGCTGCGGGGCAACCTCGCCTGGCTTCACGCGACCAGCGAGATGACGGCGAGCCACGTCACGGCCCTCGCGCAGCAATCCCACCCGCTGCCGCCGGGCGTGGCGCCGAGCCGGCACCTGCTGGCGCCGATCTTCCCGCGCCAGCGCTGAGCAGGGCGCGGGGCTGCCCGCGCCCTATCCCCCCGTTAGCAGGAAATCCCGCAGCTGGGTCACATGCGGATCCCCTGCCAGCCCGGGCCGCGTGTGCAGGACGAAGGCCCAGGATCCGGGAAGCTGGCGCGGCGCGAAAAGCCGCACCAGGCGCCCGGCGGCCAGTTCCGCATCCAGCAGCGGCACGCGGCCCAGCGCCACGCCGGCGCCCGCCAGCGCCGCCGCGATCACCTGGTTGAAGCTGCTGAAGCGGATGATCCGGCCCTGCGCCGGCGGCAGGCCCAGCAGGCCCAGCCAGTGGCGCCAGTCCATCTCCGGGCTGGCGCTATGGGCTTCCTCCAGCAGGCTCTGGCCCAGCAGCTTCTCCGGCGTGTCGATCCCGCCCAGCGCCGGGCTGCAGACCGGGAACATCACCTCCTCGAACAGGATCTGGTCCGGTGGCCGCACCGCGCCGGCGCGCAGGCGCAGGATGGCCAGGTCGATCCCCTCCCGCTGCAGGTCGGGCCGTTCCTCCTCCACCGCGCGCATGGTCCAGGCCGTGCTCGGGTGGCGCCCGGCGAAGGCGGCCAGCCGCGGGGCCAGCCAGAGCGAGGCGAAGGACCCGTTCGCCGCCACGGTCAGACGGGGGCGGGCCCGGCGCGCCCGGCTGCGGATCGCATCGCAGGTCTCGCCGAGCCGCGTCAGCGCCTCCTCCACCGCCAGCAGCAGCTCGGCGCCCTCCGGCGTGGGTTCCGTGCGGCTGTGGCCGGCGCCGTTGCGGGCGCGGGTCAGAAGTGGCGTCCTCAGCTCGGCCTCCAGCGCGCGGATCTGGTGGCTGATGGCGCTGGTGCTGACATGCAGCGTGGCTGCGGCTCGCGCAAAGCCGCCCTCCCGCGCCACCGTGGCGAAGGCGCGCAGGGCGGCGAGGGGCGGAAGGCGGGGCGGCATCGCCGTTCACTATTGCTCAACAGCAGATGAGAAACCAGCATTTGCCGGCAGGCCCGCGCGGGGCCAGCCTGCCGCCGGGCCCGCACGGATTCCCCCGCGGCCCCAGGGATGCGCGGCATGTATTTCGATCTTCGCCTCTGGCAGCTGACGGCCGGCCTGCGGCTGGGCCTGGCGGGGGGCGTGCTGCTCGGCCTGCTGGCGCTGGCCGCCGGCATCGCCCGCTTCGCCTTCCTGGGCGTGGCCCTGGCGCGGGTCTTCGCCGGCGGGACGCTGGCCAGCATCGCCTGGCCGCTGGCGGGCGCGGTGGCGGCCGTGCTGGTCCGCGCGGTGCTGGACCATGCGCGGGCGGTGCAGGCCAACCGCCTGGCGGCCGCCGTGCAGGGCCGGCTGCGCGGCCTGCTGTTTGACCGCATCGCCGCCCTCGGCCCGGCCTGGTTCGCGGGAGAGCGCACGGGCGGCGTCATGCTCTCCATGGTCGATGGCGTGGAGCAGCTGCAGACCTTCTTCGGCCAGTATGTGCCGCAACTCGCCATCGCCGCCTGCGCGCCGGTGGCGATCTTCCTCTTCATCGCCTTCTGGGACGTGCCGGTGGCGCTGGTGCTGCTGGTGGCGGCGCTGGTCACGCTGGTGCTGCCGGCGCTTGTGCATCGCTGGGACCGGCGCGCGGCGCTGGCGCGCCAGAAGGCCTTCAAGGCCTTCGGCAGCGAGTTCCTGGACGCGGTGCAGGGCCTGCCGACGCTGCAGGCCTTCGGCCAGAGCCGCTCCTATGGCGAGAAGCTCGCGGACAAGGCCCGCGCGCTGTACCGCAGCACCTTCTGGGTGCTGGCCATGGGCGTGCTCACGCGCGGCATCACCGATACCGGCATGGCGCTGGGCGCGGCGCTGGCGCTGATCCTCGGCGCGCAGCGTGTGGGCGCGGGCGAGATGAGCCTGGAGGCGCTGCTGGTGGTGCTGATGGCGGGCACGGAGATCTTCCGCCCGCTGCGCGACCTGCGATCGGTGCTGCACCAGGGCATGGTGGGGCAGTCCGCCGCCATCGGCATCAATGCGCTGCTGGAGGCGCGGCCGGCGGTGGCGCCGGGCGGGGCTGTGCTGCGGCTGGGCGGCGAGGACCCGGCCCCCTCCATCGCCTTTCAGGATGTGCGCTTCGCCTATCCCGGCGGCCGCGCGCCCGCGCATGACGGGCTGGATTTCCGCATCGCGGCCGGGGAGCGCGTCGGCATCGTCGGGCCGAGCGGCGCCGGCAAATCCTCCATCCTGCGGCTGCTGCTGCGCCAGCACGATCCGCAATCCGGGCGCATCGCCATCGGCGGGCAGGATGTGGCGGGGCTCGATCCCGCCGGCATCGCCGCGCAGGTGGCGATCGTGGCGCAGGACGCCACGCTGTTCCATGGCACCATCGCGGAGAACCTCCGCCTCGGCCGGCCGCAGGCGAGCCAGGCGGAGATGGAGGCCGCCTGCCGTGCCGCCAATGCGCACGATTTCATCCTGGCCCTGCCAGGCGGGTACGAGGCGGTGATCGGCGAGCGCGGCGCGCGCCTGTCCGGCGGCCAGCGCCAGCGGATCGCCATCGCGCGCGCCCTGCTGCGGGATGCGCCGATCCTGATCCTGGACGAGGCGCTGTCCTCGGTGGATGCGGAGAACGAGGCGCTGATCCAGCAGGCGCTGGACCGGCTGATGCAGGGCCGCACCACGCTGATCCTGGCGCATCGCCTGTCCAGCGTGATCGGTGCGGACCGCATCCTGGTGCTGGACCAGGGGCGGGTGGTGGAAAGCGGCAGCCATGCCGCGCTGATCCGCCAGGACGGCGTCTATCGCCGCCTGATGGCGGGCCAGGCCTCGGAGCGCGGCGCAGGCGCGATGCCGGACCGGCTGGCGACGCCCGAGGCCGCAGGCGCCGCCGCGCCGGAAGCCCAGGCCGCGCCGCAAGTGGATCTGGGCGCGGAGGCCGCAGCGGTCGGCTGGGGCGAGACGCTCTCCAGCCTGCTGCGCACCATCCTGCCCTGGCGCTGGCAGATGCTGCTGGTGGTGCTGCTCGGCATCCTGCGGGTGGCGGCCTTCATCGGCGTCGGCGTGCTCGGTGCGCTGCTGATCGCGGCGCTGCGGGACGGGGCGTCGCTCTCCGGCCTGACCATCGCCCTGCTGGTGGTGGCGCCGCTGGCGGGGCTGCTGCACTGGCTCGAATCCTGGCTGGCGCATGACATCGCCTATCGCCTGCTGGCGGAGATGCGGATCGACCTGTTTGCCCGGCTGGATGCGCTGGGCCCCGCCTATCTGATGCGCCGGCGCAGCGGCGACCTGGTGGCGCTGGCCACCACGGATGTGGAGACGGTGGAGTATTTCTACGCCCATACCGTGGCCCCCGCCGTGGTGGCGCTGCTGGTGCCGCTGACGGTGCTGGCGGTGCTGGCCGCCATCGCCTGGCCGGTGGCGCTGGCGCTGCTGCCCTTCCTGGCCTTCGCCGCCCTTTCCCCGCTGCGCGGCCGGGCGCGGATCGACCGCATGGGCTCCGCGGCGCGGGAGGCGCTGGGCGCGCTGGGCGCGCATGTGACGGAGACCATCCAGGGCCTGGGCGACCTGCTCGCCTTCCGCGCCGTGCCAGCGCGGCGGGAGGGGTTCCAGGCGCGCATCGCCGCCTATCAGCGCCAGCGCCTGGCGCTGCTGGACGACCAGTCCCGCGCTTCGGCGGAACTGGAGGCCGCGACCGGCCTCGGCGGCATCGCGGTTGCGGCCATGGGCGCGGTGCTGGTGGCGCAGGGCATGCTGGCCGCCGGGCTGCTGCCCGTGCTGATCCTGCTGGCCATCGCCGCCTTCCTGCCGGTGTCGGAGATCGCCCAGGTCGGCCGGCAACTGGCCGATACCATCGCCTCCACCCGCCGCCTGCGGGTGGTGGAGCGCGAGGTGCCGCTGGTGGCGGATGGCAGCCTGCGGCCCGCGCGCCGCCCCGGCGGTTCCGACATGGCCTTCGAGGGGGTGCGCTTCACCTATCCGGGCCGGTCGACGCCGGCGCTCGATGGTGTGGAGCTGGCGCTGGAGGCCGGGCGCACCGTCGCGCTCGTCGGCCCCTCCGGCGCCGGCAAGTCCACCGTTGCCAGCCTGATGCTGCGCTTCTGGGACCCGGATGCGGGCCGCGTCACGCTCGACGGGGCCGATCTGCGCAGCCTGTCGCTGGAGGCGCTGCGCCAGCACGTCGCGCTGGTGGCGCAGGACACCTACCTGTTCAACGACACGCTGGAGGCGAATATCCGCCTGGCCCGGCCGGAGGCGACGGCGGCGGAGCTCGACCTCGCCTTGCAGCGCGCCGCCCTCTCGACCTTCGTCGCCAGCCTGCCGCAGGGGCTGGCCACGCCGGTCGGGGAGCGTGGCGTGCAGCTGTCCGGCGGCCAGCGCCAGCGCATCGCCATCGCCCGTGCCTTCCTGAAGGATGCGCCGGTGCTGGTGCTGGACGAGGCGACCTCGCATCTCGACGCGATCAGCGAGGCGCTGGTGCGCCAAGCGCTGGAGGCGCTGATGGCGGACCGCACCGTGCTGGTCATCGCGCACCGGCTGTCGACCATCCGCAATGCCGACCGGATCGTGGTGATGGAGCGGGGCAGGGTGGTGGAGGCCGGCCCGCATGCCGCGCTGCTGGCCCGCGGCGGCGTCTATGCCCGGCTGGTCGCCTGGCAGAGCGCGGCGGCGGCGGAGTAGGGGGGCGCCCAGCGCCGGATCCGTCCGAAAGGACGGATCGCGTGCTCTCGAAGTGATTTTACCTGGAGCCGCGAAACGGACACTGCTTTGCGCGTCGACGCGGCGGGCGGTCGCGATCCGGCGTCAGCGCAAGGGAGAAACAGGTGAGCGTCTTCGATGCCCTGATGGGCAATTCCTCCAAGGTGGATCTGGCGAAGCTCGCGGCGGAGTTCTCTCCGCTGCTGATTGCGGGCGAGGAGGTCAAGGGCGCCTATCGCCTGGTGCGCGACATGTTCGTCTTCACCAACAAGCGCTGCATCCTGGTGGACCGGCAGGGCATCACCGGCCGGAAGACCGAGTATCTCAGCATCCCCTACCAGGATATCGCGCGCTACGCCGTCGAATCCGCCGGGACCTTCGACATGGATGCGGAGCTGAAGATCTGGCTGCGGGGCGATCCGCAGCCGATCGTCAAGAGCTTCCCCAAGGGCGGCGAATACCTCGCCGTGCATCGGATGCTCTCGGAAGGCGTCCTCAGGTAGCGCGCGCCCTCAGCTCCCCACCTTCAGCGTGCTGGTCAGGCCGCGCAGGCAGGCCAGGATCGACAGGGGGGTGATCTTGCCGGTGCGGGGGTTCTCCTCGCTCGGCACATTCTCGATGGTCATGGTCAGCCGCGCGCTGGCGGCCTCCACGCGGATGGTGTGGGTGTTGCGCGTCACGGTGGTGTCGGCCCAGATCTGCACCGTGGTGCGCTCCGGCCCGATGCCGGCCAGCGCCAGGGCGGCGGCGACGTTGACGTTCGCGGGAAAGCCCTGGGCGGCGTCGAAGGCATTGCCCTTGAAGATGAGGGTCGGCGTGGTGATGCCGGTCACGTCGATCTTGTGCTGGTCGAGATAGGGCGCGCCCACCAGGCCGCGCGGCGGCTTGCGCGTCTCGATGGTGACGGAGGCGACCTCGCCCTCCGCCGCCGCGCGCACCGCATCCAGGCCGAGCAGCGCGCCGGTGGGGACGATGATGCGCGCGCCGGTGGCCCGGGCGCGTTCGACCAGGTGCATGCGCGGCAGCAGCGCGCCGACGCTGCTGGGGACGAAGATGCGCCCGGCCTCGATGGCGGCGATGGCCACCTGCTCGAAGACCGCGGCCGGGGCGGCTTCCACCACCACATCGGCCTGGGCGAGATCCGCCAGGCCGACCAGGGCAGGCTGGCTGCGGAAGCCGGCCAGGTTGGCGCGGGCCTTGTCCTGGTCGCGGGCGGAGACGGCGACCAGCCGCAGGCCTTCCACGCCGGCATCCAGCGCGCGGGCCAGATGCAGGCCGATGGCGCCCAGGCCAGCGATTGCGACGGTCAGTTCACGAGCCATGTGCGGCGCCCCCGGAAAAGTTCAGCGGCGGGGCTACAGCAGGATGCGGCCAGTGGAAAGCCGCCATCGACCGGCGCAGGAGATGAAGCCCGGCGGCCCGCAGGGCCGAGGCCGCGAAGGCGGCCCGCCGCCAATGCGGCGTGCTTGGGCATTATGGCCGGAACCAGCGCAGCGCATTGATCAGCGTGATCAGCCCCGCCGCCACATAGGTCAGCGCCGCGGCCCGCAGCACGCGCCGCGCCTGCGGCAGGTCGGCGGGTTGCAGGTAGCCGCCCTGTTCCAGCACCGGCAGCGCCTTGCGGAAGCTGGCATCCAGCTCCACCGGCAGGGTCACGGCATGCACCGCGAGCCGGCCGGCGAAGAGGGTGACCACCAGCGCCAGCTGCAAGGCGACCAGCGCGGGCGACCGCACCGCGGCGAAGACCAGCGGGATGGAAACCAGCACCAGCTGGGCGATGCGGTCGAGCGGGGTGATGAGGCGGATCAGCGCGACGCGGCGCCGGAAGCCGGGCTCGCCCCGGGCATGCTGCACGGCATGCGCCACCTCATGCGTCGCCACCGCCACGGCCGCGATGGAACGGCCATGGAAATGTGGCGCGGTCAGGCGCACCACGCCGGCTTCCGGGTCGTAATGGTCGCCGGCCTCCGTCTCCTCGACCTTCACCTGGCGAAGATCGGCCTCGTCCAGCAGGTGGCGGGCCAGTTCCGCGCCGGTGCCGGGCAGGTCCGGCCGCTCCGCCTGCGCCCGGGCCAGCACATGCTGCACCCAGAGCTGCGGCCCGAAGAGCAGGGCCAGCAGCAGCAGGAAGCCGAGGATGCCGAGCAGGAGCATCAGACGACGGGACTGCGCCCGCCATCGACATTGATGGCCGTGCCGGTGACATAGCCGCCCTGTTCCGAGGCGAGGAAGGTCGCCATGGCGGCGAATTCCTCGGCGCGGCCGATGCGGCCCAGCGGCACGCCCTTCCCCTGCTCGGCCTTCCAGTCTTCCCAGGAAATGCCGCGCGGGTCGGCGGCGTGGCGGCGGACCCATTGGTCGCTCTCGATGATGCCGACCAGCATGCCGTTCACCAGGATATTGTGGGGCGCGCCCTCGCCGGCCAGGATTTTCGTCAATGCCATGCCGGCGGCGCGGGAGACGGCGGTGGGGGCGCCGCCAGCGGCCGGCGCCTTGGCGCCCACATTCAGCACATTGATGATGCGGCCCCAGCGGCGTTCCTGCATGCCGGGCCAGACGGCGCGGGTCAGGCGGATGGCGGCGAAGAGCTTCAGGTCGAGGTCGGCCTGCCAGAGGGCGTCGTCCACCTCCATGAAGGGGCCGCGCTGGCTGGTGCCGGCATTGTTCACCAGGATGTCGATGGGGCCGAGCTCGGCGGCGGCGGTCCGGGCGGCGCGGGCGCAGCCTTCGGCGGTGCCGACATCGGCGGAGATGGTGGCCACCCGGGCGCCCTGGAATTTCCCCAGCAGGCGGGACCTGGCGCTGTCCAGCGCCTCCGCCCCACGCGCGACGAGCGCCACGGCGGCGCCGGATTCGAGAAAACTTTCGGCGATGGCGAGGCCGAGGCCCTTGGAGCCCCCGGTGATCAGGGCAATGCGGCCATCGAGGCGGATCTGCATGTGGTTGTTTTCCTGGACGTGTGGGCGAATGGGCGATCGACGGGGCTCGAACCCGCGACATCCAAGACCACAACCTGGCGCTCTACCAGCTGAGCTACGACCGCCACACGCCACATGTCCGGGTTGCCCCGGGCGGGGGGTGATAAGGCGAGGCGCCGGGTCACGTCAACCGGGGTGAAGCTGGTCGGGGCCGAAGCGGTCGGGCAGCAGGGCGGCGATGGAGGCCTGGCGCAGGCGGCCCTCCGCGTCGCGCATCGCCACCACCAGGCTGCCATCCGGCGAAAACTCGGAGATCACCTGGCGGCAAAGGCCGCAGGGTGAGAGCGAGACGCCCGCCGGGCCGGCCACCGCGATGGCCCGGAAGCGGCGCTGGCCGCGGGCGATGGCGGCGCCGAGTGCCAGGCGTTCGGCGCAGATGGTGGCCCCGAAGCTGGCATTCTCCATGTTGCAGCCGGCCTGGATGCTGCCGTCCTCGCACAGAAGCGCGGCGCCGACCTGGAAGCGGGAATAGGGCGCATAGGCCTGGGCCCGCGCCGCCTCCGCCCGTTCCATCAGGCCGGCGAGATCCATTCAGCCGGCGGCCGCGCGGGCTTCGCCGCTGCGGCTGGCGAGCCAGGCCTCGATCCGTCCCAGGGCCTCGTCCAGCACCGCATCGCCCTTGCAGAAGGCGAAGCGGGCGTAGTGGCTGGGCGCATCGGCGGAGGCATAGAAGGCCGTGACGGGAATGGCGGTGACCTTCGCCTCCACGGTCAGCGTCCGGCAGAAGGCCACATCGTCCCCGTTGAAGCCCAAGGGCCGGAAATCGGTGGTGATGAAGTAGCTGCCCTGGGTCGGCAGCACGCCGAAGCCGAGTCGGGCCAGCCCCGCCGCCAGCCGGTCCCGCTTCGCCTCCAGGCTGGCGGAGAGGCCCGCGAAATAGGAATCGTCCTTGGCCAGGCCGACGGCGATGCCGCGCTGCAGGTTCGGCGCGGTGGTGAAGGTCAGGTTCTGGTGCGCCTTGGTGACATTACCGGCGAGCGAGCGGTCGCAGGTGACATAGCCGATCTTCCAGCCGGTCAGGCTGAAGGTCTTGCCGGCCGAGCCGATTCGCATGCAGCGCTCCCGCATCCCCGGCAGGGTCATCAGCGGCACGTGCTTCCAGCCGTCGAAGGTCAGGTGCTCGTAGACCTCGTCGCAGATCGCGTAGCAGTCGTGCCGCTCCAGCAGATCCGCGATGAAGGCCAGCTCGGCATGGGTGAACACCTTGCCGGTGGGGTTCATCGGCGTGTTGAGCAGGATGGCCTTGGTCTTCGGGCCGAAGGCGGCGGCGAGCTCGGCGCGCGGCAGTTCCCATTTCGGCGGCGTCAGGCGGACCAGCTTCGGGATCGCGCCCAGCAGCTTCACCACCGGCAGGTAGGTGTCGTAGAGCGGCTCGATCAGCACGCATTCGTCGCCGGGGTTCAGCACGGCCATCAGGCAGGCCGTGATCGCCTCGGTGGCGCCGGAGGTGACGATGACCTCGGCATTGGGGTCCACCTCCAGCCCGTAGAAGCGGCGGTTGTGGGCGGCCACCGCCTGGCGGAGCTCCGGATGGCCACTCATCGGCGGGTATTGGTTGCGGCCGTCCTTCAGCGCGGCGGCGGCGGCCTCGATGACATCCTCCGGCCCGTCATAGTCCGGAAAACCCTGGCCGAGGTTGATGGCGCCATGTTCGGTGGCGAGCGCCGACATCACCGTGAAGATGGTGGTCCCGGTGGCGGAGAGGAGGTCGTTCTGGGGCTTCACGGAAGATCTCTCGGAGGGGCTGGTGCGGCGAGGTCGGGGCGCACGGGGAATGATGGGACCATAGGGTTGCAGGCGCAACAGCGGGGGATATGGCTGCTCAATTTATGTGCTATTTGCCTGCGATATGATCGTTTTGGATGCTGACCGTGCCAGAATCCGCGGCCTGCGCCGTTGCCCGCATGGCACGCGCCATGCAACAGGAGGGGCGGTAGCTGGGACGATGACCGGGGCGGTAGCCTGGGCATGGCCGGGCTGCCCGTCCCGCACCGGCCCGCCGGTTGCGCGGCGCCAGTGGCCGGGGGGAATCAGCGCTTGCGTCGGGCCATCCGGCCGGCATGCGGAGCGACGGAGCCGATGAAAAAGATCGAGGCGATCATCAAGCCCTTCAAACTCGATGAGGTGAAGGACGCGCTGCACGAGATCGGCCTGCAAGGGCTGACCGTGGTCGAGGCGAAGGGGTTCGGGCGGCAGAAGGGCCATACCGAGCTGTATCGCGGCGCCGAATACGTCGTGGACTTCCTGCCGAAGGTGAAGATCGAGGTGGTCTGCCCGGATGAGCTGATGGAGCGCGCGATCGAGGCGATCACCGCCGCGGCCCGCACCGGGCGCATCGGCGATGGCAAGATCTTCGTCAGCGACGTGCAGGAGGTGATCCGCATCCGCACCGGCGAACGGGGCGACGACGCGGTTTGATTTCTGATCCGCCCGGCACGATGCCGGGCGGGCGAAGACGGGCCGGACCGGCAGGGATGCCGGAGAAGGCTGACCGGATGGCCGGGGCGCTCCCGTCGGGGGTGGCGGCACCATCCGGGCGCGTGGCGGGGGCCGGTCTCCGTCGCGCGGCAAATGGGACCGGGACGAACAAAGGCACAGGACCGCACACGATGGCGAAGAAGCCGGCAGCCGGGGGCAGCAACGCCGCCGTCTCCAAGGTCATGGAAATGATCAAGGAGCACAGCGTCGAATACGTCGATTTCCGTTTCACCGATCCGCGCGGCAAGTGGCAGCACACCGCGCAGCACGTCTCCACGATCGATGAGGACGTGTTCGCGGACGGCATCATGTTCGACGGCTCCTCGATCGCCGGCTGGAAGGCGATCAACGAGTCCGACATGATCCTGATGCCGGACCCCTCCACCGCCGTCATGGATCCCTTCGCGGCCAAGCCGCAGATGATCCTGTTCTGCGACATCGTGGAGCCGTCGACCGGCCAGATGTATTCGCGCGACCCGCGCAGCACGGCGAAGCGCGCCGAGGCCTATCTGAAGTCGACCGGCATCGGCGACACTGCCTTCTTCGGCCCGGAGGCGGAGTTCTTCGTCTTCGACAGCGTGAAGTTCGGCACCGGCGGCAACTACGGCATCTACCAGCTCGACTCCGTCGAGGGTCCGGGCGCCAGCCTGAAGGACTATCCGGAGGGCAACATGGGCCACCGCCCGGTGGTCAAGGGCGGCTACTTCCCGGTGGCGCCGGTGGACAGCGAGGGCGACCTGCGCGCCGA
>NZ_JBHYDM010000023.1:0-76302 GCF_051860665.1 Falsiroseomonas sp.
CGGCGGCCGGCGCGGCCTGGGCCGGGCGCTCCGCCGGCGCCTCGCGGCGGATCGGGCTGGGGCGCGCCGGCAGGTTCAGGCGATGCGCCTTGCCCACCACGGCATTCTTCGAGACGCCCATGCGGCGTCCGATCTCGGCCGTCGAATGGCCTTCCGCCCAGAGCGCCCGAAGCCGCTCGATGGCCTCCGCCGTCCAATCCATGCGCTCTCTCCACAACCCCGGCTGACACAACATACGGTAGGGCAAGCCGGGGGGCGACTACAAGTTGTAGAAAGCCTGAGGAGGCATGATTCCTGTGGACAGAGTCGCCTGAAGGTTGCTGAAGCGTTAACGGGCGCTCAGAACAGCAACCCTTTCTTCAGCATGCCGTGCACGCCCTTCTCGCCATTCACCGTCTGCGTCACCCGGAAATCCACCGCGAGCGAGCAGAGCTGGTAGGCATCGGCGGCCGAGACATTCATCCGCGCCACGATGAAGGCGATCATTTCCCGCAAGGCCTGCTTCATGGCAAGGTCCAGATCCTCATTCATCCCCATGGAGATGAAATGCGTGGCCGTCTCCGCCCGCGGGAAGCGCAGCGCGGGGTCGGCAGCGCCGCCGCCCTTCTCCAGCGTCAGCCGGAAATGGCCGGTCAGGCACATCTCCAGCGCATTGATGCAGACCTCGCCATCGCCCTGCACGCCATGCCCGTCGCCGGCCGAGAAATTGGCTCCGGCCACATGCACGGGCAGCCAAAGCGTGCTGCCGGCGGTCAGTTCCTTGTTGTCCAGATTGCCGCCATGGGCGCGCGGCTCCTTGGTCGAGATCGCGCCCCAGGGCGCCGGCGGGGCCACGCCCATCACGCCGAAGAAGGGGCTGAGCGGCAGCGTCACGCCCGGCCCCACCGGCACGCGTCCCGTCATCGCGGCCTTGTCGACCGGGATATGCAGCATGCGCGCATAGGGGAAATCCTCCGGCAGCGTGCCGAAGAGCGGCCGGAACCCGCAGAAACCCCAGTCGCAGCCGAGCTCGATCCGCTCGATATCGACGCGCAGCACATCGCCGGGCTCGGCGCCCGCGACCGCCACCGGGCCGGTCAGGATATGCGGGCCGAGGCGCGGCGGCTTCGACGCATGGATCGCGGCCAGGGCGGGCGGCGGCACCAGGCCCGACTCCGGCTTCGGCATCGCCTCCGGCCCGCCGGAGACGCATTCCAGCACCACCAGGTCGCCGCTGGCGATGGTGGCGACGGGGGCGAAGCTGGCATCGAAGGCGCCCCAGCGGATGGTCTCGGGTGTGGCGGGGATGCGGTGGGTTTCGGGCATCGGGCGACCTCGGCTGGGGATTGGGGGCAGTGCAGCAAGACGGCGCCCGCGGGTCAACGCATCGCCCGCGCGATTCAATGCGCGCCGAAGCGCAGGCTCAGCCGCCGCTGATCGGCCGGGCAGACGCGGCCGAGGCGGCGGTATTCCTGCGGCGTGTCGATGGCATCGTGCCCCTCCTCCCGCGCCGCGCGCAGCCGGGCCAGCACCGGCTCCACCGCCGCCGTCAGATCCTCCTGCAGCAGCAGCGCCGCGCCCCCTGCATCGGGGGCCTGGGCCTGGGCCCGCGCGGCCCAGTTGCGGGCGGCCGCGCGCAACCCCTCCGCCGCCTCGCGCAGCGTGCGGCGGTTCACCTCGGCATGCCGGCGCTCATGCGCCAGCACCTCCCGCGCCAGGCAGCCATTGCGGGGAATCTCCCGCGCCAGGCGGATGCTGTGCTCGGCATGCACCAGGCTGAGTCGGACCTCGGAGGGCAGCCCGCAGACCGGCCCCTCCGAGGGGCCCTGGCTGCGCACCGTGATCTCGCTGCGCCATTCGACGCGCGACAGCGTCAGGCCGAGATGGTGCAGCACCGTGCCCTGGCCATGCGTCTCCTCCGGCACCTCCGCCAGGCGGCGCAGCTGCTCGGCGCTGACCGGCGGCAGGATCCGGGGATCGGGGTCCGAGACGCTGACCCGCACCAGCGGCGTGCCGCGCGGCGGACAGGCCACCTGCGCCGGCACCGGCGCCGGCAGCGCCCCGCCCTGGGCCAGCGCCGGCCCGGCACCCAGCAGCAGCAGGGGCAGCAGCAGCGCCGGCAGAAGAAGGACCGGCAGGGTCAGAGCCAGCCCTTCCGCTTGAAATAGGCGATGGGCAGCACGCCCGCGATCACCATCAGCCCCAGCGCGGCGGGATAGGCCCAGGGCCATTCCAGCTCCGGCATGTGCTGGAAATTCATGCCGTAGATGCTGGCGATCAGCGTCGGCGGCATCAGCGCCACGCTGGCGACGGTGAAGGTCTTGATGATGGCGTTCTGCTCGACATTCAGGATGCCCAGCACGGCGTCCAGCAGGAAGGTGGCCTTGTTGTTCAGGAAGCCGGCATGGTCCACCAGGGACCGCACGTCCCGCACCAGGGTCTTGATCAGCGTCTGGTTGTCCTTGCGGATCACCGTCGCCTTCTCCGCGCTGACGAAGGACAGGATGCGGGTCAGGCCCAGCAGCGTTTCGTTCGTGCGCGTCGTCACCTCCCCCACCTCGCCCAGGGTGATCAGCGCCTCGCGCAGGTCATGGTCGCGCTTGTCCGCCTTCACCTTGGTGCGCGCACTGCGGAAGGAGGCGGAGGAGGCGCGGTCCATATCGGCACCCACCCGCTCCAGGATATCGGCCAGCCGGTCGACGATCTGCTCGAACAGATGCAGCATCACCGCATCGGGGGTGGAGACCAGGGCCGGGGAGCGCTGGCAGCGCAGCGCGAAGACGGAGAAGGCCTTGGGCGTCGCGTAGCGCACCGTCACCAGCGCCTGGTTGCTGAGCACGAAGGTGATGGGGGTGGAGCCGTATTCGCCGCCCTCCACGCCGTAGAGGAAGTTGGCGGTCAGGAACAGCGCCTCCCCCTCCCGGTAGAGGCGGGAGGAGCTTTCGATCTCCTGCATCTCCTCCCGCGTCGGGATTTCCAGGCGCAGCGCATCCTGCACCGCCCGCTCCTCCTCGGGCGTCGGGTTGAGCAGGTCGATCCAGACCGCCTCGGCAATCTGCTCCGCGGCCAGGACGCCATCGCGCAGGGCGAGGCGGCCGTCACGGACGGCATAGCTCGTCATCATATTGATTGATCTCCCGCGCCCGATCACCGCGCCCCGGGGGCGCGGGCACTTAGCCTGCCGCGATAAAGCGTGTCACCCAGGCAGAGGCAGCTGGAACAGGCTGGCGACGCCGGGGAAGTCCATCGCGGCGGGGTGTCTCCCGCAGGCCACGGTGCCGTCCTGCGCGCGGACCAGCTGGCAGGTTGCCAGGCCGCTGGCGCGGGCCGCGTCCAGCTCCTCCGCCACATCGGACAGGAACAGGATCCCCCCCGGTTCCTGCCCGGTCTGCGCGGCGATCGCGGCGTAGGAAGCGGCCTCCCGCTTCGCGCCCACCCGCGTGTCGAAGAAGCCGCTGAACAGCGGCAGCAGGTCGCCGGCCTCGCTATGGCCGAAGAGCAGCCTCTGGGCGCCGACCGAACCGGAGGAATAGACGGCCAGCGCCACCCCCGCCGCGTGCCAGGCGCGCAGGCAGGGCGCCACATCCGGCCAGAGATGCCCGCGCAGCCGCCCATCGGCGAAACCCGCCGCCCAGATCAGCCCCTGCAGCGCCTTCAGCGGGGTGACCTTGGCATCCGCCGCCATCCAGCCGCGCAGCGTCGCCGCCCGGTCCGGCCCCGGCACCTCGGCCAGGATCGCCGCCACCTCCGGCTCCGCCCCGCGGTCGGCCAGGAAGGCGTCCAGCTCCGCCTCGGCGAAGGGGAACAGGGTGTCCTTGACGAAGGCGATGGCGCTGGTCGTGCCCTCGATATCCGTGAGGACCAGCCTTGGCAGCACCGGGCGCGGCGTCATGCCGTCGCGGCGGGGAAGCGGTTCGCCATGTCGGTGCCGGTGTAGTGCGGCGTCCAGCCGGAGGTGTCGGTGAAGACGCGCAGGACCGCGAAATTCGGATTCTCGCCGGCATCGAACCAGTGCTTGCTGTCCGCCGGCACCGAGATCAGGTCGCCCGCCGTGCAATGCGCGTCAAAGACCTTGCCGTCCACATGCAGCACGAAGTTGCCCGACCCCGCATGGAAGAAGCGCACCTCGTCCTCGGTATGGATATGCTCCGACAGGAACTTGGCCCGCATGGCATCCTTCTGCGGATGGTCGGGCGTCAGCTTGATGACATCGGCCGTGCCGGCGCCGGTCTCGCCCATGAAGGCATCGAGCCGCGGGCGATAGGCCTCCAGCACCGCCTCGGCCGGGGCATCGGCGGGCAGGTCCGCCAGCGGCCAGCGCTCGAAGCGCACGCCGATCGCGCCCAGGGCGGCGGCGATCCGGGCGGGATCCTCGGTGACCTGGACCTGCTGGTTGGTCGCGGCGTCCCAAATGGTCAGACGGCTCATCGCAGGCTCCTTTCCTTCAAGGCACAGTCCAGCATGAATTCCAGCCCCTCCATCCGGGCGAGGGCCGCGGGCATGTCGGGCGCCCATACATAGGACCCGTGGCCACGGATCAAATAGCCCGGCGGGACGCTGGGCAGACCGTCCCACAGCGCATCCAGGCCGCGCTGCATGCGGGCGATGTCCTGGTCGTTCTCCACCACCGGCACCGCCACCTCCGCCTCATGGGTGGCCAGGCCCGGGAAGACCTTCAGCAGCTCGTAGCCCGCCAGCACCAGGCTTTCGCCGGCGGCGCGGGACAGCACGGTATTGGCGATGGAATGCCCATGCAGCACGGCGCCGGCCTCGGGGAAGCGGCGATAGATGCCGCAATGGAGCAGCGTCTCGGCCGAGCTCTCCCTGCGCGGATCCTCGGCGATGCCGTCGAGGTCCACCACCATCACGTCGTCGGTGGTGAGAAAGCCCTTGTGGCGGCCCGACACCGTCACCGCGAGCCGCCGCGCATCCAGACGGACGGAAAAATTCCCCGCCGTCGCCGGCACCCAGCCCCGCGCATCCAGCCTTCGCCCGGCGGCGACGATCGCCTCCGCCGCCTGGTCCCAACCCGTCATGCCGCCCGCGTCTCCGGAAAGGCGCGGTACTGCCAGGCGAGCAGGCCGATGCCAACCGCCAGGCCGAAGAGGTCGGTCAGCCCCTCCGGCACCATCAGCGCCAGGCCCGCCACGGCGGAGAGCAGGCGCAGCGGCAGCGACAGGCGACCGTTCAGCATCCAGCCTTCCGTCGCGCAGGCCAGCAGGAATACGCCGCAGCCGGCGGTGAAGACGGCTTGCAGGATCACCAGCAGCTCCCCCTGCGCCAGCAGCGCCGGGGAGATCCAGAACATGAAGGGCACGATGAAGGTGGCCAGCCCCAGCTTCACGGCGATGACGCTGGTCTTCCACATATCGGCCCCCGCCATGGAGGCCGCGGCGAAGGAGGCCAGCGCCACCGGCGGCGTGATGGCCGAGAGGATGGCGAAGTAGAAGATGAACATATGCGCCACCAGCGCCGGCACGCCGATATTGATCAGCCCCGGCGCCACCACCGCCGCCGCGATCGCATAGGCCGCCGTGGTCGGCACCCCCATGCCGAGGATGATCGCCACCACCATGGCGAAGAGCATGGCCAGCAGCTCGGAGGCGCCGGCGATCTCCAGCAGCATATTGGCGAAGCGGCCGCCGATGCCGGTCAGCCCGATGACGCCCGCCACCAGCCCCGCCGCGGCGCAGACCGCGATCAGCTGCATCACCTCCTTGGCCGAGCCGGCCAGGGCGCGTTCGATCGCCTGGGCGAGTTCCACCAGCGCGCCGACGACGCCCGCCACCAGCCCTTCCCGCCGCAGCACCAGCCGATGCACCAGGAAGGTGACCAGCATGATGGCGATGGTGGCGGCGATGCCGGTGGCCGCGGCGCGGAAGGGCGAATAGCCCGTCACCAGCATATAGATCATCAGCACCAGCGGCGCCGCCATATAGGCGCGGCGGCCGAGATCGACCCAGCGCGGCAGCTCGTCCCGGCGCAGCCCCATGATGCCCGCCTTGCGGGCGTTCAGGTCGCAATGGATGTAGTTGGCCAGGTAGAACAGCAGCGCCGGGATCAGGCCCGCCAGCGCGATCTCCGTGTAGGGAATGCCCAGCACCTCCGCCATGATGAAGGCGCCGGCGCCCATCACCGGCGGCGTGATCTGCCCACCGGTGGAGCTGGTGGCCTCCACCGCCGCCGCCGTCTCCCGCGAATAGCCGACGCGGCGCATCATCGGGATGGTGAAGGTGCCGGAGGCGACGACATTGGCCACCGCGCTGCCGGAGATGGCGCCGAAGAGGATGCCGGAGACCACCGTGACCTTGGCCGGCCCGCCGCGCGCCCGCCCCACCAGGGCAAGGGCGAAGTCGTTGAAATAGTCGCCGGCCTTGGAGGCGGTGAGGAAGGCGGCGAAGGTCACGAATAGGATGATGAAGGTCGCCGAGACCTGCACGATGGTGCCCAGCACCCCGTTGTTGTTGAACAGCTCCACCACCGCCTGTTCATAGGCGATGCCGCCATGGAACAGGATGCCGGGCATCCAGGGGCCGACGAAGCAATAGGCGATGAAGACCACGGCGATCAGCGGCATGACGAAGCCGGCGGTGCGGCGGGCGAATTCCAGCACCAGAAGGATGCCGACCGTGCCCACCGCGATATCCTGCCAGTTCGGCCCCATGAAGGACCGCATCTCGATGCCGTCCGCATCCAGGATGTAGTGCATCGGCACCAGCAGGCAGGGGACCATCAGCAGCCAGTCGTACCAGGGCACCCGCGTGCCGGCGCCCCCCGCGCCCTGCACCGTGGCCGGCGCGAACAGGGCGAAGCCCAGCGCGGCGCCCAGGAAGACATGCGCGGCGCGCGCCACGGTGGGATCCACCGGCGCCACCAGCAGGATCCACATATGCCACAGCACGAAGGCCACGGCCGCGGCGCGCCAGGCATAGCCCTGCCAGCCCGAAAGCTCCCGCCGGGCGGAGGCGAATTCCATGTCGTCGATCTGCACCACGCCGGTGCCCGCGCCTGCCGCTGCCCCCGCGGCCGCCTGCGGGGCAGGCTGCCCCGCGCCGTCCATTGCCGGCCTGTTCATTCTTGAAGCCCCCCAAACGCAACGCGCCGGCCCCGGATCCGGGGTCGGCGCGCGACCCCACCTTGTGGCGGGGCACGTCCAATGCGGGGCGAGCCTAGGCCGGGGCTGCCCGGCGATCAACCAAGCAGCCATCCCACCGGCCAGCGACCACCTCGGAACCTGGGGCCGAGGGGCCAGCCAGCCGGGTGGCGCGTCAGGCCGCCGGGCGGGTCGGGTTGGCGGCCTGCTGGGTGGCCGTGGCGGCGCCGGGGGCCGCGATGGTGCCGGCGGGCGGAACCGGGGTCTGCGCCGCCGGATCGGCCACCATCGAGGCGTCCTTGCCGTCCTCCTCCTTGATGTTCGCCTTGAAGGACTTGATGCCCTTCGCGACGTCGCCCATCAGGCCGCTGATCTTGCCGCTGCCGAACAGCAGCAGGACGACCAGCAGAACGACAAGCCAATGCCAGATGCTGAAAGAACCCATAGCGACGCCTCGATCCCGTGAGTGGCCCGCCCGTGGCAGGGGGCCGGATTGCCTCGGGGCCGGAGAGTAATCCGCCCCGGCGTCTTCCGCAAACCGCAGATGGCCCGCCGCCAGGGCCGAGACAACCGGGGGCGGCCGGATTATCGCGCGAAAGCCGCCGCCACCCGCCCCCGGCGGCGCCCCCGTGGGCCGCCCTGGCAGCTTTCCAAAATATTTACGTCCGTCCATGTAGAAGGGGCTTGAAGGCGTGCGGCCCGCCCCTTAATTCGGCCGCTGATCCGGGCCCCTCTGGCGGCTCGGGCGGGTTTCCGGCGCTGCGCCGGCCCCCGCCCCCGCGATGTCGGATCGCCAGAGCCTGCCACGACCCCGGCCCGGATCGTGACACCCGCGCCGGGGTGCCCCCTGTGAATCCGTCTCCCGGAGCCCCCCTTGAGGGCCATCCGGGGCGGCGGCTTCCGTATGACCCGGAGCGAAAACGTCATGGACTTTCTTCTGTTGGAATGGGTCGGCAAGCCGGTCTGGATGTGGCTGGGCTTCCTCGCCATCGTCTTCGCCCTGCTGGCCTTCGACCTCGGCGTCCTCCACAAGGAGGACAAGGAAATGGGCATCGCCGAAAGCCTGTGGCTTTCCGCCTTCTACATCGGCTTCGCCATGCTCTATGGCGGCGCCATCTGGTGGGCCTACGAGGCCGGCCATATCGCCACCGAGGACGGCACCCATGCGGGGGTGACCTACTTCACCGGCTTCTTCATCGAGAAGGCGCTGTCGATCGACAATGTCTTCGTCATCAGCCTGATCTTCGGCTTCTTCGCCATCCCCCGCAAATACCAGTACCGGGCACTGGTCTGGGGCATCATCGCGGTCATCGTGCTGCGCGGCATCATGATCGGCGTCGGCGCCGCCCTGGTGCAGGAATACGACTGGCTGCTGTTCATCTTCGGCGCCTTCCTGATCGGCACCGGCATCAAGATGATGGTGGTGCCGGAAGGGGATTCCGACATCTCCAAGAACCCGGTGGTGCGCTTCCTGAAGCGCCACATGCGGGTGACGGACCAGCTGCACGACCAGAAGTTCTTCGTCCGCCAGCCGGATCCGAAGACGGGCAAGATGGTGGCCTGGGCCACCCCGCTGTTCCTGGCGCTGGTCGTCATCAACCTGGCCGACCTGGTCTTCGCGGTGGACAGCGTGCCGGCGATCTTCGCCATCACGACCGACACCTTCATCGTCTATACCGCCAATATCATGGCGATCCTCGGCCTGCGCGCGCTGTACTTCGCGCTCTCGGCCATGGTTCACCGCTTCCACTACCTGAAGTACGCGCTGGCCATGGTGCTGGTCTTCATCGGCGCGAAGATCTTCTGGAACCAGATCTTCGGCAAGGTCGACCCGGCCATCTCGCTGGGCGTCACCGCGGCGCTGATCGCGGGCGGCATCGCCTACTCCCTGTGGAAAACCCGCGGCGCCCCGCCGGCCCCGAACGCCCTGGTCGCCGAGAAGGAAGCGATCGAGCGGGCGGGCTGACACGCGACGCCCCGGGGGGTGAGGCGCAGGCCGTGCGCCGGATGAGTCGGGGCGCGCGGCTTGATTGCAGGGGGACGCTGTCCCCCTGCACCCCCTGCCAAGGGGCAGTGGCCCCTTGGAACCCTTTGAATCATGAGTGGAAATGGAGAGGGGGCCGGAGGGACCGCATGATCTGCGGCACCGCTGGCCCCCTCTCCATTTCCACTCAAAGGTCCTGAGGTCCAGGAGGCCACTGCCTCCTGGCGGGAGGGGCGCGGGGAGGGCAGCGCCCTCCCCGCATCACCCGCGCCGCCCTCACCCGTCCCGCCTCCGTGCCTGCGCGGCCCGCGGGACGCGCGCCGCTACATCTTCGCGGTCAGCTTCTTCGCGATCTCGAACATTTCCTCGGGCGCGTAGTCGGGTGTGAAGGCGGAGGGCACGCCCACCAGTTGGTGGATCTTGCCGCCTTCCGGCATGCCGGCCACCACTTCCAGTTCGCCCGGCGGATCGCCTGGCAGCGCCATTTCGCCATTGCCCCAGATCGACGCCATTTCGGCGTAGTCGTTCGGGCTGAAGCGGTAGAGGCGGCGGTGCGAGCCCTCGGCCAGGTATTTCTGGCTTTCCGGGATGTTGGAGAGGTTGATGTTCGGCGTCGGCAGCATCTTGTGGATGTCGACGCCGGTGATCTGCTGCAGCGCCAGCGCATAGGCATGGGCGTGGACGGATCCGCGCACCAGCAGGTAGCCGCAGACCTCCCGCGCGGTCGGGTCCTTCACCGTCTCATAGACCCGCAGCTTGTGCAGCCGCGCGCCGCATTCCAGGTGGAAGTTGTGCAGCAGGTCGATCACCACATTGCCCGTGGTGGTGATCATGTCCGCATTCCAGGACATGGAATTGCTGTTCACCGGCATGGCGCCGCCGGCGTTGGACGCGAAGCTGGCGTAGGAGCGGATGTCCTTCATGTCGGCGAAGGGGGCGCCGGTGATGTCGCCGCCGTCGCCGGTGTCGTCACCCTCGCTGTCCGGGCCGTTGTTGAGCATGGCGACGCCGTTGCTCACAAGCTCCACATGGCCCAGCTCCTCCGCCGTGATGGCGGCGACGAGGCTGTAGAAGGGGCGCAGCTTGGCCTTGCTGCGGAAGTTGAAGCTCTGGAACATGTAGTTGCCGAGCGTGGACATCTCGCCGTACTTGCCGCCGAGCAGTTCCTGCAAGGCCGCGGCCTCGTTCGGATCCTGGCGCTTGGGGGGCGGCAACTCGGTTTGCAGCTTGTCGATGCGTAGGAACATCTCGTCTCTCCCGTCAGGTATACGGGACGAACGGCACCCACTGCGCACAGTTCTTTGCCGAAGGCGACAGGCCGCCCCCCGCCGCGTCACCTATGCGTGGTGACACGCGCGGGTGCATGGTTCCGCCGGGGTGCCTTCAGGCATCCATGCGGATGCCGAGGCGCCGGATCATGCCGCCCCAGCGGTCGGTCTCCTCCGCCAGGAAGGCGGCGGCCTCCTCGGGCCCGGTGGCCATCACCTCGAAGCCGGCATTCTCCAGCCGCTGCCGGCCCGCGGCCTCCCGCAGCCCCTTCTGCGCTTCCGCCGCCAGGCGGGCGATGCGTTCGGGCGGCGTATTGGCGGGGGCGACCATGATCTGCCAGCCATAGCTCTCGGCATTGGCGATGCCCTGTTCCGCCAGCGTCGGCACCTGCGGCGTCAGGTGGAAGCGGTTGGCGGAGGTGACGGCCAGCGCGCGGATGCTGCCATCCCGCACCTGGCCCATCACCGCCGCCGTGGTCACCACCATGGCCTGGATGCGCCCGGCCACCAGGTCCAGCGTCGCCTCGGGGAAGCCGCGATAGGGCACGTGCAGCATCTCGAGCCCGCCGGCCTTGGCCATCAGGTCGATCATGCCGAGATGCCCGCCCGAGCCCGGCCCGACCGAGCCAAAGGCCAGCTTGCCCGGATTGGCCTTCACATGCGCCACGAAGCCGGCGAGGTCCGCCGCCGGCAGGTCCTTGTTCACCACCAGGAATTGCGGCCCGCGCACCAGCAGCGAAACCGCCTTCAGGTCCCGGATGGGGTCATAGGGCAGGTTGGCAAACAGCGCCGGCGCGGTGGAGAGCGGGCCGTTGATCGACAGGCCGATGGTATGCCCGTCCGTCGCCTTGGCCACCGCATCCGTGCCGATATTGCCGCCCGCCCCGGCCCGGTTCTCCACCACCACGGGCTGGCCGAGCGCGGTTGCCAGATGCGCGCTCACCACCCGCCCCGTCAGATCCGGGCTGGAGCCCCCCGGGAAGGGCACGATGAAGCGCACCGGCCGCTCCGGCCAGTTCGACTGGGCGCGGGCGGAAAGGATGGGCGCGGTGGCCAGGGCGGCGGCCATCAGGCCGCGGCGGGTCGGGTTCATGGGTTCCTCCGGGGAATGATTGCAGAACAGATAGCCTGCCGGCGCGGCCTGCGGAAAGGCTCAGCCGCCGGCGTAGCTGCGCCCGGCATGGACGAAGCCATGGGCCGCGAAGACCGTGTTGCCCAGGGCGTTGATCGGCGGATACCAGACCCGGACGCGCGACCAGTCATTGCCGGGCGAGACATCGACCACCCGCTGGTCGGTCATGATCCGCCCACGCGCCGCGCCGGTGGCCCAGTTCGCATGGTCCACCAGGATCTCCCGCGGGCCGAGCACGCGGGTGACCACGGCGACATGCCCGGCGCGCATCCGCGGCGTGCGGCCGATGACCAGCACGCTGCCCGGCCGCGGCGCCGCGCCCCGGTCATAGCGCCCGGCGGCGGCATCCCACCACTGCCAGGCATCGCCCGCCAGCGCGATGCCGGACCGCGCCCGCGCATAGGGCACGCAGGAAATCGGCTCCCCCAGCTCCGGCCGCAGCGGCGCCACCACCGCCGGCGGGGTGCGGGAGGTGCCACAGGCTGCGAGGGTCAGCAGCAGCAGCATGGCAAGGACGGCGCGCATCGCGTTGAAACTAGCAAAATGCTCTTGGCGAATCGAGGCCGAAGCCAGGCCCTTGGATCAGGGCTGGAAATCCACCTCGTAGATCCGCCGCGCCGCCCGCACCCGCCGCCCGGGCGGCAGCGGACGGACATCGCCGAGCTCCCAGGCCAGCCAGCCTTCCTCGAAGAAGGCGGCGCAGGCGGCCGCCAGGTCGGCGCGCGTGAAGGGACGGATGGCCGTCACGCGGACCAGGGCCACGGCCAGGCCATCGGCGTCCTCCTCCCCGTCCCGGGTCAGGAAGCGGCCATTCTCGACGATCAGCAGATCCTCGGAGGGGAGCAGTTCCGGCATCCAGCGCCGCACCTCCAAGGTCTTTGTCCCGGCGGCGATCAGGCTGCCGCCGGGCCGGACGATGGACAGCGCCCGCAGAGTCAGGCTGCCCGCGCCGCCGGCACCGCGCGCATCCGGCCGCCCGGCAGCGCGCCGGGGATCGCCGCCGCGTAATCGGCCGCGGCCAGCAGCGCGGGCCAGTCCACGCCGGTCGCCACGCCCATCCGGTCAAACAGCCAGGCGACATCCTCCGTCGCCACGTTGCCCGTGGCCCCCGGCGCGAAGGGGCAGCCGCCCAATCCGCCGGCCGCGCTGTCGAAGACGCGGCAGCCGGCTTCCCAGGCCGCTGCGCAATTGGCCACGCCCATGCCGTAGGTGTCGTGGCCGTGGAAGGCGAAGCGCGGCTTGCCCTCGGCATCCGGCCAGCTGCGGATGGCATGCGCGAAGACGCGACGCACCTGGTCCGGCGCGGCATTTCCGGTGGTGTCGCAGATGCTGATCTCGATGCCCTGGTCGAGCGCCTGAACCCGCTCCACCCAATCCAGCGCGTCCTTCTCCGGCACCACGCCCTCGAAGGGGCAGTGGAAGGCGCAGGACAGGTTGAACCGCACCTTCATCCCGGCAGATCGCGCATCTGACACGATGCCGGAGAGGTCGAGAAAACTGTCCATCCGGCTGCGGTTCACATTGGCCTTGTTGTGGCTTTCGGTGACCGACATGAAGACGCCGACGCGCTGCGCGCCGGCGGCCTTCGCCATCTCGAAGCCGCGCCGATTCGGCGCCAGCACGGTGCATTCGAGGCCCGGCAAGGCAAGCGCCGCCTCCAGCACCGCGGCGGTATCGGCCATCTGCGGCACCGCCTTGGGGTTCACGAAGGACCCGATTTCCATCCGCCGCAACCCGGCCGCGTGCAGCTTCCGCACCAGCTCGATCTTGGTCGCGGTCGGCACGAAGGGGCCGATGGATTGCAGCCCGTCGCGCGGGGCCACTTCCGAGATCACGGCGCTATGCATCGCGGGATTCCCCCAGCAGTTCACCAAAGACATGGTCGTTGTGCGCGCCCACGGCGGGCGCCGTCCAGCGCACCATCTCGCGCGGGGTCACGCCATCGAAGCGGAAGGGCGCGGCGGGGTGCAGCAGGGTGACGCCCAGCAGCGGGTCCTCCACCTCCATCACCGTCTGCCGGGCGCGGAAATGCGGGTCCTCGGCGCAGTCGCGGATGTCGTAGAGGCGCGAGCAGGGAATGTCGGCCGCCTCCAGCACCGCCTCCGCCTCCGCCGCCGGCAGGGTGCGGGTCCAGCGGCCGATCTCCGCGTCGATCTCCGCCATATGCGCGCAGCGGCCGCGATTGTCGGCGAAGCGCGGATCGGCCCCCATGGCCGGCGCACCGATGGCGTCGCAGAGCCGCTTGAAGATCGGGTCCGAATTGCCGCCGATGCACAGCCATTTGCCATCGGCACAGAGATAGGTGTTGGTCGGCGCCGCGGTCAGGATGGCGGATCCCGCCGGCTGGCGGATGGCGCCGGTCAGCCCGTATTCCGGCAGCATCCCCTCCATCAGGCTGAACACCGCGCCCACCAGGTCCACATCGATGATGCGGCCGCGCGCCTCGGGGTTGCCCTTGATGCTCCAGCAGGCCGAGGTCACGGCCAGCGCCGCATACATCCCCGCCAGGTCGTCGCTGATGGAGACGCCGCAGCGCGGCGGCGGATGGTCGGTGACGCCCGGCGTCGCCGTCAGGTGGCGCAGCCCGCCCATCGCCTCGCCGATCGAGCCGAAGGCGGGCTTGTCCCGATAGGGCCCGTCCTGGCCGTAGCCGGAGACGCGGGCGATGACGAGGCGCGGATTGGCCTGGTGCAGCACCTCCGGCCCCAGCCCGATGCGCTCCAGGAAGCCGGGCCGGAAGTTCTCCACCAGCGCATCGGCACGCGCCACCAGCTTCAGCATGCGGGCACGGCCCTCGGCCGATTTCAGGTCGAGCGTGACGGAGAGCTTGTTGCGGCCATGGATGCTGAACCAGACGGGGTGCCCATTGTGCCGGCTGCCCCAGCCGCGGATCGGGTCGCCCTCCGGCGGCTCGATCTTGATGACCTCGGCGCCGAGATCGGCCAGCAGCCGCGTGGCGAAGGGCCCGGCGATGTAATGGCCGAGCTCGATCACCTTGAGCCCATCGAGCGGCAGCCCCGCCGAACCAGTCCCCGCCATGCCTTCTCTCCCGAAGCTTGTCGGAGGGGCTTAGGGCAAAAAAACCCGGTCGGGTATCACCCCGCGGGCAGGTCCTGCACGCTTCGGTCCAACTCGGCCAGGAACAGCCGCAAGCCGCGGTCCCGCACCTTCTCCTTCCGCAGCACGCAGCCGAGGCTGCGTGCTGCGGCCGGTCGCAGCGGCCGCGTCACTGTGCCGGGGGGCGGCCTGCGCAGCGCCAGGGCCGGCAGCACGGCGGCCCCGAGCCCCGCGCCCACCAGCGTCTTGATCGCCTCGACGCTGCCCAGCGCCATCGCGGGCTCCGGCCGGATGCCGGCGCGCCGGAACCAGGCATCGGTCGCCGCGCGCGTATTGCCGCCCTCCTCGTACAGGATCAGCGGCCAGGCCCCGAGCGCCCTGGCCGTGATCGGTCCATCGCCTCCCGTGGCGGGCAGCAGGGCGAGCAGCGGGTCGGACATCAGCCGCGTGGTGCTCAGCGCCCGGCCCGCCGGCACGGGCAGGGTCGCCAGCACCAGGTCGAGATCGCCGGACTCCAGCCGCGGCAGCAGCTCCCCCGTATTGCCGATGGCGACGCTGACCGCGAGGCCGGGCATCGCCGCCTTCACCCTTTGCAGCACGGGCGGCAGCAGGTGGATGCAGGCGGTGGCCCCGGTGCCGAGCCGCAGCCGCCCGGTCTCGCCCCGCCCATGCTCCGCGACGGCCGCCACGGCATCCGCGGCCGCCGAGATCGCCCGCCGCGCCGGCTCCAGCAGCGCGGCCCCGGCCGCGTTCGGGATCATCCGGCCGGCGGCCCGGTCCAGCAGGCGCAGACCGAGGCCGCGCTCCAGCTCGCGCAACTGCTGGCTGACCGCCGGCTGGGTCAGGTGCAGCAGGCGTGCGGCGGCGGAGACGCTGCCGGCCTCGACCACGGCGAGGAAGGTGCGGAGCTGGCGGAGGGAGGGCTCGGGCATAACCACATCTTATTCTGATGCCGCGTATCAGAAAGATTTTCTTCTGTCGGCACCAGCCACTGGGCAGGATTCAGCACCGATCCTCAAGGTTTCCGCTGATGACAGCCCACCCCCTGGCCGACCGCGCCGTGCTCCAGAAGCTCGATCCGGCGGCCCCCATCGCCGAGCTCACGGCCCTGCTGCACCGCGCCTATGCGCCGCTGGCCGCGCGGGGGCTGCGCTACATGGCGACGCACCAGTCGGATGCGGTGACGCGCGAGCGCGCCGCCTCGGGCGAGTGCTGGGTCGCCCTCGCGGAGGGGCGCATCGTCGGCACGATCCTGTTCAAGGCCGCCTGCCGCACCGCCGGCTCCGCCTGGCTCGACCGGCCGGAGGTCGCCAGCCTCGGCCAGTTCGCCGTCCGGCCGGATTGGCAGGGCAGTGGCCTCGGCGCCCGGCTGATGGACCTCGCGGAACGCCGGTCGGCGGAGACGGGGGCGGTGGAGATCGCGCTCGACACGGCGGAGCCGGCGGAGCCGGCGGAACACCTCGTCGCCCTGTACCGGCGCCGGGGCTACCGCTTCATCGAGCACGCCCAGTGGTCCCACACCAACTACCGCAGCGTCATCATGAGCAAGCCGGTCGGCCTGGCGCAGGTGGCGGCGTGAAGTTCATCCACCTGTCGGACCTTCACCTGGTCGGCCCCGGCGCGACGCTGCACGGCCTCGACCCGCAGGACCGCCTCCGCCGCTGCGTGGCGCAGATCCGGCGCTTCCACGCGGATGCGGCCTTCCTGCTGATGACCGGCGACCTCACCCATGGCGGCGAGCCCGACGGCTATGCGGCGGCACGCGCGATGCTGTCGGCGCTGCCGATGCCGCTGCATGTCACGATCGGCAATCACGACAGCCGCCCCGCCTTCCGCGCCGCCTTCCCCGATGCGCCGGTGAGCGAGGGCGGCTTCGTGCAGGAGGCCTTCGACACGCCGGCGGGGCGTTTCGTCCTGCTCGACACCCACGAGCCGGGCCAGGCGGAAGGCCGGCTCTGCGACCAGCGCCTGGCCTGGCTCGACCGCGCGCTGCACGGCGGTTCAGGGCCGGTCTTCCTGGCCCTCCACCACCCCCCGTTCCGCGTCGGTCTGGGCCGGATGGACCGCATCCGCCTGCTGGACGGCGAAGCGCTGCTGGAGGTGCTGCGCCCGCATCTCGGCCGGCTGCGCCACCTGTTCGTCGGGCACCTGCACCGCGCCCTGGCCGGGTCCTGGCACGGCATTCCCTTCTCCGGCGTCCGCGGCACGAACCACCAGATCGCGCTGGATTTCGTCACGCAGGAGGTCGCGCCGGTGAGCTTCGAGGCGGCGGGCTATGGCGTGGTGCTGGTCTCGCCCGAGGCGGTCGTCGCCCATCTCGAGGAACTGCCGCTCGGCACAAAAACACCGGCCGGCGACGCCTTTGGAAACCAAGTCGAAACCATTTTGCCGGCATAACGTCCCTGGGGTTGCCGAGCTTCCGCACCCCGTCTCTCCCTCCGGATGCCGGCTGCCTCCCCCCGATCTCGCCGGCATCCTCAACTTGAGGCGGGACCCCTTCCCCGGGGTCCCGCCTATTCTTTTTTCTCAGCGCCGCGCCAGCGACGCGCCCAGGGCGGCCAGGGACAGCACCAGGCCGGCGCCGAAGACCGCGGCGTGACTGTCGCCGGTCGCAGCGAACAGCGCGGCCAGCACGAAGGCGATGCCGGCCTGGGCCAGCGCATAGCCGGCCGTGGCGCGGATCCACACCACGCCCGCCTGCGCACCCGCCACCTCCCGCGCCGCGGCCAGGGTCACCGCGGTGGCGCCGACGCCGGCAAAGCCGCCGAGCGGCGCGGCCAGCAGCAGCGCCGGCCACCAGGGCAGCAGCGCCGCCGCCAGCGCCCCAACCTGCACGCCGAGCCAGATCGGCAGCGCCCGCCGCCCGCCGATCCGCCCGGCGACGCGCCCGCCGAGCAGCGTGCCCGCCACCGCCCCCAGCCCGAACAGCACCCAGACGAGGGAAGCGGCCTCCACCGCCAGGCCGCGGCCGCGCACGGCGAGATCCGCCAGATAGACCATCGGTGCCACCATCCCGGCACCCGAAAGCCCATAGGCCAGCAGCAGCCGCCCGGCCCGCGGCACCGCCTGCGCCAGCTCGGCCGCCGCCAGCGCCGGCGGCCGCGGCCAGAAGGGACGCGCGCCGAGCCACAGAAGCCCGACCGCCACGGCGAGCCCGCCCCAGGCGAAGGCCAGCCCGCCCCAGAGCAGCAGCGGCACCAGCAGCCCGGCCGCCGCCACGCCGCTGCCGGCACCCGACATCACCACGCCACCCGCCATGCCGCGCGCCTGCGGCGCGACGCTCGCCTGCACCGCCGGCCCGACGAGCGCCATCAGCACCCCGCCCGCCGCCCCCGCCAGCCCGCGCCAGAGCACGAACCACCAGAGCCCGCCCTGGATGGCGCAGGCGGCGAAGGCGAGCAGCGCCAGCGCCATGCCGGCATCCAGCGCCCGCGGCACGCCGATCCGCGCCGCCAGGCCCCGCCCGCCCAGCACGCCCGCCAGATAGCCCGCCAGATTCGCCGCCCCCAGCAGCCCGGCGCCGCCGCCATCCACCCAGCCGGCGCCGACCATGGCCGGGAACAGCGGCACATAGGCGAAGCGCGCCAGGCCGATGCCGGCCAGCACCGCGGCGGCCCCCGCAAGGGCTGGCGGCCAGAAGGTCATCGGCCGCAAGGCCGTGGATGAGTAATCCGGCCGCAAGGCCGTGGCGGGCTACTCCGCCCGCGCCGCATCCCGCATGGCGCGGCGCAGCCGGGCAATGCCGGTGCGGACATGGCCGGAGTCGCAGAGCCGCAACCCCTCCTCCACCAGCCGCCCCTCCTCGGCCGGGCGCGGCGCGGGCAGGGCGGCGATGCGCCCGGCCAGTTCGCGGCAATAGGCGGCGCTGTCACTGGTGACGCGCAGGGGCGCCTCCGCCCGGAGGCGGACTGACGGCATCGACCAGAGCAGCGCCAGGACCAGCAGGAAGAACAGCACGCGCATGCGGCGGATGATGCGCCGCGCCACCGCAGCGCGGCATGGCGTCGCCATGAATAAGGCGCAACGCGCAAGGTCACCCGGTGCGGCGCCTCACGCCGCCGGCAGCCCCATCGGCAGCGCCGCCGCCAGGCCCGGTACCAGGCCGGCGGTGCCGCCGGGTTGCACGCCCGTCGGCAGCCGCAGCGTCACCCGGAGGCCGGGCGGCGCGGCGCCGGGGTGGGAATCGGCCAGCACCACCTCCCCCGCATGCAGCCCGACCACGGCCCGCACCAGGGACAGGCCGAGGCCCGAGCCGGGCGTGGTGCGGGCGGCATCGGCGCGGAAGAAGCGTTCCCCCACCCGGGCGCGATCCGCCAGCGCCAGTCCCGGCCCGTCATCCGCCACCCAGATCTCCACCACGCTGCCCACCTGATGCGCGCCCAGCACCACGCGCCCGCCCGGCGGGTTGAACTTCAGCGCATTGTCCAGAAGGTTCGCCACCGCCTGCAGCAGCAGGTCGCGATCGCCCACCAGGGGCAGCGCCTCCGGCAGCGCGGCCTCCAGCACCTGCTCCCCGGCCTCGGCCGCAGCCCCGTAGAGCTCCGCCGCATCCGCCAGCATCGGCGCCAGGTCGAGCGGCGCGAAGGCGGCGCGGCGGGCGCCGGCCTCCACCTCGGCGATGCGCAGCACCGCCTTGAAAACGCGGGCGATATCGTCGAGATCGGCGATGCCCTGCTCCACCGCGGCGCGCAGCGCCTCCTCATCCGCCGCCGAATCCAGGCTTTCCTCCAGCTTGGCGCGGGCGCGGGCGATCGGCGTGCGCAGGTCATGCGCGATGGCATCCGAGACGCCGCGCACCCCCTCCATCAGCTGGGCGATGCGGTCCAGCATGGCGTTCATCGTCATGCCCAGCCGGTCGAATTCATCCTGCCGGTCGGACAGCGGCACGCGGCGGGAGAGGTCGCCGGCGCTGATCGCGGCCGCGGTGCCATAGACTGGCGCCAGCCGGTCCTCCAGCGCGCGGCGCAGCAGCCAGGCGCCGAGCACGGCGATCAGGGCGGAGGAAGCGGCCGCCCAGGCGAGGCCCTCGCTCAGCAGCGCCCGCAGCCGCAGCTTTTCCGCCACGTCGCGGCCGACCAGCAGACGGTGGCCATCGCCCAGATCCACCCGCAGCAGCCGCGCCTCGCTTTCCGCGCCGTCGCGCAGCAGCGGCATGCGGATCCAGGGCGCGTCCGCATTGGCCTCCGCCGGCCAGGCCTCCAGATTGCCGGCCAGCACCCGGCCATCCGGGCCGAGCAGCAGGTAGAGCGCCTCGTTCTGCACATCGAGCGCGAGGCGATCGACGATCGCCGGCACCAGGGCGGCCAGCCCCGCATCGACCCGGCGTTCGGACAGCGCCGTGGCATCGGCGCGGATCGCCGCATCGGTCTGCCGGTCCAGCGCGCCGGCGGTGTTCCACCACAGCACCACGGCAGCCGCGGTGGCGGAGGCCGCGAAGAGCGCGGTGAAGAACAGCGCGAAGCGGCCGGAGGCGCTGCGCAGCAGCCCGATCAGCGGCAGCTGCGCCAGGCCAGGATTCACGCCTTCAGGCCTGCGCCCGGATCATGTAGCCGGCATTGCGCACGGTATGGATCAGCGGCTTGTCAAAACCCTTGTCCAGCTTGTGGCGCAGGCGGCTGACATGCACGTCGATGACGTTGGTCTGCGGGTCGAAGTGATAGTCCCAGACCTTCTCCAGCAGCATGGTGCGGGTCACCACCTGGCCGGCATGGCGCATCAGATGCTCCAGCAGGCGGAATTCGCGCGGCTGCACGTCGATCTTGCGGCCGGCCCGCGTCACGGTGCGCGACAGCAGGTCCAGCTCCAGGTCGGCCACCTTCAGCCGCGTGGTCGGCACCTCCGCCGAGGGGCGGCGGCCCAGCGCCTCCACCCGCGCCAGCAATTCGGCGAAGGCGAAGGGCTTCGTCAGATAGTCGTCGCCGCCGGCCTTCAGGCCCTTCACCCGCTCATCCACCGCCGTGAGGGCGGACAGGAACAGCACCGGGCTGCGATTGCCCTGGCCGCGCAGCGTCTCCACCAGCCGCACGCCATCCACCCCGCCCGGCAGCATGCGGTCCAGCACCAGCACGTCAAAGCCTTCCGAGGCCGCCAGGAACAGGCCGTCCCGGCCATTGGCGGCGTGTTCCACCGTATGGCCGGCCTCCTGCAACCCCTTCTTCACGAAGCGGGCGACCTCGACATCGTCCTCCACCAGCAGGATCCGCATGGGTGTTCCAGTGCAAACAGGTGCAAAACAGGGGCCGGAAGATAGGGCGCGAAGCGGGGGTGCGTCACCTGCCCCGGCCGCGCTTCGCGCATGACCATAGCGTAACCGGGCGCGGCCGGCCCAGCGGGGTTCAACCGGGCGGCTGGGCCGGGCGGCGGCCGACCTGCACCGGCACCTCGGTCGGCCGGCCATTGCGCAGGATGGACAGCCGCACCGTCTGCCCCGGCGCGATGGCGGCGATGCCGCGCACCAGCGCCCGGCTGGTCTCCACCCGGTCGCCATTGATGGCGACCACCTGGTCGCCCTGGCGCAGCCCGGCCCGTGCCGCCGGGCTGCCCCGCTCCACGCCCGCCACCAGCACCCCGGCCGCCGCGCCGCGCGCCGCGCCCGGCTCCGCCGCATCCTGCACCGAGACGCCGAGCCAGCCGCGCTCCACCCGCCCGGTGGCGCGCAGCTGCTCGATCACCCCCCGCGCCAGGTCGGACGGCACCGCGAAGCCGATGCCGGCGGAGGCGCCGGAGGGCGAGTAGATCGCCGTATTGATGCCGATCACCTCGCCCGCCATGTTGAACAGCGGGCCGCCGGAATTGCCCGGATTGATCGGCGCATCGGTCTGGATGAAGTCGTCGAAGGGCCCCGCCCCGATCTCCCGCCCCCGGGCGGAGACGATGCCGGAGGTGATGGACCCGCCGAGGCCGAAGGGATTGCCCGCCGCCAGCACCCAGTTGCCCACGCGCAGCGCGCCGGAATTGCCCCAGCCCACCGCCGGCAGCGGGTTGCGCGCCTCGATCCGCAGCAAGGCGAGGTCCGTCAGCTCATCCATCCCGACAAGCCGCGCGGGATATTCCTCGCCGTTCTGGAAGGTCACCTGCATCCGGCTGGCATTGCCGATGACATGGTTGTTGGTGACCAGCAGGCCGGAGGGGTCGATGACGAAGCCGGAGCCCGCCCCCATCACCTGCTGGCCGCGGCCGCGCAGCCGGTCGCGGAAATAGCGCTCGAAGGGCGTGCCGCGCAGCTCGGCCGGAATTTCGGTCCGCGCCTCGGAGGTGACGGCGATGCTGACCACGGCGGGCAGCACCCGCTCCGCCAGGTCGGCGAAATCGGGCAGCGCGGCGCCGCGCTGCGCCCGGGCGGGCGGCGCGGCGCAGCCGAGCAACGGCACCAGGGCGAGGCCCGCAAAGGCGCGGCGGGAAAGCGCGTGCGACATGGAGACTCCGGGGCAAGGGGGCACGGATGCGATGGATATGGTCTTCGCCCCAGCGGGCGCCATGCGGACGAGACGGTCAAGCGGGCCGGGGGTTGCGAATTGCTACCGGGCCGGCGGCGGTGCCGCGGCCCAGGGCTCCTCCGGCCAGGGATGGCGCGGGTAGCGGCCGCGCATGTCGCGCCGCACATCGGCCCAGGCGCCGCGCCAGAAGCCGGCGAGGTCGCCCGTGATGGCCACCGGCCGCCCAGCCGGGGAGAGCAGCGAAACCTGCAGCGGCACCGCCCCGCCGGCCAGCGGTGGCAGGCGCTCCAGCCCGAAGAGATGCTGCGCGCGCGCCTCCAGCGTCGGCACCTCCCGGTCGTAATCGACGGCCGCCGACCGGCCGGCGGGCAGGTCGAGCCGCGCCGGCAGCGCGGCGTCGAGGCGCCTCTGCTGGTCCCAGGGCAGCATCGCCCGCAGCACGCCGACCAGGTCCAGGGCCTTGGCCTCGGCCAGTTTCGTGCGCCCGTGCAGATGCGGCGCCAGCCACTCGGCGGCAGTCGCCACCAGGGCGGCATCCGAGAGATCGGGCCAGGCCTCGCCCTCCGCGCGGCGCATCCAGCCGATGCGGGCGCGCAGCTGCCTTGCCGCATTCGACCAGTCGAGGTCGCGCAGGCCGCGCTCCGCGATGCCCTGGGCCAGGGCGGCGGCGATGGTGGCGGGGTCGGCGCTCGGCAGGGCGTGGTCCTCCAGCACCAGCGGGCCGAAGACCAGCCGGCGGCGGGCCAGCACGGCGCCGGCGCGGGCGTCGAAGGCAGCACCCTCCACCCAGCGCAGCCGTTCGGGGAAGCGCGCCTCCAGCGCCGCGCGATCGAGCGGCGCGGCCATGCGGATGCGCGCCTCGGTGCCCTGCAATTCGAGGTCGGCGACGGCCAGCAGCGGGGCGCGGGACAGCGGGTCCGTCGCGCCCAGCCGCGCACCCTGCCCCGACGCCAGGCGGAAGGCGCCATCCATGCTGCCGCGTTTCGCCGCGATGCGGTCCGGGAAGCCCGCCGCCAGCAATGGTCCTGCCTCGCCACCGGGCAGCGCCGTGCCATGCAGCTTCAGCCGCCGCCGGTGCAGCGCGCCGGCGCGGCGGATGCGCTGGATGGTGGCGCGATCCGCATCCCGATGGTCGGCGCCATGCAGCAGTTCCAGCCGCAGGTTGATATCGGCCGGCTGGTCGCGGCCGCGCAGCGGGTCCCGCTCCTCCAGCAGCGCGGCGAGGTCCGCGGCCAGGGCGCGCTCCCCCTCATCCACCGCCGCCAGCAGCATCCGCGCCAGCCGCGGATGCGTGCCCATCCGCGCCATGGACCGGCCCATGGCGGTGATGCGCCCCTCCCCGTCCAGCGCATCCAGGTCCCGCAGCAGCGCCCGCGCCGCGGCCAGCGCGCCGGCCGGCGGCGGATCGAGGAAGGGCAGCTCGGCCGGCGCCGCGCCCCAGGCGGCGCAATCCAGCGCCAGGCCCGAAAGCTCCGCCTCCAGGATCTCCGGCCGGTCCTGCAGGGGCAGGCCGCGATGCAGCGCCTCCGACCACAGGCGGATCGCCACGCCCGGCGCGGTGCGCCCGGCGCGGCCGGCGCGCTGGTCCGCCGCGGCGCGGCTGATCCGCACCGTGGCCAGCCGCGCGAGGCCGCTGGCCGGGTCCAGCCGCGGCGTGCGCCGGAAGCCGCCATCCACCACGATCCGCACCCCCGGCACGGTCAGCGAGGTTTCCGCAATCGAGGTCGCCAGCACCACTTTTCGCCGGGTCGAGGGATTCAGCGCGCGGTCCTGCTCGGCCGGCGGCAGTTCGCCATGCAGGGGCAGCACCTCGGCCTCGAGGCCCGACAGACGTTCGGCGGTGCGGCGGATCTCGCCCCAGCCGGGCAGGAAGGCCAGCACATCGCCGGGATGCGCCCGCAGCGCATCGCGGATGGCGCCCGCCATCGCCTCCGGCAGCTCCCGCGCCTCCTTCAGGTCGCGCGGGCGATGCTCCACCTGCACCGGGAAGGCACGGCCGAGGCTTTCGATGACGGGGCAATCGCCCAGCAGGCCGACAAAGCGCGAAACATCCAGCGTGGCGGACATGGCGAGCAGCCGCAGCTCCGGCCGCAGCGCCCGCTGCAGGTCGAGGCAGAAGGCCAGCGCCAGGTCGGTATCGAGGTTGCGCTCATGCGCCTCGTCGAACAGGACGGCGGCGACGCCATCCAGCCCCGGATCCGATTGCAGGCGCCGCACCAGCAGGCCTTCCGTCACCACCTCGACCCGCGTGCGGTCGGAGACCATGCGATCCAGCCGCGTCGCCAGGCCGATGGTGCCGCCGGGCTGGCCCTCCCCCAGCAGCTCCGCCATCCGCCGCGCCGCCGCCCGCGCCGCCACCCGGCGCGGCTCCAGCACCAGGATCTTCGCCCCCTGCGCCCAGGGCTCGTCCATCAGCGCCAGCGGCGCCAGCGTGGTCTTGCCGGCGCCGGGCGGCGCCACCAGCACGGCATTGGCGCCTTCACGCAGCGCCTCCGCCAGGCGCGGCAGGGCCTCGGAGACGGGCAGTTCGGGGAGGAGCATCATCGGCGCGATGCCTAAACCGGCGCGAAACATAAGTCACATCGCATGTCGCGGGGCGCGAGACGCGCGAAGCAAACGCCCTGTTCATCGCAATGCGGCAACATCGCCCCGCAAGGTCCAGCCGGCAAAACGTCGATCCGACGCGGTTCCCGAAACCCGGGCGCCGCACCCCGAGGACACCGACGATGCGCCCCACCCTGATCCGGCTCCTGACCGGCCTCGTTCTCTGCAGCCTGCCCGGACTGGCGGACGCGCAGGGCCAGCCGGCGCGGGGCGGCGCCAGCAGCCCCATGGCCCAGGCCGGCGCCATGTGCCGCGCCGAATGCCTGCAGACGGCGCGCGCCCGCCTCGGCAGCGACCCCGCCCAGGCGGCGCGGGCCTGCGAGGTGCGCTGCGCCGCGGCGGTCGGCTATCTCGCGAACCAGAATCGTCGCGGCAGCGCGGAGGCCACCGGCCGCGGCCAGGCGGCGGCCCCCGCCGGCCTGGTGCAGCCGGTGCTGCACCGGGTGCAGCAGCCCGCGCCCCAGACGGCGCCCCCGGCCGCGCCCCAGGCCGCGCCGGTGCGGCCGGCCTCGGCGCGCAACGGCGTGACCCATGGCGTGATCTACGGCGCCCGCACCCCCTCCGCCGCCTTCGGCCTGGTGGTGGGGGAGCCGGACCGGATGACGGCGCATCGCCTGGCCGAGCGCGGCTGCACCGCCGGCGGCCCCGGCTGCCGCGTGATCGCCGAGACGACGGAGGCCTGCGCCGCCGCGGCGCATGGCGTGCGGCGCAGCCAATGGGCCATGTTCATGACCTCCGACCCCTCCTCCTACACCGTGACCTCCCTCTCGGCCGGCAGCGGTCGGACGCAGGTGGCGGCGGAGCAGCAGGCGATCGCCGAATGCCGGTCCCGCGACCCCATGGCCACCTGCCGCATCGCGGCCTCGGCCTGCGCCAACCGGGGCTGAGGAGGCAGGCCCTTCAGCCGGCGTGCCCAACCTCGGCGAGAAAGGCCTCGACCAGGGCATTGAAGGCGGCGGGGTGCTCGAAATAGGCGGAATGGGCGGCATCGGGGATTGGCGCCAGGCGGGCGCCCGGAATCTCCGGCGCCATCGCCGCCAGGGCGAAGGGCGGAATCACCTGGTCCTGGCCGCCCGGGATGAACAGCACCGGGCATTTCGCCGCCGCGAGGTCGGCCGGCGGGCGGCAACGCATCTCCCCCATCCGTGCGCGCAGTGCCTCCTTGTCCAGCCCGGCGCTCAGCCGATCGAGCTGCGCATAGAGGTGGTGCATCGCCGGCTGCCGCGCCGCCATGGCGGGGCCGGCGGCCGGGTGGATGTTCTGCGAAACCATCGCGGCCCGGGCCCTGGCCGATTCGGCGTTCCAGCCCTCCAGCCGCCCCCGCGCCGGCTCCCGCATCTGCCGCGGGTCGAGCGAGCCGGTGGTCGCCGCCAGCACCAGGGCCTTCACGCGGCCGGGCCGGGCCAGGGCATATTCCACCCCGGTCCAGCCCCCCATGGACTGGCAGACCAGCGCGATATCCCCCAGCCCCAGATGGTCCACCAGCGCGGCGAGGTCCCCCGCATAGTCGCGCGGATCCGGCCCGCCCGCCGGCGCGGTGGAGGGGAAGAAGCCGCGATGGGAGAAGGCGATGCAGGTGTAGCGCTGGGCAAAATGCGCCACCTGCTGGAACCAGGACAGGTAGCAGCCGCCCAGCCCATGGGCGAAGACGATCGGCGGCCCGCTGCCCGTCACCTCATAGGCCAGGGTGCAGTCGGGCCTTTCCAGCGTGCCGAGGCGGCGGGCGGGGGCGGTGAAGTCCATGCGGCGGGGTCCTCCTGCCGCGCAGCCTACAGGATCGCGGCCGGGGCGCGAGCCGCGCCGCGCGCGGCAGCGCCTTTCGCGGATCGCCGGGCAGACGACAAATCCTTCCATTGCCGCAGGCCGCACTTCGTTGACGTTGTAGAGGCAAGATGGGAATTCACGGCCAGGTTGCAGATCCCACGCCCTTGCATGGCGTCTACGAAAACGGACCCTCGATGAGCGTCAGGACATGGTTGCGCAGCTTCGGCCTGCTGACGGCGGGCCTGGTCGGCGTGGTGTTCAACAGCCTGGTCGTCCACGCCAATCTGCAGGCGCTGTCGCAGGCGACCGTCTGGGTCAATCACACGCTGACCGCCGAGCGGCTGATGTCGGACCTGCTGACCACGCTGCTGGGGGCCGAAAGCGGGCAACGCGGCTATCTCGTCTCCCGCGACCGTCGCTACCTGGCCCAGTTCTACGCCGCCGGCGGTTCCATCCCGATGAAGCTGGACGCGCTGCTGGCCGAGGTGGATGACAACCCCCTGCAGGTCGAGCGTGTCGCCGCGCTGCGCGGGACCATCGCCCAACGGCTGGAGGAGATGTCGGCCGCCATCCATCTGGGCAGCGCCGACGGCCAGGACGGCCGCCTCATCAACATGGACGCCAGCAAGGCCATCCTGCAGGAGATGTCGGCGGAGGAGTCGCGGCTGCTCGCGGAGCGGCAGGCGGAGTACGACCGCCAGTGGCAGGCCTCCGTCGTCTCCATGCTCGCCTTCGCCCTGACCTGCGGCGCCCTGATCCTGGTGCTGTTCATCTTCATGCGGCGGGAGCATCGCCACCGGCTGAAATCCGCGAAGCTGCATGCGGAGCAGGTGCTGCTGATCGAGCAGAATGTGCGGAGCCTGCAGGTCGAGCGGAATCACGTCGGCCGCCTCAACGAGATCAACAGCTTCCTGCAGAGCTGCAAGTCGATGCAGGAGATCGGCGCCCTCGCCAGCACCTTCCTGGAGCGGCTCTTTCCCGACCGCTCCGGCGCGCTCTACCTCTATGCGGCCTCGCGAAACCAGCTGGTGCGGCATGCGCAATGGGGTGGCGGCGACACGCCGGAGGTGGTGCTGCCCGAGCATTGCTGGGGTCTCCGCCGGGGGCAGATCCATCGCTCCAGCCCCGGCGCACCGCGCTGCGCCCATCAATGCGGCGGCGAAGAGGCGGGGGAAAGCCTCTGCCTGCCGCTGATCGCCTATGGCGAGACCATCGGCCTGCTCGCCTTCGCGGTCCGGCCGGCGGCCGGCAGGGCCTGCTGCGACCCGGTCTTCGATGCCAGCACGGCGCAGTTCTCCGAGATGGCGGCGCGCCAGCTCGGCCTGGCCGTGGCCAATATCCAGCTGCGCGAGTCGCTGAAGGAACAGGCGATCCGCGACCCGCTGACCGGCGCCTTCAACCGCCGCTACCTGGAGGTGGTGGGCGAGAAGGAGATCGCGCAGAGCCTCCGCCTCGGCCGCCCGCTCGCCGTGGTCATGTTCGATGTGGACCACTTCAAGAAGTTCAACGACGTGCATGGCCATGCCGCCGGCGACCTCGTGCTGGTCACGGTCTGCGACCATATCCGGCGGCAGGTCCGGGAAGGCGACTGGCTGTTCCGCTATGGCGGCGAGGAATTCGTCCTGCTGATGAGCGAGGTGAGCGGGGCGGAGATCGCGACGCGGGTGGAGGCCCTGCGCCGGTCCGTGGCCGAGCTGACCATCGCCAATGCCAATGCGGCGCTGCCGAGCGTGACCATCTCGGTGGGCGTCGCCGTCGTCGCGACCAGCGACATGACCCTGCAGCGCGCCCTGAAGGAGGCCGACCGGGCGCTCTATGCCTCGAAGGCGGAGGGGCGGAACCGGGTCACCTTCAGCGAGGCGGTCACCGTGTGAGGGATCCGGGGCCGGCCGCGCCGGCCCCCTGCGTCGCCGGAGGCGCCGTGACCGGCGCCAGGACGAAGCGCTGCTCCGTCACGCGCACCCCCCAGGTGGAATCCGGCGCCTCCTCCTCCAGCCGGAAGCCGGCCGCCTCATAAAGCCGCCGCGCCGCCTCCAGCCCCGCGAAAGTAGTGAGCCAGACCGCCTCGAAGCCACGCGCCGCGGCGAAGTCCAGCGCGGCGCCGAGCAGCCGGCGGCCCAGCCCGCCGCGGGCGCCCTCCGCCAGGATGAACCAGCGGATGCGCGCCTGCCGGCCCGCCCGCCCATCCAGCGCGATGCCGCCCTGCACCTGGCCCGCCGCGTCCAGCGCCAGGAACAGCCGGCAATCCTCCCGCGGCAGGCTGGCGGCGAAGGCGCCGAGCTCGGCGGCCACCTTCGCCTCGAAGGGCAGGCCGAAGCCCCAGTGGCGGCCGTACCAGTCGGCGTGCAGGGCGATCAGCCGCGCCAGGCTGCCGGGGACCGGCTCCTCGCAGATGCGCATCTGCGTCAGAACCGCCGCAGCAGCCGGTCGATATAGTCCAGCTCCTCCTGCGGCCGCCCGCGCTCGGCGCCGCGCTTGCGCAGCTCCTCCTGGATCCGGCGGGTGCGCAGCTGCTCGGCCTCGTCTGGCACGCGGGTGTCGCTGCCATTGTCCTGGGCGCCGGGGGCCTCGCGGGTGCGGCGGCCGAGCGGGTCGCGGCCCTGGCCCTGGCCCTGGGCATTCTCCTGCCCGCCCTGCTGGCCGTCCTGGCCCTGGCCCTGGCCCATCATCTCGCCCTCGCCTTCCTCCCCCTCCTCGCCCGGCTCGCCCTGGCCGAACTGGCGCTGCATCTGCTGCGCCATCTGGCGGCCGCCTTCCTGCAATTCGCGGATCGCGGTCTGCTGCGGGGTGCGGGCATCGCCGCCCTGTTCCAGCGCCTCCTGCGCCTCCCGCATCGCCTGGTCGGCGCGGCCGAGGGGCGCGGGGATTTCCCCGGCCAGGTCGCCGAATTGCTGCATCACCTCGCCCAGCGCGCGGCGCAGCGCCCGCTGGGTGCGCGCCTCCCGCGTCGATTCGGCGCGCGCCTCGGACTCGGCTTCGGCGCGCTGCTGCTGCTGTTGCTGCTGTTGCGGCGCCTGGTCCTGCGGGCGGGCCCAGGGGGCGCGGTTCTGCAGCTGCTGGGCGCGGCGATCCGCCTCCCGCCGCTGCGCCTCGGCCTCGGCCCGCCTGTGGCCGCTGTCCAGCATGCCGGTCTGGCGGCGCACCATGTCCTGCACCACGCCCATCTGCTGCTGGCCGCGCTGGCGCTGCTGGCGGTTGCGCTCCTGCGCCTCGTTGCGGGCGGAGCGGCCTTCCTCCAGCGCGCGCAGCATCTCCTCCAGCTCCGCCAGCTCGCGCTCGGCATCCTGCGGGCGCTGCTGGCGGTTGGCCTCGCGCATGCGGTCGGTGCGGCGTTCCAGGTCGCGGCGGTCCATCAGGCGGTTCTGCGGATCGCTGGTCATCGATTCCGCGTTCTCCTGCTGCAGCCGCTCGGCCAGCGCCTCCAAGTGCCGGCGTACGGCGTCGCGCAGTTCCTGGATGCGGCGGTCGGTCTCGGCGCGCTGCGCCTGGGCCTGCTGTTCCTGCTCCGGGGTGCGCTGCGCCTGCTGTTCCTGCTGCTCGCGCAGCTGCTGTTCCAGCGCCGCGCGCAGTTCCGCGCGGGCCTGTTCCAGGGCGCGGGCGGTGCGGTCGGCGCGGCCTTCCTCCAGCGCCAGGGCCGTCTCCCACAGCGTCTCCTGCACCTCGCCCACCGCCTCCGGCCGATGGTCGCGGGTCAGGCGGTGGCGGCTGGCGCGCAGCGCCAGGAAGGTGGTGGTGTCGTGCTCGAAGGCCTCGGGTTCGGCCGACAGCCGGTCCAGCTCGGCCTGCGCCGGCGGGCGGGCCGTCGGGTCCAGGGACAGGCCGCGGCGGATGGCGATCAGCGCCTGGGCCACGGGATGGGTGAAGGCGCGCTCCGGCAGGGTCAGCCGCGCGGTGGCGGAGCGACCCTCCTGCCCCGCAGCGTCCCGCGCGCGCAGCTGCACCTCCACCTCCAGCCCCGCCCAGGGATGGGCCGAGAGATCGGGGGCCGAGATGCCCTGCGCCTCCCGCGGCTGGGGCGAGGGCAGATTGATCTCCAGCACATGCGCCGGGGCCTGGGGCCGCGCCACCAGGCGGAATTCGGCGGCCAGGTTGACCAGCCCCCAGTCATCCTCGGCCCGCCAGGGCAGCCGCAGCGCCAGGCCGCGCGGGGCGCGGGCGGGGGCCTCGGTGAAGCGGGCGGTGGGCGGCTGGTCCGCCTGCACGGTCAGGGTCCAGGCCGCCACCTCGAAACCATCGCGGCGGATCGCCAGCCGCGTGCCCTGGTCGAGCCGTGCCTCCGCCGCCCAGGACCGGGCATCCAGCGCGCGGAAGGGCGAGGCCTCCGTCCCCAGCTGCAATTCCGGCGCGCCGCCGCTGCCGCCCGAGAGCGCCACCTGCAGCCGGCTGCCCTGCGGCACCGTCAGGCTGCCGCCGGCGGCATCGAGGAAGATCGGCGCGGCGCCGGTATAGGCGGGCGGCGTCACCCAGGCCTCCAGCCGCAGCGCGGGCGGCGCGACGGTGACGCCGAGCGTCGGCAGCAGGGCGCGGCGCAGCCGTTCCGGTGCCTCCGTCCCCGCCATCACCAGCGCGGCGCCGAGCGCGAGGCCGAGGCCGGTGCGCAGCGCGATCGGGTCCCGCCGGGCGAGCCCCGGCCGCGGCAGGCCCACCTTCAGCGCCTGGATGGAGGCCGCGGCGCGGCGCCGATGCGCCTGCCAGACGGCCAGCGCCACGGGGTCATCCCCCGCCGGCCGGTCCGCCAGCGCGGCGAGCGGCCGGTGCGCGAGGCCGGAGGCGGCCTCCAGCCGCCGATCCGCCTCCTCCGCCCCCGGCACCGCCAGGCCGCGGAAGCCGCGCCAGGCGGCATAGGCGATGGCCAGCGCGAAGGCGAAGGTCAGGAAGGGCCGCAGCCAGGGCGGCAGCAGCAGCGGCAGGCCGAGCAGGGCAACCAGAAGGAACAGGCCGAGCACGCCGAGCGGCGGCCAGAGGGCGGGCCAGAGCCTTTCCCAGCCCAGCGCCAGCCTGGCCAGCCGCCGGCGCCGCGGCAGGGCGCGAAGCGGGGAAGCCTCGCGCCCGCCGCTCATGCGGCGAACCAGTCCGGCAGGCGCTGCCCGGCCAGCAGCGCGTCCTGGGTCTGGCGTTCGCGGACCACGGCGAAGCGGTCGCCCTCGACCAGGACCTCCGCGGCCAGGGGCCGGCTGTTGTAGGTGCTGCTCATCGCCGCGCCATAGGCTCCCGCATCCAGCAAGGCGACGAGGCTACCCGCATCGAGACGCGGAAGGCCACGGTTTCGCGCGAAGGTATCGCCCGATTCGCAGATCGGCCCGACCACATCGGCTGGCGCGATGGCGGCGGTGAAATCGGCGGGCGCGACGGGGAGGATGCCATGCCAGGCATCGTACATGGCGGGCCTCACCAGGTCGTTCATGGCGGCGTCCAGCACCACGAAGCGGCGCTCCGCCCCCTGCTTCTGCAGCACGACGGAGGCGAGCAGCACGCCGGCGGGGCCGGCGATCCAGCGGCCGGGCTCCACCATCAGCTCGACGCCGAGATTGCCCAGCGTCGCCTGGATGGCGCCGGCCAGCGCCGCCGGGTTCGGCGCCGGCTCGTCGCGATAGGGAATGCCAAGGCCGCCGCCGCAATCCACCCGCTCCACCGACAGCCCCTGGGCGCGCAGGCCGCGGACCAGGTCGGCCAGGTGGCCATAGGCGACGCGATAGGCGGAAAGCCCCGCGGTGATCTGGCTGCCGATATGCACCGCGACGCCGATCGGCTGGATGCCCGGCAGGCTGGACATGCGGGCATAGAGCGCCGGGGCGTCGCCGATGGCGATGCCGAACTTGTTCTCCGACTTGCCGGTGGTGATCTTGGCGTGGGTCTTGGCGTCCACATCGGGGTTCACCCGCAGCGCCACCCGCGCGGTGCGGCCCATCTGCGTGGCGACGGCGGAGATCATCTCCACCTCCTCCGCGCTTTCGGCATTGATCTGCTGGATGTCCTCGGCCAGGGCCAGGCGAATTTCCGAAAGGGTCTTGCCGACGCCGGAGAAGACGATGTGGGCGGCCGGGATCCCGGCGGCGCGGGCGGCGCGCAGCTCGCCTTCCGAGACCACATCGGCGCCGGCCCCGGCCTCGCCCAGGATGCGCAGCACGGCGAGGTTGGGGTTCGCCTTCACCGCGAAATGCACCTGCGCGCCGAGGCGGGCGTCGGACAGCGCGCCCTGCAGCGCAGCGAGGCGCCGGCGCAGGGTATTGGCGGAATAGACCCAGGTCGGCGTGCCGGCGGCGGCGGCGATGCGCGCCAGCGGCACCTCCTCCATCATCAGCCCGGCCAGCGGGTCCATGCGGAGCTGCGGGCGGAGGGCGAGCAGCTCGGCAAAGCTGGGGTCGAGATCCGGGTGAAGCAGGGGAGCGGGTGCGGCCATGCCCCTATTCTGGGGGCACGACCGGCACTCGCCAAGCTTTCGGTTGTGAGTCTCCGGGCCGGTTCAGACCTGCGGGCCATCCGGCCCTCCGGTCATCGGGCCGGGCTCAGTAACCCACGGTGAAGCGCCGGCGGGAATGGGCCGGGCGCTCCACCTCATCGGCCATGGCGATGGCATAGTCGGCGAAGGAGATGCGGCTGCCCTCCGGACCGGTCAGCAGCTGGTCGCCGCCGAGGCGGAATTTCGCGGTGCGCGGGCCGACGAAGAATTCGGCGGAGGGGGAGAGGAAGCTCCAGTCCAGCGCCGTCTCCTGCCTGAGGCGGTCGAGGAAGGCGGCGCCGGCACTGGCCTCGGCATGGTAGGCGGCAGGGAAGCCAGGCTGGTCGAGCAGGCGCGCCCCGGGCGCCACCTCCAGGCTGCCGGCGCCGCCGACCACCAGGTAGCGGGCCACGCCGGCCTGGCGGATGGCGGACAGCAGTGTTTCCACATCGCTGTCCAGGAACATCACCGAGCTGATGACGACATCCTGCCCCGCGAGCAGCGCGGCAAGGCCGGCCTGGTCCCGCACATCGCCCTGGCGGGCGGTGATGCCGGGCAGCGGGGCGATCCGCGCCGGATTGCGGGCGATGGCCGTGAGGCTATGGCCGCGGGCGGCGAGTTCCTTGAGGATTTCGGACCCGGCGCGGCCGCTGGCCCCGATGACGGCGATCTTCACGATGCATGCTCCACAGTGGTTTCTAATGGAAACCAGATGCCCAATTCGGTATCTGCTGTGAAGAAGGCACCAATTTCTCACCAGGTCACCCCGAGGAAACCGCCATGGCCGATACGCTGACCCCCGATTGCTATGCGTCGGATTGCCCCACGCGCGTGGTGCTGGATCGGATCGCGGACAAATGGGCGGTGCTGCTGCTGGGCCTGCTGGCGGAGGGGCCGCTGCGCTTCAACGCGCTGCGACGCCGGGTGCAGGGCCTGTCCCAGAAAGTGCTGTCGCAGACGCTGAAGGGGCTGGAGCGGGACGGGCTGGTGCGTCGCACCGCCTTCGCGACGGTGCCGGTGACGGTGGAATATGCCATCACCCCGCTGGGCGCGACGCTGGCCGAGCGGCTGGACCTGCTGCGCGACTGGGCGGAGCGCCATATCGCGGAGGTCCAGGCCGCCCAGGCGCGCTACGATGCCGGGGCCTGACCAGCCCGGCGGCTGGCCATGAAGCGGTCGAATTCCTCCTGGTCCTTGGCGCGACGCAGCTGCGCGACGAAGCCGGTAAACTCGGCCTGCTGCGCATCGAGCGCCCGGCGCTCGGCCTCCAGCCGCTGCAGCACCGCCGCCCGGTGCTCGTCGAAGGCGGCATTGCCCGAGGAGGCGGGGGCGAAGGCGCCCTCCATGGCGGCGCGGGCGCGGCGCTTCAGGTGGCGGGGCGAGCAGAACATGGCGTGTCTCCAGGTGAAGAAGCTGAGCAGGGCGAGGCCGACCGGCCACCAGGCGATGAAGCCCGCGACCAGGACCGGCAGGCGCCAGCCACGGAGCGCGCCGCGCCAGCCGCCCTGCGGCAATGCGAGAGGGGGGATCGGGTGCAGTGCGGCGGACACGGGCGGCTTCCTTTGTGAATGTGACGAACATTCACTTACCAGCCACGCCGGAGCCTTGCAAGAAATATGTAAGGAAGATTCACATCAAGGTGCGCGCAGCAGCCGCATCACCGCATCGCCCAGCACCTGCTCCGCATCCGGCGCGCCGCTGCCCGGCCGCGGCATGCCCGCGCGCTCCAGCCCGGCCACCCCATGCGAGACCGCCCAGACCTGCAGCGCCAGCAGGCGCGCCTGCTGGCGCCCCGCGCCCTCCGGCAGCTGGCGGGCGATGGCGCCGACCAGGGCGCCAAAACTGTCCTCCGTCGCCACGCCGGGCGGGGCGCGCCAGTCGAACATGGCGCCGTAATAGCCCGGCTCCTCCCGCGCGAAGCCGAGATAGGCGGGGCCCATGGCGTTCAGCCCGCCGGCCTCCGCCGCCGCCTTCAGCCGGGCGCCGAACAGGGCGAAGCCGCGCCGGCACAGCTCGGCCAGCATCTCGTCCCGGTCCTTGAAGTGGCGATAGGGGGCGGAGGGGGAGACCCCGGCCAGACGCGCCGCCTCGGCCAGGGTGAAGCCATAGGGGCCGCGCTCCGCCGTCAGCCGGCGGGCGGCCTCCAGCAGCGCCTCCCGCAGATTGCCGTGATGGTAGCCGCGGCGGGCGGCGAGGTCGGCGGGAGGCGGGGGCCCAATGGGGGCTGATGTGTTGTCATTTGACATTTGCCCCCATTAGCGCCGCCTCAGCGGCTTGGATAGGCGCGGGGGTAGGTGACCTGGTCGGGCGGGCCGGGCGGGCGGATGCCGCCGGCGCGCCCGCAGGCGGCCAGCGTGCCCGCCACCAGCAGCAGGGCGATGAACAGCCTCATGCCAGTCTCTCCTGCCATTCCGCCGCCATCCGCGCCACATTTTCGGGCGCCGTGCCACCGAAGGAGGTGCGGGACCGCACCGAGGCATCCACCGTCAGCACATCGAAGACGCCCTGGCTGATGCGCGGTTCCACCTGCCGCATCTGTTCCAGCGTCAGCCCGGCCAGGTCCAGCCCCGCCGCCTCCGCCATCGCCACCAGCTTGCCGGTCACATGATGGGCGTCGCGGAAGGGCAGTTTCAGCTCCCGCACAAGCCAGTCGGCCAGGTCGGTCGCGGTGGAGAAGCCGGCGCCGGCGGCCACCTTCAGCCGCTCCGGCTGCGGCTGCATGTCCCGCACCATGCCGCCGGTGGCGGCCAGGCACAGGGCCAGGGTCTCGGCGGCATCAAAAATGCCTTCCTTGTCCTCCTGCATGTCCTTGCCATAGGTCAGCGCCAGGCCCTTCAGCACGGTCAGCATGCCCACCAGCGCGCCGAAGACGCGACCGGTCTTGCCGCGCACCAGCTCCGCCGCATCCGGGTTGCGCTTCTGGGGCATGATGGAGCTGCCGGTGGTGAAGGCGTCGGAGAGCTTCACGAAGCCGAAGTACGGATTGGTCCAGATCACCACCTCCTCCGCCAGGCGCGACAGGTGGGTGACGCACATGGCGCAGGCGAACAAAAATTCCGCGGCGAAGTCGCGGGAGGCGACGGCATCCAGGCTGTTGCGCATCGGGCCATCGAAGCCGAGCGCGGCGGCCGTCATGTGCCGGTCGATCGGGAAGCCGGTGCCACAGAGCGCCGCCGCGCCCAGCGGGCTCTCGTTCAGCCGCTTGCGGCAATCCGCCAGCCGGCCGCGATCCCGGGACAGCATCTCGACATAGGCCAGCAGGTGGTGGCCGAAGGTGGTGGGCTGGGCCGGCTGCAGGTGGGTGAAGCCCGGCATCACCGTGCCGGCATGTTCGGCGGCGCGGGCCACCAGGGCGCGCATCACATCGGCGATCTGCCGGTCCAGCCCATCGATCGCGTCGCGGGTCCAGAGGCGGACATCCAGCGCCACCTGATCGTTGCGGCTGCGCGCGGTGTGCAGGCGCTTGCCGGCCTCGCCGATCCGCTCGGTCAGCCGCGCCTCGATATTCATGTGGATGTCTTCCAGCGCATCGCTGAAGACGAATTCTTGCGATTCGATCTCCTTGGCGATGTCCGCGAGACCCTGGCGGATGGAAGCCTCGTCCTCGGCGCTGATAATGCCTACATGCTTCAGCATGGCGGCGTGGGCGAGACTCCCCGAAATGTCCTGGCGCCACATCTTGCGGTCGAAGCCGATGCTGGCATTGATCTCCCGCATGATGGCGGAGGGGCCCTCGGCATAGCGCCCGCCCCAGAGGTCGTTGCTCGCACGCTGTTCGGTCACGGAGGAGGTCTTTCGCAGGTGTCTTGGAAATCCGGCAGCCGCCGCACCCTGCTCGGGGCCGCGACCTGCGCGACCCTACTCGCCACGATGGGGGCGCGCCAAGCCGCGCGGGCGAATGGCCTGCAAAGGCTGGTGGAGCACCCGGAGCCCCAGCCGCTGCCCGAGGGCCTGTCCTTCACGGACGCGGAGGGCAAGCCCTTCGGCTTCGAGGGGTTTCGCGGCAAGGCCCTGGTGGTGAATTTCTGGGCCACCTGGTGCCCGCCCTGCGTCGCCGAGATGCCGGCGCTGGACCGGCTGCACGGCATGGTGGCCCGCGACGGGATCGAGGTGCTGGCCCTGTCGAATGACCGCGGCGGCCGCGCCCAGGTGGAGCCCTTCTACCAGCGCACCAACCTCCGCCGCCTGGCCATCTGGCTGGACCCGCGCGGCGCCACCGGCCGGGCGCTTCAGGTGCGCGTGCTGCCCACCACCCTCATCATCGACCGGCGCGGCCTGGAAGTGGCCCGCCTGATGGGCGAGGCCGAATGGGACCAGCCGGAGGTGGTGGCCGCCATCCGCCGGTTGACCCGCACTCCGGCCAGCGCCGAAACCAGCACCCGGACCTGAGATAGGACGCCTCCACCATGACCGATTTCGAAACCCGGCTCGACAAGCTGGCGGCGCTGGCCGTGCGGGTCGGGCTGAACCTGCAGCCGGGGCAGGAGCTGGTGATGACCAGCCCGGTGGAGGCCCTGCCCCTGGTCCGCCGCATCGCGGTGCATGCCTACCAGGCCGGCGCCACGCTGGTGACGCCGCTGATCGGCGATGACGAGGTGGCGCTGGCCCGCTATCGCCACGCCGCGCCCGAGGCTTTCGATGTCGCCCCCGGCTGGCTTTTCGAGGGGATGGCGCAGGCCTTTCGCGGCAATGCCGCGCGGCTCGCGGTGGTCGGCGAGAGCCCGACCCTGCTGGCCGGGCAGGACCCGGAGAAGGTGGCGCGGTCCAACCGCGCACGCTCCATCGCCTATCGCCCGGCGCTGGAGCTGATCACCAGCTTCGCCATCAACTGGAACCTGGTCCCCGCCTCCACCCCAGGCTGGGCGCGGGAGGTGTTTCCGGGCATTCCCGAGGCCGAGGCGGTGGCCAAGCTGTGGGACGCGATCTTCGCGGCCTGCCGGGTCGATGTGGCCGACCCCGTGGCGGAATGGGCGGCGCACAATGCCCGCCTGCACGCCCGCACCACCTACCTGAACAACAAGGATTATCTCGAGCTACGCTATCGCGGCCCGGGCACAGAGCTGACCCTCGGCCTGGCGGATGGCCATCTCTGGGCCGGCGGGGCGGAGCCGGCGAAGAACGGCATCACCTGCAACCCGAACATCCCGACCGAGGAGGTCTTCACCACGCCGCACCGCCTGCGCGTGCACGGCACCGTCCGCTCCACCAAGCCGCTGGCCTATGCCGGCACGCTGATCGAGGACATCGTGGTGCGCTTCGAGGAAGGGCGGATCGTCGAGGCGCATGCCTCCAAGGGCGAGGAGGTCCTCCGCAAGGTTCTGGAGACGGATGAGGGCGCGGCGCGGCTGGGCGAGGTGGCGCTGGTGCCGCATTCCTCGCCCATCAGCGCCAGCGGGCTGCTGTTCCGCAACACGCTGTTCGACGAGAACGCCGCCAGCCACATCGCCCTCGGCCAGGCCTATACCACCTGCCTGCGGGATGCCGCCGGCGTGCCGATGGACCGGCTGGCGGAGCGCGGCGCCAATGCCTCCCTCATCCACATCGACTGGATGATCGGCAGCGGCCAGTTGGACGTGGATGGCGTGACCAAGGATGGCGCGGTGGAGCCGCTGATGCGCGCCGGCGAGTTCGTGGCCGTCTGACCAGCAAATCCGCGCGACGAGCGTTGCGCGGCAGAAATATGGCTTAGCGTCCCGGTGCCGGCGGCGGTCACAGCCGCCGGCCCAAGAACCGGGATGAAACGCCATGAGACAGATATCGCGCCGCGGCCTGTTCGGTGCCGCCTGCCTGGCCTGCGGCACCGGCCACCTGGCCGCAACGCCCGTTCAGGCGCAAGGCTGGTCGCCCCCCGCCGCCGCGCAGCGCTGCCCCAGCCGCTGGGGGCCGAATGACCGCCGCGGCTCGATGAACCTGATGACGCCGGCGCGCGCGCAATCCGCCTCCAGCCTGATCCGCACGGGGGAGATGGTGGAGCTCGGCCATGTGCTGGCGCCCACCATGCCCTTCTTCGGCACCCGGCGCTTCGACCTGCACACCAAGCGCACCTTCATGAACCCGGAGCCCAATCGCCGCGGCTCGAACGAGGAGATCGTCATCACGGAGATCGGCCAGGTCGGCACCCAGCTCGACGCCTTCCCGCACCAGACCATCGGCGACCAGGTCTACAATTGCGTGGACATGCCCAGCATCACCGGCCGCGCCGGCTTCACCGAGATGGGCGTGCACACCATCGGCACCATCTTCACCCGCGGCGTGCTGATCGACGTCGCCGGCGCCAAGGGCGTGCCAGTGCTGGGCGATGACTACGAGATCACCGTGGCGGATCTGGAGGAGGCGCTGCGCCGCCAGAACACCCAGCTGGCGGAAGGCGATGCCGTGCTGATCCACACCGGCTGGGGCACGCTCTGGGGGCGGGAGAATGCGCGCTATGTGCGAAGCTGCCCCGGGATCGGCGTGGCGGCGGCGGAATGGCTGATTTCGCGCAACCCGATCCTGATGGGGGCGGACAACTGGCCGGTGGAATGCGCGCCCTCCAAGACCATGCCCGATGCGTCGCTCCCCGTGCACCAGCTGGCGCTGGTGGTGCATGGCGTGCATCTGCTGGAGAACCTGAAGCTGGATGAGCTGGCACGCCGGCCGGAACGGCAATTCGCCTTCCTGCTGCAGCCGCTGAAGGTGCAGGGCGGCTCCGGCAGCACGGTGGCGCCGACGGCGATTCTCTAGTTCCAGATCAGGTGGCGGTGGCGGCGGCGGCGCGTTCCACCGCCTCCGGCTCCCGCTCCATCACCTCCAGCAGCAGCCGCGCGGCGGGGTCCGGCGCGCGGCGACCCTGTTCCCAATTGTTCAGCGTGGCAGCCGGGATGCCGAATTTCTGCTCGAAGGCGCGGGCGGATTTCGCAAGCCGCTTGCGGATGGCGCGGATCCGCTCCGGAGGCATCGGGTTGCGATTGACTACCTGCAGCGCAGCGCGGCCCTGCTGCCAGTCCCGCACCTCGCGCAGCGCCTCCGCCAGGCCGGCGCCGAAGCTTTCGCTGTCATCCGGCATCTTCGATCTCCTTCAACAGGGCGACGACCTGCCGGCGCTCCTCCGGCGTCAGGTCATCCGCCTCGTTCTTCGCATAGGCGCGCAACAGGGCGACGAGGCCGCCGTTCATCACCAGCGCATAGATGCAGCGCCCTCCGCCGCGCTTGCCACGCCCGCCGAAGCCGAAGCGCAGCTTCCGCAGGCCCTTGAGGCCCGGCACCACGTCCCCCGCCGTCGGCCGGGCGGCGATGGTGGCTTCCAGCGCCTCAAGCTCCGCCTCCGTCATCGCCAGCCGCTTCACATCCTTCATGAAGCGGCGGGTGCGGAGGAACTGCATCAGCGCCAGATATACGCCAATGGCGGATCAGGGCAAGAAAAATACGCCAATGGCGCTTAGGTCTCCGTCCCCCCATTCACCTGCAGCATCTGGCCGTTGATGAACCCCCCATCCGCCGAGACCAGCAGGCGCACGGCTGCCGCCACCTCCCGCGGCTGCCCCATGCGGCCGACCGGCACGCGCGCCACCATCTTCTGGCGGTACTCCGAGGGATTGTCGTCCTCGTCATCCGCCGCGATGGGCCCCGGCGAGATGGCATTCACCGTGATGCCCTTCGGCCCGAACTCCTTGCCCAGCGACTTGGTCAGCCCCCAGAGCCCGTGCTTGGAGACGGAGACCGGCGCGCGCCCGGCATAGCCGTGGATGGCATTCATCCCCGTGAAATTCACGATCCGCCCCCAGCCGCGCTCCAGCATCCCCGGCAGGCAGGCCTGGGACAGCCAGATGGCCGCTTCCAGGTCCACCGACATCACCCGGCGCCAATCCTCGGCGGTGGTCTCCAGGAAGGGCTTGGCCGGGCGCAGCGCCGCGTTGTTCACCAGCACGTCCACCGCGCCGAATTGGCCGAGTGCGGCGGCGGCGATGCGGCCGCAGGCGGCGGGGTCGCCGACATCGCCCATGGCGACCAGGGACTGCACGCCCAGCGCCTTCGCCTCCGCCGCCACGGATTCGGCCGCCGCCCGGTCGGAGGAGCCGTTGATGACGACGTTGAAGCCGTCCCCGGCCAAGGCGAGCGCCACGGCGCGGCCGATATTGCGGCCCGCGCCGGTGATCAGGGCGGTCTTGCGGTCACTCATGCGTCTCGTTTCCTCATGCGGCGCGCCGGATGAAATCGGCGCAGCGTTCGCCCACCATCAAGGCGGCGGGCTGGATATTGGGGGAAGGGATCAGCGGGAAGACGCTGGCATCCGCCACGCGCAGCCCCGTCACGCCCCGCACCCGCAATTCGGGGTCGAGCACGGCGCGGCTATCCGTGCCCATGCGCGCGGTGCCGCAGGGGTGGAAGACGGTGCCGGCGGTCGCGCGAATATTCGCCTCCAGCGCCGCATCGCTGTCGCCCTGCGGGCCGGGGCGCAGCTCCTCCTCGATCAACTGCGAGAAGGGCGCGCTGGCGGCGATGCGCTGGGACAGGCGGGCGGCGCCGAGCATCACTCGCAGGTCGTTCGGATGGTCCAGATAGTTCGGCCGGATCACCGGCTTGTCCGCCGGATCGGGCGAGGCGAGCGTCAGCCAGCCGCGGCTGTCCGGCCGGCAGGGGCCGTAATTCCACATCACGCCGGGGAAGGGATGCAGCCCCTTGCTGTAGTCGAAGGTGGAAAAATTCACGAAGAGGATCTGCGCCTCCGCCTCCTCCGCCCCCGGCGTGATGCGCGCGAAGGCGGTCGCCTCGCCCGCGCCGATCGCCAGCGGCCCGCTGCGGCGCAGCAGCCAGTCCAGCCCCATGGCGCCTTTTCGCAGATTGCTGCCCAGGATCTCGTTCAACGTCCCGCAGGGTTTTGTGCGGAAAATGAATTTGGAGATCAGGTGGTCCTGCAGGTTGCGGCCGACATCGGGGCTATGCGCCACGCTCGCGATGCCGAATTCCGCCAGCGCCGCCGCATCGCCGATCCCTGACAGCATCAGCAGTTTCGGCGATTCGATCGCCCCCGCGCTCAGCACGATTTCCCGAGACGCGCGGGACACCCCCTGCCCTGTCTGCACGCCCACCGCGCGGCCGTCCTCGAACAGGATTCGCTGGACGGTGATGCCCGTCTCCACCCGCAGGTTCGGCCGCCGCATCGCGGGGTGCAGATAGGTGCGCGCGGAGGAGGAGCGAAAACCGTTGCCGACATTCAGCTGGATCGGCCCGGCGCCCTCGATCGGCCCGCCGGCATTCACATCGCCGAAGCGCGGCAGGCCCGCGGCGACGCAGGAATCCACAAAGGCCCTCGCCGCCGGCGCCAGGCGCTTCGGTTCGCTGACGCGGATCGGGCCATCGGTGCCGCGCGTCTCCGAGGGCGGCCCCTCCCAGCGTTCCAGCTTGCGGAAGAAGGGCTGCACATCCGCATGCGCCCAGCCGCGCGCGCCGGATTGCGCCCAGCGGTCATAGTCATTCGGGCTGCCGCGCAGGAAGACCAGGCCGTTCACGGAGCCCGACCCGCCCAGCACGCGGCCGCGCGGCCAATGGATGGAGCGCCCCGCCAAGGCCGCCTCCGGCTCCGTCATGAAGCGCGGATCGTAGCGGCCGGTGCCGTAGAGTTTCGCATAGCCCATCGGCAGGCGGATCCAGGGGTCGCGGTCCGGCGGCCCGGCCTCCAGCAGCAGCACGCGGCAGCCGGGATCCTCCGACAGCCGCGCGGCGACGACGCAGCCGGCGGAGCCGCCGCCGATGACGATGATATCCGCCACTTCCCCCGCCTGCATCGGCCGGACGTCCCTTCCCGTATCGCAGACCGACTCTACGGCTCCAGCTTCACCCCGGTGCGCGCCACCACCTGCTGGAATTTCGCCAGCTCCGCGCGGAAGAATGCGGTCGCATCGGCCGGGCTATTGGGCCGCGTCCAGGGCGCGACACCCGCCGTCAGCAGGCGCTCCCGCAGCTGCGCCTGGCCCAGCGCCTCCCGGATCGCGGCGTTCAGCTGCGCCACCACCGGCTGCGGCAGGCCGGGCGGGCCGATCACGGCGAACCAGTTCTCCAGGTCGAAGCCGGGCAGCGCCGTCTCGTTCAAAGTGGGGATATCGGGGAAGGCGGGAAAGCGCTCCATCCCCGTCACGGCGATGCCGCGTACCCGCCCGTCCCGCACCTGGCCGGCGGCGGAGGCCAGCACGGCCACGCCCCACTGCGTCTCCGCCTTGGCGATGCTCTCCACCATCAGCCCGCCGGAGCGATAGGGCACATGCGGGAAGCGCCCGCCGAGACCCATGGCATGGGCGAACATCTCCCCCGACAGATGCGGCATGGAGGCGACGCCGGAGGAGGCGAAGGGCAGTTGTTCCGCCTGCCCCTCCCGCATCCGCGCCACCATCTGCTGCGGCGTGGCCGCGGGCAGGTTCGGCTGCGCCACCAGGATCATCGGCCCGCTGCCGACGATGGCGATATGGGTGTAGTCCGCGATCGGGTCGTAGCGCGTGCCGCCGACGATGGCCGCCGGGGCGAGGGCGTGGGAGGAGGCCTCCACCAGCATCAGCACATGGCCATCCGGCGCCTGCCGGCGCAGCCAGTCGCTGGCGATGATGCCGGCCGCACCCGGGCGGTTCTCCACCACCACGCGGCCATTCGGCCCGAGCGCCGGCCCCAGCCGGTCCGCCAGCAGGCGGGAGGTGATATCGGTGGACCCGCCGGGGGCGAAGCCCACGACCAAGTTGATGGTCCGGTCCGGAAAGGCCCAGGCCCCCGGGGAAAATCCCGTGGCCAGCCCCGCCGCCAAAGCCATGCCGAGCAGGCTGCGTCGCAACATTCTTGATCCTCCCAGGTCTTCTTGGCCGCCAGCCTCGCGCCGGCGCGCCGCCAGCGCAACCGTCACATGACCAAATGCAACGGCCTTCGCGCCATCGTTGCGCTTCTGTCAGCTTGCTGCCAGTTTCGCCTCACCCCGATCGATGAGGATCAAGGCATGCGTGGTTGGACGATGGCGGCAGGCGCGCTTGTGGCGCTGGGCATGGCGGGCAGTGCCCTGGCGCAGGACGTGATCGCGGATCGCCGCGCCGGGCTGCGCGGCCTGGGCCAGGGGATGGAGGCGGTGGCCGCCACCGTGCAATCGCGCGGTGATACACGCGCCCTGGTGCCGCGGATCGAGGCGATGTCCGCCTTCATCCAGACCCTTCCGGACCTGGTGCCCACCGCCAGCCTGACCCCGCCGCAGCCGCAGGGCACGAATCCCGGGCAGACCCGCGCCCTGGCCGCCATCGACGCCGATCGCGCCGGCTTCCAGACCCGTGCCACCGCCATGGTGGCGGCCTTCGCCACGCTGAAGACGGCGGCCGAATCGGGCAGCATCTCCCCCGACCTGCTGCGCACCACCGGCGGCACCTGCGGCGCCTGCCACCAGCAGTTCCGCGCCCGCTGACGAAAAGGGGGGCGACCCGCCCCTCACCCGAAGGCGCTGGCGCTGCCCTGGGCCGAGCCCCAGGTGACAAGCGCCCAGACGCCAGCCGCCGCCAGGGCCAGCAGCGCGGCGGCCAGCCAGTTGCTGCCCATCCGCGGCACCGGCCCACGATAGACCACGGGCAGCCGCAGCGCGCCCGTGATCATCGGCCCCACCAGATTCTGCTTGCGCACCAGGCGATAGAGCAGGATCGCCAGGATATGCAGCACCGCCGCGCCGACGATCACCCAGAAGACCCGCAGGTGGATCGATGTCGCCAAGGCACTCGTCGAGGAATCGACAGCGCGCGCCAGCGGCCCCCGGGTAAAGATCTCGTCGTCGGCCATGAGTCCGCTCACCGCCTGGGCCAGCAGCAGGCCGAGCAGCACCAGCACCATCCAGCCGCCGGCCGCATTGTGGCCGATCTCGACCGCCGCCTGGCGTCGCCGGAAATGGCCCAGATGCCGCACCGCCTCCAGTGGCGAGGCCAGGAAGTTGCGGAAGCGCGCGGTATGGCTGCCGACGAAACCCCAGGCGATGCGGAAGACCAGCAGCGTCAGCATGGCGTAGCCGGAGAGCACATGCAGGTCGAAGCGATGCGTCTCCGCCGACCACCAGGAGATCGGGATCAGCAGGACGATGCTCCAATGCACCAGGCGGATCCATGGGTCCCAGACCTTCAGGCGGCGGGTGCCCGGCAAGGGGGTGGCTTCGCGGGCCATCGGCGCTCCTCGGGGTGGCAACGATGCGGCTTAGGCCGGGCCGGCGCGCCGTCGCAAGTTTCGGATGGTGACGCGACATGATGGACCAGGCGATGCCGGCGCTGTTCGCCTTGCTGGTCTCCGCCGGCTTGGCCCTGGCGGGGGGGCGCCTTGCGGCCCTTGGCGCAGTTGCCCTGGGGGCGGGGCTGGTGGTGGGCTGGATCTGGCTGCTGGGCGGGTTGTCGGCCTCCCCACGCCAATTGCCGGAACGCCTGCCGCCGCTGGCGCTGGCGATCCTCCTGCTGGCCGCGCTGAGCCTCTGGCGCAGGGCACCGCCCTGGCTGCTGGCGGGGCTTGGGGCCCTGGGCACGGGCTGGTGGATGGGCGGCGCGCCGCGCACCGGGGCCGACCTGGCGCAGGCCGCGCCGGTGATGGCCCTGGTTGCGCTTCATGCGCTGCTGGCGCTGCGGCTGCGCGGGGCGCGCGCGGTGCTGGCGGCGGCGCTGCTCTGGGCCGGGCTGGCGCTCGCCGGGCCGCCGGGGCCGGCGGCGCTTCTCGCCCTGGTGCTGCTGGGCGCCAGTATCGGCGCCCTGGCCGGACCACGCCCCGGCCTTGCGGCCGTCCTGCCCTTCGCCGCGGCGCTGGCCGCACTCGCCGCCCTGCCGGTGCTGGCGCGCGGCACGCCGCTGGATTGGGGCCTCGCCCTGCTGCCGCTGGCCGCCCTGCTGCCCTGGCCGCGCCGCTGACTCAGCCCAACAGGAAATCCCGCACCAGCGCCGCGCTGGCATCGGGGTCGGAGGCGGCGACGTGGTAGCTGTCGTTCTCCAGCACCACGAGGCGGGAGCCGGCGATGCGTTCCTGCCATTCCCGCACCTCGTCCACCGAGCCGAGGCCGCTGCCGGTGGTCGTCACCACCAGCGTCGGCGCTCGAATGCGCGAAACCTCCGCCGTGACATCCACGCCCGGCACCATCTGCAGAAAGCCCTGCAGCGTGCAGGAGGCGGTGCGGCCCATCATCCGCGTCCACCAGTCCAGCGCCGCGGGCGGCATGCGCGTGCCCATCCGCCCGGCATTGGAGGCGGCGACCCAGGCCGCCACACCTTCCGCCGCGATCTGCGCCCGCCAGCCCGGCGTGCGCCCGGCCATATTGGTCAGCGAGGCCGGGCCGCCCAGCACCGCCAGCTTCTCCACCAGCTCCGGATGCCGCGCGGCGACGGCGAGCGCGATGGTGCCGCCGATCTTGCCGCCCACCAGATGCACGCGCGCCACGCCCAGATGGCCGATCAGCGCCACCACGTCCGCCACCAGCTGGTTGAAGCGCCAGGGATGGTCCTCGGGCATCGGCGTCGATCCGCCATAGCCGCGCAGGTCCAGCCGCACCACGCGCGCCTGCCGCGCCAGGGCGGGCACGAAGGCGCGAAAGGCCTCGCCGCTTTCGGCCAGGCCGTGCAGCAGCAGCACGGTGGGCGCCGGCAGCCAGGGATCGGTGAAGTCATCGACCGTGTAGTGCAGGCTCACGCCCGGCGAGACCTCGAAATGGGGCATTCGGAAAACCTTCAGATGCAGCGGGTGCCGCCGCCGTCGATGTCGATGTTCGTGCCGGTGATGAAGCCGGCGCGATCGGAGCAGAGGAAGGCGACGAGGCCCGAAACCTCCTCCGCCGTGCCGAGCCGGCCGAGGGCCACGGAGGCGATGGCCGCCGCATTCTCCGCCGCCGGGTCCCGCCCGCTGCCGGCCGCGCCCTGCGCCACCAGCGCATCCCAGCGCGGGGTCGCGATGGGGCCTGGATTCACCCCCACCACCAGCACATTGTCCGGCGCGCAATCCTGCGCCAGCGCATGGGTGAAGCTGAGCAGCGAGGCGTTCACGCTGGAGCCCACGATATAGGTCGCGCGCGGCTGGTGGCCGGAGCGGCCGATGATATTGATCACCCGCCCCCAGCGGCGCGCCCGCATCGGCGGCACCAGCAGCCGGGCGCAGCGCATAGTGCCCATCAGCTTCAGCTCGATGGATTTGCGCCAGGTGGCATCGTCGCTTTCGGCAATCCGGCCCATCGGCGTGGCGCCGGCATTGTTCACCAGGATGTCGATGCCCCCGAGGGCCGCCTGCGCCTGCGCCACCGCCGCCTCCAGCGCCGCCGCATCCACCAGGTCCACGGCGATGGGCAGGGTGCGGCTGCCGGTCTCGGCGGCGATGGCGGCGGCGGCTTCCGCCAGGCGGTCCGCGCCGCGCGCCAGCATGGCCACCGCCACGCCCTCCGCCGCCAGCTCCCGCGCGATGGCGCGGCCGATGCCCATGGAGGCGCCGGTGACCAGCGCCCTCCTGCCCCTCAGGCCCAGTTCCATCCCATGCCCTTCCGTTTCCCCCGCCCCCAGTGGCGGGCAGCCCGCGCCGCTGTCAACCGGGCCAGCTTGCGGAAGCACCGGCGGCACCCAAACTGGAAAAAAGATGCCGATCCTGAAGACCGCCCTCCTCCTCTTCGCCCTTTTCTTCCTGCTGCCGCTCGGCATCTCCGCCGCCATCTACCAGTGGAACGGCGTGGGCCCGGGCTGGCAGACCGCCGACCGCGGCAGTGCCGGTCTGCTGCCCCCGGCCGCCGAGAAGCCGGAGGCGGTGGTGCGGATCTTCGCCGCCCCCACCGTGCGCTGGCGCGGCATCTTCGCGGTGCATAGCTGGGTGGTGCTGAAGCCGGAGGGGGCGGATGCCTATACGCGCTACGACTATACCGCCTGGGGCGACCCGATCCGGGTGAACGGCTTTGCCGCCGATGGCCGCTGGTTTGGCCGGGCGCCGCAGCTGGTCTTCGCGGCCGATGGGCCGGAGGCCGAGGCCATGATTCCCCGCATGCAGGCGGCCATCGCCGATTACGCCTGGCGCAATCGTGGCGACTACCGGGTCTGGCCCGGCCCCAATTCCAATACCTTCGTGGCCGCGGTGATGGAGGCGGTGCCGGGACTGCCCGCGGCGCTGCCGCCCAATGCCATCGGCAAGGATTTTCCCCATGACGGGCGCTGGCTGCGCCCCACCGGATCCGGCACCGGCATCCGCCTGACGCTGGGCGGCTATGCCGGGCTGACGCTCGGCTGGGTGGAGGGGATCGAGGTGAATATCCTGGGCGCCGTCGCCGGGCTCGACCTGCGGCGCCCGGCGCTGAAACTGCCCGGCCTCGGGCGGCTCGGGCTGGATCCGGTACCGGAGGCCGCGGCCGCCCTGCCGTAAAGGGCAGGTGGATCTGCTCCCGCATGGAACGCGGCGCGGCGCCCGGGCGTTGCCACCAGGATGCTTGCGGTCCGCCTTCGGAAGGCCTCCGCCGCGGCAGAGTCTTCGACTCCACTTCCGAAGGAAGGAAACGACATGCGCCTTGTGGCAACAGCCGCGTTGCTGGGGCTGGCAGCCTCCCTGGCCGCCGCCCCGGCGCTGGCCCAGGGTCCCCGCCAGGGACCGGGCGGCCCGGACCGCGAACCCAGCGTCACCGATCATGTGCAGACCGTCTCGGACCTCGCCGAGGTCTGCGACCCGCAGGTCCGCGGCATGCGGCGCTTCGAGGCGATCGCCTATTGCCAGGGCTTCCTGACCGGCGCCGGCCAGTATCACGCGCTGCTCTACCCGGCCGGCGGCCCGGCGCGGCCGCTGTTCTGCGTGCCGGGCGCGGGCCCCAGCATCGCCGAGACGGGCCTCGGCTTCGCCGCCTGGGCGCGCGCCAATCCGCGCTACGCCAACGAGCCGGCGCTGGATGGCTTCCTGCGCTACGCGCAGGCGCAGTTCCCCTGCCCGCCGGCCGCCCCGCCAATGCGCAACCGCCCGTCCCGCTGAGCGAAAGGACCCCCATCATGCGCGCCTTGCGCCTTGTTCTCCCCCTGGTCGCCGGGCTGGGCCTTTCGGCCTGCGGTGACCTCAACCAGACCCAGCAGCGGGTTGCGACCGGCGCGCTGGGCGGCGGCGCCGTCGGCGGCGTGCTCGGCTCCTTCAGCGGCAATGCGGGGCTGGGCGCCCTGCTCGGCGCCGGTGTCGGCGGCGCGGGCGGCTATCTCTACGACCAGTCGCAGCCCCGCTACGACGACCGTCGCGGCCGCGGCGGCTATCGGGGCGGCTATCGCGGCGACGGCTACCGCCGCTGATCGGCTTGCCAGCAGGGGGCGAGGGGCGGCAAAGGCCCCTCACCCCCATGGTGGCAGGTCTCGTGCGACGTCCCTTCCTTCTGGCCTGGCTGCTGCTGGCCGCGCCGGCGGCGGCCCAGCCCGCGCCAGGCGATCTCGCCCTTCCGCTCGGCGCGGCCTGCATCTCCTCCCCCTTCGGTGAAAGGCGCGATGCGGGGCCGCGCGCCTCCCGCAACCATCGCGGCATCGACCTGCCGGCGCCGGCCGGCGCCTGGGTGACGGCCGCGGCCGCGGGCCAGCTGGTGGCGGTCCGGCGGCGCGGTGCGGCGGGGCTGGAGGTGGAGATCCGGCACGAGGGCGGCTTCGCCACCCGCTATGCCCATCTCGGCAGCGTCGCCCCGGCGATCGCCAGCGGCCGCCGGCGCGTGGCGCGCGGCGAAAGGCTGGGCCGCATCGGCCGCAGCGGCATCACCTACGGCACGCATCTGCACTTCGAAGTGGTGGTGGGCGGCCAGCCGGTGGACCCCGCCCCCTTCCTGCCGGTCGCCCCCTGCGGCTGACCCCCGCCCGCTGCCTGCTGGGCCGCGAAACCATCCACCCGGCCCCGGCGAAGCCTGCCTGACCCGGCGCGGCGCCGTGGAGGGAGCACGGGCATGGAGCTGCGCGAGATGGGCTATTTCCTGGCGGCCAGCCAGACCCTGCACTTCACCCGCGCCGCGGCTTTGTGCGGCGTCACCCAGCCCACCCTGACGCGCGGCATCCAGAAGCTGGAGAAGGAACTCGGCGGGCCGCTTTTCGTGCGGGAGGGCGGCAGCACGCATCTGACCGCGCTCGGCCGCATGGTGCAGCCGCGGATCGAGGAGATCGTCGCGCGCAGCCGCTCCGTCCGCAAGCAGGCGGCGCTGCACCTGCGCCTGCAGGGCTCCGACCTCCGCCTCGGCATCATGTGCTCGCTCGGCCCCGCGCGCTTCGGGCCGCTGCTCGGGCGGTTCCGCGACGCGCAGCCGGGGATCGACCTGAGCCTGGCGGATGCGACGCCGGACCGGCTGGCGGAGCTGCTGCTGCAGGGGGAGCTGGACGCCGCGCTGATGGTGCAGCCGGAGGCCTTCCACGAACGGCTGAAGCCGGAGCCGCTCTATGCCGAGCGCTTCCTGGTGGCCTGCGCGCCGGGCCACCCCTTCGCGCAGCGCAAGGCCATCGCGATGCGCGACATGGACGGGCAGACCTACCTCTCCCGCATCAATTGCGAGCATCGGGACGTGTTGGGCAGCCACCTGACGGCGGCGGGCGCCCGCCTGGTGCATGCCTGCCGCAGCGAGCGGGAGGACTGGATCCAGTGCCTGGTGGCCGCCGGCATGGGCGTGTGCTTCCTGCCGGAATTCAGCGCGGTGCAGGCGGGGCTGGTGCTGCGGCCGGTGGAGGATGCGCCGCTGGCCCGCCAGGTCTGCCTGGTGACGGTGGCCGGCCGCCGCTGGTCCGGCCCGCTGGCGCGTTTCGTCGAGGCGCTGCGCCGCACCCGCTTCACCACGCCGGCGGCGAATGACCAGCCCCATGCGCCGCGCGCATTGTTCCGATAGCGGCGGCGCATGAAGGCTGCGCCGGCGCGGCCGCATCCGGAAGTCTCCCCCAGGCGCCGGCCCTTGCCGCGCCGCCAAGAAGGAGAGAGTCCGATGACGCTGCGCCGCACGATGTTCCTGGCCGCGAGCCTTCTGCTGGTCGTCCCCGCCGCCATGGCCCAGAGCTATCCGCGGGTGACCGGCACGGGCGAGAACATGATGGTGGACTATGGCCCCATGGGCCAGGGCACGCTGGTGGGCGGCGGCCGGGTGATGGTGACGGACCCCACCGGCATGGATGTGCGGGTGGTGCATTTCGACGCCATCTTCGCCCAGTCCCCCCGCCCCGGCTATGTGCCGCTGACCATCGGATCCGGTGAATCGCAGGAGACGGTCTATGTGCCCGCCGGCATGGTGGACATGATGCGCCGGGCCCGCGGCACGGCTCGCTGAGCGCCGCCGCCCGTCTTCACCCCTGGTGAAGGCGGGCCGGCTATCCTCGCGGTGTTTTCGACCGCCGGGCGATACCGCCCGGGCCGAAAACACTTTAATGCTGCGCTGCGGCATGACGCGAGGAATGGATGATGAGCGAGCGGCAGGTCTGGATCGTCTGGGGCGGCATCTTCACGGATACCAGCTTCACCGTGCTGGAGCCGGGGACGGAGGAGCTGCACGGCCCCTATCCGGACGAGGCGACCGCCAATCGCGCCTGGCAGGACCACATGCGCCGCAAGGTGGATATCGCGACGCACCGGCTTTTCGTGATGCTGGCGAAGCCGCCCATCAAGGCCTGACGGTTCAGCCTTCGGGCTGCCGCTTCGCCCTCGGCCGAAGGCGCCCCAGCGCGGCGCGCAGCCCCGCCACCTGCTGCGCCCAGAAACCGCCGGAGACGATCGCGGGATCGGCCCCCGGCACGCCGGTGGCCGGGTAGTGGCGCCGGTTCCAGTCGGCGGTCCCGAAGATCCAGTCCCAGACGGGCAGCAGCACGCCGTAGTTCACGCCCTGCACATCGGTGGCCTGCACGCCGTGATGCGCGCGGTGGAAGCGCGGCGAGACCAGCAGCCGCTCCCCCACCCGCCCGAAGCTGAGCCGCGCATTGGCGTGCGACAGGGATTCGACGATGCGGGTGGCCAGGACGATCACCGGGAACTGCGCCGGCGGCACGCCGATGGCGAGCGCCAGCAGGCCGAGCCAGATGGCGGCGATGATGTCATCGGCCAGGTGGTTGCGGTCATCGGTCCAGAAGGTCATCTGCTGCTGCGCGTGATGCACCGCATGCAGCTCCCACCACCAGGGGATCGCGTGCTGCAGCCGGTGGCGCCAGTACTCGCCGAAATCCAGCACCACGATATAGACGGCCAGCGCCAGCAGCGGCGCCTCCCGCAGCGCGGGGAAGAGCGATTCCAGCGTCGGCGGCACCGCGCCGAAATCCACGATGGTGCCGTGCAGCCAGACCTGCAGCGGGCGGAACAGCACGAAGACCGCCAGCGGCAGGATGCCGAGGCGGATCAGCAGCGTGTAGAGGATATCGGTGCGCACCGGCCCATGGTCGTCCCAGCGCTCCACCGGCCGCCATTTTTCAAGTGTCCCGCAAAGCACGATGCAGACGGCGATCTGCACCAGGCCAAGCAGCGCAAAACCCAGCCAGTCGAAGGCCTCCTCCTCCCAGGCCATCAGGCCCAGGTCGTAGAGGGCGGGGATCACCCAGGCCTCGTGGACATGGGCGCGGATGGCGTCGAGCAGGTCGATCATGGCGCGGTCGTCCCCACAGGCGCCGCGGGCCCGCCCGCCGTGGCCAGCAGGAAACGCTCGAAGGCGGCCAGCGTCGCGTCGCTCACATGGTGCTCGATGCCCTCGGCGTCAGCCTCCGCGATCTCCGCCGGCACGCCGAGGGCGGCCAGGAAGGCGACCACGGTCTGGTGGCGGGCGCGGACGCGGCGGGCCAGCTCATGCCCCGCCTCGGTCAGGAAGACGCCACGATAGGGCTTCGAATGCGCCAGGCCATCCCGCTTCAGGCGGCCGATGGTCTTGATGGCGGTGGCATGGGTGACGCCGAGGCGCCGCGCGATATCGGTGGGCCGCGCCTCGGCATCGCGCTCCAGCAGGTCCGCGATGATCTCGACATAATCCTCGGCCAGGGCGGCGGCGCGGGCGGTGCGGGCGGAGGCATGGCGCGCGGCCTCATCCGCCCCCTCGGGCGCGGGGTCGGGAAGGGAATCGTCCGCGCTGGACTCGGCCGTGGTCATGGGGGGAACCTAGCACCGCGGAAGTTCGGTGCCAATTTGTGGCATAGGCTACATTTCAGCCCGGCGCGGCAGCCCTGCGGCGGCGCAGCAGCCCGTGGCGGGCGGAGGCGAGCAGCGCGGCGACGAAGATGGCCGAGAGCGCCAGCACGATGGACCCGGCCGTGGAGGCATCCAGCATGAAGCTGACCTGGATGCCGATGACGGTCGCCGTGCAGGCGCTGGCCACCGCGACCCAGACCATGCGGCCGAAGCGGTCGGCCATCAGGATGCCGATGGCCCCCGGCGTGATCAGCAGCGCCACCACCAGGATGACGCCCACCGCCTGCACGCCGGCGACGATGCTGGCCGCCAGCACCGTCAGCAGCAGCAGCCGCAGCCGCCCGACATGCAGGCCCGCGATGCGCGCCTGGCCGGGGTCGAAGCAGAACAGCACCAGGTCCCGCCCGCGCAGCGCCAGGATCAGCAGCGCGGCGCTGGCGATGCCGAGCGTGGTCCAGAAATCCTCCGCCTCGATCCCCAGGATGCTGCCGAAGAGGACGTGGGAGAGATGCACCTCGGAGCGCACCTGCGACAGCAGGATCAGGCCCACCGCGAACATGCCGCTGAAGACCACGCCCATGGCCGCATCCTCCTTGATGCGGGAGGTGGCGCGGATGGCGCCGGAGGCGATGGCGCAGGCGAGGCCGGCGGCGAAGGCGCCGATCGCCAGCGGAATGCCGATGAGCCAGGCGAGCACCACGCCGGGCAGGATGGCATGGCTGACCGCATCGCCCATCAGCGACCAGCCCTTCAGCACGACGAAGCAGGACAGGATGGCGGAGAGCGCCGCCACCATCAGCCCGACGGCCAGGGCCTGGATCATGAAGCCGTGCTGCCAGGGCGCGAGGAAGGCCTCGATCATGCGGCGGTCTCCGCGGCGGCGGCGCGACGGCTGGCGCGAATGCCGTGCTTGGGGGCGAAGACCAGCACCAGGACGAAGATGGCGGCCTGCAGCGCCACGATGCTGCCGCCCGTCGAGCCATCGAGGAAGTAGCTGGCATAGGCGCCCGCCAGGCCGGTGGAGGCGCCGATGCAGGTCGCGATCGCCGCCATGCGGCCGAAGCGGTCGGCCAGCAGATAGGCGGTGGCGCCCGGCGTCACCAGCATGCCGATGACCAGCACCGCGCCCACCGCCTGCAGGCCCGCGACGGCGGTGGCCGCCAGCAGCATCAGCAGCAGCACGCGCATCCGCCCCGGGCTGCCACCGGCCGCCACCAGCTGCACCGGATCGAAGAGCGAGAGCATCAGGTCCCGCCCCCAGATGGCCAGCGCCAGCGCCACCACCGCCGCGATGATCGCCATCTGGACGATGTCGGCATCCGCGATGCCCAGCACATTGCCGAAGATGATGGTCTGCAGCCGGACATTGGACGGATAGACGGAGAGCAGGAACAGGCCGAGGCCGAAGAAGCCCGTGAAGACCACGCCGATCACCGCATCCTCCCGGATCGGGGTGCGGCCGCGCAGCCCCGCCATGGCGAGGGCCGCCAGCATGCCGGAGGCGAAGGCGCCGATGGCGAAGGGAATGCCGCCGAGCCAGGCCAGCACCACGCCAGGCACGATGGCATGGCTGAGTGCGTCGCCCATCAGCGACCAGCCCTTCAGCACGACGTAGCAGGACAGCAGGCCCGCCACGGCGCCGACCAGCGCGGCGATGCCCATGGCGCGCAGCATGTAGTCGTATTCGAAGGGGATCAGGAGTTCGGTCATGGGGCGGCTCCGGGGGCGCTGACCCCCACCCCGACCCTCCCCCGCGCTTGCGGGGGAGGGAGCAGCGGACCCCCTCCCCCGCGCTTGCGGGGGAGGGTCGGGGTGGGGGCATCCGTCCCGCGCACCCTCACAGATCCTGCGTCAACCGGCCGAGCACCCGCCCGTCCGGCGCCATCACCAGCGGCCGCTCGTCGTCGGACAGCACCACCACATGCCCCGCCTCCAGCGGCGCATGGGCCTTGGCCTGTTCGGGCAGGCTGTGCTGGCGCAGCGCGCCGCCGAAGGCGCGCAGCAGGTTCGGGCCGGTGAAGATCTCGGGCGTCGGGCCCGCCGCCAGCACGGTGCGGTTCACCAGCACCACATGGTCGCAGAAGGTCGGCACGGAACCGAGGTTGTGGGTCGAGACCAGCACGATCTTGCCTTCGTCCCGCAGGGCCTTGAGCAGGTCGATGATGGCGTCCTCGGTGGTCACGTCGACGCCGGTGAAGGGCTCGTCCAGCAGCAGCAGCTGGCCGCCCTGCGCCAGGGCGCGGGCCAGGAAGACCCGCTTGCGCTGGCCGCCGGACAATTCGCCGATCTGCCGCTCCGCCAGTTCCAGCATGCCGACGCGGGCCAGTGCCGCATCCACCGCGGCGCGGTCGGCGGCGCGGGGAATGCGCAGCATGTTCATATGGCCGTAGCGGCCCATCATCACCACGTCGCGCACGCCCACGGGGAAGGACCAGTCCACCTCCTCCGCCTGCGGCACATAGGCGACCAGGTTCCGCTTGAGCGCCGCCTGCACCGGCGCGCCGCCGATGCGCACGCTGCCCGCACCTGGCCGCACCAGCCCCATGATGGCCTTGAACAGCGTCGACTTGCCGCTGCCATTCACGCCCACCAGCCCGCAGACCGTGCCGGGGGCGAGCGCGAAGCTGGCGTCGCGCAGCGCCAGGTGGCCATTGGGATAGGTGACGGTGACGCCCTGCACCATCAGTCCCGGCAGATCCCCGCCATCCATCAGCGGGCGGCCTGGCTGCCGAAGAAGCCGCGCAGGATGATCTCCGCATTGGCCTCCAGCAGCTTGAGATAGGTCGGCGCCGGGCCGTCCTCCGCCGTCAGGCTGTCCACGAAGAGCGCGCCGCCGTAGCGGGCGCCGGCCTCCCGCGCCACCTGGCGCATCGGGCGGTCGTTCACCGTGCTCTCGCAGAACACGGCCGGCACGCGGGTGCGGCGCACCGTGTCGATCATGGCGCGGACCTGGCGCGGCGTGCCCTCATCCTCGGAGTTGATGGGCCAGAGATAGGCCTCGCGCAGGCCATAGTCCTGCGTCAGGTAGCTGAAGGCGCCCTCGCAGGTGGCCAGCACGCGGCGATCCGCCGGCAGCCGCGCCAGGCTTTCGCGCAGGCGCGCATCCACGGCGCGGATCTGGTCGGCGTAGCGTGCGGCATTGGCGGCATAGGTGGCGGCATTGGCAGGGTCGAGATCGGCCAGCGCCTTGCGGATATTCTCGACATAGACCAGCGCCAGGCGGGGCGACATCCAGGCATGCGGATTGGGCTGGTTGAGATAGGGCCCCTCGCCGATGCCGATGGGCGTGATCCCCTCCGTCAGCACCGCCTGGCGGGCATTGCCGGCGCGGCTGAAGAACCGCTCGAACCAGCGCTCCAGCCCCATGCCGTTCCACAGCACCAGGTCGGCGGAACGGGCGCGCACCACATCCAGCGGCGTCGGCGAATAGTCGTGAATCTCGGCGCCGGGTCGCGTCAGGCTTTCCACCAGCGCCGCCTCCCCGGCCACGTTCTGGGCCATGTCGGCCAGCACGGTGAAGGTGGCCACCACGCGCTTCGGCGCAGGTGCGGGTCCTTGGGCGCGCACGGCCGGCGCGGCGAGGGCGCCCAGGCTGGCGATCCCGAGGGTGGCGGCCAGCAGGCGGCGGCGGGTGGCGGCTCCGGTCATGGCATCCCCTTGGCGCGTCGACGAATGGACGATGAATGGATGTCGTCGGTGGTTGAACATCTGGCCTGACCGTCAGTATGTAGCCTTGGCTACAGCTGCGACAAGGGGCTGCCCGATGCCGTCCGCGCGAGCACCCGGCCCGCCCGATTCACGCCGTGCTTGCAATGCGGGACGGCAGCCGCCATATCAGTCCGGTCAACGTCGTTTGGTTCGGCCTGCTCTTCCTGCTCATCCGTGAGCGCCGAGCCGTGTGTCCGTTTCCCCTCAGCGTGATCCACGGTGCAATGTCGCGCTGTGGCCTACTCTTAAAGAACGGATACGCAACATGCCGATCGGCACCGTGAAGTGGTTCAACGCGACCAAGGGCTACGGCTTCATCCAGCCGGAGGACGGCTCCAAGGACGTGTTCCTGCACATCTCCGACGTCCAGCGCGCCGGCCTGCAGGACCCGCGTGAGGGCGACAAGATCGAATACGAGATCCAGCGCGGCCAGCAGGGCAAGGAATCTGCCGGCAACCTGAAGCGCGTCTGATCCGCCTGCCCGGTTTGCCGGGCAAGCGCTTCAAGGCCTTCCAGCGGCCCCGCTGCCCAGCGCAGCGGGGCCGTTTTGCGTCAAGGGCCGCTCAGTCCACGTCCCAGCGGCCGTCATTCATCAGTTCGGACTGCGCGAGCGAGGTGGCGCGGGCGGCGCGCGGCAGCGGCGGCAGGGCGGCCAGCCGCCTGACGACCGCCTGGCCCTGCCCCGCCGAGACCGGATCCAGTGCCGCGGCGGCCTGCCCGGCCTGGCCCGCATCCAGCGTCGCCGCCGCGTGCAGCATGGCCGCGGCGACGGCCGCGGGCGGCGTCGCCTCCGCCACGCCGAGCGCGCTGCGCAGCTCCGCCCGCCCTTCCTCCAGCGCCGGGCCCAGCAGCGGAGTCGCGCGCCGCCAGTCCGGCCGCTGCACCAGGGAGGAGGCAAGCCATTCCAGCCGCGCCGCCTGCCGCGCCGCCTCCGCCGGCCGTCCGGCCAGGGCGGCGGTATCGGCAAAGGCCGGGGCGGCGGCCAGCACGGCGGCACGGGCCGGATCGCCCGCCCCGGCGGGCATGGCCAGCGGCACCTCGGCCTCGGGCGGCCGTAGCGGACCGGCGCAGGCGGCCAGCAGAAGCAGCGGAAGAAGCCTGGCAGGCTGCGGAACAAGCCCTCTCCAGCCGCAGGGGGGAGAGGGTTTGGGTGGCGCGAAGGTCGTGAGCGACTTCGGTTGCTTGCACATCCCCCTCACCCCACCCTCTCCCCCAGAAGAAGTGGGGGAGAGGGCTTTTCCACTGAGTTTTCGCAGCCGGCTAGAAGATGCGGTCACGTTGCCCCCGGTCATTGTCGCGGCGGTTCAGTGCATCCCGCGCCAGGGCGGTGGCGGAGGCGGCGCGGGGCAGCGGCGGCAGCTCCGACAGACGCGCCAGCGCCTGCTCCGCCGCCCCGGGCGGCGCCAGGGGCGCAAGCGTCGCGAGGGCCGCCGCCCGGTTGCCCTGGCCCAGGGCCGCGGCGGTGCCATAGAGCGCATCCACCGCCACCTGCGGCGCGGCATCGGCCCGGAAACCCAGTGCCTGGCGGGCCTCCGCCCGCGCCTGGCGCAGCTCCAGCCCGACCAGCGGATGCATGTCCCGCCAGGCGCCACCCTGGCCCAGCTCCACCGTGAGGTATTCGAGCTGCGCCAGCGCCCGCGCCGCCGCCTCCGGCTGGCCCTGCAGCCGCGCCGGCGTGGCGAAGGCATAGGAGGAGGCGAGGATGGCGCCCCTGGTGGGGTCGCCGGCGCCGGCGGTCTGCGCGCTGGCCGGCAGGGCCACGGATTCGGGCGGCGGCATCGGCGTGCAGCCGCCGGCCAGCAGCAGAAGGGCCAGGGCGGCAAGGGGGTGGCGCATGCGGGGTGGCCTCATTCAGAGTCCCGGCAGATGGGGCGCGCGCGGTGCCCCACCAAGTCACGCCTGAGCGCGCGCCCGCCTCCCTACCGCGCGAGGCTCGCCCGATGGCGCTTGGCCAGCGCCACATAGCTCGGCGCGGTGCGATCGAACTTCGCGCGTTCCTCGGCCGACATCACCCGCACCAGCTTGGCCGGGCTGCCCATCCAGAGCTCGTTCGAGCCGATCACCTTGCCCGGCGGCAGCATGCCGCCGGCGCCGAGCATGCCGCCCTCCTCGATCACCGCGCGATCCAGCACGGTGGCGCCCATGCCGACGAAGGCGCGGTTCTTCAGCGTGCAGGCATGGATGATGCAGGCATGGCCCACCGTCACATCGTCGCCGATGATCAGCGGCTCCGCACCCGCATTCAGGTGCAGCACGCTGCCATCCTGGATATTGGTGCGGGCGCCGATGCGCATGTGGTTGGTGTCCCCGCGCAGCACGCAGTGGTACCAGATGCTGCTGTCCTCGCCGATCTCGACATCGCCGATGACGATGGCGGTCGGCGCCACCCAGGCCTCCGGATGGATCTTTGGGGACTTGTCCTCGAAGGGGATTACGGGGCCGGTCATTCTTGTCTCTCCCTAGGCGGCCAGCGGCAGCGCGGCGGTGACATCCACGCCCAGCATCAGGCCGATATTCTGCACCGCGGCGCCCGAGGCACCCTTGCCGAGATTGTCGAGCTTGGCCACCAGCACCGCCTGCCCGGCCGCCGCATTGCCGTAGACGCGCAATTCGAGAAAATTGCTGCCGTTCAGCTCCTCCGGCGCCAGCCGCGCCTTGGGATCCGCCGCCTCCACCCGCACCCAGCCGCTGCCGGCATAGGCGCTCCGCAGGCAGGCCTCGAGATCGGCCGGGCCCGGCCTGCCGTTCAGCAGGTCCAGGTGCAGCGGCACGGAGACCAGCATGCCCTGGGCGAAATCGCCGACCGAGGGCACGAAGATCGGCCGCCGCGAGAGACCGCTGTATTTCTGCAGCTCCGGCACATGCTTGTGCTCAAGGTTCAGCCCATAGAGGAAGAAGGGCGCGGCGGTGCGGGCCGGCTCGAATTCCGCGATCATCGACTTGCCGCCGCCGGAATAGCCGGAGACGGCATTGACGGTGACGGGATAGTCCGCGGGCAGGATCCCGGCCTCCACCAGCGGGCGCAGCAGCGCGATGCCGCCCGTGGGGTAGCAGCCGGGATTGGCCACCCGCATGGCCCTGGCCACGGCTTCCGCCTGCGCCGCGTTCAATTCGGGAAAACCATAGACCCAGTCGGGGTCCACCCGATGCGCGGTGGAGGCATCGATCAGCTTCGGCGCATCGGCGCCGAGGCCCGCCGCCATGGCCGCGCTTTCCTTGGCCGCGGCATCCGGCAGGCAGAGCACCACCAGGTCCACCTCCGCCATCAGGGCGCGCTTGGCCGCGGGGTCCTTGCGCTGCTCATCCGGGATGGAGCGCAGCGCGATACCGGGGAAGCGGGCCAGGCGCTCGCGGATCTGCAGCCCGGTGGTGCCGGCTTCGCCATCGATGAAGACGCTGGGGATGGGTCCCTTGGCCATGTTCGTATTCCCTCGGATCGCAGCCATGCCGCCCTCCGGCGGCCGAAAAAGCAAGAGGGGCAGGCCCTTGCGGACCTGCCCCTCTCGGATAACCAGCCATGCGGGCCGGGCGTGACGCCCGGTCCGCCCGGCGTCAGCGCTTGGAGAACTGGAAGGATCGGCGGGCCTTCGCCTTGCCGTACTTCTTGCGCTCGACCACGCGCGAGTCGCGCGTCAGGAAGCCGGCCTTCTTCAGGATGCCGCGCAGGCCCGGCTCGTAATAGGTCAGGGCGCGGGAGATGCCGTGGCGCAGCGCGCCGGCCTGGCCGGAGAGGCCGCCGCCGGTCACCGTCGCGAAGACGTCGAACTGCTGGTCGCGGTCGGCCACCAGGAAGGGCTGGCCGATCAGCATCCGCAGCACGGGGCGCGCGAAATAGGTGGCGGAGGGCTTGCCGTTGATCTCGATCTTGCCCTTGCCCGGCTTCACCCAGACGCGGGCGATGGCGTTCTTGCGGCGGCCGGTGGCGTAGGAACGGCCCTGGGCGTCACGCTTCGGGGCGGCGATCGCCGCCGGCTCGGCGGCGGGGCCGCCGGCGGCCGCAACCAGGTCCTTCAGTTCCGCCAGCGAGGCGCCGGTGCGGGGGGATTCGGTCTCGCTCATGCTCAGGCAGCCTTACCAGCGGCGGCCTTCGCGGGGGCGCCGAAGACGTTCTTGCGGTTCAGCGCGCCGACATCCAGCGCGACCGGGGTATTGCCGGCATGCGGATGCTCCGGCCCGGCATAGACATGCAGGTTGCGCATCTGCGCCCGGCCGAGCGGGCCGCGCGTGATCATGCGCTCCACCGCCTTCTCCAGCACCCGCTCGGGATGCGGGCTGGCCAGGCGCTCACCCACCGTGCGGCCCTTGATGCCGCCGGCATAGCCGGTGTGCCAGTAGAAGACGGACTGGTCGGCCTTCTGGCCGGTGACCTTCACCTTCTTGGCATTGATGACGACGACATGGTCGCCGCAATCCACATGCGGGGTGAAGGTGGCCTTGTGCTTGCCGCGCAGGCGGTTGGCGATGAGGCTGGCGAGGCGGCCGAGCACCAGGCCCTCCGCGTCGATCAGCACCCAGTTCTTGGTGACCTCCGCCGGCTTGATGGAGGTGGTTTGCCGAGTAAGCATCTGCTTCGTGATTCCGGGTATCGGTCTGGCGCGCCTTATCCGGCCGCGCACCCGGAAAGTCAAGGCAAACCGGGGTTTTTGGATGGCGGTATCGGGATACCGCCATCTCCGGAAGGACCGCAAGACGCATCAAGCCGCGCTGTGCCACGACAGGGACGGAGGAGAGGAGCCCCGACCCATGTTCAGCCACGCCACGCTCGGCACCAATGACTTCGCCCGCGCCCGCGCCTTCTACGACGCGCTGCTCGGGCCCCTTGGCCTTACCCGCTTCCATACCGCCGAAGGCGAGGCCGGCTATGCCGCCAATCCGGAGTCCAGTCCGCAATTCTGGCTGATGCGCCCGATCGATGGCCGCCCGGCCAGCCCCGGCAATGGCGTGACCCTCGCCTTCGAGGCGCCGGACCGCGCCACCGTCCGCGCCTTCCACGCCACCGGCCTCGCCCAGGGCGGAAGGGAGGAAGGTGCGCCCGGACTGCGGCCGCACTACCACCCCGACTTCTACGGCGCCTATCTGCGCGACCCGGATGGCAACAAGCTTTGCTGCGTCTGCCACCTGCCGGAATGACCGCCAGCGGGCGGGTCGCGCCTCATCCGCACCACCCTCGCGCTGGGCGCCTCACCCGCCGGGCCTGCCGCCGGTTCGCGGGCGAAGCGATCCGCTTGCACTTTCACGGCCGCGGCTTAGCCCCCCGCCACCCGGCCGCGGCACGAAACGCTGCGCCGCCCTGGCGGAGGCCGGCCTCGCCGCCGAGATCGAGGCCCTGGTCGACGCCCTGCTGCCACCCTGACGCCTGCCCCCCAAGGCCCCCTGGACAGGCTCCGCGCGACACGGGAGGCTTCGGCCATGGAAACGACCAAGCCGCCGCAAGGCCTCGCCGCCCGCTCCTCGAACTACGGGGACCGGGACTTCGCCCTCTATCTCCGGCGCTCCTTCGCCAAGTCCATGGGCTATTCCCAGGCCATGCTGGACAGGCCCGTGGTCGGCATCGCCGATACGGGGTCGGACTACAACAACTGCCACCGCACGGCGCCGGAGCTGATCGAGGCGGTGAAGCGCGGCGTGCTGGCGGCCGGCGGCCTGCCGCTGGCCTTCCCGACCATCAGCATCTGCGAACCCTCCCTCACCCCGTGCTCCATGCACTATCGCAACCTGATGGCGCTCGACACGGAAGCGATGCTGGCGAACCAGCCGATGGACGCAGCCGTTCTGGTGGGTGGCTGCGACAAGACCGTGCCGGCGCAGCTGATGGCCGCGATCTCCGCCGGCACGCCCAGCGTCATGCTGGTGGTCGGCCCCATGCTGGCGCAGTCCTATGCCGGTGAGCGCCTGTCCGCCTGCACCGATTGCCGCCGCTACTGGGCGCGCTACCGCGCCGGCGAGGTCTCGGGCGAGCGGATCAAGACCCTGGAGGGAAAACTCGCCACGACAGCCGGCACCTGCGGCGTGATGGGCACGGCCAGCACCATGGCCTGCATCGCGAGCGTGCTGGGCTTCATGCCGCTGGACGCCGCCTCCGCCCCCGCCGTGCATGCCGACCGGCTGCGCATGGCGGAGGAGGCGGGCGCCCAGGCGGTGCGGCTGATCCAGAAGCCCGTCGCGCCGCTGTCGCTGATGACGCAGGGCAATCTCGACAACGCGGTCCGGGTCCTGCTGGCGCTCGGCGGATCCACCAATGCCGTGGTGCACCTGGCCGCCATCGCCGGCCGCGCCGGGCTGAAGCTGGATCTGCGGCGCCTCGACGAGCTCAGCGAGACCACCCCCGTGCTGGTCGACCTGAAGCCGACCGGCGAGGGCTATATGGAAGACTTCCATGCCGCCGGCGGCATGCAGGCGCTGCTGTGGGAAATCCGGGACCTGCTGGACCTGGACACGCTGGACCTGGATGGCGTGACCCTGCGCGACCGGATCGGCGATGGCAGCCACTTCGTGGACCGCAAGATCATCCGCGCCCGCGAAACGCCGGTGAGCCCGGTGGGCGGGCTGGTGACGCTCTACGGCTCCCTCGCGCCCGATGGCGCCATCCTGAAGCGCAGCGCCGCCACGCCGGCGCTGTTCGAGACGGAGGCGCGCTGCCTGGTCTTCGACGGGCTGGAGGACCTGGCCAACCGCATCGACGACCCGGATCTCGACGTGCTGGCCACCGACATCCTCGTGCTGAAGAATGCCGGCCCGCGCAGCCCCGCCGGCATGCCGGAGGCCGGCTACCTGCCCATCCCGAAGAAGCTGGCGCGCCAGGGCGTGAAGGACATGGTGCGGATTTCGGACTGCCGCATGTCCGGCACCGCCTTCGGCACCATCGTGCTGCATGTGGCCCCCGAGGCCGCGGTGGGCGGCCCGCTCGCTTTGGCCCAGACCGGCGACCGCATCCGCCTTTCCGTGAAGGACCGGCGGATCGAGCTGCTGGTGGAGGAGGCGGAAATGGCCCGCCGCCGCGCCCTCTGGTCCCCTGCCCCCGCCCCGGCCCGCGGCTGGGACCGGCTGGTGCATGAACAGGTGACCCAGGCACCGCAGGGCGCCGACCTCGCCTTCCTGCTGCCGCCCGCGGAGTAGTCCTCCGCCCGGCATCACGCCGGGCGGGCGCCCTCCCGGGCTTCAGCGCCGGTACTGCGCCTCCGTGACCTGCTCCATCCAGGTCACGGGCGAGCCCTCGAACTTCTCCTGGATGGCGATATGCGACATGGCCGTCGTCGGCGTCGCACCGTGCCAGTGCTTCTCGCCCGGCGGGAACCAGACCACGTCGCCCGGCCGGATCTCCTCCACCGGCCCACCTTCGCGCGCCACCCAGCCGAGGCCGGCGGTGACGATCAGCGTCTGCCCGAGCGGATGCGTATGCCAGGCTGTCCGGGCACCCGGCTCGAAGGTGACATGGGCGCCGGCGACCCGTGCCGGGTCGGGAGCCTCGAAAAGCGGATCGACGCGGACCTGGCCGGTGAACCACTCGGCCGGCCCCTTGCCGGAAGGCCGCGATCCCGCGCGCATGATATCCATGACCTGACTCCTCCAGGAGTTGCGACAGAAGGTAGGCGCGGCGGTGGGCCTCCGCCCGACCCACCCGGCCGCGCCGTGATCCGCTCCGGCTTCAGGCCATGTGCTGCCGGAAGAAGGCCGCCAGCTTCGCGAAGGGAATCAGATCCACCCTGTCGTACAGATCCACATGCCCGGCGCCCGGGACGTAGTGCAATTCCTTCGGCTCCGCCGCACGCCGGTAGGCTTCCTCGCTGAACTCGCGGGAATGGGCTTGGTCCCCCGTGATGAAAAGCATGGGGCGCGGGGAGATCGTCTCGATGTCGTTGAAGGGGTAGAAGTTCATGAACCTGACGCTGCTGGTCAGCGTCGGATGCGTCGTGTGCAGGGGGGACTGGCCGGGCGGCGTGTATTCCCCCCGCGGCGTGCGGTAGAAATCGTAGAACTCGCGCTGGATGGGATCGGTCTCGGCGGTCAGGGCATGCACCGTCCCGCCGGTGTACTGAGTCTCCGCGCCGCTGAACTCCGCGTCGCGCTGCGCAGCCGCCTGCGCGATGACCTGCTTGCGCTGCGCCAGGGTCTGCGACTTGTTGAGCGCATCGCGGGTGGCCGCGCCCATGTCGTACATGCTGACGGTCGCGATGGCGCGCATGCGCGGGTCGATCTTGGCGGCACTGACCACGAGGCTGCCGCTGCCGCAGACCCCGATCGCGCCAATGCGTCGCCGGTCGATGAAGGGCCGGGTGCCCAGGAAGTCGACCGCGGCGCTGAAAGCCTCGGCATAGGCATCCGGGGCCACCAGGCTGCGGGGCTGGCCCTCGCTCTCGCCCCAGTAGGGCAGGTCGATGGACATCGCGACGAAGCCCTGCTCCGCCATCTTCGTGGCGTAGAGATTCGCGCTCTGCTCCTTCACCGCGCCCATGGGATGTCCGACCACGAGGGCCGGCAGCGCGGCGTTCGGGGCGAGGTCCCTGGGCGTGAACAGCTGGCCCGCGACGGTCATCTGGTACTGGTTCCGGAAGGCGACCTTCTGCGTGGTCACCCGGTCGCTGACATAGAAATTGTTGGCGCCATTCGACATGTCCTGGGCCTTTGCGGAGGGAGAGGGAAGGATCGACGCGGCCGCGCCGGCCGCGGCCAGCTGCAGCAGGTCGCGGCGTGCAGGGCCGGCACCGGGGCGGCGGGTGCGGTCGGCGGCGGGGTGGGTTTCGGTCACGGGGGGGCTCCTTCGTGTCGGTGCGTGGCGTGTCTGTGAGGGGCCGGCCAGCGCGCTCACGGGCCGCGCTCCAGCCGCAGGGTCACCGGGCCAGGCCGGTCGAAGATCGCGACATCACCGCTGACCCGGCCCAGCACGACGATGCCGGGCAGCGGGACGCGGCCGCTGCGGTAGTAGATGACCAGGTTGCCCGAGGCCCAAAGGCCCAGGGTCCCGGCCGCAAAGTCCTGCTGCCGATCCGCCGCTGGCAGCGGCTCGGGCAGTCGGCCCGTTTTCTCCTGCCGGAGGTGGTCGCGCATGGGGAGCGACAGCGGCAGCATCTGCATGAGCCTGCGGGCGGCGTCGTTGTCGGCCAGCTCGACGGCAACCTCGCCCCAGTCGGAGGTGATCCGGATGCGCTCCTGCGCCAAAGCAGGATCTGACCAGAGAGCGGCGGCCACGGCGGCGGTGACGGATTTCAGCATCCCAGGGTCTCCTGGCTTGCGCAGGCGCCGGTCGATCTGCGGGGCCTGCGGGGTGTGGCCTGCAAGATGGCGGCTGCGGTCACACGCGATTAGCTGGCAATATCCGCATGAACCTTGAAGGTGGACTTCATGATGCCGCAGGCCGACCTCAACGACCTCCGGGCCTTTCGTGCTGTGGCGGGAGCGCGAAGCTTCACGCGGGCCGCGGCACAACTCGGCGTCTCCCCCTCGGCCTTGAGCCAGACGCTGCGCGGCCTGGAGGCGCGGCTCGGGCTCCGCCTGCTGACCCGCACCACGCGCAGCGTCTCCGCCACCGAAGCCGGCGAGCGCCTGCTGGGTAGCCTCGGACCCGCCCTGGACGAGATCGCGGCGACGCTCGCCGCACTGGGAGACCTCCGGGACCGGCCCGCAGGCACCATCCGCATCACGGCAGGCGAGCACGCGGCCGAGACGGTGCTCTGGCCGGCGCTCGAGCGGCTGCTGCCGGGCTATCCGGAGATTTCAGTCGAGGTGCAGGTGGACAATACCCTCGCCGACCTGGCCGCGGGGCGCTTCGACGCCGGCATCCGGATCGGCGAGCTGGTGGGCAAGGACATGGTCGCGGTGCGGATCGGGCCGCCGCTGCGCATGGCCGTGGTCGGCGCGCCGGCCTATTTCGCGCGACGGCCACCGCCGAAGACGCCGCAGGACCTGACCAGCCATGCCTGCATCAACATTCGCCTGCCGACGCATGGCGGGATCTATGCCTGGGAATTCGAGAGGGGCGGGCGCGAGCTTCGCGTGCGTGCCGAGGGACCGCTCGTCTTCAACGTGGCACCGCCGCTGCTGCGGGCCGCGCTGGCGGGCCTTGGCCTGGCCTATGTCTTCGAGGACCAGGCGCAGCCCTACCTCGCCGAGGGGCGGCTGGAGCGCGTGCTCGACGACTGGTGCCCGCCCTTCCCGGGCTATCACCTCTACTACCCGAGCCGGCGCCAGCCCACGCCGGCCTTTGCCCTGCTGGTGGAGGCGCTGCGCGCCCGGGATTGAGGCCGTCGCGCCATGGGCCAATCCCCTTGCCCTGGCGGCGGCGCGGCCGCAAACAGGCCGGGACCTGTCGGAGCCGCACCATGCCGATCATCAACCGCATCGCCGAATTCCACCCCGAGATGACCGAATGGCGGCACGACCTGCACCGCCATCCGGAACTCGGCTTCCAGGAAGTCCGCACCAGCGGCGTGGTCGCCGCCAGGCTGCGCGAATTCGGCTGCGACGAGGTGATCACCGGCATCGCCACCACCGGCGTGGTCGGCGTCATCCACGGCCAGGGCGGGCCGAACGGCCGCGCCATCGGCTTCCGGGCCGATATGGACGCCCTGCCGATCGAGGAAGCGACCGGCAAGCCCTATGCCTCCCAGACCCCGGGCATCATGCATGCCTGCGGCCATGACGGGCATACCACCATGCTGCTCGGCGCCGCCCGCTACCTGGCCGAGACCCGCAATTTCTCCGGCACGGTCTACCTGGTCTTCCAGCCGGCGGAGGAGAACCTGGCGGGTGGCGAGGTGATGGTGAAGGAAGGCCTTTTCACCCGCTTCCCGATGGACCGCATCTTCGGCCTGCACAACTGGCCCGGCGCGCCCGCCGGCACCTTCCTGCATGCGCCCGGCCCCGTCATGGCGGCGGTGGCCAATCTGGAAGCGACCATCACCGGCCGCGGCGCGCATGGCGCCATGCCGCATAACGGCATCGACCCGATCCTCATCGCCTCCCATATCGTCACCGCGCTGCAGAGCGTGGTGGCGCGCAACGTGAATCCGCTCGAGGCCGGGGTCATCACCATCGGCCATATCAAGGGCGGCTTCACCTTCAACGTGATCCCGGAAAGCGTGCAGATGCAGGGCACCGCGCGCTGGTTCCTGCCCGAGGTGGGCGAGCTGCTGGAGGCCAATTTCCTGCGCATCGTCACCGGCATCGCCGCCAGCTTCGGCGCCACGGCGGAAGCCAGCTTCACCCGCGCCTATCCCGCCACGGTGAACGAGGCCGAGAGCACCGAGATCGCGGCCCGCGCCGCGGCATCGGTGGTGGGCGAGGCGCGCTCGCGCAAACTGCCGCAGCCGACCATGGGGGGCGAGGATTTCAGCTTCATGCTGAACGAGAAGCCCGGCGCCTATCTGTTCCTGGGCGGCGGCAAGGGGGAGGGCGATGCCATGGTCCACCACCCGAAATACGACTTCAACGACGAGATCCTGCCGGTCGGCGCCAGCTGGTTCGCGACGCTCGCGGAGCAGGTGCTGCCGCGGGGGTAGCCGGGCCGGATCAGCCGCCCACCGCGCGCATGCGCAGCCCATCGACCAGCCCGAGCAGCCGCCGGGTCTCGAAGGGCTTGCGCAGCACCGCATCGAAGCCCGCGGCCCGGCAGCTTTCCTCCAGCGCCTCCGCCGGATCGGCGGTCAGCGCGATCATCGGCATGCGGGACGCCTCGCCCCGCAGCGCCCGCACCGCCTGGGCCACGCCGATGCCCCCCAGCCCCGGCATATGCAGGTCGAGCACCGCGAGGTCGAAGCGCGCGCCATGCAGCGCCGCCAGGGCGGCCGGGCCATCGACGGTCGCCGTCACCCGGTGCCCGGCGCGTTCCAGCAGTGTCACCAGCAGCAGGCGGCTGGCCGCCACATCCTCCGCCACCAGGATGCGCAGCCCCTGCGCGCCGCGGCCCGGCGCCGGCGCCGCCCCGGGGCGGAAGGGCACCCAGAAGACGAAGCGGCCGCCCTGGCCGCCGGGGCTCTCGGCGCCGATCGCACCGCCCATCGCCTCCACCACCCGCCGGCAGATGGCCAGGCCCAGGCCGGAGCCGCCGCGGCGGGGCCCGCCGGCATCCGGCCCGCTGTCGCGGAAGCGGTCGAAGAGCCGCGGCATCTCGGCCTCGGCAATGCCCGGCCCCGCATCCTGCACCGCGATCTCCACGCGTTCCGGCCGCGGCGTCAGCCGCGCGGACAGCGCCACCTCCCCGGCCGCGGCGGCGCGGATGGCATTGTCCAGCAGCTTGGTGGTCACCTGGCGCAGCCGCATCGGGTCGCCGCGGATCCAGCGTGGCAGGCCGGGGTCGATCGCCAGGCGAAGTGCCAGGCCCTTGGCCTGGGCGGCCGGGCGCATCAGCGCGGCGCAATCCTCCAGCAGAGCGGCGATCTCGATATCGCTGTCCTCCAGCGCGATGCCTTCCTCCAGCCGCGCGAAGTCCAGCACATCCCCCACCAGGGCCAGCAGCGCGCCGCCGGCCTGGCGCTGCCGCTCCACCCAGCCGCGCGCCTCCGCCGGCAGATCCGCCTTGGCCAGGCGGTCGGTGGTGTCGAGCAGCCCGGTGAGCGGGGCGCAGAGTTCCTGGCTGACGGCCGCCATCAGCGCGTGGCGGCTGCGCTCATCCTCCGCGGCGCGGGCCAGGCTCTCGCCCGGCGCGCGCGGGCGCGGCGCTTCCGGGCTGCGGCCCCGCCGCATGCGCTGCGCCGCGATGCCCAGCGCCGCGATCAGCGCGGCGGCGCCGAGCGCCAGCAGCAGCCAGCCGGTAGCCAATTCGGCAAAGCCGCGCGGCGGCGCGGCCACCACCAGCGACCAGCGGCTGTCGCCCACCGGCAGGGCCATGGCCAGCATATCCCCCACCTCGACCACGCCGCGCCGGCCCTGGGTCGGGCGCAGCAGCTCGGGCTCCGCCCGGCCGCTCGCGGCGCGGGCGATCATGCGGCCATCGCCATCCAGCAGCAGGGCGGACCAGCCTTCCGGCAGGCCAGCACGGTCCAGCAGCTGGGCGAAGGTGGTGGCCTCCTGGGTCGCCACCAGGGCGAAGCGCACCGCGCCATCCACCCGCACCGGCACGCGGAAGGAGACCCGCCCCTCCACCAGCCCACCGGGCGCCGGATAGCCGGTGCGTAGCACGCTGCCGACGGCGGCCAGGTCCTGGATCGCCGGCAGGGGCGCGCCCTCCGGGTAGCGCAGGTTCATCAACTGCCGCTCGCCATCGGTCAGCGCGATGGTGAACCAATAGGGCTCCCGCGCCAGCAGGCGCTGGGCCTCCTGGCGGAAGCCCGCAAGGTCGCCGGTCTTCAGGTGCTGCGACCCGGCCAGCGCATCCAGCGCGCGCAGCCCGGCGCGCAATTCGGAATCGAGGCCGGCGACCAGCGCCGTGGTGGTGCGCGCCACATCCTCCGCCCGGTCCGCCGCACGCTCCGCCTGCACGCCGAGCAGCACCACCAGCCCATAGGCGGCGAGCGGCACCAGGGCCAGGAAGGGGCTGAACAGGCCGAGCCGCTGCCAGGGGGCCGGCCGCTTCGGGCCCTTGCCAGGCGGCAGATCCGGGGCGGCGGTAATGGGGAGCACGGGCGCGCGGCTGCCTTCGGACCAGGGCCCGGAACCGGAAGCCGGGCCGGAATCGGGGGCCTCGGCCGGACAGGGAATTGGCTCGGACCGCCTGCAGGCCGGGCGGGCGGTCATCGCCCACCCACCATACCATCGGCGCAGGCAATGTCACCCACCGCAGCGCGCGTGACGCGCGGCAACTGCCGGCGCCGCAACCTGGGGCGCGGGCCTTCCGCCCGCTCTACTGCGGCTGGATCCGCGCGGCGGCGACCAGCGCCTGGTTGCGGGTGATCTCGGCGGCGATCACCTCGGCGAAGCGTTCCGGCGTCTCGGCCAGCGGGGTCAGGCCAAGATCGGCCATGCGCTCGGCCGCCGCGGGCTCCGCCGTCGCCTGGTTCACCGCCCGGTTGGCCCGGGCGACGAAGCCCGCCGGCAGGTCCTTCGGGCCCCAGATGCCGGTCCAGCCCTCATATTCCATGTCGGGGAAGCCGGCCTCGACCAGCGTCGGCACCTCCGGCAGCACCCGCTGGCGGGCGGCGGAGGTGACGCAATAGGCCCGCAGCCGCCCCTCCCGCACCAGCGGGATGGCGGGGCCGAGCGGGGCGAAGAACAGGCCGACGGCGCCGGAGACCAGGTCGTTCATCGCCGGGCCGGTGCCGCGATAGGACACGAAGGTGGTCTCCACCCCCAGCTTCTGCCACAGCGCCGCGGTGGCGAGCTGCCCGACCGAGCCGAGCGAGGAGCCGGCGAAGGAAAACCGCTCCGGCGTCGCGCGCAGCGCCGCCAGCAGCGCGGCCAGGTTCTGCGGCGCCAGGCCGCTGCCGCCCACCAGCACATAGGGGATCGAGACGGTGCGCGCGACCGGGGTGAAATCCGCCCGCAGGTCGAAGGGGATATTGCGCTGCACGAAGGGCAGCACGGTCAGCACCTCGTTCGAATAGAGCAGCGTGCCGCCATCCGCCGGGCTGCGCGCCACCCCCTCCGCCCCCACCACGCCATTGGCGCCGGAGCGGTTCTCGATCACCCAGGCGCTGCCCAGCAGTTCCGCCGCGCGTGGCGCGATCAGCCGGGCAGTGAGGTCCGTGGTGCCGCCGGGCGGATAGGGCACGACCAGCCGGACATTGCGCGTGCCCTGCGCCCGCGCCGGCAGTGCCATGCCGCCGAGCGCGAGCGCGAGCGCGCCCCGGCGTGTGGGTGCGACGGTCATGTTTCCCCCTTCGATTCTTGCTTCGGTCGCGTCGTAAAATGCTTCAGTGTCTAAGCATGTCCCGGCAGGGGTGGGGGGTGTCAAGCGGGCCCGCTACAGCACCAGCTCGGCGGCCAGCATGGCATGCAGCGCGGCCCATCGCGAAGCGAGTTCCGCCGCCTCGGCATCCGGGCTGCAGGCGGGGCCGGCGGGCCAGCCCGCCTGCGGCGCCAGCCCGGTCTCGAGATCGTCGAGGATGCCGCCGGAGTCGAGCCGCAGCAGGCCGCTGCGCCAGCTCGGCTCCAGGGCGCCCTCCCCCGACGCGATCTCGACCCGATAGAAATCCGGCGCCAGGCCGCTGAAGCGCCAGGCGCCCTCCGCATCGGTGCGGGTGGCGGCGAGCACGCGGCCGGTGGCATCCAGCAGCCGCACCCCGGCGCCGGACAGCGCCGCCTCCCCCGCCGCGCGGCTTCCATCGCCGTCCAGGTCCTGCCAGGCATGGCCGCCCAGCGCCGCAGGGGTGAAGACGCCCGCATCCAGCCGCCCCGCCTCCCCCGCCGCCAGGGCCAGTGGCGCGGTGACGCCGCTGCGCGGATCGGCATCGCTGTCGCCCAGTGGCGAAAAGGGCTGCGCGGCCTGCGGCGCGAAGGCCAGCCGATAGGTGCCGGCGGCCAAGCCCTCGAAGCGGAAGAGGCCATCCGCATCGGTGACAGCCGCGCGGCCGGTGGAGTCCCCGGCGGCGTCCAGCAGCGTGACCAGCCGGCCGGCGACGCCGGCCTCGCCGGGGTCCTGCAGGCCATTGCCATCGGCATCCACGAAGACCCGGCCGCCGAGGCTGGCGGGGCCGGGGCCCGGCGGCGGCGCCGAGGCAGGCGGCGGCGCGGCAGCATCCGGCTGCGTGGGGGGCGGCGCGGGGGGCGGTGGCGCCTCGGCCTCCGGGAGGCCGGCCTCCTGCCAGCTCGGCTCCTGCGGCAGTGCCGCCGCCAGCAGCGGCCAGGTGGGCGGCGGCGGCGCGGCGGCGGCCGGTTCGGCCGGCACGGCCGCATCGCCATGGCCCGGCGGGCCCGGCCTTTCCAGCAGCCAGGCGAGGCGCCAATCGGCCGCGGCGGCCTCCTCCGGCGCATTATCGGGCAGCGGGGGGATGGACGTGGTGCGCGGCAGGATGGTCATGGTCAGCCCTCAGCGGGCCGCCAGCCCTCGCCGGATCATCCCCTTAATGATCCATATATCTATTTTTAAGACAATCTCAACCCTTGGCGGGCTCCAGAAGCACCAGTTCGCTGCCATCCTCCACCAGCTCTCCCACCCGGCAGCGTAGCGCCTGCACCAGGCCATCGGCGGGGGCGGTGATGCGCATCTGCACCTTCATCGCCTCCATCACCAGCAGCACCGCGCCGCGCGCCACCGCCTCGCCCTCCGCCACCTTGATCTCCAGGATCCGGCCCGGCATGGGCGCCAGCACGCGGCCGCCGCCTTCCTGCGCCGCGCCGGTGGCCGCGCCGGGGTCGATCAGCGCCAGCTCATGGGTCGCGCCATCCAGCAGGACCGTCAGCAGCGCACCCTCTCGCAGCACGGTCGCGCGCAGCGCCTGGCCATCCAGCACCGCGGCCAGGCCATCCCCCGCCCAGCGCGGCGCTGCGACGGAGGCGGGTCCATCGGGCAGGTCGAGCCGAGTCACGGCGCCGGGATGCGCCCGCAGCCGCAGCACCGCCTCCCCATCGCGCAGCCCGAAATCCTGGTGGCCGGGGCCGTTCAGGCGCCAGGCGCTGGCCTCGCCCCAGGGCGAATGCGGATCCGCCGGATCCCGCGCCGCCGCGTCCCGCAGCAGCCGCAGCAGGGCCGCCGCCAGCGCCCCGCGGGGGGCCGGGCCGGGGGGCGCCAAAAGCCCCTCCGCATGGCGGGCGATGAAGCCGGTATCCAGCGCCGCGTCCCGGAAGGCCGGATGCGCCGCGATGCCGCGCAGCAGCGGAAGGTTGGAGCGGATGCCGGCGACCGAGGAGGCCGCCAGCGCCCGGTCCAGCCGGCGCAGCGCCGTGGCCCGGTCCGGCCCATGGGCGATGATCTTGGCCAGCATCGGGTCGTAGTGGATGGAGACCGCATCCCCCTGCCGCACCCCCGCATCCACCCGGATGCCGGGCAGGCCCTCCGGCAGCGCCAGGTGCCGCAGCACGCCGGTGGAGGGCGCGAAGTCGCGGGCCGGATCCTCGGCATAGAGCCGCATCTCGATGGCGTGGCCATCCAGCGGCACCTGGTCCTGGCGCAGCGGCAGCGCCTCCCCCATCGCGATGCGCAGCTGCCATTCCACCAGGTCGAGGCCGGTGATGGCCTCCGTCACCGGATGCTCCACCTGCAGCCGGGTGTTCATCTCCATGAAGTGGAAGTTTTCCCCGGCTGCGATGAATTCCACCGTGCCGGCGCCGACGTAGCCGACGGCCCGCGCCGCGGCGCAGGCGGCGGCGCCCATGGCGGCGCGGCGCTCGGCCGTCATGCCCGGGGCGGGGGCTTCCTCCACCACCTTCTGGTGGCGGCGCTGGATGGAGCAGTCGCGCTCATGCAGGTGGATCACCTGCCCATGGCTGTCGCCAAAGACCTGGATCTCGATATGGCGGGGCGATTGCAGGAAACGCTCCAGCAGCAGGCGATCGTCGCCGAAGGCGGCGCGGGCCTCGCCCTTGGCCAGGGCCAGCGCCTCCTCCAGCTCGGCCGCGCTGGCGGCCACCTTCATGCCCTTGCCGCCACCGCCGGCGCTGGCCTTGACCAGGATGGGGAAGCCGATGCGCGCGGCCTCCGCCCGCAGCCGCTCCTCCGACTGGTCTTCCCCGTGATAGCCGGGCACCAGCGGCACGCCGGCGCGCTCCATCAGCGCCTTGGCCGCGGCCTTGGAGCCCATGGCGCGGATCGCGGCCGGCGGGGGGCCGACCCAGACGAGACCGGCGGCGAGCACGGCCTCGGCGAAATCCGCATTCTCCGAGAGGAAGCCATAGCCGGGATGCACCGCCTCCGCCCCCGTGGCGCGGGCGGCTTCCAGCAGCGCGGGGATGCTGAGGTAGCTGTCCCGGGCCGGGGCCGGGCCGAGCCGGGCCGCGGCATCGGCGGCGGCCACATGCGCGGCGCCGGCATCGGCATCGGAGAAGACGGCGATGCCGCGCAAACCCAGGCGCCGGGCCGTGGCCAGGACGCGCACCGCGATCTCGCCCCGATTGGCGACCAGCAGGCTGTGGAAGGGCCGGGTCACAGGCGGAACACGCCGAAGCGCGCCTCCCCGTGCCAACCCGCGACCGGGTTGTTGCGCGCGGCCGAGAGCGCCAGGGCCAGCACCAGCCGCGTATCCTCCGGCGGGATCACGCCATCGTCCCAGATCCGGGCGGAGGCATAGTCGGGGCTGCCCTGCGCTTCATACTTTTCGGCGATGGGTACCTTGAAGGCCGCCTCCTCCTCGGCGGACCAGCTGCCGCCGCGGGATTCGATGGCATCGCGGCGCAGGGTAGCCATCACCGCCGCCGCCTGTGGCCCGCCCATCACGCTGATGCGCGCATTCGGCCACATGAAGAGAAACCGCGGCGAATAGGCGCGACCGCACATGCCGTAATTCCCGGCCCCGAAACTGCCGCCGATGATGACGGTGAACTTCGGCACCCGCGCCGTGGCCACCGCGGTGACCATCTTGGCGCCATCCTTGGCGATGCCGCCGGATTCGTATTTCCGGCCGACCATGAAGCCGGTGATGTTCTGCAGGAAGACCAGCGGGATGCCGCGCTGGTCGCAGAGCTCGATGAAATGCGCGCCCTTCTGGGCCGATTCGGAGAAGAGCACGCCGTTATTGGCGACGATGCCGACGCGGTAGCCCCAGATCCGGGCGAAGCCCGTCACCAGCGTGGGGCCATAGAGCGGCTTGAACTCGTCGAACTCGCTGCCGTCGACCAGGCGGGCGATCACCTCCCGCACGTCATAGCCCTCGGCGAAATCGGTGGGGACCACGCCGCCCAGCTCCTCGGGCGGGTAGAGCGGCGGGCGGGGCGGCGCCGGGTCGTCGAAGCCGGCGGGCTTGGCGCGATTCAACCCCGCGACGATCCGCCGCGCCAGGCCCAGCGCATGCGCATCCGATTCAGCCAGGTGGTCGGTCACGCCGGAGGTGCGGCTATGCAGCTCCGCCCCGCCCAGATCCTCCGCCGAGACCACCTCCCCCGTCGCGGCCTTCACCAAGGGCGGTCCGGCCAGGAAGATGGTGCCCTGGTTGCGGACGATGATGGCCTGGTCCGCCATGGCCGGCACATAGGCGCCGCCGGCGGTGCAGCTGCCCATCACCACCGCGATCTGCGGAATCCCTGCCGCCGACATCCGCGCCTGATTGAAGAAAATGCGTCCGAAATGGTCCCGGTCTGGAAAGACCTCGTCCTGGTTGGGCAGGTTGGCACCGCCGCTATCGACCAGATAGAGGCAGGGCAGCCGGTTCTGCTCGGCGATTTCCTGCGCCCGCAGGTGCTTCTTCACGGTGATGGGGAAGTAGGTGCCGCCCTTCACCGTGGCGTCGTTCGCCAGGATCATGCATTCGCGCCCGGCGACGCGGCCGATGCCGGTGATGATCCCCCCCGCAGGCACTTCCCCGCCATACATCCCGTGGGCGGCCAGCTGCGAGAGTTCGAGGAAGGGGGAAGCCGGGTCGATCAGGGCGCGGATGCGGTCGCGCGGCAGCAGCTTGTTGCGGTCGAGGTGCCGCTTCCGGGCCACCTCCCCGCCGCCGAGGCGGATCAACTCCACCTTGTCCCGCAATTCCGCCACCAGGGCGGCCATGCGCGCCGCATGGGCGCGGAAGGCCTCGCTGCGCGGATCGGCCGCGCTGACGATCACCGGCATGGCCCGAACCCCGTCATGCGCCGCTCCCCCTTGGTTTCCGCCACTGCGGCATGCCGGAAGGGGTCTCGTCAATCAGGGGCAGCGGACAACAAAAAAGGGCGCCCGAAGGCGCCCTTTTCCGTCTGGCTTCGCGAGAGGCCTGCGATCAGCGCAGGACGATCTCGACGCGGCGGTTCTGCGGCTCGCGCACGCCGTCGGCGG
>NZ_JBHYDM010000024.1:0-73894 GCF_051860665.1 Falsiroseomonas sp.
TAATCGCCCGATAGAGCTCATACCTCCTCCACCGCACCGGCTCTGGCCTTAAATGGCCAAGCGCCGCGCGCAGCACCAAACCGCACAACTCACCCAACACACACACACACGCACCAAATCACCCAAACCACATCAGATGATGTTCCGGTCTGGTGGCCCGGTGGCCATCGCGGGGATGATACACCCGATCCCATCCCGAACTCGGACGTGAAACACCCCAGCGCCCATGGTACTGCGCCTCAAGGCGCGGGAGAGTAGGTCGCCGCCGGGCCACCACACCGGAACATCATCTCATCCAAACCACCGCGGGGTGGAGCAGCCCGGTAGCTCGTCAGGCTCATAACCTGAAGGTCACAGGTTCAAATCCTGTCCCCGCATCCCCCTTTATTTGCTCAATGAACGCCCCAGCAGAGATGCTGGGGCGTTTGTCATTTCGGGCCGCCTCCGCCAACCGCAGAATGGCACCCAGCTCTCCTCGGACCTCGATCCGCAGCCGGCCCGCCTCCGGCAGCAGACGGATCGTCTCCACCAAACCCCGTACGACCTCCCGCGCCTCGGCGCTGTCCTCGGCAGCCAAAATCCGCGCGAGGTCGCCGACCCGCTTTCGGTAGAGATCGGCCAGGTTCGGGTGTAGGCGCGGGGCAGGGGCCTTGGCCTCCGCCAACTCAGCCTCCATCCGCACCTTGCGCGCCTCCAGCTCCTCCAGCCTGCCCTTGAGCGCGGGGGAGGCCATGCCAGCCACGATGGCGTCCACCGCCTGCTCGATCTGGCCAACCACCCGCTTTAGATCCGTGCGTGTCGCGTCCTGCCCCGCCGAGGCATCCGCCTGCAGGCGGTTCCAGGTGGCGGTGAACTCGGCAATAAAGTCACGGAACAGATCGGGGTCCATCATTCGCTCGCGTAGCGCGTCCAGCACGGTGGCCTCCAGAACGTCGCGGCGAATGGTCAGCAGGTTGGTACAAGCCGTCGGGCCTTTGTTACGGGCTGTCGAGCAACCGAAATGCTCGGCTGATATCTTGGAGAAGCCGCCACCACACGCGCCGCAGGTCATCAGCCCGGAAAAGAGGTAGCGCGGACGTTGTTTGGCCCAGAATGCACCCCGCGGCGCCTCCGCGCCCTTGGCCGTGCATTTGCGGTCAAGCGCCTCCTGCCGAGCCTTGGCGGCTTCCCAGAGGTTGTCGTCGACGATGCGGAGTGCCGGGACTTCGGTGATAACCTTCGCGTCATCGGCGGCCGGCCTGGCGACCCGGCGACCGGTGCTTGGGTCCTTGATCCACGTCCGACGGCCCCAAACCTGCCGGCCAAGGTAGAGTTCGTTGTTCAGGATCCCCGTGGCCTTGCCGCGGTCGCCATTGATCGCGCTTGGCGACCAGGCTCCGCCGCGTGGGCCCGGGATGCCCTCGGCGTTCAACGCCAGTGCGATCCGCTTGGGCGAAACCCCTACGGCGTAATCCTTGAAGATTCGTCGCACCACGGCGGCCTGGCTCGGCTCGATCTCCCTGTGACCGCGGTTGCCGTTCCCATCCAGCTTCGGCGCAATGCGGTAGCCGTAGCAGATACCGCCGGCACTGCGGCCATCCTCAGCCACCGCGCGCAGGCCGCGATGGGTCTTAGCCTTGAGGTCGGCAAGGAAGAGCTGGGACATCGTCCCCAGCAGGCCGATATGCAGCTGCGTCACCGGCCCTTGCTGCACTGTGTGGATAGCGATGCCGAGGAAGCTCAGCTGGTCGAACAGATCAGCGATGTCGGCCAGTTTGCGGCCAAGCCGGTCCAGCGCCTCGCAGACCACCACCTCGAATTTGCGCGCCTTGGCGTCCTGCAGCAGTCGCTGGAAGCCTGGCCTGAAGCGGCTGGCGCCACTCACCGCCAGATCCTCGTAATGGTCGACCACGCGCCAGCCCAGCGCCTCGGCATGCTGCCGGCAGAGCCGCGTCTGGTCTCCGGCCGAGCGCGGGTTCTGCTGGTCGCTCGAATACCTGCTGTAGGTCACCGCGCGCTGACTCACCGCAATGTCTCCCTCTTGAAGGCCTGAACGCGCGACGTAATGCTGTTTGCGATCATACCTATCCCATCAGCACGGCCATCAATCAGCGGCCTCGGCGGCATCAACGACCCGGGGTTGCCCCAGCCCGCGGGCGCGCCGCTCGAAGGTGTTCCGTGCCAGTGCGGCCGTTTGCGCGCGTTCCGCGGCAAGCCCGGCGTGGAAGCGGCTTGCCGCCGATGCCCGCGAACCGCGGTCATAGGCCTCGTCATGGGTCGCCCGCGTGATGCCGAGCACCGCCGCGCCTATGATCGGCGCCTCAGGGTCGGCCAACGGCGCTATGGTGCCGATGCCGTAGCGAAAGCGGTGCGGCCCAAAGCTCTCATAAGGCCCGAAGCGCTTTTCCGACCACCACCTGATGCGCTTGGCGACGCCGATTGCTCGCAGCGGCTGACCATCCCAGCTGATCCACAGCGCGTCCTCGCAGCGCCCGGCGAGCATCTCGGCGCGCTCAACCTCCACATATCGATCCAGCGCCGCCTCAAGCACCGCCGGAAGCCCGTAGCCGAGGGGGCGGCGGGTCTTGATATCGCCTTCGCCGAGGTCGATCTGCCAGCCCTCTGGGTCGCGGTGGACGTTCACCCCGAGCCGCAGGGCCGTCAGGCTCCGCAGCCGCGGCGCACGGGCGGCCAGCAGCATGATCATTACGCCGTCGCGCAGCATGACGCGGCGCCGATCAGCGCCGTTCAGTCCCTTGGCCTGGTCCACCAGCGACAGGCCCCAGTCGAACATCGCCAGGGGATGGTGCACCGTGAGCGCCCGACGGCGCATCGGCAGCCGGGCGCGAATCGGCACCCCGCCCGGCCGGGTCAGCCAGCCGAAATCTTCGCCCGGCGCCAGCACGGCCATCGCGCGACGAAGTTCGTCAAGCCGGCCGACGATCGTGTGGTCAGCGTTCCCCCGCCCAAGCATGTCGTCGAGCCAGGCCGCGACCGCCTCCTCGGTGACGCGCTCACACGGACACGCGGCCATATGCAGCTGGCCGCTTGCGTCGAGGAAGCCCAGCCAACGGCTGTATCCGCCCTGAACCTTGCGCCGCGTCCCCGCAGGCATGTCGGGAACCTGCGGCCCCGTGCTGAACCGCCGGGTACCGCCAGGCGCGAGAGCCGCCAGCCAGGACTGACGATCGCCCTCCGGCCAGTCCGAAAGCGGCAGGCACAGCCGGTTCGCCATCACAGGCTGCTCCGGTTGTGCGGACGTGGGCGGCGCTGGCCCCACTTCGCCGCGGCGACGGCGCGCGTCGCCTTGCGCTCACCCAGCACCACCGCGTCGAAGCGCTCGGCCGACATTGCCGCCTCGAAGGCCACGTAGTTCTCGATGGTGGTTTCAAGGCTCCGATGCCCAAGGACGCGCCTGACGTCCTCATACGCCCCCGGATGCGCCTTAAGGTGGAGCCAAGCCGCGAAGTGCCGCACCAGATGGACGTTGACGTCGACACCCACCTCCTGGGCGATCACCGTCTCGACCATTTCCGAGAAGCGGTTCTCGCTCAGCACGCCGGGTCCGCTCGGGAACAGCCAGGGGTTGTCGGGCGTGGCCAATGCCAGGCGGAAGGCGCGGATGTAATCCTCGACCAGCGCCGCCGTCTCCGACGGTAGCGGCCACTCCATCGGCGTCTCGTTCTTCATGTCCTCGGGCTGCAGCACGAGATGAGTGATGCGACGGCCGCGCGGATCGAGCCGCTGCAAATGCTCGTCGAGGCGCAGGGCCAGCATCGAGCGGCGTCGCAGCGGGCAGACCAGCAGGATCTCGATCACCACCGCCGTGCGAGCCATGCGGCCGGCCTCGGCAGTGTCGGCACCAAGCTCCCGGGCGCGCCGCATCAACTCGCGCGGCAGATGCAACAGCAGGGCGCGGCGGTGGAGTGGCACCAGGGCGCGCAGCCGGTCCCGGTTCTTGCGGGTCATGCCCTTTCGGCGGCGGCCCTGCGCCTCGCGCGCCCATACCGTGATCTGCTTGACCGCCGCCGGTTCGAGTTGGACGTGGTAGGCGGCAAGCTGGCGAAGCGTCTCGGCGACCTGGGCAAGCTGGCCACCCACGGGCTGCGCCTCGCCGCTGCGCGCTGCCTGCGCCTCGGCAAGCGCTTCTAGCACCAGTGCCACGCGCTCGATCGGCTGGAGGAGGTCGCGCAGGCCGCGGATTTCTTCGGCCGGTAGCCCAGAGCGCACCAGCAGCCCGGCTGCCTGCCGGATCGAGAAGGCGCGCGCCTTGATGGTGACCGGGCGCAGCCGCCGATGACCTGAGACAGCAATCAGGAAGCGGCCCTCGCCGCAGGCCAGGCGTGCCTCGAAGGCCGCGACCTCCTGCCGGAAGCTCGCGGGATAGGCGTCGAGCCGCAGCGCATAGGGCTCGCGCAGGCGCGCCGCGGCGAGGATGTGGCGCGGCCAGCCTGGCAAGCGGGCGCGGACGCAGGCGTTCCAGGCGGCGGCTATTTTGCGGGCCCGGCCATCGGTCGCCGCGCTCAGCCGGCTGGCGCGCTCGTCCGCAACGAAGTTTGCCAGCAAGGCGTCGTCCGTGGCCTCGGGCGTGACGCCGGCGGCAGCGCAGTAGCGCGCGAGGGCGGCCAGCGCACCACGCGGCCCGGGGCGTGGCACCGCGGCGAGCAGGGCCTGCCAGTCGGCCGGCAGGTCGCGCCGGCTGCGACGATCCAGGCTGTGCGTCCCAACCCGGCGCAGCACCACGCGCAGGCCGGACGTCACATTCCGGAATCGCCCTACGCTGATGCCAAAGGTCGCCGGCGTCCGCTGGAACAGACGCTCATTCAACCAAGCCGGATCGCAAGGGATGGCCGCCAACGGCAGCGCCAGCATCCGGGCCGCCGAACGCAGCGCCGATGCAAGGTCGCGGCGACGGGTGTCATCGACGCCGGTCCAGCTCGGAATGGCGCTCAGCGCCTCCGCGAAGGTCGGGGCAGCACGGCTGCTCAGCTGCGGCGATGCGGGCTGGATGGGGGCGGCGTGCACGGCGAACTCCTGGGCTGGACAGTTGCGGCCAGTTGCGGCCATTCGTGATCTCGTAGCGGGATTCTTCACGGGCATTAGCGGCGCAGAGCCTGCACGATCGGCCGCAAGCACCTTATCAGGCGTCATCTTCTTCAGCGTGCCCCGGACCTGAACCAATCGACTCCGCATCGAAGCCGAGCGCGCGCATGAGATCGCTCTCGCGGATCCAGCGAGACTGCCCGAGGCCGCCGGCTCGAAGCTTCCCCTGCGTCACCCAGCGCCGGATCGTGCGCGGGTCACGGCCGACCAGTTCGGCGGCCTCCCCGTAGCTAAGGAGTCGGTCTCCATGGAGCCTCATGCGGCATCGGCGGGCTGCGGCCCGGCCTTGTCAGTCGGCTCCACAGTGGCCGCAGCAAATGCCTCGTAAGCAGCCAGCCGCGCCAGCGCACGCACGAGGTTCTTCAGCCCCTCGGATGCAACGCAAGCTTCTGCTTGGTCGGCAGAGCAAACGGCGACGAGAGGCTGCCATGCAGCGGCTCGTGATGCGGAAATAGACTTTTCAAGCGGCTTGCCCATGGGCGGCCACGCAAACAGACGATAGCGGTCGCGGCGGTTCAGGTCGGGCCGCCTTCTCGGAACCGTCCACCTCGCCAGCTTCATCGTCTGGGCGATGATCATCCGACGGTGATCGAGCAAAGGGGGGCCTTGCCTGAACAAAGTGTTGCTCGGCTGCGGAGACTAGCGAAGCCGAGCAGATGGCTTCTGATGCCGCAGAGATTAAGTGCTTGGGGGTCTGTCGACTGCGCACGAAACCCACTGGACGCGAAGCGGCCGGGACTGGTGGCCTTCTGTACCGCGTCTGAGGCGAAGATGAGCAACCCACACAATCCGCTGCTCGTAGGGCCGCCGAGCGCTGATGACGGCGGCGGCAATCCTGCGAGCGTGCCCGACCTGGCTGGCTATGTCTCCGATGGAAAAACACCGGAGGAGGCCGTGCGCAGCGTACAGGGCGCATTAACAAAAGGAATAGAGGAAGCTGACGCGACAGGCGTGAGGTGCCAGCGCGCCGTTTGAGGGCTGGTATTACCTGAGCCTGCCTGGTTTGCCGGTGCGGCGCAGGCATCCTGGGCTTCTGATTGCGAGCAGGGTGGCGGTACGCCTGTGATGACTGCTCGCAGCGTCACCACCAAGGGCGACTACGGCACCTCTTCGGAAGGTGGCGGTTCAGACTGCAGCTGACCCGCCGGTAGCCGTCCGGACCGGGCGCCGGGGGGAGCAATCCCCCGGTTGTCAGGCGGCATTTGTATGGGCTCCAGCGGAGAATTCCAGCATGAAACAGCAGGAGGATGTGCCTGGCCTATCGAAAGACGCGGCGGCGTTCCGCGCGAAGCAAGAGAAGCTGGAGATGACGATGGCCGAGCTGGTGCGGACCATGATCAGCTACGGCGACAACCGATCAGCCGAGGTGATCCGCCGCAACCTGCAGCGCGTCTCCGCTGACACCACCCGCTACCCGGGCGAGCTGCGGGCCATGATGGGCAGGATAACCCGCACGAAGAAGCAGCGGATGCGCAAGGCGGAGGCGACGCGGGCAGCAACCATGCCTGCCTGGCCGCGGGCGCGCCCGCCAAGGGACTAAGCTGAAAACAAAACATGATCCCGAATCGGCTCTCAGGCTCGCTTGATTATGCTGTAACGTTCGACATACCGTCTTTGTCGTGGTCGCGATTCCAGAACGAACCTGGCTCGTAGCGCATGCTTCCATTGGGCGACAAGAACGCACCAGCAAGGCCTGGGACCAAATACCTAGGCAGGGTCGATCTGGGGCACGACGAAGGCCGGAAGGTAACGACCTAGCCCAAGCGCGGTGTGGCTGCCCATCGCCGTCGTCGCCCCTGCCGCGACCAACAGCGCCAATTCGGGATCCAGCCCGTCGAGTTGCAGCGTCCCCAAATCGCCGCGCATTGGCACGTGCCGGCCATCCTGTCGGGCGGAGGCCCGTATCCAGCGCGCATCGCGGAGCGCGCTCCGGTCCTCACGCAGGCGGCGCCAGCGTGCCGCCAGCGCGCCCCAATCAGCCTCCACCTCCGCATCGTGCCAGCGCGCCAGGCCGGATATCCGGTTCGCGATGCTGGCCATGGCGGCGCCGGCCTCCGGCGCCATTCCCTCGCGACCACGCCGCAGGCAGAGGGGTGTCGAGAACTGCATCACCACAGCCACGGTACCTGGCGATGGTAGGCGAAAGCCGCGAAGTTCCTCGATATCCCGCCGCAGCGGATCGAAGGTCCAGGATCGGCCCTGCGCGTCCAGCACCCCGCAGCGCAGCCCCGTCACAATCGCATCCGCCACCGCATCGCTCCACGCGGTGGCGAAGCCGAATACGTCGCAGCCGAACAGCAGGATGCCCCGCTCTTCCTCCACGAACGGCACCAGCGGTTTCGGCATCTCGAGCCCTGGTCCAAGACGGCGGGCGACGAAGAACGGATCAAGCGCTGAGGCCGGCCGCCAAGGGCAGGGCCGCCCCCCCTGTGCCTCCAGCGAAGCGCTCGCCAGAAGACGCTGCCCGATCGCACCACGCAGCCGCCCCGGCAGGCCCGCATCGCGCGCGAAGCCACGTGGATGCGGCGCGAGTACGCACACGCGGTGCCGATACCAGAGTGCGGATAACTCGGTCAGTGCGACGCGCTGTGCCGGGCTGCGCAGGCGCTCGCCGATCGGATCGTCCGTCACAGCAGGTAGAAATCCTGTTCTTCGATGGGCGCGCCCGCGCCTTCCACCCGGCAGTGGCGAATCGCCGCCGACGGCACGGCATAGACCCGCAGTTGATCGCCCGGGTCCATCAGCAGGCCGATGCGCTGCGCCACGTCCTCCGCGCGCCGCGCGGTCATGCGGGCCTCGAAAACGCTTTCCTGCACACGCACCGCGACCTCCTCCAGCAGCGCGGCCACCCGCCGCCGCACCTTGTCGCGCGCGATATCGTAGCAGAACACGGTGAGCATCTGACCGCTGGCCATCCTGCGCTCAGTAATCCATGCGGTAGCAGACCAGCGCCGGCGGTTCGCCGGCCGCAGCGCGGCGTACGGCGGCGGCGAAGGCACTGGCCTGTTCCGCCATCAGCCGGCGCCAGGAGACGTTCTGGCCGCTGAATGGGCTGGCCACCCTGCGGTCCACCCAGCCTTCCCAGGCGCGGATCAGGGCCTTGGCGCCCTCGCTGGCCAGTTCCACACCCTCGACCTCGCCTGGCTGGAAATGTGTGTGGCCGACGACGCGGTTGTTGAACACATAGGTCGCGCAGGCCTCCGCAAGCGGCCCTCGCAATGGCTCGATCACGTCGAGCGCACAGGCCGGCGCGCCGTCGCGGCTGACATGCAGCACGCCGAAGCCGGGGTGCAGCCCAGCCCGCTCCACCGCCAGGTCGAGGTCGCGTCCCAACAGCGCCGCAAGATAGGACAGCACCAGGTTCACCGGATCGGGCGCCGGCCTGCGGCGTCGGAGGCGAAACTGCCAGCCATGCTCCAGGCAGCGGCCCCAGGCGGGCCAGAAGACGGCGGCTGCCGCACCCTCATGGCCGCGCAGGACGTCGACATCCGCCTCGGCATGATCGAGCTTCCGCAGCCAGGTGTTCAGCGTGACGCAGGCCTTCGCCACCTCCGTGTCCTGGCGCTTGCGGTTTAGGCGCCGCAGCAGCGCGCGCTGGTTGTGGATGCGGGCCGAGACGATGGCGCGCGCCATCGCCGCGGCCACGATGGGATCCAGCGCCGCCCGCGCCTGTGCCAGATGCAGCGCCGCGCGTTCCGGCATCGGCCGGGCCACGCGCGCCAACGTCTGGCCGCGCCCATCGACCAGCGCGATCGGCACGCCGGCGGCCGGGATGGCCCGCAGTGCCGCGCCCGAAAGCCCGGCATGCGGGCCGATCTCGATGCGGTCCAGCCGCTCCACATGGATCGCGAGCAGTTCGCGCCCCGCTTCTTCCACCGTCACCGCGCGGTGGCGCAGGCCAAGTTCCCGCCCGGGCTCCATCACGTACAGCACGCGCATTCCCGGTGCCGGGTTGTGCGCGGGATCGGCGAGGCCCAGGTCGGCATCGCCTACCTGCGCCTTTTCCATCGCGGCGAGCAAAGGGCCGAGCTGGTCCACCGCTTCCTCCGGCGCCGCCGTTTCCGCCAGCACGACGCCCCGCACGAACAGGTGGCCAAGGAAGCGGAAGCCGCGCTCGAACGGTACCACGCGCGTGCGCTCCTCGTTCAGCTTCAGGCCGTCTTCCGCCAGGCTGGCACGGAGGCGTATGAGCGCGGCGCGGGCGCGGTCCTCGGCGCGGGCGAGCAGCAGCAGGTCGTCGGCGTAGCGGATGGGGCGGATGCCGCGGGCGGAGATGGCGCGGTCCGTCGGGTCGAGATACCAATTGGCGAGCAGCGGCGAGAGCGGTGCGCCCTGCGGCACGCCGCGCCCGCCGGGCCCCCAGGCTTCGAGCCAGAGGGCGAGAAGGTCGAGCAGCGGCGGGTCCGGCACCAGGGGCACGAGGCGGGCGAGCAGGCGGTCATGCGGGATGGTGTCGAAGAACGCATCGATGTCGGTTTCAGCCACCCAGACGAAGCCTTCGTTTCGCAGCGCTGCGATGCGGCGCACGGCCTGCGCGACGGACCGGCCGGGGCGATAGGCATAGCTGTCGCGGTGCATCAGCGGGTCGAGCCAGGGGCCGAGCAGGGTGAGTACCGCGCCCTGCGCGACCCGGTCCACCACGGGCGGGATGCGGAGCAGGCGCGTGCCGCCCCTTTCCTTCGGCACCTCCACCGGGCGGAGCCGACCGGGGCGATAGCTGCCATCGCGCAGGGCGGCGGCGAGCGCGGCAAGGCCTTCCGGCGCGGTGGCACCGAAATCCTCGATGGTGACGTGATCGCCACCGGGCGCGCCGCGGTTGGCCAGCACGCGCGACCAGCCTGCCAGCAGCGCGCCAGGGGAGGTTGCGGCAGCGAGGGTGGGCGCCCCGGACCCAGGCGAAAGCTGTGTTTCGCCCTGTGGATCGGCGGATTCCGATGCAGATTCAACAGGTTGTGCGATGCTCACGGGCCTTTGGCACGAAAGTTGTCAGGATTTGATGCTGTACCGATTGTGGCCTCTGGATCAAGCATCGAAACAAAATGGTTGCACAATTACTTCTAGGCCTGCCAGTCTGCGCGCGTGCCGCGATTGGAAGCGGATTGAGATTCGAGGGTTGTCATGCCGAGATACCCACTCACGTCTGCGCGCGTGCCGCGATTGGAAGCGGATTGAGATTTGGTGCAGAGGCCTCTTAGCCCGTAAGGGTTGCCGTCTGCGCGCGTGCCGCGATTGGAAGCGGATTGAGATAGCAAGCCAACCCCCAACGCCGCCAAAAGCAGCGTCTGCGCGCGTGCCGCGATTGGAAGCGGATTGAGATTTGAAGAACAGCCAGATCAGCACGCCGAAGGCGATGACGTCTGCGCGCGTGCCGCGATTGGAAGCGGATTGAGATTCACCAGCATCAGGGAGCCGTCGGAATTCAGCGTCTGCGCGCGTGCCGCGATTGGAAGCGGATTGAGATCGGTCACCGAGGCGCGCAGGGAGCCGTCGGAGTTCGTCTGCGCGCGTGCCGCGATTGGAAGCGGATTGAGACGGGAAGCGCTCTTTGAACGCCGCATGAAACGTCTGCGCGCGTGCCGCGATTGGAAGCGGATTGAGACTCGTTCGTGGCGCAGGCGGCAAGGGCGAGGAAGGTCTGCGCGCGTGCCGCGATTGGAAGCGGATTGAGACTCCCAGATCTCGGGCAGGAACGCGTCCTGCACGAGAGAGCGTCTTGGCGCCTGCCGCGATTGGAAGCGGATTGAGACGGACCTGCCGGTGACCACGAAGAGCCCGTGCTACCGTCTGGGCACCTGCCGCGGTTGGAGACGGATTGAGTCGCGACGCGGACGCGGCGGCGGCGTCATTCGGCGTCCGCGCAGCCGCCGCGCTCAAAATCGGCTTGAGGCCCGCCTGCTCCGCCAGCCCGGCGCAGGCACCCGGCGCTTGCGTCGCAGCCGCGCGTTCACCCTCGCAGTTGGGCCAGATCCACCGTCACGTCGTAGACGAAGGCGTGTTTGCGTTCGTTCACGTACTGGAAGCGCCGGCCCGGAACCAGGACGGCCAGCGCCACGGCCGCCGCCGTCGCAACCTTACGTTGGCCGGTCACATCCACCAGAACCTCCTCATCGCCGCCAAACTCATCGCGCAGCCGCTCCAGCAGGGCGTGCAGCAGCGCCACCAACTCATGCATATCCTCGGCATCCACGCCGCCACGCGGGTCGAAGCCGCGCGGTTGCCCATCGGGCCCGGGCAGGGTCGCCGGCAGGCGAAGCCCGGGAACCCGATGCGCGGCAACCACCGCGCCCTGCTGCTGCGCCGCCGGCCAGATCCGCGCCAGCATCGCCTGGAAGCGCTCATAGTCGTGGATCGTACCGCGCTGGCCCTCGGCATCCGCGCTGCACACCACGACCACGCGGCGCAACCGCGCCAGATGCGGCCGCATCGCTGCGATCGCCATCGCCCAGACATGCCGGTCGATGGTCTCGTTGTCGAGCAGCTTCGGGTCTGCAATGTCGCCACGGAAGGAATCGGCCTGTGCCGCCGCCTCCTCGAAGGTGGCCCGTCGCTTCGGATCCGGGCTGGCCGGATTACCCAGCGGTGACAGAAGCAGCACCAGGCAGGCAACCGGCCGCGGCTTTTCCTCCCGCTCCACGCGTGGCGCCAGTTGCTGGGACGCCTTTGGCACCCGCCAGGCGATCAGCCCTATTAGGGCCAGCAGGGCCAGGGGGGCCACGACCAGCCAGGCGTCCTTCAGCACCATTTTCAGCAGGTCCGTTCCGGCATCGAGCGCCGTGGTGACCACCTGCAGCAGCAGGACCATCGCCACCAGCGGCAGCGCGGCATCGCGGATGCGAAGGGCGGCCGTCAGGCCGAAATAGCGGCCCAGCAGCAATGCGAGCTTGCGATCGAACCAGCGCATGGGACCCCCGTCCAGGAAAAGCCGGCGCAATCAACCGGGTTACAAATCATGTTGCCGGTTCGCCGGGCCTGGGCAATGATTTGTTTGCGCAATGGGTGTGCCGGGGGACGGACAGGTGCGGGTTGCCTATGTCTTCGAGGCCAAGGGCATCCAGCCCTTCCTTGCCGCCGGCGGGCGGCTGCGTGACCTCGTCGGCGCCAGCCTGCTGATCGAGAGCCTCTGCGCCCCGGAGGATGCCGGCGGCGCGCCCGGCTCGGGCCTGCTGGATCATGCGATGCGGGCCAGCGGCGTTGTGGCGCTGGAACCGGCCTTCACCCGCCGTGCCGCCGGCTGCTTCGCCTTCGTCCTCGCAGGGCCGGAGGCGCCTGCGCGGGTCGAGGCGTTCCGCGCCGTCTGGACCCTGCTCGTCCAGCATGCCGCGCCGGGCCTGCCTTTCGTGGACATGATCGGTGTCGGGCCGAACGTCGCCATCGCCATGCGCCAGGCGCTGCAGCGCGGCGATGCGCGCCGCGCCTTGATGCCCGCGCCGCTGGCCCTGGCCGGGCCACTGGCGCGCCTGGCGCCGCGCACCGGGGAGCCGGCCGTGGCGGAACTGGCCCCGCAGGAACGTGACGCGGCGGAGCGCGTGGCCGACCTCGCGACGTTGCGGAAGCGCCGCTTCGCCGATGCCGCCCTGGTGGCGGAGCGCATCAACGATGATTTCTGGCCCGGCCGGCCCGCCGGCCTGCGTTGGCCGCGCGACATGGAAACCGAGTTTCCCTGGCGCGGTGAGACCCGCAGCATCGGCGTGCTGCACGCCGATGGCAACCGCCTCGGCCAAGTGCTGATGACGCTGAAGGACGCGGCTTGGCCCGGCGAGGCCTCCGGCGACGCTCTGACCGCGAAGGAGAAGGCGTGGGTCGCGATCTTCGCACGGTTCTCAAAGGCGGTTGATACCGCAACCTGGGCCGCCGCGGCGCAGGCGGCCGACAAGGTCTTGTTGCCTGTCCTGCTGGATCCCGCCACGCAGGAATTGCGGCGTGACGCAGGCGGCCACGCGCTGACGCATGTTCCGGCCCGCCCCGTGCTGCTTGGCGGCGACGACATCACCATCCTCGTACGCGGCGACCTCGCCATCCCCTTCGCCGAGGAATTCCTAACGCGCTTCGAGGACGAGGCGAAGCGCGAGATCGAGCAGCTCGAGTTGCGGCCGTTGCTGCAGGGCAAGCCCATACCAGCGCTGACCGCCTGCGCCGGCCTGGCCATTGTCGGCGCGTCGCAGCCGGTGGCGCAGGCACTGGCGCTGGCCGAATCACTCTGCGGCTTCGCCAAGCACCAGGCGAAGCGCGGCCTTTCGGACCAGATGCCGGTACCGTCCTGCCTCGCCATGCATCGGGCGACCGCGAGCCTGCTGGACAGCTACGAGGTTGTCAGGCGCGATGAACTGGACGGCGGCCGGCTCACGCAGAACCCCTACGGCGTTGGGCGGCACGGACAGAACCGCGACATGCCGCCGCTTTCAGGGCTGCGGCGGCTGAAGGACGCGCTGGGCGACGGCGCCGGCGCACGTGGCCCGGCGCGGGAGATCGCCGGGCTGCTCCACCTCGGTCCGACATTGGCGAAGGAACGCTACGCACGCTGGCGCGCCGTGCTACTGCAGCGGGCGCCGGCCGTGCTGGCGGAGTTCGACGCGGCGTTGGGCGAGCTTGGATTCACGGGCAAATCGGAGCGACCCGGCCAGCCAGCAAGGCCAGAGCCTGCCAAGCTTCTGGACGACCCGAAGTCCAGCCTGCCCTTGCTCGACGCGCTCTCCTGGCTGGCGGCCGAGGCTGGGGCGTGAGGGAAGGACAATGACGGCTGCGGTGCTCAAGGTGCAGATCGCCGGCTACTGGATCAGCGCGACCGGGCGCGGCCGCGCGGCGGTGCACGACGCCGAGACGGCGCTGGACCACGACCGTCTGCCGATGCTGCCCGCCCGGCATCTGAAGGGGCTGGTGCGCGACGCCATGGAATGGCTGGAGACGCAGGGCGGCCTGCCCGCGGGACGGTCGGCGTGGCTGCTTGGCGACCGGCCGGAGCGCGGCCACGGCACTGCGGCCTCGCGCATCGCCCTGGCGAATGCCGTGCTCGGCGCCGCCGCCCGTGCAGCGATCCTCGGCGCGCCGGATGAGCGACTGCGTGATGCGCGGCGTGATGCATTGTTCCAAACCCTTGCCTCCACCGCGATCGAGCCGGGCACGGGGATGGCCGCGGACCAGACGCTGCGCGTGATGCGCGTTGCCGTACCGCTGACCCTTGAAGCCGAGTTGCGCTGGACCTGCCACGAGCCGGACGATGCGTGGGTTGCCGACATCGCCGGAGCACTTCCGCTGGTGCGTGCCGTCGGGGCCAAGCGGCATCGTGGCCTCGGCCGTGCGCTGCTGACCATCTCGCAGACGGAAGCCGCGGCATGAACCCGCAGCGAGCCTGGCTCCAGTTGACCCTGCTCGACGAGGTCGTCGTCTCGGCCGACGCGGCGACAGCGGGCGGCCATCGCGGGCTTGGCTATATCCCGGGGGCCACGCTGCTGGGCGTCGCCGCGTCACGACTCTACGCCGCATGGGAACGGGACCGCGCGCGCGCCGGCTGGGCATGGCGGGCCTTTCAGGGCGGGGCCGTACGGTTCGGCGACGCGGTGCCGCTGCTGGAGAGCGGACCGGTCTTCGCAGCGCCGCTCTCGCTGCACGGCTACAAGAAGCCCGAGGGCACGCCGGATGGACCGCGACACCTGTTGAACCTGGCGCGCCGTGCGCGTGTGGAGAATGACCAGCTTGTGCAGCTGCGCGGCCTCGGGCTTGGCCGCCAGACGCTGGTACAGCCGCCACGCCGCCGCCAGCGGCTGCGCACCGCCATTTCCGCGACCACGGGTCGTGCGGATGAAGGGCGGCTTTTCGGGTATGAGGCACTCGAGCCTCGCCAGATTTTCGTCGCCTTGCTGGAAGCCGACGCAGCCGCATCCGAGCCTTTCGCCGAAATCCTTGCCAGTTTCCGCCGCGACGGGACGATTGCGATCGGCCGGTCGCGCGCGACCGAATACGGGCGCGTCGAGGTCAAGGTGCTGGAGGCAAGTACCTACGCCCTGCCCGAAGCGCGTGCGACAGCGCAGGCAGTGACCCTCGTCTGGGCGCTGTCGGATCTCGCACTGACCGACCTCTACGGGCAACCGACCCTCAGGCCGGAACCCGCGGCGTTCGGCTTCGCAGGTGGTCACTTCGTGGAGGAGAAGAGCTTTCTTCGTAGCCGCGCCTACTGGCCCTGGAACGCGGCGCTGGGCGCACGCGAGGCACAGCGGGTCGTCGTCGTGGCTGGCTCCGTGCTGGCTTTCAGGCCTGGCTCGGGACAGGCGCCGGCCAGCGGCGTTCGCCGGGTTGGGCAGTTCCAGGCGCAGGGCCTGGGTCTCGTCGTGATCTCGCCCAGCCTGCTCGAGGCGACAGATCCACGACTTGGCACGGCGGACTCCCCCACGATGCTCGCACCCAACCCGGATCTGGATATCGCGCCGGATGCTGCGCTGGCCGCCTGGCTCGACCGGCGCGCCGATACCGGCGAGCGGCTTGCCGCCGACGCCGAGGCCCTGCGTCGGCAGGTGGAGGCGCTGTATCGTTCCGCGGCGCGATTGCGCGGCCGCGAGGAAGGAGTCACATCCCTGCTCGAGGCAAGCGGCGGCCCGGCGCCGAACCAGTGGGGCGAAGTGCAGCGCCGAGCGGAGAGGGAGGGTGACGGCGCGATGCTGCGCGCCGCGCTTTTCCAAGGCCAGCATGCGATCGCTGCGCTCGGCGATGTCGCCTGGTCGGAACGCTGGGTCGTGGTGAAGAATGACGGCACGACCGGCACCTTCCGCGCCTGGCTCGAAGGGGTCGTCAACCAGCACGGCGAAACGGTCGAGGGTCGGAAGATCATCGCCCGCATGGCGCGCGAGGTGGCCGCTATGCTGAAGCGCGACCGCGAGACGCGGCGGAGAACGGCATGATCACCGATCGCAGCATCCTCAGACTCGCGCTGGTGACCGTCGAGGCGGTCTCGGCGGTGTCGATCGGCGCAGGTACGGACGACAACACCTTCGACGTCGCGCTGGTGCGGGACGCCAATGGCCTTCCAGCCCTGCCAGGCACCACGATCGCGGGCGTGCTGCGCACCCTTTGGCGGACGCACGGCGTGCGCGTGGCCGATGAAACCCGACTGTTCGGCAATGCGGGCGGTGCCGCCGCCCGTCCGACAGCCGGTGGCGACACCGCGGAGGAATCTCCCTCACGCGTCGAGGTGGGCTGGGGCCATATTGTGGATGGGGGCGGCCAGCCGGTCATCGGCCGCCTGATCACGGACGTGCCGGCCCACGATCCGGTGCTCGCCTACTATCTCGACGAGGATCGCCGGCAGCCGGCGCAGCGCGACCGCGTCCGCCTCACCGCCCGGGGCAGCGCGGCCGATACGGGTCACTTCGACCGCCGCATCGTGATCGCCGGCACGCGCTTCACCTTCGAGCTCGCGCTGTGGAGCGATGGCACCGACCGACATGCGGAAGACCGGGAGTGGCAGGCACTGATCGGCCTGCTGCATTCACCGCTTTTCCGCGTCGGCGGCGCCACACGCTCCGGTCTCGGGCGGCTCGAACTGCTGGAGTGGCATGAGGCTCGCTACGACCTCGGCACCGCCGCGGGCCGCCAGGCCTTCGCCGCCGGGCGACCGGCAGCCCACCTGCTTCGCCCATCCGCCGACATGGTTCGCCGCCTTCCCGGGAATGAGGCCATGGCGTCGCCCGCCTTGCTGCGCCAGATCGATCTGGAGGTCGCGGATTTCCTGCGGATCGGTGACGGCGCGGTCTCCCTGGCTGCCGACACGCGCCGAACGCCGAAGATGCTCCAGGCGACGGAGGAACAATGGGTCTGGCCCGATGGCGCGCCGCCGCACCGTGAACGCTGCCTGCTCATCCCGGCGAGTGCGATCAAGGGGCCGCTCCGCCATCGCACCGCCTTCCACCACGCGCGACGCACCGGCAACTGGGCCGCGCCGGACAGCGAGGCGGCGCTCGATTTCGCCGATCGCAGCCCGGCTGTCAGAGCGCTGTTCGGCAGCATCAAGGACAGCCGCAGATCCCGCGAGGCAGCCGGCAGCGATTCGACCCATGCCGGTCGCGTCCTGATTGACGACATCCTGCTGCACTGGCCGCCCCGTGGCGCCTTCGCGAAGGTCTTCGCGCATAATGGTCTCGACCGCTTCACCGGCGGCGTTCGTGACGGTGTGCTGTTTGACGAAGAAGTGGTGGGCGGCTTCCCGTTTCGCCTGACCCTGCACATCCTCCCCGGTGCAGACACGCAGGCGATGGAAGCGCTGGAGGATGCAATCGCCGATCTCGAGACGGGCAGGCTGCAGCTTGGCGCCGCATCGTCCCGCGGGCATGGGGTGCTGCGCCGCGCGGGAGCACAGAGATGAGCGAAGTGATCGGCCAGGCCCTGCGCGCCTATGGCGAAGTCGCGGCGGTGTATGGCCTGCCCGCACTCACCTCGGACACCTGGCGGATTCTGGCTGGCCGGATCGCGCAGGCCGATGCGGTGCTGCTGCTTTCCGGCGCCGAGGTCGAATCCGGCTGGGCCCTGGTCCAGCGTGACCGGCCGCTGGCGCTGCGGATCGGCACGCAAGGTGGTGCGCTGCTGCGGCCCGGTGTCCGCATCATGGCGGCCGAGACGCTGCTGGCTGGCGGGCTCAGCCTGCACCTGGCCCAGGACGGGCCGGATGACGTCAGCTGGCGCTGCGTCGGGCCCGCGGCAGCCAGCCCACCCGCCCGTATCGCCGCATTGGCGCGCACCGCCGAGGCGGCGGAGGCGGTCTTGGTCGGCTTCGTCGAACATGCGGCGGAGGAGCCGGCCAAGGCCATCCGCCACGCGGTCGCATGGCGCATTCACGCGGAACCGCTGGCGCTGACTGCCGGTTTGGCCGCCGAGGTGCCATCCGCCACCCCGCAAGCCAAGGGCAAACAAAAGGACAAGAAGAAGTCCGCAGCGGCCCTGCCGCAACCATCGCTGGCGGCCGGGTTGGCCGAACCCTGGTCCAGTCGTTTCCTCGGTTTCCGGTAGGACAGCCGCGCATGCCGATCGTCGCCGACTACAACTTCGTCCCCCTATCGGACTTCATCTGGCAGCCGAGCTGGGGCAACGCCGTCTCACATGACCAGCCCTTCCAGGACGGCCTCTGCGGCGAGATCGAGGTCGTGATCACGGCCCGCAGCCCGCTTCTGGTCGGCGGTGGCGACGAGGCGCGGACCGCCGAGGGGTCCCACACCAAGGTCCACTTCTGCCGCGTCCCAACCCCGAAGGGCGAGACCTTCGCCATCCCGGGATCGAGCCTGCGCGGCATGCTGCGCGCCGTGACGGAGATTGCGAGCTTCGGGCGCATGTCGCTGATCGAGGACCGGCAGCTCGGCGTGCGTGACCTGACCACGGGCGTGAAGTTCTACGTGGACCGCATGAATGGCACCACGCGCAGTGGGGACCACTCGCCCAATGCGCGCGGCGGCTGGCTGACACTCGGCGCCGGCGGGGAGATGTGGATCCAGTCCTGCCGTTTCGCCCGCGTTGAGCACGGGAAACTGACGCCGTATTTCGCCGCCTGCCGCCCGGGTGGTGAGGCCGCTGGACTCGACTTCTGGCAGAAGGCCGCCGACACCCAGTCCTTCCGCCAGCGCTTCGACGCGGTCGCGGGTTTCACGTCCGTCTCGTTCATGGCCCCCATCGACCGGCAGCCGGTCGGCCATGCTAAGGCGCTGCGGCGCGACGTGCTGACAATCGGGCCGCGCGGCAATATGCCTTCCGGGTGCGATGAGGGCTTCGTGGTCGTCACCGGTGGAATGCCCAAAAAAAAGAATAAGGAAACCGGTTTGCCTGAGCCGACCAAGAAGCGCGAATTCGTCTTCTTCGACGAGGTCGGGGCGCGCCTTCGGGTGCCGCCGGGCGTGGTCCGCGCCTTCGAGGACATTCACGACCACGGCTCGATGCGGACCGAACACGCCGACAGCCCCTGGATGGTGTGGAAGCAGCGCTGGCGCGAGGGGCTTTGTGGCCCGACCGCGCATGCGGCCGATCCGGCGCGGGAGCCGGGCATCCCAGTCTTTTTCCTGGCGGACCGGGAGAACCGGGTTCTCGCACTCGGCCTCGCGATGATGTTCAAGCTGCCCTATGACCAGACCATCGGGCAGGTCGTGGCCAATACCGCGCCGGAGCACCGCAACCCGGACGGCGGCTACGACATGGCGGAACTGCTGTTCGGCGCCCTGCGCCCGACGCCGGAGCGCTGCCTGCGCGGCCGCGTTTCCGTCGGGATGGCGCTGCCGAACGGTGCCGCCGTCCGCCCCACCGAGGCTGGCCCCTATGTGCTGGGATCCCCGAAGCCGAGCTACTATCCAAACTACATCCGACAGCCGACGGATCCGCAGTCCGCAGACGAAAGGCTGCTGCCCAAGAACGGCTACGCCACCTACATGAAGCCCATGCGGGTGGGCCAGGCGATGCCGGAAATCCGCGGCTGGAAGCGCTATCATGCGCGGACTCTCCCGGCCGTGCCGTCCGCCGACGCCCAGGCGCAGCAGGCGACGGCGCGCTCCCGGCGCGCCATCGGGTCCAGCCTGGAGACGGTGCCGACCGGGACGACCTTCACCGCGACCCTGAGGCTGCACAACCTGCGCCTGGCCGAGATCGGTGCGTTGCTCTGGGCGCTTCGCTTCGGCGACCGCGATTTGTTCACCGTGGATAGCGGGCGCTGGCGCCATGCGCTCGGCATGGGGCGGGCACGCGGCTTCGGGCAGGTCACGCTGCATGTCCAGGCGCTGCGCCTGCGGCCGAACGACCCAGCCATGCGGACCGTCCGCTGGCGAGCGGGCGGCATGGGCCAGCAACCAGCGAAGCAGGTGCTGGACAGAGCGATCGCAGCCTTCGAGGAGGCGGTCTCGATCGCCCATCGGGCGGCGGCGCCGGGCCGGGCCGGCTGGGATGTCAGCGAGCAGATCACGGCGCTGCGCGCCTTGGCGGACCCGCGCATGGCGCCGGCGGGGCCACGAATGGTACTGGCCGTCGGCGGGAAAAACGCCTTCGCGGAAGCGAAGAAGAATAGGGATGTCCTGAAGCCAGCCGCGCCACGACAGGCTGGCGGGGCAGGGGTCCAACCGCGGCCGGTCGCGACGGCCACCGACTGCGCCAGCCTTCCCGCCCCGCCCGAGAACGCACAGGCCTGAGCCGCGGGACATGCAGGAGAAAGCTGGGTTTCACCCTGTGGAACGGAGCAGGACCGGCGGCATAGCCAGGCTTTCGAGTGATCTGGCCGCTCTGGCACAGAAATTGTTACATTGCGCCGCCTCGCGAAATGCGGCGCGTGGATCGCGGGCTATTTCAAACCGCTTGCTCAACGGCTTCTGCACTGCTATCTCTGCGGCGTTCCGCGATTGGAAGCGGATTAAGACGGCACGCGAGAAGCGTTTGAGGTCTCTCGCTGACCTCTGCGGCGTTCCGCGATTGGAAGCGGATTAAGACGCCCTTCGCCGGTCGCGCCCTGCATCGCCACCTCTGCGGCGTTCCGCGATTGGAAGCGGATTAAGACCCCGTTGAGCTGGCGCACGCAGTTGCCACTGACCTCTGCGGCGTTCCGCGATTGGAAGCGGATTAAGACGCGAAACTTCCCGGGGGGAAGTTGGTGACCTGACCTCTGCGGCGTTCCGCCATTGGAAGCGGATTAAGACCCAGATGATGCCTGACCCCCCACCGGAAACCTCTGGGGCGTTCCGCGATTGGAAGCGGGTTGAGGGGGCCGTGCCGTTGGGTAGTTGAAGAACGACCTCTCTTCCTATCCGTTCGATCTCCCGATGGGCCGTGCTGGCTTCCTTGGAGCCCCGCGACCTCCTGGTGGTCGGGATCGCGCCATCGCCACGACACCCGCAGCGGGGGCCGACCAGGCACAGGCCACGCCTGCCCCCTTGTTGCCGGCTCAGGATTTCGTCACGATCCCGGTATGGCCACCATCCTCTTCACCTGTCTGGGCGGCGTCGGCGCCGGCGCTGGGCGGCCTTCCTATCCCACCGCAACCTACCTTTTTTCCGATGCGCCACGCCGCGAAAGCTACTTCGCGCTCGCCCTGCTCGACCATCTGCGCGTCAGCCACCCCGGCCGCCGACCGGATCGCCTTGTCATTCTCGGCACCAGCGGCAGCTTCTGGGACAATCTGATCGCCCACGCGGCGGAAGAAGACCCCGAACTCGCCCCGCTTTGGGAGGAGACCTACACCCGCGCTCGCGCCCAGGACCTCGACCAGGCCGCGGTGGACCGGCTGGCCGCGCCGCTCGCGCGGCGCATCGGCATTGCCGTCGATCCGGTGGTCATCCCGCCGGGTCGCATCCTGGCCGAGCAGGTCGCCGTCATCCGGGCCATCCACGATCGTGTCGCACCGGGTGACGGCGTCTGGCTCGACGTCACGCACGGGCTGCGCCACCTGGCGATGCTCGGGCTGCTCGCCGCCGGTCTCATCCGCCGCCTGCGCGGCGCCGTGCTGCACGGCATCTGGTACGCGGCCTTCGACCTCGGCACGCCCATTCCCGGCAGCAGCCCGCCCGAACGCGCCGCCCCCGTGCTGCGCCTGGAAGGCCTGCTGGAAGCGCTGGATTGGTTGGAGGCCGATGCCGCCTTCGCGGCCAGCGGCGACCTCGCGGTGCTCGCGGCGCCGCTGATGGCGGCGGAAGGCCCCGCCGCTCCCGCCGCGCAACTCCGCCGCGCCGGCCGGCGGGAACGCGCGATGCTGCCCCTTGTCGCGGCCAAGGATGCGCGTGCCGCCGCGCGTGCCCTGCCGGAGGACGGCATCGCCGCGCTCTTCGCGCCACGGCTGCGCGGCCACCTCGCCTGGGCCGAAACCGAGGATGAGGGGCGCATGCTGGCCGCCCTCGCCCGGCTGTACCTGGCGCGTGGCGACCTGCTCCGCGCCACCATTCTGGGGTTTGAGGCGGTGGTCGCCGCCCTGCCGGTCCCGCCGCAGGACGATGCAGCCTGGCTGGAGGCGAAGGGCATGCCCGACAAGGCCGCGATGATGGCCTTCAGCCGAACCGCAAGCCGCAGCGACCCGGCGCGTGCGGATGCCTTCGAGATGCTCCGCGTGTTGCGCAACGGCCTTGCTCATGCCGCGGAGCCGCGGCAGGAGGCCGCGAAGGCCCTGCTGCGCGACCCAGATCGCCTGGCCGAGGCGCTGCCACGCCTTTTCGACCGGCTTCTGTTGCCGGGCTGAACCTGCCAGCCGGGCGCCCGGACCGTTCGATGGTCGTCAGCAAGAAGGGCGGCGGCGCCGTGATAGGGGCAGCCGCGGATGGGCCGCCTGTGCCTCGCCAACGATCTCTCGCCGCTGCAGAGCGATGGCGCATGGGGACACTTCCCCGTCTGGCGCGGGCACCAGCGGCGACGTGCTGCGCATCCATGTGAACAGCGTCCAGCAGGAACGTCGGCATCCGCTTCCATCCGTGAAGGTTGCGGGTGGAGGGGAAAGCAGGTCGTCCGTCCCGGGAGATCGCGAAGGTCTTGATACGCCTTTGAACCGATTACCTTTTTGTGTCGTTGCGGTCCGACACGACCAATTGATTGCCCGTCGGGTCCTCATCGGCGGAGGCGGTGGCGCGGTTCACCTGCTCGACCAATCCGCTCAGCGTGGTTGACGGAGAACGGTCGAAGTCGACCCGTGGCAGAAACGTCCGCAGCCAGGGTGTCGGCGACAGCACAAGGGTGATCGTGGCTTCCGCGATGTCCAGTTCACGACCATCGCGCGCGGTGGCCGGAATGCGCTGCCCCTTGTGCCAGAAGCTTGGGCACATCTCGAAGGCTACGGGGCTCACCAGGACGTGGGACACCTCGTCCCCCGGGCGCCCCACGAGCGACATGGCGAGTTGGGCATGCGCGGACATGGTCTTTCGTCCACCGGCAAGCGAGACGTGCAGTTCCACATCGGCCTGGGCAGCGAAGCCACTGAGCACCGCGAGCACGAGATCGCCCATGGCGGCATTGTCCTCACTGGTCGCGACATCCTTCAGCGCCGTGGCGTCACCTTCGGCGGCCACGAGTGCCGGCTCGACGCTCTGCCGCGAGCCGGCCAGTTCAATGACAATGGCGGTCTGACCGCGCCGCGGGACGTGCACCGAAATCGTCGGCAGGGGCGCGCCGTCTGGCATCAGGCCCTCGAGGCCGGGTGCGGAAGGGTGAAGCCCGTCCACGACCCGCCGCAGGCCATCCGCCGTGGTCACCACGTGCAACGCGTCCGGTATCCATGCAGGCTTGCGCTGGTGGCAAAGCGACCAGACCGTCTCCGTTGCGATGGCAGGAGATGAGCCGATCGTGCAAAACATGACCCGACGGCACGCGGTGTGCTTCCGGCTGACGGTGGCAGACATATTCGGCGTCCTTCGGCTCGGTGCCCTGCTGGGTTGTCGCGGCCGAAACGGCGGACCGTCTGGATGTTCAACCTCGCTGGACTGACGCACGGTGGCGCGAGGATATTCCGAAGACAAGACGGTGAGGGGGATGCCTTTTCACTGCCGCTTCAAGCCGCCGGCACCGGGGTGCGCGCCGTGACCATCACCTCGGCTGGCGTCATGAACCAGAAGGACAACGCTATAGCCGTGGCCGTCCTGCGCGACGCGCTGGGGACCGTTGCGGCGGCCGAGGCGCGCTGGGCGGTCGACCATGGCAAATCGGTCATGCCTAAACCGCCTCTCCCGCATGCCGGCACCCCGCTGACGGCGCCCGCCTGCGTCCGGAAAAGGTGGCTGCAGCCTCGTCAGCCGTCAGGAGGGATGGCATCGTTTTGCGCGCGCGGACCTCGAGCGGATGGTCGAGGCCATCCGTGTCGAAGGTAGTGAGAAGTAGGGCGCCGGGATCTCGGGCATCCTGCGTGCGCTGCAGGCGCTGCGTGTTGGTGCGTCCGCCAGACCGTCGGTCCTAATGGCGCTGTCCATCTGCGAACACGGCCTCGTCAGAGCATGCCAATGCCGTTGGTGACTGCCTTCCTTGGGTGCGAACATCCCCGCCGCAGAAATGGAGGTGGAGATTGACGGGAACGCAACGTGCCGGCATTGACCTTGCCGCTATCACGAAGCTCATCGAGACGATGGGGTTGTTGGCCGAGAGCCAACGGGCCGTCTTGTCTTCGGCCATCAAAGTGCGCTCGCCCAAGGTACCCGGGCGAGTGATCAGGCCCGCATGGGATCTCATCGAAGCGGAGATCATCGCGATGCGCCCGGGCACCAAATCGACCATTCCACCGGATGACTTCGACCTCCGCCACCTTGAGGCGATCATCAACGTCATGCATGACCTTGTGGACCTAACTCACCGCCGGGTCCCCAAGAGGGTTCGCGAATTGGCGTGGAGCCTCGTTCACGGTGAATTCCTCTCGGCTCAGCAGGCAGATGATACCGACTACCTTGAGAGCGTCGTGGGCGTTGCTGAGCAAGTTTCTATAATCATGGCCGAGCGCCCCAGGGCAGATCGTCCGCAGGGCACATCCTTCCTCTCCCGGTCCCTTATCTGCGGATTGCGTTCGACGATCTCTGCTTGCCTGCAGCAAGCGAAGGAGGGCAACGGCCCGGCAACGCTCCCGGCGAAGAGCTTCGTTGACCTGGAGCGCCTTAATGACTTGATCGGCAAGGGAAAACTGCTTTCCGACATCTCCGGCAAGGCACCGCCTACCGCGGTCGGAGACGCAGCGTGGGGCCTTGTCCAGTGGCATCTGGAGAGCATCACGCCGAATCCGACATCGGCGCCGCCCCCGAACGATCCCGGGCATCCGGGACGAAATCATCCTGGCTTCTCAGCCACCGCCTGAACACTGGCATGCGGTCGGCTACATGCCCGAAGCGTCGCGCCAGCGCGTTTAGCCGCACGGCGAAGGCCGTACACCCGCGGCAGGGTACGAAGTGGGTGTCGAGCACCACAACGCGACAGTCCGCCTTCATGCCAGGACCGATATACCGGCCGACGCCGAGCCACCTGCAACAGATCCAGTAGTTTGGGCTCGGCTCCTGAACTGCGTGCTCCTGGGGAACCGGGTGGCGGTATTCCTTTGATTGCTGCTCACAGCGTCACCACCAGAGGCGACTAAGGCACCGCCTTCGGAAGGTGGCGGTTCAGCTTGCACCTGAACCGCCGGCAGCCTTTCCAACCGGACGCCGGGGGAGCAATCCCCCCGGTTGTCAGGAGGCAGATATATGGGCTCCGGACGGAGAATTCACCATGAATCAGCAGGAGGATGTAGTCGGCTTTGCGGAGGACGCTGCAGCGTTCTGCACGAATCTGGAGGAACTGGAGATGACCACGGCCGATCTGGTGCGGACCACCACCGGCATGGCGACAACCGATCAGCCGAGATGATCCGCAGCAACCGCCAGCGCGTGGCCACCGGCACCACCCGCTACTCGGGCGAGCTGCGAGCCATGATGGTCCCCACGAAGAAGCTGCGGATCCGCAAGGTGAAGGCGAAGCTGGCAGCGATCCATGCCTGTCCGGCCGTGGGCGCGCCCGCCGAGGGATCAAGGCTGAATGATCGACGGCCATGGGAGCTTGATCCGAGGGAAGGGAGGTCGGCCTTCTGACGACCAAGATGACTGACGCGAGCGCGGGCTTGGATGGCCGCCCCTGAGAAACTCCCGACGGCGCTCCTTTGGGTTTCAGGCTGCCAGCCGTGCCCCTGTGCACTCGCACTCTACGGCGCGCCGGCGCCGTCGCCGGTAGGTTGGCCGTAGTCACACCGCAGGCTTCGCAGGTGTCATCGGCGCCCGGCGTTGCTACGGCATCCACGAGGACGGTGGGCCGGCCGAGGAGCACCGGACTCCGCCTCTGTTGCAGTCACCGGCTGCTCAGCCGGCCTGCGGTTCCGATCCTTCCGGCGCGAGCCAGCGCAGCCTGACCACCTCCTCCGGCTTCGGCCGCTGCGCCGTGAGATGCGGCAGACCCGCCTCGAGACGCCGCCCGAGGTTGATCGCCGCGATCGACACCTCGGGCACCAGCAGGACCTGCTGCAACAGCAAACGGGGCTTGGCTGAATAAGCTCCAAACCCGGCGAGTGAGATTGCGCGGCCTGCTTGTGCCTCGCCGGCCGCGACCTGGCGCTCGACGGCATCTAGGGTCTGGGCGAGGCCAGCTGCCAGATGCAGCACCCCACGGAACGGCTTCACCACGCGGTTCCGAAAGTTCACCGGGGCCTCAGCGCTGTCGATGGAGGGGAAACGTGCTGGTGGCAACTCGCCGCGCGTCTGCATGTATGCGGCGAACTCAGCCTCGTGGTGCATCACCCGCTCGCTCTCCGCCGTCAGCGTCCGTGCCTCGCCCCAGGGCCTGGGTAGCATCGCGAGCTTCTCGCCCGCGCTCAGCGCGACACCCCGCACGAGCGCCGGCATCTGCGCGTGAGCCGCGCCCATCGCGACTTCGACATCGTGGACGGCCTTGGCGACCAGCTCGTCGGCGCGCTCCTTCGACATCTCGAAGTGCGCCGGCACGAGCAGCTGCGGCCGCAGCGCCTCCTCCGGGTCGAGCTGGATCCGAAGGCTCAGGATCTTGCGCGAGAAGGCCGCTACCAGCTCAAGCCAAGCCGGCGCCGTCGCGGAGGCGGGCGGCCGGGCAATGCTGGCCAGCAGCTTGCTGGTGATTAGCAGGTCGGGCTCATCGCCCCCGACGTAAATTGTCACACTAGGCGGGGCGCTTGCGGTTGGTGGGGCAGCAGGGTTGTCCGCTTTCATCTCAGTAGATTCCTCGACCTCACGGCAACCAGCGCCCGCTCCGGGTCGCTCGCTCTGTTCGCGCCTGTCTCCGATTCGGGCCGGAAGGAGTGTCTTTATATTGTGTGTGATACGCCCACACTACGCCAACGGCGGGCGGACCAGGACGAACTTCGCGGGGTCGCCAGGTGCCTTGCCGCCAGCATGCACGCGGCGGAGGAAGCCCCGCTGCACGAGATACTCGCGCGCGCTGCGCAGCGCCGTCTCTCCCATGCTCGGGATGCTCCCGTGCTTCACCATCGACCGGACGGCAACGGCGAAGGGCTCGGGCCGGCTGCCATGGGCGATGCGCAGGTGAGCAAGTAGCCGGAGCGCGTCGCTGGACTCGATGAGGTTCAGCTCCTCGGCGCTGATCTGAAACACACCATTCCCCTGCGCCCAGTTCGACCCGCGCTCCTGATAGCCAAAGGCGCTCATAGCTGCCCGGGTTACCTCGGCGGCAGGCAGCGGCTTCTCAAAATGAAGGAGGTTGATGTCTTCCAATATTGCCGCGAGCTCCTGGACATTTTCTGCGGACGCCGCGAATTGGAGTCCCGCCCTGAAAAGGGTGTTGTTCCGAACGCCGATGGGGATTTTGCGGGTCGCGTTGCCCCTGATGGCCCCTGGAGCCGCCTTAGCCGCTGCCTGCCCCGGACCGGCAAGGCGCTCGAGGCGCTGGCGCCAGTCAGTGGGCAGCGGCGGCGGGAGTTTGAGGAGTTCCGCCAGTCCGCCCTCTTCGAAGCGGTATTCCCCGCCGGGATGATCCTCGAAGGGCTCGCGTACGCTCGGCGGCGCGACGACGAAGCCCCCTGCGCCCTTGATGTCAATTGGTAGCTGGGGCCGAAGATTGGTCGAGCGCTCGCCCTGATTGCGATAGTAGAGATGAGTTCCGCCGCTCGGCGTGCGGACCTTGATCGTCGTGTCGCCGAGGGCCTGCAGCACCCGCGTGACCAGTGCGGGGTCGTCGATGTCGACAACAGTAATCGGGCAGGAACCCGCGCCTGTGAGGATGCCAACGTTGGCCATCTGCAGGCTAGGCCGGTCAAGTGCGGCGGTCACGCTCTGCACCGTGGGCGCATGGCTGCCGGCGAACTTGATCAGCGGTCTCTTGCCGTCCTTCCCGCCACAGGGGATCGGCGGGATGCCGACGGCCGCATAGCGGCGCGCTTGGATACCATAAGGACCGGCCGGACTTCCTGGTCCCGAGGGGACTTGTTGGGAAATGAGAGTTTTGGCGTTCGGACGAGTTGTCGCCCACGGGTTCTTGGAGATTTGCATGCGCCTGGCCTGGGCCAATGGCCGAGAGCAAGGCGGTTCGGTGATGCGTAGTATTCCTGAACCGTCCCCGGTGCGGTGGCGCTAACTCCACGCACAAAAGGCCCCATCCGGCGACGGATGGGGCCTCGTGTCAGCTGTGGTCTTCCCTGTCTTTGGCGGCGGCTTCTAACGCAACGACGACGCCATCGCGCTGGCCGCGGAGGAGCTCGGTGCCGAAGTCAAGGTGGGTCATCGCCTCGGTCAGCTTGGCGTCCACTGCGCGCCAAGCGTCCAGGACCTCGACTGCGGCGAAGCAGCCGGGATCCATGCTGAAGCGAAGCACCTCTTGGGCCTGAAGGTGTGAAAGCTGCGTGAGCCATACCCAAGCCGCACAGAGGTGGTCGGTGGCATTGGCGAATTCGTCTGGATCGACGCGCGCGGTCGCGCCGCTGGCTAAGATGCCTTCGGTCATGATGGTAACTCCGAATAATGATTGGGGGATGCGGTGCGTCCGCAGAGGCTTCCGTAGCGACTGGCACCGGTCGGCACCCCTAGCCATTTCGATATAAGAATTAATTTCTTAGAATCGACCATTTTGCGAGTAAATTATACGGCAATTTCAATTTAAAATAGAAATAATTTCTAATTTAGTCTGCGCGTCAGCGCGCTGCAGCTAACCATCTACGCTGGCACATCCCTTCCGAGAGCCGCGACCCTGGAACGCATCCGTAATACCGCTATGGTCCCACCCGGTCCTGGGGAGCGAGTCGACAGCGGATGGAAGCGTCATTCTTCGAGCGTCCGATCCTCAATTCCCCCTATGCACCGCCCGCACGGCACTGGGAGCTGGATGCAGAAGGCCAGCCGACGACGCGAATCCTGGACACGCGCCGCCGCTCTGACCTCATCACCCCGGTGCCCAAGCCCAAGCTCAAGAAGGCTGCGAAGGGCAAGAAGCAGGACCAGTTCACCTTTGAGGATAAGGCTGGCCTCTCCTCGGCAGAGCAGGAATACAATCCGACCCCCATCATCAACGAAATTCGCGGCTACGTTGAAGCTTGGCGCAACCTGCCCAACCCCAGTCAGTGGAAGGTCACGCCCGAGACGGCGCGGCTACTGCAGCACTGGCGGCAACATGATTTCCAAGATGTCCGCCCCTTCTTCTGCCAGATCGAGGCGGTGGAGACCGCGATCTGGCTCGCCGAGGTCGCCCCCCACTTCCCCGCCCGCACCGCCAAGTTCACCCAGCACCTGAAGGCAGCCAACGCGCAGGCTAACCCGGAGCTGATGCGCATCGCGCTGAAGCTTGCCACCGGCGCCGGCAAGACCACGGTGATGGCGATGCTGATCGCCTGGCAGGTGGTCAACGCCGTCCGCCACCCCGACAGCAAGCGCTTCTCCCGCGGCTTCCTGATCGTTGCCCCCGGCATCACCATCCGCGACCGCCTCCGCGTCCTCATGCCGAACGATCCCGACAGCTACTACAAGGGGCGTGAGATCGTGCCGGCGGACATGCTGCCCGCGATCGACAAGGCGAAGATTGTCATCACCAACTACCACGCATTCAAGCCGCGGGAGCGTCTGGACATCGCCAAGGGTACCCGCAACGCCCTGGAAGGCTGGCGGGAGGAGAAGCTCCAGACCATCGAGACCGAAGGCCAGATGCTGGCCCGGGTGATGCCGGAGCTGATGGCCATGAAGAACATCGTCGTCCTCAACGACGAAGCCCATCACTGCTACCGCGAACGCGTTGCCGACCCCGAGGAACAGGACCTCAAGCCCGAGGAGAAGGAGGAGGCGAAGCAGAACAAGGAAGCCGCGCGACTTTGGATCAGCGGGATCGAGGCGGTGAAGCGCAAGCTCGGCATCGCCAATGTCTACGACCTCTCGGCCACGCCCTTCTTCCTGCGCGGCTCAGGCTACGCCGAAGGCACGCTCTTCCCCTGGACGATGAGCGACTTCTCCCTGATGGACGCGATCGAATGCGGCATCGTGAAGCTGCCGCGCGTGCCGGTCTCCTCCAACGTCAATGACGAGACGATGCCGGTCTTCCGGAACCTCTGGGAGCATATCGGCAAGCTCATGCCGAAGAAGGGGCGCGTCGCCGGCCAGGCGCCGGACCCGCAGAAACTGCCGGTCTACCTCATCGCCGCCCTCCAGGCGCTCTACGGCCATTACCGCGAAACCTACGAGTTGTGGGCCGAGAAGGGCATTACGGTGCCGCCGGTATTCATCCTGGTGTGCAGCAACACCGCCGTCTCCGAGATGCTGTACCGCTTCATCGCGGGTTACGACCAGACGGACTCCAACGGCGACACCAGCTTCATCCCCGGCGCGCTGGAACTGTTCCGAAATCACGATGAATTCGGCAACCGCCTGCCGCGCCCCAACACCATCCTGGTCGACAGCGCCCAGCTTGAATCCGGGGAGGCGCTCGACAAGGATTTCCGCGCCCTCGCCGCCGATGAGATCGAGCGCTTCCGGCAGGACATGGTGGACCGCAGCGGCGATATTCGTGCCGGCGAGACCATCGATGACGCGACCCTGCTGCGGGAGGTGATGAACACCGTTGGCAAGGCCGGCCGACTGGGGGAGCAGGTTCGCTGCGTCGTTTCCGTCTCGATGCTGACCGAAGGGTGGGATGCGAATACCGTCACGCATATCCTCGGCGTGCGTGCCTTCGGCACGCAGCTTCTGTGCGAACAGGTGGTCGGCCGCGCGCTGCGGCGGCAATCCTATGGTCTGAACGACGATGGGCTGTTCAATGTGGAGTACGCCGATGTGCTCGGCATTCCCTTCGACTTCACGGCCAAGCCCGTGCCGTCCAAGCCCACGCCGCCCAAGCAGACGGTGCGGGTGCAGGCCGTGCGGCCGGACCGGGACACCTTGGAGATCATATTTCCTCGTGTGGAGGGCTATCGCGTCGAGCTGCCGGAGGAGCGGCTGGAGGCGACCTTCACGCCCGACCATGTGCTGGAGCTGACGCCGGAGCTGGTCGGCCCCACCCGGAGCCGGAACCAGGGCATCATCGGGGAGGCTGCGGATTTCGACCTCGACCATCTGGATGAGGTGCGGGAATCCACGGTGCTGTTCCATCTGACCCGCCACCTCCTCTACCGGACCTACCGAGAGCCGAATGAGGCGCCGAAGCTGCATCTGTTTGGCCAGATGAAGCGCATCGCGCGCCAGTGGCTGGATGGCGGCTACCTGAAGTGCTCGGGCGGCAGCAAGCCGGGTCAGCTTCTCTACCTGGAACTGGCGGAGATGGCAGCGAACCGCATCAAGGATGCGATCACGCTCGGCCTGGTGGGGGAGCAGGCGCCGAAGGCGATCCTCGATCCCTACAACCCCGGCGGCTCCACCCGCTTCGTCAACTTCACCACCTCCAAGGACGTGTGGAAGACCCGGCATGACCGCTGCCACGTGAGCCACGTGGTGCTGGACAGCGACTGGGAGGCGGAACTGGCCCGGGTGGTGGAGGAACATCCCCGCGTGCTGTCCTATGTGAAGAACCAGGCGCTTGGCTTCGAGGTCCCCTACCTGCTCGGCTCCCAGCCTCGGCGCTACCGCCCTGACTTCATCGTCCGCATCGATGATGGCCGCGAGGATCCGCTGAATCTGGTCATCGAGATCAAGGGCTATCGCGGGGAAGACGCGAAGGAGAAGGCGAACACCATGCGCGCCTTCTGGGTCCCGGGCGTCAACAACCTCCGCAGTTTTGGCCGCTGGGGGTTTGCCGAGTTCACGGCGGTGTACGAGATCGAGGCCGGCTTCGCGAAGCTGTTGGACGGCCTCATGCAAAGGGAGCCTGCGCTTGGCTGATCGGACGAAACCCGGCGCCGATTGGCTTGCAAAGCCCCTCTACTGGGCCGTCATCAGCTACTACCGCGCCTGGCTCGCGACCGATGGCGCGCATGTCGCCGTCGTGCGGGAGGCAAAGGGCCTGGACGTGCCCATGCTCCGCCGGATCGGAGAGGAGTACCGGGTCAGCCGGTGGATCCCGGGTGCCGAAAAGTCGGCGGTGGAGAAGGAAGACTATCCCGGCGTCGATGATGATCCGTCCGCCCGGATGTTCTGCCGCATCCTCAATGACGCGCGCGCAGCATGGCCGTTAACCGGTCTCGTCGCACGATCAGGAGTCTGCATCGACATCGTCCAGGAGGCACGCGACCGGCAGGTCTCGGGCTCCAATCTGGTTTCTGCGACGACGAAATTCATGTGGTTCCTGAAGCCGGCGGGCTGGACCGTCTTCGACCGCTTCGCCTGCGTCGGGATGGGCATCGACCCCACCAAGGGCGACGCCGCGACCAGGATGACGCGCTTCTATGCGGCCCTGGAAGCCCAACGCTTCGAGGACCTGATTGCCGGGATGCAGGAGGTGATCGACCAGGACCCGCTGCTCTCTGGCCTGCCGGCCGGCCGCATCATCGACAACCTGCTGATGGCCCGTGGTGGCTGGGCGGGGGAGGCCGAGACGTTCCTGCGCGTACTCCGCTGCTACCCGACCGTATTGCCGCCGCCGGTCGGGGAGGCATTGCTGAGCCTCGCGACATGCATGCAGGCCACCTTCGGCGACCACCCCCTGACCAGCCCTGACCCCAAGGCGCTTTCCTGATGGCCAAGCCCCCGATCGAGATCACCGCGCACCGCCACCCCGACGCGACCCGGAAGAACATCCCGACCGCGGAGCTGGAGACGGTGATGCGGGCGGAGGAGAGGTCGCCGGTGCAGGTGGCCTATGGGCGGCGGAACCGGGATCTGGATCCGCAACTCGTCTGGCGCGGCAAGGATGAGCAGGATTGGTCGGACCTGATCGTGCAGGCGCCGCCGCTCTACATCCAGGAGAAGGTGCACCCCCATGCGCTGATCCAGGAGATCAGGCGGCGCGGGGCGGCGAAGCCGGTCCCCTCGGCCATGCCGGACCTCTTCGCGGATTTCAACGGGCTGGCGGACAAGCAGGCGGCGACCGAGTTCTACCAGCATGACCAGCACTGGTCGAACCGGATGATCCTGGGCGACAGCCTGAGCGTGATGGCCAGCCTGGCAGAGCGGGAGGGGCTGCGCGGGCAGGTGCAATGCATCTATTTCGACCCGCCCTATGGGATCAAGTTCAACAGCAATTTCCAGTGGAGCACGACTGACATCAAGGTTCAGGACGGGAGTTTGCATCATGTCACGCGCGAGCCGGAGCAGGTTCGGGCCTTTCGGGATACCTGGCGGGACGGCATCCATTCCTACCTAACCTATCTCCGTGATAGATTAATAGTGGCGCGCGATCTGCTCCATGAAAGCGGTAGTATTTTTGTGCAGATCGGCGAAGAAAATTCTCATCTTGTTCGTGCGGTTTTGGATGAAATTTTTGGCAATGCAAATTTTATCACGACAATATCGGCCCAAAAGACTGGAACTGTCACTGGTGATTTTTTGCAGGGAAATTCTGATTCGATCTTGTGGTTTGCTCGAAATCGGAGTGCTGCAAAATTTCGCCCGCTTTTTCTAGATCGAGATGGCGTGCCGGACGAGCAGGTTCGCGCTCAGGCTAAGTCTGAGAGGATGGATTACGGCGCCTACCCGTTAACGTCCGATGGTTTTAGGGATTCAACAACTGTAAATTTCGATTTTGAAGGGCAAGTTTTTCATCCTGGACAAAATCGGCATTGGGGGGTTGTTGTTGATGGCTTGGCGCGCGCGGGACGTGCGGGCCGGATAGTGAGGCAGGAAAAGCAGGTTAGGTTGAAATTTTTCTGGGATGACTACCCGGTTCGTGCTCTCGGGAATTTTTGGTCTGATGTTGGTGGCGCGACAGGAAAAATTTATGTTGTTCAGACAGCACCGAAAGTCATCCAACGCTGCATCCTGATGGCATCCGATCCCGGCGACCTTGTCCTTGATCCCACCTGCGGCTCCGGCACCACCGCCTTCGTCGCCGAGCAATGGGGCCGCCGCTGGATCACCATCGACACTTCACGAGTTTCCCTGGCCCTTGCCCGGTCCCGTCTGATGGGCGCGCGCTACCCCTACTACCTGCTCGCCGACAGCCCCGAGGGCCAGCGCAAGGAAGCCGAGGTCACGCGCAGCGCGCCGAAAACCGCGCCCACCGCCGGCCGCCTGCGCCAGGGCTTCGTCTATCAACGCGTCCCCCACATCACGCTGAAATCCATCGCCACCAACGCCGAAATCGACGTGATCTGGGACCAGGCGCAGACCGTGCTGGAACCCCTCCGCACCGCCCTCAACGGCGCCCTGGCGAAGACCTGGGAGGAATGGGAAATCCCCCGGGACGCCGCGCCCGATTGGCCCGACGCCGCCCGCAAGGCGCATTCCGCCTGGTGGGAGGCGCGGATCAGGCGGCAGAAGGAGATCGACGCCTCGATCGCCGCGCGGGCGGAGGTGGAATACCTCTACGACAAGCCCTATGAGGACCGGGGCCGCACCCGCGTTGCCGGGCCCTTCACGGTGGAAACCCTTTCCCCCCACCGCGCCCTCGCGGTGGACTGGGATGATGAGCTCATCGACGGCCGTCGGAAGAGCCGCGGGCTGCAGGAAGGGCAGGCGGGGCTCAAGGCGGATTTTGCCTCGATGATCCTGGAAAACCTCCGCAACGCCGGCGTGCAGCAGGCCCACAAGGAAGACCGCATCACCTTCACCAGCCTCACCGGCTGGCCCGGCCGCTTCATCGGCGCCGAGGGGCGCTTCATGGAAGGCGACCAGGAACGCCGCGCCGGCATCCTGATCGGCCCCGAATTCGGCACGCTGACGCGGCCCGACCTGGTGGCCGCGGCACGGGAAGCCTCCGACGCCAACTTCGACATCCTGATCGCCTGCGCCTTCGCCTATGACGCCCACTCAGCCGAATTCGACCGGCTGGGCCGCGTGCGGGTACTGCGCGCCCGGATGAACCCGGACCTGCACATGGCGCAAGATCTGAAGGCGACGGGGAAGGGAAACCTCTTCGTCATCTTCGGCGAACCCGACATCGCCATCGACAAGCTGCCGGACGGCCAGCTTCGCGTTCGCATCAAGGGCGTGGACGTCTTCAAGCCCCAGACGGGGGAGGTGGTGTCGGAGGGGAAGGAGGGCATCGCCCTCTGGATGATCGACACCGACTACGACGAGGAAAGCTTCTTCGTCCGCCACGCCTACTTCCTGGGCGCCAATGACCCCTACAAGGCGCTGAAGACGACGCTGAAAGCCGAGATCGACCCGGACGCCTGGGCGAGCCTGAACAGCGATACCTCGTATCCCTTCCCGAAGCCGGCGAATGGGCGGATCGCGGTGAAGGTGATCAATCACCTGGGGGATGAGGTGATGAAAGTGTTTGCGGTGGGGGGTGGGGCGTGAGGGCGCTGATCGCGAAGCCGCTCAACGATTGCCATCGCGAGTTCAACCGACTTTGTGAACTCGGTGGCGGTGTCGGTGGAGGGCCAGCGCGGGGAAAGGTTCGTGATGTCCTCCGGACTGCCGGCCAGAGGCTGAACGGCATGGCGTACCGGGAGATCGCCGAACATCTTGCAGCATATCCAACTGCGAACCCCTGGCATGTCTGCTTTTCCGTGGGGCTCTGCTGGGGGCATCTGGCCCGCCTCGACGTCGATTTTACGGGCGAGGTCGTAGGGGCGTTGACAGACTGGAAATCAGCCGACCTATCCTTTGCGCGGCACTTCGCTCTCGAACGAGGCCCCGAGCCTATCCAGCAGTCTTTGATCGGTGCCCAAAACCTGTTCTCGCGCGTCAAGCTTCCGCCGAACCTCCCGACGTCGCTTGTTCAGCTTGGTCGTGCGCAGGAGCGGTGGTTGAGACTTATCCTGACCGACCCCGACCGGCCGCGGTATATCGGTAGCTGGAACGCGACGGCGATGTTCATGATCGCGCTCTTCGCGCAGCCAGCGCTTGCGGCCACATGCAAGGAGCCGCCGCCTATCCTGCCGCCCGGCGGGCCCATCTTCCATGGACTGAAGTTGCTGCATGAAGCACGTATCCTCTCGCAGGCGCCTGATGGCGGATCGCTGGATGAAGCTGGGTTCGAGCCTGGAGTTCTTTCTGCGAACAATGGGTTGCTTTCCGAGTTGCAGGGCGGCCATTCGGATTGGAGCCTGATCGACGTCCACAGCGGCGTGTACATGTTGGGCACGAAGCACCCGCTGTCGGGTAGCTGGTCGTAGATGCCGGCCCGCCGTCTGATCGCGGCGCTGGTGTAGCCGATGGCGAAGGCGGTCCTCACCACGAAGGTCGATCCGACCTATGACGACCTGCCGGAGCATCGCTACCACTTCCCGCGCAGCTACCTGAACCAGGTGGAGGCGGCGCGGGGCGATTGGGTGCTGTACTATGAGCCGCGGCGAAGCTCCGGCCACCTGTCCAGCCGCGGCGGCCGGCAGGCCTATTTCGCGACGGCGCGCATCTCGGCCGTCATCCCCGACCCGACCATGGCCGACCACTTCTATGCCCTGGTCGATTCCTACCTCGATTTCCCGCGCCCCGTGCCGTTCCAGGAGGGCGGGCACTACTACGAGGCGGCGTTGCAGCGGCCTGATGGCGGCACCAGCAAGGGCGCCTTCGGCCGAGCCGTGCGGACGGTGCCGGACCGGGAATACGAGGCCATCCTGCAGGCTGCCTTCGCGACCCTGCTGCCCCACGGTATGCCGCCGCCTCCACCGCGGCCCGCCTGGCAGGCCCGAGGTTTCGCCGCGGACCAGGCGGAGTTCGAGGACGACGAACCGGCGGAAATCGATCGGCCGGTGGTCGAGCGTGTCATCGCCCGGCCGTTCCGGGACGCGGCCTTCGCGACCTCGGTAAAGGCGGCGTACGGCGATACTTGCGCCTTCACCGGGCTGAAGATCATCAATGGCGGCGGGCGCAGCGAGGTCCAGGCCGCGCATATTCGCCCGGTCGCGGCGAACGGGCCTGACTCGCTGAGGAACGGGTTGGCGCTGTGCTCGACGTTCCACTGGATGTTCGACCGTGGACTGGTCTCAGTCGATGACGACCATCGGTTGCTCTTGGCGAAGGGGGCGGTGCCGGATGCGGCGCAGCGGCTGCTCACCCCCGAACGGGTGCTGCTGGTCCCAGCGCGCGCGGAGCAGACGCCGCATCCGATGTTCCTGCGCTGGCACCGCGAGAATGTCTTCAAGGGATGAGTGGAGAGGGAGGCGGCGTCGTCATGGCAGTGCTTGTCGAAGGCATCTCCGTGGTGGTGCGGGCTGACGCGATCGAGGTGCGCTATCCCGGCGGCCTTGACGCCTTCGAAGCGGCAATCCCGAACCAGACCGCCTGCAGCGATGGGGAAATGGTTCGGGTCGGCTTCATGGTGCCCGCCGATGTCGAAGCCTACGTGCGCTCCCTGCAGGCCGCGGGTCTGGTCTGGCAACGCGATGGCGCCGCGCAGGATCTTGTTGTGGTGGACCAGCAATCCGGGCCGCTGATGCGCTGCGACTGGCTGGAAGCCCGGCGCGTTGGCCTCGGCGCGGATGGCCGGCAGCGGGTGACCATCGCTCGCCTCATCGGGTCCCATGCCGCGGGTTTGGCGACGCCGCCGGGATGGCGCTTTGAAGGCTCGCCGTCCGAGACTTTCGGCTTCGCGCCAACGGTGACCCATACCCCCGGGCTCCACTTTCTGCGGCAGGAAAACGGCATGGATGTGTATTGGGATGACCTGGCCGGGCAGGAGGTCTTCGTGGGTCGGGCCGGGCGGCAGCCGCGATGATCGAATTCCGCATCGCCGACAGCTTCACGGGCAGCCTCGCAAAGCTTACCGCGGCTGAGCAGAAGGCCGTGAAGACCACCGCCTTCGACCTGCAGATCGATGCCTCGTCGCCCAGTCTGTCCTTCCACCGGCTCGACCGGGCGAAGGACCCGAACTTCTGGTCCGTGCGGGTCAATGCCGACATCCGCGTAATCGTTCATCGCACCGGCGAAAGCCTGCTGCTGGCCTATGTGGACCACCACGACAAGGCCTATCGCTGGGCCGAGCGCCGCAAAATCGAACGTCACCCGACCACGGGCGCCATGCAGCTCGTGGAGATCCGCGAGAGGGTCGAGGAATTGCCGCCGGTACAGCCCGCGGCAGCGGCTTCCGCGCCCGGCACCAGTCCCTTCGGCGCCCTCCGCAAGCTCGAATTGATGGCGATGGGCGTGCCAGAGGAATGGGTGGAGGATGTGCGCGCCGTCACCGATGACAACCTTCTCGGCGTGCTGGAACACCTGCCGCAGGAGGCGCAGGAAGCCCTACTGCGCTTGGCCGTGGGGGAGCGGGCCCCGGCACCCGCCCCGCTGCCCGCGCCTCCCCCCGGCCAGGACCCCTTCGCCCATCCCGACGCGCAGCGCCGCTTCCGCGTGCTGAGCGACGTGGAGGAACTGCGCCGGGCGCTGGACTTCCCCTGGGACCGCTGGGCGGTCTTCCTGCACCCGGCCCAGCGCGACCTGGTCCGGCGCCGCTACCAGGGGCCAGCGCGCGTCACCGGCTCGGCCGGGACGGGCAAGACCATCGTGGCGCTGCACAGGGCGGTTCATTTGGCTCGGCGGGATATGAAGGCGCGAGTGCTGCTGACGACCTTCTCCAAGCCGCTGGCGCGCGCCCTGGGGCAGCGGCTGGCCATTCTGGTGGATGGGGAGGCGGCGCTGGCCTCGCGCATCCACATCCAGGCGCTGACTGGCTTCGCCTATGACCTCTACACCAAGGCCTTTGGGCAGCCCCAGCTGGTGCCCGATGCGCTGCTGCATCAGGCGATCCGCAAGGCTGCCGCCGGCAACAAGATGCCGCTGGCCTTCCTGATGAACGAGTGGACCGAGGTGATCGACGCCCAGCAGATCACAAGCTGGGACGCCTATCGGGACGCCGCGCGGCTCGGCCGGAAGACCAGGCTGGGCGAGAAACAGCGCCAGGCGCTGTGGGCAGTCTTCGCCGAGGTGCAGGCAGCAATCTCCGCCCGCGGCATGACGAGTTGGGCGGGCATCTTCCATCGGCTCACCGAGCAGGCGAGGGCGGGGAAGGGCTTCGAGATCGACCATGCGGTGGTCGACGAGGCGCAGGACCTCAGCATACCCGAGGCGCGCTTCCTGGCGGCGCTGGCGGACGGGAAGCCGGATGGGCTGTTCTTCGCCGGGGACCTCGGGCAGCGCATCTTCCAGCAGCCCTTCTCCTGGAAGGCGCTGGGGATCGACGTGCGCGGCCGATCCCATGCGCTGCGGATCAACTATCGGACGTCCCACCAGATCCGCAGCCATGCGGACCGGCTGCTGCCTGGCGTCGTCTCGGATGTGGATGGGGAAAAGGACAGCCGGAAGGGCACGGTCTCCCTGTTCGACGGACCGGTGCCGACCGTGACGCTGTTCAAGAATGCCGCGGCGGAAAGCGATGCTGTTGGCGCCTGGATCAGGCAACGGATCGGGGAGGGGGCCACGGCCCAGGAGATCGGCGTGCTGGTGCGGTCCTCGGCCCAACTCCTGCGGGCGCGGGCGGCCGTGAAGGCGGCAGGCGTGCCCGCCAGCGAGTTCGATGACAGGCTGGAACCGGTGGCCGGCGCCGTCTCCATCGGGCCCATGCATTTGGCCAAGGGGCTGGAATTCAGGGCGGTGGCCGTGATGGCCTGCGACGATGAGGTGCTGCCGCTGCAGGAGCGTGTGGAGGCCGTGACCGACGAGGCCGACCTGGCCGAGGTCTACGAAACCGAGCGCCACCTGCTGTATGTCGCCTGCACCCGGGCGCGGGATGCACTGTGGGTATCGGCGATCGGGCCAGGGTCAGAGTTCCTGTCGGATCTGGGGGTGGGAGGGCGCCGATAGTGGCCGCGAGCCCGCAGAAGTGACCCGATCGCCCTCAGGCGACGAATGGTGAGGACGTCAATGCAGCTCATGCGTGACAACTATCGGATGGTTGGCTGGTGTGAGGTCAAGGAACTGCGACCTCTCCCGACGGCAGCAACTGCGGATGAGCGTGTGTGCCGTAGCTTGAAACTCACTGCGCACGTCCTGCGGGAACGCGCTGCGCTCCTGGAAAGTGAGTGGGGGCTGTCGGCTCCGACGGCAGCTTCGGAGGCCGCCAAGATACCCAAGGGGTCTGCGGGAGGGAGGTGGTAGGCGCACGTCGGCGCACTGCCGCTTCGAAATTTTTCGCGCTAAGGCCTGCGGCAGGAAATGAATGGCGGACTTGACCCTCACTGACGTCGAAACCGCCGCTTCGAATGCACCGCTCCACAGTTGCCGCCTCATCATCCAACGAGCAGCAAATCAAGACGCTTGCGCGTCCCCGCATCCCAATGCGAATACAAACCCGCCAGACCCAACACGGTCCGGCGGGTTTTCGCGTTGATTCAATCTCGCGCGGCCCAAAGCATGCCGCGACGCAAAATCTCCCGCATCTGCGGCACCGCGAATTCCGTCGCCACATGGCCGAGCGAGGAATAGAAGACGCGCCCGCGCCCATGCCGGCGCTTCCAGACCACCGGCATCACATGCCCCTCGATCCAGTCGCAATGCGCGCCGCCGAAGGTGGTGGTGGCCAGCACCTCGTTGTTCGGGTCGACATGCATGTAATACTGCTCCGACCGATAGGGGAAATCGCCGATCCCTTGCATGATCGGATCCTCCGGCCGCGTCACCTGCACGCTGTAGTCGATGATATTGCCGGGATGGGCCACCCATTGGCCGCCCACCATGAACTGGTACTTCACCTCGTTCCGGAAGCTGTCGCCCATCTGGCCGTGAAAGCCGGCCAGGCCGACGCCGTCCCGCACGGCGCCCGACAGACCCTCGATCTCCTCCTTCTCGATGGTCGACATGGTGACGATCGGCACGATCAGGCTGAACTCGCCGAGCGCGGGGTCGGTGAAGGCCTCCGTCGTATTCTCCGTCACCACCTCGAACCCCTCTGCGCGCAGCAGGGCGCCCACCACCTCGGCGCATTCGCGGGGCTGGTGACCTGGCCAGCCGCCCCAGACGATCAGGGCCTGCTTCGTCATGCGTTTCTCCTCCCGTTTCAGTCGAGCTCGCCGAGCGCCGGGCGTGGCGGCAGCGGCGCCGGCCTCTCGCAGCGGCTTTCGATCGTGACGCTTCGCCCCTCGTCGCTGGATCGCCCGAAGGCCTCCATCACCTCCAGCACATGGAAGGCCAGCGCCCCGTTGCAGCGATGCGCCCGCCCCGCGCGGATGGCGCGCGCCATGTCCGCCAGGCCGAGGATACGGAAATTGCCATCGGCAAAACCGTGCGAGAGCGGCACATCCACCCAGGGCTCCCGCCGCCGGGCGAGCGACACCGTGCCGCCGAAGCGATTCGGGTCCGGCACCACCAGCGTGCCCTCGCTGCCATAGATCTCCATATTGCCGTGCCGGTGCTGCCAGACATCGAAGCTGGTGGTCAGCGAGATGACGGCGCCGCCCACGAAATGCAGCAGCCCGGTGACATGGCTCGGCGTCTCCACCCTGATCACCTCCCCGGCGCGCGGCCCGCTGCCGACGGTGCGTTCGGCGAATCCGGCGCTGGTCGCGCCCGTCACCCGCGCCACGGGGCCGAGCAGGTTCACCAGGTTGGTCAGGTAATAGGGTCCCATGTCGAACATCGGCCCACCGCCCGCGGCGTAGTAGAAGCGCGGATCGGGATGCCAGTGCTCATGCCCGTGGTTCAGCATGAAGGCGGTGCCGGAGAGCGGCCTGCCGATGGCGCCCTCATCGATCAGCCGGCGCGCCGTCTGATGCGCGCCGCCCAGGAAGGTGTCCGGCGCGCTGCCGACGCGCAGCCCCCCCGCGGCCGCGGCCTCCAGAAGGGTCCGCCCCTCGGCGGTGGAGGTGGCCAGCGGCTTTTCCGCATGCACATGCTTGCCGTGCCGGATCGCGGCGAGGCCCACCGGCACATGCGCCTGGGGCGTGGTGAGGTTCAGCACCACCTCCACCTCGGGATCCTGCAGCAGGGCCTCCACGCTCACGGCCCGCAGGCCGAATTCCGTGGCGCGCGCTTCCGCCTGGGCCGGGTTCATATCGGCGCAGCAGGTGATGCGCAGTTCGGGAAAGGCGGGGGCGGCGCGCAGATAGGCGGCGCTGATATTGCCGCAGCCGATCAGGCCGATGGTGACGGGCTTCATCGCCTTCCTCCCTCCCTCATGCGCTGGCATTCCAGGGTGCCTCGTAGATCCGGCGCAGCACGATGGTCGCCGCGCCGCGGGCCCACATCTCGTCGCCCCAGCTGTGCAGCAGGATCTCCGTGCCCTCGCGCAGCGTCGGCAGCACGTTTTCGGCCACGGCCGCGAAAAGCGGGTCGCGCAGCAGGGCGCCGGCGCGCAGCCCCTCGCCGGTCAGGATGACGCGGGGCGGGTTCAGCAGGTTCACCAGGTTCGCCACCGCCACGCCGATGGCGGCCCCCGCCTGGCGGAACAGCGCGGCCGGCGCTTCCTCCCCCTCCAGCGCCCGCTGGGCGAGGCCCGCGATCCGCTCCGGCGCGTCGTCGCCGGCGGGCAGCAGCCCCGCCTCCTCCGCCTGGCGCAGCAGGCCCCAGTCGGAGGCATAGGCATCGAGGCAGCCGCGCAAGCCGCAGCGGCAGGGCAGCCCGCCCGGCTGCATCCGCGTATGGCCCAGCGCCGGGCCGATGCCATGCGCGCCGCGATAGAGCTTGCCGTCGACGATCAGCCCCAGGCCGATGGTATTCTCCACCGTCACCACGGCGAAGGCAGCCTGGTCGCGGCCCAGGCCGAACCAGTGCTCCGCCACCGCCACCAGATTCGCGTCATTCTCCAGCAGCACCGGCACGCCCAGCCGGTCGGCGACCGCGGCCGCGAAGGGCACGGAGGCGCCGCCCAGCACCGGGCTCCAATGCGAGATGCCGGCGATGCCGTCGATCACCCCGGGCAGGCCGACGCCGACGCCGCTGATCCGCGCCATCTCCAGCCCGGCATCGGCGACGCAGCGGCGCACGCCATCCTCCACCAGGTCCGCCACCACCTCCGGCGGCTGGCGCGCGACGCGCACCGGCAGCACCAGGCTGGCCCGGCTGCCGCCGCGGGCATCCGTCACGGCGATGCCGATGCGATAGGCGGTGAGCTTCACGCCCACCACGTGATAGGCGCTGGAATTGAGCCCCAGCAGCACGCGCGGCCGCCCGCGCACCGCGTCGCCGCCGGGTGGGACATGATGGATGTCGATCAGCCCTTCCTCGATCAGCTGCGCGGTGATGGCGGAGACGGAGGCGGGGCTCAGCTCGGTGCGGGCTGCGATCTCGACGCGCGCGATGGGGCCGTCGCGGCGGATCGTGTCGATCACGTGGTAGCGGTTGATCGCCCGCATGAGCTCGGGGTCGGCCGTTTTCATGCGGTCGTCATTGTCTCCCTGGGCTCAGGATCGGCTTCGGCTGGCGGGGGGGTCAAGCCTTTTAATCAGGTATCCAAACAAAATTGGCGCGATGACGCCCATCGTGAAGATCGTTGTTGACGCCGCCGCGGCGTGCCGATCATGTTTATCCGGAGCCTGAATAAACAAAAGCGCCCCTCAAGGGGCGCACCGGAGGAAACGATGCGGTGGATGCCTTCATGGCTGCGCCCAGCCGTCCTGGGCTTGACCGTCCTTGGCTCGGCGCTCCTGCTCTCCGCGCTTCCCGCCACGGCGCAGACCACCATCCGATGGTTCATCTCGGAAAGCACGCCGGATGCCACGGTCTGGCAGCGCGACGTCGCGCGACGCTATCAGGAAGCCAACCCGAACGTCCGCTTCAATATCGAGGTGATGTCCGGCGAGCCCTACAAGGCGAAGCTCACCACCTCCCTGCAATCCAATGACCGGCCGCACCTGATCTATACCTGGGGCGGCGGCGTCATGTTCGCCCAGGCCGAGGCCGGGCTGCTGCAGGACATCACCGACCGCATGCGCGGCCCCTGGGCCGAAAGCCTGAACCAGGGCGCGGTGGAGGCGCTGAGCCATCGTGGCCGAATCTATGGCGCGCCCTCGCACCAGACCATGGTCGCGCTGTTCTACAACCGCCGCCTGCTGGCCCAGGCGGGGGTGGAGCCGGAGAGCCTGCGCACATGGGACGGGATGCTGGAGGCGGTGCGCAAGCTGCGCGCCGCGGGCATCCAGCCCTTCAGCGTCGGCGGATCGGACAAATGGCCGCTGAACATGATCTGGGCCAGCCTGTCGCTGCGCGTCGGCGGCCGCCAGGCCTTCGAGGCCGCGCTGGCACGCCAGGGCCAGGGTTTCGCGGGGCCCGACTTCCTGCGCGCCAGCGGGCTGTTCAAGCAGCTGATCGACCTGAACCCCTTCCAGCGCGGCTTCCTGGGGGATACCGCGCCGCAGGCGGCCGGGCAGTTCGGCGATGGGCGCGTGGCGCTCCAGGTCATGGGCAACTGGTTCGTCAATACCCAGCGCAGCCAGAGCGCCAACCAGCAGGGGCTGGCGGAGGCCGATTTCGGCTGGCTGCCCTTCCCGGAAGTGCCCGGCGGCCGCGCCGCCTCGAACGACGTGGTGGGCGGCGTGAACGGCTTCCTGGTGACGCGCGGCGCACCGCCCGAGGCGGTGGACTTCCTGCGCTTCTACACCAGCCCCGCCATCCAGCGGGAGGCGGCGGAGCGCGGCTTCTTCATCCCCGCCTCCCGCGGCGCCGGCGAGGCGCTGCAGAACCGCACGCTGCGCGAGATCGCGGCCTACCTCTCCCGCGCCGCCTATGTGCAGAACTTCTACGACCAGATGCTGGGCCCGTCGGTCGGCCGCGTGGCGAACGATACCTCGGCCGATCTCGCCGTGGGGCGGATCACGCCGCGCCAGGTGGGCCGCCTGATCCAGGAGGCCTGGGAGCTGGAACAGTAGGAGGCGCGGCGGATGAGCGGCGCGGTCACCGCCCTCGGCACGGTCGCCAGCCCGGCGCGGCGGCGCGACCGGCGCCGCGCGGCGCTCGGTCGCAACCTGGCGGCCGGCGGCTTCCTGCTGCCGGCCACGCTGCTCTTCACGCTGTTTGTCGTGCTGCCGGTGGCGGAGGCCGCCTGGTACAGCTTCTACCGCTGGAACGGCTATGGCGTGCCGACCAACTGGGTGGGCTGGCGCAACTACCAGCAGCTTTTCGCCAATACGGTCTTCGCCACCGCGGTGATGAACACCATGCTGGTGGTCGTCGTCTCCCTTCTGCTGCAGCTGCCGCTGGCGCTCTGGCTGGCCATGCTGGTGGCCCGCGGCGGCCGCAGCAGCACCATCTTCCGCACCATCTTCTTCCTGCCCTATGTGCTGGGGGAGGTCGCGGCCGGGCTGATCTGGCGCTTCATCTTCGACGGCAATGTGGGGCTGATCGCCGCCGCCGCGCGCGCGCTGGGCTTCGAGCCGCCCTTCCTGCTGGCCGATCCGGACCTCGCCATCTACACCATCCTCGCCGTCGTCATCTGGAAGTATTTCGGCTTCCACATGATGATCTACGTGGCGGGCCTGCAGGATATTCCGCGGGAGCTGCGCGAGGCGGCCGCGATCGATGGCGCGACGCGCTGGCAGTCCTTCCGCTACATCCTGCTGCCGATGCTCTGGCCCGCCATCCGCATCTCGATCTTCTTCGCCGTCGTCGGCTCCCTGCAATTGTTCGACGTGGTGATGCCGCTGACCGGCGGTGGGCCCTCCAACACCACCCATACCGTGGTCAGCTTCCAGTACAGCTTCGGCATCACCCGCATGAACATCGGCTTCGGCAGCGCGGTGGGCGTGGTGCTCTTCCTCGCCTGCGTCGGCTTCACCCTGATCTACCGGCGCTTCGTGCTGCGGGAGCGTGACTGATGCGCGACGAGGCGCCGACTGGCCGCATGCTCTCGCTGCTGCTGGTGGCCGGCTTCGTGCTGGTGCCGCTGCTCACCGTCGCCATCGGCGGCTTCAAGACCATGGGCGAGCTGCGGGTGAATCCCTTCGGCCTGCCGCAGGACTGGATTCTTTCGAACTACCTCGACTCCCTGTTCAGCCAGCGGCTGTGGCTTTCGCTCGGCAATTCGCTGCTGCTGGCGGTGGGGACGGTGGTGCTGACGCTGATCGTCTCCGTCATGGCCGCCTTCGCCTTCGCGCAGATCCGCTTCCTGGGCAAGAAGCTGCTGTTTTCCTACTTCCTGATGGGGCTGCTGTTCCCGGCGGCCACTGCCATCCTGCCGCTGTTCATCCGGGTGCGGAATCTCGGCCTGCTCGATACCTATTGGGGCGTGATCCTGCCGCAGACCGCCTTCGGCCTCGGCATGGCGATCCTGCTGCTCTGGGGCTTCTTCCGGCAATTGCCGGAGGCGCTGTGGGATGCGGCGACGATCGATGGCTGCGGCTATGCCCGCTTTCTCTGGCATGTGGTGCTGCCGCTCTCGCGGCCGATCCTCGCCACCGTCGCCGTTTTCTCCCTGGTGCATAGCTGGAACAGCTACCTGCTGCCGCTGACGCTGCTGAATTCGTCGCGCGCCTATCCCTGGACGCTCACCATCATGGACTTCGCCGGTGAATACTCCACCGACTGGCCCATGATCCTCGCCTTCATCACGCTGACCCTGGTGCCCGCCGTGATCTTCTTCCTCTTCGCCCAACGGCAGATCGTCGCCGGGCTGACCAGCGGCGCCGTGAAGGGCTGAGCACCGACGCAAGACCGGAGGAGACATCACCATGAGGACCATCAAGGGCCCCGCCATCTTCCTCGCGCAATTCGCCGGCGATGCCGCGCCCTATAACAGCCTGGCCGGCCTGGCGCGTTGGGCGGCGGGGCACGGCTACAAGGGCGTGCAGATTCCCTCCTGGGATGCGCGGCTGTTCGACCTGGCGAAGGCCGCCGATAGCCGCGGCTATTGCGAGGAGGTGCAGGGGATCCTTGCCGAACACGGCCTGGCGCTGACCGAGCTTTCGACGCATCTGCAGGGCCAGCTGGTCGCCGTGCATCCGGCCTATGACCTGGCCTTCGACGGCTTCGCGGCGCCGGAGGTGCGCGGCAATGCGCAGGCGCGGCAGCAATGGGCGGTGCAGCAGATGAAGCTGGCCGCGCGCGCCTCCCGAAATCTCGGCCTGACCGCGCATGCCACCTTCTCCGGCGCCCTCGCCTGGCCCTTCCTCTATCCCTGGCCGCAGCGCCCGTCCGGACTGGTGGAGGCCGCCTTTGACGAACTCGCCGCGCGCTGGCGCCCCATCCTCGATGCCTTCGAGGAGGCTGGCTGCGACGTCTGCTACGAGATCCATCCCGGCGAGGATCTGCATGACGGCGTGACCTTCGAGATGTTCCTGGAGCGCGTCGGCAACCATCCGCGCTGCAACATCCTCTATGACCCCAGCCACTTCGTGCTGCAGCAGCTCGACTACCTCAGCTATATCGACATCTACCACCCGCGCATCCGCGCCTTCCACGCCAAGGATGCCGAGTTCAACCCGAGCGGCCGCCAGGGCGTCTATGGCGGCTTCCAGCCCTGGGCGCAGCGCGCGGGCCGTTTCCGTTCGCTGGGCGATGGCCAGGTGGATTTCGGCGCGATCTTTTCCAGGCTCTCGCAATACGGCTTCGATGGCTGGGCCGTGCTGGAATGGGAATGCTGCATCAAGGATAGCGAGCAGGGGGCGGCGGAAGGCGCGCCCTTCATCGCGAACCACATCATCCAGGTCGCCTCCCGCGCCTTCGACGATTTCGCGGCCAGCGGTGTGGACCAGGCGACCAACCGCAAGCTGCTGGGGCTCGGCTGATGGCGATCGAGGCAATGCGCGCCGCGGCGGCCGGGCGGCGGCTGCGGCTCGGCATGGTGGGCGGCGGGCAGGGCGCCTTCATCGGCGGCGTGCACCGCATCGCGGCGCGGATCGATGACCGCTACGAGCTGGTCGCCGGCGCGCTCTCCTCCGATCCAGCCCGCGCCAAGGCCAGTGCCGCGGAGCTGCACATCGCGCCCGACCGCGCCTACGAGGATTTCGAACAGATGGCGGAGCGCGAGGCGGCGCGGCCGGATGGCATCGATGTGGTCGCCATCGTCACGCCCAACCATAGGCACGCCGCCCCGATCCGCGCTTTTGCGTCGCGCGGCATCCATGTGGTCTGCGACAAGCCGCTGGCGCATCGCCTGGAGGATGCCGAATCCCTGGCCGCGCTGCTGGCTGAGGCCGGCATCGTCTTCGGCCTGACCCACAACTACACCGGCTACCCCCTGGTCCGGCAGGCGCGCGACATGGTGGCCGACGGCGCGCTCGGCGCGCTGCGCGTGGTGCAGGTGGAATATCCGCAGGACTGGCTGACCACGGCGCTGGAGCAGACCGGCCAGAAGCAGGCCGCCTGGCGCACGGACCCGGAGCGTTCCGGCGCCGCCGGCTGCCTCGGCGATATCGGCACCCATGCCTTCAACCTGGCCGAATTCGTCTCCGGCCTGCGCTGCGAGAGCCTGGCGGCGGAGCTCACCCGCTTCGTGCCGGGCCGCCGGGTCGACGACCATGCGCAGATGCTGCTGCGCTTCGCCGGCGGCGCGCGCGGCATGCTCTGGTCCTCCCAGGTCGCGCCGGGGAATGAGAATGCGCTGCGGCTGCGCCTCTATGGCGAGAAGGGCGGGCTGGACTGGTCGCAGGAACAGCCGAACGCCCTGCTGCACACGCCCTTCGGCGAGCCGCCGCGGCTGATCCGCCGCGCCGGCGCCGGCGCCACCGCCGTGGCCGCCCATGCCAGCCGCATCCCGGCCGGGCATCCGGAGGGCTATCTGGAAGGTTTCGCGCAGATCTATCGCGACCTGGCGGAGCAGATCGCGGCGCGCCTCGATGGCCGCGCGCCGGACCCGGCCAGCCTGCTGGTGCCTGGCATCGCGGAGGGGCTGCGCGGCATGCGCTTCATCGCGGCGGCGCTGGAGTCCAGCCGCCGCGACGCCGCCTGGACCGCGATTGCCGGCTGATGCATCTCGGCCTGGATCTCGGCACCTCCGGCCTCAAGGCCGTGCTGACCGGCGATGCGGGGCAGGTGCTGGCCCAGGCCAGCGCGCCGCTCACCCTCTCCCACCCCCACCCGCTCTGGAGCGAGCAGGACCCGGAGGCCTGGTGGGATGCGACGGTCGCCGCCCTGGCCGCGCTGCGGCGGCAGCACGACCTTTCGGGGCTGCGAGGCATCGGCCTGGCGGGTCAGATGCATGGCGCCGTGCTGCTGGATGGCGCGGACCAGCTGCTGCGCCCCGCCATCCTGTGGAATGACGGCCGCAGCCAGGCCGAATGCGCGGCGCTGGAGGCGGCGGAGCCACGTTCGCGCGCCATCACCGGCAACCTCGCCATGCCCGGCTTCACCGCGCCGAAACTGCTCTGGCTGCGGCGGCATGAGCCCGCGATCTTCGCCCGCATCCGCCGCGTGCTGCTGCCCAAGGACTGGCTGCGCCTGCGCCTGGTGGGGGAGGCGGTCTCGGAGATGTCGGATGCCGCCGGCACGCTCTGGCTGGATCTGGCGGCGCGCCGCTGGTCGCCGGAGATGCTGGCCGCCACCGACCTGTCCCTGAACCATATGCCGCGGCTGGTGGAGGGCACCGAGGTCTCCGGCCGGCTGCGCGCGGATGCCGCGGCGCGGCTCGGCCTGCCGGCGGGCATCCCGGTGGCGGGCGGGGCGGGGGACAATGCGGCGGGGGCGGTCGGCATCGGCTGCGTCGCGCCGGGCGATGCCTTCGTCTCGCTCGGCACCTCCGGCGTCGTCTTCGTCAGCGATTCCGGCTTTCGGCCGGATCCCGGGCGCGCGGTGCATGCCTTCTGCCATGCCCTGCCGGGCATCTGGCACCGCATGGCCGTCATCCTCTCCGCCGCCGCCTCGCTCGCCTGGCTGGCGCGTGCCACCGGCACGGCGGAGGCGGCGCTGCTGGCGGAGCTGGACCAGGCTGGGCTGGCGGCGCCCGGGCGGCTGGTCTTTCTTCCGTATCTCTCCGGCGAGCGCACGCCGCATAATGATGCCGCCGCCGCCGGCTGCTTCTTCGGCCTGACGGACGCAACCAGCCGCGCCGACATGACCCGCGCGGTGCTCGAAGGCGTGGCCTTCGCGCTCGCCGACGGTTTGGATGCGCTGCAGGCACAGGGCGGGCACATTCCGGCCCTGACCGCCATCGGCGGCGGCGCACGCAGCGCGGCCTGGCTGCGCATCCTGGCCGCGGCGCTGGACCGGCCGATCCTGGCGACCGAGGGCGGCGAGGTGGGTCCGGCGCTGGGCGCGGCGCGCCTCGCGCGCCTCGCCTGCGGGGAGGGCAGCCTGGCGGAGGTGTGCAGCAAGCCCGCCATCGCCGCCCGTCATGAACCCGACCCGGCGCTGGCCGAGGCGCTCGCCCCCCGGCGCCAGGCCTATCGCCGCCTCTACCCCGCGCTGCGCGACCTGTTTGCCGAGACCGTCGAAAGGGAAGCCCCCGCATGAGCACCGCATTCGACCGCCTGCCGCAGGTCCGCTTCGCCGGGCCGGATTCCACCGACCCCTTCGCGCTGCGCCACTACGACGCCAATTGCCAGGTGCTGGGCCGCAGCATGGCGGATTGGCTCCGCCCCGCCGTGGCCTATTGGCATTCCTTCGTCGGCAATGGCGGCGACCCCTTCGGCGCGCCGACGCTGGAACGCCCCTGGTTCGCTGCCGCGGACCCCATGGAGGGCGCGCGGATGAAGGCCGATGCCGCCTTCGCCTTCATGGAACGCCTCGGCCTGCCCTTCTTCTGCTTCCACGACCGCGACGTGGCCCCGGAAGGCGCCACCCTGCGCGAGAGCAACGACCGCCTGGACCGGATGCTGGAGGTGGTGCAGGCCCATATGCAGCGCAGCGGCATCCGCCTGCTCTGGGGCACCGCGAACCTGTTCAGCCACCCCCGCTACATGGCCGGCGCCGCCACCAACCCGGACCCCGAGGTCTTCGCCTTCGCCGCCGGCCAGGTGAAGCATGTGCTGGAGGCAACGCACCGCCTGGGCGGCGAGAACTATGTCCTCTGGGGCGGGCGGGAGGGCTATGACACGCTGCTCAACACCGACCTGGCGCGGGAGGATGCGCAGCTCGGCCGCTTCCTGAAGCTGGTGGTGGAACACAAGCACCGCATCGGCTTCCGCGGCACCATCCTGATCGAGCCCAAGCCGATGGAGCCGACCAAGCACCAGTACGACCGCGATGTCGCCACGGTCTATGGCTTCCTCGCGCGGCACGGGCTGCTGGGCGAGGTGAAGGTGAATATCGAGGCCAATCACGCGACCCTGGCCGGCCACAGCTTCGAGCATGAGATCGCCACCGCCGCGGCGCTCGGCATCCTCGGCTCGCTCGACATGAATCGCGGCGATCCGCAGAATGGCTGGGATACCGACCAGTTCCCGAACAATGCGCAGGACCTGTCGCTGGCGATGCTGGAGGTGCTGCGCGCCGGCGGGCTCGGCACCGGCGGCATCAACTTCGATGCGAAGATCCGCCGCCAGAGCATCGATCCGGAGGATCTGCTGCAGGCCCATCTCGGCGGGCTGGACTGCTGCGCCCAGGCCCTGCTGATCGCCGCGCGCATCCTGCAGGACGGCACGCTGGATCGGTTGCGGGCCGAACGCTATGCCGGCTGGGAGGGGGCGACCGGCAAGGCCATCCTCGCCGGTGAGATGGACCTGGCCGCCCTGGCGGCGCGGGCGGAGGCGGCGGGCGCCGGCCCTGCGCCGCGCAGCGGGCGGCAGGAGGCGCTGGAGCGGCTGGCGGCGCGCTTCGCCTGACGGCCGCTACCTCCGGCCGATCCGCGTGGACGCGAGGAAGGCCAGGCAGGCGGCGGCGCAGAAGACCGCCAGCCCATGCGGCGCCAGCTCCATGGAAAAGCCCGCCAGCACCGGCCCGGCCAGCGCGCCGATGCCCCAGACGAAGCCCATGGCAGCGTAGATGCCCACCAGCTCCGCGCCGCCGAAGCGGCTGCCGACCACCGCCAGCATCAGCGTATAGATGCCGACGAAGGCGCCGCCCCAGCAGAACAGCAGCACATAGGTCAGCACGGGGCTCGCCAGCACCCAGGGCCAGGCGAGCGCGCCCAGCGCGGCCGCCAGCGCCAGGATGCGCACCAGCGCCATGCGGTCCATCTTGTCCGCCAGCCAGCCGATCGGCAGTTGCAGCAGGATGGCGCCGACCAGCATGCAGGACATCAACTGCGTCGCCTCTCCCTCCGCCCAGCCGAGCTGCACGGCATAGAGCGCGAGGAAGGACAGCCCCGCCGTCTCGATCGCCGCATTCACCGCCACGGCGGCCATGGCGACGGGAGCCAGGCGCATGAAATGCAGCGGGCTGCCATGCGAGGGCTTGTCGAATCCCGGCGCGACGACGCGCGGGGAGGCGATGAACAGCGCCGCCAGCAGCGCGATGCCGGACCCCACCAGGAAGGGCGCGGCGCCGGCGCTGCCGACCACGGACAGCACCAGCGGGCCCATGGCGAAGCCCAGCGACATGGCGGCGGTATAGGCGGCCATGGCGCGGGCCCGCGTGGCCTCCGTGCTCAGGCTGTTGGTCCAGTATTCGGACAGCACGAACAGCACTTCGGAGGCCGCGCCCAGCAGGATGCGCAGCGGGAACCAGAGCCAGATGAGGGGCAGGGCTGGGAAGGTCGCCATCACCGCGGCCGCGACACCGAGCGCCAGGATGACCATGCGGCGGATGCCGATGCGCACCACCAGGCGCGGCAGCAGGAAGGCCATGGCCAGAACGCCCACCGCATGCATGGCTGCATTGGCGCCGATCCAGGCCTCCCCCAGCCCGGCGCGGGCCAGGTCCAGCGCGATCAGCGCGGCTGTCAGGCTATAGGTGAGGCCGAACATCATCGCCACGGCGATCACCGCGATGCGCGAGGACAGCGGTGCGGCGATCGTCATGCGATAGGTCCAGCCGGTTCCGTGCTGGCGCTTGTAGTCCCGCCGGCGCCCGGCGCGAAGGCGTCAGGCCCTGGAAAAGTGCCGCGCATTCACCGTGCGCAGCGCCTTCAGATAGACGTTCCGCTCGGTATTGGGGATCAGCGCCACATCGTCCTGCGGCGAGGCCAGCCAGTCCCCGGTCCAGACGCCCAGCGTGCGGTTGCCATCCGTCACGGGAAACAGCCGCGCGCCGCTGACATAGTTCATCCAGGGCATCTCGCAGCGCGTGATGCAGTAGGAGAAGCTGCGCTCGGCATCGTCCAGATGCAGCAGCTTCTCGTGCAGCGGGCTGCCGGAGAAGCGGAAGTCGCGCGTGCCGGAGACCTGGTCGCTGCGGCCGCCGCCGATCATGTGCATCTCGGTGATGTCGTCATGCCAGGCGCCCATGCCGGCGAAGTCGCGGATCACCTGCCACACCGCCTCCGCCGGCCCGTCCAGCACGGTGCTGCACCAGACCTTGTTCGGCGGAAAGCCGGCCCAGCGTTGCGCGCCAGCGGGTGCGGCGCGGCCGGCGACCACCGGCTTCAGCGCATCCCACCCCGCCTGGAAGACGTGCTGGCCGATGATCTCGACATACTTGCCGCGATCCTCCGGCGCCTCGTCGAAGACCGCCTCCCATTCCGCATAGGTGCGGTCGCCATCCGTCACCGGCAGCAGTTTGACGCGCGCGATGTAGTTCTCGACCGGGAAGGCGGGTGTTTCGAAATTATAGGCGAAAGAATAGTCGCGGTCGCTGAGGCTCAGCAGACGCTCCCGCACATGCGCGCCATTGGCCAGGTGGAAGCTGCGGATGCAGCCCACCACGTCGGAGGCGAGGCCGCCCTCGATCTCGGATCGCGTGACGGCGGGGTTCCAGCTCGGCAGGCCGTTGAAGTCGCGGATCACCGACCAGACGGCCTCGATGGGCGCGTCCAGGATGGTGGAGGCAAAGGCGCGGGCCATGGGATGCGTCCTCAGAAGGTGATGGACTTGAAGTCGCGGGTGCGCGCGGTCAGCGCGGTTTCGGTCGGCAGCCGCTCCATCGAGGAGGCGCCGTAGAAGCCGTTGATGTTCGTCGTATTGCGCAGGATGTAGGCGGCATCTTCCGGCGTCGCGATCGGCCCGCCATGGCAGAGCACGATGATATCGGGCCGCACGCGCCGCGCGGCTTCGGCCCATGCGTCGATCAGCTTCGGGCAATCCTCCAGCTTCAGCGCAGTCTGCGCGCCGATCGCGCCGCCGGTCGTGAGGCCGAGATGCGGCACCAGGATATCGGCGCCGGCACGCGCCATCTCCGCCGCTTCCTCCGCATTGAAGACATAGGGCGTGGTCAGCATGTCCTTCGCATGGGCCAGGCGGATCATGTCGATCTCATGCCCAAAACCCATGCCGGTTTCTTCGAGGTTGGCGCGGAAGGTGCCGTCGATGAGGCCCACCGTGGGAAAATTCTGGATGCCGGCGAAGCCGAGTGCCTTCAGCTCGTCCAGCAGATGATCCATGATGGCGAAGGGGTCGGTGCCATTGACGCCGGCGATCACCGGCGTGCGCTTCACCACCGGCAGCACCTCCCGCGCCATCTCCTTCACGATGTCATTCGCATTGCCATAGGCGAGCAGACCTGCGAGCGAGCCGCGGCCGGCCATGCGGTAGCGGCCGGAATTGTAGATGACGATCAGGTCGATGCCGCCCTCCTCCTCGCATTTCGCGGAAAGGCCGGTGCCGGCGCCGCCGCCGATGATCGGCTCGTTGCGGGCGACCATGGCGCGAAAACGGTCGAGCAGCTCCTTGCGGGTGAAGCGGGGCATGGCTCAGGTGATCTCCCGGAAGGCGGCGAGCGTGGCATCGACGAAGGCGCGGTCGTTGATCGCGGCGGGCACCTCGATCAGCTTGCGGTGCGGCGTGGTGACGAAGCCGGCGCGGATGGTCTCGAACAGCGCGGAGTCGGCGGCGGGGTCGTGGAAGGGCATGCCCGGCACATCGATGGCGGAAACGCCGCCGAGCGGCAGCAGGAAGCGCACCGGCCCCTCCATGCGGTTCAGCCGTTCCACCAGGAATTCCCCGATCGCGCGATTCTCGTCCGGCGTTGTCCGCATCAGCGTCACCTGCGGATTATGGACGTAGAGGTTCCGCGTCGAGAACTGGCTCGGCACGCTGTCGCGTGCGCCAAAGTTCACCATGTCCACGGCGCCGACGCTGCCGATATAGGGCAGCCGCGTGCGGATCGGCGCGCCGAGGCGATCGGCGTCGCAGGGGAAGACGCCGCCGACCAGGAAATCCGGCACCTCCGTCGTCGTCACATCGATCAGCGCGGAGACCAGGCCGGAATCCGCCAGCTTCTCCATGCTGCGGCCGCCGGCGCCGGTGGCGTGGAAGACGTAGCATTCATGGGTGGCTTCCAGCGCTTCCCGCAGCATGGTGACGCAGGCGGTGGTGACGCCGAACATCGTCATGCCGATGCCGGGTTTCTGGGCCGCCACTTCCGCCAGGCTGTGCCGCGCCATGCCGGCCACGGCATGCGCGGCATTGGCGATGACGCGGCGCGAGATGGGGTTCAGCCCGGCGACGTCGACCACCGAATACATCATGGCGAGGTCGGTCGGCCCGACATAGGGCGCGACATTGGCGGAGGCGACGGTGCTGACCATCAGCTTCGGCGTACCGATGGGCAGCGCGCGCATCGCCTGCGTCACCAGCGCGGTATTGCCGGAGCCGCCGAGGCCGAGCACCGCGCCGATATCGGTGCGCGCCACCAGCCAGCGCGTCAGCGCCTCCGCCATGCCGGCCACCGCCGCGCCGCGATCGTCCAGCCCGAGCACCGCGCCGGCGCCCTGCGGGTGATGCGCCGCGATCTCCGCCGCCGTCACATCCGCGCCTTCGCCCCGGGCCTTGGTGCCGACATCCACCAGCAGCGGCTCGGCGCCCGCGCGGCGCAGGCAATCAGCGGCGAAGCGCAGCTCATCGCCCTTCGTATCCATCGTGCCGATGACGTAGACCTTCGCCATCCCCTCCTCCCGTCTCAATGTCCGCCGGCCGCGACGCCGAGGTAGCGGCGTTGCAACTCGGTATCCTCCGCCAGCTGCGCTGCCGGCATGGTGGTGGCGATGCGGCCGGTGACCATGATGGCCACCTCCTCCGCCACCTGCGTCGCCACGCGCAGATTCTGCTCGACCAGCAGCAGGCCCATGCCGTCGGCGGCGAGGCCGCGCAGCACCTCGATCAGATGGTCGACGATGACCGGGGCCAGGCCCTCGCTCGGCTCGTCCATGATGACCAGCTTCGGGTTCATCAGCAGGGCGCGGGAGATGGCGAGCATCTGCTGCTCACCGCCCGACAATTCCGTGCCGCCATTGCGGCGGCGTTCGGCCAGGCGCGGGAAGGTGGCGTAGACGCGGTCGATGGTCCATCGCGCACCGCGCGTCGCGACCAGCCGCAGATGCTCGTCCACCGTCAGCGAGGGAAAGGTGCGCCGGCCCTGCGGCACCAGGGCGATGCCGCGGCGGGCGATGCGGAAGGGCGGCTGCCCGGCCAGCGATGCGCCATCCAGGCTGATCTCACCCTCGCTGGCGCGCACCAGCCCCATCACCGCCTGGCAGAGCGTGGTCTTGCCCATGCCGTTGCGGCCCACGATGGCGACGGGCGTGGCACCCACGCTCAGCGAAACGCCTTGCAGGATATGCGCCTGGCCGAAGCGCACATGCAGGTCGCGGATCGCCAGCATCATGCGGCCCCGCCGAGGTAGATGGCCTGCACCACGGGATCGCTCTCGATGCGGTCCGGCGTCGCCTCCACCACCACCTCGCCATCCTTCATCACCGTGACGATATCGGCGGCGGGCAGGGCGATATCCATGTCATGCTCGATCAGGATCAGCGTCAGGCTGCGCGGCAATTCGCGCAGCAGCTTCAGCAGTTCGGGCCGGTCGCCCGGCGAAAGGCCCGCGGCTGGCTCGTCCAGCATCAGCACGCGCGGATCGCCGGCCAGCGCCATGCCGACTTCCAGCTGCCGGCGCTGGCCATGGCTGAGGTTCACCACCTCCGCCTCCAGCAGATGCGTCAGCCGCATGCGCTCCGCCAGTTCCTGCACCTTGGCCATGGCTTCGTCACCCGGCGCGGGACGGCGGAAGGAAAAGCGATTGGGCCGCGTGCCGCGCACGGCGATGAACAGGTTCTCCCGCACCGTCAGCCCGTTGAACAGCAGCGAGGTCTGATAGGTGCGGCCGATGCCGAGCCGCGTGCGCTGATGCGGCTTCAGCCGCGTGATGTCGGCGCCGAACAGCGCGATGCTGCCGGCAGTCGGCGGGAAGTCGCCGCAGATGGTGTTGAACAGCGTGGTCTTGCCGGCGCCGTTCGGCCCCAGAACCGCGCGGCGTTCGCCGGGCTGAACATCGAAGCTGACCTCATGCAGGGCGCGCAGGGCGCCGAAGCGCCGGCTGACGCCGCGCAGCGAGATGGCCGGTGGATTCACGATCTGCCAGTGCTGGAAATGCGGGACCGGCAACCGCCGGTCCCACGGTAGAAGGAATCAGGCGGAGATGCAGCCCGCATTGTCGCGGGAGGGGGAGCCGAGCTGCAGGAACTGCGCCTCCGGCGTCCCCAGAGTCTGGTTCACCTGCCGCACGCGATCGAAGGCCACGACCACGGCATTGCCGGAGCGTTCCTCGATCTTGTTGAGGAAGATATCGGAGATCGCCTGGCGATTGTGGTCCAGCTTCACGGCGGCGCCGGTGGGCGCCGTGACTTCCGCCGCCGCCAGGGCACGCTGGAAAGCCGCCTGGTTGCCCGAGAGATCGCCATCCACGGCGCGCAGCGCGTGCAGGATGCCGTAGAGGTTCGTCACATAGTTCACGCCATGGATGGAGGGCGAGGCGAAGCCCCCTTCATTCGCCCAGCGGCGGCGATAGCGCGCGACGAAATCGTTCCAGGTGGGGTCGTCGATGATATCGGCGATGGGACCGCCGGAGAGCATGCCCATCATCACGCGCCGATGCGGCCCGCGGGCGGAGAGCATGGTCTGGTCCGCCATGATGGAGCCGCCGATCAGCGGCTTGTTGCCGCCCGCCTGCGCATACTGCGTCATGAAGGCGAGGCCGTCCGTGCCGCCATGCACCACGACGATGGCGCCGGCGCCGGAGCGGTTGATCTGCGCGATCTGCGAGGTGAAGTCGGTGGTGCCGAGCGGCGCCCAGTATTGCGTCACCTTGCCGCCCAGCCGGCAGAATTCCAGGTTGAAGCCGAAGACCTGCGCATAGGGGAAGGCATAGTCGCCGGCGGTGATCGCCACCTCCCGGATCCCCAGCGTCTGGTAGACGTGCCGGCCGAGGCCCGCCATCCACTGCGTGCCGTCGGTGGAGAAGCGGAAGAAGTTGGGGGAGGGGTTGCGCAGGGTGGTATCAGAGGCGCCCGAGGATCCGTTGACGATGGTCTTGCCCGTCAACGTCCGGGAATAGTCGCGCAGCGCGATGCCCTCCGCGCCCGAGAGCGGGCCGAGGATGATATCCACATTGTCCTGCTCGATCAGCTTGCGGGCGCGGGCCAGGGCGACATCGGCCTGGGCATTGGAGCTTTCGCGGATGAATTCGATGCGCCGGCCGCCGACGGTGTTCTCGATGCGGTCGAGCTCGAGCTGCACGCAGCGATAGGCATCCTGCCCGCCGGTGGCGAAGGGGCCTTCCAGCGTGGTGAGCCCGCCGAGGCGGATCGGCGCGCGCTGGGCGATGGCGGGGGCGGCGAGCGGTGCGGTGGCGAGGCCGGCGGCGCCGAGCAGCGCGGCGCGGCGGGTGATCCGGAATTGCATGGCCAATCCTCCTTGCTGGTTTGTTGTGGTGGTGCGCGTGGCCGGCTGGCCTTGCGGACGGGGTGCGCTCATTCGCGGCGTGGCGTGACGAGGCGCCTGAGGCGCGCGCCGAGCCCGATCATGCCATCGGGCGAGGCCAGCACGATCGCCAGGAAGACGATGCCGATGAGCGTGTTGAAGCGGTCGCGGTCGTAGATGGTGGCCGCGAAGGTGTCGAAGACGGTGAAGATCAGGGACCCGATGAAGGCGCCGATCGGATGGCCAAGCCCGCCGATCACGCTCATGATCAGCACATTGACCGAGGCGCCGAGGCCGATCGAGCCGGGCGAGATGCCGATATTGTAGATGGTGGAGAGGATGCCGCCGCAGCCGGCGACGAAGCCCGCTACGCCGAAGGCGGCGATGCGGTGCAGGCCCACCGAATAGCCCAGCGCCGCGACGCGCCGCGGATTGTCGCGGATGCCCTGCAGCACCAGGCCGAAGGGGGTGCGCACCAGATACAGGATGCCGAAGTACAGCGCGGCCGCGGTGCCCAGCGCGATGTGATAGAAGACCAGCGCATTGCGGAAATCGGCGCCGAAGATGGTGGGCCCCACGACGTTGCGGATGCCCTCATAGCCGTTGAACCAGGCGATGTTCGTCTCGATGAAGCGGAACACGCCCATGGCCAGCGCCAGCGTGATCATCAGCAGGTAGATGTCCCGCGTGCGCACGCTGACGGCGCCCACCAGCAGGCCCATGAGCGTCGCGGCCAGCAGGCCCACCGGAATGGCCGTGGCATAGCCGAGGCCACCGGCGATGCGCGGCACCGCACCCTCCACGAAGACGGCCAGCGCATAGCCGGCAACCCCGGCGATGGTCATCTGCGCCAAAGAGATGAAGCCGCCATAGGTGGCGAGGAAGGTCAGCGACATCGCGATGATGCCGAAGACCAGCGCGCGGCCCAGGATATTCGCGGTCCAGAACTGCGCCTGGTTCGCCGGCAGCAACTGCGGCAGCAGCCAGGGCAGCGCCAGCAGCAGCGCAAGCCCCAGCAGTGACCAGCGGCTATGCACGGCCCAGGATCCCCTGCGGCCGCAGCGCCAGCACCGCCACCATGATGACGAAGGTGAGGATCACCGAATAGGTCGGGAAGACCGCCTGGCCGATCTGCTCGGCCAGCCCGATCAGCACCGCGCCCAGCGCCGTGCCGGTGATGCTGCCCATGCCGCCGACGATGACGACGACCAGCGAGACCAGCAGGAAGCGCCCATCCGCGCCCTGCGCCAGCGGCTGCGCCGTGGCGCCGATGACGCCGCCCAGCCCCGCCAGCGCCGCGCCCAGCGCGAAGACCGCGATGCCCACCAGCGGCATGTTCACGCCGCAGGCGCCCAGCATCTCCCGGTCATCGACCCCGGCGCGGATCATCATGCCGAGCCGCGTGCGGTTCAGCAGCAGCCAAAGGCCGATGCCGACCGCCAATGCGATGCCGATCTGCACCAGCCGAAACGTGGGATAGCCGCCCACGCCCGGCACCTGGGTGGAGCCGAAGATGGCATCCGGCGCAAAGAACTGCCGCGGCGTGCCGCCGAAGACCGCCAGAAGCTGGTCGGCGACGATGATCGACAGGCCGATGGTGACCAGCGCCTGCCGCAACTCCTGCCCCTGCATCCAGCCGAGCAGCAGCTTCTGGACCAAGGCGCCGAAGACCGCGGCGAAGGCGACGCCGGCGGCGAGGCCCGCATACCAGGCGTACCAGACATCGCGGTCGTACAGCGGCTCGAAGACCGCGTAGCCGACATAGCCGGCGACGAGATACATGGCGCCATGTGCCATGTTCACCACACGCATCAGCCCGAAGATGAGCGAGAAGCCGGCGGCCACGATGAAATACAGCGCGGCCAGCGTCAGCCCGTTCAGCACGATGGTTGCCGCCAGATCCATGCCGTTGTCGTTTCCCCTGCGGCCTTGCGGTCCGCTTCGGGGGCAGCATGGCGAAGCGACAAGGGGCGCTGCAAGATGGTAATTCTGCAATGTTTGGGTAAGAATGGGTAATGCCTCCACCGCATCCGCCCAGCCTCCAGCCCGCCGTGCAGCTCGATGCCCTGCCGCCCGCCGAGCGCGCGCGGCGCGTCTTCCTGCCGGCGCTGGCCCCCTTTCCCGTCGAAAGCTGGCCGCTGGTGGCGCTGCTGCCGGTGCTGGACATCAATGGCAGCCTCACGGCCGCGCTGGCCGCCCGACGCCCCTTTCGCGGCGCCGGCCCCATCGCCGGCGTCTTCGCCTGCGACCCCTTCCTGCGCCTGGCGGACCTGGCCGCCACCCTGCGCGCGGCCGGCATCACCCAGGTGGTGAACTACCCCACGGTGCAACTCTTCGAAGGCGAGACCGCCGCCGCGCTGGCCGCCGTGAACTACCGGGCGGAGGCCGAGTTCCGGCTGCTGCAACGCCTGGCGGAGCTGGGCTTCGCGCCGATCGCCTGCGCCACCTCACGCCTCGCGGTGGATGCGGCGCTCAGCCTCGGCCTGCGGCGGATCCTGCTGCATCCGGGCATCGCGCCGCGCGCGGAGGAGGCCGCATGGTGGGCGGGGCTGGCCACGCGCGTGGCGGTGGAGGGTGGGGAGGCGCTGGCCTGGGGCGCGCCCCATCAATCCTCCAGCCCCAGGCGCCGCATGCGGTTGTAGAGCGTCTTGCGCGCGATCCCGAGGAAGGCGGCGGTCTCGCCCCTGCGGAAGCGGTTGCGGCGCAGCGCATCCAGGATCCAGGCGCGCTCGTCGAGCGGCGAGGCCGGTGGCGCGGCGCTGGCCGGGCCCAGCTGCGCCTCCAGCGCCGCCAGGGTGATGCGGCCGCCGCGGCCCTCGGTGGCGGCGCGGCGCAGCACCTCCGCCAGCTCGCGCAGATTGCCGGGCCAGCTGCGCGCCATCAGCAGCCGCAGCGCCGCCGGCTCCAGCTCCCCGGCCTGGCTGCCGCGCAGCATGGCGCGGGCCAGCAGGGGCAGGTCCTCCAGCCTTTCGCGTAGCGGCGGCACCACCAGGCGCTGGGCCGAGAGCGCGCGCGCCAGCGCCTCCCCACCCGGCGGATGCGTCAGCACCAGCCTTGCGCCCGGGCTGCGCTCGGACGGCTTGGCAAATCGGGAAAAACTGCCGCGCTCGATCCAATCGGCCAGGCGGGCGCGCAGAAGCGGCGGCAGGGCATCGGCGCCCTCGATCACCAGCGTGCTGTGACGCAGCGCCAGCAGGGCCGCCGGCCCGCCATCCCCGAAAAGCCGCGGCGCGATATCCTGCCGCGCGTCCAAAAAGGTCAGCGTGCCGCTGCGGCCGCTGGCCTGGTGGATGGCGCGCGCCACGGTGGTGCGCCCGCTGCCCGGCTCGCCTTCCACCAGGATGGGCAGGTCCGTCGCCACCAGCCGCGCGATGCGCGCCACCAGCTGCCGCGCGGCCTGGGAGCGGCCGACCAGGCCGGGCAATGAAGGTGCGGCATCGCCATCCTGCGGCAGCAGCCGCGTGGTCTTGAAGGCGGAGGTGGTCTGCATCACCGCCATCTCCAGCGGCAGCCGGTCCAGCGTGGAGCCGCCGAGATAGCCATCGGCGCGGGAGGCTTCGCAGACCTGCTGCAGATGCGCCGGATCGATGATCGGCCCGCCCTCCACGAAGCACAGCGTGCCCGGTGCCCGCCTGCGGATATGGGCGAACAGGCGCCGCGCGCGTTCCGCCGCCGCCTCCAGCGGCACGCCGCTGGGCACACCCTGGCTGCCGCCGGAATTCCAGCCGAAGTTCAGGCAGATCCGCTGCACCCGTGCCTGCAGCAGCGCATCCACCTCCGCCCGTGTCTTGGCATAGCCCAGCGTGGCCAGGCCCTGGCTGGCGGCGTCGCGCAGCATCGCCACCTCCCGCGCGAAGCCGAGGCCTGCGGCTTCCAGCGCGGTGCGAAAGCTGCCGTCGAGGTGGATGGCGGTGGGGAAATTGGCGATGCCGTGATAGCCGGCGTCGCGGATGCGGCCGAGCAGGGCGGGCAGCGCCTCCCGCGGGTCGCAGGCCGCGGCGCCGAAGAAGACGGGGACGGCGACGCGGTCCAGGATCTCGGCCCGGGCGAAGGCATCCGTGAAGGCATTGCTGTCGCGGATCGGCAGCATGCAGGACAGCGAGGGCGCGCCCATCACCCGCAGCCTTCCGGCGCTGAGCACCAGCAGGAAATCCGCGCCGCCATCCACCGCGGCGCGCGCCGTCATGCCGAGGCCAATGGCCGCGCCGACCAGGATCTCGATGCGCTTCGCCATGCGGCCATCCTGGCCGATCGCGCGCCGCGATCCAAGGCCGGTCAGGGAATGGGCGTGTCCAGCCGGTTGACGCCGGGTGGCAGGACGGAGGCGAGCAGGGCACGGGTATAGTCATGTGCCGGCGCGTGCAGCACCTGGCCGACCGGGCCGCGCTCCACCACCTGCCCCTGCCGCAGCACCGCGATCTCCTCGCAGAGCAGCTGCACCACGGCCAGGTTGTGCGAGATGAAGAGGAAGGCGAGCTGGTGCCGCGCGCGCAGCCGCCGCAGCAGGTCGATGATCTGTGCCTGGACCGAGACATCCAGCGCCGAGGTCGGCTCATCCAGCAGCAGCGCGCGGGGGCCAGGGGCGAGGGCGCGGGCGATGCAGACGCGCTGCTTCTGGCCGCCGGACAATTCATGCGGGAAGCGCCAGAGGAATTCGGGGCCGAGGCCCACATCCTCCAGCAGCCCGTCGATGCGCGCGCGCAGCTTCGTGCGGCTCAGCCCGCCCTGGATCTGCAGCGGCTCCGCCACCGCATCATGCACGGACAGGCGCGGGTTCAGCGCGGAATGGGGGTTCTGGAACACCACCTGCACGTCGCGCCGCAGGGCGCGCAACGCGGCGCCGCGGGCGGTGGTGATCTCCGCCCCATCCATCAGCACCTGGCCGGATGCCACCTCCTGCAACCGCAGCAGCACACGCAGCAGGGTGGATTTGCCGGAACCGGATTCGCCCACCAGGCCGAGCGCCGCGCCGGGCGGCAAGGCCAGGCTGACCCGGTCCACCGCCGCATGGCTGCCGAAGCGCACGGTGACGTCGCGCAGTTCCAGCAACGGGATCATGGCACCACCGCCCAATCGGTGAGGGCATGACAGGCCACGGCATGCGGCGCGCCGCGCAGTACGGGCTTGGCGCTGCGGCAGATGGGCATGGCCAGCGGGCAGCGCGGATGGAAGCGGCAGCCCTGGGGCGGGTCGCGCAGGTTCGGGATGCTGCCGGGAATGCCCGCCGGCATATGGTCCGGCTGCCGCAGATCCGGCATGGCGGCGAGCAGGCCGCGCGTATAGGGGTGCTGCGGCGCGGCGAAGAGCGCCTCGGCCGGCGCATCCTCCACGATCGTACCGGCATACATCACCACGATGCGCCGGCAGGCGGCGCCGATCACGCCCAGGTCGTGGCTGATCAGCATCAGCGTCAGCCCCAGCCGCGCGACGAGATCGGCGATCAGCGCCAGGATCTGGCGCTGGATGGTGACGTCCAGCGCCGTGGTGGGTTCATCCGCCACCAGCACGCGCGGATTGCCGGCCAGCGCCTCCGCGATCAGCACACGCTGGCGCATGCCGCCGGAGAGTTCATGCGGATAGCGATCCAGCAAGGAAGCGGGCTGCGGCAGGCGCACGGAATCCAGCAATTCGATGCAGCGTGCGCGGCGCTGGGCGCGGGACAGGTCCGGCTCATGCGCGCGCAGCACTTCCTCCATCTGGCGGCCGATGGTGAAGACGGGGTTCAGGTAGGTGACGGGGTCCTGGAAGACCATGCCGATGGTGCCGCCGCGCAGCCGGCGCAGCGCGCCATGGTCCATCGCCAGGATATCCGCCCCATCGTAGCGGATGGCGCCGGAGACGATGCGCGCCGGCGGCGAGGGGTTCAGCCGCAGCAGGCTGCGCGCGAGCACGGACTTGCCGCAGCCGGTCTCGCCGACGATGCCGACGGATTCGCCGGACTCGATGGCGAGGTCGATGCCGTCCAGCACATGCACGCGGCCCTCGAAGCCATCGAAGGCGAGGCGATAGTCCTGGATCTCGATCAGGCTCACCCGCGCGAACTCCGCGGGTCCAGCGTATCGCGCAGCCCGTCGCCGAACAGGTTGAAGCCGAGCACGGTGAGGAAGATGAACAGGCCCGGAAAGGCGGAATACCACCACCAGTCCGGCATATAGGTGCGGCCGGTGGCGATCATTGCGCCCCATTCCGGCGCCGGCGGCTTGGCGCCGAGGCCGATGAAGCCGAGCGAGGCGGCGGCCAGGATCGCCATGCCCATGTCCATGCTGGCCTTGACCACAAGCGGGCTGACGCAATTGGGCAGGATGTGGCGCCACAGGATATGGGCGTGGGAGGCGCCCATGGTGCGCGCGGCTTCCACATAGGCTTCGCTGCGCAAGGTCAGCGCCTTGGCCTCGATCAGCCGGACATAGCCGGGCCACCAGACGATGGCGAGCGCCAGCACGCCATGCAGGATGCCCGGGCCGAGCGCCGCCACGATGGCCAATGCCAGCACTAGGCCCGGCACGGCCAGGAAGACATCCGTGATGCGCATGATGACGGCGCGGATGCGGCCGCCGAAATAGCCGGCGGCGATGCCCAGCGGCACGCCGACCAGCGCGGCCAGGCCGGTGATGGTGACGCCGATCCAGAAGCTGGTGCGCGTGCCGATGACGACGCGCGTGAGAATGTCGCTGCCCATCTCATCCGTGCCAAACCAATGCGCGGCGGAAGGCGGCTGCAGGCGGTTGGCCAGGTTCACCGCGCCGCGCGCATGGTCCGGATAGGGCACGATCCAGGGCCCGATCAGCGTCAGCAGCAGGAAGGCCAGCACCAGCACAAGGCCCAGCATGGCCGAGGGGCTGCGCGTGAAGGTCCACAGAAAGAAGCGCGCCTGGCGGATGCTGCCGGCGTGTTCGGTGGCGAAGCGCGCGCGGCGCGAGGCGGGCAGGATGGCTTCGCTCATGCGCCGCGCGTCCGCGGGTCGAGCCAGCCATAGGCGAGGTCGACGAGAAGATTGGCCAGCATGAACATCAGCCCGATCACCAGCGTCACCCCCATCACCGGCTTGAAGTCGGAGGCGATGGCGGAATTCACGGCATAGAGGCCGATGCCCGGCCAGTCGAAGACCGTCTCCACCAGCACCGTGCCGCCCAGCATCCAGCCGAAGCGCAGCCCGATCATGGCCAGCGTCGGCAGCATGGCGTTCTTCAGCGCCAGCAGGCCCACCACCCGCACCGGCATCACGCCATGCGCGCGGGCGGCGGTGACATGGTCCGAGCCCAGCACCTCGATCATCTCCGCGCGGTTCACCCGCAGGACGGAGGCGAGGCAGGGCAGGGACAGCACGAAGGCCGGCAGCACGGCATGGGATGCGGCATCGCGGAGGCTGTCCCATTGCCCGGTCAGCAGGGAATCGAACAGCACCATGCCTGTGATGGGTGGCGGCGGATCGGCGGCGATGGACAATATGCCCCCTGTCGGCAGCCAGCCCCACCAGACGCCCACCACCATCTGCAGCAGCAGCGCGATCCAGAAGGCGGGCAGCGCGATGCCGGAGACGGCCAGCACCCGGATGCCATGGTCGAGCCAGGAGCCGCGCCAGACGGCGGCGAGGATGCCGAGCGGAATGCCCACCACACAGGCAAAGCCCATGGCCAGGATCACGAGCTGGAAGGTCGCCGGCACATAGCGCAGAAGATCCTCGCCCACCGTATTGCCGCTGGTCAGCGACCGGCCGAAATGGCCCCGGGCGAGATCCGTGACATAGCGCCAGAACTGCTCCGGCAGCGGCCGGTCCAGCCCGTATTCGGCGCGGATCGTCGCCACCATCTCCGGCGTCGCATCCGGCCCGGCGGCCAGCGCTGCAGGATCGGCCGGCGTGACATTGGCGATGACGAAGGTGATCACCACCAGGCCGAACAGCATCAGCGCGACATGCATCAGCCGCCCAGCCAGGTAGCGCGCCATGCTCATCCGCGCGCGGCGAAGAGCGGGAAGAGGTCCACCTCGCCCGTCAGGTTCAGCGCCTGGTGTTGGAAGCCGCGCACATAGCTGCGCATCGCCCAGCGCTGGTTCGCCGCCATGCCGAAGATCACCGGCTGCAGATCGACCACGCGGCGCTGGATGGTGGCGTAGAGCGCCATGCGCTTCGCCGTATCCAGCTCCACCGCCGCCTCCGCCACCATGCGGTCGATCTCCGCATCGCGCAGGTGGTGGATACCCCAGAACTGCCCGGCAGCTGAGGAGGCATATTGCGAGGCGACGGTATCCGGCGAGGTGGTGACGGGCGTGACATAGACCGCCGTCATCGACGCCGCGGTCTCCGGATTCGCGCCGCGGCCGATCAGCGTCGGCCAGGGCTGGCCCACGATATTCACGCGGATGCCAAGCGGTTGCAGGCAGTTCAGCAGCACCAGGCCGATCTGCCGCTGCACCTCATGCCCTGCCACCTGCAGGTATTCCAGCTCGAACCCGCCCTGCGGCGTCGCGGTGCGCGCCATGTACTGCTTCGCGCGATCGAGGTCCTGGCGCGGCATGTCCAGCGCGATGCGGCCTTCGGTGACGAAGGGGAAGGGCCCGTCCAGCAGCTTGGCATCGCCCTTGTGGATGGCGATCAGCGCCTCGTAGTCGAAGGCATAGGCGATGGCCTTGCGCAGGTTGATATCGGCGGTGGGGCCGCGCTGGGTGTTCATCATGATGGCGAAGGGCGCGGCGCCCGTATCGTTCGTCACCACCATGTTCGGCATGCGCTCAAGCTGTTCCAGGTCATCCGGCGTCAGCCCGGCAGCGATATCCACCTCCCCGCGCTGCAAGGCCGCCTTGCGGGGCGCGGATTCGCGCATGACGCGGTAGATGACGCCGGCGGGGCGATCCGCATCCGGCATCGGCCAGCCCTTCCAATAGTCCGGCACCGCAGCCAGCGACATCACCGTCTGGCCATCCCAGCGGCGAATGGTGAAGGGGCCGGAGCCGGCGGCGTTCGTCGTCAGCCACTTCTGGCCGTCATCGTCGCCATCCACATTCGCCATCACCTGCTTCGGATTCACCACGAACCACAGCGGCAGGAAGGAGATGAAGTCGGGATAGGCGCGTTCCAGCGTGAAGCGGACGGTGCGCGCATCCACCGCCACCACATTCTCCGGCTTCAGGTGGCGCGACAGCATCCAGGAGATGCCCTTGTTCAGCCGCAGCCCGCGCTGGAAGGAATAGCGCACGGCCTCCGCATCCAGCGCATCGCCATTGTTGAACCTCGCATTGCCCACCAGGCGGAAGGTCCAGGTCAGGCCATCCGCGCTGGTCTCCCAGCTCTCGGCCAGCCAGGGGATGATGCGCGCGGGAGCGCCCTCGTAGCGCACCAGCGAATCATAGAGGCAGCGCTGCATCATGCGCGTCGACCAGTCGTAGCGCTGGTGCGGATCCAGGATCGGCACCGGCTGGTTGCCGGAGAAGACCAGGATGCGGCGATTGCCCTCGCGTTCGAAGCCATAGGCCGGGCTGAGCGAGGCGGCGGCGACCAGGCCACCCGCACCGAGGAGGAGTTCGCGGCGGTTCATGCGTCGTCTCCTATTCTGCTGCCTGCACCGCGGCCTTCGCCGCACCAGGGCTTACGTAACCTTCCTGCAAATCCCGTTCCACCAGTGCCGCGCTGCGCGAGGCGGGGTCCCCGAAGCCGGACCCGCCGCAAAGCCGCAGCTCGATCATCCGGCTGGTATCGGTCAGCGTCACCAATTCGCCCGCGCCGCAGTCGCGGATGAGGTTGCCCTCGCGGTCCAGCACCGCGCCGCGCGCGGCACCGCCCTGTAGCCCGCCGAAGAGGCCCGGCGAGTCCACGCCCACGCCTTCGGCGGCGACGGAGGCCTGGGTGGGCAGGCCGTCATCATGCAGTTTTCGCATCCGCGTGCGCGTGCCGAGGCCGCCGCGATGCTGCCCGGCGCCACCCGAATCCGCGATCAGCGACTTCTCCACGACCAGCACGGGGGAGCGCGTCTCGAACAACTCGATGGAGGTATTGGCCGCCGAGGTCGGCCAGAGCAGCGCGGATTTCCCATCATGCGCCGCACTCGCCCCCTGGCCGCCGCCCATGAAGAAGTGGTCGGCATAGAGCCGCCCCTTCGCATCCAGCCCGTGCACCTTCACGGACACCGGCAGCCCGGTATGCGCCTGCACGCGATCCGGCGCCGCCTCCGACAGCGCCCGAAAAATGTTGGGCGCCAGGTACCAGCCGGTGCGCGTGCGCAGCGCCACCGCGGCGGGCCGGGTGCAGTTCAGCACGGAACCTTCCGGCGCCTTCACCGTGATCGGCCGGTAGCATCCCGCATTGCCGCGCACCTGTGGGCTCAGGATGCATTTCAGCGGATAGGAGCCATGCGCGATGGTGTAGCTATAGGTGCAGTTCAGCCCACCGAGCGGCAGCTGCGGCGGTGCACCCGCAAAGTCCAGCTCGATGGCGTCGCCCGCGACCGTCAGCTTCAGCGGATAGTCCAGCCTGCGGCCCAGCGCCGTATTGCTGACGGTGGAGTGGTAGACGCCATCCGGCAGCGCGCGGATCGCATCGCGCATGGCGCGCTCCGCACGGCCCTGCACCACGGCGGCCAAGGCGCGCAGGTCCTGCATGCCGTAGTCGCGCATGAATCCCAGCAGCCTTTCGGCGCCCTGCGCATTCGCCGCGATGAAGGAATGCAGGTCACCCAGCACCTCCTCCGGCTTGCGGACATTCTCCGCAATCATGTCGAAGAGCGTGTCGTTCGGCTCGCCGGCGCGATAGAGTTTCGCGGGCGGGATCTGCAGCCCCTCGTCGAAGATCTCGGTCGCCTTCAGGCCGTCCTTGATGCCGCCGATATCGCCGACATGGCCCACCGTCCCCATCAGCGCCACCAGCCGCCCGTCGAGAAACACCGGCGTGACGATGGCGATGTCGTACAGGTGCCCGGCGCAGAGCCACGGGTCGTTGGTGATCAGCACATCGCCCGGGCGCAGCGTCTCCGCCGGGTATTTCTGGAGCATCGCCTTCACGGCGCGCGGCAGGGTCAGGTTGAAGACCGGCATGGCGCGCGGCGAATGGGCCAGGGATTCGCCATCCGCATCCAGGATGTCGCAGGCGAAGTCCTGCGCCTCGGAGACGATCAGGCTGAAGGCGGTGCGGCAGATGGCCTGCCACATCTCCTCCACGATGGTCACCAGCCGGCTCCACATGATCTCCAGCGAGACCGGATCCGCCTCGATCAGCGCGCGCGCCTCGGCGATCGGCGTGGCGGGGGTGATTCGGGCGGCGATGGGGGCGGCGACGCCGACGCGGATGCGCAGCGTGCCGGCCGCACCCACCGTCACGCTGTCCTGCGGGCCGAGGATGGTGGTGGCCTCGCGCTCCTCGATGATGGCGGGGCCGTGGATCGTGCCCTCGGCGGCCAGCGCATAGCGGTCATAGACCGGCGTGTCGTGGAAGCGGTCGCCGAACCAGGCTATGCGGCGGCCCTTCAGCGCCACGCCGCCCGCCGGCGCATCCGCCTGCGCCACGGTCAGCGCCGGGGCGGGGCCGGCGGCGCGCACGCGGAAGGAGACGATCTCGGCCGCGACACCCTCGTAGACCGAGGTGAAGCGCGCGGAATAGACGCGGCGGAAGGCCGCCATCAGCGCCGGCAGGCTCTCGCTGGTGATGGCGCCATCCGGCAGCGGCACGTTGATCTCGTGGATCTGGCCGGCCAGGCGCATATCGGCGCTGCGCTCGATGGTGATCTCGGCCTGGTCCATGCCGGAGGCGGTTAGCATCGCCGCCGTCTCCGCCGCCAGCTCCGTCAGCACCTGCTGCATGAGGACGGGCGCGGCCGGATCCTCCAGCGCCACGGGCAGGGACCGCACGCTTTCGAAGGCGAGCGGCGCGGCCAGGAAGCCGAGCGCGGAGGCGGCGCCGGAGGCCGGCGGGATCAGCACTTCCTCCACGCCCAGGATGCGCGCCACCTCCACCGCATGGGCGGGGCCGGCGCCGCCGAAGCCCACCATGGCGTAGCGGCGCGGATCCTTGCCCTTTTCCACGATATGGATGCGCGCGGCGGCGGCCATGCTTTCCGTCACCGTGCGATGGATGCCCCAGGCCGTCTGCACCGCCGAAAGGCCGATCTGCGCGCCGACCGAAGCCAGCGCCGCCTCCGCCGCGGCCTTGTTCAGCGCCATGCGCCCGCCGAGGAAGAAGCCCGGATCGTAGTAGCCGAGTATCAGATTCGCATCGGTCACCGTCGCCTGGGTGCCGCCGCGGCCATAGCAGGCCGGGCCCGGATCGGCGCCCGCGGAATGCGGCCCGACCTTCAACAGCCCCACCTCGTCGATGCTGGCGATCGAACCGCCGCCGGCGCCGATCTCGATCATGTCGATGACGGGCGCCTTGATCGGCAGGCCGGAGCCCTTCTTGAAGCGGTGCAGCCGCGCCACTTCCATCATCGGCGCCACCTCGCAGGCGCCATCGGCGATCATGCAGGCCTTGGCGGTGGTGCCGCCCATGTCGAAGGAAATCACATCCCTCTGCCCGACCAGCCCGCCGAAGAAGGCGGTGGCCAGGCCGCCGCCGGCGGGGCCGGATTCCAGCAGGCGGATCGGGAAGCTGCGCGCCGCTTCGGGCCCCACCAGGCCGCCGGCGGATTGCATCAGCCGCAGCGCGCCACGGAAGCCGCGGCTCCACAATTCGCGCTCCAGCCGCGCCAGGTAGCGGTCCATCAGCGGCTGCACATAGGCATTGGCGCAGGTGGTGACGAAGCGCTGGTACTCCCACAGCTCTGCCACCACCTCGCTGGACAGGGACAGCGCGAGGTCCGGGAATTCCGCGCGGATCGCGGCCGCCGCCGCCTTCTCATGCATCGGGTTGCGATAGGCATGCAGGAAGCAGATGGCGATGGCCTGCGCCCCGCCCGCCACCAGCTGCCGCGCCGCCTGCCGCACCGCCTCAAGATCGAGCGGGGTCACCACCTGCCCGTCGCGGTCCAGCCGCTCCGGCACTTCCAGCCGGTTGCGCCGCGCCACCAGCGGATCCGGGTATTGCAGGAACAGGTCGTAGATGTCGTAGCGCTGCTCCGTCCCCATCTCGATCACGTCGCGGAAGCCGGCGGTGGTGATCATGCCGAGGCGGGCGCCCTTGCGCTCGATCAGCGCATTGGTGACCAGCGTGGTGCCGTGCACGATTTCGGCGATATCGGACAGCGCCAGCCCGGCCTCCGCCACCAGCGCGGCCAGGCCGGCCAGCGCGCCTTCCGAGGGGTCCTGCGGCGTGGTCAGGCATTTGTGCAGGCGGATGGTGGCGGTGGCGCGGTCCAGCAGGATGAAATCGGTGAAGGTCCCGCCGATGTCGAATCCGATCCGGTAGCGGGTCGCCGCGTCTGCCATCTGGCCAGCACCTGTGCAGAGTGTCTCGGCGCAGCTTTGCAGATCGGCGTGGCCGGGCTGAATAAGGGCGGCTCCTTACCCAGGCGGCGCGAGCCGCCGAGAAAGCGGGCAGGCTTGCCGCATTTGGGGCAGGCTACAGGTCGCGCACCAGCATCAGCCGCCGGAACAGCTCGATGGCGGAGCCCGCATTCAGCTTGGCCATGACGCGGCCGCGATGGATTTCCACCGTTCGGTGGCTGATGCCCAGGCGGCGGCCGATCTCCTTGTTGCCCTCGCCGTCAAGCAGCGCCATCAGCACGTCGCGCTCGCGCGGCGTCAGGCTCTCGGTCTGGCCGGGCAGGCGGTCGATCAGCGCCTGCAGCGGCTCGGCCTCATTGCCGAAGCCCGGCTCCGCCGGGTGGACCGGCGGCGGGCGCGCGGCGAGCGCCACCAGGTGCAGCCGGATGGCGCCCGCCAGGATGCGCCGCGCGGTCACCACCGGCTTGCCGGTGCGCGCCGCCAGCTGCTCGGCCATCGCCTCCGTATAGCCCACCGAATGCATCAGGATGAGGTTGGCCGCCGCCAGGCGCTGCGCCGCCTCGTCGAAATCGGCGATGTCATCCTCCCGCGCCACGGCGCGGGCGCTTTGCATCAGCGCGCCATGGGCGGAGCCGCGATGCTGTTCGGGCAGGGAATGCATCACGCCGATTCGCGCCTCCCCCATCACCAGCGCGCCGATCCAGGCATCCACCACCTGCTGGGCATGCACGAAGGGCGTGCGCAGGCGATAGGGCTGGAACAGGCTGGTGCTGGCCAGCACGATCAGGTCGTGCCCCTCCGCGTCCAGGCGGTGCAGCAGCGGCGCCAGGCGGCGGGCCAGGAAGCCGGCGCCGAGGCGCACCCGCCTGCCATCGGCCAGGCGGGTGAAGAGCACCGCCTCCCGCTCCCGCGGCGCGCCGGCGGCGATGCCGGCCTCGTCCAGCCCGTCCAGAGCGCCGTGTTCCCGCACCTCCACCTCGCCGGGCGCGGCGCCGGACAGGGCGAGCACCTCCGGCACCATATCCTCGCGCGGGGATTGGCCGATGCTGACGAAGGCGAGGCGTGGACGGGCCATCCGGCATTCCTGTCCGCTGGGTTCCTTGCGTATTGCGGCGGATGCGCGGCCTGTCCACCGGCAAGCGGGCGGTGGCGCATCATTCCGCCCGGTCCAGGGTCACCACACTTCGTTACCGCGCCCGGTTTTGGTCCGGGCGCGGAATCCGGTAAGCCCCCTGCCAGCATCATACCGGGCACCGTGCCAGACGCTTCCGACCCCCGCCTGCTGACCCGCCCGCTGCCGCGCTTCCGCGCCGGGCCCGTCGGTGCGGCGCGGCGCGATCCGCCGCCGCTGCGGCCCGGCGCGGCGGCCGTTTCGCCATGGCTGCTGCCGCGTGCCCGGCGGCGCACCCGCCGCATCCTGGCCTGGCTTGTCGCCTCGCTGCTGCTGCATGGGCTGCTGGCACTGTATTTCGTCGCCCGCCCGCGGGAGGTGCAGGAATTGCCGGCGCCGGCGGTGGAGGTGGTTTTCGAAGGGGGCCAGCCCGAACGGCCGCTGGCCGAGCCGCCACCGGGCATCGAGGGCCCGCCCGCCCCGCCACCCTCCGAGGCCGCCGCCGCGCCGCCGCCGCCCGCCCCCGTGCCGCCCCCGCCGGCTCCACCGCCGCCCACGCCTCCGGCGCCGGTCCAGGCCGCCCCGCCGCGGCCGCAGGCCCCCCCGCCGCCCCGCCTGGCGCAGCCGCAGCTTCCGCCCATGCCACCGATGCCGCTGCCCCAGGCGCCGCCGCCGCCCGAGGCCCGGCCGCCGGTCGCCCAGCCCCAACTGGCCCAGCCGCTGCCCCCGCCGGCGCCGGCGATTCCGCTGCCCCAGGCGCCGCCCCCGCCGCCGGCCGAGGCGCCTGCGCCGAAGCCCCCGGCCCGGGTCGAACTGCAGCCGCCCGCCCC
>NZ_JBHYDM010000025.1:0-73451 GCF_051860665.1 Falsiroseomonas sp.
CGCGGGGTGGAGCAGCCCGGTAGCTCGTCAGGCTCATAACCTGAAGGTCACAGGTTCAAATCCTGTCCCCGCATCCCAATGCGAATACAAACCCGCCAGACCCAACACGGTCCGGCGGGTTTTCGCGTTTACATCATCCTCCCGCCGGCCATCATACCGATCCGCCATTGGCCCGCAGCGCCTGGCCGCTAATCCAGCCGCGATCCGGCCCGGTCAGCAAGGAAACAGCCGCCGCGATATCCGCCGGCGTGCCGAGGCGGCCGAGCGGACTCAATCAGGAACAGCGCCGTGCCCAAACGGCCGGGCGCAACTGGATTGACGGTGATGTCACGTCCGCGCCGTTCCTTTGCCAGGATCCCCGTAAGCGCCTCCACCGCCGCCCTGGTGGCGGCATAGATGCCGTAATTCTCGAGCCGCATGCCGAGCACGCTGGTCGAGAGGTTGATGAAACGCCCGCCCGTCCGCGGACGCCGGGCCGCTTCGCGCAGGCCATTGCAGCGGCCGCGCAGGTTCACCGCCACCTGGCTCTCAGAGGCGCCGGAAGGTCGCGGGATCGGCGACATCGCGGCAAGGGGGATGGGGGCGCCGCCCTCCGCGACGATCCGCGTGGCCAAGGCCTCCGCCTTTCCGGCGCTGCGCGCGTGATGAGGATGACGGCGAAGACGTCCTGCGCGAGCCGTGTCGCGATGGCCGCGCCGATGCCGCGTGACGCGCCGGTGACGATGGCGACGCGCTTTGCCTGTGCCGACATGATGGTTCTCCTTCCGCATGAGGCTGCCCCGGCGGCTGCTGGAGGAGATGGCACCTCGCCCGCGCCTGATAATGCGGCTCCGCGACGTTGAAGAACCGCGCGACGCGGGCCTGCGGGCGCGGGTCGTGCTGCCGGCCTGAGGCGCGATCGGCCCTGTTTCTCCCGCCGGAACACCATGCCGCCGTGGTTCAGCGTATTCGCATCGACGAAGGGGTCCTCCGCGGTGAGGCCGGTATCGTCCCAGTGGTCGATATGGCCGCCGCGAATCTCGTAGCGCCCGCGATAGGCGCTGCGCCGCCTTCCGCGCGCCTCGTCATAGCGGCCATCCGGCAGCAGTTGCCGCCGGACATGGTCATCCTCCCTCACCGACATGCCGCGATTGGGGTGGCACGCTGGCGCATCGCGGCTGGCGCTTACTCCGCGGTGATATGCGCCTCCCGCACCACGCTGGCCCAGCGTTCCAGATCCGCCGCCATGGTGGCGCCGAGCGCCGCGGCGGGGCCGCCCAGCAGGTTGAAGCCCTGCGCCGTCAGGGCCTGCGCCACCTCGGGCTCCGCCAGCACGGCGCGCGCGGTTTCCGTATGCAACTCCAGGATGGGCGCCGGCGTGCGGGCAGGGGCGAGCAGCGCGAACCAGTCCTTGATGGTCACGCCGGGCACGCCCTGCTCGGCCACCGTCCGCACCTCCGGCATCAGCCGCAGCCGGGCGGGGGAGGCCACCGCGACGGACTGCACCAGCCCGCCGCGCCCCAGCTCCAGCGCCGCATTCACCGGCATGAACATCGCGGCCACCTGGCCGCCCAGCAGATCCGTCACGGCGGGCCCCGTGCCGCGATAGGGCACATGCGTGACGTCCACGCCGGCCGCGCGCTTGAACAGCTCCATGGTCAGGTGATGCGGGGTGCCGATGCCGGGGGAGGCGTAGTTCAGCACGCCCGGCTGCGCCCGCGCCCGCGCCAGGAATTGCTCGAGCGAGGCGCCGCCCGAAGGATGCAGCACCAGCGCATAATCCACATCGACCAGCGCCGTGATCGGCGCGAAGGAGGTGAGCGGATCGTAGGTGAGGGAGCGATAGAGGCTCGCATTCATCACCAGCGTCGAGGTGTGCACCAGCAGCGTATGGCCATCCGGCGCCGCGCGCGCCACCAGGTCGGCGCCGATATTGCCGCTGGCGCCAGGCCGGTTTTCCACCACAACGGCATTGCCGAGGCGGCGCTGCATTCCTTCCGCCAGGATGCGCGCCACCACATCGGGCGGCGCGCCGGGCGTGAAGGGCAGCACCAGCGTCACCGGGCGGCGGGACAGCACCTGGCTGCGCAGCGTCACAGGCGCGCAGAGCAGGGCCGCGGCGCCGAGCAGCGCGGCGCGCCGCGACCAGGCGCGGGAGTCTTCAGCATGGTCGGCGGCGAGGGGGAACAGCTTGGTCATGCAGTCCTCGATAAGCGAAGATGAGCGCGAAACCCGAGGCGCAGCCTCAGGTCTTGCACCACATGCGCATCAGGTTGTGGTAGCAGCCGGTCAGGCCGAGCACGCTCGGATGGTCGTCCGGCACCACCATCCGCATCTGGATGATGGACATGTCCATCTCGAACAGCAGCCGGCGCTGCCGGTCGTCGTCGATCATCGACTGCGTCCAGAAGAAGGACGCCCAGCGGCTGCCGCGCGTCACCGGATTGACGCGATGCAGGCTGGTGGAGGGGTAGATCACCATGTCGCCCGCCGGCAGCTTCACCGACTGCGCGCCATAGGTATCCTCCACCACCAGCTCGCCGCCGTCGTAATCCTCGGGCGGGGTGAGGAAGAGGGTGGAGGAGACATCGGTGCGCATGCGCGCGCCGCCGGGCAGGGCACGGATCGCATTGTCGACATGCGTGTCGAAGGTCATGCCGATGTCATAGCGGTTGAACATCGGCGGATAGATCCGCAGCGGCAGCACGGCGGAGGTGAAGAGCGGCGATCGGCGCAGCGCGCGCAGCACGATCTCGCCCAGCTCGCGGCCCGCGGCCGAATCCTCCGGCACCTGCAGGTTCTGCTTCACCTTGGCTGACTGATCGCCGGCGGTGACGCGGCCATCCACCCAGTCCGCCCGCTCCAGCCGCTGCCGGCAATGCGCGACCTCCTCGGCCGTCAGGACATTCTCGATATGCACCAGCATGGCCCGTTTCCTCTCGTCACGCCGAAGGGGCTGGCCGGATCTGCATCCGGACAGCCCCTTCGCGTCGTCTCGGTCCGGCCCCACCGCGGGGCCGGGTGGTTCAGAAGCTCGCCGCCAGGCTCATGGTGAAGGCCCGGCCCGTGCCCAGCACCGCGCGGCCGCTCGTGGCCTGCGTGTAGTTGCGCTGGTCGGTCAGGTTGTAGCCGTTGACGCGCAGCGTCACCTGATCGTTCAGCCGGTGCGAGGCGAAGGCATCCAGCGAGAAGGTCTCCGGCACTTCCTGGGTATTGCCGGCGTTCAGGTAGATGCTGCTGGCATAGGTGATGCCGCCGCCGATGGTCAGGTTCCGCCGCTCGCCGCGGCCGATCTCATAGGCGGTCCAGAGCGTGGCGGAGTGTTCCGGCACCAGCTGCACCTCCTTTCCGACATTGGCCGCGGTCAGCGAACGCGTGGTCTCGCTGTCCATGAAGCTGTAGCGCGCATTCAGCGTCCAGTTCGGCATCAGCTGGCCGGTGGCGCCGAGATCCACGCCCTGGATCCGCTGGCGGTCGCCGGAGGAGAAGACCGTGCCGGTCAGCGCATCCGTCTCCGTCGCGTTGTTCTTGGTGATCTGGTAGACCGCCGCGCTCAGCCCGAGCCGCCCGTCGAGGAAGCTGCCGCGCGCGCCGGCCTCGTAGATCGTGTTGCGCTCCGGCTCCAGCCGCGTGTTGTTCGCCGAGGCCTGGCCGGGCTGGGTCGCCCAGTTGGAGCCCGGCGCGAAGGAGGACTGCGCGTAGGAGACGTAGAAGGTGTAGTCGCGCGTCGGCTCCCAGATGATCGAGGCGCGCGGATCGACGAAGCTGTTGTCGGCGTTCAGCTCGGTCTGCGCGATGCCCGGGCCATAGGACTGGTAGTCGGTCTGGAAGCGGTTCCAGCGCACCCCGCCGAGCACGGAGAATTCCGGCGTCAGCCACAGCCGCTCGCTGGCGAAGACGCCGACGGCGGTGGTCTGCGCGGCGCGCGTCGCATTCGCGGCGGTCGAGCGCGTGTAGCCATAGGAGGTGTCGTTGTCCGCGTCGAAGAGATTGCCGCGGAAGGCGGAGCGGTCGGCGCCGTAGCTGTAGCCGGTGCGCTCGAAATCCTCGTACCAGCCATCGAGCCCCAGCGTCGTCTCGTGCCGGAAGCCCCAGGTGTTGTAGCGCGCCACGGCCGTGGTGACGTTCTGCACGCCCCAGGTGGTGGAATCATAGGGCGAGCCGGCGCCGCTATAGGTGTATTGCGGCGTGCCGGTGCGGTTGAAGAAATTGCCGACGCAGGTCGTGTCGCAGCCCAGGATGCTGTAGCTGAAGAAGCGTTCCTGGTGGCTGGCGCGCGTGTCGTTGTAGATCGTCAGCCAATCCGTCGCATTGTGCTGCAGCCGCGCCGTGATGCGGTCCAGCGTCGACTTGTCGCGATCCGTCGGCGTGCCATACCAGGTGTTGCGGCTGACGCCGTATTCGGTGATCGGCTGGCCCACGCTGCTGCCCGGGCGCGTCAGCACCGGCACGCCGGTATCGGTCGGCTCGTCATATTCGTAGTGCAGGTATTCCAGCGTGAAGGTCGTATCCGTCCCCAGGCCGAAGGCGATGGAGGGGGCGACGCCCCAGCGGCTGCCGAAGGGCATGTCGCGGCCGGAGGTGCGCGACTGCTGCCCCATGACATTGAGGCGCATCGCCGAGGTTTCGCTCAGCTGGTAGTTCGCATCGGCCGTGCCGCGGAACAGCGGCCCCATGCCGGCGGTCGCCTCGACATTGAAGAAGTTGCCGAGCCGCGGCGTGCGGCTGACCACGTTCACCGTGCCGCCGGCCGAGCCCGCACCAAAGGTCTGGCCGGAGGGGCCGAGCAGCGCCTGCACCTCCTCGAAGGTGAAGGCATCGCGGCGGAAGGTGCCGAAGTCGCGCAGCCCGTCGACATACAGGTCGTTCTGCGCATTGAAGCCGCGGATGCGGAGCTGGTCGCCATTGACGCCGCCATTGCCCTCGCCGACCGAGGAGGTGATGCCCGGCACATTGCGCAGCGCCTGCTCCAGCGTCGTCACATTCTGCTGGCGCAGCACCTCCTGCGGCACCACCTGGATGGTCTGCGGCAGGCTCTGGATCGGGCCGGAGAGGCGGCCCAGGCCCGTGGTGCCGCGCAGCGTATTGGCCGGCTGCTCGCCCACCACGCCGACCTGCGGCAGGCGCAGCTCGGGGGCGGTCTCTGCGGCGGCCTGGGGCTCCGTGCCCGTCTGGGTCTGGGCCTGCGCGGCCACGCCGCCGCCCAGCATCATGCTGGCCGCAAGGCCGGCGCCGAAGGCGGATTGGGAGACGATGCTTCGCAATGTCGGCCTGGCAGCCATGGTGCTTTCCTCAACTACGCGCCGCCGGCAGGGTTAGCGCTCACTGGCCGTGTTTTGCTGCAACTAAGAATCAGTCGCAAGTAACCTTCCGTCATCCGGTCATGTTTCGTTACCCGCCGACGCGCCCTGTGGCATTGCGGCAACATCCGCCTGGGCAGGCCGCCAGATCACCCCAGGCCCGATCTCGGCCAGGCTGCGGCAGCCGGTCAGCGCCATCGCCACCTCGAATTCGCTGCGCAGGATATGCAGCGCATGCGCCACACCGGCGGGCCCCGCCACGGCCAGAGCGAAAACATAGGGCCGGCCGATCAGCACCGCCGAGGCACCCAGCGCCAGCGCCTTCAGCACATCCGTGCCCCGGCGGATCCCGCCATCCAGCAGCAGCGGCACCCGCCCGGCCACCCTGCGGGCGATGGCGGGCAGGACCTCGATGGTGGCGGGCTGCGAATCGAGCACCCGGCCGCCATGGTTGGAGACCACCAGCCCATCCGCGCCCTCCCGGATCGCGCGCTCGGCATCCTCCGGCGCGGTGATCCCCTTCACCAGAAGCGGCAGCTTCGTGGCGGCGCGCAGCCGGGCGAAATCCTCCCAGCGCGCGGCCTGGTCGAGGAAGCCGTTGAACAGCAGGCTCTCGCCCAGCCCGGCCTGGGGCAGGGGTCCGGGCCGGGCGCCGCGCAGATTCACCGCCTCCCCCAGCGCCGCGGGGGTGACGCCGGCGCGCTGCTCGCGGTTGCGGAAGCCGCTGACCGGCGCATCGGCCGTCACGAGGATGGCGCGCGCCCCGGCGCGCTCGGCGCGGGCCAGCAGCGCCAGGGTGAAGGCGCGGTCGTGCTGGATATAGAGCTGGAACCAGAAGCGGCCCCGCGCCGCCGCCGCGATCTCCTCGATCGGGCTGTCCGACTCGGTGCTGGCCACCATCAGCGCCCTGGCGCCGGTGGCCCCCACCGCAGTCGCCACCTCCGCCTGCGGGCAGGCCAGGCGGTGATGCGCCACGGGGGCGAGCAGGATGGGATGCTCCAGGCTTTCGCCCAGCAGGTCGAGCCGCGTGCCGCCGCCGCGCAGATCCGCGAAGACGCGGCCCTGCAGCGGAATGGCGTCGAAGGCCGCGCGGTTGCGCGCCAGCGTCAGCTCATCCGCCGCGCCGCCCGAGAGATAGGCCCAGGCCGGCGCCGGCAGCCGCGCCTGCGCATGGCGTTCGTAATCGGCCAGGCAGGCGATGTCGGGGGGAATCTGGAAGGCGCCGGAAATGGGCTTCACCTCATCACCCGCCGCGTTTGGCGGGATGCTTGCCGGGCGGAGGTACTGCAAGTAACACTCACTCGCAACCACAAGCCGCGAGATGACCTTGGCCCCGGACCTGCTCGCGCGCCTCGCGCGCCATGAGGCGGAGCTCACCGCCATCCGCCACGACCTGCACCGCCACCCGGAGCTGGGCTTTGCGGAGACCCGCACCGCGGCCCTGGTCGCGGCGAAGCTGCGCGGCTGGGGGATCGCGGTGGTCGAGGGAATCGCCCGCACCGGGGTGGTCGGCACGCTGCGCGGCCGGCGCGGCCCCGGCGGCGCCATCGCCCTGCGCGCCGATATGGACGCGCTGCCGATCCAGGAGGCGACGGGTCTGGCCCATGCCTCCCAGACCCCCGGCGTGATGCATGCCTGCGGCCATGACGGGCATACCACCATGCTGCTTGGCGCCGCGCGGTACCTGGCGGAGCATCCGGATTTCCACGGCACCGTGCACTTCATCTTCCAGCCCGCCGAGGAAGGCCTGGCCGGTGGCCGGCTGATGGTGGAGGAGGGGCTGTTCGAGCGCTTCCCCGCCGATGCCGTCTTCGGCCTGCACAATGAGCCCGGCCTGGCGCTGGGCCGCTTCGGGACTCGTACCGGGCCGATGCTGGCCAATGTGGATGGCTGGTCCGTGCGCTTCCGCGGCACCGGCGGCCATGGCGCCGTGCCGCATCGCGCGACCGACCCCACCCAGCCCATGGCCCAGTTCATCGCCACGCTGCAGAGCGTGATCGGCCGCAATATCCCGGCCGGGCAGACCGCGGTGCTCAGCGTCGGCCATATCGTGGCCGGCGATGCGCGGGCGCCGAATGTGATCCCGGCCGAGGTCTTCCTCTCCGGCACCGGCCGGTCCTTCCTGCCCGTGGCGCGGGAGGTGATGGAGCGCCGGTTGCGGGAACTGGCCGCCGGCTGTGCCCTGGCGCATGGCTGCGTCGCGGAGGTGGACTACCAGCATGCCTATCCGGCCGTGGTGAATACCCCGGCCGAGGTACGGCTGGCCGCCCGCGCCGCCGCGGCGCTGGGGGCGGTGGATGACGACTATCCGCCCATCACCGCCGGCGAGGATTTTGCCTATCTGCTGCAGCAACGCCCTGGCGCCTTCATGCTCGCGGGCAATGGTTTTGCGCCGGATGGCAGCTACCACCACGTCCATACCCCGCATTACGACTTCAATGACGGCCTGCTGCCGATCGGCGCCGCCTATTGGGTGAGCCTGGTGGCGCATGCGCTGGGCGATGCGGGGGAAGGGGCGCGCTGAGCAGGCCGTGCTTGTCGCCCCCCGGCGGGACCGCTAATGAGGATCATTCGCAACTAAACCCACGCCTTGCCGCAGACAGAACGGACACCGGCCTTGCTTCCTCTTCGTCAGGTCTGGCCCGCCGAGGCCGCCGCCCGGTATCGCGCCGCCGGCCATTGGCGCGGCGAGACCCTGCCGGGCTTCCTGCGCCAGCGCGCGGAGGCGCGGCCGGAGGCGCTGGCCATCATCGGCGGCGACCAGCGCTGGAGCTATGCCGAGCTCTGGGCGCGGGCCGGGCGGGCCGCGGCCGGCTTCCTCGCCAGCGGCCTGCGCCCGGGGGACCGGGTGGTGGTCCAGCTCGGCAATCTTCCCGAATTCTTCAGCGCCATCTTCGGCCTGTTCCGCGCCCAGCTGGTGCCGGTCTATGCGCTGCCCGGTCATCGGCTCACGGAAATCACCCACTTCCTGCGCAAGGCGGAGGCCGCCGGCTACATCTGCACCGATCGCGGTGCCGATGGCTTCGACTATCGCGCCCTTGCGCGCGAGGCCCGGCAGGCGGTGCCCGGCCTGCGGCAGGTCTTCGTCCTCGGCGAGGCCGAGGAGTTTTCCGACTTCGCCGCGCTGGATGGCGATCTCACCGCGCTGCCGCCCGACCCGGACCCTTCCTCCGTCGCCTTCCTGCAGATCTCCGGCGGCACCACGGGACTGTCGAAACTCATCCCGCGCACGCATGACGACTACATCTACAGTTTCCGCGCGAGCAACGAGATCTGCGGCGTCACCGCCGAGAGCGCGCTGATGGTCGCGCTGCCCGCCGCGCACAACTTCCCGATGAGCTCCCCCGGCCACCTCGGCGCGCTTTATGCCGGCGGCCGCGTGGTGCTCAGCCCCTCGCCGAGCCCGGAGGTGGCTTTCCCGCTGATCGCGCGGGAAGGGGTGACCATCACCGGCCTGGTGCCGCCGCTGGCGCTGCTCTGGGCCGAGGCGGCGCCGACCACGCCGCACGACCTGTCGAGCCTGAAGGTGCTGCTGGTCGGCGGCGCCAAGCTGACCACGGAAGCGGCGCGCCGCGTGGCGGAGGCGCTGCCGCGCTGCCAGCTGCAGCAGGTCTTCGGCATGGCGGAGGGGCTGGTAAACTACACCCGCCTGGACGACCCGCCCGAGCTGGTGCTGACGACGCAAGGCCGGCCGATCAGCCCGGATGACGAGGTGCTGATACTGGACGACCAGGGCCATCCGGTGCCGGAGGGGACGCCCGGCAACCTGCTGGCGCGCGGCCCCTATACCATCCGCGCCTATCACAACGAGGAGGCCGCCAATGCGCGGTCCTTCACGCCGGATGGCTACTACCGCACCGGCGATATCGTCAGCCGCACGCCCGAGGGCTATCTGGTGGTGCAGGGCCGCGCCGGCGACCACATCAACCGGGCGGGCGAGAAGATCTCGGCCGAGGAGATCGAGGACCACCTGCTGGCGCATCCGAATGTCTTCGATGCCGCCGTGGTCTCCGTGCCGGACGAATTCCTGGGCGAGCGCAGCTGCGCCTTCCTCATCCCGCGCGGCGAGAAGCCGAAGCCGGCGGCGATCCGCGCCTGGATGCGCCAGCGCCAGATCGCCGACTTCAAGGTGCCGGACCAGGTCGTGCTCGTCGACAGTTTCGAGACCACCGCCGTCGGCAAGATCAGCCGCAAGGAGCTGCGCGCACGGCTGCGCGCGCGGCTGCTGGCCGAGCAGCCCGAAAGCTGAAGGGAGGCCCCGCCATGGCCATGACGCACGAGCGCATGCGCGCCGATCTCGCCCGCGTGCTTCGCATGCCGCCGGAGGAGATCGACGACGAGGAGAGCCTGATCGACCTCGGCCTGGATTCCATGCGCGCCATGGCGCTGCTGACGCGCTGGGCGGAGGCGGGCGCGCCGCTCGACCTCGCCGCGGTGGCGGAGAAGGTGACGCTCGGTGCCTGGTGGGCCCTGGCGGAGCGTGCGATAGCTAATCGCGCCGAAGGCGCGAGGGCCAGCCGCCGCGATGCTTGACGGCACGGCGCTGGAAGGCGGCGTGCTGACCGAGGCGCAGGAGGGCCTGTGGTATGCGCAGCGCCTCGACCCCGGCAACCCGCTGTTCAACACCGGCCACTACCTGGAGCTGCGCGGGCCGCTCGACGCCGAGGCCTTCCGCGCCGCGGTGGACGGCATGGTGGCGGAGGCCGATGCGCTGTCCTTCCGCATCGCGGAGGGACCGGAGGGCGTCCGGCAGCGGCCGGACCCGGCGCTGCGGCCCTTTTTGCGGATCGTGGATCTCGCCAGCGAGGTGGATCCGCTGGAGGCGGCGCGCGCGGCGATGGCGCGCGACATGGCCACGCCCGTGGATCCGGCGCGCGGGCCGCTGGCGGCCGAGATGCTGTTCCGCCTCTCGCCCCGGCACCACCTCTGGTACCACCGCGCGCATCACCTGGTGCTGGACGGTTTCGGCACGGAGCTGCTGATGCGGCGCGTCGGCGCGCTCTATGGCGCGCATGTCACGGGAAGCGATCCGGGACCGCCGCTGGCGCCCTTCGCGGCGGTGCTGGCGGAGGATGCGGCCTATCGGGGATCGCCACGGCGCCTCCGCGATGCCGAATACTGGCGCGCCGCCATGTCGGATGCGCCGGAGGTCGTGGGCATCGGCCAAGGCGTCGCGCTGACCGCGCGCGCCGTGCATCGTGCCCAGGCGGCGATCCCGCCCGAGGCCAACGCCGCGCTGCGCCGCCTCGCCGCGGCGCAGGACCTGGCCTGGCCCGATGTGATGACCGCGCTGCTCGGCGCCTATGTGCGGCGGCTGACCGGCGAGGTTGAATCGAGCATCGGCATCACCTTCATGAATCGCTTCGGCAGCACCGCCGCGCGCGTGCCGGCGACGCTGATGAACGTGCTGCCGCTGCGCATCCGCTTCGATGAGGCGCGCCCCTTGCAGGAGGGCGTGGAGGATGTGGCCACCCAGCTCGCCGCGCTGCGCCGCCACGGCCGCTACCGTGGCGAACAGCTGCGCCGCGATCTCGGGCGCGTCGGGGCCGGCCGCCGCCTGCATGGGCCGATCGTGAATATCCAGCCCTATCACGCGCTACCCGAATTTCCGGGCCTGACCGCCAGCCTGCACCTGCTCGGCACCGGCCCGGTGGATGACCTCACCTTCGACCTGCGCGGCGACCCCGCTGCCCAGGCGCTGCACCTGGAGATCGAGGCGAACCCGACGCTGCACAGCGCGGAGGAAACCCAGGCGCATGCCACCCGCGCCGCGCAGTTCTGCGCCGCCGCGCTGGAGGCCGGCAGCCTCGCCATCCTGCCCACCGCGACGCCGGAGGAGGCGCAGCACTTCGTCCATGCGGTGAACGCCACCGCGCATCCCGTGCCCGACACCACGCTGGTCGGCCTGATCGAGGCGACGCTCGCGGCGCGGCCCGAGGCGGAGGCGCTGGTCTTCGAAGGCCGCGCCATGAGCTGTGGCGAGCTCGACCGGCGCAGCGCGGCGCTGGCCGGCGCGCTGGCCGCGCGCGGCATCGGGCCGGGCGACATCGTCGCCGTGGCGCTGGAGCGGTCCTTCGACCTGATCGTCGCGCTGGTCGGCACGCTGCGCGCGGGCGCCGCCTATCTGCCGCTGGATGCTGCGCACCCCGCCGCCCGCAACGCCCGCATCCTGGCCACCGCGCGGCCGCGCCTGGCCCTGGCCGAGGCGGCGCTGCCCGATGGCGGCGCCTTCCTGGCGCCCGCGGACTGGCCAGCGGAGGGCAAGGCGCCGGCGGGCCCGGCGCCGGGCGATGCGGCCTATGTGATCTATACCTCGGGCTCCACCGGGGAGCCGAAGGGCGCCGTCATCGAACACCGCGCCATCGTCAACCGGCTGGAATGGATGCGCGTCCACTACGGAATCGGGCCGGGCGACCGCATCCTGCAGAAGACGCCGGCCACCTTCGATGTCTCGGTCTGGGAATTCTTCCTGCCGCTGATCGCCGGCGCGCCGATGGTCATCGCCGCCCCCGGCGCGCATCGCGACCCGGCCGCCATCGCGCGCCTGATCCGCGACCAGCGCGTCACCACCGCGCATTTCGTGCCGGCGATGCTGGCCGCCTTCCTGGCCGATGACGCAGCCGCCGGCCTCGCCATGCGCCGCGTCTTCTGCTCCGGCGAGGCGCTGACGCCGCAGCTGCGCGACCGCTTCCACGCGACCATGGCGGCGGAGCTGCACAACCTCTATGGCCCCACCGAGGCCGCCGTCGATGTCAGCTACTGGGACGCCTCGCGCGGCGACCGCAGCGACCCGATGCCGATCGGTTTTCCCGTGTGGAATACGCGGCTCTATGTGCTCGACCACGCCCTGCGGCCGCTGCCGCCCGGCGTCACGGGCGATCTCTTCATCGCCGGCGTGCAGCTGGCGCGCGGCTATCTCGGCCTGCCGGAGCGCACGGCGCAAGCCTTCGTGCCGGATCCCTTCCATCCCGGCCAGCGCATGTACCGCACCGGGGATCTCGCGCGCTTCCGGGCGGATGGCGCGATCCTCTATCTCGGCCGCGCGGACGGCCAGGTGAAGCTGCGCGGCCAGCGCATCGAGCTCGGCGAGATCGAGGCTGCCATCGCAAGCTTTCCGGGGCTGCGCCAGGCCCGCGTGGTGGCGCGGGAGGACCGGCCGGGTGACAGGCGGCTGGTCGCCTATCTCGTGCCCGGCGCGGATCACGATGCCGCGGCGTTGCGCGGCCATGTGGCGGCGCGCCTGCCGGACTACATGGTGCCGGCGGCCTTCGTGACGCTCGATGCGCTGCCGGTGAATGCCAGCGGCAAGCTGGACCAGCGCGCCTTGCCGCGGCCTGACCAGGCGACCAGCGCGGGCCGCGCTCCGGCGACGGAGACGGAACACCGCGTCGCCAGGCTCTTCGCACAAGCGCTGGGCGTCGCGGCGGTGGGCGCGGAGGAGGATTTCTTCGCCCTCGGCGGTCATTCGCTGCTGGCGGTGGAGCTGATGCAGGGCGTGCAGCGCGCATTCGGCCGCGATCCCGGCCTCGGCGCGCTCTTCGAATATCCGACGGTTGCGCGGCTTGCAGCCCTGCTCGATTCCACCGCGCTGCCGCCGCCGGATGACGGCTTGCGGTCGCTGATCGTGCTGGGCCGCGGCGAGCCGGCGCGCGCGCCGATCTTCGCCGTGCATCCCGCCGGCGGCATCGCCTGGTGCTATGGCGGGCTGGCACGCGTGCTGGCGCCGGAGCGGACGGTCATGGGGCTGCAATCGCCCTCGCTCGATCCTGCCGTGGCGCCGCAGGAGAGCCTGGAGGCGCTGGCGGCCGATTACGCGGACCGCGTGCTGGGGGCGGCGGGGCAGGGGCCCGTGAACCTGCTCGGCTGGTCCGTCGGCGGGCTGATCGCCCAGGCCATGGCGGTGCGGCTGCGCGAGCTGGGCCGCGAGGTCGGCCTGCTGGCCATGCTGGATGCCTATCCCTCCGACGCCTGGCGCGCCTCGCCGGAGCCGGATGACGCGGCCATCTATGGCGCGCTGCTGAACATCGCCGGCCACGATCCCTCGCTGCATCCCGAGCTGCCGATGCAGCGCGGCCCGGTGATCGATTTCCTCCGCCGCGGCGGCATGCCGCTCGGCCGGCTGCCGGAGGCGGCGCTGGATGGCGTGGTGCGGGTGGTGGAGGGGAACAACCGCCTTGTGCGCGCGCATCGCCACCGCCGCTACGACGGCGCCATCCTGCATTTCCGCGCCGCGCGCGACCATGTCGGGCGCGCGATCTCGCCGGAGATGTGGGCGCCCTATTGCGCGCGGCTGGATGTGGTGGATGTGCCGGCACTGCACGCGGCCATGCTGGGGGAGGCCGCGATGGCGGTGATCCTGCCCGTGCTGCGGGCGCAGCTGGCGCGCGACGAAAGGGCCTTGGGATGACGCGGCAGTGGCGCGATACGCCGGAACGCTACGGCCTGGTCTCCCGGCTGCTGCATTGGCTGATGGCCGCGATCCTGCTGTGGCAGTTCACCGGCATGATCCTGCGGCTGATCCTGGGCCGCACGCCGCTGATGGCATTCTGGGTCGGCACGCACCAATCCATCGGCACGGTGCTGCTGGCGCTGATCCTGCTGCGGCTCGCCTGGGCCTGGGGCAACCGCGGGCGGCGGCCGGCGCAGGAGAGAAATGGCGTGGGGCGGGCGGCGCGCCTGGGCCATGCGGCGCTCTACGCGCTGATGGCGATCATCCCGGCGCTCGGCCTGCTGCGCGCCTTCGGCAATGGACGGGGCTATGCCTTCTTCGGCCACCAGATCGTGCCGCGCACGGGACAGCGCATCGAATGGATGTCCGCGCCGGCCGACCTGCTGCATGGCAAGCTCGCCTGGCTGCTTCTGGCGCTGATCCTCGGCCATGTCGCGATGGCGCTGCTGCACCACTTCGTCTGGCGCGATGGGCTGCTGCTTCGGATGGCGGGCAGGGCCAGGCGGGGCGGGGGAACGCCTTCCAGGCCCTGACCCTGCGGCATCGGCTGCGGCGGGCCACGCCGCAGCCGATGGGTTCACAGCCGGATGAGGCTCACCGTATCGCCATTCGGATCCTCGACCGGCGCCGGCCGCGGCGCGGGGGCCTCGCCGGCCGCAGGGCGCGGCCCGCGCGGCTGGGCACGCGCCTTGTTCGAGACATAGGCGAGGCCCGTGCGCCGATCCACCGCGACCGTGTTCGGATGCGTGCCGGTGGCAAGGTTCGCCACCACGGCGAGCGTCCGCGTATCGACGATGCTGACCGTGCCGGCGCCGCGATTGGCGACGTAGCAGATGCCGCCATCGGCGGAGAGCGTGACGCCGAGCGCGCCGGCGCCGGTCTCGATGGACTTCACCACCTCGCCCGAGGCGGCGTTCAGCACCGTCAGCGTGCCGCTGCGCTGATTGGCGCAGAACAGCCGGCCGCTGGCGGGGTCGAAGGCGATGTTGATCGAACCCTCGCCGCCGGAGGGGAAGCGGCGGATGCCGGCATTGCGCGCCAGGCTGACCTCGACCACCTCGTTCGTCGTCAGCGCCGTGGCAAACAGCCGGTCATTCGCGGCGTCGAAGGTGACGCCGATGATGCCGCCCTCGAGTCCCTCGGTGATGACGTTGACGATGCGGTCACCGGCGGTGTCGGCCACCCAGATGGTGCTGGGCCGGTCGCGTGCGCCGAAGGAGGTGGCGAAGGCGCGGTCGCGCGCCTCATCCACCGCGATATGGCGCAGATGCGAGGATTCGCCCTGGGTCAGCTTGGCCCGGACGCTGCCGCTGCGGGCATCGATGATCTTGAAGGCGCCGGAGCGCGTGCCGGTGGCCAGCAGCAGGCCGCGGCGGTCGTTGGAGGCGAGGCCGAAGGCCGCATCCTCGCCCAGCTCGACGGTGGCACGCGTCTCCAGCGTGCGCGGGTCGAGCCCGATGATCCTCGCGGCATTGGCGCCGCGCGGTCCCACGGCGGCGACATGCACCAGGCCGCTGGCCTGGTTGACCGCGATCTCATAGAGGCCCTCGTGGACCTTCACCGAGGTGGCGACGACGGGCGCCGCGCGCAGCGGCGCGGGGCGCAGCGCGGCGAGGCCGGCGCCCGCGCCCAGCAGGGCGAGAAGGGATCGGCGCGACATGGCCGCCGGAGCCGTGGATCTGATGCGCATGGGGCACTACCTTCGGAGCCGCGAGGGCTTTATGAGAATGACTCGCAATATCATCTCGGCCGGCGCGGGCGCAATGGGGCGCTGACCGGCAGGCGGGTGGACGGCTCGGCCCGACCTCGGCTAAGAGAGGTTTGCATGAGAATAACTCTCATTCGCGCGTGATCGGCCGCGGGCTGACGGAACCCTCCCTGGTCGGATGATGCCTCCCACCCCCTCCGCCGTGGTGCTGCCGCGCAGCCAGTGCTTCGACCTGCCGGGCGGCCAGCGCATCATGCTGGCCGTGCCGGCCGGCCCGCCGCCGCCCGCGGGCTTCCCCGTGCTGTATCACCTGGACGGCAATGCGATCTTCGCCAGCGTTGTGGAGGCGCTGCGCATCCAGGCGCCGCGCGGGGCGGCCACCGGCGTGGCGCCTGGCATCATCGTCGGTATCGGCTATCCGGTGGATGGTCCCTTCGACCGCGCGCGCCGCACGCTGGACTATACGCCCGAAGTCGATCCCGCCCGGCTCGGCGACCGCCCGGATGGCGGCGCCTGGACCGCGACCGGCGGCGCCGATGCCTTCCTCGAGGTCCTGGAGCGCCAGGTGAAGCCGCTCGTCGAAAGCCTGGCACCGGTGGACCGCGCGCGACAGGCGCTGTTCGGCCATTCCCTCGGCGGGCTCTTCGCGCTGCATCTGCTGTTGACTCGGCCCGAATCCTTTTCCCGCATCGTTGCCATCAGCCCCTCCCTCTGGTTCGGCCAGGGCCAGCTGCTCGAACGCCTGGCGCACAGGCCGCCCCGCGGCCCGCTGCCCGCGGTGATGATCGGCGTGGGAGGGGAGGAGGAGCCGGCCGAGACGCCGGGCGAGGATGCCCATGCCGCAAAGCGCCGTGCCCATGGCCTCATCACCCGCGCCCGCCGCTTCGCCGAGGCGCTGCCCGCCGAACGCTTCCAGATCTTCGACGGTGAGAACCATGGCTCGGTGGTGCATGCCGCGCTCGGCGCGTCGCTCCGCTTCGCCCTGCCGACACGCTGATACGGAATCCCGCGACATGCTGAACCGCCGCAGACTGCTCCTGGCCTCGCTCGCGGCCCCGCTGGCCGCCCCGGCGATTGCGCAGAACCAGGGACCGGTGGCGGTCCGCGACCTGGCCGGGCGGGAAGTGCGCCTGCCGCGCCCGGCGCGGCGCATCGTGCTGACCCAGGGCCGCCACCTGCCGGTGCTCAGCCTGCTGCATCCGGATCCGCTGAGCCTGGTCGCCGGCTGGGCCTCCGACCTGCGCCAGGCCAGCGCGCAGGAATATGCGCAGCTGCGCGCGCTGAACCCGGCGGTGGACCGGATCCCGATCATCGGCCGCGGCCCTTCCGATACCGTCTCCTTCGAGAGCATCGTCGCGCTGCAGCCGGATCTCGTGCTGCTCAGCCGCTACACCACGGCGGCGGCCGGCGGCCTGGCCGGGCGGCTGGATGCGGCGGGCATTCCCTCCGCCGTCATCGACTTCTTCGCCGATCCACTGGCTGAATCCGAACCCAGCCTCGCCGTGCTTGGCGCGCTGATCGGCCGTGCGGAACAGGCGGCCGCCTTCAACGCGCATTACCGCGGCAAGCTGGAGGCGGTGGCGGCGCGGATGCGCGGTGCGGCGCCGAGGCACAGCGTGCTGCTGCATGCGCATGCCGGCGGCACCGCCTGCTGCTTCTCCTCCGGCGCCGGCATCTTCACCGGCATGATCGATGCGGCCGGCGGGCGCAGCATCGCGGCCGGCATCCTGCCCGGGCCGATGGGCCAGCTCGGCCTGGAATTCGTCCTCGCCACCGATCCGCACAGCTATGTCGCCACCGGCGGTCCCTTCGGCGGGGCGCGCGGCGGCATCACCATGGGCAGCGGGACCACGCCGGCCGAGGCGCGCGAGAGCCTGGCGCGCGTCATTGCCGCCCAGAACCTGTCCGGCCTCAGCGCCGTGCGGCAGGGCCGGGCGCATGCGCTGTGGCACGGCTTCAACGACACGCCCGCGCATTACCTGGCCATCGAGAAATTCGCCCAGTGGCTGCACCCGGACCGGATGCAGGGCATCGACCCCGAGGCCTCGCTCGCCGAGCTGAACGATCGCTTCCTGTCCATCAAGATGCAGGGCACCTATTGGGTCGACCTGGCGTGAGCCTGCCGCTTTCACACGGCGCCGCCACGGTCCTCGGCGCCTATCAAACCAGCCTGCGCCGCCGGCGGCTGCTGCTGGCGCTGCTCGGCGTGCTGGCCGTGGCGGCCTTCCTGGCCGATGTCGCGGTCGGGCCTTCCTCCCTCTCTCTCGCCGAGGCGCTGCGCGCGCTGTTCGATCCGGACTCCGCCACGCCGCTGGCGCGCACCCTGGTGTGGCAGGCGCGGCTGCCGCCTGCCGTCATGGCGGTGCTGGTCGGCATGGCGCTGGCCGCGGCGGGGGCGGAGATGCAGACCATCCTGAACAACCCGCTGGCCAGCCCCTTCACCCTCGGCGTGTCCTCCGCCGCCGCCTGCGGCGCGGCGCTGGCCATCGTGCTCGGCCTGGCCATCCCCGGCCTCTCGCCGCGCTGGGCGGTCTCGGCCAATGCCTTCCTCTTTGCCTTCGGCGCGGTGGGTCTGTTGCAGCTGGTCATCCGCTGGCGCGGTGCCGGCGTGGAATCGCTGGTGCTGCTGGGCATCGCGCTGGTCTTCACCTTCAATGCCGTGGTCGCGCTGATCCAGTTCATGGCCAGCCAGGATGCGCTGCAGCAGCTGGTCTTCTGGACGCTGGGCAGCCTGGGCCGCACGCAATGGGACGGCATCGCCATGGTCGCCGTGGTGCTGGCGGTGGTGATCCCCTTCTCCTGGCGCGCCGCCTGGCGGATGACGGTGCTGCGGCTGGGCGAGGAGCGCGCGCGCGGGCTTGGCGTGGATGTCGGCGGGCTGCGCTTCTGGGCGCTGCTGCGCATCAGCCTGCTGGCGGCGGCCGCCGTCGCCATGGTCGGCACCATCGGCTTCATCGGCCTGGTCGCGCCGCATGTGGCGCGGCTGCTGCTGGGGGAGGATCATCGCTTCCTGCTGCCGGGCAGCCTGCTGTGCGGCGCCGCGATCATGTCGCTCGCCGCCATGGCGAGCGAGATGCTGGTGCGGGGCGCGGTGCTGCCGCTCGGCATCGTCACCGCCTTCGTCGGGCTGCCGGTCTTCATCCTGCTCATCCTCGGCGGCAAGAGGCGCGGATGAGCGAGCTGCTGCTTTCCGGCGTCACCGCCGGCTATCGCGCCCGCCCCGTGCTGCGCGACTTCACCTGCGGCCCGCTTCCGGCCGGCGGGCTGACCGCGCTGGTGGGGCCGAATGCCGCGGGCAAATCCACGCTGCTGCGCGCCATCGCCGGGCTGGTGCCCGCGCGCGGCTCCATCCGCTTCGGCGGGCAGGAGCTGATCGGCCTGGCGCCGCGCGCGCGCACGCGCCTGCTGGCCTTCATGCCGCAGGCGCTGCCGCAGGATACCGGGCTGACGGTGATCGAGGCGCTGCTCGGCGCCTGGCGCGCATTGCCGGATGGCGCGGCGCTGCATGACGATTCCGCGCTGCTGCAGCGCGCCGGGCAGATCCTCGACCGGCTCGGCCTGGTCGAGCTGGGCATGGCGCCGCTGCAATCGCTCTCCGGCGGGCAGCGGCAGATGGTGGCGCTGGCCCAGGCCATCATCCGCGATCCGCCCCTGCTGCTGCTGGACGAGCCGACCAGCGCGCTGGATCTGCGCCGGCAGTTCGAGGTGATGGCCCTGCTGCGCGACCTGGCGCGGGAGGGGCGGAGCGTGGTGGTGGTGCTGCACGACCTGGCGCTGGCGGCGCGCTGGGCGGACCATCTGCTGGTGATGCACCAGGGCCAGGCCCATGCCGATGGCGCGGCGGAAGCCGTGCTGACGCCCGCCATGCTGCGCCAGGTCTATGGCGTGGAGGCGCGGATCGAACCTGCCTCAAGCGGCGAGCGCATGCTGCTGATCGACGGGATCAGCAGCGTCGCGCGTTAGAGTCGCGCGGAGGCGATCCGCGCGCCTTCGGCCAGCGCGGCGAGCTTCGCCCAGGCGATGTCGCCATGCACGGCGCCATAGCCCGCGAAGGTGCCGAAGCCGCAATCGGCGCCGGCGATGATGCGCTCCGGCCCGACGATGCGGGCGAAGGTCTCGATGCGCTGGGCCACCAGCCGCAGGTCACGCGATGATCTCGCCCTCCCGCGTCGTGATCTGCTGCGCGCCGCGATGGATGAAGATCACCTCCTCCTCCCTGGCGCTCGCTGGCTGCCGCGCCGTTGTGACCCGGCTGGGATCGGTCCTTCTGCATACGCATGCAAGTCTCGCGCCCCGTCTCAGCGCCTGGCAAGCCTCAACCCTGCGCGACGGGCCGCCAGACCAGCTGCTCGCCCAGGCTGACGCAGCCTTCAGGCGGCACGCGCGCGGAGCCGCGCACCACAAGTTCCCCGCGCACCACCTCATGCCGCGTCGGCGCGGCGGGGTCCTCGATCATCTCGCAGACCAATGCCACGGTGGCATCCACCATCGGCTGGACCGGTTGCGAGAAGGAGGTGAGCGAAAAGCTGGGCCAGCGTGCCGGGCCGGTATCGTCGAATCCCACCAGCGACAGGTCGCGCGGGATCCGCAGCCCGAATTCATGCCGCGCCACCTCCGCCACCGCGGTGGCCATGTGGTCATTGCCGCAGAAGATCGCATCCGGCGGGTCGGGCCGCGCCAGCAGCCGGCGCGCGGCGGCGGAAGCGGCCTCGAACTGGTACAGGCCCACCTCGCGCAGCGGCGGCGGATGGCCCTTCTCGGCCAGCCAGCCGGCAAAACCCGTCTCGCGTTCGTGGCTGGTGGAGGAATTCTCCAGGCCGGCCAGGAAGGCCAGGCGGCGATGGCCGCCGGCCACGAGAAACTCCGCGATCAGCCGCCCGCCGCGCTCATTCTCCCCGGTGACGGAGGAGACGCTGGGTGCGCGGCTGGTGCGGTTGAAGAGCAGCACGGGAATCCCCGCTGCCTGGCACTGGTCCGCGAGTGCGGAGGAAAGCGTGGTGGAGGCGAGGATCAGCGCATCCACGCGCCAGGCCAGCACCTCCTGCAATTGCGGATCGGCTTGGCGGCCGGCATCCGGCATGAAGAGCAGCATCTGGTAGCCGCGCGCCTGCAGGCCACGCGCCAGCGCCTCCAGCACATCCGGATAGAAGTGGTTCTGCAGATAGCTCGCAGCGACGCCGATGATGCGGCTGCGCCGCGTGGTCAGCGACCGCGCGATGGCGTTGGGGCGATAGCCGAGCTGCCGCGCGGCCTCCGCCACCCGCTCCCGCGTCTCCTCGGCGATGGAGGCGCCGGGCGTGAAGGCGCGGCTGACGGCGGATTGCGAGACGCCGGCGAGGCGCGCGACGTCGGTCGCCGTGGCCTGCCGCTTCCGGCTCATCCCGCCGTCCAGCCGCCATCCACCAGCAGGGAAGACCCCGTCATCAGCGAGGCCGCGTCCGAGCACAGGAACAGGATGGCGCCCATCAGATCCTCCACCTGGCCTAGCCGGCCGAGCTTGATCTTCTGCATCACCTGCGCGCGGAATCCCTCATCCTGCAGGAAGGGCCGCGTCATCGGCGTCTCGATGAAGGTGGGGCACAGTGTGTTCACGCGGATGCCATGCGGCGCCAGGTCGATCGCCATGGCGCGCGCCACGCCCTCGATCGCCCATTTGGAGGCGCAATAGACGCTGCGCCGCGCGCCACCGACATGACCCATCTGGGAGGAGACATGCAGGATGGCGCCCGGGATCCGCGCCGCGATCATGCCGCGCGCCACGGCCTGTGCCACGAAGAAGGCGGCGCGCAGGTTCAGCGCCATGACGGCGTCGAAATCCGCCGGCGTCACATCCTGGAAGGCGGCGGGGCGGTTGGTGCCGGCATTGTTCACCAGGGCGTGGAAGGGCGGCAGCGCCGCGATCTGCGCCGCCGCGCGCTCGATATCCGCGACGTCCAGAACCAGCGCCTCCGCGCTGCCGCCCTCGGCACGGATTTCCTCAGCCGCCGCCTCGATTTCCTCGCGCGACCGCGCGGCCAACACCACATGCGCGCCGGCCTCCGCCAGCGCCGCGGCGGCGGCGAGACCAATGCCGCGGCCGGCACCGGTCACCAGCGCGCGGCGGCCGTCCAGGCGGAAGGAGGGCGTGCGGGGCAGGGCCATGCTACTCGGCCGCCTGGCCATAGGGGATATTGCGTCCGCCATAGCGGCGCAGGCGGATATTCGCCTGCTCGGCATGGCCGACAAAGCCTTCGAGCATGCAGAGGCGGGAGCAATAGGCGCCGATCATCGCGCTGGCCTCATCCGTCAGGACCCGTTGGTAGGTCACGGTCTTCAGGAACTTGCCGACCCAGAGCCCGCCCGTGTAGCGCGCCGCGCCCAGCGTCGGCAGCGTGTGGTTGGTGCCGATGACCTTGTCGCCGTAGCTGACATTGGTGCGCGGCCCCAGGAACAGCGCACCGTAGTTCGTCATGTTCTTCAGGAAGAAGTCGTCATCCGAGGTCATCACCTGCACATGCTCGGAAGCGATGCGGTCGGCCTCGCGCAGCATCTCGGCATGGTCGGCGCAGAGGATCACCTCGCCATAGTCGGCCCAGGCTTTCGCGGCCACGGCGGCGGTGGGCAGGATGGTCAGCAGGCGCTCCACCTCCGCCATGGTGGCACGGGCGAGCTTTTCCGAATTCGTCAGCAGGATGGCCGGGCTGGTCGGGCCGTGTTCGGCCTGGCCCAAAAGGTCGGTGGCGCAGATCTCGGCATCCACCGTCTCGTCGGCGATGATCAGCGTCTCGGTCGGGCCGGCGAAAAGGTCGATGCCGACGCGGCCGAAAAGCTGGCGCTTGGCCTCCGCGACATAGGCATTGCCGGGCCCCACCAGCATATCCACCGCGCCGATGGTCTCCGTGCCCAGCGCCATCGCGCCCACCGCCTGCACGCCACCCAGGCAATGGATCTCATCCGCCCCCGCCAGGTGCTGCGCCGCGACGATGGCCGGTGCGGGGCGGCCCTGATAGGGCGGCGCGCAGGTGACGATGCGCGCGACGCCGGCCACCTTCGCCGTCACGACGGACATATGCGCGGAGGCCAGCAGCGGGTACTTGCCGCCCGGCACGTAGCAGCCCACGGAATTGACGGGGATGTTCTTGTGGCCGAGCACCACGCCCGGCAGGGTCTCCACCTCGATATCCTGCAGCGCCGCCCGCTGGTGCTGCGCGAAGTTGCGGACCTGTTCCTGGGCGAAGCGGATATCCTCCAGCGCGCGCGCCGGCAGCTCCGCCAGGCAGGCGCGGATCTCGGCATCGGTCAGGCGGGAATCGGCGCGCTGCAGACCGTCGAAGCGGGCCGACATCTCGCGCACCGCCGCATCGCCGCGCGCCGCGATATCGGCCAGCAGGCGCTCCACGGTGGCGCGCACCTCGCCCTGCGCGGCCTCCTTGTCCTCGGCGCCGATCGAGCGCTTGAGCCAGACTGCCATGTCGCCATCCTCTTAGAACGGGGCGAGATTGCCTGCATCCTGCATGCGTATGCAAGCTTCACCTCTGTGCAGACAGGTCCAGCCCCACCGGACGACGCGCGCGAAACACAGGCGAAACCGTCTTTTTGCGGTGCAGCAAAGCGCGCCATCCGGCGATACGAAGCCGAACGGCGGCGAGGCGCAGCCGCAACCTTGCCCCGGCATCTTCCCGCCACCGCAACACCTGCACAGGAAGGTGCAAGATGGCGACCTGGAAGACAATCAAGCTTGGCGACGGGAATGACTCCTACAATGCCGGGGCATTCTCCTATGCCGAGGACTACTATTTTCGCCTGGAGGGCCTGGGCGGCAATGACACGCTGACCGGCAGCGTGCTGAACGACCGCCTGATCGGCGGTGCCGGCGATGACGAGCTTTATGGCGGCAACGAAGCCGGCCTCTTCACCATCCATGTGGACACGCTGGAAGGCGGCGCAGGCAATGACAGCTTCCTGGTCGGCGCCCATGACGTCATCTATGGCGGCGCGGACAACGACACCTATGTCGTCGTCGGCAAGTCGGATGGCGCGAAGCTGATCGAATATGCCGGTGGCGGGATCGACACGGTGGAAGTGGCCTGGACGGACTTCGTCCTTCCCGACCAGATCGAAAACCTCGCCGGCAAGTCGGTGGTCGACTTCATGCACCTGAAGCTGACGGGCAACAGCCTGGCGAATCGCGTGACCAGCACTGTCGGCAACGACACGCTCCTCGGGCTGGGCGGCATGGACACGCTGGAAGGCAATGGCGGCAACGACAAGCTCTATGGCGGGGCCGATGACGATCGCCTGCTCGGCGGCGCCGGCAACGACCTGCTCGATGGCGGCACCGGCAAGGACACGCTCGATGGCGGCGGCGGCGCCGATACCATGATCGGCGGGCAGGGTGACGACACCTACAATGTCTATTCCGCGACGACGAAGATCGTGGAACAGGCCGGGGCCGGCTACGACACCGTGCGCAGCTTCCTCACCAATACCTGGCTGCATGAGCAGGTGGAGGCGCTGACCCTGGTCGGCGGGACGTCCGGCCGCACCGGCTTCGGCAATGCGCTGGACAACCGCATCGTCGGCGATCTCGGCGCCGATACGCTGCGCGGCGAGGGCGGGCATGACGTGCTGAACGGCGCCTCCGGCGAGGATTCGCTGGCCGGCGGCGCCGGCAACGACACGCTGGCTGGCGGATTCGGCAACGACACGCTGCGCGGCGATGAGGGGAATGACTCCCTCGTCGGTGGTTTCGGCAATGACCTGCAGCAGGGCGGGGCGGGCCTCGATACGCTGCGCGGCGGCGCCGGCAATGACTCGCTCCATGGCGGCGACGAGGCCGACCAGCTCTTCGGCGATACGGAGGGCGACTATCTGCTCGGCGGCGCCGGCGATGACACGATGAATGGCGGCAACGGGTCCGACAGCATGTATGGCGGGCTCGGCAATGACACCTTCCATGTCGACGATCTGGGCGATGTCACCGGCGACGTGGCGGGCGCCGGCGGCGGCTACGACGTGGTGCATGCCAGCGTCTCCCACACGCTGGGCGCCAATATCGAGAAGCTGGTGCTGAGCGAAGCCGCCGGCGCCGCCACCGGCAATGGCAATGCCGCGAACAACACCCTCATCGGCAACGGCTTCGCCAATGTCATCGATGCCGGCTCCGGCGCCGACTGGGTCTTCGCCGGCGACGGCCATGACCTGGTCGACGGCAATGCGCACAACGACACGCTCTTTGGCGAGGCGGGCAACGACACGCTGATCGGCGGCGGCGGCGATGACCTGATGGTGGGCGGGCTCGGGCTCGACAGCATGGCGGGCGGCGTCGGCAACGACACCTATTGGGTGGACCAGTTCACCGACGTCATCCTGGAGAAGGTCGGCGAGGGCAAGGACCGCGTCTTCTCCACCGCCTATGACTATACGCTCGGTGCCCAGCTGGAGGATCTGATCCTGCAGGATGGTGCGAAGAAGGGCTATGGCAACGAGCGCGACAATACCATCACCGGCAACAAATGGGACAATACGCTGCGCGGCAATGCCGGCAACGACGTGCTGGACGGTGGGGCCGGCAACGACCTGCTGGTGGGCGGCGAGGGCACCGACTTCTTCGTCTTCGACAAGGGCTATGGCGCCGACCGCATCGGCGACTTCGAAGATGGCATCGACCGCATCGACCTGCGCGGCACCGGCCTGACCTTCGCCCAGGCCGGCACGGTGCTGGACGACATGACCCAGCTGGGGTCGGATCTGGTGATCGACTTCGGCGGCGGCGACCAGATCACCATGGCCAGCATGGACATGGCCCAGATCACCGCGGCGGATTTCCTCTGGGCGATCTGAGGCCGGCGCGCTTCGGGAAAGGCTTCGGCAGGCCGGGGAAGACCCGGCCTGCCGGTTCCGTCAGTCCAGCTTCGCCCGCGCATCGTGCCGCGCCAGCCGCTGCAGCAGATACTCCACCTCGCCCCGTGCCGTGGCGGTCAGCGCGGTGCCGGGCCGGCGCTGCGCATCCGACGCAATGATCCCCCGCCGCATCAGCACGTATTTCCGCACGGCCAGGCCCGGGCCCGGCTGCAGCTCGTAGCGGATCAGCGGCAGATGCGCGTCGAACAGGTCATGCGCGCGCTCCCGCTCCCCGGCCTGGGACAGGCGCACCAGATCGACCAGCATGTCCGGGAAGGCATAGCCGGTCATGGCGCCATCCGCGCCGCGCGCCATCTCGAAGTCCAGGAAGATGCCGCCATTGCCGCAGAGGATGCTGAGCGGCCGCATGCTGCCCTCCGCCTGGAAGCGGCGCAGAGCGGAGATCTTCTCGAGGCCAGGCCAATCCTCATGCTTCAGCATGACGCAGGAGGGCAGATCCATGACGATGCGGCGGATCACCGCCGGCGTCATCTGCACCTGGAACAGCTGCGGATAATCCTGCAGCACGAAGGGGATATCGGCGCCGATCGCCTCCACCGCCTGGTGGTAGTAGCTGACCACCGCATCGTCGTTCCGCAGGTGGCTGGGCGGCGCGATCATCACGCCCGCGGCCCCCGCTTCCATCACGCCATGCGCCAGGGCGCGCATCGCCGCAAAACCCGGGGCGGTGACGCCGACGATGATGCCCGCCTTGCCGGCGCGGCGGATGATGCGGCGGCTGAGCTCCAGCGATTCCGCGCCATCCAGTTTCGGCGCCTCGCCCATCACGCCGAGGATGGTCATGCCGTCGCAACCGGCGCCCAGGTAGAAATCCGTCATCCGGTCGAGGCTGGCCTCGTCAATGCGGCCATCCGGGTGGAAAGGCGTGGGCGCAATGACATAGACGCCCTTGGCGGTGACATCGAGGGGCATGGAAGGGTCTTTCCGGCAATTCTGCCGCGCCTTATCGGGGCGCGGCCGGCCTGCGTAAACCCCTGGCCCGGGGCGCCGCGGCCGCCGGGCCGGGCTGGCGCAGCGCAGCCACGATCGCCGCCATGAGGCTGCGCGCGGCGGGGGAAAGCTGGCGCTCGCGCGGGGTCAGCAGGCCGATGCGGCGGGTCAGCGCCGGGCGCGCGAGGCGCAGCGTGACCACCCCCACCGGCAGCGGGTCCGGCAGGGCGGAGGCGGGCAGGGCGACCACACCGGCCCCGGCCGCCACCATGGCGACCGCCGTGGCCAGGTGCCGCACCTCGATCCGCCAGCTGGTATGGATGCGCGCCTGGTCCAGCGCCGCATCGACCAGGCGGCGATTCTCGCTGATGGCATGGGTCGCCACCATCCGCTCGTCGCGCAGCTCCGCCCAGGCCACGGATTTGCCGCCCGCCAGCCGGTGGTCGCGCGGCAGCACCAGGAAGAAGGGCTCGTCGAACAGCGGCTGGCGCTCCACCGTCCAGCGCTCGGCGCCGATCGCGGCGAGGGCGAAGTCGATGCGGTTCCCATCCAGCATCGTGCGGATCTCGGTGGCGGAGCTTTCATGCACCACCACCTCGGACATCGGCCAGGACTTGCCATGCGCGGCCAGCAGCGGGCCGAGATGGCGCTGGGCCAGCGTCGGCAGGCAGCCGATCTCGATGCGCTGGCCGCGATCCGGATCCACCGCGCGGCGCATCGCCTCCCGCAACCTGGCGATGGCCTCCTGCGCCTCCGGCAGCAAAGCGGTGCCGGCGGCGGTCAGGCGGATGGGCTGGGCGCGGCGGTCGAGCAGCTCGGCCCCCGTCGCGCCCTCCAGCCGCTGCACCCGGCGGGTGAGTGCCGGCTGGCTGAGGCCGAGGCGGCTGGCGGCGCGGCGGAAGGAGCCGAGCTCCGCCACCGCGATGAAGGCCTCGAGGCCCGGCAGGTCCAGATACATGCCGCGCATGATGCACCGCGCGCATCACCCGGTCACCATATTGCATTGGACGCGGGGCGCGCCTGGGGCGAGAGTCGGGGCACGGAGGAAGCAAGATGCCCGATACGCACGCGCAGCCCGGCGAGATGGCCGGCTGGATTGGCCGCCAGGAAGTGCTGGAGGATGAGGTGGCGCTGCCCATCGTCCGCCGCCTGGCCGCCCTGCTGGACCAGGACCCCCTGCGCTACCGGCGCGGCGATGCGCTGCCCGAAGGCTGGCATTCCGTCTTCTTCGCGCCCATCGCCCGCCAGTCCCAGCTCGGCCCGGATGGCCACGCCCGCAAGGGCGATTTCCTGCCGCCGGTGCCGCTGCCGCGCCGCATGTTCGCCGGTCGGCGCCTGCGCTACCTGGCGCCCATCACCATCGGCGCGGAGATCCGCCGCATCTCCACCATCGGCGCCATCACCCCGAAGACCGGCCGCACCGGCCAGATGATTTTTGTCCGGGTCGACCATGTGGTGGAGATGGACGGCAGGCCGGTGCTGACCGAGGTGCAGGACATCGTCTATCGCGAGGAAGCCAAGCCCGGCGCGGGCGCGCCGCCCAAGGCCGAGGCGCAGGTGGAACTGCCGCCGCCCGATGACAGCCAGGTCTATGCGCCGGAGACGACGCACCTCTTCCGCTATTCGGCGCTGACCTATAACGGCCACCGCATCCATTACGACCAGCCCTATACGACGCAGGAGGAGGGCTATCCCGGCCTCGTCGTGAATGGCGGGCTGCATGCGCTGTTCCTGCATGAGATGGCGCGCCGCAACCTGCCGGGCGGCCAGCTCGGCCGCTTCTCCGTGCGCAACGTGAACCCCTTCTTCGTCAACCGCGTGGGCGAGCTGCGCTGCAAGCGGGCCGAGGACGGCACGCTGCAGCTCTGGGCGCTGAACGAGGCGGCCAAGGTCGTGGCCCAGGCGGAAGCCGCCGCCGAGCCGGGCGAGATGGTGTGAGCGAGGCCCCCGCCCCGAAGCGCGGGCCGCTCGCCGGCATCCGCGTGCTGGACTGCACCGGCGTCATCGTCGGGCCGACCAGCACGCTGCTGCTGGCCGAGCAGGGCGCCGATGTCATCAAGGTGGAGCCGCCGGAAGGCGACCTGATGCGCAAGCTGGGCGGCAAGGCGCCGCCTGGTGCGCCCGGCATGTCGCCCAAGTTCATGCACTTCAACCGCAACAAGCGGTCCATCGTGCTGGATCTGAAATCGGCGGAGGGGCAGGAGGTGATCCAGCGCCTGGCGCGGACCAGCGATGTCTTTGTCAGCAATATGCGCCCGCGCGCGCTGGACTCGCTCGGCCTGACCTGGCCGCGGCTGGCGGCGCTGAATCCCCTGCTGGTGCATTGCACCATCGCGGGCTTCGCCACCGGCGGCCCCTATGATGGCGCGCCCGCCTACGACACCATCATCCAGGGCCTGTCCGGCGTCGCCGCCTGCCTGGCACAGGTGTTGGGCGAGCCGCGTTTTGCCCCCTTTGTCCTCACGGACCATATCGTCGGCATCATCGCCGCCCAGGCGATCTGCGCCGCGCTCGTCGCCCGCGCCACCAGCGGCGCGGGCCAGGCGATCGAGGTGCCGATGTTCGAGAATGCGGCGACCTTCGTGCTGTCCGAACATCTCGGCCAGCGCACCTACGACCCTGAGGGCAGTTTCGGCGATCCGCGCATCATGACGCCGGATGCCCGGCCGATGCGGACGCAGGACGGCTATATCTGCGTCTCCGCCAATACGGACCCGCAGGCGCGCGGCTTCTTCACGGCCATCGGCCGGCCGGAGCTGATGGAGGATCCGCGCTTCCGGAACGTCTCGGCGCGGCTCGCCAATGTCGCCGACTACTTCGCGCTGCGGGCGGAGGTGCTGCAGCACCGGACCACGGCGGAGTGGGTGGAGCTGCTGCGCCGCCACGACGTGCCGGCCATGCCCTACCACACGCTGGAGACGCTGCTGGAGGATCCGCAGCTGCGCGGCTCCGGCACGCTCACACAAGAAGAAGGGGAGGAACACATGCTGGGATTGCGACACGCAAACCGCTTTTCCGAATCTGGCCTGCCGGCTTCGCGACCGGCGCCGCGGCAGGGGGCGCAGACCGCCGAGATTCTCTCCGAACTTGGCTATGGCGCCGCTGACCGCGCGCGGCTGATGGGAGGCGCGGCATGAAGCGCCGCCATCTTCTGGCCGCCGTGGCGGCCAGCCTCGCCACCCCGGCGCTGGCCCAATCCCCCTGGCCCAGCCGGCCGATCCGCCTGGTCGTGCCCTTTCCGCCGGGCGCGGCGAATGACACGCTGGGCCGCGCCATGGCGGATCAGCTGACGCCCCGCCTCGGCCAGCCCGTGGTGGTGGAGAATCGCGGCGGCGCCGGCGGCACCATCGGGTCGGAGGCCGTGGCGCGCTCCGCGCCGGATGGCTACACGCTGCTGCTCGGCCATGTCGGCACGCTGGCGGTGAATGTCGCCATGTATCCGAACCTCACCTACAGCCCTGTGCGGGATTTCGCGCCGGTGGCGATGATCGCGACCACACCGAACGTGCTCGTGGTGAACCCCCGTCGGCCCTACCAGGACCTGCCGAGCCTGGTCGCCTTCGCCAAGGCCAATCCCGGGCGGCTGCGCTACTGCACCGCCGGCAATGGCAGCGCCGGCCATACGGTGATGCTCGCCTTCCTGCATGCGACGGGGCTGGACATGGAACACGTGCCCTATCGCGGCCTGGGTCCGGCGCTGAACGACCTGGTGGCGGGGCATGTCGACCTCACCTGGGGCGGCGCGCCCACCGTGATGCCGCTCGCCCGCCAGGGATTGTTGAAGGCGCTGGGCGTGTCCAGCGCGCAGCGCGTGCCGAGCCTGCCGGAGCTGCCGACGGCGGCGGAGACCGTCTCGCCCGGCTTCGATGCGGTGCCCTGGTACGGCATCGCCGCGCCGGCCGGCACGCCGGCCGCCGTGATCGCGCGGCTGAATACCGAGATCAATGCCAGCCTGAATTCGCCCGAAGTGGCCGCAAGGCTGCGGCAGGACGGGGCGGAGCCGCTGCCGATGACGCCCGAGGCCTTCGGCCAGCTGATCCGCAGCGAGATGGCGCGCTGGAGCGAGCTGATCCGCGCCGCCGGCGTGACCGCGAACTGAGACGAATGGATCGACCATGACCTTCACCCCGCGCGCCGCCACCTGGCGGTCCATGCTCTACGTGCCCGCCAATGTGCCGCGCTTCGTCGCCAAGGCCCCGGCCTCGGGCGCGGACGCCATCATCCTGGACCTCGAGGACAGCGTGCCCGTGGCGCAGAAGGCGGCGGCGCGGGAGGGGCTGGCGGAGGCCGTCGCCACCTGCCGCACCGGCCCCGCCGCCGTGCTTGTGCGCATCAACCGCCCGCTGCGCCTGGCGGTGCGCGACATCGAGGCGGCGATCGCCTGCGGCGTCGACGGCATCCTGGTCACCAAGGCGATGGATGCGGGGCATATCCGCCTCATCGCGGAGGTCGTGGACGATCTGGAGGGCACCACGCCGCGCTGCCGGCTGCTGCCGCTGATCGAAAGCGCCTCCGCCATCGACCACATGGCGGAGATCGGCGCGGCCTCGCCCCGCGTCGCCGGTCTGCTGGTGGGCGCCGAGGACCTGGCGGCCGAGATCGGCTGCACCTCGGACGACGAGGTGATGGTCTCGATCAAGCGCCGCATGGCGGTGGCCGCGGCGCAGGCCGGCGTGGCGGCCATGGGCACGCTCGGCTCGATCGCCGATTTCCGCGACCTGGAGAAGCTGCGCGACGTGGTGGCGAAATCCCGCCGCGCCGGCTTCTCGGGCGGCAGCTGCATCCACCCGGCGGTGATCCCGATTCTCAACGAGGGCTTTTCGCCCAGCGAGAAGGAGCTGGACCTCGCCCGCCGGCAGATCGCGGCGGCCGAAGCCGCGGAGGCCGAGGGCCGCGGCTCCTTCGAGGTGGATGGGCGCATGGTGGATGAGCCGATCCTGCGCCGCGCCAGGCGGATCCTCGCCTCGGCGCGCTGAGGCTTCTCAGGCCGGGCGATGCAGCCCGGCCGCCTCGGCCGCCGCGGTGGCCAGCGCCACCGAAAGATCCAGCGCCGGCGTGGCGACGCCGGCCAGCCGCGCCAGGCGCAGCGGGGCCTGCAGCATCGCCTCGATCTCCATCGGCCGGCCGAGCTCAAGGTCCTGCAGGATCGAGGGCTTGTGCCGGAAGGCGGCCAGCTGGGCGATGCGCGTCTCCGGCTCCATCGCCACCGTCACGCCCAGCGCCTGCGCGATGGCCAGGGCTTCCTGCAACAGGCGCAGCGCCTCCGCCCGGATGACCGGATCGGCGAAGCTCTGGGCGATATCCTTGCGCGTCAGCACGCAGATCGGCGCATTGGACAGGCCGCCGGCCAGCTTGGCCCACATCTCGCCCCTGATGTCGCGCGTGACCTCCCCCTGCATGCCGCCGCGGCACAGGATCCCGGCCAGCGCGGCCAGGCGCGGGCTGTCACGCCCATCGAGTTCGCCCAGGATGACGCGGTTCACCGGATTCACCGCCTGCACCAGGCCGGGCGCCAGCACGGTGGTGGCGGAATGCACCACCCCGCCGACGCTGCGTTCCACGCCGATGGCGCGCCGCACCTGCTCGCCAGGGTCCAGCTCCGGCAGCCGCGTGCCGTCCAGCGGGCCGCCATGGCGATCGAAATACCACCAGGGCACGCCATTCATCACGAAGGCTACGAAGGTTTCGGGGCCCAGCAGCGGCGCGATGGCGGCGGCGACGCCGGGCAGGGAGGGCGCCTTCACCGTCACCAGCACCGCATCCTGCGGGCCGAGCGCCGCGGGGTCCTCCGCCGCCGCGACGCGGGCATGATGCTCGCCATCCGGCGCGCGCACCGTCAGGCCCTTTTCGCGGATCGCCGCCAGATTGGCGCCACGCGCGACGATGGAAACCTCCGCCCCACCCAGGGCGAGGCGGGTCGCGATATGGCCGCCGACCGCCCCCGCCCCGAAGACGCAGACCCGCATGCCCTTGCTCTCCCGGCTCAATGCAGCACCACGCCGCCATCCACCACCAGCGTCTGCCCCGTCATGGCGGCGGCGGCGTCGGAGAGCAGGAAGGCGACGGCGCCCACCACATCCTCCGGCGCCTGGTCCCGCGGCAGGCAGCGGGAGGCCTGGGCCGCGGCCTTGCGCGCCTCGAGGTCGTTGCGGCCGGACCCCAGGATGCCGTCGCTGAGCGTGAAGCCCGGCGCGACGGAATTCACCCGCACCCCGTCCACGCCCAGCTCCTTCGCGATGGTGCGGGTATAGGTCACCACCGCACCCTTGCTGGCCGCGTAATGGGCGAGCCCCGCGCTGCCCTTGAAGGCGACGGCGGAGGAGATGTTGACGATGGCACCGCGGCTCTCGCGCAGCGCCGGCGCCGCGGCGCAGCAGCAGAGATGCACGCCCAGCGTATTCACCGCCATCACCCGCATCCATTCCTCGGCGCCGATCTGCTCGAAGCCGCGATGCAGGATGCCGCTGTAGAGGCCGGCATTGTTCACCAGCCCATCCAGCCGGCCGAAGCGCTCCAGCGTGGCGGCGACCGCGGCCTTCACCATCGCCTCATGGGTCACATCCATCGCCACCGCCAGGGCGCGATCCGGCGGCAGCGTGCCGAGCGCCGGCGGCGCCAGGTCGCCCAGCACGACGCGGGCGCCGGCCTGGGCCAGGTGTTCCGCGATGCTCCGGCCGATGCCCTGGCCCGCACCGGTGATGAGGATGACCTTGCCGTCGAGCCCTGGCACTGCGTGGAAACTCCCGTTCATCATGGCTTATTCCGGCTCGATGCCGGCGAGGCGGATCAGGGCGCGCCAGGTGTCGAGCTCGGCGGCGACATAGGCCTCGAAGGCGGGGCCCGAGAGCGGCGTGACATCGAAGCCGAGCTGCAGCAGGCGGCTGCGCATGGCGCTGTCCTGCAGGATTTCCATGATGGTGGCGGCCAGGGACTGCACGACCGCATCCGGCGTGCCGGCGGGCGCGAAATAGCCGGCCCAGGAGCTGACATCGTAGCCGGCGACGCCGGATTCCGCGATGGTCGGCAGCTCCGGCAGCGCCTCCGTCCGCGTCGCCGCGGTGCCGCCCAGCGCCCGCATGGCGCCGGACCGCACATGCGGCAGGCCGGAGGTGAGGTCGATGAACAGCGCGTCGATCCGCCCGCCCAGAAGGTCGGAGACCGCATCGCCGGTGCCGCGATAGGGCACGTTGGTGATCTCGACCGGCGCCAGGCGGCGCAGGCTCTCGCCGGCCACGATGCCGGTGGTGGTCCAGCTGCCATAGGTCAGCGGCACCGTGCGGGACCGGCCGAGCGCCACGAAGTCCTGCACCGTCCGCGCCGGCAGGCTGGGATTCACCACCAGCATGAAAGGGAAGCGCCCGAGGCGGGCGATCGGCACGAAATCCCTCACGGGATCATAGGGCAGGCTGCGGCGCAGCGACGGATTGGCGGAGATGGAGGAGCTGGTGCTGAACAGCAGCACATGCCCATCCGCCCGGGCGCGGGCCGCCGCCTGGGTGCCGACGATGCCATTGGCGCCGCCGCGATTCTCGATCACCACGGGCTGGCCCAGGCGCTGGGCCATGCGCTCCGCCATCACGCGGGCCACGGCATCCGTGCCGCCGCCGGCGGGGAAGGGGACGATGACGGTCACCGGCCGGTCCGGATATTGCGCCAGCGCCGGCGCGGCGGGCAGGGCCAGGGCCGCCGCGGCGACCAGCGCCGCGCCTGCGATCATCCGGCGCCCCGGGTGGGGTCGCGCCGCCGAGATCCTGTCCTGCTGCATCGCCGCCTTTCCTCCCGACGCCTTGTGCGTCTTGTTGCGGGCAGCCTTCCATGGCGGCACGGATCGGCCCAATACCAATGCCGCCTATCAGTTATCGCGGCCGCGGCGGGAGGATGAAAAATGCAGCTGCACCAGCTGCGGTACTTCGTGCAGGTGGCGGAGCTGGGCAGTTTCAGCCGCGCCGCCCAGCAGCTTCGCGTGGCCCAGCCGGCGCTGAGCCGACAGGTGCGGCTGCTGGAGGAAAGCCTCGGCACCCGGCTGCTGGTGCGGGATGGCCGCGGTGCCCAGCCCACCCCGGCGGGGCTGGAGCTGATGGCCCGCGCGCGCGACATCTTCCGCCTGCTGTCCGAGGCGGAGGAGGCGGTGGGCCAGCGCGGCCAGGCGATCGAGGGCGTGGTGCGGCTGGGCTGCCCGCCCTCCATCGGCCTGCTGCTGGTCCCCCCGCTGCTGGTCGCCTGCCAGGCGGAGCATCCCAAGCTGACCGTGCAGGTCATGGAAAGCTCGAATACCGAGGCGCTGGAGGAATGGCTGGTCTCCGGCCGCGTCGATGTGGCCGTGCTGGGCGCGGCCGGGCGGGTCGGGCGGGCGGTGCAGCTGCGCAGCCTGGCCACGGATACGCTCTGCCTGGTCGGCCCGCCCGCGCTGATGCCGGGCCAGGCGCGGACCTGCCGGCTGGCGCAGCTGGCCCAGGTGCCGCTGATCCTGCCCGGCGCCGGGCACGGGCTGCGCAGCCTTCTCGACGCCGCCTGCGCGCAGCAGGATCTGCGCATCACGCCGCGCTTCGAGGTGGATTCCGTGGCCATCATCAAGGCCCTGGCCATCCGCGGCGTCGGCTGCGCCGTGCTGCCCTATGCCACGGTGCGGGAGGAGCTGCTGCGCCGCAGCCTGAAGGCGCGGGAGATCGTCTCCCCCCGCCTGACGCGGGAATTGCTGCTGGCCACCGCGCTGGACCGTGCCCCCAGCGCCGCCTCCCAGTTCGTGCAGCGCCAGCTGCAGGCGGCCGCGCGGGGCCTGGAGACGGCCCCGTGATCGGGCGGAAGGGGCTTGCCAGCCGGCCGGCCGCCCCACATGACAGCACCATGACCAAGTCCTACGACCTGCTGGTGATCGGCGGGGGAATCAACGGCGCCGGCATCGCGCGGGATGCGGTGGGGCGGGGGCTCTCAACCTGCCTGGTGGAGCGCGGGGACCTCGCCGGGGGTACCTCCTCCAACTCCTCCAAGCTGGTGCATGGCGGGCTGCGCTACCTGGAGCACTACGAATTCCGCCTGGTGCGGGAGGCGCTGGCCGAGCGCGAGGTGCTGCTGCGCATCGCCCCCCATATCGTCTGGCCGATGCGCTTCGTGCTGCCGCATCGGGCGGAGATGCGGCCGCGCTGGCTGATCCGGGCCGGCCTGTTCCTCTATGACCACCTGGCGCGGCGGGTCAGCCTGCCGGGGGCGGAGGGGCTGGATTTCCGGAAGCACCCCTTCGGCGCGCCGCTTTCGCCCAGCATTGCCAATGGCTTCGCCTATTCGGATTGCTGGGTGGAGGATTCGCGCCTGGTGGTGCTGAACGCCAAGGATGCCGCCCGCCGCGGCGCCAGCATCCGCACCCGCACCAGCTTCGTCGACGCAACGCGGGATGCCGAGGGCTGGACGGTGCGCCTGCGGGCCGAGGCCGGCGAGGAGGAGACGCTGCGCGCCCGCGCCCTGGTGAATGCCGCCGGCCCCTGGGTGATGGCGGCGCAGGACGGCACCCATGCGAAGCGGGCCGGCAGCGTCCGCCTGATCCGCGGCAGCCATATCGTCCTGCCCGCGCTCTATGAGGGCGACCAGGCCTATATCCTGCAGAACGACGACCGCCGGGTGGTCTTCGTCATCCCCTACCAGGGCAGGTTCTCCCTGGTCGGCACCACGGATGTGCCGCATGAGGGCGATGCCGCCACGGCGCATTGCACGCCGGCGGAGGCCGAATACCTCTGCGCCGCGGTCAGCCGCCAGTTCAAGCGGCAGGTCACACCGGCCGAGATCGTCTGGTCCTATTCCGGGGTGCGGCCGCTGTATGACGATGGCTCGGACGATCCCTCCGCCATCACGCGGGACTATGTGCTGAAGCTGGACGAGGCCGGCGCGCCGCTGCTCAGCATCTATGGCGGCAAGATCACCACCTATCGCCGCCTGGCGGAGGAGGCGGTGGAGAAGATCGGCAAGGCTCTGGGGCGGGAGGCGCCGGCCTGGACCGGCACGGCGGCGCTGCCCGGCGGCGATTTCGGCGGCCGCGACCTGCCGGGCTATGAGGCGGAGATCGCCACCCGCTACCCCTGGCTGCCGGCGCCGCTGCGCGCCCGGCTGGTCCGCGCCTATGGCAGCGAGGTGCCGGCGCTCCTGGGGGATGCCGCGTCGATGGCCGATCTCGGCCAGGACCACGGCGCCGGCCTGACCCAGCGCGAGGTCGATTGGTTGCGGCGCGAGGAATGGGCCCGCACGGCCGAGGACATCCTCTGGCGCCGCTCCCGCCTCGGCCTGCATATGACGGCCGCGCAGCGCGAGGCATTCGCTATTTGAGCTGGCTGTCCTTGCTGCCGCGGCGGTTGATGCCGAAGGCGGCGGGGCGCTTGTCCCGGGCGGATTGGCAGGCGACGCAGGTGCGCACGCCGGGCAGGGCCGCCCGGCGCGCCGCCGGGATTTCCTCGCCGCATTCGACGCAATGGATCTCGCCGGGGCCTGCCGTCATCCGGGCGCGAGCGCGCAGGATGCCGTCCCGCACCGTATCGTCGATCTGATCCTGCACCGCGCCGTCCGGCGCCCATCCGCTTGCCATGCCAGGAAGATGGGCAGGCCGGCCGGCGATTGGAAGTCAGTAGCGCTTGTAGGCCAGAAACTTCCCCGTCATCCCGATCCGCACCCGGTCGCCCTTCTGGTCCGGCTGGCGTTCCATGGTCATGTCGAAGTCGATGGCGGACATGATGCCATCGCCGAATTCCTCATGGATCATCTCCTTCCAGCTGGGGCCATAGACCATCACCAGCTCGTAGAAGCGGTAGATCAGCGGGTCGGTCGGCGGCATCTGCACCGCGCCGCGGAAGGGGATTTCGCAGAGCGTCGCCGTCTCCTCCTCATCCAGCCCCAGGATATCGGCCAGGCCCTCGGCATGATGCGGCTCGGCGCTCATCTGCCCCATGCAGAGCGCGCAGGTCCAGGTGGGGGACATGCCGATGCGATTGGCGAGGTCGGCCCATTTCAGGCCCTTCGCCTTCTTCAGCTTCAGGATCTTGCGGCCGAGCGCGGTCTTTTCGTCGTTCATAAGGTATTCTCCCAGTTCTTTGAGGCCCAGACAGGCACGGCCCGCGCGGACCATCCGGCGGGCGGCGCGCTCGCGCGGAATTCGCGGGAGCGGGTGATGAGGAAATCGAGCACATGGTCGCGCAGCGCGTGGTAGCCCGGCATGTGATGCAGGTTGGCGCGGGTGCGCGGGCGGGGCAGGGGGTTCGCCACCACCTCCGCGATGCGGGCGCCGGGGCCGTTCGACATCAGCAGGATGCGGTCGGCGAGCAGGATCGCCTCGTCCACGTCATGCGTGATCATGAAGCCCGTCTGGCCGGCTTCCGTGACGAGGCGCGCCACCTCCTCCTGCAAGGCACCGCGGGTCAGCGCATCGAGCGCGCTGAACGGCTCATCCATCAGCAGGATCTTGGGGGATATCGCCAGCGCGCGGGCGATGCCGACGCGCTGCTTCATGCCACCCGAAAGCTGCGCCGGCTTGCGATCCGCCGCAGCCTCCAGGCCGACGCGCGCCAAGGCCTTGCGCGCCTCGGCATCGCAGCGTGCACGGGACCAGTCGCGGTGGCGGCAGGACAGCGCAAAAGCGACATTGCCGGCCGCCGTCAGCCAGGGCAGCAGGGCGTGGGACTGGAAGATCACGGCGCGGTCCAGCGCGGGGCCTGAGACCTCCCTCCCATCCACGATCAGCGCGCCGGCATCGGGCGCATCGAGCCCGGCCAGGATATTCAGGATGGTCGTCTTGCCGCAGCCGGAATGGCCGACCAGGCAGACGAATTCGCCCGGCGCGATGGTGAACCACACATCCTCGAAGACCGTGGTGCCGCCGAAGCGGCGGGCGATGCCTTCGACGGACACATCCGGCCGGATCATTCGGCCCATCCCACGGCGCGCTGCAGCATGCCCAGCAGCCGGTCCAGCAGCAGCCCCACCAGCCCGATCAGCAGGATGGCGATGACGATGTCCGCGATGGACAGGTTGTTCCACTGGTTCCAGACCCAGTAGCCGATGCCCGTGCCGCCCACGAGCATCTCCGCCGCCACGATCACCAGCCAGGCGATGCCGATGGAAATGCGCATGCCGGTGACGATGGTCGGCGCCGCCGCCGGCAGGATGATCTTCCACGCCGTGCGCCAGGGGCCGGCTTCCAGCGTGCGCCCGACATTCAGCCATTCGCAGCGGACGCTGGCGACGCCGAAGGCCGTGTTCAGCAGCATCGGCCAGATCGAGCAGATGAAGATGACGAAGACGGAGCTGATCGCGCTGTCCTTGATCGAATACAGCGCCAGCGGCATCCAGGCCAAAGGCGAGACCGGCCGCAGCACCTGGATAAATGGGTTCAGCGCGGCGTTCAGCAGCGGCGACATGCCGATGGCGAAGCCGAGCGGGATCGCCACCAGCGCCGCAATGCCGAAACCGAGCGCGACGCGCAGCAGCGAATAGGAAATCTGCACGCCGATGCCCTGGTCGTTGGTGCCGCGGACGTAGAACGGGTCCCGCGCCAGCTCGACAATCCGGAAAAAGATGTCGGAGGGTTTCGGCATTGCCGTCTGCCCGCCCTGCGCCGCCGCCTGGCCCAGCAGCGCCGCATATTCGGGGTCCATCGGCGGGCCGCTGGTGCCGGTCGCGGCACGGATCGCCAGCTCCCAGCCGCCCAGGAACAGCGCCAGGATCAGCAGCGACAGCGTCGCCGACTGCCAGAACGGAATTCTGCGAGTCATGGATCAGGCGCGGATCGCGCGTTCCGTCCAGGCCGCAGGATTGGCTGGGTCGAAGACCTTGCCCATGATGGTCTCCGTCCGCAGCGGGCTTCCCGGCACGGGCAGGCCGAGTTCGCGCATCGCCTTGCCGGCATCCAGCGCGAGGAAGACCTGGCTCGCCACCTGCGCATAGTCCACATCCTGGCGCAGCTGCCCCCAGCGGCGCATCTGGGTCAGGATCCAGATGGCCATGGAATGCCAGGGGAAGGGGTCGAAGCCGATGCGGTCCGGCACGCGCCGCACCTGGCCGAGACCGTCCGCATAGGTGCCGGTCAGCACCTGGTTCACCACCGTCTCCGGCTGGTTCAGGTAGTTCTGGCCCGCGATCGCCGCCGCGACCTCCCGCCGGTTCTCCGCCTTCTGGGAATAGGCCGTGGCCTCCACGATGGCCCGCATCAGCGCGGCGAAAGTGTTGGGCGTTTCCGAGATCACGCTGCGCGGCACGGCGAAGGCGCAGCAGGGGTGGCCCTCCCACAGATCCTTGGTCAGCAGATGGATGAAGCCCACGCCATCGAACACCGCGCGCTGGTTGAAGGGGTCGGGGCCGAGGAAGCCGTCGATATTGTCCGCGCGCAGATTGGCGACCATCTCGGGCGGCGGCACGGACCGGATCTGCACGTCCCGATCCGGGTCGATGCCGTTCTCCGCCAGGTAGTGGCGCAGCAGATAATTGTGCATGGAGAAGTCGAAGGGCACGGCAAAACGAAAACCCTTCCAGTCGCGCGGATTGCGCTTCTCCCGGTGCTTCGTCGCCAGCGTGATGGCCTGGCCGTTGACGTTCTCGATGGCCGCGACCGCGAAGGGAATCGGCTGGGCCACACCCACCCCGAGCGACATGGCCACCGGCATTGGGGAGAGCATATGCGCCGCGTCGAATTCCCGCGCGATGGCGCGGTCGCGGATCACCGCCCAGCCGGCGGTGCGGATCACCTCCACGTTCAGCCCGTGGCGCTGATAGAAGCCCATGGGATGCGCCATGATGATCGGCGTGGCGCAGGTGATGGGGATGAAGCCCACCTTCAGGTCCCGCTTCTCCGGCGCGCCGGCGCCAGATGTTCCCCCTTGGGCCATCGCCTCCTTCGCCGCTTCGATCGGGAAGACGCTGGCCAGCGCCGCCAGAAGCGTCGCCGCCCCGAAGCGCTGGGCGAGGGCGCGGCGCGTCGCGGCTTCCGGGAAGACGGCGCGCAGCACTGCGGCCTCGGCCACCTCGGCCATCGCTTCCTCGCCATCGGGCACCTCGGCGGAGCAGGCCAGCGGCGAGGCATGCCGCCCGCAGCCGCAGCCTGAAAGGCTGGCCTTGGGGTCGAGCGGGTCGGCGGTGAGGCGACGCGTCATGTCAGTCTCCCTGTTTTGGAGACCAACCAAGCAACCGCCGTGCCGCGCGCCGCGGCGCCGCCAGATCAGCGCCCGGCCAGGCGGCCGCGGTCAAAGCCTGGGCGGATGGTGCAAATCATGTGCAATCAGCGCGCCTGTTCCAGCACCCGCGCCAGGCTGGCGGACAGCGCCTCCGCCGCCGCCGGCAGGCGGCGCCCGCGCCGGGCCAGCAGCGCGATGCGCCCGCCGGTCAGCAGCGGGTCCGCCAGCGGCACGGCGCGCACCTTGCCCTGCGCCAGGTGCAGCGCCAGCACCCGCGGCACCATCACCGCCACCCCCTTGCCATCGGCGATGAAGGCGGCCGCGACATGCGGGGAATTGGTCTCCAGCATCGGCCGGATCGGCGACCGCGCGGCGCGGCAGGCCGTGTCGAACAGGTCGCGCGAACTGCCGAGATAGGAGGGGGCGACCAGCGGCATGCCGGCCAGGTCCGCCAGCGTCAGGCTGGGCGCATCGGCCAGGCGATGGCCGGGCGCCACCATCACCGCCAGGGGCTCGGCGGCGGAGGCCAGCACCTCCACCTCCGGATCCGCCGGCGGGTTGAAGGCGATGCCGAGATGGCAGGTGCGGTCGTGCAGCGAGGCGAGGATCGCCTCCGACCCCACCACGGCGATATCCAGCGTCACGGCCGGATAGGCGCTGCGGAAGGCGGAGAGTGCGGTGGCCAGGCCGTTGGCGGCGAAGCTTTCCGCCAGGCGCAGCACCACATGGCCGCGCCGCACGCCGCGCAGCGCATCGAGGTCCGCGCGCAGCCGCTCCGTCAGATGCGTCGCCTCCCGCCCATGATGCAGCAGGATCTCCCCGGCCGGCGTCAGGGCCACGCCGCGCGCGCCGCGTTCCAGCAGCTGCACGCCCAGATCCTCCTCCAGCTGCTGGATGCGGCGGCTGATGGCGGATTGCGCCAGGCGCAGCCGCTGCGCGGCTTCCCGCATCGAGCCCGCCTGGGCGACGGCCAGGAAGCAGCGCAGGCCTGGTGGCAGCATGAATTGTCTCTCCGCTCCTGATGCTTGCCAGGTCTCGTTGCGCGCTACAGTTTCCGCTTGTGGCTGGGGCGTCAAGCGCCTGGTATGCAGCCGGTGTTCAACGAGGCGATGCGCGGCATGATCATCGAGAATGTCCCCTTCCAGGTGGCCGACTGGTCCGGCTGGCCGGAGACGCGCCATGAAGGTGAGACCGGGCACGCGCTGTGGCGCACGCTGGAGGTGGGCAATATCCGCGTGCGCATGGTGGAGTATTCGCCCGGGTATCTCGCGGACCACTGGTGCTCCCGCGGCCATGTGCTGCTGGTGCTGCAGGGGGAGCTGGTGACGGAGCTGGCCGATGGCCGCGTCTTCACCATGCGAGAGGGTTGTTCCTACCAGGTGGCGGAGAATGCGGAGCCGCATCGCAGCCGCACCACGACCGGGGCGAGGCTGTTCATCGTCGATTGATCGGGTCTAGCCTCGGCCGCTGCCGAGGAGAGCCCCATGTCCGTCCGCAATGCCCTGCTGGAAGATGCGCTGGTGGAGGCGCGGGAAGGCTATGCCAGCGCGCGCCCCCTCAGCGCCGCGCGGCATGCGGAGGCCGCGCAGGTGATGCCGGGCGGCAATACGCGCAGCGTGCTGTTCCACGGCCCCTTTCCCTTCACGGCGGAAAGCGGGGAGGGCTGCCGGGTGCGGGACCTGGATGGCCATGCCTATGTCAGCATGATCGGCGAATACACCGCAGGCCTCTTCGGCCATTCACACCCGGCGATCCGCGCCGCGGTGCTGCGGGCGCTGGACACCGGGGTGAACCTGACGGCGCACAACCCCTTCGAGGCGCGCTTCGCCCGGCTGGTGCGCGATCGCTTCCCCTCCCTGCAGACCTTGCGCTTCACCAATTCGGGCACCGAGGCCAATCTGCTGGCGTTGGCCTGCGCCACCATCGCCACGGGGCGCAAGACGATCCTGGGGTTTCGCGGCGGCTACCATGGCGGGCTGATGACCTTCGGGCCCGGCGCCAACCCGATCAACGTGCCGCATCGCGTCGTGCTCGCCGGCTACAACGACCTGGCCGAGGCGCAGGCCCTGGCGCGCGCGACTGCGGGCGACCTGGCCGCGATCATCCTGGAGCCGATGCTGGGCGGCGGCGGCTGCATCGCGGCCGAGGAGGATTTCCTGCGCGGCCTGCGCGCGCTCGCGGATGAGACGGGCGCTGTGCTGGTCTTCGACGAGGTGATGACCAGCCGCCTCGCCCCCGGCGGCCTGCAGGAACTCACCGGCGTCACGCCGGACCTGACGACACTCGGAAAATATGTGGGCGGCGGCATGTCCTTCGGCGCCTTCGGCGGGCGGGAGGATCTGATGGCGATCTTCGATCCGCGCCGCCCGGATGCCGTGCCGCATGCCGGCACCTTCAACAACAACACCCTGACCATGTCCGCCGGCATCGCCGCGCTGAGCGAGATCTACACGCCGGAGGTGGCCCGGGCGCACAATGCCCGCGGCGACGCTTTGCGCGAGGCTTTGCAGCGGGCGGCCGGCGACCTGCCCATCCAGGTGGCCGGCCGCGGCAGCATGATGGCCTTCCACTTCATGCCGACCGCGCCGCGCAATGCGGAGGAGGCGGCGGAAGGAAACCAGGCGCTGAAGGAGCTGCTGTTCCTCGACCTGCTGGACCGCGGCTACTACATCGCGCGGCGCGGGATGGTGGCGCTGTCGCTGATGGTCGGGCCCGAGGAGTGCGAGGGGTTTGTCAGTGCCTTCGCGGATTTCTGCGAGATACGGGGGGCCCTGGTAAGGGAGGCGGTGGGGTAGGGGGGCGGTCGCCGAGCCCCCACCCCAACCAGCCTTCGGCGTCGCGGCAGCGCCGCGACCCCCCGCAAGTGCGGGGGAGGGCTTCTGGCTGCTCCCTCCCCCGTTTACGGGGGAGGGTCGGGGTGGGGGCTGTCGCCCGCTCCCTCACACCTTCACCGGCACCCCATACCGCCCGGCATGGGCAAACTCCGTCACCGGCTTCCGCACCCGCGGTGCCACTTCCCGCTCCGCCAGCTTTTCCGGCAGCAGGGACGGCGCGCCCTGCGTGCCGAAGGCGATCGCCACCATCGGCTCATGCCCCTCCGGCACGCCCAGCTCGCTGCGCGCCCGCTCCACGTCGAAGCCGCGCATCTGGTGGCTGGCGAGGCCGAGCTCCACCGCCTGCAGCGCCATCTGCGCCACCGCCTGGCCCAGGTCGTACTGCGCCATCACATTCGGGCTGCCATTTGCGGCGAAGGTGGTGCGGGCGAAGCCGATCATCAGCAGCCCGGCCGCGCCCGCCCAGGCCTGGTTGTTGGCGCTGAGCAGGGAGAGCAGGCCCGCAAAGCCCTCCTCGTCCTTGCGGGCGGTGACGAAGACCCAGGGCTGTTCGTTGAAGCAGGAGGCGGCCCAGCGCGCGGCCTCCAGCAGCGTGGCCTCCTGCGCGGCGGTCACCGGCGCGCCGGTGAAGGCGCGCGGGCTCCAGCGGTCCTGCATCAGCTGGGCGATGGGGTGGGCAACGGGGGCGGTGCGGTCGGTCACGCGGGACTCCTACTGTCGTTCCATATTGGTGCGCTCGACCACCTCGGCCCAGCGCGCCATCTCGGCATGCACGGCGGCGCGGGTCTCGGCGGGGGTGCCGGGCGCGCGCGGCGTCAGCCCCAGCGCGCCGAGCCGCGCCTGCAGCTCCGCATTGCCATGCATTGCCTGTGCCACGGAGGTGATGCGCTGCACAACGGCGGGCGGCGTGCCGGCCGGCGCGCCGATGGCATACCAGGTGACGATGTCGAAGCCGGGTGCGCCCAGGGCTTCGGCGATGGTCGGCACCTCCGGCAGCAGTGGCGACCGCTGGCCGCTGGTGATGGCCAGCGCCCGCACCTCGCCGCTCCGGATCTGGCCGAGCACGGCGGAGGCCGTCTCCGCCACCACCTGCACCTCCCCGTTCCGCAGCGCGACGATGGCGGCCGGGGTGCCGCGATAGGGCACATGGGTCATCCGGAAGCCGCCGGCGCCCTGCACCGCCTCTGCCACGAAATGCTGCGTGCTGCCGACGCCGACGGTGGCGAAGTTGATGGCATCCGGCCGCGCCTTGGCCTGCGCCACCAGCTCCGCCATGTCGCGCGGCCCGTTCGGCCCGGCCAGGATCACCAGGCCCGTGGAGGCCACCATCGCCACCGGCTCGATATCCGCGCGCGGGTCATAGGGCAGGCTGCGGTACAGCGCGGCGGAGACGGCAAAACCGTTGTTCAGCAGCATCAGCGTATGGCCGTCATTGGCCCGCGCCAGGGTATTCGCCGCCAGGGTCCCGCCGGCGCCGGGGCGGTTCTCCACCACCACCGGCTGGCCCCAGGCGGCGGACATGGCAGGCGCCAGCAGCCGGGCCACGATATCCGTGGTGCCGCCGGGGGCGAATCCCTGGATGAAGCGCACCGGCCGGTCCGGCCAGGCGGCCTGCGCCCGGGCCGCCAGCGGCAGCAGCAGGGCGGGCAAGGCGAGGGCCCCGCGGCGGCCGATCTTCGCGGTCATGGACATTCTCCCGAGGCTGTTGCAATCGGTGCAATCGTTTGTTGCGGCCTCCATCGCGGCCAGGCCGCCGCCCGTCAAGCCATTCGAAGCGAGGAAACTGCCATGTCCCAATCCGATCTGCTCCGCCGCCTCGAGGTCGCGGAGCTGGTGCAGAACTGGGCGGTCTGGCGCGATGCCGGGGATTGGGACCGCTTCGCCACCTGCTGGCATGAGGAGGGGCGGATGATGGCCACCTGGTGCCAGGCCTCGGCCGCGGATTTCATCGCCGCCTCCAAGGCCGGCTGGGCGCGCGGCGTCTCGATCCTGCATTTCCTGGGCGGCTGTTCGGTGGACCTGGCCGGTACACGCGCCATCGCCCAGACGAAGATGACCATCAGCCAGCGGGCGGAGGTGCATGGCGTGCTGGTGGACGTCGTCTGCACCGGCCGCTTTCACGACTTCATCGAGCAGCGGGACGGCAAATGGGGAATCGTGCTGCGCCAGCCGATCTACGAGAAGGACCGGATGGACCCGGTGGACCCGGCGGCGAGGCTTTCGCTCGACCCGGCGCTGCTGGCCCGCTTCCCGGAGGGCTACCGCCACCTGGCCTATCTGCAGACCGGCATCGGCTACGAGGTGAAGACCGATATGCCTGGGCTGAAGGGGGAGAAGGTGCAGGCGCTCTACGCCGCCGGGCGCCGCTGGCTGGCCGGGGAAGCGCATGGCTGGGAGGAGTAGGCCCGCGCCGTTGAACACTCCTTAAGGGGACTCATGTCACCTCCTCGTCATGGCCCTGCCGGATGGCTGCCGCCATTGCCAGCTAGGGAGTGCCCAAGGATGGGCGAACGAGTCCCGTCCGGGGTTCAGGAGGTTTGCATGGACGACCAGGCCTTCCGGCGCGAGCGGTTGCTCGCCTCGGGCCTGTTGCGGGAGGCAGCGCCGGCGGAGCTGGCACTGATGGCGCGGATGCGGGAGGAGGCGGAGGCCCAGCGGCCGCCCGCGCGCCCCAGCCGCCCCGCGCCGCCGCCGCCCCGCCCGGACCATCCACCGACGAAACGGTTCCGCCTGACCAGCTGACCCGGCTTCCGGGAGGGCGGGCGCGCGTGTAGCGTTCCCGTGATGACGGATTCCTCCCCCCAGCCGCCGCTTTTGCAGATCAGCGATCTCCGCCGCAGTTTTGGCGGGGTGGTCGCGCTGGATGGGCTGTCGCTGCAGGTGCGGCCGGGCACCGTCACGGCGCTGATCGGCCCGAACGGCGCCGGCAAGTCCACCGCCTTCCAATGCATCTCCGGCGTTATCCGGCCCGATTCCGGCCAGGTGCTGTTTGATGGACGGGACATCACGGGCTGGCGGCCGGACCGAATCACCGGCGCCAGGCTGGTGCGCAGCTTCCAGATCGCCCGCGGCATCCCCCGCCTGACGGTGCTGGAGAATCTTCTTCTGTATGGCCCGGCGCAGCCGGGGGAGGGGGTGGCGGCCGCCATTCTGCGCCCTGCCGTCATGCGGGCGCGGGAGGAGATGCTGCGCGAGCGTGCCAAGGGGGTGGCCGCCCGGCTGAACCTGACGCGGGTCCTGGACAACCAGGCCGCGGCCCTCTCGGGCGGCCAGAAGAAACTCATGGAAATCGGCCGCGCCCTGATGGCGGAGCCGCGCCTGCTGCTGCTGGATGAGCCGGTGGCTGGGGTGAATCCCAGCCTCTCGGCCGAAATCGCGGCCCATATCGGCAGCTTGCGGGACGAGGGCATGACGGTGCTGATCGTCGAGCACCACATGGATTTCGTGAGCTCGCTCTGCGACCCCGTCATCGTCATGGCGGAGGGTCGCTTCCTGGTGCAGGGCAGCTTTGAACAGGTCGCCGCGGATGCGCGGGTGCAGGAGGCCTATATGGGCCGGAGGGCGCACGCATGACCCAGCTGCTGGAAGTGGAAGCCCTGGTCGGTGGCTATGGCGCGGCCGACGAGATCCTGAAGGGCATCACCGTCGCGCTGCCGGAGCGGCGCATGGCCGCGATCGTCGGACCCAATGGGGCCGGCAAATCCACACTACTGAAAGCGATCGCCGGGATGCTGCGCGCGAAATCCGGCCAGGTGCGGCTGGCCGGCGAGGTGCTCACCGGCCTGCCGCCGCGCGGCGTGGCGGCGCGGGGCGTCGCCTTCGTGCCGCAGGAGGCGAATATCTTCCCCAGCCTCTCGGTGCGCGAGAACCTGGAGATGGGCGGCTATCTGGAGCCCCGCGCGACCGTGGCGCAGCGGGTGGAGGGGCTGTTTGCCCGGTTTCCCATGCTGGCGGAGAAGCGCCGGCGCGCGGCCCGAACCCTTTCGGGTGGCCAGCGCCAGATCCTCGCCATGGGCATGGCGCTGATGGTGGCGCCGAAGCTGCTGCTGCTGGACGAGCCTTCTGCGGGCCTCAGCCCCAAGGCCGCCGAAAGCCTCTTCGACGACATCGCCGCCATCCATGCGGAGGGCACCGCCATCCTGATGGTGGAGCAGAATGCGCTGGAGGCGCTGGCGATCGCGGAGGAGGGCATCGTGCTGGTCGATGGCCGCGTCGCCCGCACCGGCCCGGCCGCGGCGCTGGCCGCCGACCCCGAAGTGCGCCGCCTGTTCCTGGGCGGATGAATGAGACCCCCGCTGCCCGCAAGGCCCTCTCCCCCGGCTTCGGGGGAAAGGGTTGGGTGAGGGGGCCGAGAGACAGCAACGACCAACAAGGGAAGCTCAGCTGATGATCGGGACACAAATCGGGCGCCGCGGCGCCCTGCTGGGGGCGGCCGCGGCCGTCTCCACCTTCGCCATCGGCGGCCGCGCCTTCGCGCAGACGCAGCCAGTGGTCTTCGGCGCGCTGCCGCCGCTGACCGGCGCGGGCGGCCCCTATGGCCCGGCCATGCTGCGCGCCATGCAGGGCGTGGTGGAGGCCGCGAACAGCGCCGGCGGCATCAAGGGCCGCCAGGTGCGGCTCGCCTTCGAGGATGACCAGACCAACCCCGATGCCGGCGTGCGCGGCGCGCGCAAGCTGATCGATGTGGACCGCGTGCAGGCGCTGATGGGCACCTGGGCCTCCTCCGTCACCACGGCCGTCGCGCCGCTGTGCTGGGAGAACCGGGTGCCGCTCTTCACCGTCTCCGGCGCCGACAGCATCACCCTGCTGCCGCACCAGGGCTATATCTTCCGCACCCAGCCCAATTCGCGCCTGCAGATCGAGACGGCGACGAAGTGGCTGCTCGGCAAGGGCGCCAGGCGCGTTTTCCACATGGCCGCGCAGTCGCCCTTCGCGCAGTCGAGCCAGGACGTGATGACGGAGGTGATGCGCGCCGGCGGCGGCGCCGTCTCCGGCTATGTGGTCTATGAGCGGGACAAGACGGCCTTCCGCTCCGAGGTGGACCAGATCATGCGGTCGCGCTCCGACACCGTGATGCTGAACGGCTACCTGCCGGATGTGACCATCCTGCTGCGCGAGCTGTTCCGCGCCGGCTTCGACGGCCGCCGCTTCACCTTCGCCTATGCCGCGCCGGCCAGCGTCTTCGGCACGCTGCCGAACGAGGTGACGAACGGGTTGACGACCTTCCAGCCGAGCCCGGACCTGAACAGCCCCGCCTTCACCCGCCTGAAGGCCGCCTTCGGCAGCACGGAAGTCGACCCCTACTCCGCGCAGGTGCATGACCACGCCACCATGGCGATCCTGGCGGCAGCCCAGGGCGGCGACGCCACGGGCACCGTCATTCGCGACAACGTGCGAAAAATCTGCCAGGGCGATGGGGAGAAGGTGGACAATGTGACGGACGGGCTGCGGCTGATCGCGGCCGGCCGCGCGGTGAATTTCGAGGGCGCCTCCGGCCCCTGCGAGTTCGACGAGCGCGGCGATATCCGCGGCACGAAGTTCCGCTACGAAGTGGCCGAGGGCGGCGCCTACAAGGTGCTCGAACTCGTCTGAGATCCGCAGCACGGGCCCTGTCCCGCGCGCATGAAGGCGTGAATTGATGGAAGATTGGAGGGACCTGGCGCAGGTCCTGCTGAATGGCGTGATGGCGGGCAGCGTGCTGATGCTGCCCGCCATCGGCTTCAACTGCATTTTTGCCGTGCTGCGCTACCCGAACTTCGCCATCGCCGGCTTCGCGACGGCCGGCGCCTTCGCCGGCTGGGTGGCGAATGCGGTCTATGGCTGGCCCGTGGGCCTCGCACTGCCGCTGGCCTTCCTGGTGGCGGGGCTGGTGTCCCTGACGGCGGAGGAACTCGCCTTCCGGCCGCTGCGCCCGGCCGGGCCGCTGACGGTGGCGATTGCCTCCGTCGCCATGACCCTGCTGATCGAGAACATCCTGCGGTTCAGCTTCGGCAACGACCTGCGCGGCTACGACCTGCCGATCCTGCGCGATTGGCGGTTCGACGGCATCCGCATCAACCCGCAGCAATTGCAGAACACCGGCTATGCCATCGTCGCGGCGGGCGCGCTGTTCCTGCTGCTCGGCTTCTCGCGGCTGGGGCGCGCGATGCGGGCGGTGGCGGACAATCCCGTGCTGGCCGATATCAAGGGCGTCGATCCCAACCGCATTGCCCGCGTTGCGGTCTTCATCGGCGGCGGGCTGGCGGGTTGCGGCGGCATGCTTGTGGGCATCGATACCTCGATCGATCCGCTGACCGGTTTTCGCGTCGTGCTTTCCGTCTTCGCCGCCGCCGTGGTCGGCGGGCTGGGCTCGATTCCCGGTGCCGCGCTGGGCGCCATGGTGGTCGGCGTCGGCGAGGAAATGGCGGGGCTCGTGCTCTCGCCGGCCTACCGCACTGTCACCGCCTTCCTCGCCATCCTGCTGGTGCTGATGTTCCGGCCGCAGGGGATTCTGGGAGGGCGCAACTGATGGACGCCTATCTGATCGCCATGCTGGTCTTCGCCGGCTTCTATGCGCTGATGGCGCTGGGGCTGAACGTGATCTGGGGCCTGACCGGCATGGTCAATCTCGGCCTGGTCGGCTTCTTCGCCCTGGGCGCCTATGCCTCCGCGCTGCTGACGACAAAACTCTTCTGGCCGATGCCGCTGGGCTGGGCGGCGGGCGCGGTGGTGGCCGCCGCCGCGGGCGCCATCATGGCGCTCATCGTGGCGCGGCTGCGCGGCGACTACCTGGCCATCGTCACGCTGGGCTTTGCCGAGGTCATTCGCCTGACCGCCTCGAACGAGATCTGGCTGACCAATGGCACGGACGGAATCTCCGGCATTCCCGGGCCGTGGCGCGGCGCCGTCTCGCCGCCCGAATTCAACCTGATCTATCTCGGCATCGTCTGGACCGCCGTCGCCGTGGTCTTCGTGCTGCTCGCGCGCCTGTCGCATTCGCCCTTCGGCCGCGTGCTGCGCGCGATCCGGGAGGATGAGGATGTCGCCGCCGTCGCCGGCAAGCCGGTGCTGTGGTTCAAGGTGCGCGCCTTCACCCTCGGCGCCGCGGTGCTGGGTGGGGCGGGGGCGCTCTATGCCCATTACAACGCCTATATCGCGCCCGACGGCTTCGCCCCGCTGCTGACCATCTACATCGTGCTGGCGCTGACCGCGGGCGGCGTCGGCGCCATGCGTGGCGCGATCATCGGCGCGCTCTTCGTCATCGCGCTGCTGGAATCCACGCGCTTCCTCTCCGCCATCATCCCCGGCGTCAGCCCGGTGCAGAAGGCGGCCTTGCGCGAGGGCGCGATCGCGCTGAGCCTGATCCTGCTGCTGCGCTTCCGGCCGCAGGGCATGATTCCTGAGAAAACCCGTACCAAGGCGTCCCCATGACCCGCCCCGTTCCCGATTTTTCGTCAGTTGTCAGCGCCATGATCCAGCCCGGCCAGCCGCAGGAGCTTTTCGCCGCGCTGGACGCCGCCATGGGCCAGGCCATCGGCCACAAGCTCTTCACCATCCTGGTGATCCATCCCGGCGCGAATGAGAGCCAGCGCTACTACTCGAACATGCCGGCGGCATACCCGGTCGGCGGCCGCAAGCCGATCAACCCGACGCATTGGTTCCAGAAGGTGCTGGGCGATGGCGTGCCCTACATTGGATACAACTACGCCGACATCACCGACGTCTTCTACGACCACGAGCTGATCCGCAGCCTGGGCTGCGAGAGCGTGCTGAACGTGCCGGTGCGCTGGGACGGCCAGAGCATCGCCACCATCAACCTGCTGCACGAGGCCGGCTGGTACAACGAGGGCGATATCGCCACGGCGCAGCAATTCGCCGCGCTCGCCGTGCCCGGCGTGCTGAAGGTGATCTCGGAGGGCTGACCCTCCCGCACGCCATCCAGCCCTCTGAAGGGGGGCTGGACGGCGGCGCCGTACCTCCGCAATACTTAGGGTTCTAAGGGCCTCAAGTGACCCGGCGGAGGAAACACCCATGTCGCGCTTCCCCACGCGCATCGAAGACATCCTGGCCGCGCCGACGCGCCGCGGCCTGCCGCATCCCGTGAAACATCCGCCGGCCGATCTCGGCGCCTATCTGCGCGGTGTCGACAATTTCTGCCGCGTAATGGCGATCCGCCCCGGCGACCATGTGGTGATGCTGACCGACCCGCTGCTGGATCCGCGCGTGATCCAGGCCGTGCAGGGCCTCGCCCGCGGCCGCGGCGCCACCTTCGCCAGCTACATGGGCGAGAGCACCCGCTACGTGACGGTGCCGGAGGAGGCGAAGGCGATGCTGTCGCGCGCCACTTTCGTCGTTTCCACCTGGTTCGCCTCCGTGCTCGACCCCTATTGCATCGGGCTGCGGCGCAAGCAGGGCCAGCGATGGGTGAAGATCACCTTCTTCCGCGACCTCGACCTGCTGCACACGCCGCAGGCGCAGTTCCCGCTGGACCTGCTGGGCGAGATCATCCGCGCCACCGGCCGCATGTTCCCCGAACAGGGCGACTTCACCCTGCGCCTGTCCGACCCGCGCGGCACGGATCTCCGCATCCCCTATACCGATGCCATGCTGCAGCATCTGCGGAAGCACAATCGCTGGCGCGGCCACAACGTGGCGGATGAGCCGGGCTGCTACGTGCATTACCTGCCGACGCATGGGCCGAACCTGTTCGAATACTCGATGGTCGGGCTGAAGCCGGAGGACAAGGTCGGCATCAATGGCACGGTCTGGGCCAATTGGGCGGTCGGCTTCGACAAGCCCTTCGAAAGCCCGGTCGGCGTCGAGTTCAAGGACGACCTGGTCCATGCCGTCCATGGCGAGGGTTTCGCCGCCGAGGTGCTGCGCGACTACCTGATCGGCGGCACGCTGGAGGAGCTGGGCTGCGGCCATAACCCCAAGGCACCGCGCTTCGACATCTACCCCGCCGGGCCGAATTCGCCGGGCAGCCTGCATGTCGGCATCAATGCGCCGAAGCCGTCCGACTACCTCCGACGCGTGATGCCGAACTGGGAGGAGCCGCATATCCACATGGACCTGGTGCTCTACGACGCCACGGTCACGGCCGGAAACCGCCCGCTGGTCGAGGACGGCTACCTGCTGTCGCTGCGCGACCCGAAGGTGCGGGCGCTCGCGGAGACCTATGGCGACCCGGTGGATCTGCTGGAAGCCTGGCCGGTCTGAGAAACAAAAGCCCTCTTCCCCTTCGGGGGGGGAGGGCTTTCTAGTCTGGAGGGGAGGAAGCAATGCAAACAGGCAAGGGGCCGCGCCTGACGCGGCGAGGAGCCATGGCGGCCGGGCTGCTGCTGGCGGCCGGCGGGGCGCGGGCACAAACCGCGGCGGATCGGCCGATCCGGCTGATCGTGCCCTTCCTGGCCGGCGGCGGCGGCGACACCCTGGCGCGGCTGTCCATCGGCCCGGCCCAGGCGCGGCTCGGCCAGACCATCGTGGTGGACAATCGCCCCGGCGCCGGCGGCAATGTCGGCGCGGAAGTCGCCGCCCGCGCCGCACCGGATGGCACCACCCTGTTCTACGGCACCAACGGCACCCATGCGATCAACGAGGCGCTCTACCCCCGCCTGAGCTTCCGCCCGCATGAGGATTTCATCCCCGTCGCGCCTCTGTCGCGCATCGTGCTGGTGGTGCTGGTGAAGCGCGACCTGCGAGTGGAGACGCTGCCCGAGCTGATCGCCTGGCTGCGCGCCCGCCCCGGCCAGGCGAGCTACGGCTCCGCCGGCAATGGCACCACCGGCCATATCGCGGCGGAGATGTTCCGCATCGCTGCCGGCGTCGATATCCAGCACGTGCCCTATCGCGGCAATGCGGCGGCGATGACGGACCTGGCGGCGGGGCGGATCGACATGGCGATCGAGCTGATCCCAGCCGCCTTCGCCGCCATGCAGAACGAGGCGGTGCGCACGCTGGCCGTCACCTCCGCCACGCCGCTGGCGACGCATCCGAACCTGCCCACCGTCGCCTCCGTCCTGCCGGGCTTCGAGGTCAGCGCCTGGGACGGCATTTTTGCACCGGCCGGCACGCCCGCCGCCATGGTGGCGCGGCTGAACGAGGCCTTCACCGCCGGGCTGCGGGACGAGGCGCTGGTGGGCGCGCTGCGCGCCCGTGGCGCGGAGCCGGCGCCGGCCATGAGCCCGGAGGCCTTCGCCGCCTTCATCGCGACGGAGCGGGCGCGATGGGGCGATGCGGTCCGGGCCTCCGGCGCCCAGCTCGGCTGATCAGTCCCTGGGCTCCGCCTCCGCCCCCGGCGCGATGACGGCGCCGACCATGGCCGGGGAGGTGGCGGCCATGTCGAAGCTCTCCCGCGCTTCCGGCGCGGGGGCGGCGCGGCGGCGCAGGCGCCAGAGTACGAAGGCCAGCAGCCCGGCCTGGGTCAGCGCGATGAACAGGAACAGCCCGCCGCCGGGGAAGGACCGCATCAGCAGCGCCGCGCCGATCGGCCCGGCGACCGAGCCCAGCCCGTTCACCAGCAGCAGCGAGGAGGCGGTGCCGACATAATCGGCCGAGTCGGCATGGTCATAGGCATGTGCCGCGGCGATGGAATAGCAGGGCAGGGCCAGCCCGCCAAAGCAGGCGGCCAGCGCCAGCAGCCCAAAACCCTGCGGCGCGGAAAGCCCCAGCGCCAGGCCGACGCCGATCGAGGCCAGCAGCAGCCCCGCCAGCACCAGCCGCCGGTCCATCCGGTCCGACAGCCGGCCGATCGGCATCTGCGTCACGGCGCCGGCCAGCACCGCCGCCGTCATGAACAGCGCCGCACCCGTCGCGTCCAGCCCGAAGCCGGTGGCCGCCACCGCGCCCAGCCCCCAGAAGGCGCCATTCGCCAGCCCCACCATCAGGCTGCCCACCAGCCCGACCGGCGACGCCCGCCACAGCCGGCCCGGCCGGAAGCGCACATCCGTCACCGGCTGCGGCTGCGGCGCCCGGCTGAGCGCGACGGGAATGGCGGCCAGGCTGATCAGGATGCCCGCCACCGCAAACAGCTCGAACCCCGCCACGGGATAGGCCAGCAGCAGCATCTGCCCGGTGGCGATGGCGGCGTGGTTGATCATCACATAGGTGCCGAGCAGCAGCCCGCGCGTGGTGTTGGTCGCGCGGTCGTTCAGCCAGGATTCGACCACCAGGTAGAACACGGCCAACCCATAGCCGAAGCCGAAGCGCATCAGGGCCCAGGCCACTTCGCCCACCAGCAGCGGATAGGCGAAGGCCACCGCCGAGACGCCGCAGACCACCGCGGCGAAGGCGCGGATATGACCGGCCCGCCCCACCAGATGCGGCCCGTGCAGGCAGCCCGCGACGAAGCCGGCGAAATAGGCCGAGCCGAGCAGGCCGATGGCGATGGGCCCAAACCCCTCCGCCGCGCCGCGCAGCGGCAGCAGCAGGGTCAGCAGCCCATGCCCCGTCAGCAGCAGCGCCACGCCGGCAAACAGCGCGCCGGCGGAGAGCAGGACCCTGGACACCCCTCAGCGCCTGGCGAGGGCGCGGTCGAGCACGGCCAGGACATCACCGATGATGTCGTCCCGCGTCCAGCCGAAGACGTCATAGCCGGCGCCCGCCACCTCCGCCCGCCACCAGCGATGGCGGCTGGCCTCGGTGGGCTGCGCGCCGGCCAGGGCGAAGGCGGCCTCCTTCATCGGGCGCAGCTGCACCGCATAGGTGAAGCGCGCGCCGCCGGGCAGCTCGGCCGCGAGGCCGGCGTGGCCCTCCTCGGCCGAGAGCTCCGCCTGGCCGCCGCGCTTGCGGATCTCCTCCGCCACCGCCTCCAGCGCCGGGCGGATGGCGGCGCCGAGATGCCGTTCCGCCGTGACGCGGCTCGGCCGGTGCAAGGCCGCGCCCAGCCGCTGCTGCCAGCCATCGCCGCCCGCCGGTGCGCGGGCCGGGATGATGCCGGCACGCGCCCCTTCCTCCTCCGCCAGCGACCTAAACAGCCCCCAGGTCGCCAGCAGCATGATGGCGGTGAAGGGCAGCGCGCCGATCAGCGACGCCGTCTGCAGCGCCGAGAGCCCGCCCGCCAGCAGCAGCACCGCCGCCAGCGCGCCGATCGCCACGCACCAGAAGATGCGCTGCCAGACCGGATTCTCCTCCGACCCGCCGGAGGCGATGGTGTCCACCACCAGGGCCGCGCTGTCGGCCGAGGTGACGAAGAAGGTCACGATCAGCAGCGTCGCCACCCAGCCGGAAATCGCCGAGAGCGGCAGCGCATCGAGGAAGCGGAACAGCGCGGTGGTCACATCCTCGCCCACCGCGGCGGCCAGCCAGCCGCCCTGTGCCATGTCCATCTGGATGGCGGTGTTCCCGAAGATGGTCATCCAGGCGAAGGTGAAGCCCGCCGGCGCCACCAGCACGCCGAGCACGAATTCCTTGATGGTCCGGCCACGGCTGATGCGCGCGATGAACATGCCGACGAAGGGGGACCAGGCGATCCACCAGGCCCAGTAGAGCAGGGTCCAGCCGCCGAGCCAGCCGGAGGGTTCGTAGGCATGCAGCCGGAAGGTGCGGCCGACGATATCGGCGAGATAGGCGCCGGTGTTCTGCACATAGGCCTGCACCAGGAACAGCGTCGGCCCCGTCGCCAGCACGAAGACCATCAGCCCGAGTGCCAGGCCGAGGTTCAGGATCGACAGCCGCCGGATGCCCGCATCCAGCCCCATCACGACGGAGCCCAGCGCGATGCCGATGATCCCCACGATCAGCGCCACCTGCACCCAGGGCCCGGTCGGCATCCCCGTCAGATGCGCGAGGCCCGCATTGGCCTGCGCCGCGCCATAGCCGAGCGAGGTGGCGACGCCGAGCATGGTGCCGATGACGGCAAAGCTGTCCACCGCATGGCCCGGCCAGCCGCGGAAGCGCTCGCCGATCAGGGGGTACAGCGCGGAGCGCAGCGTCAGCGGCAGGCCGCGCCGGAAGCCGAAATAGGCGAGCACCAGCCCCACCATGGCGTAGACGGCCCAGGCATGCAGGCCCCAGTGGAAGAAGGTGGAGACCATCGCCTCCCGCGCCGCGCCAAAACTCTGCGGCGCGCCGGCGGTGCCGGGGGGCGGGGTTGCGTAGTGCATCACCGGCTCGGCCACGCCGAAGAACATCAGGCCGATGCCCATGCCGGCGCTGAACAGCATGGCGAACCAGGAGGCATTGCCGAATTCCGGCGTCTCGTCATCGGCGCCGAGGCGCACCGCGCCGTGCCGCCCGAAGGCGAGTGCCACGGCAGCGATCAGGAAGATCGCCACGGCCAGCATGTAGAACCAGCCGAAACTCTCGATCACCCAGGCCTGGGCCGCGGTAAAGGCGGTGGAGGCCCGGTCCGGCCAGAGCCCGGCGAAGATCACCAGCGCCAGCAGCACGCCGCCGGCCGAGAGGAAGACCGGCCAGCAGATGGCGGAGCGGGCGGGGGAGGGCGCCGGCTCAGCCATGCGGCGGCCGGCTTCGGAAAGGGGTGCTGCGCATGCCTGTGTTCCTGCCGTGACCGGGAGAGAACCGTCCCGGTTTCCGCGACAGGAACGCGGCGCAACTTTGCCGGTTTCCTCCGGCCGCCTGATGGGCTCAGGCGGGTTCCTTCTCCCGGTCGGCCATCATCTGCTTGTAGGCCGGCCGCGCATGGCAGGCGGCGATCCAGGCTTTGACGTGCGGGGCATCCGCAAACAGCTCCGGCGCGGGCAGGGCGTAGCGCATCACCTCGGCCACGTTGATATCGGCCACGGTGAAGCGGCCGCCGACCAGGAAGCCGGTGGCGGCCAGCGCCTTGTCCAGCACCGCGACCGGGTTGCGCAATGCGGCGACGGCGGCCTCGGCCTTGGCGGCGTCGCGTTCCGCCGGCGGCTTGCCCACGCGGTTGTAGAGGATCTCGATGCTGTGCGGCTCGACCTCGGTCGCGGCCCAGAGCGTCCACATCCCCATCAGCCCATCCTCCGCCGCATCGGCCGGACCCAGAACGCCGCCGTATCTGCGCGCAAGGTACAGGTTGATGGCGAGGCTCTCGTGCAGCACGAGATCGCCATCGACCAGCGAGGGGATATGCCCGTTCGGGTTCACCGCGAGGAATTCCGGCGAGCGCGTATGCATCGGCGCATCCGCCGCATCCGGGTCGGCCAGGCGATAGGCCTGGATCACCGGCACCTGGCGAAAATCCAGCCCCGCCTCATGCGCCAGCCAGACATTGCGCGAGGCGCGGGAGCGCAGGCAGCCGTAGATGGTCAGCATGGTTTTCAATCCTGTCCGAAGGGATCGTCGACGGATTTCGCGGGCGGCGTCAGCCACTCGGCGCCGGTCTCGGTGATGACGATGTGGTCTTCGAGCCGGATGCCGAATTCGCCGTAGATGGCGATGGTCGGCTCGATGCTGCCGGTGACGCCGGCGGCCAGCACCTCCTTGCCGCCCTTCACGAAGTACGGCCCTTCGTGCACATCCATGCCGATACCGTGCCCCGCGCGATGCGGCAGGCCCGGCGTCTTGTGGCCGGGGCCGAAGCCGGCCGCCACCACCACGCCACGCACCGCATCGTCGATCGCGCCGCCGGTGATGCCGGGCTTCGCCACCGCGATGCCGGCGGCCTGCGCCGCATGGTCCAGGTTCCAGATGTCGCGCTGGCGCTGGGTCGGCGTGCCGAAGACGTAGCTGCGGGTGATGTCGGAGACATAGCCATGCAGTGGCGCGCCGGTGTCGATCAGCACCACGTCGCCATCCCGCAGCGTCTGCGGATAGGGCACGCCATGCGGATAGGCGCTGGCCTCGCCGAAGAGCACCAGGGAGAACATGGAACCCGTGTCGAAGCCCGCCTTGCGATGCGCGGCGTCGATGAAGGCGGAGACCTCGGTGGTGGTGACACCCTCGCGCATGCAGCGCGCGGCGGCCGCCTGGATCTCCAGCGTCATGCCCATGGCCTGGCGCAGCAGCGCCACCTCATGCTCCGTCTTGCGCTGGCGCAGGAAGCCGGTGACGGCGCCGCTGGCGACAAAGTGGTGGTTCGGCAGCGCGGCGCGAAGCCCCTCGGCGACGAAGACCCGCGCCATCTCGTCCAGCGCAACCGTGCCGCCGGCCACATCGGCGGCCCGCAAAATGTCGGAGAAGAGGGCGTAGGGATCCTCATCCTCCTCCCAGCCGCGGACCTCGCCGGGCAGCAGCAGCATGGTCTTCAGCTTCTCCACCTCGAATTCCGGGCAGAGATAGGTGAGGGGGCCGCGCACCGGCAGCACGGCGCCGACCGGGCGCTCGGACTGGCCATGCTTCAGGCCGGTCATCCAGGCGAGGTTCGTGGTGCCATCCAGCCAGAGCGCGGCAATGCCGAGCTCCGCCATGCGCGCCTGGGCGCGGGCCACGCGGCGCGCATGTTCCTCCGCCCCGATCGGCGGCACCACGTCCCGCTGGTTGCGGATGGCGGCCAGTTCCGTGGCGAAATCCGATCCGCCGACGCCGATGGTCATCCCTCGATCTCCTCCCGCAGCATCTCGAGGCGCAGCCAGTCTTCCTCGGCCGCCTCGCGTTCCGCCTGCTTCTTCGCCAGAAGGTTCGACCGCGCCGTGAAGCCGGCGGGGTCGCTGGTATAGAGCGCCGGATCGGCCAGCGCCTTCTGCAGCACGCCGATCTCGCGTTCCAGCTGCGCGATGCGCGCCGGCAGGGTCTCGAGCGCGTGCTTGTCCTTGAACGACATTTTGGCACGTCCCGCCGCACGGGGCGCCTCGGCAGCGCCGCGCTCGGTGGCCACGGCGGCCGCCGCCGCACGCGCCTTGGCCTGCACGCCGCGGCCGCGCTGCGCCACCATGTCGGAATAGCCGCCGGCATAGTCCTGCCAGCGACCATCGCCCTCGCTGGCAATCACATTGGTGGCGACGCGATCGAGGAAATCGCGGTCATGGCTGACGACGATGACGGTGCCGCCGTAATCCGCCAGCAGTTCCTGCAGCAGGTCCAGCGTTTCCAGGTCGAGATCGTTGGTCGGCTCGTCCAGCACCAGAAGGTTCGACGGCGTGGCCATGGCGCGCGCCAGCATCAGCCGTCCCCGCTCGCCGCCCGAAAGCGCGGAGACCGGCGTCCGCGCCTGCTCGGGCAGGAACAAGAAGTCCTTCATATAGCCGATGACGTGCTTCACCTCGCCGCCGATCCGCACCTGGTCGCCGGACCCGCCGGTCAGCGCATCCTGCAGCGTGGTTCCGGGGTCCAGGCTGTCCCGGTTCTGGTCCAGCGTCACCATCTGCAGGCTGGCGCCCAGCCGCACCTGGCCCGCATCGGGGGCCAGCTTGCCGATCAGCAGGTTCAGCAGCGTGGTCTTGCCGGCGCCATTGGGTCCCACGATGCCCACGCGGTCCCCGCGCATCACACGCGTGGAGAAGTCCCGCACCACGGGGGGCGTCTCGCCATAGGCCTTGGTCACGCCTTCCAGCGCCGCCACCAGGCTGCCGGAGGCATCGCCCTCGCTCGCCGCCATGCGCACGGTGCCGGGCGCCGCCGCGCGTTCGCGATGCCGCTTGCGCAGATCCTGCAGGCCGGCGAGGCGCTTCACATTCCGCTTGCGCCGCGCCGTCACGCCATAGCGCAGCCAGTGCTCCTCCCGAACGATTTTTCGCGCGAGCTTATGCGCCTGCGTCTCTTCCTCTTCGAGAACCTGGTCCCGCCAGGATTCGAACTGGGCAAAACCCTGGTCGAGGCGGCGGGTGGTGCCGCGGTCGAGCCAGACCATGGATTTCGACAGCCGCTCCAGGAAGCGCCGGTCGTGGCTGATCAGCACCAGCGCGCTGCGCAGCGGGCCGAGTTCCTGTTCCAGCCATTCGATGGCGGGCAGGTCCAGGTGGTTGGTCGGCTCGTCCAGCAGAAGAATATCCGGCTCCGGCGCCAGCACGCGGGCCAGCGCCGCGCGCCGCGCCTCGCCGCCCGAGAGATTGTCGGGGTGCTCCTCCCCGGTCAGGCCCAGGCCCTCCAGCAGCACCCGCGCGCGATGCGGGTCGTCCCCCGGGCCGAGGCCGGCGGCGACATAGGCGGCGGTGGTGGCGAAACCCGCCAGGTCCGGCTCCTGCGGCAGGTAGCGGATGGTGGCACCCGGCTGGACGAAGACGCTGCCCGCATCCGAATCGATGATCCCCGCCGCGATTTTCAGCAGGGTGGACTTGCCCGAGCCGTTGCGCCCGACCAGCGCCAGCCGATCGCCTGCCGAGACGGCGATCTCCGCCCCGTCCAGCAGCTGGGTGGAGCCGAGGCGCAGGCGGATGTCGCGCAGATGCAGCAGGGGGGGAAGGGCCATGCGGGGGGATTGCGTGCCCCGGCGCGGCACGTCAAGCATCGCGGCCGTGACCCAGCGCTCCTATGGCTCCTCCGCCAATCTCGACCTGCTCGTGCGCATCCCGCGCGATGCGCGGCGCGTGCTCGATATCGGCTGCGGCGCCGGGGCGCTGGGCCAGGCCTTCCGCCGCCACAACCCGGCCGCGCGGCTGGAGGCGGTGGAGCCGGACCCGGCGCTCGCGGAGCGCGCGGCGCAGCATTATGACGTGGTGCATCGCCTCGACATCGAAACCGAGTCCCCGCCCATTCCGCCCGGCAGCCTGGATGCGCTGATCTATGGCGATGTGCTGGAGCATCTGCGCGACCCCTGGGCGGTGCTGAAGCGCGATGCGGCGCTGCTGGCGCCGGATGGGGTGCTGCTGGCCTGCGTGCCGAATGTGGAATTCTGGGGTTTCGCGGGCCGGCTGCTGGCCGGGCAGTGGCGCTACGAGGCCGAAGGGCTGTACGACCGGACCCATCTGCGCTGGTTCACGCGGGAGACGATGCGGGAGACGCTGGAACAGGCCGGTCTGGTGCCGCTGGATGTGCTGCCGCGCATCTTCGAGCCGGAGCGGGCGGAGGCCTTCGCCACCGCCATCGCGCCGGCGCTGCAGGCCTTGGGTGTGACGCGTCAGGACTTCCTGCGCCGCGCCGCGCCGCTGCAATATGTCTGGCGCGCCACCCGCCGCCGCCCGGCACCGCTGGTGCTGGTGGCGCGCACGCTGCGCCCGGTGGGCGGCGTCAACGACGTGCGCATCCACCAGCCGCTGAACGCCCTGTGCAGCCGCCCGGGCATCAGGGCCGTGGCCGGCCCGAATGCCGAGTTGCCAGGCGATGATGGCGCCGCGCCGCGCGTGCTGATCCTGCAGCGCCGCCTGCTGGATCGGCCCGAAAGCATCCCCTATCTGCGCGCCTTGCGGGCCACCGGCGCCGTGCTGGTGCAGGAATTCGACGACGATCCGGCGCATTGGCCCTCCATCGCCGGCAACAACCACCTGGCCTTCCGCGGCGTCCATGCGGTGCAGACCTCCACGCCGGCGCTGCGCGACCTGCTGGCCGAGTTCAACGACGAGATCGCGGTCTTCCCCAATGCGCTGGAGGAATTGCCGGAGCCGCGCAACTTCCGCGACCTGTCGCGGCTGACGCTGTTCTTCGGCGCCCTGAACCGGGAGGCCGATATCGCCCCCTTCCTGCCCGTGCTGAACCAGGTGCTGGCGGAGGCCGGAGGCCGGCTGGCGGTGGAGGTGGTGCATGACCGCCGGAGCTTCGAGGCGCTGGAGACGCCCCACAAGCGCTTCACCCCGACCGCCGACTACGCCACCTATCGTGGCCTGATGGCCGCCTGCGAGCTGGCCTTCCTGCCGCTGGCCGAGACCCGCTTCAACCGGATGAAGTCGGACCTGAAGGCGGTGGAGGCGGGGGGCCTGCGGCTCTGCAGCCTGGCCAGCCCCACCGTCTATGCCGCCAGCCTCCGCCATGGCGAGACCGGGCTGATCGTGCCGGATGCCGAAAGCCTGGGGCGGGAGCTGCGCGCCCTTCTGGCCGAACCCGCCCGCGCGCTGGCCATGGCGGAAGCCGCCCGCGCCTGGGTGCGGGACGAACGGCTGCTGGCGGGCCAGGTGGCCCCCAGGCTCGACTGGTATCGCAGCCTCTGGGCCCGGCGGGCGGAGCTGGATGCGGCGCTGCTGAAGCGGGTGCCGGCGCTGGCCTGACCGCTCAGCGCCCCCACTGCCATTCCATGCTGAGGCCGACGCGCTCGCCCGCCTCGCGGTCGCCGGTCTCGGCCTCCAGCTTGATGCGCGGCGTCAGGTCGACCCGCACCCCGACGCGGGAGGAGCCGCTCTCCGTGCCCTGCCGCACGCCGACGAAGACGCCATCCGCCACATAGCGGCCGGCCTCCAGCGTCGGCCCCGCGCGCTCATCCGCCTCCGTGCTCCGCGCCGCCGTCTCGCCGCCACCGCCGACCGCGAGGCGATCCAGCCCCAGCGTCTGCCGCACCCGGTCCAGCACGCCGGAGGCGCCGCCGCCCACCAGGCCGGTGGCCCCCGCGACAGCCTGGGCGATCTGCGCGATCTCGAAGGGCGAGAGCGCGCTCAGCGGCCGGTCGAAGAGCAGCCGCGCCAGCACCTCGTCCTGCGGCAGCTCCGGCGTGGAGGAGAAGGCGATGACCGGCTGGCTCGGCGGGCCGGTGACGGTGGCGCGCACGGTCACGCCGCCGGTCTGGCTGGTCGCCTCGAAATCAAGGTCCGGGATCAGCCCGCCGGAGAAATCCAGCCGGCCGCGGCTGAAGGTCAGGCGGCGCGCCAGGATCTGGAATTCGCCGCGCACCAGGGATAGCGCGCCGGAAATCTCGGGATTGCTGATCGTGCCGCCGATGCCGAGCTGCCCGCCCAGCTCCGCATCCAGCCCGCGCCCGCGCACGAAGACGCCGCGCGGCGCCTCCAGGCGCAGGTCGAGCGCGATCGGCAGGCCAGGCCCGCCCGCCGCCGCATTGGGCGTGCTGCGCGGGCCATTCGCGGTGGGCCGAGGCGGTGGCGTGCTGCGGCCGGGAATCTGCCCCACCTCCGTCACCGGGCCGAGGTCGCGCACGGAGCTCGGCAGCCGGTCCGGCACGCGGATATCGGCGCGGCGCAGGCGCAGCGGGCCGCTCAGCCGGGCGCCATTGGTCAGAGGGCCGACCAGCGACAGCTCCGCATCCAGCGTCGCGGTGATGAGGTCGGAGGAGACGGGCTGCGCCTGGATGGCGCGCAGCGTGAGGTCCACCGGCAGGCCGGCGCTCAGCGGATCCAGCGTGCCGGCCAGCGCGATGCGCCCCTGTCCGGCGGTGCGGCCCGTGAGGTCGAGGCGAAGCCGCGACCCCTCGGCCGCGATGGTGCCTGCCAGCTGGGTCAGCGCGATGCCCAGCTCGGCATTGCGGTAGGACACGCCGGCCAGTTGCGCCTGGCCGCCCAGCACCGGGGCCGCGACCGTGCCGCCGGCGCGCAGCGCGAGCGTCAGCCGGCCGGCCACCCGGTCGGCGCCGGCGGCCAGCAGCGGCGCGGTCAGCGCGCCGAGATCGGCCTGGCCGTCCAGCGTGCCCTCCAGCGGCCCTTCCGGCCCGCGCGGCAGATTGGCCGTGGCGGTCAGGCGGGTGGCATTGCCGGCATTGGCGGTGGCGCGGCCGGAAATGGCGCCATCGCCGCCGCGGCGCCCTTCGGCCTGGATCTCCACCGCCGGCAGGCCGCGCGCCCAGGCGGCGCCGGAGCGCAGGTTGCTGATGCGGAGATTGCCCGCGATCTCCGGCGCCGTGCCAGGCCCGGTGATGCGTGCCTCCGCGGCCACGCGCCCGGTCGGCGTCACGCCCGGCAGCAGCGGGGCCAGCGTCGCCAGGTCCGGGATGGCGAGCGTGGCGCGCAGATCGGCGCGGGCATCGGACCAGCTGCCGGTCAGGTTCAGCGTGCCGCCGCGGCCGCTGGTCAGCGCCAGCGCCGCCACGTCGATCCCGCCATCCGGCCGCAGCACCACCCGCGCCGGCGCCGCCAGCCGCACGGACTCGCCCGGCGCGCTGGCACGGAAGGCGGCGAGGTCGATCTGCCGGGCGCCCTCCGCCTGCTCCGTCATCCGGCCACGCACCTCCAGCTCCGCCGTCGCCACCTGGGTGGAGAGGGTGAAGCCGAGGGCCTGCAGCGTGCCTTCCACCGTGGCGGCCAGGCGGCGCATCTCGGTGCCGGCGACCACCAGGCGCGGCGCCTCCAGCCGCAGATCCGCCTGCTGCCGGCCCTCACGCGCCGCAAGCGTGGCGTTCAGGCGCAGGCTGCCCGCCAGGGGCTGGCCGATCAGCGGGGAGAGCGGGGCGAGGTCCGGCACGGCCAGCCGCGCGGTGCCGGCGAAGATGGTGGTGGCGAGGTCCAGCGCGCCTTCCGCCACCAGCTCGGCCGGGCCGAGCCGGGCCGTCGCGGCCTGCAACCGCAAGCGGCCATCGCCCTCGGGGCCACCGCGCAGGTCGAGCGCCAGGGGCTGGCCCTGGAAGCGGCCGCTGGCCTGGGCATTGACGGCGGGGGCGCTGGCCGGATTGGCGATGCGGGCATTCAGCGACAGCGCCTCCAGCACCTGGCCGGCCACTTCCAGCCTTTCGGAGGCCGCCTCCACCGTCAGCGTCGGATCCGCCATCGGCCCCGTCGCCGTGCCGGACAGGCGCAGCGCGCCGGAGACGCCGGGCGCCGCGCCCTCCACCGCCGCGACATCGGCGGCGAAGCGCAGGTCCAGCACCTGGCCGACCAGCCCGCTCGCCTCCGCCCGGACGCCGGCCCCCTGGACGGTCAGCCGCGCGATCCGGTCCGGCGCGGTGGCGCGCAGCGCGATCTGCGGCGTCGCGCCGAGCAGGGCGGTGACCGGCGGCTGGTTCGAGGCGAAGCCGCGCGCGGCGAGGGTGGCGTCCACCGTCGGCGTGGCCAGCGGACCCTCCACCGTGCCGCGCAGATCCAGCCCTTCCCAGGCCACCAGGCCCGGCGGCAGCAGCGAGGCGAAGGTTTCGGAACCCGCGAGGGCCGCATCCACGCGAAGCTGCGCGCTGGCGAAGTCGCCGGCGAGGGTGCCCTCGGCGGCGATCCGCCCGGCGGTCCCTTCCACCCGGGCAGTGCGCAGCGCGATCACCCCATCGGGCCCGCGCGCCGCGTCCAGCACCAGGTTCAGCGGCCCGGCCAGCGCCGCCAGCGGCCCTTCCAGGAAGGCCGAGGCATCGGCGGTGCCGCGCAGCTCGGCGCCGAGATGGTCCATGTCCGGCGCCCGGACGGTGCCGGCGACATCCAGTGAAAGGCCCGGCCCGGCCCGCGCCACCAGGGTCAGCGCCGCGGCCTCGGCCGGGCCATCCAGCGTCAGGTCAAGCGCCAGCGGCCGCTCCGGCTGGCCGATCAGCCCCGGCACCAGGCCGCCCGCCACGTCGCACAGGCGGATGCTGGCGGAGAGCCGCCCGGTGGCGGGGCGCAGCGCGGCCTGCACGGCCAGGGTGGTCGCTCCCTCCGGCGCGGAGATATCGAGGGTGGTCTCCAGCCCCTCGGCATCGAGCTGCGCCATGCCCTCCGCCCGCAGCAGCGCGGCCACGCCGGCCACCGGCGCGGCCAGCTCGATCCGTGCCACGGCGAGGCGGTCCAGCTGCAGCCCGACCGGCAGCTGCGGCAATTGCGGGATCAGCGGGCCGGCCGGCGCATCCGGATCCTCGGGCGCGCCGGGCGGCAGGCGGTGCAGGGCCAGGCGATCGGCCTGCAGCAGGGTGATGTGCGCCTGCCGGCGCAGCAGCGCCATCGGGTCCCAGTCCAGCTCGGCATTGTCGATCTCAAGCCAGATGCCCTGGTCATCCGCGAGCGCGATGCGGCGGATGGCGAGGCGGCCGGGCAGGGGGCCTTGCAGCCCCTCCAGCGTCAGCCCGGGGACGAAGGATTCCGCGAGCCCGGCCAGCCGCGCGCGACCGCCCTCGGTATTCGCATAGAGCAACGCGCCGCCGACCAGCAGGACCGGCAGCAGCAGAAGCACCAGCACCAGGCCCAGCACCCAGCCGAGCCAGCGGCGCCGGCGGCGGGGCGAGGGGCTGGGCTGCGCCTCAGAAGGCCTGGCCGAGTCCGACATACAACCCATACCCGTCATCGCCACTCTGCTTGTTCAGCGGAATGGCCAGATCCAGACGCAACGGCCCGATCGCCGTCGCGTAGCGCACGCCAAGGCCGGCACCGAGGCGCACCTCCTCGAAACTCGGCGTCTCCTGCTGGCCGACCGAGCCGGCATCGAGGAAGGCCACCATGCCGAAGGCGCCGGAAAGGCGCTGGCGCAGCTCCACCGAACCCTCCACCAGGCTCGACCCGCCATTCGGCCGGTTCCGCGAATCGCGCGGCCCGATGCTCTGATAGGCATAGCCGCGCACCGATCCGCCGCCGCCCGCATAGAAGCGCTTGTCCAGCGGCACCGCGCGATCCGCGCCCACCAGGCTGCCCAGCGTGCCGCGCAGCGCGAACACGCTGCCGCCCGATCCGGTCAGGTCGAAATAGCTGCGCAGCGTGCCGATCGCCCGCACGAAGCCGCCGCCCTCCGCGATATCGGCATAGGGCACCACGCTGATGGTGCCGCGCAGGCCACGGCGCGGGTCGAGCGGATCGTTCGTGCCGTCGTAGCGCGCGCCCATCACCAGGCCGGCCAGGGTGAAGGGCTCCAGATTGCCGTCGCGGCCGATCCGCCCGGTCTCGAAGGTGGGGCCGGACTGCAGCACCCAGCGATTGCCGAAGGGGCGTTCCAGCAGGGCGGAGGCGGTGACCGCGTCGCGGTCATAGGCATCCAGCCTTTCCCGCAGCATCGCCGCATCCAGCACCAGGGAGGTGCGGCCGTCGAAGAGGCCCGGCCGGCGCAGATTGGCGCCGATGCGGTAGTTGTTGTCCTCCGTCTCCCCGCCGAGGCGGGAGGCACTCGCCTCCAGCCGCAGCAGCTCCGCATTGCCGAACAGGTTGCGGCGTTCGTAGTAGACGGTGGCGGAGGGGCCGAAATTGGTCTCATAGGCCAGGGTCGCGCCGGCGGCATTGCGCGGCCGGTCGCTGACCGTGAAGGTCACCGGCAGGCGCCCGGCCTCGTCCAGCCGATCCCCCGCGCGGGCACGGACGGAGTCGAAGGCGCCGAGCGCCAGAAGCTGCCGGCGCGTCGCCTCCTGCGTCGCGGGGGCATAGGGCTCGCCGGCCAGGCGGTTGGTGATGCGCGCCAGCAGGCGGGGGTTCACCGCCGTCTCGCCGGCGATCTGCGGCGGTGCGAAGCGGGCCTGCGGCCCCGGGGCCAGGAGCCAGGTGACATCCATCGCCTGGGCCTCGTGATTGACCAGCACCTCCCGATCCACCACGGCGGCCAGCGGATAGCCGGCCATGCGCAGCCGATCGAGCAGCCCGGCCTCGGCATCGAGCACCGGGCCCGAGCGGGCCGGATCGCCGGGTGCCAGCCCCTCCGGCACGCCGAGCGCGGCCACGGCCGCCGCAGCCGCGGGCCCGTCCGGACGCAGCGTGATGCGGCGCAGGCTGTAGCGTGGGCCGGGGGTGACGCGGACCTCCACCGGGATCGGCCCGGCCGGCGGCGCGGCCACCAGGCGCTGGGCCAGGCCTGGGGCATCGGCCGGGGTGCCGGCGATCCGCACCTCGATCCGGCCGGCCCAATAGCCCTCCGCCCGCAGCACGGCATCGAGCAGCGGCGGCTCCCCCAGCGCGCGGGCGACCAGGCCATAGGCATCGACGGGGGCTTCCTCCGCGAGGCGGATGAGGCGGGAGGCATCGGTGAGCGGGCCGTCCAGCGCCTCCACCCCCGTCGGCACCACCGTCGCGGCATAGGGCAGGGTGGCGGCCTCGGTGGGCGCGCCGGCCTCGGCCGGCAGGGCCGGCGCCGCGGGCTGGGCAGCCAGCGGCGCGGCCGCCAGCAGAAGCACGGGGAGGAGGGTTTGGATGCGCAGAAGCTGTCTCACCTGCTGGGGAAGCGCGGCCGGCGCCTCCGGGTTGCATCGGGCCTGCGGGTCACGCTGCCTGATGGTCGGGGTGGAGGCGGCGGGCCGAAGCGGCTACCCTTACAGGATGGACACCGCATTCGCCGAGACTCTGACGGCCTGGCGCCGCCATCTGCATGCCCATCCGGGCCTCACCCTGCATGAGGAGGCCACCGCCGCCTTCGTCGTGGCGCGGCTGCGGGAGATGGGGGTCACCGAGATCACCGAGGGTTTTGGCGGGCATGGCGTGGTGGCGACGCTGCGGCGGGGGGGCGGCAATCGCAGTGTTGGCCTGCGCGGCGACATGGATGCGCTGCCGATCCAGGAGGTGAACGAGGCGCTGCCGCATCGCAGCACCGTCCCCGGCGTGATGCATGCCTGCGGCCATGACGGGCATACCACCGCCCTGCTGGGCGCGGCGAAGATGCTGCTGGAGGATCAGGCCTGGACCGGCACGGTGCATCTGGTCTTCCAGCCGGCGGAGGAAGGCGGCGGCGGCGCGCGGAGCATGATCGCGGATGGGCTGTTCCAGCGCTTCCCGATGGACCGCATCTTCGGCTGGCACAACTGGCCGGGCCTTCCGGCTGGCACGGTCGCGGTGCATGACAAGGCCGTGATGGCCGCCGGCGCGCGCTTCGACATCACGTTCGACGGCCATGCCGCCCATGCCGCGCTGCCGCATCTCTCCCGCGACCCCATGGTGGCGGCCGGCCATTGCATCGTCGCCCTGCAGAGCATCGTCGGCCGCAACCTGGACCCGCTGGCGGGCGGCGTGGTCAGCGTGACCATGGTGCAGGGCGGGGAGGCGCAGAACCAGATCCCGGCCCAGGTGGTGCTGAAGGGCACCGCCCGATGGCTGGCGGATTCCGCCGGCGCGGCAATCAAGGAAGGCCTGCACCGGGTGGCGGAGGGCATCGCCGCCACCTGCGCCGTGCAGGCCACCGTGGGCTGGCGGCAGGGGGTGGAGGTGACCGCCAATAGCCCGGCCGAGCGCGACCTGGCCGCCGCGGCCGCCGCGGAGGTGGCGCCGGTGCGGCGCGACCTGCCGGCGGCCATGACCGGGGAGGATTTCTCCTGGTTCCTGAAGGAGGTGCCCGGCGCCTTCGTCTGGATCGGCAATGGCCCGGCCGAGGGCGGGCGCGAGCTGCACAACCCGCATTACGACTTCAACGACGCGGTCCTGCCGGTTGCCAGCGGCTTCCTGGCCGGCGTCGCCAAGCGCGCCCTGGGCGGCTAGCAACTCTCCCTCTCCCCCGAAGGGGGGGAGGGCCGGGGTGGGGGGACGTTGGCGGCGCGAGCCTCGGTCACTCGGGTACGCCCGCCACCCAACCCTCCCCCGTAAACGGGGGAGGGCTATTCGCCTCACCCAGCGACCCGCTTCAGCCACTCCGCCCCCTCCGCCGCCGCCCGCCGCGCGGCCGCGACGTGGTTCAGCGCGCGCAGGAAGCCATGCGCCGTGCCTGGGAAGACCGCCTGCTGCACCGAAACCCCCGCCGCGCGCAGCGCATCCCCCATGGCGAAATTCTCCGAGGCCAGCACATCCAGCTCCGCCACCTGCAGCAGGCAGGGCGGCAGGCCGCGCAGGTCGGCGCGGAGCGGTGCGGCCAGCGGGTTCAGACGGTCCGCCTGCCGCGGCGCGTAGCAGTCCCAGTAGAAGCGCATCTTCTCCCGCGTCAGGAAATAGCCATCGGCGAATTCCTCATAGGACGGCGTGGCAAGGTCGGCGTCGAAGACCCCGTAATTCAACAATAATCCGCGCAGCTTCAGCCCCGGATCGGTCTGCCGCAGCAGCAGCGCCACGCCCATGGCCAGGTTCGCCCCGGCGCTGTCGCCGCCCAGCACGATGCGGTCGGGATCCAGCCCCCATTCCGCGCCCTGCGCCGCCACCCAGCGCAGCACCGCGGCGCATTCCTCCAGCGCCTGGGGAAAGGGCGCCTCCGGGCTCAGCGCGTAATCCGGGCCGAGCACGGCGCAGCCGGCGCCGGCGGCGTATTCCCGCATCAGCCGGTCATGCGTATCGATGCTGTTCCAGACCCAGCCGCCGCCATGCAGATAGACCAGCACCGGCAGCGTGCCGGAGGAGGGCTGGTGCAGCCGGCACTGGATGCGCCGCCCGCGCACCTGCAGCCAGCGGTCGCTGCTCTCCGCCATCACCGGCCCGCCTTCCGTCAGCGGGATGTTCAGCGCCTCCGTCTGCGCCCGTGCCGCATCTAGCGGCAGGGTCAGGGTGATGGGCGGTCCCTTCGCCGCCTTCGCCTCCATCATCGCATTGAAGGCGCGCATTTCCGGGTCCCAGCGGGGGTCCGTTCGGGCATCGGCGGTGGACATTGTGGCTCCCTTCATCGGTTTCGCGGTATCGGAAGGGGGAAAGCGGCCCCCGGCAACCCCCATCCGGTTGCGGAAGCCGCCGGCACAGCGCATGTTGCACTGCACAATGAGCCTCTCCTCCAGCCTGGCCCGACATTCTGCGGTGCGTTTCCGAGAGCAGGCGCTGTATCGCCCCCGGCATGTGGTGCTGGTGGCGGATCCGGCGCTGCCGGCCTCGGCGACCCTGGCGCAGAACCTGCAGGCGGGCGGCTTCACCGGTTCGATCGCCCATGTCGAGGATCCCGCGGGCATCGCCGGCCTGGCCCAGGTGCCCGACCTCGCCGTGCTGTCGCTGCCGCCCGAGCAGCTGGAGCCGGCCATGGCCGCGCTGTCGGCGCGCGGCTGCCACGCGGCGGTGGTGCCGGGCCCGGCGGCGGACCTGGCCGGCATGGCGCGGCGCACCGGCGTGCGGGCGCTGGGGCAGGGCAGTTTCGGCATCTGCGTCCCGGGCATCGGGCTGAATGCCTCGCTCTCCCACCTCGCCCCCCGCCGCGGCCGGCTCGCGCTGGTCGGCCAGTCCTCGGCACTGTCGCGCGCCGTGCTGGACTGGGCGGAGGCGGAGGCGGTGGGCTTCAGCCATGTCATCGGCATCGGCGAGAATGACGACCTGGGCTTCGCCCATGCGCTGGACTGGCTCTCCCGCGATCCGGGCACGGGCGCCATCCTGCTGGAAATCCGCCGCATCAAGAACCGGCGCATGTTCATCTCCGCCGCCCGCGCCGCGGCGCGGATGCGCCCGGTGGTGGCGATCCGCGCCGGCGGGCGGCTGGCCGATCCCTCCGGTACCGCCGATGCGGTGATGGATGCGGCGCTGCGCCGCGCCGGCGTGCTGCGCGTGGCGGGGCTGGATGACCTGCTCTCGGCGGCGGAGACGCTGGCGCGGGTGAAGCTGGTGCCCGGCGCGGCCGCGCCCTGCGGCGGCATCGCCCTGGTCACCAATGCCACCGGCCTCGGCCTGCTGGCCGCCGATGCCGTGCTGGCCGGCGGCGCCCGCCTGGCGGAACTGCCACAGGAGGCCCGGCAGGCGCTGGCGATCGGGCTGCGGCCGGGCTGGCAGGGCAGCAATCCGCTCGTGCTCGGCCCCGGCTCCGCCACCGGCCTGGGCGAGGCCGCGGCGATGCTGGCCGGGCTGCGCCAGGTGGATGCGGTGGTGGCGCTGCATGCGCCGGTGGCTGGCGAGGACACGGCCACCATGGCCGCCGCGCTCTCCGCCGCCGCCAAGGCGACGCGCGCCGCGCCGATCCTGGTCTGCTGGGCCGGCCAGGCGACGGCCGGCGCCCAGCGCGCCGCGCTGGCCGCCGCGGGGCTGGCCGTGTTTCCGACGCCGGAAGCCACCGTGCGCGGCGCGCTGCACCTGCTGCATGACCGGCAGAACCGCGCGGCGGCGGCGGAGCTGCCGGGCCGCCAGGTTCTGGCGCTGCAGCCGGACCGCGCGGCGGTCGCCGCCATCCTGGCCCAGACCCGCGCCGAGGGGCGGCTTTCGCTGACCGAGGATGCGGCGCTGGCGGTGCTGGCCGCCTATGGCCTGCCGGTGGTGCCGGGCCGGGTCGCCGCCGATGCGGCCGCGGCCGCATCGGCGGCGGTGGAGCTCGGCTTTCCCGTGGTGCTGAAGCTGCGCAGCCCGGATGTCGCCCGCAAGACGGAGATCGGCGGCGTGGCGCTCGGCCTGCGCAGCCCGCTCGCGGTGCGGGAGGCGGCGGAGGCCATGGCGGAGCGCGCGGCACGGGACCGCCCGGCGGCGCGGCTCGACGGCTTCCTGGTGCAGCGGCAGGCGAGCCATGTGCAGGAGCTGCGCATGCGCCTCGGCGACGATGCCATGTTCGGCCCCTTCCTCGGCTTCGGCCTGGGCGGCACCGCGGCGGACCTGCTGGGCGACGAGGGTTTCGACCTGCCGCCGTTGAACCATGCCCTGGCCTGCGGGCTGATCGGTCGCACCCGGGCCGGGCCGCTGCTGGCCGGCTACCGCGACCATCCGCCGGTGCATCTGGATGCGGTGGCCGGCGCGCTGATGCGGCTTTCCCAGATCGCCGTGGATTTTCCGGAGATCGCCTCGCTGGGCGTGAACCCGCTGTTTGCCGATGGCGCCGGCGTGATGGCGGCCGATGCCTCCTGCCTGCTGCGCCCGGCCGGGCAGAGCGCGCTGCTGGCGGTGCCACCCTATCCGGAGGAATGGGCGGCGCCCTGGACCGCGCGCTCCGGCGAGGTGCTCTGGGTGCGCCCGGTGCGGCCGGAGGATGCCGAGGCGCATGCCGAGATGTTCCGACGCCTGACGCCGGAGGATGTGCGCTGGCGTTTCTTCAGCCAGTTGCGGGAACTGCCGGCTGTGCAGATCGCCCGGCTGACGCAGATCGACTACGAGCGGGAGATGGCCTTCGTCGCCATGCGGCGCCGTCCGGACGGGGCGGAGGATATGATGGGCGTCTCCCGCCTGATCCGGGAGGCGGATGGCGTGACGGGGGAATTCGCCGTGGTGGTGGACCGCGCCATGAAGGGGCAGGGGCTTGGGCGCCACATGATGCAGCGCCTGTTCGACTGGGCCGCCGCGAACGGCGTGCGGGAGGTGGTGGGCCAGGTGCTGGCCGACAACGCGCCCATGCTGGCCTTCATCCGGGCGCTGGGTTTCGCGACGCGGCGCAGCCCGGAGGATGAGGATGTGGTGGAGGCACGGCGGAGCGTTTCCGGGTAGCGACCCCCCACCCCGGCCCTCCCCCTTCAGGGTAGGGCTATCGCATTTGTCGTATGAGGCTGAGCAGGAAGGCGTCGTGCCATCCTGCTCGTTTGATTTTGGCCCGGACGGAGCCGCGGGACGGGTCGGCGTTGAGGAGGTTGAGGGCGAGGCGGCGAAGCAGGGCGAGGTTTTCGGCGGCATGGCCTTGGCGGCTGCGGGCGCTGTCCTCGTGGAGCACGACGTCGAGGCTCCAGTGCAGGCTGTTCTCGATGCTCCAGTGGCTGCGGACGGTGGCCAGGGCCTCGGCAGGCGGCATGATCCGGGAGAGGGCGTAGTAGCGGCGTTGCTCGGTCTGCCGGTCGGCGCAGCGACGCGTGGCATCGACCCGCAGGACGGCGCGGAGACCTTCGAAGCGGTGGCGATC
>NZ_JBHYDM010000026.1:0-64905 GCF_051860665.1 Falsiroseomonas sp.
GGCGGCGGTGGAGCGCGAGGCGGTGGCGGCCGGCGCCGCGCGGCGCGGCGCCGGGCGCGGGCGCGGCGCGGGCCGGGCCTGCTGCACGGGCTCGGGCGGGGCCTGTGGCGGCGGCGGGGGCACCGGCTCCGCCATGGCGGTCAGCGTCTCCTCCGGCGGCACGGCCTGGACCACGGGCTCCGGCGGCCGGGGCTCCGCCGGGGCGGGCGGCGGCGGGGGCGGCAGGGTCGGGGCCAGGCTGGCCAGCGCCTCGGGCGGCGAGGGCGTCGCTTCGAGCGGAACCGGCGCCGGCGTCGGCAGGCTGGGCGCCGCGTTGGCCGCCGCAAGTGCCGGTGGCGGCGGTGGCGCGGCCTGGGGTGGTGGCGGCTGCACCGCCTGGGGCGGCGGCGGGGTTGCGGCGAGCTGGCTCGGCGGCGGCGGGGCGCGCTGCAATTCGGGCGGGGGCTGTTGGGCGGCAGCCGGCGGCGGGGCCTCGGGCGTGGCCAGGGCTTCGGCCGGCGGGGCGGCCTCGGCCAGGGTCTCGGGCGCGCCGCTGGTCGCCAGATCCTCCGGCTGCACTGTGCCGATGGCGCCGCCACCGCCGGCCAGGCCGCCGGACAGCCCGACCTGCAGGCCGCCGCCGCCGCCCGCCAGCAAGGGCGGCGCGGCCGGGCGAATCAGCACCGCGGCCAGGCCGAGATGCAGTGCCAGCGCCACGCCCCAGGCGGCGGGGTGCAGGCCGCGCGGCTCCCGCGCGGGTTCAGCGGCTGCGAAGGACACGAGGGTGGAGTCCAGGGGCGCGGCCCGCGCCGATGCGGGCCGCGGCGCGGCCAGGAATTGAGGGGACTGGTCCACGGCGGGTCAGGGTGCCGCCTCGCCGATCAGCGAGGCACGGCCGAAGCCGGCCGCCGCCAGCGCCGCCAGCACGCGCATCACCTCGCCATAGGACTGGCTGCGATCGGCGCGCAGGAAGACAGGCCGGTCCGGCGCGGCGGCGGCCATCGGCTGCAGGGTGGCCACCAGCGTCGTCGGATTGGCCTCCGCCTCCTCGATGAAGATGCGGCCCTGGCGGTCCAGCGTCACCACCAGCGGCTGCGTCACCTGCGGCACCGGCGCCTGGGCGGCGCGCGGCAGGTCCACCGGCACGCCGGCCATCATCATCGGCGCCGCCACCATGAAGACGATCAGCAGCACCAGCATGACATCGACGAAGGGCGTGACATTGATCTCGGAGAGCACGCCCTCCTCGCCGTCCTCGTCGCCCCCCTCCAGATTGGCGAAGGCCATTATTCGGCCGCCACCCGGGCGCGGCCGGAGCCGGCCAGGCCGAGCCGCCGGGCCAGGCGTTCCGCCGCGCCATTCGCGGCGCCCCGCGCCTCGCCCAGCATGGCCGAGAGGCGGTTGAAGGCGAGCGCCGCCGGAATCGCCGCGACCAGGCCGAGCGCGGTGGCAAACAGCGCCTCCGCGATGCCCGGCGCCACGGCGGAGAGGCTGGTATTGCCGCTGCGGGCGATGGCGGTGAAGGCGTTCATGATGCCCCAGACCGTGCCGAACAGCCCGATGAAGGGGGCGGTGGAGGCGATGCTGGCCAGCACCGGCAGGCCGTGCCGGGCGCGCGCCGTGCGCTCCACCACCGCCAGCCGCGCGGCGCTGGCGATATGGCGGCGGCGCTCCCCGGGGGGCTCGCCCGCCACTTCGCGCGCCGCATGTTCGGCGGCGACCAGCACCTCGGCCCAGGCATTGTCATGGCTGGGCGGAGAGCCGTCCTCGGCGAAGCGCCGCAGCGCCTGCGCGTCCCGCGCCAGGCGCCGGAAACGCAGCGCGCGGTCCAGCGCCATCGCCCAGACGCCGATGGAGGCGAGCACCAGCATCAGCATCACCGACCGCACCACCCAGTCGGCGGCGAGGAAGAGGCCGAGCGGCGAGAGATCGTGCGCGGTTTCCATGGCGTGTGTTCCCTACAGGCCGAAGCGCACGCCGGCGCGGCTGGAAGGCCGCAGGCGGTCGGCACAATCCGCCACATCGGCGCCGCCGATCCGGCAGGCCAGAACCTCGTTCACCAGCAGGCGGCTGATGCGGTCGCAGGGCAGGCCGGCCAGGTCGAAGAGCCGCACGGCGGTGCGGCCGGCGCCGATCGGCGCCAGCTCCACCGCGGCGCGGCGGGCGATCTGGCCATCGCCGCCAAAGACCACGAGATCGAGCCGCAGCGCCGCGATGGCCGCGGCCTCCGGCGCGTCATTGCCGAGCACCATCCAGATGCGGCAGCCTTCCGCGGGTGCGGTCACCGGCTCTAGCCGGTTCAGCTCCAGCGGCAGGGCAGGCGGGGAGGCCTGCTGCGCCTGGGCGGCGGCGGGCGCCAGCGCCAGGGCGGCGAGGACCAGGCCGCAACGGGCGAGGGACGATGCGAGGGCCATGACTCCAATTCCTCAATCCGCCGCCTGCATCGCACATATGAGAATGACTCGCAATCACACTTCCCTGCGCGCGGCGCCGGGGCCATGCTCCGGGCGCATCCCGAGGAGGCGAGCCGCATGTCCGAGGTCTTCCGCGAACCCCGCCCGCCGGGCCTGCCGCCGCCGGCTTCGCTGGTGGTCGCGGCGCTGCGCGCCTGGATGGCGCCGCGCCACCGCCCGGCCGGCCCGCATCCGGACTGGCAGGAGATCCTGACCCTGGCGGGGGTGCGCCCGGCCGGCGCGCTGGGCTTCGGGCTGCTGATGTCGGTCGTGCTGCGCGGCGCGGTCCGCCAACTGGATGTGCGGCCCTGCGACGGGACGGGGCTGGGGCGGGACGAGGCGGTGCTGCTGGATCTGGTGGCGGCGCTGCAGCGCGGCGACTGCCTCTCGGCCATCGGCGGCCTTTCCGAATGGCTGGCGCCAGGCGACCTGCGCGCCGCCCTGCGCGGCGCGCAGATCTTCGCCCGCCATACCGCGGCGGCCGGCCTGCATCTGGGGGAGCAGGGCGGCCCCGTGCTCCACTGAGGCCCGCCGTCTGGCCGGGCCGGCGCGCAGCCGCTAAAAGCGCCGGCCGAGCATCGCAAGCCAGGACGCGCCAAGACCATGCCGCAGTATCGCAGCCGCACCACCACCCATGGCCGCAACATGGCCGGCGCGCGGGGCCTCTGGCGCGCCACCGGCATGAAGGATGGCGATTTCGGCAAGCCCATCATCGCCGTGGTGAACAGCTTCACGCAATTCGTCCCGGGCCATGTCCATCTGAAGGACCTCGGGCAGATGGTGGCGCGGGAGATCGAGGCGGCGGGCGGCGTCGCCAAGGAATTCAACACCATCGCGGTGGATGACGGCATCGCCATGGGGCATGACGGCATGCTCTACAGCCTGCCCTCGCGCGACCTGATCGCCGATAGCGTGGAATACATGGTCAATGCGCATTGCGCGGATGCCATGGTTTGCATCTCCAATTGCGACAAGATCACGCCCGGCATGCTGATGGCGACGATGCGCCTCAACATCCCGACCATCTTCGTCTCCGGCGGCCCGATGGAGGCCGGCAAGGTGGTGCATCGCGGCCAGAAGCGCAGCGTCGACCTGATCGACGCCATGATCGCGGCCGCCGATTCCAGCGTGACGGATGCCGAGGTCGCGGTTATCGAGCGTTCCGCCTGCCCCACCTGCGGCTCCTGCTCCGGCATGTTCACCGCCAATTCGATGAACTGCCTGACGGAGGCGCTGGGCCTGGCGCTGCCCGGCAATGGCACGGTGGTGGCGACCCATGCCGACCGCAAGCGGCTGTTCCTGGAGGCAGGGCGGAGGATCGTCGAGATCACCCGCCGGCACTACGAGACCGAGGATTTCTCCGTCCTGCCGCGCAATATCGCGACCCGGACCGCCTTCGAGAATGCGATGACGCTGGACATCGCCATGGGCGGGTCCACGAACACCGTGCTGCACCTGCTGGCGGCGGCGCATGAGGGCGGCGTGGACTTCACCATGACCGATATCGACCGCCTGTCCCGCCGCGTGCCGGTGCTGTGCAAGGTCGCCCCCTCCGTCGCCAATGTGCATGTCGAGGATGTGCACCGCGCCGGCGGCATTTTTGGAATCCTGGGCGAGCTGGATCGCGCGGGGCTGATCGACACTTCCGTCAGCCGGGTGGATGCGCCGACGCTGGCCGAGGGCCTGCAGCAATGGGACGTGACGCGGACCGCCGATGACGGCGTGCTGGAATTCTTCAAGGCGGCACCGGGCGGCGTGCCGACCCAGGTGGCCTTCAGCCAGGCCGAACGCTGGGAGAGCCTGGACCTGGACCGCGAGAAGGGCGTGATCCGCGCGCGCGAACACGCCTTCTCCGCCGATGGCGGGCTGGCCGTGCTGGCGGGCAATATCGCGGTGGACGGTTGCATCGTGAAGACCGCCGGCGTCGATGCCTCGATCCTCACCTTCACCGGCCCGGCCAAGGTCTATGAGAGCCAGGACGCCGCCGTGGAGGGCATCCTGGGTGGCAAGGTGGTGGCCGGCGACGTGGTGGTGGTGCGCTACGAGGGGCCGCGCGGGGGGCCGGGCATGCAGGAGATGCTCTATCCAACCAGCTATCTGAAGTCGAAGGGCCTGGGGAAGGTCTGTGCCCTGGTGACGGATGGGCGCTTCTCCGGCGGCTCCTCCGGCCTCTCGATCGGCCACCTCTCCCCGGAAGCCGCCGAGGGCGGGCCGATCGGGCTGGTGGAGGATGGCGATATCATCGAGATCGACATCCCCAACCGCAGCATCCAGCTGAAGGTGGCGGAGGAGGTGCTGGCGCAGCGCCGCGCCGCGATGGAAGCCAAGGGCGAGGCCGCCTGGCAGCCCGCCACGCCGCGCAAGCGTCAGGTCTCGACCGCGCTGCGCGCCTATGCCGCCATGGCCACCAGCGCCGCCCGCGGCGCGGTGCGCGACCTGGGCGCGCTGAAGCGGCGCTGAGCCGGGGCGGGGGGCCAGGCAGGCCCCCCAGCCTGGTCACCAGATGGAATCGCCGCCCCAGCCATCGCTGTTGAAGCCGGTATCGAAGCCCGAGCCGCCATCCCAGCCGGTGCCGCTATAGTCCCCGTCCGGGGACCCGCTGGCCCAGCCGCCACCGGCATCGGCGGTGTCGTAGCCCCCGCCGAAGCTGCCGCTGGCCTCGCCGCCCCAGCCATCACTGTTGAAGCCGGTATCGAAGCCGGATCCGCCATCCCAGCCGGAGCCCCCATCCGAGGACCCGCCGCCCCAGCCGTCGCTGTTGAAGCCGGTATCGAAGCCCGAACCGCCATCCCAGCCGGAGCCGCCGTAATCCCCGTCGAAGGACCCGCTGGCCCAGCTGGCCTCGGTCGCGCCGAAGCGGCCGGTGTCGAAATCATCAGCCGGGCCGGCATCGAGCACACCCGGGAAATCCGTCCGGAGGTCCTGCGCGCCCTCCAGCCGCCCTTCCTTCTCCAGGTTCACGGTGGTGAAGGGGGTATCGATCAGCCCGGTGGCATTGCCGGCCCAGGTGCCGAACTGGACGACCGCCTCACCCAACTCCTCGCCCACCACGCCGCCGGACTGGGCGCCGACCAGGCCGACCGCCCCGGCGCCGACCGCCGCACCCGGCGGGCCGGCGGGCGCACCCAGCAGGCCGCCCACAACGGCCCCGGCGCCGCCTGCCAGCGTGCTGCCGGCCAGGGTGAAGCCATCGATCGTGGCCTCGGCCCATTCACCCTCGGCCAAATGATCGGCGATGCCGAAGCCGGAGAAGACGGTGGACAGCGTGCCCAGCCCCTTGGCGGCCGGGCTCTGGAAGCCCGTCATCGCATCCAGGGTCGTCTCCATGGCGCCGAAATCCTCGCTGAGGTTCTCGGCCGGCGAGCGGTCGATCGCCCAGCCGCCGGAGGACGAGGAAAAGGCCTGGGAGAAGAAGGCATCGCTCAAGTCAGCTCTCCAGTCGCTGTTAAGGGGACTGGAGAAACCTGGTGACTTTGGAGAAGTTTCGCGAATCAGCCACTTGCGAACTGCATGACCTTTGGGTCACGGTTCTGGAGCTGATGTGACAAGGCCCCTGCGAATGCCCAGAAAGGGCGCCAATCGTGCCTTGGTCCCGTCATTTTGCTGATGGGAGAGGCGCGAGCCCCATCCCGGCCTTCCGGCCGGGACGGGGGCGCTTCAGGCGAGGGCGCCCTGCCGCATCTGGCTTTCGCGGATGATCCGCTCATGCCCGTCGCGGGCGTTCTTCACGCGGTATTCGCGGTCCGCCGCATCGTTCGGCAGCTGCCGCAGGACGGTATAGGCCCCGGAGGGGGCGGAACCGTCGAAGCGGCCGGGGATGAATTGGATGCGCTGGCCGACGGCATAGCGATGCTGGGGGAGCATACGGCGATCCTCACGGGTCGGGGACGTGTCCCGGCGGGGGTGCCGGGGACGGGACGACCAGGCAGCCCGCGCGCCCTGCGTCCCTTGTTCAGCCGATGCGGTCCAGGACGATGCGACGGATCTCGTCGCGGGTGAGGCTGGAAATCACCGGGCCGCCGCTGGCCTGGTTGGCCGGCTGGGCCGGGTTTGTGGAACCGTCGGATTGCAGCAGACGGCTGGAGACTCGGTCGTAGGAAGTGTGCACGTTGTCCTTTGGGCAGTCTCCGGTGGCCGTGCCACCGTGCTGCGGATGCTGGGGTCTTTCGCAGGACACGCCAGGGACGCGTCAGGCGTTGGGCGCCGCCCTTGGGGCGGCAATGGGATGGCGGAGGCTGCGGGCGCCGTAGCTCCCGCCCCACCACCGGTATTCGGCCGGGGCGGCCCTGGGCCACCCCGTCCGTGTCAGGCCTGCTTCAGGTTGCCGGCCGAAACCTTGCCCTGCTGGCCGTGCTGCAGCTCGTACTGCAGCTTGTCGCCCTCGCGCGGCTCCTGCAGGCCCGAACGCTGCACGTCGGAGATGTGCAGGAACACGTCCTTGGAGCCGTCTTCCGGCTGGATGAAGCCGTAGCCCTTGGTCGCGTTGAACCACTTGACGGTGCCGATCGGCATGGCTGAGATCCGCTTCGCAAACAGAAAGACCGCCCCGCAACATTGCCGGGCGGATCAGACTTCGACGGGAAACGGACAGCAGGCTCGGCGCTCGATCGGAGCAAAGAGAGCAGGCCGAACCGAACAAGGCTGACGGCACACCATATGCGCCCGGCATGGCTGAACTGCAACCCAAATCGAACTTCGCCGGGATTTCGGGCCGATTTGTGCCAATTGTCGCGCCTTCGTGTGATGATAGGGTTTATTTCGCGCCTGGACCGGCGGCGCCAGGGCGCCGCCCGGATCACCTGCCTGGAACACCGCCGCCATGATCCCTCGCCATGCCCGCCGATGACGCCGCGCCGCGGCTCACCTTGCCGCCCGGGCCCCGCTTCGCCGCGCTCGGCGCCGAATTCGTGCGGGGCGCCGGCGCGGGCAGTGGGATTGAGCCCCGGCTCGCCGATCGCCTGGCGCTGATCGCGGAGGAGGTGCTGGCGGCCAGCCCGCCCGGCGCCGGCCCGGTCAGCCTGGCGCTGCGCGACCGGCGGCATGCGGTGCGGCTCGAACTCGGCTTCGGCACGGCCGATCTCGACCTCGCCGGGCTGGACCAGGCGCGGGAGCGGGACCTGGAGGATGAGGCGGCTGATGTCGGCCTCTATCTGGCGGCGCGGCTGGCGGACCAGCTCACCACCGAACCCGTGGGCCGCAACGGCCTGCTGCTGGGCTTCGACCTGGCGCGCAGCTACGCCCCCCGCAGCCCGGAGCGGCCGCCGTCCGGCCTCGGGCCGCTGGCCGGCGCGCCCGTGGATCCGGATGATGCGACGCTGGCGCTGCTGGTGGACTGGGCGGAGGCCCAGGGCCTCGGCGGCGCGGGCTTCCGCACGGCGCCCCGGGTGCTGGACCAGCGCGCGGCCGGGGAGCTTTTCGCCCGCGTGGCGATGGATGCGCAGCGCCGGCCGATCGGCGGCCTGCTCTGGCAGAATTTCGGCCGGCGGATGATGGCGCTGGCCGGCCCGGCCTTGCTGCTGCCGCCCGGACCGGCGCGCGAAGCCCTGGCCATGGGGTTGCTGGAGGCCGCGCTCGGCGCCCTGGCGCGCGGCGGCATCCAGGGGCTGGTGGTGCTGGAGGCCGCGCCCGACATGCCGCGCGCGGCCTTCGAGGTGGTGGGCCATCTGCCGGACGCGGCCGGCGCCCCGCAACCTGTGCTGTTCCGGGCGCTGGAGGAAGACCCAGGCGGCATCGCCTGGGTGCCACCGCTGCTGCGGGACTGGGTGACCCGGACGGTGCGCCGCCTGGGCCTGGGTCGCGATATCGAGGAACCGCCACCGCCCGCGCGCGCCACCGGCGCCGCCATGGCGGCGGAGACGGATCGCGCCGCCGGCCGCGTCACGCTGCGGCCGCTGCTGACCGCGGGCGATGCGGCGTCGGTCGCCGCCGGCAATGTGGCGCTGTTCCGCAGCCAGGGCTTCGCCCATTTCCGCGCGGTGCTCGATCTCGGCCAGCCGGGGCATGCGGCCTTCGCGGAGGGGCTGGTGCAGGCGGGCCTGGCGCCGGCGGCGCTGATCCCGGATGCGGCGGGCGACCTGCTGCTTCTGGCCGTGCTGGAATGACCGGCTTCGCGCTGGAGCGGCTGGTGCCGGCGCATGTGGCGGCCTTCGAGGCCTATGTCCCCGCGCCGCCCGACGATGTGCTGCTGCGCCGCTTCGGCGTGCCGCATCTGCACCGGCTGAACAACAACGAGAACCCGCTGGGCCCGCCCGCGGCGGCGCAGGCGGTGCTGGCCGGCTGGGATGTGCGGGAGGCGGCGGCCTATCCGCAGGGCGATGGCTGGCACCTGCGGCGCGCCATCGCCGGCCATTTCGGCCTAGAGGCGGAGCAGGTGATCCTCGGCAATGGCGCCAATGAGGTGATCGGCTTCGTCATCAAGGCTTTTTGCGAAGCGGGCTGCAACATCGTCACCGCCGACCGCACCTTCGCCGTCTATGAATGGCTCGCGAGTTTCTCGGGCATCGAGCCGCGGCTGGTGCCGCTGCGGGCGGATGGCTTCGACGAGGTGGCGCTGCTGCGCGCGATCGATGCGCAAACCCGGGTGGTCTTCCTCTGCAATCCGAACAACCCGACCGGCAGCTGGTGGGACCATGCGCGGCTGGAACGCTTCCTGGAAGCCGTCGATGGCCGCGCCATCGTGGTGGCGGACGAGGCCTATGCCGAATTCGCCGATGTACCGGGCTTTCCCGACAGCTTCGCGCTGATGGCGCGCCACCCGAACCTGGTGGTCTTCCGCACCTTCTCCAAGGCCTGGGGCCTGGCCGGGCTGCGCATCGGCTGGATGGCGGCCGCGCCCGCCGTGGCCGCGACGGTGCGCAAGACCAGCATCAGCTACAGCATCAACCGCATGGCGCTGGAGGCGGCGCGGGCCGCGGTCTGGGACACGGCGCATCTGGCGGCGACGCGGGAGCAGGTGCGGCAGGGCCGTGCCGCCCTGTCGGCGCTGGCGGCCCGGCTCGGCCTGCCGCTGCTGGGCGGCATAGGCAATTTCGCCATGCTGCGGCTGCCGATACCCGATACCGTGGCGCATCGGCGGCTGATGGCGCGCGGCGTGATGGCGCGCGCCATGACCAGCTTCCGCTACCCCGGCTGGCTGCGCGTCTCCTGCGGCCCCCCGCCCGCCATGGCCGCCTTTGCAGAGGCGCTGGAGGCGGTGCTGGCGGAGGCCTGATCTGCCTTCGCTATGTGATTTGCCGCCCGCCCCCCGGCGGGGGATGACAGCCCCCCAGCCGAGGAGAACCCCATGCCCGCAAGTGACGACCTGCCCGACTCCGGCTGGCTGCCGGTGGCCGCGCTGGAGGACCTGGAGCAGAAGCGCGAGGCGGCGAGCCGCGAGGTGGCGGAAAAGCTGATGGCGCTGCCGCCACGCGCCCGGGTGCTGGAACTGCTGCGCCGCGCCGCCGCCGGCAAGGCCGTGGAGGAGAAGCTGCGCCCCGCCGATCTGCGCGAGATCCTCGCCAGTTTCCCGGGCGAGGATCTGCCGGAGGAGGCCGCGCTGGCCGGGATGTTTCCGGGCCTGCTGGCGGAATAGCGGCGGTCAGCGCAGCCCTTCGCAAAAACGGCGGATGCGGGCACAGGCATCCTCCAGCTGCGCATCCGCCGCGGCGAAGCTGATACGGAAATGGCCGGGAAACATGAAGGCGGTGCCGTTCACCGTCGCCACGCCCTGTTCCGTCAGCAGCGCGAAGACGAAGTCCCAGTCATTGGTGATCTTCGTGCCCGCCGCCGTGGTCAGGCCGATGCAGGCGGTCATGTCCGGGAAGGCATAGAAGGCGCCTTCCGGCAGGTGGCAGCGCAGATGCGGCGTGGCGTTCAGCGCGCCGACCACGCGGTTGCGCCGCGCCTCATAGACCTGGCGCATCGCCTCCGTCGCATCCTGCGGGCCTTCCAGCGCGGCGACGGCAGCCGCCTGGGCGATGGAGCAGGTATTGGAGGTCGACTGCCCCTGCAGCTTGTCCATCGCCTTGATCAGGTGGCGCGGCGCGCCGCCGAAGCCGATGCGCCAGCCGGTCATGGCGTAGGATTTGGAGCAGCCGTTCATGGTCAGCGTGCGATCGCGCAGGCGCGGCTCCACCTGCGCGAAGGTGGCAAAGCTTCGGCCGTCAAAGACCAGCTTTTCGTAGATGTCGTCGGTGAGGATGTGCACCTGCGGATGGCGCAGCAGCACGTCGCAGAGGCCGCGCAATTCCGCGGCTGAATAGGTCGCGCCGGTCGGGTTCGACGGCGTATTCACGATCAGCCATTTCGTCCGTGGCGTGATGGCAGCTTCCAGCTGCTCCGGCGTCAACTTGAAACCCTGATTGGGGCCGCAGGGCAGCAGCACGGGCGTGCCATCGGCCAGGCCCACGATATCCGGATAGGAGACCCAGCAGGGGGTGGGGATGATGACCTCGTCGCCCGCATTGATGGTGGCGATCAGCGCATCATAGATCACCTGCTTGCCGCCGGTGCCGACCAGGATCTCCTCCGGCGCATAGTCCAGCCCGTTGTCGCGCTTGAACTTGGCGGCCACCGCGCGGCGCAGGGCGAGGGTGCCGGAGATATCGGTGTAGCGGGTCTGGTTGTTGCGGATGGCGGCGATCGCCGCTTCCTTGATGTGCTCCGGCGTGTCGAAATCCGGCTCGCCGGACGAGATGGCGAGCACATCCTTGCCCTCCGCCTTCAGCGCCTGGGCGCGCTGGCGCATGGCCGTGGTCTGGGAGGGTGAGATGCGGTTCAGGCGATCCGCGATGACGTCACTCATGTCGATTCCTCAGCGCGCCAGGTTCAGCCGGGCGCGGGTTACGATGTCCTTGAATTTCGCGAATTCGCCGGCGATGAAATCGCGCGTCGAGTCCGGCGTGCTGTCGCTCACCGCATCGATCCCGGCGGTGGCCAGGCGGGCCTTCACATCCTCCATGGCCAGCACGCGATTCGAGGCCGCGTTCAGCCGCGCGACGATGGCGGCCGGCATGCCCTTCGGGCCAAGCATGACATTCCAGGTGGAGGCCTCGAAATTCGCGAGGCCCGACTCCTGCAGGGTCGGCACATCCGGGAACAGCGGGTGCCGCGCGGCGCTGCCCATGCCGATGATGCGGAACAGCCCATCCCGCGCCGCCGCGGCCAGCGAGCCGAGCGGTTCCCAGCCGTATTGCACCTCGCCTTTGGTCAGCGCCTCCACCAGCGGCGCGCCGCCGCGATAGGGCACATGCTCGGCCTGCAGCCCGCCGGCCGAGAGGTTCATCAATTCGCCCGCCAGATGCCCGACGCTGCCGGAACCGGAACTGCCCCAGCTCGCGCGGCCCGGATTGGCGCGCAGCCAGGCGATCAGCGCCTGCGGATCGCGATGCGGCGAATCCCTCGGCACCGCCAGCGCGATCGGCGCGCGACCCAGGATGGCGATGGCGGAGAAATCCGCGATGGGGTCGTAGGGCGTGGTATCCGGCTGCAGCGCCGGCACCGTGCCATGGGTGGAGGGCGTGCCGAGCAGGATGGCATGGCCATCCGCCGGCGCGCGCTTGACGAAATCGCTGCCGATGACGCCGCCGGCGCCGGCGCGGTTCTCCACCACGATGCGCGCGCCGGCGCCGATCACCGGCGCCATGCGGTCCGCCACCAGCCGGGCGAGCAGATCCGCGGATCCGCCGGCGGGGAAGGGGATGGTGAAGCTGATCACACGGTCCGGCCAGGCCGCGCTCTGGGCGCGCGCTTGAGCGAAGGGCGCCGCCGTGAGGGCGGCCAGGGCAAGACGGCGCGTCAGCATGGCAGGTGTTCCTTCAGATGGTGATGTTCTGGCCGCGGATGATCTCGCCCCACTTCGCGAGCTCCTCCGTCCAGTAGCTGTCGAGCTCCGCCGCGCTGCTGCCGATGGTCTCCACCGCCATCGTCGTCAGCCGCTCCTTCGTCGCGGGATCACGCAGCGCCTTCTGCAGGGAGGCGGTGAGCCGCGCCACGATCGGCGCCGGCGTGCCCGCCGGCAGCAGCATGATGACATCGGTGGAGGAGGCGAAGCCCGGCACGCCGGATTCCGCCAGCGTCGGGATATCGGTGGCGAAGGAGGAACGCTGCGCCGTGCTGACGCCGAGCAGCTTCAGCTGGCCATTGGCGCGGAAGGGCAGGCAGGTGACCATGTCGACGAAGGACATGGCGACCTCCCCGGCCAGCAGGCCCTGCACGGAAGGGCCGCCGCCGCGATAGGGCACATGCAGCAGCCGCGTGCCGGACTTCGCCTGGAACAGCTCCGCCGCCAGGTGGCTGCTGGCGCCGATGCCGGCCGAGGAATAGGTCACCTCGCCCGGCTTCGCCCGAGCATGGGCGACGAATTCGGCGATGCTGTTCACCGGCACGGAAGGATGCACGCAAAGCACCTGCGCGCTGCGCGCCACCAGGCTGACGCCGGTGAAGGCGGCCCGGTTCTCATAGGGCAGGTTGCGCATCAGATGCGGCGCGATGGCGTAGGTGCTGTTGGTGCCGAGCAGGAAGGTATAGCCATCCGGCCGCGACCGCGCGACGTGGCTGTGCCCCAGCGTGCCGGAGGCGCCGCCGCGATTGTCCACCACCACGGGCTGGCCGAGATCGGCCGCCATCGCCTGGGCGATGACACGGCCCATCACATCCGTGGATCCGCCCGCCGCCCATGGGATCACCAGCGTGATGGGGCGGTTGGGGAAGACCTCCTGCGCCGAGGCAGGCCTCAGCGCAGGCAATGCCAGGCCGGCGGCCAGCAGGGAACGACGTGTCGCCATGGTCCATCTCCTTGTCGCCGTCGCGCTGCGACGGGGGTGCGTGCCGTGATGCTTGCGCATCTCCCTGTTGTGGCGCCGCGCTTCTTGTGGCGCGGCGGTGTGGAGTATGGAGCCGCTCAGGGCAGCTCGACGACCAGATTCCGGAAGCGATCGACCGAGACCTTCGCATCCGGCCCGATGACGCAGGTGGATTCCCGCTCCTCCACCAGCGCGGGGCCGGTGAAGCTGGCGCCGGGGGCCAGGGCGTAGCGGTCGTAGACCTGGCAGGGCCGCCAGCCGAGGCCTTCGAACAGCACCTCCCGCACCCCGCGCGCCGCCTTGGCCGCGTCGGTGAAGCTTTCGGTCGCGGTATTGGCGACCTCGGCGAGCTGGATGTCGCGCCCCGGCGCCAGGCAGGCGACGCGCCAGGACAGCGCCTCGATCGGCAGATCGGTCAGCGCGCGGCCGAAGCGCTCCCGGTAGCTTTCGAAGAAGTTCTGTCGAATTGCCGGCAGGTCGTCGGCGGTCAATTTCATCGAAGGCAGCTTCACGGGAATCTCGAATCCCTGGCCGACATGGCGCATGTCGGCGGCGGCCACGGCCGTGATCTGGTCCGGATCAGCACCGGTCTCCAGCAGCAGCGCGCGGCCTTCCGCCTCCATCTGCGCCAGCAGCCCGTTCACATGATCCCAGTCCAGCCGCTCCAGCCGGCCGACATGGCTGCGCACCAGGTCGGTAGCCGGCGGCGCGACGAGGAAGCCGAGCGCCGAGGCGACGCCGGCACCCAGCGGCACCACCATGCGCTTCATCTTGAGCAGGCGTGCGAGATCGTAGGAATGCACCGGCCCGGCACCGCCGAAGGCGATCAGCGTGTAGCGGCGCGGGTCGCGCCCCTTCTCCGCCAGATGCATGCGCGTGGCGGCGGCCATGGTCTCATCCACGATGCGGCGGATGCCGAGGGCAGCCATGTCGCGTTCCACGCCCAGCTTCTTCGCGATGCCGGTCTCGATGGCGCGCTGCACGGCATTCGGGTCCAGCGCCATCTCGCCGCCCAGGAAGTATTTTGGGTCCAGCCGGCCCAGCACGAGATCACCATCGGTGACGGTGGGCTCCGTGCCGCCGCGGCCATAGCAGATCGGCCCCGGCTTGGCGCCGGCACTGCGCGGGCCCACCTTCATCAGGCCCGAGGCCTCATCGACGCGGGAGATGGAGCCACCGCCGGCGCCGATCTCGATCATATCGACGACCGTCACCTTCAGCGGCAGGCCGGAGCCCTTCTGGAAGCGCCGCACGCGCCCTGCCTCGAAATCGAATTTCCGGTCCGGTGCCGCATTCTCCACCAGGCACATCTTTGCGGTGGTGCCGCCCATGTCGAAGGAGACGACGTGGTTCTCGCCGGTCAGCCGCGCCAGGAAGGAGGCGGCCATGGCGCCGGCCGCGGGGCCTGATTCGATCAACCGAATGGGGAACTCCTTCGCATCCCGCACCGCCGCGATGCCGCCACCCGAAAGCATGACATGCAGCCGCCCGACGAAGCCCAGCGCGGCGAGATCCGCCTCCAGCTTGTCGAGGTAGCGGCGCATCAGCGGCTGCACATAGGCATTGGCGCAAGCCGTGCTGGTGCGCTCGAATTCCCGGATTTCCGGCGCGACGCGGGAGGAGAGCGACAGTGGCAGGTCCGGATACATTTCCGCCACGATCGCGCCAGCGCGGACCTCGTGCCGATCGGCGTGATAGGCATGCATGAAGGCGATGGCGAGCGCCTCGATCTTCTCGACCTCGACCAGCTGCTTCACCGCCGCGCGCACCGCGTCTTCATCCAGCGGCAGCAGCGTCGCGCCATGCACGTCAATGCGTTCCGGAATCTCCAGGCGCAGATGACGCGGCACCAGTGTCGGCGGCGCTTCCAGATACAGGTCATACAGGTCGTAGCGCGTCTCGCGCCCGATCTCGATGACGTCGCGGAAACCCGCCGTGGTCAGCAGGCCGACGGTCGCGCCGGTGCGCTCGATGATGGTGTTGGTCACCAGCGTGGTGCCGTGGACGATGCTGTGCAGGTCGGCGGGCTTCAGGCCCGTCTCCTCCAGCAGCCGCATGGTGCCGGCGATGATCGCCTCGCTGGGATCGTCCGGCGTGGTCAGCCGCTTGCCGGTCGCGACCAGCTTGCGGACGGGATCGTGCAGCACGAAATCGGTGAAGGTGCCGCCGACGTCGACCCCGATGCGTGCCGTGCCCGCGCTCATGCCTTCACCCCATAGTCACGCATTGCCGCCTCTTCGGTGATGTAGCCGTCGCGGAGATCCGCGCGCACGGCGTCCGGGTCCCGCTGCTTCGGATCGCCGAAGCCACCACCACCGGGATACAGCAGCGTCACACGCCGCCCGGTCTCCACGCTGGTGCGGGATTTCGGATGCGGCTTCGTGCCGTCATCGATGGCGATCACCGCCGGCGCACCGGGACCACCGCCCAGCAGGCCCTCGGCCGGATGATCGCGACGATCGGACAGCAGTGAGAGCCGCACCGCCGCCGGCGTCCGCACCTCGATCTCCGCCTCCTGGCCCAGGCCGCCGCGGAAGCGCCCGGCGCCGCCGGAATCGACGCGCAGCTGCTTGCGCCAGACCAGCAAGGGCGCGACGCTCTCATAGGCCTCGATGGAGCCCGCGCCGACATTGGTGGGGAAGGCGGTGGTCGGCAGCCCGTCGCGATGCGGGCTGGCGCCCATGCCGCCGCTCGCGAACAGCACCTGCGAGAAGCGGTCGCCATTCTGGTCCATGCCGCTGAACAGCGCGCGCATGGTCGGCGCGCCGCCGCATTCCGCCAGCACCTTGTCCGGCAGCACATCCGCCAGCGCCTTGTAGATGGCGCCCGCCAGCAGATGGCCCGTCAGCTGCCGCGCGCTGCAGGGCGCGGGGAAGCGCGGATTGAGGATCGAGCCCTCGGGTGCGGCGACGGTGATCGCCTGGTAGCTGCCCTCGTTGCGCGGCGTGAAGGGATCCAGCGCGCATTTCACGGGATAGACCGAATAGGCATGCGTGTAGTTCAGCACGCAGTTGATGCCGCGATCGATCTGCGGCGAAGTGCCGGCGAAATCGATATGCATGGTCTCGCCGGAGACGGTCACGGCGCAGCTGATGCGCGTGACATGCTCGTCAAAGCCATCCGCCTCGATCGTCGCGCGATAGACGCCGTCCGGCACCTGCGCGATGGCGCGGCGCATCGCCTGGTCCGCGCGGATCTGCAGCGCCTCGGACAGGCCCTGCAGGTCGTCCAGGCCGGTGTCCTCCAGGAATTCCGCGCAGCGGCGTACCGCCACCTCATTCGCCACCACCTGCGCCTCCAGGTCGCCCATCACGGGCCCCGGGATGCGCACATTGGCGGAGAGCAGCTCCACCAGATCCTCGTTGCGCTGCCCGGCGCGGAACAGGCGCGACGGTGGGATGCGGATGCCTTCCTCGAACAGTTCCCGGCAATCCGCCGACCAAAGCGCGCCGCCGACATCCGGCGAATGGGCGATGGAGCCCGCAAAGCCCACGATCTTTCCCTTGTGGAAAATCGGCGAGACCGCGGTGAAGTCCGGCAGGTGGCCCGTCGCGAGAAACGGGTCGTTGGTAATCACGCAATCGCCGGGCTGCCAGGTCTCGATCGGGAAGCGGGCGAGAAAATGCTTCGTGGTCTTCGGCAGGATGCAGGAGAAGGAGGCGATGCCGCCGGTATTCTCCGAGATGGAATCCCCCTTCACATCCATCAGCACGGTCGCGAAATCGTTGGATTCGCGGACGATGGTGGAGAAGGCGGTGCGCAGCAGCCCCGTCGCCGCTTCATCGGCGATGGAGATCAGCCTGCTCCAATAGACCTCCAGGGTGATCGGATCAAAGGACTCCAAGGGACACGCCTTTCCCGTTCATGCGATTGAAACGCTATGCGCCGGAAAACAACCCGTCCAATATCAAACGCATCTATATTGAGAGGGTTTGGATATGGAGCTGCGGCATCTGCGCTACTTTGTCGCGGTGGCGGAGGAACTGCACTTCACCCGGGCCGCGCGCCGCCTCGGCATGGCGCAGCCGCCGCTGAGCCAGCAGATCCAGCAGCTGGAGGCGGAGCTCGCCACGCCGCTCTTCGAACGCGGCACGCGGCGGGTGGCGCTGACGGAAGCCGGCCGCATGCTGCTGCCGGAGGCGCGCGCGGCGCTGGACCAGGCGGCGCGCGCGGCGACCGTCGCGCGGCGTGCCGGGCGCGGTGAGATCGGCGAGCTGCGCATCGGTCTGTTTGCCTCCGCGCCGCTGCTGCCGGTCTTCACGGCCACGGTGCTGGGCTTCCGGCGCCGGCTGCCGGATGTGCACCTGGCGCTGCAGGAAAGTCCGACTCTGGAGCAGGTGGATGCGCTGCGCCGCGGCGCGCTGGATGCCGGCTTCCTGCGCTGCCCCTCGGCCTCCGATATTCCCGGCGATGTCGCGGCGGTGGAGTTGCTGCGCGAGCGGCTGGTGGCGATGATGCGGCAGGATCACCCGCTGGCTGCGCAGCCCGGCCCGCTGCCGATCGCGGCCCTGGCCGAGGAGAAGCTGATCTTCTTCTCGCGCTCCGTCGGCACAACGCTGCACGCGCAGTTCGAGGCGCTGTGCCGCGCCGCCGGCTTCACGCCCGACATCACCCAGACGGCCCGGGAAAATTCGACGCTGATCGGCCTGGTCGCCGCCGGCTTCGGCATCGCCGTGATGCCGGCCTCGCTGGCGCAGATCCGCGTGGCGGAGGTGACGCATCGGGACCTGGCGGAGAAGGGGGCCACCACCAGCATCTGGCTCGCCACGCCCCGCGGTCGGCCCTCCGCGCTTGCGCGCGTCCTCCTGGATTGCGCCGGGGCCGGCTGAGTCCGGGGCACTCACTGCCGTTGCGGGCGCATGTGCTGGCTGTGCGGGTGATCCGGGTCCTGCCCATGGGTGGATCGTTCGTAGGCTGGTGGAAGCTCATGCGGACCAGCCGGATAGAGCGCCGCATGCAGGCCGGCGTAACAGCTGGCGAAGATCAGCAGCGCCGCCGCGAAGCCGAGCGGGATGCCGGCAAGAGGACGGCGGATCGCCTCCTGCCAGCGGGCCAGCGGCGTCGGTTCGCGGTCCTGCTCGGCCACGACCGCCAGCATCATGGCCATGATGAGGCCGTGACCGATGAGGTCCATGCGACCGAAGGGAAGCACGGCCGCGCTGAAGGTTGCCAGCAAGGCCGCTCCGGACAGGCGTCGGATCAAGGGCGTCCAGACCAGACCGAAGCCCAGCGTGAATTCGGCCACACCCGCCATGGGAACGAAGCCTTCGCGCGGCAGCCCCAGGGTCAGGAAGGGCTTCTGGTCGACAATGGGATCGAACCAGGCGGGGTAGGCGAACTTCTCCATGCTGGACCACATCAGCGCGATCGCCAGCCCCCAGCGCAGCACCTCGAAGCGATGCGCGCGCCACGCCTCGCGCCGCGAGGCGGCGAGCACGAGATAGGCGGCGGTGGCCAGGCCGAGAGGCAGGTAGTCGAGCAGGTGGTAGAGGCCGTAGTCGCGCACCGCCAGGGCCCAGAGCGCAACGATCCCGGCGGCGGATAGCGGCATCGTCCGGCGCGAGAATACGCCCGCGGCAATCAGCAAATGGAGCCAGGAGACCCATTCATGCGGCGTCTTCAGATCGGGCGTGAGATAGATGCCGCCGACGGCGAAGATCGCGATGAAGAAGGCCGCGATGATGGCGCGCAGATAGTCGTCGAGCCGCCGCCAGAGCGGGGCCGTGGCGCGGTCCAGCGCACCGAGCATCGCCGTGCCGTATCGGCCTGTCTCCACCAGCCGCGCGGTGAGGAAGCAGACCATGACGAGCACGATGCCAAGCCAGAACCAGGCGTCCTCCAGCGTTGCCAGGACAGGCCTTTGTGGCGCGGCGACGATATAGGGGGCGAACCATTTGACATGCGCCTGCGCTGCCGACGTCCAGAACAGCAGCGGCACCACCAGGGCCGCGCAGCAGCCGGCCACCGGTGGGGAAGGGACGGCGCCTGTGCGCAAGCATCGATGTCGTCTCATGTGAATCACTCCATCGCATCGCTGGGGGGGCCGCAGGGCCGGCCGGTGTTTCCACCTTCCGACCCCGCGGAGAGCCGTCGCAAAGCTGCCGCTTCAGCGCACGAGCGAATGATCGATCACGTGGATCACGCCGTTCGCGCAGGGGATGTCGGCGCGCACCACCGTCGCGGTGACGCCATTGGCCGTCAGGGTCACCTTGCCGCCGTTGTTGGACAGGGTGATCGGCGTGCCGGCGCGGCTGGGCACGGTCACCGTCGCGCCGGGCGCGAGGGCCGCGGAGGTGAACCGGCCCTGCAGGATATGCGCGTTCACCGCCGCCGGGCCGAGCACCGGATCCACGGCGGCGCCGCCTTCGCCAGAGACGGGGAACAGGATCGGCACGAGGGCCGGACGGACGGCGTCGATGGCCGCATTCGTCGGCACGAAGACCGTGAAGAGGCTGGCCTCGCGCAGGTCCTGCGCGACATGGACGCGGGAGGCGACGCCGACGAAGCGCGAGGCCTCGGGCAGGCCGGCGATCGTGTCGATGCAATTGGCGTTCTGCGCCATGGCACCCTGCGCGCCGATGGCGCCGGCGAGGAAGACGGCGGCGCCGAAGGCGGCGCGGCGGCTGAAGCGGGAGGCGGTCATGGGATGGACTCCTGGTTCGATATTGTGTGGGTTTGGCCCGCGGCGCGCGGCCCTTGCTGGCAGCGGCCGCTTCGCCGATCCGGCTGGATGCGGCGTGGGGGCAGGATGCCGTTGCGCCGTTCACGCGGCTTGCATGGCCGCTTGGTTCTTTGACAGGCTTGCTATGGCTTTCACCGTGGCCGCGGGGCGGCGATGCTGGCGGCGCCAGGCATTCGGCGTCGTGCCGGTCGAGCGGCGGAACACGCGCGACAGATGCGCCTGGTCGAACAGGCCGCAATCCACGGCGATCTGCGCCAGCGGTGCATCCGTGGTCAGCATCAGCCGCTGGGCGCATTCCAGCCGGCGATGCAGCACGTAGCCATGCGGCGTCCGGCCGAAGCTGACCTTGAAGGCACGGCAGAAATGTGCCGGGCTCAGCCTTGCGATCTCGGCCAGCATCGCGATGGCGAGCGCATCCTGCAGATGGCTGTCGATGTAGCGGGTCAGCCGCTGCATCTGCCATGGCGCGAGGCCGCCGCGCCTGGCGGGTTGCTGCGCGCCGGCCGAAAGCAGCGCCGTGGCATCGGCCAGCATGACGAGAGCCGCGGCCTGGTGTTCCCGCGGCAGCGCGGCGTCGCCGTGGCGCAACTGGGCGATCGCCTCGGCAAGAAGGCGGAAGGGCCGTGTCTCCGCCAAGGGTCCGGGTGCGCCGGCCTGGATTCCGGCCTCGCCGGGCAAACCGTCATCGTGGACGGCCCGCAAGCAGGTCGCCATCATCGTCCTCATCCCTGTGGTGATGGCGGGAGTCTAGGGATGCGCATCCGCCTCCGGACGGGTGAGGAGGTGAGATCGCGACCGTCTCACGGTGAGCGGTGCGGCGACTTTCCGGCGGCAGGTTGGTGACGCGGATCGCTCACGCCGTGAGGCCTCCTGCTCACTGCTGGCGCGATGCGGGGCGGCGCTAGAGTCCGGACCCCGATGTCGGCGGGGGGACTGATGGCGACCCGTGGCACGCTCAACCGGATCCGTGCGCTGCATCGGGCCTGGAACGATCGACGATGGCAGGACTATGCAGCCTATTTGGCGGAAGGCTGCATCACGCATGTCTCCGGCGCGTCGGGACCGCAGGGCAAGGCCGAGCAATTGGCCTGGGCGCAATCCTTCTGCGCCGCCTTCCCGGATTGCCGGATCGTCACCGAGGCCTATCTCCAGCTCTTCGCCAGCCACGACGGCGCCCGCAGCGTCGCCGTCACGCGCCTCGTCGGGCATGCGGTCTGCCGTCCACCGTCTCTCGACGGCCTGTTGCTGGAGCCCTTCCAGCGCCGCTTCGACGTGAGGCTGACCGAGATCGCGCTCTGGCAGGACGGCAAGGTGGCCGAGCAGCACAGCTGGCTGGACACCGAGATGATGCGCCGGCAGCTGCGCGCGACAGTGGACCCGAAGGCGGGCGGCGCGGGCTAGCCTTCACCAGACAGATCGTGCCGCGCGGCCGCATCGCGCACCGCGGCGACCAGCGCCTCGAAGGCTGTCATCCCGCGCAGTGGGTCGAAGCGCCGGTCGGTGCGCAGCCAGGCGCGGGCAAGGTCCTCCCGCGCCACGCAGGCGGCCAGCGCGTCCAGCGCCTCCGCATGACGGCCGCGCGCCATGGCAAGGGTCGCGCGTGCGAAATGCGAGACCGGCATGGCCTCCCCGGCCGCCGGCGCCGGATCGCCCAGCCGGGCCGCGATCTCCGCGGCACCCAGGGCAAGGTCCGGCAGGTCGACGAGCTCGTCCGCAATCTCCGCGAGGACGTCGCGCGCCGCCTGCGGAGCGCCGATCTCCAGCAGGGCGAGGGCGCCGTAGTAGCGCGCCTCGGCCGCGGCCGGAACGCGTGGCGCGTGGCCGAAGCGTTCGGCGAGCACCTCGAACTGCCGGCTTTGGAACAGGCTGATGGCTTCCGCGATGTCCTGATGGGCCGAGATGGGCTCCAGCGTCCGCGCCGAGCGCAGCTGGCGGGCCGCCGCCTCGGCTTCGCGATGGAGCAGGAGCAGCGCAACGCCACGGATGCGCGCCGCACGCGCGGTCTCGCCGAGCTGTGCGGCGCGGACGAAGCAGGCGTCCGCGCTTGCACGATCGAAGTCGATCCAGGCGGCGATGGTGCCGAGCGCGGCATGCGCCTCGGCCGAGGCGGGATCGATCCGCAAGGCCCGCTGCACCGCCACGCGCGCCATGGAAGCCGCCGTGGCGCGGTCGAGCAGGCCGAGGCGATAGAGGTCGCAGGCGCAATCGGCGATCCCCGTATGGCCCCGCGCGGCGTCCGGCACGGTGCGGGCCACGCGTTCGAACAGCGTCATGGCCCTCTGCAGGGCATGGGGACGCTGGCTGTCCATCAGGCGCCGCGCGTGGCTGACGGCGGCCATCACCTGCACCGCGCCGGGCCGGGGCCGCATCGTCCCCGCGCGGATCTGCGACGAATCCATGCCGAGGCGGCTCGTCAAGGTCCGCGCGATCCGCTCCAGCACCTGCAGCTGATCGGCGTCCGGGGTGTCGAAGCGGTCGGACCAGAGCACATAGCCCTGCGCGTCCGACAGTTCCGCGATCACCCGAAGGATGTCGCCATGGCGCCGCAGGCTGCCATGCAGCACGGCGTCCACGCCGAGTTCCGCGGCGGCCGCCTTGCCCGTATGCGCGCCCTCCCGGTAGCGCATCACGGCCCCTCGGGGGGCCATGCGCAGCCCCTCCCACTGCGAGAGGAGGAAGGTGATCTCATCCGTCAGCCGGTCCGCCAGGTCCTGCTCGGCCGGATCGCGTGACAGCGCCAGGAAGGGCAGGACCGCCGCCGTCGCACCCTGCCCAGCCTCGAACATCGGCGTTCGGGCCGGCGCATCGGCCGCGACGGCTTCGGCGGCAGGGTGTGCCGCGCGGGGGGTGAAGACGGCGGCGTATTGGCCGGTGGGCACCGCGATCTCCACGGGATCGCCGCGGCCCTCGCCGGCGAAGTAGTCGATGAGCTTGCGACGCAGCCGGCGCATCTCGACGCGGACGGTGGAATCGATGCGCGGGTCATAGGCCGGCTCCCGCTCGTAGAGGGCGTTGCCGATCACCACTTCCTTCAGCTGGCCGCCATGGCCCTGCAGAGTCTCCTCGACCAGGAAGCGCAGCAGGGCCGTGAGGCGGCCGGAGTCCTGGAAATCCCGGCTCGCCTCGATGCGCCCGAGTTCGGCAAGGACATCCTCGCGCGAGACCTGCTCCGGCATCGCTCAAGTCCAAGCCTGCTTGATGGCCATGGCCGCGCCCCGCAACCGGATGAGCCCGGCCTTGCTTGGGCGGAGATAGCTGTGGCTGTTACAACGAGTCCACCGTCAAGCCGGTCATGCCGGCCCGGCTCAAGCTTCCGTGTTCGCGCGGGCGACCACTGCCAGCGCGGTCAGTCGATGAAGACGCTGTCGTCCGGCCCGACGCCCGGATACTGGATGAACATCAGCGTGCAGCCCGTCTCCGTCCTGTGCGGACCATGCGCGACGCCCGGCCCATGGCTCACCATCGAGCCCTTCGCCAGAGCTACGCCGGCGTTGATCATCTCGCCTTCCAGCACGTAGACCGCCTCGATCGCCTTCGGGTGGTAGTGCTTCGCAAGCACCGCGCCGGGCTCCAGCCGGAGCAGCGCGACGAAGGGCGCCGTCGCGACATCGGTGTTGAGGAAGGCGGCCGAGGTGCCGCCGGTAAAGCCGGGCAGGGAGAAGGGATGGAACACCACCTCCTCTGCGCGGACGACGGTGCTGCTGCGATGCGCGTTCATGCCGCTCGCCTCCTCGGTATCTGCGGGATCACTCGGAAAGCTCGAAGTCCGTGGGATCCACCTCGACGGACTGCATGAACACGATCGTGCAGCCGCCCCGCGTCTCGTGCGGGCCGTGAATGTCGCCCGGCCGGACGGAGAAGAAGGCGCCCGGCCCGTAATCCGTCCCTGCGTTGATGAAGTCGCCTTCGAGGACCAGGAAGGTCTCGGTCGCCTTGCGGTGCACATGGGCGGGGATGCGCGCGCCCGGCGCCATCCGCATCGCGGCGACGATCGGCCCCGCGCCGAGGTCGCGGTTCAGGAAGGCCGCCCGGATGTCGCCGAGCGCCCCCGGGATCGGGAAGGGACCCCACGCGTAGCGGTCCTTGGTGGTGATGGCGGTCGCGCCCTGCGTCATCTCTCGGCTCCTTCTGCGGCGACGCGTCGGCGTGGCCTGCGCGAAACGGTGTGCCACGCGCCACAGTCGGGATAATCTGGCAAAGGTGGTATTCACTCATGCTTCTGGAGCAATCATGCCCACCGACCGGGCCGGCCGCTGGGCCGATATCGAGGTATTCTGCCGCGCTGCCGAACTCGGCCGCTTCGCCGCCGCGGCGGAGGCGCTGGGCCTGCCGCCCTCCTCCGTCAGCCGGGCGATCCAACGGCTGGAGGCGCGGCTCGGCGTGCCGCTGTTCACCCGCACGACACGCCGCGTGGTGCTGACCGAGGATGGCGCGATGTTCTTCCAGGCCGCGCGCGAGGGCCTGCAGCAGGTCGAGGATGCGGAGCATGCGGTCGGCAGCGTCGCCGGCCGGCCCGTCGGGCGCTTCCGCATCGCGGCGCCCACGACCTACGGAACTGCGCGGATCCTGCCGCGCATGCCGGACTTCATGCGGCAGAACCCCGGGCTGGAGCTGGAGATCCACATCACCAACCGGGCCGTGGACATGGTCGAGGAGAATTTCGACCTGGTCATCCGCCTCGGTGTGCAGCCGTCCTCCGCCCTGGTCCAGCGCACGCTGGAGACACTCCCCATCGGGACCTTCGCCGCCCCCTCCTACCTGGCCGAGCGTGGCGTGCCGGAGAGCCTCGACGATCTCGCCCGCCATGCCTGCATCGGCTTCGTCTATCCGGGATCGGGGCAGGTGCTGGATTTCGAGTTCCTCGACGAAGGCCGCCCCCATCGCCGACCGCCGGCGCGCGGGCCGACGATCGTCCACGATCCGCTGGGCATGGTGGCGCTCGGCCTGGCCGGCGGCGGCCTATTCCAGACTGGCCACTACGTGGTGCAGGAGCACCTGGACGCCGGGCGGCTCGTCGAGGTGCTGGCCGCCCATGCCGGCGTGCGGCGGCCGATCGTCGCGCTGTTTCCGGCCAACCGGCGCCTCTCGCCGAAGGTCCGGGCCTTCTTCGGCTTCTTCGCGCGCGACGGACACAGCGGGCCGGCTTCCGCTGACCTTGCCGGCAGGCACAAGGGCGAGGGGGCGTGAGCCGAACCGAGGACCGCTCCCGGGCGAACTCGGCGGTCGCTCCCCGGCTCCACAGCTACCGCGGGAGGGGCGGTAAGCGGCGCCTCGACGGCCAAAGCAGCGCGCCGCGCCGATTGCGCAATCCTGGCGGATCGCTGATGCGCACGCCGCTTCGGACTGGACCTGGCGGCAGACCCTTCGGCACGCGGTCATCCGTCGAGGGAGTGGACGCCATGCTGTTCCACCAACGCGGTCCCCGCGGGCCGCGGCGTGCCGAGGCCGTCTCGCCAGCCCGCCGCGGACTGCTCGCGCTGGGCTGCGCCCGCTGCCTCGGCGCCCTGCCGATCAGCCCTGCGGCCGCCCAGTCGCCCGAGGTCGGCCATCGCCTCGCCCAGGATGCGTCCGGTCTCCTTGCCGCGATGCCGCCGCGGGTCAGCCCGCCGCGGCGCCCGCGGTGAAGCCATCCAGCACGGCCGGCAGCACGCCGCCCGCGCGCAGGTCCTCCGCCTCCTCCCGCGTCTCCAGCCGGCAGCGCAGCGTCGTCTCGACCACCTGCCCGCCCGGCTTGTGGAAGCGCGCCGTGACGCTCCCGCCCGGCCGGATCGCCGCTGGCAGGCCCAGCAGGTCCACCCCCTCGAAGCCATCCAGGCCGAGCGAGGCCGCGCCCTCCCCTGGCTGGAAGACCAGCGGCAGCACGCCGAGCGCCACGAGGTTGGCGCGATGGATGCGTTCGAAGCTCTCCGCGATCACGGCCGCGATGCCGAGGATGCGCGTGCCCTTGGCGGCCCAGTCCCGGGCCGATCCGGCGCCGTAGTTGCGCCCGGCCAGGACCACCATGGGCTGACCCGCGCGGCGCAGCGCCTGGGCGGCGGCGTGGATCGTCATCACCTCGCCACCCGGCGAGAGGCGGGTGAAGCCGCCTTCCCGATCCGGCACCAGCCGGTTGCGCAGGCGCAGATTGGCGAAGGTGCCGCGCGCCATCACCTCATGGTTCACGCGCCGCGCGCTGTAGGATTGCAGGCCGCCCGGTGCTTCGCCCCGCTCGATCAGCCACTGCCCCGCCTCGGAGTCCACGGGGATGCGGGCGACGGGGGAGATGTGGTCCGTCGTCACGTCGTCGCCGAGGGCCGCCAGGATGCGCGCGCCCTTCAGGTCTCCCATCAGCAGCGGCGTCGCCGTCTCCCCGGCTGCGAAGGGTGGCGGCCGGATGAAGTCGCTCGCCGGCTCCCAGGCGAAGCGCTCGCCCGTCGGCGCGTCGATGGCCCGCCACGCCGCCGGCCCCTCGAAGGCGCTGGCGGCGCGGGCCGCGTAGCGCGCCGGCACCAGCACTTCGCGCGCGATGGCCGCCACGGCCGCATCGTCGGGCCAGAGATCGGCCAGCATCACGGGCTGGCCCCCGGCGTACATGCCGATCGGCTCCCGCGTCAGGTCGCGGCGCATCGTGCCGGCCAGGGCATAGGCCACCACCAGCGGCGGGGAAGCCAGGTAGGCGGCGCGGACCAGCGGGTGGATGCGCCCCTCGAAATTGCGGTTGCCCGAGAGCACGGCGGCGACCGTGAGGTCGTGCTGGCGCACCGCCGCCTCGATGTCCGCCGGCAGCGGTCCGGAATTGCCCATGCAGGTCATGCAGCCATGCCCCACCAGCGCGAAGCCGAGCGCCGCCAGGTCTTCCAGCAGCCCGGCCGCGCCCAGCGTATCGCTGACCACCCGGGAGCCCGGCGCGAGGGATGCCTTGATCCAGGGCTTCGGCTGCAGGCCCCGCGCGCGGGCGTTCCGCGCCAGCAGCCCGGCGCGCAGCATGGCCGCCATGTTCGCGGTGTTGGTGCAGCTCGTGATGGCGGCGATGGCGATGTCGCCCTCGCGGATCGGCCCGGAGGCCTCCGTGGCCTTCGCGGAGCGTGGCGGCGGCAGCGATGCCGGGACGGCGCTCAGCGCCAGGCGCTGGTTCGGGCGCGACGGGCCGGCGACGGTCGGTTCGATGGCGCCGAGATCGACGGTGATCGCCTCGTCGAAGCTGCGGCCTTCCGCGTGCCACAGGCCCTGCGCCTTGGCATAGGCCCCCACGAGGGCAACCTGTGCGGCGTCCCGCCCGGTCAGCCGCAGATAGGCGAGAGTCTCGTCGTCCACGGGGAAGAAGCCCATGGTCGCCCCGTATTCGGGCGCCATGTTGGCGACCGTCGCGCGGTCCGGCAGGCTGAGCGAGGCCAGGCCGGGCCCGTGGAACTCCACGAATTTCAGCACCACGCCATGGCGCCGCAGCTGCTCCGTCAGGGCCAAAGCGAGATCTGTCGCGGTGGTGCCGGCCGGCAGCCTTCCCTCCAGCCGCACGCCCACAACCTTCGGCACGCGCAGCGCCACCGGGCGACCGAGCATCGCGGAGAGCGCCTCGATTCCGCCCACGCCCCAACCGAGCACGCCGAGCGCGTTCACCATGGTGCTGTGGCTGTCGGTGCCCAGCATCGTGTCGGGCCGCGCCACGCCGTCCCGCACCGACACCACCGGGGCCAGCACCTCCAGGTTCATCTGGTGGCAGATGCCGTTCCCTGGCGGCACCACGCGCAGCGCCCTGAAGGCGCCCTCCGCCCAGCGCGCGAAGCGGTAGCGCTCCGCATTCCGCGCGAACTCGATGGCCATGTTGGCCTCCAGCGCGCCCGGCGTGCCGTGCTCATCCACCTCCACCGAGTGATCCACGACGAGATCGACGGGGATCAGCGGCTCGACCGCGGTGCCGGCCGGCGCGGAATCGCGCAGCGCGGCGAGGTCCGCCAGCACGGGGATGCCGGAGCTGTCCTGCATCAGGATGCGGCCGGGATGGAACTGCACCGTCGCCTCGCCGTCCCGCCTCGCGATCGCCTCGGCCATGGCGCGATCGCCGTGGCGCAGCGCATCCTCGACCAGCACGATCAGGCTGGCCGGCAGCGCGCGCAGCCCCGCCATCCCGGCGCGCTCCGCAGCGGCCAGGGAGACGAAGCCCGTGCCGTCCGGCAGGCGGTCGAGGAACGGGCTCATGGCGTGGGATGCAGGGGGATGGTCTGGCACGTCAGGCCTCCAGCAACTCTGAACGCTTGGGGTACCGGTTCAGCCTCGGGCTGGACAGGCCCTGGACCGGGCATCCCTTGCAGCGCAGCAGCGCGTTGAACCGCTCCGGGTCGGTGGTGCCGGCCAGCTTGGCCTGGCGGATCTTCGCCTCCCGCTCGGCATGCGCCTTCGCGCGCGGCAGCAGGGCCTCCGCCTCCGCCGCGGGAATGACGATCACGCCATCCGCAACGCAGGGCACGAGGTCGCCGGGCAGCACCGCCATCCCGGCGCAGGCGATGGGCAGATTCACCTCGCCCGGGCCGTCCCTGTTCGGGCCGCGCGGCGTATGGCCGCGGGCGTGGCAGGCGATCCCGCCTTCCGCCCATTCCGCCACCAGGGATAGGACGGCGCTGACGTGTCCAAGGGGCCCCTGGCAGACGCAGGTTCAACAGAAGCCGCCGGCCCGGCCGGACTCCAGTCCGCTTCCGTGTCGACATGGAAAACCCCCGGCGAGCGCCGCGGAGGCGCCCGACGGGGGCGGTCATTCGATAATAGGGGTGACTGAAGGGTGTCCCTGCAGCTCACACGTCCAGGTTGGCCACCTTCAGCGCATTGCCCACGATGAATTCGCGGCGCGGCTCCACCACGTCGCCCATCAGCGTGGAGAAGACCTGCTCCGCATCCTCCACATCCTCGACCCGCACGCGCAGCAGGGTGCGCACGGCGGGGTCGAGCGTGGTCTTCCAGAGCTGGTCGGGGTTCATCTCCCCCAGCCCCTTGAAGCGCTGGATGGTCAGGCCGCGACGGCCCTGGGTCAGCACGCGGTCGAAGGCCAGCAGCGGGCCGTGCTGCGTGGTCTCCGTCGCATCGAAGGCCAGCATGGCCGGCCCCGCCGCATAGTCCCGCGCAAAAACCTCGCGGCGCTCGTCCAGCCAGCGCGCCTCGGCGCTGCGCAGCGCCGCGGGGTCCAGCGCATGGCGTTCCGTCACGCCGCGCACGACGCGGAACAGGTTGAGGCCGGAGGCATCCGCCGTGGCCTTCCAGCCGCGCTCGGAAGGCGGCGCCAGCGCATCCAGCCGCTGCGCCAGCAGCGCCGCGCCGGCCAGCGCCCGGTCCACATCCGGCGTCAGCGCGCCGGCGACGGCCGCCTGCTCGATGATTCCGGCGGGCACCTGCGTGGCCAGCCTGCGGATGCGGGATGCCACCTGGCGCAGCCGCTCCACCTCCTCGTGCAATTCGTCGCCCGCCAGCATGCGCCCATCGGCGAAGCGGATGCGCGCGCCCGACAGCGCCTTCTCGAGCAGGAAATCCTCGAGCGCGCGGTCGTCCTTCAGATAGCGCTCGTCATTGCCGCGCTTGGCGCGATAGAGCGGCGGCTGCGCGATATAGAGGTGCCCACGCTCGATCAGCGACGGCATCTGCCGGAAGAAGAAGGTCAGCAGCAGCGTGCGGATGTGGCTGCCGTCCACGTCGGCGTCCGTCATGATGACGATGCGGTGGTAGCGCAGCTTGTCGGCGGAGAAGCCGCCGCGATCCTCCGGCCCCGTGCCGATGCCGGTGCCGAGCGCCGTGATCAGCGTGCCGATCTCGGCGGAGGACAGCATCTTGTCCATCCGCGCCCGCTCGACATTCAGGATCTTGCCCTTCAGCGGCAGGATGGCCTGGAAGCGCCGGTCGCGACCCTGCTTGGCGGAGCCACCCGCGCTGTCACCCTCGACCAGGAAGATTTCCGATTTCGCCGGGTCCTTCTCCTGGCAATCGGCCAGCTTGCCGGGCAGCGTGGAGATATCGAGCGCGTTCTTGCGGCCGACCTTGTCGCGCGCCAGCTGCGCCGCCTTGCGGGCGGCGGCCGAGAGCACGACCTGCTCCAGCACCAGCTTGGCTTCCTTCGGATGCGTCTCGAACCAGTGGGACAGCGCATCGGCCACCGCCACCTGGACCACCGGCTGCACCTCGGAGGAGACCAGCTTGTCCTTGGTCTGCGAGCTGAACTTCGGGTCCGGTACCTTCACCGAGAGGACGGCCGTGAGGCCCTCGCGCATGTCGTCGCCGATCAGCTCGACCTTCTCCTTCTTGGCGAGGTCCTCGGCATACTTCATCACGATGCGCGTCAGCGCCTGGCGGAAACCGGCCTGGTGGCTGCCGCCGTCGCGCTGCGGGATGTTGTTGGTGTAGCAGAGCGCCACCTCGTGCGGGCTCGAGTTCCACCACATCGCGAGCTCGACGCGGATGCCGTCAGTTTCCTTGCTCACCAGGCTGATCGGCGGCTTGAAGATGGGTTCCTTGCTGCGGTCCAGCCATTCGACGAAGGCGATGAGGCCGCCCTTGAACTCGAAATTGGCTTCCACCGCGGGCACGTGGCGGTCGTCGCGCAGCGAGATCTTCAGGCCCGAATTGAGGAAGGCCAGCTCGCGCAGGCGGCGTTCCAGGATCGGGTATTCGTATTCGGTCTTGGTGAAGGTCGTGGCCGCCGGCTTGAAGGTCACCTGCGTGCCGTGCATGTGCTGCGATTCGCCGACGATGGTCAGCGGCTGCACCGTGTCCCCGTGCTCGAAGCGGATGAAATGTTCCCGCCCGTCGCGCCAGATGCGCACTTCCATCCATTCGGACAGGGCATTGACCACCGCGGCGCCGACGCCGTGCAGGCCGCCCGAGACCTTGTAGGAGTTCTGGTTGAACTTGCCGCCCGCATGCAGGCGGGTCAGCACCACCTCGGCGGCGGAGACGCCTTCCTCGGCATGCATGTCCACGGGAATGCCGCGCCCGTCATCGGTGACGGTGACGCTGCCATCGCCGTTCAGCACCACGTCGCAGCGGCTGGCGAAGCCGGCCTGGGCCTCGTCCACGGCATTGTCGATGATCTCGAAGGCCATGTGGTGCAGGCCGGAGCCGTCATCGGTGTCGCCGATATACATGCCCGGCCGCTTGCGCACGGCCTCGAGCCCCCGCAGCACGGTGATCGAGGCGCTGTCATAGGCATCGGCACCCGGATTCGGGTCATTCGGCGGGTTGGCGCGCGCGGCGGCGTCGGACATGCCGGCAGAGGCTCCTGACTGTGGCTTGAAACCCCCCGGAGGCAGGGATTCGCGCGGGTTACGGCACGGCCTTCTATAGCCGGAAACCGCCGGATTTGCCATGCGGCATCCTTATAGGATGCGGGGCACAGGCTGGGGGAGGCCTCAGCCCGGCACGAGCCCCTGCGGCGTCGCCGCAAAACTCTCGGCCAGCCCCTGCAGGGGGGCGAAAATCTCGGCATCCGTGCCGGTCAGGAAGACCTGCGCCGGCAGCGCGGCCAGGGCGGCATAGAGCGCCTCCCGCCGCGTCGCATCCAGATGCGCCGCCACCTCGTCCAGCAGTAGCAGCGGCGCAAACCCCCGGGCGGCGCCGATCAGCGCGGCATGGGCCAGCACCACGGAGACCAGCAGCGCCTTCTGCTCCCCGGTGGAACACAGCGCCGCCTCCAGCCCCTTCGGCAGGTGCACCAGGTCCATGTCGCTGCGATGCGCGCCCTGGGCGGCGCCGCCGGCCGCGGCATCCCGCCCCCGGCTGGCCGCCAGACCCTCCCGCAGCTGGTCCTCCACGGCCAGCGCCGGGGCCTGGTCCAGCGCAGCGGCAATGGGGCAGAGCAGGTCGAGCCGCGCGGCGGGGAAGGCGCCGGTCGCGGTGCCGGCCGCCAGCAGCAGGTTCAGCCGCTGGCCGAGCGACCGGCGCGCGGCGACGGCGGCCACCGCATGGCGCGCCATGGCATCCTCCAGCGCCGCCAGCCAGCCGGCATCGCGCCGACCCTCCGCCAGCAGCCGGTTGCGCCCGGCCATGGCGGTGTCGTGTGCCGCCACTTCCCGCGCATGGCCGGGATCCAGCGCCCAGACCAGCCGGTCCAGGAAGCGACGCCGGCCGGAGGCCCCTTCCTGGAACAGCCGGTCCATCTGCGGCGTCAGCCAGACCGCGGCGGCGCGGCTGGCGAGCTCCGCCTGGTTCTTTGCGGGCTCCCCATCCACCAGGTATTTGCGGCGGCTGCTTTCACTGGCCTCGCCCACCGTGCCGGTGCCGATCTCGGTGGCCCCTTCCGGCCCCTCGAAGGCGCCGAAGGCGGCCCAGGGCCGCGCTGCCTCACCGGCGCTGCGGCGGCCGATCTCGCCGGCCCGCGCGCCGCGCAGGCCGCGCCCGGGGCCGAGCAGGCTGATCGCCTCCAGCAGATTGGTCTTGCCCACGCCATTCGGGCCTGCAATGGCCACGATGCGGCCGGCGAAACGCTGCTCGAAGCTGGCATAGGACCGGAAGTCGGTGAGCCGGAGGCGCGTGAGGCGCAGCGTGGGGGCGGGGGTCAGAGGCGGGTTTCCCGGCTGGCAGCCTAGAGCATCTTCAAGCCCTGCGGCTTCGCATGGCGACTTGGAAAATGTGTCAGAACAATAAGCTAGAGCTGTTTCAGCGTCTTCGCTTACGGTGAAACGGCTCGAGCCCCCGATTAGGGCGAACGAAGGCGGAACGTCAAGAAGGCCGCCTCGCCAGCGACCGCCGGGCATGGGATGGCATGGGGCATGCGACTGCTCCTCTTCCTCCTGGCCCTGTCCCTGGCCCTGGCCGCCACCGACGCCCGGGCCGAAACCCCACCCCCCGCCTGCCTGTTTCCGCGCGGCGGCATCGCGCTCGACGAGGCCTGCCAGGAGCTGCTGGCCGGCCTTGCGCGGGACTGGCAGGCCCAGCCCGCCGGCGCCGCGCCCGCCATCGCGGTGCGCGGCTTCGCCCAGGACCAGCAGGGCCCGCGGCTGGACGGGCTGCTGAGCCGCCGGCGGGCGGAGGCGGTGGCGGAGGAGCTGCAGCGCCTCGGCGTGGCGCGGGATAGAATCGAGGTCTCCACACCCCCCGCCGAGCAGCGCGACCTGCATAGCCGGATCGACCCCCGTAGCCGGCGTGCGGAGATCCAGCTGCTCGCCAGGCCCTGATGGCCGTCAGGGCTTCCCCCTGGGGGTGCTGCGGGCCGCCCCCGCCATCAACTTCCCGTCGCATGCCAACCCGCCTCGATCCGCCACGTTGAAAGGCCGCAACGACGCTTCCGAGAGGCATGCGATGGCGACGCTCCAGCAGCTCAATCCCCCCCTTCCCATGACCACGCCGCATGGGCCGGGCCTCGCGCATTTCCTGCTCGACTATGGGCCGGAGAGCCACCTGATGTGGGTCGTCTTCCTCGATGCCGATGGCGCCTGCTGGACCGTACCGAATCCCGAGATCCGCATGGCCAACAACTGGTCCCTCGGCCGCCGCCCGAAACCACGGCCCACCGCGGTGGTGCCGCTGACCGGCTGATCGCTACCGACGCAGCGCGGCGGCGCCCGCCAGCAGGCGGCGCAGCGCCGTCAGGCTGGCCAGCAGCGTGATGACCACCAGAAGGCCGGCGACGAGGCCCGGGCCCTGCCAGGCCGCCGGCGCCAGCGCGCACCACAGCGCCAGGGCCGTTACCAGCGCCATCCGGTGCTGCTTGGCCATCGGCCCGCGAAAATCGCTCGGAGCGCCCGCCGCCTTGATGACGGCGCGGATATAGGCCGTGGCCATGGCCGCCAGCGCCGCCGCCAGCCCCCATCCCGGGCTGCCCGCCGCCACGCCCAGCCCCAGCAGCACGGCGGTGTCGGAGACGCGGTCCGGCACCTCGTTCCACAATTCCCCGACCGGGGAGGCGATGCCGCGGCCGATCGCGACCATCCCGTCCAGAAGATTGGCCAGCAGCCGCAGCTGCACCAGCAGCGCGCCGGCGAGCCAGAGCGGCCGTGCCGCCTCCGGCACCCAGGCGGTGCCTGCCAGCGCCAGCCCGGCCAGCAGCCCCGCGACCATGCCCGCCCCCGAGATGCCATTGGCCGAGGCGCCACGCGCCACCAGCCAGCCGGCAACCCGCCCGGTGAGCGCCAGTTCGCGCGCCGCGATCGGCCGGCGGTCGGTCACCGGACCATCGCCACGAGGCCGCTCTGCTCCCGCACCGCGTCGAAGCGCAGGTCGGGGTATTCCTCCTCCGCCCGCTTGCGGCGCCAGTCGGATCCGAACAGCGCGACATATTCGCCGTCATGGTCCGCCGCGGTGTCGCCGCGATTGGTGGTGGCCCATTTCTCGATCGCGGCGCGGTCCCCCTTGGGGGAGGAGATCCAGCGCATGGTCTGCCAGCGCGTCTCGTCGAAGCCCGCCGGCACGCCGTATTCCACCGCCAGGCGGGATTTCAGCACATCCAGCTGCAGCTGCCCGACCACGCCGACCACCGGCGGGGAACCGTCCAGCGGCCGGAAAACCTGCACCACCCCTTCCTCCGCCAGCTGGTCGAGTGCCGTGCGCAGCTTCTTGGCCAGCATCGGGTCGCCGAGCCGCACATGGCGCAGGATCTCGGGTGCGAAGCTGGGGACGCCGCGGAAATTGATGTCCTCGCCCTCGGTCAGCGTGTCGCCGATGCGCAGCGTGCCGTGGTTGGCGATGCCCACCACGTCGCCCGGCCAGGCCTCCTCCGCCACCTGGCGCTCCTTGGCGAAGAAGAAGAGCGGGGCGTTAACCGGCACCTGCTTGCCGGTGCGCACCTGGCGCAGCCGCATGCCCTTGGTCAGCCGCCCGCTGCACAGCCGCACGAAGGCCACGCGGTCCCGGTGGTTCGGGTCCATATTGGCCTGCACCTTGAAGACGAAGCCGGTCAGCTTCTCCTCCGCCGCGGCCACCGGGCGGCGGTCGGCCTCGCGGTTGCCGGGGGGCGGGGCGAAGTCGGCCAGGCCTTCCAGCAGATGGCCCACGCCGAAGTCGCGCAGGGCGGAGCCGAAATAGACCGGCGTCAGGGTCCCCTCCCGGAATCTTGCCAGATCGAACTGCGCGAGGCCCGCCTCCGCCAGCAGGATATCCTCGGAGAGCTGGGTCGCGCGTTCCTCGCCCACCAGCCCGGCAATCTTCGGATCATCCGGCCCGCTGACCGGGATGCCGCTCTCCTCGGTCGCATCCACCGGCATCAGGCGCTTCGCCAGGATGTCGTAGGTCCCCCAAAAAGTGCTGGCGCGGCCGACGGGCCAGGCGACGGGGGCGGCGTCCAGCGCCAGGGTCTGCTGGATCTCGTCGATCAGCGCAAAGGGGTCGAGCGCCTCGCGGTCCATCTTGTTGACGAAGGTGACGATGGGGATGTCCCGCAGCCGGCAGACCTCGAACAGTTTTCGCGTCTGGCTCTCGATACCCTTGGCGGCGTCCAGCACCATCACCGCGGCATCGACGGCCGTGAGCGTCCGGTAGGTGTCCTCCGAAAAATCCTCGTGGCCCGGCGTGTCCAGCAGGTTGAAGACCATGCCGTCGCGCTCGAAGGTCATCACGCTGGTGGCGACCGAGATGCCGCGGTCCTGCTCGATCTTCATCCAGTCGGACCGCGTGCGCCGGGCATTGCCCTTGGCGCGCACGGCACCCGCCAGCTGGATGGCGCCGCCCTTGAGCAGCAGCTTCTCCGTCAGCGTGGTCTTGCCGGCGTCCGGATGGGCGATGATGGCGAAGGTGCGGCGCCGGGCGGCTTCGCGCGCGACGGTATCGAGGGCCGAGGTGTCACTCATGCCGGTGGCTATAGCCGGTCAGGGCGCCCGGGCGAAGGCCAGCCATGTCCAATGCACCCCGTCACGGCCCAGCGTATCCCCCCCCTCCCGCCGGCGCAGCAAGGTCAGGCCCGCGGCCTCGGCCTGGGCGATGACCTCGGCCGGGTCCACCGCATGCATCACCCGGCCCTCCGGCACCGGCCCATGCCGCAGCGACAGCCACAGCCGCCCGCCTGGCGCCAGCAGCCCGGCCAGCACCGGCATGGCCGCCGCACGGTCCGTGGCATCCAGGTGCATCCAGACCGCGGTCAGCAGCACCAGGTCGTAGCTCTGACCCAGGGCCACCACGCCCGACAGCCCCGGCAGACCGTCATCCAGCCAGGCGAGGCGCGGGGAGGGGTGCAGCAAGGCGCCGCCGGCCCGCAATTCCGCCGTCGGCTCCACCGCCAGCACCTGATGGCCCATCCCGGCCAGGGCCGCGGCATCCCGGCCGGTGCCGGCGCCGATATCCAGCACCCGGGCGGGGGCGGGCGGGATCAGGTCCAGGAAGGCGGCGTGCAGCGTGGCGAAGTCGATGCTCTCATACTGCTGCAGCAGGGTCGCAGCTTCCGCCGCATAGCCCTGGGTGCCGGGGCGGGTCATGGGGCCAGCAACCTTTCGGGATCGGGCAGGGCGATATTCGTGCCCTCCGCCACCAGCCGCAGCGGGCCCGGCGGATGTTCGGGCAGGCGCAGGCGAAAACCGCAGCAGCCGCGGGCGAGGCCGGCCGCCTCCGCGCCGGGATGGAACAGCTGCGCCCGGGTGGCGCCGAGCGGCGTCTCGCCGGCCATCAGCCGCAGCGTCACCGGCCGCGTCGCCAGCAGGTCCGTCGCCCAGCCCTGCACGAGCCCGCCCGCCACCCGCTCCACCTGGCCGAGCAGATTCACCGGCGGGCGGAGCGGCAGGGGCGGGCGGGCCAGGAATTCCGCTACCTGGGCGAAATCCGGCCCTGCGCGCACCGCCTCCGCCCAGGGGGGCAGGGCGTCATCGGCGCGGAATTCATAGCGTTCGAAGACCGCATCGCCGGCCCCTTCCGCCAGCGCCGCCTGGCAGCGGCGGAAGGCGGCCAGGGCGGGTTCGAAATCCGGGCCCTCGGCCGCGCAATCCGCTGCCAGCCGGGCGCGGGCCGCGTCATGCAGCGCCTGGTCGATGGCGAAAAGGCCGCGATGCGACTCCGCCTGCCGCCGCGCCGCCGCCCGCAGGGCCGCCTGTTCCGGCGCCAGGCGGGTGACGTTGCGCGCCACATGCACGGGCGGCGCCCAGCCCAGCCGGCGCGCGATCAGCAGCAGGGAGCGATCGAAATCCTCGGCGATGCCGACCGCCGCGACGGCGTGGTGCAGATTGGCCAGCGCCGCTTCCAGCAGCGGCCGCTGGCTGCGCCCGGCGATCTGCCGCGCCTGGTCGTCGCCGCGCCGATGCCGGCTGGTCAGGAAGTCCATCGGCCCCAGCGCGCCGGAGAGGATCTCCTCCCGCTGCGCATGATGCGGATAGCTGAAGGCGTAGAAATATTCCGACAGCGCCCGCTCCACGGGGTCCCGCAGCAGGGTGAAGTAGAGGCAGGGCTCGCGGAGTGCTTCATGCAGGCCGAGATACTGGTGCCCGGTGAAAAGCCGGATGTCGCGCGGCCCGACCCGCGCGCGCAGCTCGCCCAGCACTTCCGCCATCGGGCGTGGATCGCCGGCGCCCAGGTCGAAATACAGCACGTGCCGTGCGCCATATTGCCGCGACAGGACGGTGCGGAGCGTGGAGCCCGCGGTCTTCGGCACATGCAGGAAGACGTGGTGGGCCATCAGGCCCGGCACACCCGCCGCACCGGGCCGGGGGGCAGGAAGGTCGCGGCCAAGCCAGGGTGGCTTTGAGTCCGGGCAGCGGGGCCATTCGGGCCGAGGCGGAAGACCAGATCGGGTTCGTGCATGCCCTGGGCGAGGTCCTTTGTCCGGCGCCAGCTTTATGGGGCGCCGCGCCGCGGCACAAGCTGGCGAGACGCCGAGACCCCTGGCCCGGACCGCCCCGGCCGCGCGAGACTGAGATGCACCCTTCGGAGATGCCCGCATGCCCAGCCGTCGCGCCATCCTGCTGCTGTCCGGACTGGCCCTGGCCCGGCCGGCCACGGCGCAGCCCGCCTGGCCGGCGCGCCCGGTGCGGCTGCTGGTGCCCTTTCCCCCGGGCGGCACCACGGATGTGCTGGCCCGCGCCCTCGCGGCCAAGTGGCAGGAGAGCTGGGGCCAGCAGGTGGTGGTGGACAATCGCGGCGGCGGCGGCGGCGTGATCGGCACCGAGGCCGCCTTCCGCGCGGCGCCGGATGGGCTGACCCTGGTGCTCGGCAACAACCAGACCCATGCCACCAACGGGGCGCTGATCCCGGGCCTGCCCTACGACCCCGCCGGCTTCGCCGCCATCACGCTTGTGGCGCGGGCGCCGCATGCGCTGGTGGTGCCGGCCTCCTCCCCCGCGCGGAGCGTGGCAGACCTGGTGGCGCTGGGGCGGCGGCCTGGGCCGGGGCTGTCCTATGCCTCCTCCTCCGCCGGCTCCTCCTCCCACCTGATGAGCGAGACCTTCGTGCGCCGCAACGGGATGCAGGCGACGCATGTGCCCTATCGCGGCGCGGCGCCGGCGGCGCTGGACCTGGTGGCGGGGACGGTCGACTTCATGATGGCGACCTGGGCCAGCGTCTCCGCGCTTGCCGCCGATGGCCGGATCCGCGCGCTGGGCGTGGGCGGGGCGGCGCGCTTCCCGGACCTTCCGGAGGTGCCGACGCTGCGCGAGCAGGGCTATGACTATATCTCGGGCGATGCCTGGTTCGGCCTTTTCGCCCCGCGCGGCACGCCGGAGCCAGTGCTGCAGGCGGTCTTCGCGGCCACCGAGGTGGCGCTGGCCGATGCCGCGGTGCGCGGCCGGCTGGAGGCGGCGGGTTTCCGGATCGCCACCCTGCCGCCCGCTTCCTTCGGCGCCTTCCACCAGGCGGAGGTCACCCGCTGGGCCGAGCTGGTGCGGGAATCCGGGGTGACCCTGGCCAATTGAGGCGCGAATGGCCGGTTTCCGGCCCGGAAAGATGCCAGGGTTGCATCCCACGCGCAGCGATCCCCCCTTTTCCGGGAGGTCCGCAGGGTCTACATAGCCGCCATGCAGGCACGAAAACTGTTCGACTTCAATGACCGTCGCAACGCGGCGGAAGAGGCCCGGAAGAAGACCGCGGAGAAGTTCCAGGCGCTGAAGTCGCGCCTCGAGGATCCGGAAGTCCAGCGGAAGCTGGCGGAGCAGAAGGCGATCGCCGATGCCCGCGCCGCCCGTATCGCGGAACGCGCCGCCGAGAAGGCCGCGGAAGCCGCGCGCATCGCTGCCGAGAAGGCCGCCGCGGAAGCCGCGGCCGCCGCCGCCCGTCGCGAGGCCGAGCGCCAGGCCGCCGAGGAAGCTCAGCGCGCCCGCATCGCGGAGATTGATGCGCAGAACCGCAGCATGATCCTGGATGCCGAGAAGAAGGCCCGCGCCCTGGCGCTGGCGGCCGAGCAGAAGGCCAAGCGCGACGCCCGCTACGCCGCGCGGAAGCAGCGCACTAAGTAGTCCGCGCGGCACGGCCGGCAGGAACAGCCTTCGGGGGGGAGCTTCCGAAGGCTTTTTTGTGCGCTCAGCCCAGCCGGGCCGCCAGCTCCGGACAGCATTTCGTCATGGCCGCGCTCGGCGGCAGGCCGAGCCTGCGGGACACGGCGAAGGCGCAGGCGAGGTTCGAGGAAACCATCGGCACGCCGATGCGCCCTGCCATCCAGCCCATGGCATCCAGCGTCGGCATGCCGGTGCCCGAGAGCAGCACGGCGCAATCCGCCGGCAGCGACAGCCGGGCCAGGCCATCGGCCACCTCCTCCGGCGACAGTTCATAGGCCATGAACCTGTCGGAGACCTTGAAGCTCTCCGTCAGGTCCAGCCCGGCGCCGCGCCAATAGCGCTCCGCCCGCTCCGTCAGCCAGCCGGGATAGGGCGAGAAGAGAAGCAGCTTTGGGCGGCCCAGCGCCTCCAGCGCCTCCGCGATGGCACGCGCCGCCAGCAGCACGGGGCGGCCCGCCAGCTTGCCCAGCCGGTTCTGCAGCGCCGCATCCTCGGTCGGCGGCTGGGCATAGCTGGGCCCGGTGAGGCCGACGATCACCGCATCCAGCGCCAGGGCGCCGAAATCGCCGAGCGATTCGACGAAGGCCGCCGGATAGGCGGCGTTGCGCTGTTCCAGCGTGGTGCCGGGCATCACCGGCAGGCGGGTGACATGCAGCGCCGCGCGCGGTGCCAGCAGGTTCCGCAGCTCCGGCTCCACCGCCGGATTGGCGGAAGGTGCCAGCAGGCCGATGCGATGGGTCGGCAGATAGTCCGGCTCGGGCCAGCTCATGACGGCATTCCCACCCTGGCGAGATCCAGCATCGAAGCCTCCCGCGCCCAGACCAGCTGTTCGGCGGGGGTGAGGGCGGCCATGCGCGAAACCTCCTCGGCCGGGCTGGCGGCCACGCGGCTGTCGGTGCGCGGCAGCAGCGCCTCGCGCACCACGGCCAGGCGGGAATCGGCCCAGCCCTGCAGCAGCTGCTCCGGCGCGCCGCCCAGCACGCGGGGCAGCGTGGCGGCCAGCGTCATGGCGTCATGGATGCCGGCATTCATGTTCATGCCGCCGCGCGTATTGGTCAGATGCGCCGCATCGCCGGCCAGCAGCACGCGGCCGGCGCGATAGGCCGTGGCCATGGCGCGTGTCACGCCATAGACATCGCGGCCCTCGATCTCCATCCCCGCCGCCTGCGGCAGGAAGCGGGCGATGCGGGCGCGGGCATGGTCCTCCGCCATCGCCTCGGCATCGCTCATCTCCGGTGCAATGCGAAAAATCAGCCGCCAGTTGCGCGGCATGCGCAGCAGGGAGCAGGAGCCCGTTTCGTCGTACAGGTAGCCGAGGCCATCCAGCCCCGGCACTACCTGCCGCAGGTCCAGCGGCGTCAGCAGCCGCAGCACGCGATGCGCATAGGCATTGGTCTCGGCCGGGATGCCGGCCAGGCCGCGCAGCGCGCCGGAGGCCCCGTCGCAGCCCACCGCATAGCGCGCGCGATGCGTGCTGCCATCGGCCGCCCGCAGGGTGACGCCAGCCGCATCCTGCGCCAGCGCCATCACCCCGGCGCCGAAGCGCAGGCAGCCGGCGGGCAGGGCGGCGGCCAGGGCCGGGGTCAGGTCCTGCTGTTCCCGGTGCCAGCGGAAGGGAAAGCCGGTCTCGCCGGCCAGGATGCCGAGGTCGATCGTCGCCGCGGCGCCGCTGTCCACGCGCCGCCACAGGATGCGATCGACCCGCACGCCGCCCGGCAGCAGCGGCGCCAGCACGCCCAGCTCGTGCAGGGCATCCAGCGTCGGCGGGTGGAAGGTGGAGGCGCGGGAGGCGGCGGAGAGCCCCTCCCGCTTCTCCAGCACCCGCACCGCGACGCCGCGTTGTGTCAGCGCCAGGGCCAGCGCCAGGCCGACGGGGCCGGCACCGGCGATGAGCACCTCCGTCTCATCCACCGAACAGGCCCTCCGCCGGCGCATCCCGCAGCAGGGCCGCGATGGCGCGCGCGACACCCGTCTCGCCCAGCGCGGGCGTGGCAAAGCGCGTGAACTTCTGGACCGTCTCGGCCTCCGTCATCGGATGGCCCGGATCACCGGTGACGTGGTGGATGGTTTCGGAGAGGCCATCGATGGTGACCGTCGCGCCGCGCAGGCCGGCGGCCGTCATCCCGGCATCCTCCACCAGCTCCACAGCCGCCTCCAGCGCCCGCAGCGCGGGATCGGCCAGCGCGGCTTCGGTATAGGCGGCCGGGCCGAGGTCGCCCTGCGCCAGCGCGGCCGCCACCGCCCAGCTCAGGCTGAACTGCGCCGAGATGGCCGCGCGCGGCGCGCGATTGCCGGCATAGCGCAGCGCCTCAGCATAGGTTCCTACCATGATCCGCCGCGGCGATGCCGTCAGGCGTGGCCGCAGGGCGAGGGCGGCCGCCGCCGCGTAATGCGCGTGGCGCACGCCGGCGTAAGGCTTCTGGTAGGCTTCCTCGATCAGCCAGGTGCCTGGCGGGGCCACCACCGCCTCCGCCGCATGGCCCAGGGCGATGCGGCGGGCCTCGGCGAAACCTGCCTCGGGCGCATCCATCCCGGCGGCAGCGGCGGCGGCCGTCATCTGGCCGAGCAGGGCGGCATGGGCGGGAAAGCTGTTGCGACCATCCATCCCGGCGGCAATGGGTGCGTAGAGGGAAAAGGGGATCTGGCAGGCGGCGAGCCGCACGGCGCGCGCCACCGCTTCCGCATCCAGCCCCGCCAGCCGCGCCGCGCAGGCGGCGGCGCCCAGGCTGTGCCAGGACCCGTCGACATGCATGCCGGGCTTGATCCGCCAGGCCTCCCCGGCGCGGGCCGCGACCTCATAGCCCAGGGCGAAGGCGGCCAGCGCCAGCGCGGGATCGGCGCCCTGGGCACGCGCCACCAGGGCGAGCGGCGCGACGGGCAGGGCAGGGCGGCCATGGGCGCGCGCCAGCCCCTCATTCGCCTCGTCCCAGCAGGTGGCGGCGGAGAGCACCGCGGCGGCGGCGGCTGGCGCCAGCCGGGCGCCGGCCAGCGCCACCTCGCCCGTGAATCCCGCCTGCATCGCCTGGGCGAAGGCCGCGACGCGCGGATGGCCAAGGCCCGCCAGGGCGCAGCCCAGGCTGTCCAGCAACAGCAGCCGCGCCTTGGCGGCTGCCGGCCCCTCCGGCCCGCCGAAGGCGGCCGGGATGACGGCGAAGAGGCTCAATCCGCGCGCGCGCCGGAGCGCGCCACCGCCTCACGCCAGACGCGGCGTTCGCGGGCCATCACCTGGGCAAGGGCGACCCGGCCCTGCGGCATGGCATCGGCCTGGCGCTGTTCCAGCAGCGCCGCCCATTCCGGGCTTTCCAGCACGCGGCGGAAGCCGGCCTCCAGCGCATCCAGCACCGGCTCGTCCAGCTTCGACTGGGCGAAGATGCCGTACCAGGGGCTGGCATCGAAGCCGGGCACCGTCTCCGCCACCGCCGGCACCTCGGGCATCGCGCGGAAGCGGGTGCCGGAGGTGACCGCGATGGCGCGCAGCGCGCCGCCCGGGCCCACCTGCGGGGCGGAGGTGGCGAGGCCATCGAAGGCGAAGGGAATGGTGCCGGCGACCATATCGGTCAGCAGCGGGGCGCTGCCGCGATAGGGCACATGCGTCATCTCCAGCCCCGCCACCGCGCGCAGCAATTCCATGGACAGATGGGTGAAGGAGCCGACGCCGTTGGAGCCATAGGGCATGCCGCCCGGCGTCGCCCGCACCGCCGCGACCAGTTGCTGCAGGTTGGTCACGTTGGGCAGGGCCCGCGGCGAGACCACCAGCAGGTTGGGCTGCTGCGCGAGCATGGCGAGGGGGACGAAATCCTCGTCCGGGTCATAGGGCAGGCGGGCGAAGAGCGCCTTGTTGATGGCGATGATGCCCTGGGTCGCGACCAGCAGCGTATGGCCATCCGGCGTGGCGCGCGCCACCGCCTCCGCCGCCAGGTTGCCGCCGGCGCCGGCGCGGTTTTCCACCACCACGGGCTGCCCGAAGACCGGGCTCAGCCGGTCCGCCACGGCGCGCGCCAGGATATCCGTCAGCCCGCCGGGGGCGAAGGGCAGGATCAGGCGGATGGGGCGGGAGGGGCGCCAGGCATCCTGTCCCCGCGCGGCGAAGGGGGCGGCGAGGCCGGCCCCCAGGACAAGGCGGCGGGTGACGAGCGGCATGGGCAGGACTCCGTGATTCATCCTGACAAATGCACCCGCGAGGCGCCGCCCGTCCAGAGTGGGTCGCCCCGGTTTGGCCCCGTCAGCGGCCCTTGAACTGCGGCGGCCGCTTTTCCATGAAAGCGCGGCGGCCTTCGACATAATCCTCGCTGGCGAAGCAGGCCTTGACCATGGCGTCGCAGGCGGCCTCGTCGGCCTCGCCCCGATCCTTCAGCGCCTGGCCGATGATGAACTTGGCGCTGCCCACCGTCAGCGGCGCATTGCCGGCGATGGTCTTGGCGTAGTCCGTCACGAAGGATTCGAGCTGGTCGTTCGGCACCACGCGGTTCACCAGGCCCATGATGCGCGCCTCCTCAGAGGACCACTTCTTCGCGGTGAAGAAGATCTCCTTGGCGAAGGAGGGGCCGACCAGATCCACCAGCTTGCGCAGCCCATGCAGCGGATAGCCCAGGCCCAGCTTGGCCGCCGGCACGCCGAAGCTCGCCGTCTCGCCGCAGATGCGCATGTCGCAGCAGACGGCGAGCGCGGTGCCGCCGCCGATGCAATGGCCCTGGATCATGGCGATGGTGGGCTTCGGGCAGTCATAGACGGCGTCATAGGCGCGCGCCGTCTGCGCCTGGTAGGCGGCGACCGCGGCCTCCCCGCTGCGCTCGCTCTCGAACTTCGAGATATCGGCGCCGGAGACGAAGGCGCGGCCGCCGGCGCCGGTCAGGACCACCACGCGCACCGCCGGATCGGCGGTGAAGTCCGCCATGATCCGCTCCAGCGCCTCCCACATCTCCATGGAGACGGCGTTGTGCCGCTCGGGGTTGTTGAAGGTCACCCAGCCGATGCCGTCCGCCTTGCGGGCCAGCATCTTCTCCGAACCCGTCACCATCATGCCGTCCATCGTCGCGTCTCCCTCAAACCACCTGGCGCCTGTGCAGATCGGCGATGGTCGCCGCGTCCAGGCCGAGCTCCGCCAGCACCGCATCCGTGTGCTCGCCGATCTCCGGCGGATGCGAGACGATCCGCGAGGGCGTTCGGGACAGGCCGATCGGCTGGCCGACATAGGCCACGTTGCGGTCGCCGCCGTTCAGCGTCTGGGCGATGCCGAGATGCTGCACCTGCTCGTCCGCAAAGACCTCGTCGACCTTGTTGATCGGCCCGCAGGGCACGCCGAGGTCGTTCAGCGACTTCACCCAATGCGCGGTGGTGTTGGTGCGCGTCACCTCCTCGATCATCGCATTCAGCGTGTCGCGATTCTCGCTGCGCAGGGCGCCGCTGTTGAAGCGCGGATCGGTCTTCCACTCCGGCTTGCCCAGGCCATCGGCGCAGCGTTCCCAGATGCGCTGGCCGGAGGCCGCGATGTTCATGTAGCCGTCGCTGGTCTGGAAGACGCCGGTGGGGATGCTGGTCGGGTGGTTGTTGCCGGCCTGCTTCGGCACCTGGCCCTCCATCAGCCAGCGGCTGGCCTGGAAGTCCAGCATGAAGATCTGCGCCTGCAGCAGGCTGGTCTGTACCCACTGCCCCTTGCCCGAGACCTCACGCTCCAGCAGGGCGATGAAGATGCCCTGGGCGGCGAAGAGGCCGGCACAGAGATCGGCGATCGGGATGCCGACGCGCACCGGGCCCTGGCCCGGCAGGCCGGTGATGGACATCAGCCCGCCCATGCCCTGGGCGATCTGGTCGAAGCCGGGGCGGCCAGCATAGGGCCCGTCCTGGCCGAAGCCGGAGATGGAGGCGTAGACCAGCCGGGGATTCACCGCCGACAGCGCCTCGTAGTCGATGCCCAGCCGCGTCTTCACATCGGGGCGGAAATTCTCCACCACGACGTCGGCCTTCTCGGCCAGCTTCTTGAGAAGGGCGACGCCGTCCTTGTCCTTCAGGTTCAGCGTCATGCCGCGCTTGTTGCGGTGCAGGTTCTGGAAGTCCGAGCCCTGGCGCGGGCCGCCCATCGGGTCGCCCTGGTCGAGGCCTTCCGGCATCTCGATCTTGATGACATTGGCGCCCCAGTCGGCCAGCTGCCGCACGCAGGTGGGGCCGGATCGCACGCGGGTCAGGTCGAGGACCGTGAAGCGGGACAGGGCGGTCGATGCCCGCGGCATCCCGGCGTCGGCTTGCGGCATGGTTTTCTCCTTCTCCGGTGGATGGTCTAGCACCACCCCACCCCCTGGCAAACTGTTGACAGACTGCACTTCCACCCGCCAGGGTCAACCGCATGGCGGAAGACCGGAACAGTCCCTCGGCGCTGGAGATCGTGCGCACCCGGTCGCTGGCCTCCCTGGTGGGGCAGGAGCTGGAGGCGATGATCCTGGACGGCCGCCTGCCGGCCGGGGAGCGGCTGAACGAGCAGCAGCTGGCGCTGCGCCTCGGCGTCTCCCGCGGCCCGGTGCGGGAGGCGGTGCGCGGGCTGGAACGCTCCGGCCTCGTCGTCTCGGTCCGCAACCAGGGCAGTTATGTGCGCAGCATCAGCGCGGCGGAGGCGCTGGAGATCTACGACCTGCGCGCGGCGCTGACCGGCTTCGCCTGCGCCCGCCTGGCCGGCGCCGCGACGCCCGCGCAGCTGCGGGAGCTGGGCGCGCTGGTGCGGCGGATGGAGGCGGCGCGGGAGGCCGATGCGGCGCCCGCCTACTACGCCGCCAACCTGGAATTCCACGCCGCCCTCCTCACCCATGGCGGCGGGCCGCGCGGCCTCAGGATCTATGAGGACCTGGGCAATGAGCTGCACCTGTTCCGCCGCCGCGCGCTGGTGGAGCCCGAGAATATGCGCGAGAGCAATGCCGAGCATGCCGCCATCCTGGCTGCCATCGCCGCCGGCGATGCGGAGGCCGCGCGCGCGGCGGGGGAGGCGCATATCGCCGGCGGCAAGCGCCGCTTCCAGGCCACCGATGCCAGCGGCGCGGGACATCCGCCCGCCAGGACGCCAACGACACCGCAGCAAGCGGTGCGCAAGGGAGCCAAGAACGATGAGGAACACCGAAAGCCTGCCCCGCCCGAGCCGGCGGTCCCTGCTGCTGGCGCTGCCCGCCCTCGGCGCCGGGCTGGCCGCACCCTCTAGCCTCCGCGCCCAGGCGGCCTTTCCCAGCCGCACGGTGGAGGTGGTGACCCATGCCGGAGTCGGTGGCGGCACCGACATCACCGTGCGCATGATGACGGCGAATGCGGCAGCGGAATTCGGCCAGGAATTCACCGTGGTGAACCGCACCGCGGGCAGCGGCGCGCAGGCGCTGCAATACCTCGCCTCGAAGCCCGCCGATGGCCATACCGTGATCCTGGTGACGCAGACCCATCTGCTGACCATGCTGCGCAACCGCAGCCTGCCGCAGCTTTCGGACCTGATGCCGGTGGCGCGCGCGACGGAGGATCCGATGTTCGTGCTGGTGCGGCGCGACAGCCCGCTGCGCAGCGCGGACGAGCTTCTCTCGGCCGGCCGCGCGCGGTCGCTGCGCTTCGGCGGCACCCATGTGGGCGGCGTCGACCATGTCTCGATCTTCGCCTTCGGCCGCGCCGCGCGCATGCAGGCGCCGACGCTGGTGCCCTTCCGTGGCGGCGGGGAGATCGTCATCAACCTGGTGGGCGGCAATATCGACCTGGCCCTGGTCAATCCGGGCGAGGCCGAGGCGCAGATGCGGGCGGGCGAGGTGCGCCCGCTGATGGTGCTCTCGGCCAATCGCCTGCCGAGCCATCCGGATGTGCCGACCGGCAAGGAACTCGGCATCGACAATATCTCCGCCACCGTGCGCGGCTATTGCGTGCTGAAAGGCACGCCGCCGGACCGCCTGGCGCGGCTGGAGCAGGGCCTGCTGAAGCTGATGGCCCTGCCGACCTACAAGACCTATCTGGAGAATACCGGCCAGGCGCCCGACAGCGTCGCCGGCAGCGGCCCCTGGGGCGCCCAGCTCACCGGCTTCTTCGAGGAGGGGCGGGAGGCCCTGACCGCGCTCGGCCTGCTGCGGTGACCGTCAATCAGGTCAGCGCGGCGCTGATCGGTCTGGTCGCGGTTTCGGCCTTCGCCGCGACCTGGACCTTCGACCCGGTGCCGCCGGGCCTGCCGGGGCTGGGCGCGGTGGAGTTCCCGCGCCTGCTTTGCGGCCTGCTGCTGGCACTCGCCCTCCTGCTGGCGTTCGAGAAGCCGAAGGTGGTGGCGCCGGAAGATGCCGAGCCGCCGGCACCGCGCATCGATGCCCGCGGCTGGCTGATCTTCGCCTGCTGCCTGGCCTTCCTGCCGGTCATGGCGGTGATCGGCCTGCTCGGCGCCTGCGCGGTGTTCCTGGTGGTGGTGGGCCGGCTCTGGGGCGAGACCCGCTGGTTCATGCTGCTCGCCGTCGCCGTGGGATTCACCCTTTCCGCCTGGCTGGTCTTCATCAAAATCTTCCGGCTTACGCTGCCTGATGGCGTGGTCGGCCAGATGCTGTTCGGGGTCTGAGATGGACGCCTTCCTTGGTGGCCTCGCCATCCTCACCGATCCCTATGTGATGCTGATGGTGCTGCTGGGCACGGTGCTCGGGATCTTCGTTGGCGCTCTGCCGGGCATCAGCGGCTCCACCACCATCGCGCTGCTGCTGCCGCTGACCATCAGCATGGGGCCGATCCCGGCCATCTGCTTCCTCGGCGCCATCTACTGCGCGGCCAATTTCGGCGGCTCCATCACCGCCATCATGGTGAATGCCCCCGGCGACCCGTCGGCCAGCGCCACGGCGCTGGAGGGGTTCAAGATGGCGGAGAAGGGCCAGGCCGGCATGGCGCTGGGCATGTCCGCCATCGCCTCCGCCATCGGCGGCATCTTTTCGGTGGTCGTGCTGATCTTCGCGGCGCCGCTGCTGGCGCGCGCCGCCTATTCCTTCGGGCCGCCGGAGTATTTTGCGCTGGCCCTGTTCGGGCTTTCCATGTGCGCGGCGATTGGCGGCGACAGTCCGCTGAAGAACCTGATCGCGGCCACGCTCGGCCTGCTGATCGCGACCGTGGGCATGGACCTCACCACCGGCGTGGAGCGCTACGCCTTCGGGGTGATGGAGCTGTCCGACGGGATCGGCTTCGTCCCCGTGTTGATAGGCCTCTTCGCGGTGGGGGAGATGCTGGACCAGGCGGCGCGACGGGCGGCGGATGCGAAGATCATCGCCCTGGATGCCGCGCGTGTGCCGGGCTGGCCGGAGATGCGCAAATGCAACCGCGCCATCTGGCTGGGCAGCGCCATCGGCACCTTCATCGGCGCGCTGCCGGCACTGGGCGCCACCACCGCGGCGCTGATCGGCTACAACGAGACGCGGCGCTGGTCGAAGACCCCCGAGGAATTCGGCAAGGGCAGCATCGAGGGCGTGGCCGGGCCGGAGGCCGCGAACAATGCCGCGGTCGGCGGCTCCATGGTGCCGACGCTGGCGCTCGGCATCCCCGGCAGCGCCACCACCGCCATTATCCTCGCCGGGCTGATCGTGCAGGGCGTGCGGCCGGGGCCGCATCTCTTCACCGAACAGCCGACGCTGCTCTACGCCGTCTTCGCCTCGATGCTCGCCGCCAATGTCTTCTACCTGGTGATGGGGCTGACGATGGCAAAATTCTTCGCCCGCATCAGCCTGATCCCCAACGCCTTCCTCTGGCCCGCCGTCTTCGCGCTGTCCGTCATCGGCGCCTATGGGCCGAACCAGTCCGTGGGCGATGTGATGGTGATGCTGGTGGCCGGCGTCCTCGGCTTCCTGTTCCGCCGCGCCGGCTTCTCCCCGGCGCCGCTGATCATGGGGCTGGTGCTGGGCGCCATGGTGGAGGAGACGCTGAAGCAGTCGCTGATCATCTTCGGCGATGACCTGACCGGCTTCCTCGGCCGGCCCATCGCGCTGGTGCTGATGGTGGTGACGCTGGCCGGGCTGGCGCTGCCGTTGGCCGGGCGGCTGCTGCGGCGCAAGATTGTCCCCGGCGCCGCCGCTGGATAGGGTTCCGGAACTGGCACCCAACGGGAGATTCCGATGACCATGCATTCCCTGACGCGGCGCGGCCTCGGCCTCGCCGCCGCCGCCCTCGCTCCCGGCCTGGCATCCGCGCAGGCGCCGCAGTTCTTCCGCATCGGCACGGGCTCGGCTGGCGGCACCTACTACCCGATCGGCGGCATCATCGCGAATGCCATCTCCTGCCCCCCCGGCGCGCCCTGCAACACGGCCGGCGCCACCGATGGCGTCCCCGGCATGGTCGCCGTGGCGGTTGCCACCCAGGGCAGCGTGCAGAACGTGAACCTGATCCAGTCCGGCAATGCCGAGGCCGGCTTCACCCAGTCCGACGTGGCGCACTGGTCCTATACCGGCACTGGCCTGTTCGAGGGCCGCCCGAAGGTGGACCGCCTGCGCTTCGTGGCGCATCTCTTCCCCGAGCACATCCACGCCGTGGTGCGCCGCGACAGCGCCATCCGCGGCTTCTCCGACCTCTCCGGCAAGCGCATCGCCATCGGCCTGCAGGCCAGCGGCGCGCGCATCGGCGCGGAGATGATCCTGGAGGCGAATGGCCTGCGGGCGGGCCGCGAATACCAGGCGGAATACCTGAACCAGGCGCAGGGGACGGAGCGGATGCAGGATCGCGGCCTGGACGCGACCTTCACCGTGGTCGGCTATCCCGCCGCCGCCTTCACCGAATTCTGCAGCCGCGCCGGCTGCCGCATCCTGCCGATCCAGGGCGAGGAAGCGCAGCGCGTGATCGCCCGCGCGCCCTTCTACGGCACCGGCACCATCCCGCGCGGCGCCTATGAGGGGCTGGAGGCGGATGTGCCGACCCTGACGGTCGGTGCCGTGCTGGCGGTGCGCGATACGGTGCCGGAGGCGACGGTCTATGCCATCACCAAGTCGCTGTGGTCGGACACCACCCGCGGCCTGCTGGACCGCGGCCATGCCAAGGGCCGCGAGATCGTCAAGGAAGGCGCGCTGACCGGCCGCGGCGTGGTGCCCTTCCACCCGGGCGCCGAACGCTACTACCGCGAGGCCGGCATCCTGCGCTGATCCGCAGCCGCTGAGCCGCCCCACCCGGCCCATGCGAAAGCGTCGGGCCGGGTTCTGCGTTCCGGACTGTCTTCATCTCTCCCGAGGCCCTGACCATGAGCGGCTCCCCCGCGCCCAACAAACTCGACCTGGAGGCCGCGGCGCGGCTGGAGAAGGAGGCGGACAGCGAATTGCGCTTCCGCGACCTGACAGGCTTCACCGCCCGGCTGGTCTCCTTCCTGCTCGTCGCGCTGTCGGTCTTCCATTACTACACCGCGGGCTTCGGCATCCTGACCGAGCACTGGCACAAGGCGATCCACCTGGCCGCCGTGCTGAGCCTGATCTTCCTGCTGTTTCCCGGCGGCTTCCTCTCGGTCGGCCCGCGCATCGGCGGCGTGCCGGTGCTGGACTGGATCCTTGCAGGCGCCATCGTGGTGGCGACGCTCTACCTGCCGCTGATCTTCGATGACCTGACCTTCCGCATCGGCAATCCCAGCGAGACCGATGTGGTCATGGGCACCATCATGGTGGTGCTGGTGCTGGAGGCGACGCGGCGATCGATGGGTCCGATCCTGCCCATCATCGTCTGCATCTTCATCGCCTATGCGCTATGGGGCAACCACCTGTCCGGCGTGCTGGCGCATCCGGGCTCCGACTGGTCCGGCTTCGTCAACCATGTCTATCTGACGGGCGAGGGCATCTTCGGCATTCCCGCCAAGGTGGTCGCGACCTTCGTCTTCCACTTCGTGCTCTTCGGCGTCATCGCCACGCGCATGGGCCTGGGCCAGTTCTTCATCGACCTGGCCAGCATCATCGCCGGGCGCTATCCGGGCGGGCCGGCCAAGGTCGCGGTGCTGGCCTCCGCCATGTTCGGCTCGATCAGCGGCTCCTCCATCGCCAATACCGTCACCACCGGGTCGCTGACCATCCCGGCGATGAAGAAGGTGGGCTACAAGCCGCATTTCGCAGGCGCCGTGGAAGCGGCCGCAAGCGCGGGCGGGCAGATCACGCCGCCGATCATGGGCGCGGCGGCCTTCGTCATGATCGAGTTCCTGGAGATTCCGCTGACCACGCTGCTGATCGCGGCGGCGGTGCCGGCGGCGATGCATTTCTGGGGCGTCTTCGTGCAGGTGCATTTCGAGGCGAAGCGCCTGGGCCTGCGCGGCATGGAGGCGCATGAGGTGCCGAAGCTGTGGCCGACGGTGCGCGACGGCTGGCCGACCGTGATCCCGCTGGTGGCCCTCATCTGGGTCATCGTCGATGGCTACACGCCCTATCTCGCGGCCTTCGTCGGAATCACGCTGTGTGTCATCGTGGGCTTCCTGAATCCGCGCAACCGGCTGACCCTGCGCGACCTGTGGGATGCGCTGGACATGGGCGCGCGCTACGCGCTGGCTGTCGGCGCCGCGGCGGCGGCGGTCGGCATGGTGGTGGGCGTTGTGACGTTGACCGGCGCCGGCTTCCGCGTCGGCTTCATCGTGACCCAGGCGGCTGCCAGCACGGCGCAGTGGTTCGCGCCGATCTTCGAGATCCTGCCGGCCGGCATGGGCAGCCTGGCGGGGCTGACCCTGTTCATGACGCTGCTCTTCGTCGCGGTGATCTGCATCGTCATGGGCGCGGGCATCCCGACGACCGCGCTGTACATCGTGCTGGCGGCGATCGCGGCGCCTGCGGTCATCCAGCTCGGCGTGCCGCCGCTCGCCGCGCATCTGTTCATCCTCTACTACGGCATCCTGGCGGACCTCACGCCGCCGGTCTGCGTCGCGGCCTATGCCGCCGCCGGCATCGCCGGCTCCAACCCCTTCCGCACCGGGCTGACGGCTTTCCGGCTGGGGGCTGCGAAGGCCACGGTGCCCTTCGTCTTCGCCTATGCGCCGGTGATGCTGATCATGGTGGATGACTTCACCCTGGCCAGCTTCCTGTTCGTCACCATCACCTGCGCGCTGGGCGTGCTGGTGCTGGGCATCGGCCTGACCGGCTATGCCTTCACCCATATGGGCATCGGCTCGCAGTTCGGGCTGGTGGTGGCGGCGCTGATGACGATCTCCCCCAGCGGGCCGACGACCGCGATCGGCGTGGCCATCGCGCTGCCGATCCTGCTGTGGAACTTCCTGCGCAGCCGGCGGGAAGGGGCGGCGCTGGCCTGAGGCCGGCCAGGCCCCCGGCCGGGTGCGCCAGCGCCCGGCCGATCCCGGCAGCCCGGCCTAGGAAGCGGGGAGGCCCCGTTCCTCATCAGGCCGTCGCCTGCAGCAGCAGACCGCGATGGCGTATTGGCATGCGCCTTGGCCATCGCCGCTGTCAGAGGCCCGCCCACAAACCCGAACATTGTATGCCTTCGTAAGGGCATCGTAGGCGTTTGTGCCGAACAATGCGCTGTCACCAAATGGGTTTGTCAGGAAGTGTAGATTACGCATCATTTAAACGTTTGGCGCTTATCGAGTCGTCTCCCTACACGCTATGGTGGTATCGCAAGCGGGGGAGCAGAAGAAGTGTTGCAATAGCCGAGGTTGCCCTCTGCCCAAGGCATTGATGCTTCATGCTGTAGTTCCCTGTTTGAAACCCTTACAGCTGGGGAATCCGACATGAAGCGCCTTCTTCTTTCCACTGCGTGCCTTGGACTTGCGGCCTTCGCTCTGCCGGCGGCCGCGCAGACCGCCACCGGCAACATGGCCGTCTCCGCCGAAGTGACCAAGATCTGCACGATCTCGGCCACCGCCCTGACCTTCTCGGGCTATTCCCAGACCGTCCCGACCGACACCACCGCCACCGCCAGCGGCCAGTGCACCGGCACCAGCGGCACCCTGACCTTCACGGTCGGCGAGGGCGGCAACTACTCCGGCGGCAGCCGCCGGATCACCGATGGCACCAACTTCCTGAACTATCAGGTCGCCATTTCGGCCGGTGGCGCGGACCTGGCGGCGACGGACGCGGTGGACATCGAGATCAGCGCCTCGACCGGCGCCGGCAGCACCACGCTCTATGGCCGCATCCCGGCCGCCCAGGGCAACAAGCCCGCCGGCACCTATACCGACTCCGTCGTCCTGACGCTGACCTACTGAGCGCAGATGGCCGTTCCCTCCCTTCCCCGGCGTCGGCTCGTTCTCGGCGGGGCGGCGCTGGCCGCCCTGCTGCGCCCCGCATCGTCGCAGGCGGCGACATTGGCCGTGGACCCCATCATGGTGGAGTTCCGGCCAGGGCGGGCAACGGCCACGCTGCAGGTCAGCAACCGCGGTGGCAGCGCCACCGCGGCCCAGCTTCGCCTCTTCGCCTGGTCGCAGGATGGCGACCGGGACGTGCTGACGCCCACCACGGATCTGCTGGCCTCGCCACCGATCTTCGAGCTGCGGCCGGATGAGGACCAGGTGGTGCGCCTGGCGCTGCGCCGGCCGGCCGAGCGGCTGGAGCGCACCTACCGGCTGATCCTGGACGAGATCCCGCCGGCAGGTCGCCCGCGCGAGGTGGTGGTGGCGCTGCGGCTGTCCATGCCCGTGATCGTCGCAGGCCTGTTGCCGGCCGCGCCGGCGCTGAGCTGGCGTGCGGAGCGGGGGCCGGGCAACCGGATCCTGCTGCTGGCGCGCAACACCGGCCCGCGCCATGTGCGGGTGGATCAGCTGGAGGCCCTGCTGCCGCGCGGCGCCGTCACGGCGCAGCCGGTCAGCGCGAACCCCTTCGTCCTGCCCGGGGCGGAGCGGCGCTGGCAACTGCCGTTGGCCGCGGCCTCCGGCAGCCTGCGCCTGCGCATCCAGGCGGGCCCGGGGCCGGCGACCGAGACCGCCATCCCGCTGCCAGCCTGAGCGAGGCCTTGTGCGTCGACGCCTGACCAGCGCCCTCGGCGCCTGCCTGCTGCTGATCGCCGGCCCGATCCCTGCCAGCCCCGCCCTGGCCGAGCCTGCGCCGATGTTCCTGGAGATCGTGGTCAATGGCCATGCCTCCGGCAAGATCGGCGAATTCGTCCAGCAGGGGGAGGAGATCCTGGCCCGGCCGCAGGAATTGCGTGCCCTCGGCTTCGTGCTGCCGCGCGGGCTGGAGGAGGGGGAGGCGCCGATCCCGCTCTCCCGCATCCCCGGCCTGCAGACGCGGGTGGATGTCCGGCGCCAGGCGCTGATGGTCACGGCGACCGATGCGGCCCGGCAGCCCTCGGAGCTGTTCACCGGCGGCCTGCCGCGCATGGCCGCGCTGGCGCCGGCCGGCTGGGGCGCGCTGCTGAACTACGACGTGCTCGGCACCTTCAGCGGCGAGGGCGACTATGGCGGCGCCTTCCTGGAGGCGCGCGGCTTCGGCCCGCATGGCACGCTGACCGCCTCGGCGCTCAGCAGCTACAGCCCGGCTTACGCGCAGCAATCCAGCTTCGCCCGGCTGGAGACGGTCTATACCTACAGCGAGCCGGAGGAACTGCGCCGCTGGCGCATCGGCGATGTGGTCAGCGGCGCGCTGGGCTGGAGCCGCGCGGTGCGGCTCGGCGGCGCGCAGGTCAGCACGGATTTCGGGCTGCGGCCGGACCTCATCACCTATCCCCTGCCGGTCTTCGGCGGCTCCGCCGCCGTGCCCTCCACCGTCGATGTGCTGGTCAACGGCGTCCGCTCGCTCAGCCAGCCGGTGCAGCCGGGGCCCTTCCAGCTGCGCAGCCTGCCCATCGTCACCGGCGCGGGGGAGGTGCTGATGACGGTGACCGATGCGCTGGGGCGGCAGACCGTGGTGAGCCTGCCCTTCTATGCCAGCACCGCGCTGCTGCGCGCGGGACTGGCCAGCTATTCGCTGGAGGCGGGCGGCGTGCGCCGGCGCTACGGGCTGGAGGAGAGCGACTATGGCGAGGCTGCCGCCAGCGGCTCGCTCCGCTACGGCCTGACCGACTGGCTGACGCTGGAGGCGCATGCCGAGGGCGCCAGCGGCTTCGCGCTGGGCGGTGTCGGCGCCGCGCTGCGCATCGGCAATCTCGGCATCGTCACCGCGGCGGTCGCGACCAGCAGCGGCGGCGAGACCGGCCTCGCGGGCGATACCGCCGTGCAGGGCACGCGCGCCGCGATCGGCCTGGAACGCCGCACCGCCCGATTCAACCTCTTCGCCAGCGCCACCTTCGCCACCCCGGGCTATCGCGACATCGCGGCGCTGGAGGGATCGCCCATGCCGCGGCAGACGCTGCGCGCCGGCGGCGGCCTCTCGCTCGGCCGCTATGGCAGCCTCAGCCTGGGCTATGTGGCGCAGCAGGCCGGCACCGTGACGCAGCGGCAGGACAGCACCAGCTACCTCGCCGGCGCCACCACCGGCAGCACCGACATCTCTCTGGTCACCGCCAGCTACACCACGCGCATCGCGGAGCGCCTCAATCTCTATGTCACCGGCTACAAGGACCTGCTGCGGGACGAGTCCTACGGCGTCACCATGGGCGTCTCCATGTCCTTCGGTGGCGGCGTCTCCGGCAGCGTCGCGGGCACGCTGGATGATGGCCGTTCCGGCTTTCGCACGCAGCTGCAGCAGGCGGCCCAGGTGCCGGGCGATTTCGGCTTCCGCGTCTATGACCAGGAAGGCCGCTATGCGCGGCGCGCCGCGGATGCCGAGTATATCCTGCCCTTCGCCCATGCGACGGTCGGCATCGACCAGTCGAGCACCGGCACGGCGGGCCGACTGGGCGCGCGCGGCGCGCTGGTGGCGGCGGGCGGCGGCGTCTTCGCCGCCAATCCCATCACCGACAGCTTCGCCGTGGTCAGCAGCGGCGATGTGCCGAATGTCCGCGTCAGCTACGAGAACCGGCCGATCGGCACGACGGATGGCAATGGCCGCCTGCTGGTGCCCCATCTCAGCAGCTTCCAGAACAACCGCCTGGCGCTGGACCCGGCGGACCTGCCGCCGGATGTGGAGGTGGATCGCACCCAGGTGCTGGTGCGGCCGGGCGACCGGGTCGGTGTGCTGGTCGATTTCGGCGTGCGCGGCGCCCGCGCCGCGCTGCTGCGCCTGCAGGATGCCGCGGGCGCGCCGCTGCCGCTCGGCGCACGGCTGCACCGCGCGGGCCTGCCGCCCACGCCTGTCGGCTACGACGGCGAAAGCTTCGTCACCGCACTGCAGCCGGAGAACGAGGCCGAGGTGGAACTGCCGGATGGCCGTCGCTGCCGCATCGCCTTCGCCTATCGCCCCACACCCGGGGATGTGCCCGTCATAGGACCCGTGCCATGCCGATGATCCGCCCGGCCCTGCTGGCCCTTCTTCCGCTGCTGCTGCTGGCGCCGCAGGCGGCGCGCGCGCAGGCCACCGCCACCTGCAGCGTCACCAGCACGCCGATGGTCTTCGGCACCTATGACGGCAGCCTGGCTTCCCCCAATCTCTCCACCGCCACCGTTTCCGTCAGCTGCCTGGCGCTGGACCAGGCGACGACGGTGAATTTCAGCATCGCCTTGCTCGGCGGCACCGGCGCGCAGGGGGCGCGGCAGCTCACCTCGGGCAGCGAGGTGCTGGCCATGGAGATCTACACCGATGCCAGCCGCAGCATCGTCTTTGGCGACGGCACCGGCGGCACCGGCCTGCTGACCGGCAGCGGCACCGCCACCGCCTCCACCGCGCTGCGGATGAACTTCACCGTCTATGGCCGCCTGCCGGCCCGCCAGCGCGCGCCGCGCGCCGGTGCCTATGCCGATACGCTGACCCTGCTGCTGACGCATTGAGCGGCCGCCCCGGCTTGCGCCCAAGCCGGGGGGCGTGGTCCGATTGCCCCGTGCCCCGGTTGGGCCGGAGGAGAGAATGGCGCCATCGCAACCGGGTCCGACGCTGCTCTGCGACCTGCCGGCGGTGGAGCTGCGCCGGCTGATCGGCACGCGCCGCATCTCGCCGGTGGAGCTTCTGGCCGATTGCCTGGCGCGCATCGCCGCGGTGAACCCCGCGCTGAACGCCGTCGTCGCGCTCGATGTCGAAGGCGCCACCCAGGCCGCGCGCGCGGCGGAGGCGGCCGTGATGCGCGGCGAGCGCCTGGGCCCGCTGCACGGCCTGCCGATCGGCATCAAGGACCTGAACGACACGGCCGGGCTGCGCACCACCTATGGCTCGCCGATCTTTCGCGACCATGTGCCGGCGAAGGATGAGAGGATCGTCGCCGCGCTGCGCGCCGCGGGCGGCATCATCCTGGCCAAGACGAACACGCCGGAGTTCGGCACCGGCGGCAACACCATCAACGATGTCTACGGCGCCACCGGCAATGCCTTCGACCCGGCGCTGTCCTGCGCCGGCTCCTCCGGCGGCTCCGGCGTCGCGCTCGCCACCTCCATGCTGCCGCTCTGCACGGGGTCCGATACCGGCGGATCGCTGCGCAAGCCGGCCGCCTGGTCCGGCGTGGTGGGTTTCCGGCCGACGCCTGGCCTGGTGGCCTCCGAACGCCGCCGGCAGGGCTGGTCCGTGCTCTCCGTGCAGGGGCCGATGGGGCGGGACGTGGCGGATACCGCGCTGCTGCTCAGCGCCATGGCCAGCGCCGACAGCCGCGACCCCATGGCTGATCCGCGCCTCGAGGCCGGCGGCCTGGCGCTGCGCCGGCCGCTGGACCTCGCCTCGCTGCGCGTCGCCACCTCCGTCGATCTCGGCTTCGCCCCGATCGCCCCCAGCATCCGCCGCGTCTTCCTGGCGCGCATGGCGGCCCTTGCCCCGGCGCTCGGCCACTGCGAGGCCGAGGACCCCGACATGGCCGGCATCGACCGCGCCTATCGCGTCATCCGCTGCACCAACTTTTTGGCCGGCTTCAAGGCGCATTACGAGCGTGACCCGATGCTGCTCGGCGCCAATACCCGCGGCAATTACGAGGAGGGGCTGCGCTACAGCCTGGCGGACCTCGCCGCGGCCCAGGCTGAGCAAACGCGCCTCTACCGCGCCTTCCAGGACTTCTTCACCCGCCACGACCTGCTGCTGCTGCCCTGCCAGGCGATGACGCCCTTCCCGAAGGAACTGCCCTATCCGACCGAGATGGAGGGCCTGCCGCTGGAAGGCTATTTCGCGACATCCGGCATCACCTACGGCATCTCGATGATGGGCCACCCCGCCATCTGCATCCCCTGCGGGCGGGACGAGGCCGGCATGCCCTTCGGCCTGCAGGTGGTCGGGCCCCGCGGCGGCGACGCCTTCCTGCTCGACGCCGCGCTGGCGCTGGAGACGCATTTTCGCGACATGCCGGAGTTCCGGCGTCCGCTGCCCGACCTCACCGCCCTGGCGGCCGCGGCATGAGCGGCGCACCCGACCGCATCCTGGTCATCGGCGCCGGCATCGTCGGCATGGCGTTGGCCTACCGGCTGCAGCAATCCGGCGCGCAGGTCACCGTGGTGGATGCGCAGCCACCCGGTCAGGGCGGCGCCAGTTTCGGCAATGCGGGCGCCATCAGCGCCAGCTCCGTCGCGCCACTCGCCATGCCGGGCCTGCTGCGCCAGGTGCCGCGCATGCTGCTGGACCGCGCCGCGCCGCTGCATGTGCCCGCCGGCTATTGGCTGCGCGCCGCGCCCTGGCTCGCCCGCTTCGTCGCCGCCGCGCGCCCCGCCGCCGTGACGCGCGCCACCGCTGCGCTGGACGGGCTGCTGCACCTGGCGACCGAGCAGCACATGGCATTGGTCCGCGAGATCGGCGCGCCCGATCTGCTGCGCCCGCACGGCCAGCTCTACCTCTACCGGGACGCCGCGCAGCTGGCGAAGGATCGCGCGAGCTGGGAGATCCGCCGCGCCCATGGCGCGCGGCTGGAGGAGCTGGACCGCGCCGCCATCCTGGCGCTGGAGCCCGCCATCGGCCCCGCCTATACCCTCGGCATCTTCCTGGCCGACCACGCGCATTGCGCCTCCCCCTTCCGCTACGTGCAGGCGCTGGCCGCCGCCTTCCGGCGCGCCGGCGGGCAGGTGGTGCAGGACCGCATCACGCGGCTCGCCACGCAGGATGGCCGCATCAGCGGCGCGCAGGGCGAGTCCGCGCTGCATGTGGCGGAGGCCGTGGTGCTCGCGGCCGGCGCCTGGTCCGCGCGGCTGGCCGCACCGCTCGGCTATCGCATCCCGCTCGAATCGCAGCGCGGCTATCACCTCGATCTCCGCGATCCCGGCCTCGCCCTGACCCGCCCGGTGATCCCGGCGGACCGCAAGGTCTTCATCACGCCGATGGAGGGCGCGCTGCGCGTCGCCGGCACGGTGGAATTCGGCGGGCTGGACCGCGCGCCGGATGCCAAGCGGGCGGAGCTGCTCTACGCCGATCTCGCCGCGGTCTTTCCCGAGGCGCGGCCGGCGCGGGCGGAAGGTTTTTGGATGGGCCACCGGCCCTGCCTGCCGGATTCGGTCCCGGTGATCGGCCCGGCGCGCCGCGTGCCCGGCCTGTTCTTCGCCTTCGGCCACGGCCATCTCGGCCTGACCGGCTCCGCCCCCACCGCGGAGCTGCTGGCGCCCGCGGTGCTGGGGCGGCCGCTGAACCAGGACCTGGCGCCCTATGCGGCGGAGCGCTTCGTGGGGGCCTGACGCCCAGCGCCCGCACGGGGAGGCAAATGTAGGGAAATGTAGGCGCATGTAGCCGGGCCCGCAGGCCGCCGGCGCGGCACCCGGCATGGTTGCGCCGACCTCGCGCGACGGCCGGAAGGAAATCGCCGCGGGCCCGCTGTGCCCGGGGCCCCGCAGGCCACCCGCCCGCCGGGCCAGCGATGACCCAAGCTTACATAAGTCGACACCACCCTGGGTAAGCCTCCGGATACCAAGCGGTTAATCTCCGATTGAACCGTTTCGCAGGGTTTCCCGCATGCCGAAGGCTGTCGACCGCCCCCAACGCTGGCATCCCGTCATCGTCGCGGCGGTCGCATGACCGAGGCGTGGCTGCCGATTGCAGCGGCCCAGCGGCTGGTGGCGCCAGGTCCGCGATGCGCGCGCAGCCCCTGACCAGGATCTTCTGAAGACATCCGGCCCCCAGGGCCCCAAACGCAACAGGCGCCCGCCCGGCACATCGGCGGTGACGCGGAGGACCAGACCATGAGCGGCATCAACACCATCCCCGGCACCGGCGACGCCGACACCCTGACCGGCCAGGATGGCACCTCCAATGTCATCTACGGCTATGCCGGAAACGATGAGCTGACGGGCGGGGCGCTGAACGACACGCTCTACGGCGGTCTGGACCACGACACGCTGGACGGTAGCGGGGGCGACGACCTTCTGAGCGGTGGCCTGGGCAACGACACGCTGGCTGGTGGACTGGGCTTCGACACCGCAACCTTCGAGGCTGCCGTGGCGGGCTTCTCGGTGAACCTGACCACCGGATCCGCCAGTTCCGGCAGCGAGGTCGATTCCCTCGTGGGCATCGAGGCGGTCCTGGGCAGTTCCTACGCCGATAGCCTGACTGGCAGCGCCTTCGCCGATTCGTTGAACGGCGGCGCGGGCGACGATGCGATCAGTGGCGGCGATGGCAACGACACGCTGTTGGGGGGGGATGGCAACGATTTCCTCAACGCTGGCGCCGGTTCGAATGTGCTCTACGGCAACGAGGGCAACGACACGCTGATCAGCGTGGACGATGGTGACACGCTGATCGGTGGGGCCGGCAGTGACGTCCTGATGGGCAATGGCGGCGACGACACGCTGGATGGCGGAGACGGCGCCGACTCACTGGACGGCGGCGACGGCGCCGATACCATCAATGGCGGCGCCGGCGGCGATACGATCAAGGGCGGCGACGGAAGCGACTGGGTCACCCACAACGGCGCCAGCAACGGCGTCTACGTCAACCTGGCGGCCTTCAATTTGGGGTATTTCAACGACGCCGAGGGCGATCGTTATACCAGTGTCGAGAATGCCGTCGGCACCGGCTACGCCGATACCCTCATTGGCGGAAACGTCGCGAACAATCTGCGGGGTGGCGGCGGCGCCGATAGCATCGTCGGGAATGGCGACAACGACACGCTGGCCGGTGGAGCCGGCGCCGATACGCTGGATGGCGGCGACGGCTGGGACCTGGCCGATTACAGCGACTCCACCACGGCCGTCACGGTCGATCTGCAGGCCGGGACCACCTCGGGCGGCGATGCGCAGGGCGATTTCCTGATTGGCATCGAGATGGTGCGGGGCTCGGGCCACGATGACCGCCTGACCGCGATGGACAATGGCAGCGCCCTCTATGGCGGCACGGGTGCGGATACGCTGCGGGGTGGGGCCGGCAACGACATCCTCGACGGCGGCGCGGGCAACGACGACTGGCTCGACTATAGCGCCGCGACTTCGGCGGTCACCGTCAATCTCGCCACCGACTCAGTCTCTGGCTATGCCCTCGGCGACCAGATCACCGGCATCGAGCACATCCGTGGCGCCACCGGCTACAGCAACAACCTGTCAGGCACCGATGGGGCCAATTGGCTGATCGGCGGCGACCAGAACGACAACCTGTTCGGCGATGCGACGACCCTCGGCGGCGCCGATACGCTGGAAGGCGGCGCCGGCCATGACAGCCTGCTGGGCGGGGCGGGCGACGACCTGCTGATCGGCGGCGCCGGAGGCGACGTCCTGATCGGCGGCGACGGCATCGACACGGCCAGCTATGCCGGCGCCGGCAGCGGCGTGGCGCTGCGGCTGGACATGGTCGGTGTCGTCGGGGAGGCGAACGGCGACGCCTTTCCCCAGGTCGAGAATGTCATCGGCTCCGCCTATGGCGACACGATCGGTGGCGATTCCTCGGCAAACCGGCTGGAAGGCGGCGGCGGCGACGACTTCCTCTCGGGCTACTCCGGCGCGGACACGCTGATCGGCGGTGCCGGCGCGGATTCGCTGGCGGGCGGGGGTGACAACGACACGGCGGACTACAGCGCCTCCTCCGCCGGCGTCACGGTGAACCTGCGGACCGGGCTGGGCTCGGGGGGCGATGCCGAGGGCGACACGCTCGAGGGCATCGAGACGGTGATCGGCAGCGACGGCGACGACCTGCTGACCGCAGGCGTGGTCGCTGCCGTGCTGCGCGGCGGGGTGGGCGCCGATACGCTGGTGGGCGGCGATGGCAATGACACGCTGCAGGGCGGCGCCGGAAACGACGACTGGGTGGACTACAGCGGCGCCGCCACCATCCTCAATGTCGATCTCGCCAGCGGCTCCGCGCTCATCGGCTCCGGCGTGGACTCCCTCTCCGGCATCGAGCATGTGCGGGGTGGCGCCGATGCAGACAGCATCAACGGCGATGGCGCGGACAACTGGCTGGTGGGCGGTGCGGGCGGCGACACCCTGAGCGGCGGCGACGGGGCCGATACGCTGGATGGCGGCGCGGACGCTGACCTCCTCAACGGCGGCGACGGCACAGACACGGCGGACTACAGCGCCAGCGCCGAGGCCGTGTCGATCACGCTCGATGTCAATGCGGTGGGCGTGGGCGGCGATGCGGCGGGCGATACCCTGGACGGCATCGAGATCGCCATCGGCTCCGATGGCGACGACACCATCGCAGGCGGCGCGGCTGCCGAGACCCTCATCGGCGGCGACGGCAACGACCAGCTGACCGGCGGCGCGGGTGCCGACAGCCTGGTCGGCGGTGCGGGAACGGACCACGCGATCTACACCGCCTCCACGGCGGCGGTCACGATTTCGCTGCTGAACGGCATTGCGACGGGCGGCGACGCCCAGGGCGATACCCTCTCCTCCATCGAGATCGTGATTGGCAGCGGCCAGGCCGACGACCTGCAGGGTGGCAGCGGCAATGACACGATCGAGGGTCGCTCGGGGGAGGACACGCTGCGGTCCTCCGGCGGCGCGGACAGCCTGTTTGGTGGCGAGGGGAGCGACAGCTACGAGATCCATCACCTGGACGCCGTGGTGGTCGAGGCCCTAGACGAAGGGCGGGACGTGGTGCGGACCACGCTGTCCAGCTACACGCTGACGAACTACGTCGAGAACGTCGTGGGCCAATCGACGGTCGCCGGCCAGGCCCTCACGGGCAACGAGCTGGACAATGAGCTGTGGGGGAACAACTTCAGCAGCACGCTGTCCGGCGGCGAGGGCAACGACTTCCTGGTCGGCGGCCAGGGCGACGATGCCATGATCGGCGGCGCCGGTCAGGACACCATCTGGGGCGGCGGCGGGACGGACACGGCCGACTACAGCGCCAGCGAAGCCGCCGTCCAGATCAACCTCGCCACCGGATCGGGTTCGGGCGGCGATGCGGAGGGCGACAGCTTCGACAGCATCGAGATCGTCATCGGCAGCGGCCAGGGCGACCTGCTCACCGGAGCCAGCGGCAATGAGACGCTGGTCGGCGGCGCCGGCAATGACACCCTGGTCGGTGGTGCCGGCGCCGATGTCCTGGTGGGCGGCGACGACATCGATACCGCCAGCTACGAGGCCTCCACGACCGGCGTCTCCGTCGCGCTGGCGGGCATCGGCTCCGGCGGCGACGCGGAAGGCGACAGCCTGTCCTCGATCGAGATCCTGATCGGCAGCGCGCAGGCCGACACGCTGCGCGGCAGCGCCGATGCCGATACCATCTCCGGCCTCGACGGCGACGATGTCCTCTACGGCGCCGGCGGCGCCGATAGCCTCGTCGGTGGCGAGGGCAACGATACATATGTCATCGATCACGCGGATGCGGTGATCTTCGAAGGCACGGACGCCGGCACCGACGAGGTGGTGACGACGCTCGCCAGCTATACGCTGCAGGACAATGTCGAGAACCTGACGGGTGCCTCCACCCTGGACGGTCAGGAACTGACCGGCAATGCGCTGGACAATGTCATCACCGGCTCGGTCGGGGGCGACACGCTGTCGGGCGGGGTGGGGAACGACCTGCTCCTCGGCGGCAGTGGCTTCGACAGGCTGGATGGCGGGGAAGGCGCGGATTCGCTGGATGGCGGCACGGCGAACAATCTGATTGACGGCGGCGAGGGCTTCGATCTCGTCGACTACAGCAGCTCCGTGGATTCCGTGGAGGTCGACCTGTCGGAGGGCCTGGCCTTCCATGACGGCGACAACATGGACACGCTGATCGGCATCGAGGCGGTGATCGGCACGGCCTACAACGACGTGCTGCGCGGCGATGCGGGAGACAACCTGCTGGTGGGTGGCGAGGGCAACGATCACTTCGCGGCCAGCCTTGGAGCGGACACGCTCGACGGCGGCGATGGCCTGGACCTGGTTGCCTACGACGCCCCGGACTTCAGCGGTGGCGTGGTGATCTCGCTCGATCCGATCAGCGCCAGCGGGATGGCCGCCGGCGGCCAGGTTCTGATCGATATCGAAGGCGTGGTCGGCAGCAGTGGCGATGACTGGATCACCGGGGACGTCACCGGCAGTGATGACGCGATCGACAACGACTTCGTCGGCCTGGCCGGCGACGACATCCTCGACGGCGGCCGTGGCGACGACACGCTGGTGGGCGGCGCTGGCAAGGACCTGCTGCTCGGCGGCAGCGGCTATGACACGGCCGACTTCTCCGACCTCGATCAGGCGGTGGAAGTGCGCCTCGACCTCGGCACTGCGACCAGCGGCGCGGAGGTGGATGACCTCGTCTCGATCGAGGCGGTGGTCGGCACCGACTACGACGACCTGCTGGTCGGAGATGGCGAGAGCAACGAACTGTCCGGCGGTGGCGGCAACGACACGCTGATCGGCGGCGGCGACGGCGACCTGCTGG
>NZ_JBHYDM010000027.1:0-63677 GCF_051860665.1 Falsiroseomonas sp.
AGTGCCGAGGTCGAGGCGCACTTCCACCGCCTGATCGAGGTCGGAGAAGTCGGCCGTGTCATAGCCGCTGCCGCCGATCAGCAGGTCGCTGCCCGCCCCGCCCACCAGCGTGTCGTCGCCGCGGCCGCCATCCAGAATGTCGTCGCCAGACAGGCCGACGAAGTCGTTGTCGATCGCGTCATCACTGCCGGTGACGTCCCCGGCGATCCAGTCATCGCCCGTGCTGCCGATGATCTCCTCGATCGAGATCAGCACCTGGTCGGAACTGGCCGGATCGAACGAGACCACGACCCCGTCGCTGAATTCCTCGCTGCTATAGTCGATGCGGTCCACCCCCTCGCCACCATCCAGCGTATCGGCGCCTTGGGTCACGTAGAACTGGTCATTGCCATCGCCGCCGAGCAGCAGGTTGTCTTCGACGTCGCCTTCCAGCTGGTCGTCATAGATCGTGCCGATCACGGCCTCGATCCCGTAGAGCGCGTCCGTCTGCTCGCCGTCATGCTCTGCGAGGCCGAGCCGCAGGCTGACCTGAACGGCGGTCGCGGAGCTGCTGTAGTCGACGATGTCGAAGCCATCGACACCCATCAGGATGTTTTCGCCCTCGCCGCCGAGCAGGGTATCGTCGCCCACGCCGCCGACCAGGATGTCGTCGCCGTCGGCCCCGAACAGAACGTCGTTGCCCGCGCCACCATCCAGCGCGTCGTCGAAGCTGCCGGAGATGATGGTGTTGTTCTGCGCATTGCCCGTGAGGGTCTGGCCTGCAACGGTCGAATTGCCGAGCAGCTTCTCGAAATTCGCGCTCAGTGTGTAGCTGGCCAGTTCGGTGAAGACGCTGTCGACGCCTTCGTTCTCATCCTCCACCACCACGGCGGCCGCATTGTTCACGGTGTAGCTGTCTTCGCCCTCGCCGCCGATCAGCGTATCGGCGCCGTCCCCCGTCTGCAGCACGTCGTTGCCGTCGTCGCCGATCAGCAGAGCGGCGTCCGCGCCAGCCAGCAGCGTATCGTCATGGATGGATCCGATCACAGCCTCGATGGAGGAGAACTGATCCGACCCGATGGACAAGCCGCTTGCGGTACCGATCGCCAGGGCGACGGTGACCGCCGAGCTGGCGTCCGAATAGTCCAGCGTATCGAGGCCGCTGCCGCCGTCGATGACGTCATTGCCCAGGCCGCCGACGATGGTATCCGCACCGTCCCCGCCCTTCAGGTTGTCGTTGTTGCCGCCGCCGGACAGCAGGTCGTTGCCCAGCCCGCCGTCGAGGATGTTGTAGAAATCGTCGCCGGTCAGCGTGTCGTCGTGATCGGAGCCGGTGACCCATTCGATGCTGGTCAGCGTATCGCCTTGCGCATCGCCGCCGGAGGCGGCGCCGGTGGCCAGGTTGACGCTGACCCCGGCCGTGGAGCCGGCATAGGAGGCCGTGTCCTGGCCCGACTCGCCGTCGATCCGGTCGGCCCCGGCGCCGCCGATCAGGATATCATTGCCATTGCCGCCGGACAGCATGTCGTTGCCCGCGGCGCCTTCCAGGGTTTCCCGCCCGGTGCCGCCCTCCAGCGTGTCGTCGTGCTCGCTGCCGACAAGGACCTCGATCGAGGTCAGGCTATCGCCTTCGGCATCGCCACCGCTGCCGGTGCCGCTCAGCAGCGAAACGCTCACGCTGGCAGAGGAGCCCGCATAGCTGGCCGTGTCGTTGCCGTCACCGCCCTGCAGCGTATCCGCGCCTTCGAGACCGATGAGGATATCGGCCCCCTCGCCGCCGGACAGGATATTGTCCCCATCCGTGCCGCCCAGCGTGTCGCCCTGGGCGGAGCCAATCAGGTTCTCGACATTCCGCCAGGTATCGCCCTCCGCATCGCCGCCGATGCCGGCGCTGTTCGAGAGCTGGGCATTCACCGCCGCGACGGATCCCGAATAGTCGGCGGTGTCGATGCCGGCCGCGCCACCCAGCGTGTCCGCGCCCGCGCCACCGACCAGCACGTCGTCGAGATGGCCGGCGTAGAGGGCATCATCGCCCTCGCCACCGATCAGCAGGTCCTGGCCCCCATTGCCGTTCAGCGTGTCGGCGCCGTCGCCGCCCCTCAGCGTATCCGCGCCCTCGCCGCCGGCGATGTTGTTGTCGAGCGCATTGCCGGTCAGCGCCTGACCGCCCAGCGTGGAGGTGCCGGTCAGGTTCTCGAGGTTGTCGCCCAGCGTATAGCTGGACAGCGAGGTGCGCACCTCGTCCGTGCCGTTATCGGCTGTCTCGGTGATCGTCACATTCTCATGGTCGACCACATAGATTTCGTTGCCGTTGTCGCCGATCAACTCGTCGATGCCGCCGGAGGAGATCAGCGTGTCGCTGCCCGAGGCGCCGATCATCGTGTCGTTGCCGGCACCGCCCTGCAGCGTATCCCCCCATTCGCTGCCGTTGAGGATCTCGATGGAGTCGAAGCTGTCGCCCTCCGCATCCCCGCCGCTGGCCGTGCCGGCCAGCAGGGAGATGGAGACCGCGGTGCTCAGCTGGTAATCTGCGGTGTCGTCGCCATCGCCGCCGACCAGGCTATCCGCCCCGGCGTGGCCGACCAGGCTGTCATTGCCTGCGCCGCCGATCAGCGTGTCATTGCCGTCGCCGCCTTCCAGCGTGTCGTTGCCGGCCGAGCCGATCACGGCCTCGATGCTGACGAGGGTATCGCCCGCGGCATCGCCGAAGACGCCGCTGCCGGTGCTCAGATAGACAGCCACGGCCGCGCTGCTGCCGCTGTAGTCGGCGGTGTCGAGGCCCTCGCCGCCTTGGAGGCTGTCGCGACCCGCGCCGCCTTCCAGCGTATCCGCGCCATCCAGGCCATTGAGGGTGTCATTCCCGCCGCCGCCCAGCAGGCGGTTCGCGGAGGCCGCGCCGGTGATGCTATCGCCCTCGCTGCTGCCGCGGACATGCTCGAAGCCCTGCAGCGTATCGCCGAGGAAGGCTCCCGCACTGGCCGTGCCGCTGGTCAGGGAGGCGGTGACGCTGCGATCGACCGCGCTGTAGTCCACCCAGTCGTCATTGCCGTCGCCACCATCCAGGCGGTTCTGGCCAAGGCCGCCAGCGATGGTATCGGCCCCCTCGCCGCCGATCAGGGTATCGGCCGCCCCGGTGCCGGTCAGCTGGTCATCGTGGTCCGAACCCAGCACCGCCTCGATGAAGAGGAAGCTGTCCCCCTCGGCATCGCCGCCGGTGCCGGTTCCGGTCCTCAGGTTCACCGTGACGCCTTCGCCGGAGGCGCTGTAGTCGACCAGGTCAGCGAAGGTCTGGGTGCCGCCGATCAGGCTGTCGGAGCCGGCGCCGCCGACCAGGGTGTCGTCGCCCGCGCCGCCGATGAGGGTATCGGCCCCGTCTCCGCCGACCAGCAGGTTGGATTCGGTATCGCCGCTGATCATGTCGGCGCCGCCGGAACCGATCACCGTCTCGATCCCGGACAGGGAATCGCCCTCGGCGTCGCCGCCCGTATTCGTGTTGGTGCCGAGATCGACGGAGATCGCATCGGCGGAGTCGCTGTAGTCGGCTGTGTCGCTCCCATCGCCACCGATGAGGGTATCGTTACCGGCCCCGCCGATGAGGGTATCGGCACCAATGCCGCCGGACAGGGAATCCGCCTCCTCACCGCCTTTGAGCAGGTCGTTGCCGTCTGCGCCGGAGAGCACATCGGCCAGATTTCCGCCGATCAAGGAGTTGTCGCTGGCGTTGCCAAGCAGGGTGTTGGTGTTGTCAAGGGCGCCCAGCACATGCTCGATGCCGCTGACGGTGGAGTATTCGGTGATGCCGAGGGACTGATTGACCAGATCAAGAGAAACGGTGCCGCCCGCATCCCTGATATCCAGCCAGTCGTCATTGCCGTCGCCGCCATCCAGCGTATCGCGACCGATGGAGCCCACCAGCGTATCCGCACCGGCGCCGCCCCTCAGCTGATCGTTCCCCGACGCGCCGGTCAGCAGGTCGTTCTCGCCCGAGCCGATGACGATCCCGATGCCGTCGAGGGTATCGCCCTCTGCGTCGCCGCCCGTACCTTGCCCGGTCGCCAGGTTCACCGTGACGCCGACGGCAGAACCGCTGTAATCCGCAGTGTCGATGCCACCCTGGCCATAAAGCAGATCCGCACCCGCCCCGCCGATCAGGGTGTCGTTGCCAAGCGAAGCGTAGATCTCATCGTCGCCGTCCCCGCCTGTCAGTCGTTCGGCGGCAACACTGCCGAAGATGCTGTCACCATAGGCGGAACCGATCACGGCCTCGATCCCGGAGATCGAATCGCCCTCCGCGTCGCCGTACAGGGCGTCGCCGGTGGAGAGATCGACGGCGATGGACGTGCCGGAGGCGCTATAGTCGGCCGTGTCGGTCCCATCGCCGCCCACGAGCGTATCGGCGCCCGTCCCGCCGATCAGAATGTCGTTGCCATCGCCACCGACGAGGCTATCCGCGCCATCCCCGCCATCCAGCGTATCGGCCCCTGCCTCGCCACGGAGGACGTCGTTGCCCTCGACACCTTCGAGTGAGTCGTTGTCGGCACCGGCGTCAATTCGATCGTCGCCCGCGCCGCCGTCCAGCACGTCATTGCCGGAGCTGGCGCTCAGGGTGTCGGCACCTTCCCCGCCAGTCAGCGTATCGGCCCCGCCCATGGCGAAAAGCATGTCATTGCCCGCGCCGCCCTCCAGCGAGTTGTCGCCAAAGAAGCCCGAGAGCGTGTCGTCGCCATCATTGCCGGACAGAACGTCATCGCCAAAGCCGCCGTCGAGGGAGTCCACGTCATCCCCGCCAATCAGCGTATCGTTGCCATCCTCGCCATAGAGATCGTCATTACCCGCCCCGCCTGTCAGCAGGTCATTGCCGATCCCGCCGTACAGGGTATCGCGGCCGGCCTCGCCATAGACCGTGTCATTGCCATCGCCGCCGGACAGGATGTCGTTGTCCGCCCCGCCCTCGATCGTATCGTGACCCGCCTCGGCCAAAATCGAATCGGCGCCGTCGAGACCCTGCAGCCAGTCATTGCCGCCCCCGCCGACCACGGTGTCGGCGCCTCCGCCACCCATCAGCGTATCGGCCAGCGAGTCGCTGCCGGTCAGGGTATCGGCATAGGCGCCACCGAGCACCGCCTCGATCCCGCTCAGCGTATCCGCGCCCTGCCCGGTGGCCGTTCCGGTTTGCAGGCTGACCGTCAGCGCCCCGGTCGCAAGGCTGAAGTCGGCGGTATCGAGACCGCCGCCCCCCACCAGGGTGTCATTGCCGTCACCGCCGATCAGCACGTCATCGCCCTCGAGGCCGATCAGCCTGTCATTGCCCGTCCCGCCGTCCAGGGTATCCGCCAGCGCGCCGCCGGTGAGCGTATCGTGGCCGCCCAGGCCGGAGATCAGGTTCGCCGCATACTCGTTGCCGGTCAGGATCTCCGGATCCTCGGTGCCGGTGACAGTGTTGATGCCGCTCATGATCGTCTTCTCCGGGTGACCGCCGATGGGCTTGGCGTCTGGCTGTTGTCGTGGGCGCCCCCTGCGGGGCCGGCTTCGTCTGGATCGGGTGGGGTCTTGGCCGGCGCGTCAGCGGCCGGTCAGGCTGCGGCGGGTCGCGGTCCTGCCGCGCGCCCAGCGCGGCGTCGGGGGCCCGGTGACTCGGCGCAAAGGACCAGCGGGAACCGGCAGCGGCAAAGGCGAATTCCTGGACGCAAGGGTCCCTTCCCTTTAGCCGAGCCCCCTGCGCGCCGAGGCCGAAGGAAATGTAGACTTCTGTAAGATTGGGTCGGACGCCTTGCTGGCCTGGGCGGGGCCAGGCTGCGCCAGCAGGACCCCTTGCCCCGCCCCTCCGCCCCTCCTATCCCCTATGCCGTTCCGGCAATGTCCGGACCTGGAGGAGACGAACCGTGCTTCAACGCCGCGCACTGGGCGCAGCAGCCCTTGGCCTGCTTGCCGCCCCGAAACTCGCCCAAGCCCAGTCCTTCCCCGATCGGCCGGTCACCCTGGTGGTGCCCTGGGCCGCAGGCGGCTCCACCGATGCGGTGGCGCGCATCGTCGCCGCCCGGCTGCAGCAGGATACCGGGCGCGGCTTCGTGGTGGACAACCGCACCGGCGCCAATGGCACCATCGGCTTCGGCTCCGTCGCCCGTGCCCGGCCGGATGGCTATACGGTGCTGGTCGGCACCGTCAGCACCTATGCCATGGCGCCGCATCTCTACCAGCTGCCCTATGACAATGACCGCGCCTTCACCGGCGTCGGCCTCATCGCCTCCCAGCCGATGATCCTCTGCGTGCCGCGCAATTCGCCCTATCGGACGCTGGCCGAATTCGTCACGGCGGCGCGCGCGCCGAATGCGCGGCTGGTCTATGCCAATTCCGGCACCGGCTCCTCCACCCATCTGGCGACCGAGCTGTTCCTGAACGCCGCCGGCATCACCATGCAGGATGTCGGCTATCGCGGCGGCGCGCCGGCGGTGCAGGGCACCCTGACCGGAGAGGCGCAGATGATCGTGCAGGCCGCCTCCGGCGTGCTGCCGCTGATCCAGTCCGGCGACCTGCGGGCGCTGGCCATTTCCTCCGCCCAGCGGTCCCCGGTGGCGCCCGACGTGCCCACCTTCAAGGAGCAGGGTTTTGACGTGGAGGTGGCGGAGCATATCGCCGTGCTGGTCCCGGCCGAGACGCCGGCGCCCATCGTGCAGCGCCTGAACGAGCTGTTCCGCGCCGCCGTCACCGCGCCCGAGACGCGCGAGAGGCTGGCCGCGCTGGCCACGGTGCCGGAGACGATGCGGCCGGAGGAATGGGCCGCCTATAACGCCGCCGAGAATGCCAAGTGGCGCGAGGTGATCCGCGCCCGCAATATCCGGGTGCAGTAGTGGCGTGGGGGAGCGGTTGACTTCACGGGCGCTCCCCCTTCACTTCACGCCCATGCCCAAGCTCCAGGCCGCCCAGATCCCCGTCACCCCCTTCCAGCAGAACTGCGCCCTGATCTGGGATGCGGAGACGCAGCGCGGCACGGTCATCGACCCCGGCGGCGACGTGCCGCGCATCCTGGCGGCCATCGCCAAGGCGGGGGTCACGGTGGACAATATCCTGCTCACCCATGGCCATCTGGACCATGCCGGCGGCGCCGATGCGCTGCGCGCCGCGCTGGCCGCGCAGCAGGGCGCGCCGGTGCCGGTCGAGGGGCCGCATGAGGCGGATGCCTTCCTGCTGGCGGGCATCGCAGCGCAGGGCCGGCAATACGGCATCGAGGGGCTGGAGAATGCGACGCCCGACCGCTTCCTGGCGGAAGGCGAGAGCGTCACCATCGCCGGCCAGTCCTTCGGCGTGCTGCATTGCCCAGGCCATGCGCCGGGGCATGTGGTCTTCGTCAACCAGGCGCTGGGCTTCGCGGTGGTGGGGGATGTGCTGTTCCGCGGCTCCATCGGCCGCACGGACTTCCCCTATGGCGACCATGACGCGCTGATCTCCGCCATCGTCACCAAGCTGCTGCCGCTGGGCGATGAGATGCGCTTCCTCTGCGGCCATGGCCCGGGCTCCACCTTCGGCGAGGAACGGCGGACCAATCCCTTCCTGCCGCGCTGAGCTGTCATCGAATTGAGGGGGTTTCCGCGACCGTTCCGCGCTTCAATGGCGGCATGACCAAGCCCCTCCGCCTCGCGCTCGCCGCCCTCACCCTCGCCGCCGCGCCGGTCGCGGCGCAGGAGATCCCGGACCGTTTGCGGGCGCTGACCCGTGGCGCGGAATGGCGCCAGGTGGCGGTGATCCCGCTGGCCTTCCCGACGCATCACCCGCAGGGCATGGCCCGCATCGGCGACCGCTTCTACATCTCCTCCGTCGAGATCATCGAACGCACCCAGCGCTACGACGCGCCGCGCGAAGGCCTGGACCGCAGCCCCGGACGCGGCCGCGGCCTGCTCTTCGAGGTGGATGCGGAGGGCAAGCTGCTGCGCAGCCTGACGCTCGGCGAGGGCGATATCTACCACCCCGGCGGCATCGATTTCGACGGCACCCACCTCTGGGTGCCGGTCGCGGAGTATCGGCCGAACAGCCGCTCCATCATCTACCGCGTCGATCCCGCGACCATGGAGGCGGAGGCGGTCTTCCGCTTCGACGACCATGTCGGCGGGCTGGTGCGCGATGCGGCCTCCAATACCCTGCACGGCGTCTCCTGGGGGTCCCGGCGCTTCTATGCCTGGCCGCTGGATGCGGCGGGGCGACCGACCAATGCGGCGCAGCGCGCGGCCGATCTGCGGCGGCCGAATCCGGCGCTCTATATCGACTACCAGGACTGCCATTCGGTGGGGCCCGGCCTCGCCCTCTGCTCCGGGCTGAACGCCTATCGGCCGCAGGGGCCAGGCGGGCCGGTCTTCGCCCTGGGCGGACTGGAACTGGTGGACCTGGCGCAGGGAAGGCCGGTCTTCCAGCTGCCGGTGGAACGCTGGACCGAATCCGGCCTGCCGATGACCCAGAACCCCTTCGCCGTGGCGGCGCAGGGCGCGAATGGCCTGCGCCTGTGGTTCGCGCCGGAGGATGACACCACGCGGATCTTCGTCTTCGACGTGGCGCCCAGGTAACTCGGCTACTTCCGCGCCGCCGCCCGCTCGCTCATCACGCAGGCGAAGACCACCACGGCGGCGCCGGCCAGCATGGCGAGCGCCGGGATGCGGCCCCAGAAGGCGAAGTCCCAGGTCAGGCTCCAGACCAGCCCCGAATAGCCGAAGGGCGCCAGGCGGCTGGCCGAGGCATGCCGGAAGGCCTCCGCCAGGCAGACAGTGGCCAGCCCGACCAGCAGGCCATTGCCCATCATCTGCGCCAGGGCCAGGGGACTCGGCGACGACCAGTGGCTGAGCCCCAGCGGCAGCATCACCACGAAGCCGAGCAGGGAGGGCCAGACCAGCACGCGGCCGATTCCCGGCTCCGCGCGCAGCTGCCGGTTCAGGGTGAAGACGGCCGAATAGCAGAAGGTGCCGCCGAGGGCGTAGAGATAGCCCAGCACCGGCGCGCCGGACGCCATGCCGACCAGCCCCGGCGCCAGGCCGATGGCCACGCCGGCGAAACCCACGCCGCACCAGGCCCAGGCCACCGCAGGCGGCCTTTCCTTCAGCGTCCAGGCGGCCAGCGCCAGCACGATGAAGGGGGAGGTGAAGAACACCAGGTAGCCCTCCGCCAGAGGCAACAGCCGAAAAGCCTGGAAGAAGCAGATGGCGCTGCCCAGCATCACCACCGCGCGGGCGGCATGCAGGCGCGGAAAGCGCGTGGCCAGCGGCCCGCCCCAGCCCGGCACCAGGGCGCGGGCGACACCCACCACCAGCAGCAGGGTGGCGAAGCGCACCAGCAGCACCTGCCAGACCTCATGCCCCGCCGAGAGCAGCTTGCTATTGGCGTCGAGCAGGCCGAAGAGGCCGATGCCCGCCAGCATCAGCGCGGGTCCGCGCACCGCAATCTCCCCCCTGGATGAGGCGCCGGATATGCCCGGATGGCGCGGTGCAAGTCCATCGGCCCCGGCGCGCATGGCAGGGCTGCGCCCCCCGGCCCCTGCATCCCACCTTCCCTCCGCCGCCGAGACAGGGCACAAGCCGCCGCGCCATGACCCCCCAACTCGCCTCCGTCCTGACGCCGCTGATGCGCGGCATGGATCCCGAACGCGCGCATGACCTGGCCCTTCGCGGGCTGCGATTCGGCCTCGCCGGGGCGGATCGCAGCGCGGATGACCCGGTTCTGGCGACCCATGCCCTGGGCCTCGATTTCCGCAACCCGATCGGCCTGGCCGCCGGCTTCGACAAATCCGCGGTGGCCATCGCGCCGCTGATGCGCCTGGGCTTCGGCTTCGTGGAGGCGGGATCGGTCACGCCGAAGCCGCAGATCGGAAATCCGAAGCCGCGGCTGTTCCGCCTGGTGGAGGACCGGGCGGTGATCAATCGCATGGGCATGAACAATGGCGGCCTGCCCGCCTTCCTGGCCCGCCTCGCGCATCTTCCAGCCAACCGGCCGGCCGTGCTCGGCGTGAATATCGCCATCAACAAGGACGGCGCCGCGCCGCTGCGGGACTATCCGGCGCTCTATGCCGCCGTCGCGCCGCATGCGGGCTATGTCGCCATCAATGTCTCCTCCCCCAATACGCCGGGCCTGCGTGACCTGCAGGGCGAGGCCATGCTGCGCGACATCCTGGCTGCCGTGGTCGCCACGCGGGACACGCTGGCGGGTCCGCGCCCGCCGATATTGGTAAAAATCGCCCCGGACCTCTCCCCCGCCGCGGTGGAGCCGATCGTCGAGACGGCGGTGGCGCAGGGCATTGCCGGCCTCATCGTCTCCAACACCACCATCGCCCGCCCGGCGCCGCTGCGCTCGGCCCAGAAATCCCAGGCGGGCGGCCTCTCCGGCCCGCCGCTGCGCGCCGCCGCCACGGAACTGCTGCGCCGCGTCGCGCGTCTGGCCGCCGGGCGCGACCTGACGCTGATCGGCTGCGGTGGCGTCTCCTCCGGCGCCGATGCGCTGGAGAAGATCCGGGCCGGGGCCGCGCTGGTGCAGCTCTACGCCGCCTTCGCCTATGACGGGCCGGCGCTGATCCCGCGCATCAAGCGGGAACTCGCCGCGGCCTTGCGGCGGGACGGATTCAAGAACGTGGCCGAGGCCATCGGGGTGGATGCGCGATGATCATGCTGGACGGGGTTGCGACCCTGGCGGACCGCTATGACGGCTTCATCCTGGACCTCTGGGGCGTGGTGCATGACGGCCGCAAGCCCTATCCGGGGGTGGCGGAGGCGCTGGGCAAGCTGAAGGCGCGCGGCAAGCGCATCGCCTTCCTCTCCAATGCGCCGCGCCGGGCCTTCGTCGTGGATGACCTTCTGACCGGCATGGGCCTGGACCGTGCGCTCTGGGACGGGACCATGACCTCCGGCGAGCTGGCCTGGCGCCACCTGAAGCACCGGGACCGGCCGGATTTCGCCGCCCTCGGCACCAGGGCGCTGCATATCGGGCCGGAGCGGGACCTCTCGGTGCCGGCCGAGACCGATGTGGTGCTGGTGGGCTCGGCGGCGGAAGCCGAATTCGTGCTGAACACCGGGCCGGAACCCGCCCGCGGCAATCACGACATCGAGCCCTATCGCGAAGCGCTGGCCGCCTGCGCCGCGCGCCGCCTGCCGATGGTCTGTGTCAATCCGGACCGGCATGTGATGGTGGGCGATGAGCGGGTGATCTGCGCCGGCGCGCTGGCCGACCTCTATGTCGAACTCGGCGGTCCGGCCGCGATCGAAATTGGAAAACCCGACCCGGCCTGCTACCCGCCGGTGCTGGAGCTGCTGGGCCTGACCGACCGCGCGCGCGTGGTGGCAATCGGCGACAGCCCGCATACCGACCTGGCCGGTGCCCAATCCGCCGGCATCGACGCGGTCTGGGCCCTGACCGGGCTGGCCGCCCATGCCCATGGCGCGACGCCGGACCCCGAGGTTCTGGCCCAGGTGGCGGCGAGCGAGGGCGTGCGCCCCGTCGCCGCCCTGATGGGGCTGCGCTGGTAGCTCAGCGCGCCCCCCAGTCCACCTTGCGGGAGACCGCCATCACCAGGGACAGCGCGGCAAACAGCGCCAGCGCGCCGGCCAGCAGGGCGAAGGCCTCCAGGCTGAGCACGATATAGAGAAAACCGAAGAGCGCGGCGCAGACCAGGGCCAGGATGCCGCCCAGCTTCCAGCGCGCCGTCGCGGCCGCGGTGAAGAGCGAGGCCTGCCCTGCCACCAGCGCCGCCGCCAGCCCATAGGCGGGCGCAAAGCCCAGCGGCTCCCCCAGCGCCAGCAGCAGCAGCGGGAAGAGCACGACGGAGGCGCCGAGCAGCCCGTATTGCAGCGGATGGATCCGCACCCGCGCCGTGATCTCGAAGATGCCGTAGGTGATGAAGGCCAGCGCCAGGAAGAACATCATGTATTTCGACGCGCGATTGACCATGCGGTAGGTCGGCACCGCCTCCAGCAGCGCCACCCCGATCCCCTCCGAGGCCATCAGCTCCGGCGCCCCGGCACAGAGGCTGCGGCGCGGCAGCGGCTGGCGGGTGGTGGTGGTCCAGCGGGCCGCAAAACCCTGCTCGGTCACGCTGCTGCTGAGGGGCAGTTCGCGGCCGGTGAAGCTCGGCGTGGCCCAGCTGCTGCGGATATCGAGCTGCAGGCGGCGCGCCAGGGGCAGCATGTGGAAGCTGCCGGTGCCGCGCAGCTCCAGCCGCAGCGCGAAGGGCGTGGCGGCGCCTGGCGCCGCCTGCAATCCGAGCGACCAGCGCAGCGAGTCACCCGCCAGGCAGGGGCCCTGGTCCTGCAGCGGGTCGATCTCGCCTTCGGCCAGCGGCAGCACCCGGTCGCCCCAGCGCAGCGGCACCTCGCCCCCGGCGAGCCGCAGGTCGTTGCTGCCGAGAATCAGCTGCGCCTCCCCCCAGAGGAATTCCGCCGCCGCCGGGTTGGAGATGCCGGGGCCAACCTCACCCGATGCGGGCGGGGTCAGGCCGGCCAGGTTGAAGCTGCCGGAAAGGTCGATAGTGGCGGTATAGACCGCGGCCTCGAACAAGCCGCGGCGGCGCGTCTCGGGGTCCAGCGCGACTTCCGCCCGCAGCTCCGCCGGCGGCACCAATACCGTGCCGCGCCGCCAGACCGGCGCCTCGCCGGGTTTTTCCGTCACCGGCACGCGATAGGGCAGCCGCAGCATGGGGCCGCTGAAGGCCTGGGGCTGGCCCCAGCCCTGGGCGATCTCCTGCACCACGCCGTTGCGGCGCTGCTCCCGCTCCTCGATCAGCCCGCCGATCATCACATGCGGCACCAGCAGCAGCAGCAGCATGGCGCCGACGCCGATCAGCTTGCGGGCATCGGGCCCGATCCGGGGGGGTCTTGGCGGGAAGGCGGGGAAAGCGTCGGACATGGCGGAGGCTCCGATGAGGGAAGCCCCAGCCTGGAGGGGCCGTGTGCAGCGGCTGCGGAGGCGGGATGCAGGCGGCATCGAATTTTCGTGCAGAGCCTGTGCAGCGGCGGCGCCGCGGCCGAAACTGCGCCGCCATGGCCAAGATCCTCGTCGTCGACGACGACCCGCATATCCGCAGCGTGCTCTGCTTCGCCCTGGCGCGGGACGGTTTTGTCACGGCCGAGGCCGCGGATGGCGCCGCGGCGCTGGCCGCCGTGGCGCGGGAGGCGCCGGACCTGATCCTGCTCGACGTGCTGATGCCGGAGCTGGATGGGACCGAGGTGTGTCGCCGCCTGCGCCGCACCTCCGACGTGCCGGTGATCTTCCTCTCCTCCCGCGACGAGGAGGTGGACCGCATCCTCGGCCTGGAGCTCGGCGGCGACGACTACGTCACCAAACCGTTCAGCCCGCGGGAGGTGGTGGCGCGGGTGCGTGCCGTGCTGCGCCGCAGGCAGGCGCCGCCCGAGGCCCCCACCACCGCCACCCTGCGCCAGGGCGCGCTGGAGCTGCGGCCGGACCGGCTGGAGGCGCTGTGGCAGGGCAGGCCCGTGGTGCTGACCGTCACCGAATTCGCCCTGCTGCATGCCATGGCCGCCAGCCCCGGCCGCGTCTTCACGCGGGACCGGCTGATGGACCTGGCCTATCCCGACCGCCGCGTGGTCAGCGACCGCACGCTGGACAGCCATATCCGCCACATCCGCGCAAAGTTCGCGGCGCTCGGGGCGGAGCCGATCGGCACGGTGCATGGCATGGGCTACCGCTTCCTGGCCGGCGGCTGAGCATGCGCCGCAAGCCGCGCATCCTGACGGTGCTGCTGCTGTCCAACCTGGTGCTGCTGGGCCTGCCGCTGGGCGGGCTCTGGCTGCTGCGGCTGTATGAAAGCGCCCTGGTGCGGCAGACGGAGACGGAGCTGGTGGCCCAGGCCGCCGTGCTGGCCGCCGCCTATCGGCTGGAATGGCAGGGGCCGGAGGCCGCACCCACGCCGCGCGCGCCCCTGGCACCGCGCCCGGCGGGCCTCGACCTGGCACGGGACCCGGTGCGCCCCCTCGCCCCCACCGCCCTGCCCGGCCCGGCCCCCGAACCCCGCGCCGCCGCCGCGGGCGCCCGGCTCGGCCCGGTGCTGGTGGAGACGCAGCGCATCACCCTCGCCGGCATCCGCCTGCTGGACCGCCAGGGCGTGGTGGTGGCGACGAGCCGGGAGGAGCTGGGCCTCAGCCTGGCGGCGATGGAGGAGGTGCAGGCGGCGCTGGCCGGCCAGGCCATCTCCAGCCTGCGGGCGCGGCGGGTGGATGCCGACCAGCCGCGCGGCGCCGCCAGCCTCAGCCGCGGCGCGGCGCTGCGGGTGGTGGTGACCCAGCCGGTGGAACAGGCCGGGCAGGTGATCGGCGCCGTCCTGCTCTCCCGCACCCCGCCGGGCATCGACCAGACGATCTACAACAACCGCCACGCCTTCGGCGGGCTGGCGCTGGCGCTGCTGCTGGCGGCCGGACTGCTGGCGGCCTTCACCGCCTATGCCGTCAGCCGCCCGATCCAGGCGGTGACCGCCCGCGCCCGCGCGGTGGCCGCCGGCCAGCGCCCGCCGCCCGGCCGGGTGCGCCGCTCCGCGGTGCGGGAGGCGGATGAGCTTGCGGCCGCCATCCAGGCCATGGCCGCCACGCTGGAACAGCGCGCCGACTATATCCGCGGCTTCGCCACCGAGGTCAGCCACGAGTTCAAGACGCCACTCGCCGGCCTGCGCGGCGCGCTGGAGCTGTTGCAGGACCACGCCGCCAGCATGGCCCCCGCCGAGCGCGACCGCTTCCTGGCCCAGGCCGCCGGCGATGTGGACCGGTTGGACCGGCTGGTGCGGCGCCTGCTGGAACTCGCCCGCGCCGAGGCCCCCCTGCCCCAGACCCCGGCGCGCTGCGCGCTGGAGCCGGTCGTGCAGGCCGCCGCCGACGCCTTCCCCGGCCTGCGCTGGCAATCGGAGAATCCCGAGCCGGCCCCGCCACTCGCCGTGCCGGCGGAGGCGCTGCGCGCCGCACTCGCCTGCCTTTTCGAGAATACGCTGCAGCATGCCGGCCCTGGCGCCTCCTGCCGCCTGTCCTGGCAGGCGGAAGAGGGCTGGCTGCTGCTGGAGGTGGCGGATGACGGGCGCGGCATCTCGCCGGGCAATGCGTCGCGCATCTTCGACCGCTTCTTCACCACGGCGCGGGAGACGGGCGGCACGGGTCTCGGCCTGACCATCGCGCGCAGCCGGCTGGAGGCGGCGGGCGGGTCGCTGCAGCTGGTCCCCGGCGGCCCCGGCGCGCGCTTTCGGCTGCGCCTGCCCCTGGCGTGATGGGGGCGGGTGTGGGCGGGGCGGCGGGTGGGGCCTACACTCCCGCATCGTGAGACCTTCCCCGACTGCCCTCTCCGCCCGCCCGCCGATCTGGCTGCTGGTCGCCATCATCGGCATCGGCCCCTTCACCATGCAGGTGCTGGTGCCGTCGCTGCCCGCCATGGGCCGCGACCTCGGCGCCAGCACCTCCACCGTGCAGCTGACCGTCACGCTGTATCTGCTGGGGGTGGGCGCCGGGCAGCTGATCTATGGGCCGCTGTCGGACCGGTTCGGGCGGCGGCCGCTGCTGATGGGCGGGCTCGCGCTCTATGCCGTGGCGAGCCTGGCGGCGGCGCTGGCGCCAGGGATCGGCGCGCTGGTGGTGGCGCGTGTGGCCCAGGCGGTGGGCGCCTGCGCCGGGGTGGTGCTGGTGCGGGCGGTGATCCGCGACGTCTGGGCGCGGGACGAGGCGGCGAGCGTGCTCGGCTATGTCACCATGGGCATGACCATCGCGCCGATGGTGGCGCCCATCCTGGGCAGCCTGCTGGAGGCCAGCCTCGGCTGGCGGGCGAGCATGGTGGCCTGCCTCGGTTTTGGGCTGCCGCTGGCGCTGGTGGCCTGGCTGCGCCTGCCCGAGACCCTGCCGGCGCCGCAACCCCTGCCCGGTCTGGGGGCGATCCTGCGGGCCTATCGCAGCCTTTGGGCGATTGCGGCCTTCCGGGCCTATGCGGCGCTGACGGCCTGCGCCACCGGCATCTTCTTCGCCTTCCTGGGCGGCGCGCCCTACGTCGTGGTGCAGGGCATGGGCTATACGCCCGTGCAATTCGCCCTCGCCTTCGCCGCCATCTCCGTGTTTTTCGCCAGCGGCAATTGGCTGGCGGGGCGGCTTTCGAAGAGGCTCGGCATCTTGCGGATGCTCGGCGTGGGGACCGTGATCAGCACGCTGGGCGCGATCGGCGCGGCCATCGCCATGGTGGTGTTTCCGCCGCACATCCTGGTGTTCTTCGTGCCGATGGCGGCCGTCGCGGTGGGCAACGGGATGACCCAGCCGAACGCGATCGCCGGCGCGCTGAGCGCCCGGCCGCAACTCGCCGGAACGGCCAGCGCGCTGGTGGGGGCGCTGCAGATGGGGTTCGGGGCGCTGATGACCTTTGTCGTCGGGCTGGTGGAATTCGGTACGGGGATCGGCACCTCGGTCACCATGGCGGCGACGGGGGTGGCCTGCCTGATGGCGCTGCGCGGGGCGCGGCGGGCGAGCGGGGGGTAGGATGCTTGCGGGGAGACCCTCGCGCGCCCATCTTACCTGCGTCTTACAGGCATCCCGCCATGGCCGAAGCTCCGACTACCACGCTGTCCACCAAGGGCCAGGTCATCCTGCCCAAGACCATCCGCGACCAGCTGGACTGGCACCCCGGCACACGGCTGCTGGTGGAGACGACGGCGGAGGGGGTGCTGCTGAAGCCGGCCACGGAGCTGTTTCCACCAACCGACCCGGCTGCCGTCTTCGCCAGCCTCGCCACCGGCACCCCGCCGCGCTCGCTGGAGGAGATGGAGGCCGGCCTGTTGGCGGAGGCCCGGCGGCGCCATGCGCGCGGTTGATACGAACATCCTCGTCCGCTTCCTGACAGGGGACGACCCGATGCAGGCGGAGGCAGCACGGCGCATCATCGGCCAGTCGCCGGTCTTCGTGCCGCGCACCGTGCTGCTGGAGGTGGAATGGGTGCTGCGCGGCGTCTATGGCCTGCCTGCGGTGCGTGTGCTGCGGGCGCTGCGGGATATTGCCGGCATTCCCGGCGTGACGTTGGAGGATGCCGCGCTGGTCGCGCGGGCGATCGGTTGGGCCGAGGCGGGCATGGATCTTGCCGATGCGCTGCACCTGGCTGCGGCCGGAAGCTGCACCGAATTCGTGACCTTTGACCGGCGTTTCGTGAAGACGGGCGCGAAGGTCGGTGGCGTGAAGGTGGTTGAGGCGTAGCGCCACAGATGAATAAGGGAGAGCCGGCGATGGGCGACAGCTACATGCAGGAACAGGCCGAGGCGCTGGCGCAGCACCTGCGGCTGAATGACGGAAAATCCGGCTATGTCGAGGCGACGGCGGACGGATTTCGGGTGTTCGTGCGGAAGAAGTGGCCGGGGAAGCCGGTGCTGACGTGGGACGGGTTGCCGGTGGAGTGGAATGAGAATGTGGGGACGCATAAGGCGAGTGGGCGGTAGGTGATACTTCGACATCCAGGGTTGGCCTGGAAAAATTAGGCGCTAATGGTGCTGCTTTAAAACCAGCGAGCGCTATTTGGTTTTGGCCAAGTCGCCCACGCCCCTTAACAAAATTTCCAAGGGGAGTGCTGGACCTTGGTCATCGACAAGAGCAGTTGCTGCTGGCCTATACAAGGCGGTCATAATACTTGTTAGGTCGCCAGAGTCGAGACCTCCCCCCTTGAGAGCGGAGTAAGTTTCGATCATTGTCACTCGCTCTGCCGCATCTTCGGAAAGATGCTCATGTAGTCGCGCGTCGCGGAGTTGCTGACGCAGCCACCAGACAGCAAATGCACCAACCGTCCCAAGCAGCGCAAGGCGAATAAACGCAGCTACGATCCCAACATATTCTGACTGAGGCAATCTCAGGAAGGGATCCGCATATTCGGAAAATAATAAAAGAAGCAGCACAACGAATCCGACAGGAACAAATACAGTTCCCTTTTGCCATAGCCGCTTTGATTTAGCGGCCTTTTCAGCATGATCCTGATGCCGCTTATCCCAGTAGATCCTTGGCGCTTGCAATGCAGCTCTGGCTTCATAACCATCCAGGCGCTTGCTCCAATCATCCTGCGCGCGAGTCACGAACTCCCCGAAATTGTCCAGCGCGCTTCTGCCTTCAAGTCGCACCTGAGCTAAATCCTGTCGCTCGCTCTCAAGAGCCTCCCACGCCTGAAGAGGATCCCCAACAAATTCTAACAAGCATCTGATGGCCTGCGCGGCAGCATATTTCGGATGACTTACGTTGAAATTCAATCCCTGCTGAACATAAAATAGCGTAAAAGCCAGACCCGCAAGCTCGTGATCTTTTTCCTTGATTCTTTTGAGAATTCCCCCAGGGCCGCGCGAAACAGGAAAGAACCGACTTACAAAGTCCGCCTGCGCATTCACATCATCCAATACTGCGACATTTCGAAAGACAGGCCTTAATGCCTCCTGATTTTGTCTGGCCCCGTATTTTACCAGGTGATCGCCGCCGCCCTCGGCAAGCGAATGCCAAAATTTATTCTCCTCCACAAGAAAAAATGTTAATTCTTCAAGGGTCTGAAATTCAAAAGAGGTTTCTGCCTTTGCGAATCTCCACTTCAAGGGAAAGGTCAGTTGCGGCCCGGATTTGTCCTCGAAATTTTCAGAATTAGACATCACGCCCCCTCAAACCGCGCCAACCGCACCGCCGTATGCCCCCGCATCACCCGCGGGCTCGGCATCACCAGCAAACAGTCATCATGCGGCGTCCGCACCTCCACCTCGCCGTCCAGCGCGATCAGCGTGTTCCGCCGCGCGATCACCTCCCCCCCACGAAAATCCCGCAAAAACGCAAACCCGCTCGTCCCCGCCGTCACCGTCCGCGTCACCCGCGCCAGCCGCCCCTCCGGCAGCGGCACCTCGCCCGGCAAGGCGGCCCCCTCCTCCGCCATCCCCAGCCTGCGCAGCAGCCGCGCCGCGGCGTCTTCCATCAGGGCCAGCGTTTCGGGCTGCCAATGCGGGCCGGCTTCCAGCAGCAGGGCGCTGGCGCCGTCCTTAAACCGCGCATGATCGATCAGGCGCATGCCCGCCGCGTGGCCGTCATCCGCCACCACCAGCGGCGGCGTGCCCATGGCGCAGCCGAGCGCGCGGGCCGCGGCGCCGGGGCCGGAGAGGTAGAGCGGGTCGCTCGGCCAGAGCATCGAGTGCAGGTCCAGCAGCACATCCGCCTGCGCCATCACCGGCAGCAGCGCCCTTGCCCGGTCCAGCTCCACGGACCGCCGCGCGCCGCCCAGCAGCGCCGGGGCCCAGATGCGGTTCATATCCTCCTCGACGAAGCGGCTCGCCGTGGGGTCGGCGGGGTCGAAGCGGTCGAGCGCCGGCAGATTGGCAAAAACCAGGGTCAGCGTGCCGCGCCGCGGCCGCACCCCCTCGCGCAGCCAGCGCGCCAGCAGCAGCGCGCCGGCAATCTCGTTGCCATGCACCACGGCGGAGACCACCAGGTGCGGCCCGGTCTCGGCGGCCGCGAAGCGCCAGACGCCGGGAATCCCGGTATTGCCCGCCCGCCATGGCCCGAGCTCCGGCACCGGCAGCCGCACCTCCAGCGGCGGCAGGCCGAGATCGGCGAGCGACCTCGCCTTCACGCCGCCATCCTGTCGCCGAGCCGGTCGAGGAAGGCCAGGCAGGCCGCCATCTGATCCTCCGCGATCCATTCCTCCGGCTGATGCGCCTGGGCCACGTCGCCGGGGCCGCAGACCAGGGTGGCGATGCCGGCGCGCTGGAAGACGCCGCCTTCCGTCGCGAAGGGCACCTGGGCTGGCGCGCCCACCGCGCCGCAATCCTGGGCCAGCGCCAGCAGCGGGTGGGTGGCGGGCAGGTCCAGCGGCGGGGCGTAGCAGCGCGGGCGGATGCGGAACTGCGCATCCGGCGCGCGCGCGCGCAAATCCGGCAGCAGCGTGGCCTCGGCAAAGGCCTGCAGCGAATCCCGCACCGCCTCCGCCGAATCACCGGGGACCGACCGCACCTCGAAGACGAATTCGGCAAGATCGGGGACGATGTTCAGGATGCTGCCGGCGTGAAACGTCCCGGTATGGACGGTGGTCCAGGGCGGTTCGAAGCCCGCCGCGCGGCGCCCCTCGGCGGCGAAGCGGCGCGCGGCCTGCTTGAGAAAAACCACCGCCTCCGCCGCCGCCTCCAGCGCATTGGAGGTGCGATGGGTCTGCGAGGAATGGCCCGTCCGCCCCGTCACCTCGACCTCCCAGGAGGCATAGCCCTTATGGGCGATCACCGGCGCCATGCGGCTGGGTTCGCCGACAATGCACAGCGCCGGAGGCGGCGCGTGCAGGGCCAGGCTGTCCACCAGCAGGGGGGCGCCGGCAAAGGTGGTTTCCTCGTCGAAGGACAGGCAGAGGTGGATCGGCCGCGCCAGCTTTTTCGCCAGAAGCCCCGGCACCGCCGCCATGACGCAGGCCCAGAACCCCTTCATGTCCACGCTGCCGCGGCCGGTCAGCCGGCCATGTTCGCGGCGGAGAGCGAAGGGGTCGGCGGCCCAGGCCTGCCCTTCCACCGGCACGCAATCGGCATGGGCGGACAGCGCTATCCCGCCGGGCACGGCCGGGCCCAGCACCGCATGCAGCGCCGCCTTGTCGCCCTCCGCATTGGGCACGCGCCGGCTTTCCACGCCATGGCGGGCGAGTTCTTCCTGCACGAACTGCACCAGGTCCAGGTTGCTACGCGCGCTGGTGGTGTCGAAGCCCACCAGCCTTGCAAGCAACGCGACCGCGTCGTTTTCCGCCGCCATCCGCAAGTCTCCCCTGTCGCAGTCTATACGCTGGCCGAACGGGGGCAACTCGCGCCGGGCGAGCCGCCTATTGTGCCAGGCCGAGCTCCTTCAACACGGTGCGGTTCATCTCGCTTTCGGCAGCGAAACGGTCCCGGAAGGCGGCGCCCGGCAGGTAGCGCGGCACGGCGTTCAGCCGCTCCGCCGCCTGGCGGAAGCCGGGGCTGGCGACCGCGGTGGCGCAGGCGCGCTCGATGGCGGCGGCGGCGGCATCCGGCATCCCCGCGGGTCCCACCAGCCCGCCGGCGGAGCTGCCCTCGATCGGGTGGCCGAGTTCCGCAACGGTCGGCACCTGCGGCAGCGCCTCCATCCGCTCCCGCCCGAAGACCGCCAGCATGGGCAGGCCGGTATTGGTGGGGATGGAGGGGCTTTCGACGAAGACCTGGATCTGCCCGCCGAGCGCGGCGGTGGCCATCGGCCCGGCGCCGGTGAATGGCACGTGCAGCCCATCGACGCCCGCCGCCTTCAGCAGCGCCGCCATCAGGATATGCTGCGTGCTGCCCTGGCCGGGGGAGCCATAGACCAGCGCCTCCCGCCCCGTGCGGGCATGCGCGATCATGCCGGCCAGATCCCGGAATGGCGCGCCGCGCCCGGCGACCAGCACCTGCGGATTGTCATAGACCAGGCAGAGGAAGCGGAAGCTGTCCATCGAATAGGACAGGTTCTGCAGATGCGGCTGGGCGGTCAGCGGGTTGTTGGGGGACATGCCGATGGTGCTGCCATCCGGCGTGGCGCGGGCGATGGCCGCATCGCCGATGGTCCCCGCCGCGCCGCCGCGATTCACCACCACCACGGTCTGGCCCAGCGCCTGGGTCAGCTCCGCCTGCAGCGCCCGGGCCATCAGGTCCGTGTTCCCGCCGGGGGGATAGGGCACGATCATCTGGATCGGGCGAGTATCCTGTGCCCAGGCTCCGGTGGCGGCCAGCATCAGGCCCAGGGCCAGGGCGATCGGTGTCTTCATTGGTGCATCCCCCGCAATCTTATCGGGGGACGCTTGCCCGGGGTGCCGGGTGGGTCAAGGCCGGCGGCGGGTGGCGGGGTTTCGCCGCGTTTCAGCGCGCCGCGCGGGCCTCTGCCACCAGCCGCTCCAGCGTCGGCAGGTCCACCGCGCCGGGCACCAGGGTGCGGCCGATCACCAAGGCGGGCGTGCCCTCGATGCCCAGCGCCTGGGCCAGGCCGAGATTGGCTTCGATCCGCGCGGTCACCTCCGGGTGGTCCATCTCCCGCCGCAGCCGCGCCCAGTCGAGGCCGGCGCGTTCCGCCTGCTGGCGCAGCACGGCCTCCGTCGGCTCCACGCGCAGCCCCATCAGCGCGTCATAGAGCCGGCCATAGCCGCCCTGCCGCTGCGCGGCGAGCAGGGCGCGGGAGGCGAGGACACTATTGGGCCCAAGGATGGGCAGGTCCTTCATCACCACGCGCAGGTTCGGGTCGCGGCGGATCAGCGCCTCCATGGTCGGGTGCAGCTGCTTGCAATAGCCGCAGCGGGCATCGAAGAATTCCACCAGGGTCACGTCGCCCTGGGGGTTGCCCTTCACCGGGTCGGCGGCGGTGCGGAACAGCGCGGCCTCCTGCGCCACCAGGGCGGCGCGCTGGGCGCTGGCGCGGGCCTCCTGCTCGGCCGCCTCCAGCCCCGTGAGGGCCTCGCGCAGGATGCCGGGGTCCTCGCGCAGCGCCTGGCGCAGGATTTCGACGATCTCGGCCCGCTGGGCGGGGGTGAAGCCCTGGGTCCAGCCGGTGATCGGCAGGGCCAGCGCCAGCAGCAGGGTGGCGGCGCGGATGAATCGGCGCATGGGAATCCTCACCTGCCGCGGAGCGGCGTTGGGTTATCTGCCGCGGAGCGGCCTTGGGTTATCCGCCGCGGAGCGGCCTTGGGTCATCTGCCGCCACGCGGCTGGTTCTCGGGCTCGGCGGCATTGCGCAGATCCTGCGCCCGCAGCCGCTGCGGGCCGGCCGGCAGCGCGGCCTCGGCCCGGGTGGCGAGCGTCCGCGCGCTGCGCGGATCGCCCAATAGCAGCGCCTCCTCCGCCAAGGCGAGGTCGGCCTGCGGCATATTGCCCAGCCGCCCCTGCGCCACCGCCACCTGCCGCCAGACGAAGGGGCTGTCCCGCTCGGTCCGCAGGGTGGCATCCAGCTCCGCCAGCGCCTGGCGCAGCTGCGCCGGCTGGCCCAGCTCGATCAGCACCCGGGCGTGGCTGAGGCGGATCATCGGCTCGTCCGGGGCCAGCCGGCTGGCCAGCGCATAGGGGGCCAGGGCCTCCGCCGGGCGATGGCCCTCGAACAGGATCTGGCCCTTCAATTCGTGCAGCCAGGGGGAATTCGGCGCCTCCGCGATCAGCGCATCGACCAGCGCCACCGCCTCCGCGATGCGGCCGGAGCGGAATTGCGCGATGGTGCGGGCATAGCGCGCGGGGGCCGAGAGGTCGCTGGGCGGGTAGCGGCGCCAGGTCATGGCGGGGGCATCGATGAAGCCGTCCAGCTTCGCCCGCACCATGGCGAAGCTCTCCTCGAATCCGGGCGGCGTCGGCGCATCCGCGAAGCGGGACCGCGAAATATGCTCGCGGGCGAATTCCAGCCGGTCGCGGGACAGGGGATGGGTGCGGAAATAGGGGTCCTGCCGGCCGACGGCCAGCAGCTCCTGCTCCAGAAGCTTCTCCAGCAGCGATTCCATGCCGCGGGAGGACCAGCCGAGACGGTCCAGATAGGTGACCGCCGCCTGGTCGGCCGATTGTTCCTGGGTGCGGGTGAAGGCGTAGAATTCGCCCATGGCGCTGGCCTGCCCGCCCAGCATGCCCGCCGCCAGCGCGCCGGATTGGCCGGAGGCCGCGGCGGCGGCCCCGCCCAGCAGCATGGCCCCCACCGCCCGCAGCATGGCCGCGCGCATCTCATCCGGCATCCGCGCCAGGTGGCCGCCGGCGATATGGCCGGTCTCATGCGCCAGCACGCCGATCAGCTCCCGCACCGATCCCGCCTGCTGGATCAGGCCGGTGTGGATGAACAGCCGGTTGCCGGTGCTGACGAAGGCGTTTATGGCCCGGTTCTGGATCAGCGTGATCCGAACCAGTCCGGGATCCACCCCCGCCGTGCGGAACAGCGGGTGCGCCAGGCGACGGACCAGGTTTTCGGTCTCTGCATCCCGGATGGTGACGATGCGCGGCGCGGCCGATTGCGCCGTGGCCGGTCCGGCGGCGACCAGCGCGGCGAGAAGGGCGAGGACGACCAGGATGACGACCAGCTTGGTGCCGGCGATCGAAGTGGCCAGGGGGCGCGACATGCCCGCCAGCCTAGCGCGATCGGCGCCCTCCTCCCACCCTTCTGCGCGGCGGCGGGCCGCGGCCCTGGCCCTGCTGCCCCTGCTGGCGGCCTGTGGCGGCATGGACGCCATGACCGGAGGCGCCACGCCCCAGGCCGGCGAGGAAGGTTTTGTGCGCGGCTTCCTGGGCGGCGTGGCGGCGGAGGAGCCCCGCGCGGCGCTGATCGCGCGCAATGTCCTCTCGGCCGGCGGGTCCGCCGCCGATGCGGCGGTGGCGGCGGGCTTCGCGCTCTCGGTCACCCTGCCCTCCCGCGCCGGCCTCGGCGGCGGCGGCGCCTGCCTGCTCTATGTGCCCAGCCGGAACGAGGTGGAGGCCATCGTCTTCCCGGCCGGCCGGCGCGCCGCGGTGCCCGCCGGCGCCGACCGCCCCGCTGCCGTGCCGCTGATGGCGCGCGGCCTGTTCGCCCTGCATGCCCGCGCCGGGCGCCGGCCTTTCGAGGAATTGATCGTCCCGGCCGAGCAGGCCGCGCGCTTCGGCACCGAGGTCAGCCGCGCCTTCGCCGCCGATCTCGCCGCCGTCTCCGGCCCGCTCTTCGCCGATCCCGGCGCCGCGGCGGCCTTCGCCGGTCCGGGCGGCCAGCCGCTGGCCAGCGGCGCGCGGATGACGCAGGTGGATCTGGGCGGCACCCTGGCCAGCCTGCGCACCGCAGGTGTCGGTGACCTGCACCAGGGCGCCCTGGCGCGGCGGCTGGAGGAAACCTCCCGCGCCGCCGGCGGCATGCTGACGGTGGCCGAACTGCGGGAGGCGGTGCCGGAGGTGCTGCCACCGCTGCAGCTGCGCGCCGGCAATGAGCTGGTCTCCTTCCTGCCGCCGCCGGCCGATGGCGGCCTGGCCGCCGCGGCCGCCTTCGCGGCGCTGCAGGCCGGCGCCGCGCCGGATGCGGCAGCGGCGCGCGGGGATGCCGTGGCCGCGGCCTGGCGCAGCCGTGGCGGGGCGCCGATGACCCTGCTGGCGGCCACCGACCTGCCGGCGGCCAGCCCCGGCCTGCTGCCGGCCTCCACCGGGCTGACCGTGGTGGACCGGGACGGCATGGCGGTGACCTGCGCCTTCAGCATGAACAACCTGTTCGGCACCGGCCGCATGGCGCCCGGCACCGGCATCATCCTGGCCGCGGCGCCGGGGCTGGGCCAGGTGCGGCCGGCGCTGCTCTCGGCCGGGCTGGTGCATGCGCCGAACCTGCGCGGCTTCCGGGCGGCGGCGGCCGGCAGCGGCCAGCAGGCCGCGCCGATGGCGGTGGCGCTGCCGCTGGCCCGCCTGCTGGGCGGAAGCCCGGCCGCCGGCGCGGTGGGTTCGGCAGCGGAGCCGGGCCGCACCCAGCTGATGTCCTGCCCGCGCTACCTGCCGGGCGGCGAGGCCAGCTGCGTGGCGCTGACCGATCCGCGCGGCGCGGGCCTGGCCGTGGGGGCCGTGGACCGCTGACGCCATGCCCCTGAAGACCGGCCGGGGGGCGGAAGCGCCGCCCTTCCTGGTGATGGACGTGATCGCGGCCGCCAATGCGCGCGCCGCCAGCCTGCCCGCCGGCGCCCCCGGCGTGCTGCGGATGGAGGTGGGCCAGCCCGGCAATGGCGCGCCGCGCGGGGCGGAGGAAGCGGCCATCCGTGCCCTGCAGGCGCGCCGCCCGATGGGCTATACGGAGGCCTTCGGCCTGGCCTCGCTGCGCGCCCGCATCGCGCGGCACTACCAGGACCACTACGGCGTGGCGGTGTCTCCGGCGCGGATCGCGGTGACGGTGGGCGCCTCGGGCGCCTTTCCGCTGGCCTTCCTGGCGGCCTTCGATGCCGGCGACCGCATCGCCATGGCCGCGCCCTTCTACCCGCCCTATGCCAATATCCTGGCCGCCCTGGGCATGGTTCCGCAGATGCTGCCCTGCGACGCCTCGACCCGCTTCCAGCCGACCCTGGAGATGCTGGAACGGCTGGACCCGCTGCCCGCCGGGCTGATCGTCGCCAGCCCCTGCAACCCGGCCGGCACCATGCTCGCCCCGGAGGAACTGGCGGCCATTGCCCGCTGGTGCCACGCCAAGGGCGTGCGGCTGGTCTCGGACGAGATCTATCACGGCCTGTCCTGGGGCACCGTCGCGGAAAGCACCGCGGCCGCCTTTTCCGACAGCGCCATCGTGGTGAACAGCTTCTCCAAGTATTTCTGCATGACGGGGTGGCGGATCGGCTGGCTGCTGCTGCCGGAGGATCTGTGCCGGCCGGTGGAATGCCTGGCCCAGAACCTGTTCATCAGCGCGCCGCATGTGGCGCAGATCGCCGCCGAGGCCGCCTTCGACTGCACCGAGGAGCTGGAGGCCAACAAGGACGGCTATCGCCGCGCCCGCGCCGCCTTGCTGGAAGGACTGCCCGCTGCCGGCTTCGACCGCATCGCGGCGGCGGATGGCGCCTTCTACCTGTGGTGCGACATCGGCCATCTCAGCAATGACAGCCTGGATTTCTGCGCCCGGATGCTGGAGGGGGCCGATATCGCCGCCTCCGCCGGCGTGGATTTCGACCGCGAGCGGGGGCACCGCTTCCTGCGGTTCAGCTATTGCGGGGCAGAGGCGGAGGTGGTGCAGGCGCCGGCGCGGCTGAAGGCCTGGCTGCGGCGCTGAAGGGGGGGCCAGTGTCCCTCACCCCAACACTGCCCCACCCCATCGCCACCACCCCCCCGGCAGCCCCGCAGCCGCGGCCCCGGCCTGCGCCGGCGTGCCAAAGATCCCGAAGCAGGTCGCACCCGATCCGCTCATGCGGGCCAGCAGGCAGCCCGGCTGCGCTTCGATCGCCGCCAGCACCTCTGCCACCGGCGGACACAGGCCGATCGCCGCCGCCTGCAGGTCATTTCCCAGCGGCCGCAACCAATCGGCCAGCGCCGCCGCATCCGCCCAGGACCCGGGCAGCACGGCCTCCGGCGAAAAGCCGCCCTGCCGGGCCCGGAAGACGGCGGGCGTCGCCAGGGGCAGCCGGGGATTGGCCAGAAGCAGGCCGCAAGGCGGCAGGGCCGGCACGGCGGACAGCACCTCCCCCACCCCCTGCATCCGCGCCGGCCGCCCGGTGACGCAGACCGGGACATCCGCGCCCAGCCCCGCCGCCAGCCCCGGCAGATCGGCGGAGACGCCCCAGAGCCCCGCCAGCACCCGCAGCGCCGCCGCCGCATCGGCCGAGCCGCCACCGATGCCCGAGGCCACCGGCAGATGCTTTTCGAGATGCAGCGCCGCACCCCGGCCCGGCCCGAGGGCGCGCGCCGCGCGCAGCACCAGGTTGTCCGGCTCCGCCGTCAGCGCCGCCGCCTCCGGCCCGCCCAGCGTCAGGCGCAGCGCCTCCGCCGGCACGGCCGAGACCCGGTCCCCCACGCCAGCGAAGACGGCCAGGCTGTCCAATAGATGAAAACCGTCCGCGCGCCGGCCTGTGACGCGCAGGAACAGGTTCACCTTGGCCGGGGCGAAGCCCGGATCGAGACGGCTCAATCCCGGCGCTGCGCCGTTGCGGCGGGCGGCTCGGGCAGGCCGTCGCGCAGCTTGGTGGTGATCTTCGCCAGCTCCTCCGGCTCCGGCTCCAGCCCCAGGGCGCGGCGCCACTGGAAGCGCGCCTCCTGCTGCCGGCCGGCGGCCCAGTAGACGTCGCCCAGGTGGTCGTTGATGACGGAATTGCGCGGCTCCAGCTCCACCGCGCGTTCCAGCGCCGCAAGGGCGCCGGGGATATCGCCCATGCGGAACAGCGCCCAGCCGAGGCTGTCGACGATATTGCCGTCATTCGGGCGCAGCTCCACCGCGCGTTCCAGCATGCGCCGCGCCTCGGGCAGCCGCTCGCCCCGCTCCACCCAGGTATAGGCCAGGTAGTTCAGGACATAGGGCTGCTCCGGCGCCAACTCCAGCGCGCGCTGGAAATCCGCCTCCGCCCGCGGCCAGTTGCCGGCCCGCTCATGGGAGATGCCGCGGGCATAGAAGAGCGGCCAATCGCCGCCGCCGGGCGTCGCGATGCGGGCCAGGGCGCCGTCATAGGCGGTGACCGCATCGGGAAAGCGGGTTCTGGCGCGCAGCATGTCGCCGAGGCGCAGCAAGGGCTGCGGCGCATTCGGCAGGTCCGCCGCCAGGCGCTGCAGCGCGGCCTCCGCCAGCTCCACCTGGTCCATGCGGTCGTAGAGCGCGGCACGGCGCAGCGCGGCGACCGGGGCCAAGGGGTCGCCGCCCGGCACGCCCTCCAGCGCCTGCAGCGCGGTCTCCGGGTGGCGATCCTCGGCATAGCTTTCCGCGATCAGCAGCAGGGTGGGCGCGAAGTTCGGGCGCAGCCGCAGCGACAGCCGGGCCAGGATCAGCGTCGCCTCGCCCCCGCCCTGCTGGCGCAGCGCCGCGGCCAGCGCCAGGTGGGATTCGGCGATCCCCTCCACCGCCGAGGAAACCGGCCGGGTCTCCAGCAGCGCGCGGCGGCCGGCCGGCGTGCCGGCGGCCAGGGCATAGTCGCCGAGCCCCCGCGCCAGCCCATCGACCAGCGCCATCGCCTCCGCCTCCCGCCCCGCCCGGGCCAGGATGGCGGCGGCCACCTGCAGCAGGCGCAGGGAGGGGTCGGGCGTTTCCGCCATGGCGATGCGGATGGCGCGCTCGGCCTCCCGCGGCCGCCCGGCGAGGTCGGCGATCAGCGCCATGTGCAGCGCATGGATGCCGCGCAGCCGGCCACCCTCGGCCAGCGGGCGCAGGGTGGCGAGCGCCGCATCGGTCTGCCCCCGCCCCTGCTGCACCCAGGCCAGCAGCAGCGGCTGCAGCACCTGCGAGGGGCCCTGGCGCGGCAGGGCGCGGACCCGCTGCTCCGCCCGCTCCCAGCGCCCGGCGAGGGATTCGGAGCCCACCAGCAGCAGCGCCGCCGCCTGGTTCTGCGGCAGGCGGCGGGCCAGGCGCAGCGCCTCCGGCCGCCCGTCCAGCAGGGCGGCGGCGAAGGCCCGGCTCAGCACCTCCGGCTGGTCCGGGTCGCGCCGCAGCGCATCCAGCAGGCGGTCCGCGGCGGCGCGCGTATCGGTCTCGGATTGCGCGAAGCGGCCGGAGAGGTAGCTGCCGAAGACGCCCTCCGGCTCCGCCGCCTCGGCCGCGACCGGCGCGGTGGCGGGGCTGGGCGTGCCGGCGGCGGCACAGCCCGAGAGCAGCGCGGCGGCGAGCAGAAGGGCACGACGGGGCGGAACGGACCAGATCATGGTGGCGAGCCTAGCAGGGCTTTCGGGCGCTTCGCCAGGATGGCGTCGATGCAATGCAGCATGGGCCGGGCAGCAGGGGCCGGGCAGCAGGGGCCGGGCAGCATGGGCCGGCGTCGTCGCGCGCTGGTGAAACGCCGCGACACAAAGTGAAGGCGCTTTCACCTGGCCGCAAGCCGCGCGCTGTTACATTCCGGCGCGTCTTCCATGCCGAGGAGTTCCGCCCGATGCGTCGCCACGTCCTTGCCTGTCTCGCCCTGCTCGCCGGCCTCCTCGCCGCCGGCACGGCCCAGGCGCAGAACCGGTTCTGGCTGATCAACGACACCGGCCGGACCATCGAAAGGGCCTTCGTTTCCGCCTCCCGCATCTCCGACTGGGGGCCGGATATCCTGGGCGCCTCGGTGCTGCCGGCGGGCGAGCGGGTCTGGGTGACGCCCTCCTTCGGCGATTGCATCCTGGATGTGCGCGTGACCTTCCAGGGCGGCGGCGAATCCACGCGGATGCAGGTGAATGCCTGCAATATCAGCCAGATCGTCTTCGGCGGCGGCGGCCGTGGCGGCGCGGGGGCGGGGGCGCAGATCTCGCCCGCCCGCCCGGCCTCGATGAATCCCTCCTTCAACTTCGTCAATGGCACCGGCATCACGATCCGGGAGCTCTATGTCTCGCTCTCCACGGATGGTGGCTGGGGGCCGGACCGACTGGGCACGCAGGTGATGGCGCCCGGGCAGCGCGTTGCCATCTCGCTGCCCGCCGGCGTGACCTGCGCGGTGGATATGCGCGTGGTCTACGCGGATGGCCGCGCCTTCGAGCGGCGGCGGCAGGAGACCTGCAGCCTGAACAGCTACGTCTGGCGCTGAGGTTCAGCCGAGGCCGAGCAGCAGCAGCAGCCCGGCCCCGGCCGCCCAGGCCAGCATGGCCTGGGGCAGGGCAAGGCCCAGCCGCTCCAGCAGCGCGGCGGGCAGCGCCGAGAGCAGCAGCGTGCCGGTGGAGACCATCAGGCTGGCGCCGTAGAAGACGATCTCATTGGTCGGCGGCAGCATCTCCGGCAGCCAGACCGGATGCAGCGCCATCATCACCGGCAGGGCCGGGCTGACCAGGCCATTCATCAGGCAGAGGCCGACCACGGCCACGAAGAGGTTTTGCGGGGTCATCGCGCTCAGGGTCTGCGAAAAGTTGGGACCGGGATGCGGTCGGCGAGGGATTTTTCGCGACGGGCAGCAAGGCCGCGGCGCCGATGGCGTCCCATCGGCGGGCATGGCTGGCGCAGCCGGCGCGGAAAGGCACCGAAGGCGCCCGCAGCCCAGATGTCCACCGCCCTAGCCCGCCCCGGGCGGCGTGATGCGCGGGCCGAGCCCGGCCGAGAGCATCAGCACGCCGGTCACCAGGCGGATGCCGAAGAGCCAGCAGGCCGCGACCAGCGGCAGGAAGCGCGGATGGACATAGGAGGGCACGGCGCGGCGGGCGAGCCAGACGGCCCAGCCGGTCAGCAGGCGGAAGCCGCGCCAGATGTAGTTCGGACTGTCTTCCGGCACGATCGCCTGCATCATGAACCGGCCGAGGCAGGCCCAGGCGGTCAGCGCCAGAATATAGAGCGGGATCCAGAAGCCGAGGTGGTCGGCGATGAAGGGCTGCATCGGCGGCGGAAGGTCCTGACGGGACGTGCATCAGACATGGAAAGGGCGGCCACGTCACCGCGGCCGCCCCTCAGGCACGCAGGCCGGCGGGCCTGCTACTCGACGGCCTCGCGCCGGTCCACCAGGCGGACGCCGCCCTTCGGGATGCGGATGTCGTCGATGAAGTCCTGCATCGCCTGGCTGGGCGCCGTGGTGAACTTGGACACCAGCCAGATGGTGAGGAAGGAGAGCGGCACGCCGACGATGCCGCCCGAGATATTGTTCAGCGTCCAGAGCCGCGCCACCGTCCGGCCGCGCAGCACCACGCTGTCCGTCGTCAGGATCAGCTGGCCGAACCAGGACATGGCGCCATCCGTGATCTGCCCGGCATTGGCGACCAGCGCCGCGGCATAGGCCTTCAGCTCCGCATCCGCCGCGGGCAGCGCCGCGGTCTGCCGCGCCGCGGCCAGGATCGCCTCCTTCGTGCCGAAGAGCTCGACGAAGGACAGGCCGTAGAACTCCGTCCAGATCAGGTAGCCGAAGGTGAAGACGTAGCCCACCGCCATGCCCCAGCAGGCGGCGGCATTCGTCGTGCCCTTGTACCAGACGCCCATCACCAGCGCGGCGAAGAGCCCCGCCGCGGCGATGGAGAAGGCCCAGGCGACCAGGAAGAGGATGTCCGCCCCCGCATTGCCCGCGGTCCAGGCCGCCAGGATCGCCACCACGATGAGCAGGGCGCGGGAGATGATGAGCCGCTTCGCGGTCGGCGCGTTGCGGTCGATCATCTTGTAGTAGACGTCATGCGAGAGCGCATTGGCGAGCGCCAGCAGCAGCCCATCCGCGGTGGAGAGCGCGGCCGCCAGGCCGCCCGCGGCGACGAGGCCCGCGATCACATAGGGCAGGCCCGCGATCTCCGGCGTCGCCAGCACGACCACGTCCGGATGGATGCGGAATTCGCCCCATTGCACGATGCCGTCGCGGTTCACGTCGACGATGTTCACCCACGGCACGCCATAGGGCGAGACGATCTGCCAGTTCTTGATCCATTCCGGCAGGGCCGCGATCGGCTGGCCGATGACGGTCTGGTAGATCTCCAGCTTGCCGAAGGCCGCATAGGCCGGGGCGGTGAAATACAGCAGGAAGATGAAGAACAGCGACCAGGCCACGCTCTGCCGCGCCTCACGCACCGAAGGCGTGGTGAAGTAGCGCATCAGGATATGCGGCAGGGCGGCGGTGCCGACCATCAGGCAGAAGACGAGGGCAAAGAAGTTGAAGGCGGCGGACCAGGAGAAGGCGCCGTTCGCCCCGATGAAGGGCGCCGTGTGCCAGCCGGTCACCCCGGGCGGCGGCGTCATCCCCGCGGCACGGAAGCCCTGCTCCAGCCCCTCGATCCGCTCCAGCGCGAAGCCGTACATGATCTGCGGCACCGGCACGCCGGTGACCTTCACGGACATCAGGATGGCCGGCAACAGATAGGCGATGATCAGGATGATGTACTGCGCCACCTGGGTCCAGGTGACCGCGCGCATGCCGCCCAGCATGGAGCAGACCAGGATGCCGGCCAGGCCCAGGAAGACGGCGGTGAGGAAGGAGACTTCCAGGAAGCGCTGGGTGATGATGCCCACGCCCACGATCTGCGCCACGACATAGACGAAGGAGGCCGTGATCAGCACCACGACGCCGAGCGACCGGGCGATATTGCCGCCGAAGCGCGCGCCCAGGAAGTCAGGCACCGTGTACTGGCCGAACTTGCGCAGATAGGGCGCCAGCAGGATGGCCACCAGCATATAGCCGCCGGTCCAGCCCAGGATGAAGGCGAGCCCGCCATAGCCCAGCGCATAGAGGCTGCCGGCCATGCCGATGAAGCTGGCGGCGGACATCCAGTCCGAGCCCGTGGCCATGCCGTTGTAGATGGCGGGCACCCGCCGCCCCGCCACATAGTATTCGGCGACCGCCGCGGTGCGGCTGATGATGCCGATATAGGCATAGACGCCGATGGTGAGAACGACGAAGAGATAGCCGATGATCTTGTCCGGCACCCCCATCTGCTCGAGGATCGCGAGCAGGATGACGAAGACGGCGAAGCCGCCGGTATAGCCGGCGTAGATCTTGCCGAGGCTGGCAATGAAGGGGTCCTTCCCCCCCGTGCTGGTGGACATGGATCAGTCCTCCTGCACGCCGAATTCCTCGTCGATCTCGTTCTGGCGCTTGGCGAACCAGAAGAGTCCGACGACGAAGACGATCAGGCTGCCCTGGGCGGCAAAGTAGAAGCCCATGGGAAAGCCCAGGATGTGGATGGGATTCAGGGCGGTCGCGAAGAAATGGATGCCGAAACCGGCAATGAACCAGATGCCCAGGACCGTCCACATCAGCCCCGAGGTCTTCTTCCAATAGGCCTCGCCATTCAGTCGGTCGGTGGCAGCCACCCGGGCGCCTGTCCGAACCTCGACATCCTCCACCAAAGGCATCCGCTCTCTCCCCGCCAGGCCGCCGGGCCATCCCGGCAGCGACCTCGCTTCATCGCCGGCGCAGGGCGCACGACGTGAATTATTCGTTGTCCAAGCGGCTATCACGTATACGCCGTGTCATGCAACATCGTTGCGGGGAGGCAAGAGGAAATGGTGCTGGCTTGGCTTCGGCAGCGTCTCGCGACCGCGCCGTCAGATGATCCGCAGGCCCTGGCGGTGTTCCTGGAACGCCAGGCCGCCTTCGTCGCGCAGAAGACGGTGATCGACTATTGCCGCGTCAAGACGGGGCGCTCGGAACGGCAGACCTTCGCCGATCCCGACTTCCGGGCGGCCTTGAACCATTGCCGCTGGCAGACCTTCACCGCGGCGGTGGAGGATGTGGCCGCGCTGGCGGAGGCCTGGCTGCGCCCCCATGCCGGCGGCGCGGAACCGCGGCTGGCCGAGGCCCTGGCGCGGATCGCGGCCGATATCCTGGCGCAGGCGGAGGCGCCGGAGGCGGAGCGCGCGGCGATCGCGGCGGAGGCCGCCATGCTGCCCCGCCGCCTGGCCGCGCGGCAGGACCGGCCGCCCGCCACCGCCGACCGGCTGCCCCTGACGGCGGAGGCGCCGCTGCTGGCCACCCTGCCGATCCACCCCGACCAGCGGGTGGGCGAGACGCCCTCGATCCGCGGCGCGCTGCGCTTCCACATCGTCTCCACCCAGCAGGAGATGGAGCGCCACTTCGACCCGCCGGGGCTGACCCGAAAGCTTCTCGGAATGTAATCCCCGATGTTCCAAAGTAAACGCATGACAACCGCTTCATTCATGGGTCGGATGTCATGACGTTTTTCATGATGGATTCATTGTAATCAAATTCGCTCTTCCCAGCACCGTCTGAGCCTCGGACGTTTTGTATTCGCGCGAATCGGCGGTTCCGCGAAAGCACAACAAGCCAAAAACAGGCCACAACACGGCGGGGCACGACGCGGTTGCGCGTGGCGTCATCGCGACTGGGGGAATCGGATGTCTGCAAGCCATGCGGCCGAAAGGCCGATGTCGCCCGAGGAGCGGAAGGTCATCGTCGCCTCCTCCCTCGGCACCGTCTTCGAATGGTACGACTTCTACCTCTACGGATCCCTGGCCGCCGTCATCGGCGCCAACTTCTTCAGCCAGTTCCCGGAATCCACCCGCAACATCTTCGCCCTGCTGGCCTTCGCCGCGGGCTTCCTGGTGCGGCCCTTCGGCGCGCTGGTCTTCGGCCGGCTGGGTGACCTGGTCGGGCGCAAATACACCTTCCTGATCACCATCGTGATCATGGGCGCCTCCACCTTCATCGTCGGCATCCTGCCCACCTCGGACCAGATCGGCATCATCGCGCCGATCATCCTGATCATCCTGCGCATGCTGCAGGGCCTGGCGCTGGGCGGCGAATATGGCGGCGCAGCCACCTACGTGGCCGAGCACGCCCCGCACGGCAAGCGCGGTTTCTACACCAGCTTCATCCAGGTCACCGCGACGGCCGGCCTGTTCCTGTCGCTGCTGGTCATCCTCGCCGCGCAGTCGGCCGTGGGGGATGAGGCCTTCCGCGCCTGGGGCTGGCGCATTCCCTTCCTGGTCTCGATCCTGCTGCTGGGCGTTTCCGTCTGGATCCGGCTGCAGATGGAGGAAAGCCCGGCCTTCAAGAAGATGAAGGAGGAAGGCTCGGGCTCCAAGGCACCGATCAGCGAGGCCTTCGGCCAGTGGCGGAACGCCAAGGTGGCGCTGCTCGCGCTGCTCGGCCTGGTCATGGGCCAGGCGGTGGTCTGGTACACGGGCCAGTTCTACGCGCTGTTCTTCATGGGCCAGGTGCTGAAGGTGGATCCCTTCACCACGAACATGCTGATCGCCTGGTCGCTGCTGCTGGGCTCCGGCGGCTTCATCTTCTTCGGCTGGCTCTCGGACAAGATCGGCCGCAAGCCCATCATCCTCGGCGGCTGCCTGATCGCGGCGCTGACCTACTTCCCGCTGTTCAAGCTGATGAGCGCGGAGGCCAATCCCGACCTCGCCCGCGCGCACCAGACGATCTCGGTCCAGGTGGTGGTGGACAAGGCCAGCTGCTCCTTCCAGTTCAACCCGACCGGCACCGCGCGCTTCACCCAGCCCTGCGACGTGGCCAAGGCGGCGCTGGCCCGCGCCTCGGTGAACTATACGGTGGAGGAAGCGGCCCCCGGGACGGTGGCCGGCGTGCGCATCCAGGGTGCCGCGCCGATCATGGCCGATAGCCCGACCTTCGCGCGGGACCTCGGCGCGGCGCTGACGGCGGCCGGCTATCCGGCGGCCTCCAACCCCTCCGTCGTCCGGATGTCGAGCGCGGTCGATATCTTCCGCGAACAGCCGGCGGTGCTGATCGGCATCCTGACCCTGCTGGTGATCTACGTGACCATGGTCTACGGCCCGATCGCCGCCGCGCTGGTGGAGCTGTTCCCGACGCGGATCCGCTACACCTCCATGTCGCTGCCCTACCATATCGGCAATGGCTGGTTCGGCGGCCTGCTGCCGGCGACCAGCTTCGCCATGATCGCGCAGACCGGCGACGTGTATTACGGCCTCTGGTACCCGGTCGTCATCGCGCTCATCACCGTGGTGATCGGCACCTTCTTCGTGCCGGAGACCAAGGACCGCGACATCTTCGCCACCGAGAACGACGCCCGCGCGGTGCGGGAGGCCGCGGCCCGCCAGTAGCGGTTGCGCCCCGTCGCGGCCTGGCCGGCGCCGGCGGGGCAACCCGCCGGCGTTGCGCTGTCCGGACCCCGCCGGTTGCGGCAGTTGCGCGACAGCCCGCCCCCGGCGCAGTCTGCCGCACCAGAACACCGGAGCCGGGAGCCCGACCATGCCGAAACACGGCCCTGCCTGCGCGGACCACCACCCCCCGGCGGGCGCCTGACGGATGCCCGAGGGCACCACCCCCCTGCTGCTGCGCCAGGACAGCGAGGCCGGCGTCACCCGCCTCACCCTGAACCGCCCGGACAGCCGCAACAGCCTGTCCTTCGCCATGCTCGGCGCCCTGCTGCATGGGCTGGAGGAGATCGCCCAGGACGCCAGGGTGCGCGTGGTGGTGCTGGCCGCCGCCGGCCCGGTCTTCTGCGCCGGCCACGACCTGCGGGAGATCACGGCGCATCGCAACGACGAGGATGCCGGCCGCGGCTTCTTCGAGGCCGCGATGCAGCGCTGCGCCACGGTGATGCAGGCCATCGTCGCTTTGCCACAGCCGGTGATCGCGGAGGTGCAGGGCATCGCCACCGCGGCCGGCTGCCAGCTGGTCGCCAGCTGCGACCTGGCGGTGGCCAGCGAGACCGCGCGATTCTGCACGCCGGGCGTCGATATCGGCCTCTTCTGCTCCACCCCCGCCGTCGCCCTGTCCCGCGCCATCGCGGCCAAGCCGGCGCTGGAGATGCTGCTGACCGGCGCCATGGTCCCGGCGGCCGAAGCCCAACGCCTGGGCCTGGTGAACCGCGTGGTGCCGGCGGCGGAACTGACGGCGGCAACCCTCGCGCTGGCCAGCCAGATCGCAGCCCGCTCCGCCCATACCGTACGATTGGGAAAAGCCGCCTTCCACCGCCAGCGCGGCCTGCCGCTCGCCGAGGCCTATGCGCATTGCGCCGCGGTGATGACCGAGAACCTGCTGGCCGAGGATGCGGCGGAAGGCATCGGCGCCTTCCTGGCGAAGCGCCGCCCGGTCTGGCAGGACCGCTGACGGCCCGCGGCTTGTCGTAGATCATTGCCAAGCCAGCGCGGGGCGGGATTGATCCCGCCCGCGCACAAGAGAATGACCAAGGGACTCCGAGAATGGCTGCCTCCGATTACGACGCCCTGCCCCGCACCCCGGCCAATCACCAGCCGCTGACGCCGCTGCTGTTCCTGGAACGCGCCGCCACCACCTTCCCCGACCACACGGCCGTGGTGCATGGCGCCGTCCGCCGCAGCTATCGCGCGCTGCGGGCGCGCTGCGTGGCGCTGGCCGATGCGCTGGTCCGGCGCGGCATCCGGCGCGGCGATACGGTGGCGGTGCTGCTGCCCAATATCCCGGAAATGCTGGAATGCCACTACGGCGTGCCGATGGCGGGCGCCGTGCTGAACACGCTGAACACGCGCCTCGATGCCGGGACCATCGCCTATTGCCTGGACCATGGGGAGGCGAAGGTTCTGGTGGTCGATCGCGAGTTTGCGCCACTGGCCCGCATGGCGCTGACGCAATGCGCGGTGAAGCCGTTGCTGGTCGAGGTGGACGACCCCGAGGCCAGCGAGGCCGCACGCGCCAACCGGCTGGAGGGCGCGCTGGATTACGAGGCGCTGCTGGCGGAGGGTTCGGAAAACTACGCCTGGCAGCTGCCGGGCGATGAGTGGGACGCGATCTCGCTGAACTATACCTCCGGCACCACCGGGCGGCCGAAGGGCGTGGTCTATCACCATCGCGGCGCGCAGCTGCTGGCCATCGGCAACATGCTCTCGGCCGGCATCGGCAAGCATCCGGTCTATCTCTGGACGCTGCCGATGTTCCATTGCAACGGCTGGTGCTTCCCCTGGTCCATCACGGCGCAGGCCGGCACGCATGTCTGCCTGCGCGCGGTGCGCGGCAATGCCATGTGGGCGCTGATGGCGGCCGAGGGCGTGACGCATATGTGCGGCGCGCCGATCGTCATGGCGACGCTGCTGGCCACCGCGGAGGGCGAGAAGAAGCCGCTGCGCCACCAGGTGCAGTTCGTCACCGCCGGCGCGCCGCCGCCGGAGGCGGTGCTGGGCGCGATGAAGCAGGCGGGCTTCGCGGTCTGCCATGTCTATGGCCTGACGGAATGCTACGGCCCCTCCGTGGTCAACGAATGGAACCACGCCTGGGACACCAGGTCCGATGCCGAGCAGGCGGCGCTGATGGCGCGGCAGGGCGTGCGCTACATCGCCCTCGAAGGCCTGGTGGTGATGGACCCCGACACGATGCAGCCGGTCCCCGCCGATGGCACGACCATGGGCGAGGTGATGATGCGCGGCAATGTCGTGATGAAGGGCTATCTGAAGGACGAGGAGGCGACTCGCAAAGCCTTCGCCGGCGGCTGGTTCCATACCGGCGACCTCGCCGTGACCTATCCCGATGGCTATATCCAGCTGAAGGACCGCTCCAAGGACATCATCATCTCGGGCGGCGAAAACATCTCCTCCATCGAGGTCGAGGACGCGCTCTACAAGCACCCGGCCGTGGCGGTGGCCGCCGTCGTCGCGCGGCCCGATGAAAAGTGGGGCGAGACGCCCTGCGCCTTCATCGAGCTGAAGCCGGGCGCGGAGGCGACGGCGGAGGATCTGATCGCCTGGTGCAAGGGCCGGCTGGCCAGCTTCAAGGTGCCGCGCCACGTGGTCTTCGCCGAATTGCCGAAGACCAGCACGGGCAAGATCCAGAAGCACGTGCTGCGCGCCCAGGCGCGGGAGGGGGCGGGCTGAGTGCGAATCTTATCTTGCACTCGCCGCCGCGCCTCCCCATCATCTCCCCAGTCGTCAACAACCGAAAGGAGGTGATCCAGTGTCTCATGGTATCAATGCGGGCGTCCGTTCCGCGGCCTGGATCATCGCCACCGCCAGCGCGGCAGCGAGTCACCGGGCCTAAGGCGGCAACGCCACAGGATCCATGCAAAGAGCCCCGGCGGAGCGATCCGCCGGGGTTTTTTCTTGTTCATCATCGCAACCCATGCGGTTCTGACGCGATGGGGACTGGCCTCGCCAGGACCTTCGTCGAACCATGTCCTCCCTCGCCGCGCTGAATGCGCTGAACTTCTTCATGGCCGATGTCCGGGATGGGCTCGGCCCCTTCCTCGGCGTCTTCCTGCAGCAGCAGGGCTGGCAGCCGGGCGCGATCGGCCTGGTGATGACGCTGGGCGGCATCGCCGGCATGGCCGCCACCACGCCGCTCGGCCTGCTGGTGGACCACACCACCCATAAGCGCGCGCTGCTGGTCGTCGCGGCGCTGGCCATCATCGCGGCCTGCTCCATCAACTACTTCGCACCGGTCTTCGCCGTGACGGCGGTGGCGCAGGCGGTGGCCGGCATCGGCGGCGCGCTGGTCGCGCCCTGCATCGCCGCCATCACCCTCGGCCTGGTGCGGCAGCAGGGTTATGCGCATCAGCTCGGCCGCAACGAGGCCTATAACCATGCGGGCAATGCCGGCGCCGCGGCGCTGGCCGGGCTCTTCGGCTGGTGGTTCGGGCTGGTCGCGGTCTTCGTGCTGATGGCCGGCATGGCGATCTGCGCCATCATCGCCGTGCTGCTGATCCGCCCCGGCGAGATCGACCACCAAGCCGCGCGCGGCCTGCACGGCGCGGCGCCGGAGCCGCTGCTGCCGGCGCTCCTCGGATCCCGCCCCCTGCTGGTGCTGGCGGTGACGCTGATGCTGTTTCATCTCGCCAATGCCGCCATGCTGCCGCTGCTGGGCCAGGCGATGGTGGCGCGCGACCCGAATGTGGACCCGGCCGGCTATACGGCGGCCACCGTGATCCTGGCGCAGGTGACCATGATCCCGATGGCATTGCTGGCGGCGCGGCTGGCGGTGCGGCGCGGCTATTTCGTGGTGTTCCTCATCGCCCTCGCCGCGCTGCCGCTGCGCGGCCTGCTGGCCGGCTTCGTGACGCATCCGGCGGCGCTGATCCCGGTGCAGATGCTGGATGGCGTCGGCGCCGGCATGCTGGGCGTGGCCGTGCCCGGCCTCGTCTCCCGCATCCTCGATGGCAGCGGCCATGTCACGGCGGGGCTGGCCGCGGTGATGACGCTGCAGGGCATCGGCGCGGCGCTCAGCGCCACGCTTGGCGGCTTCGTGGCGCAGTATTACGGCTATGGCGCCGCCTTCCTGGTGCTGGCGGGCGTCGCCGCCGCGGCGCTGCTGCTGTGGCTGGCCGCCAGTGCCATCCTGCGTCCCGCCGGCGCCGCGCAAGCTGCCTGATTGACAGCCCCCGCCGCCGGTCCGACCATTCGGCCCAGGCAATCAATCAGGGGGCTTCAAAAATGTCTTGGGCACGGGGCCTCGCGGCCGCGTTCGTCGCCGCTTGCGCGACCTTCCTTCCACCCGCGCCGGCCGCGGCGGGACCGACGCTGGATGCGATCCGCGCGCGCGGCCTGCTGGTCTGCGGCATCCACAACGGCGTCGCCGGCTTCGCGCTGCCGGACAGCCGCGGCGAATGGCAGGGCATGGATGTGGATCTCTGCCGCGGCGTCGCGGTGGCGATCTTCAACGATCCCACCAAGGTGCGCTTCGTCGCACTGTCCTCCTCCACCCGCTTCACCGCGCTGGGCTCGGGCGAGGTGGATGTGCTGTTCCGCACCTCGACGCAAACCATGCTGCGCGACACCACGCTCGGCCTGCGCCATGCCGTCACCTATTTCTACGACGGCCACGGCTTCATGGTGCGCAACAACCTCGGCGTCTCCAAGGTCGCGGAGATGCGCGGCGCCACCATCTGCCTGATCCAGGGCACGACGAATGAGCAGGTGACGGCGGACTATTTCCGCTCGATCAACGTGCCCTTCACGCCGGTGCTGTACGAACGCACGGACCAGGCCAGCGCCGCGCTGCAGGCCGGGCGCTGCGACGCCTTCGGCACCGATGCCTCCCAGCTCGCCGGCGTACGTTCCTCCATGCCGCGGCCGGCCGACTGGACCATCCTGGAGGAGCGCTTCTCCAAGGAACCCTACGGCGCCTATCTGCGCCGCGGCGATGATGAGTGGTTCGACCTGATCCGCTGGTACACCTATGCGGTGATCGAGGCCGAGGAACAGGGCGTGACCCGCGCGAATGCGGAGGAGATGCGCCGCACCAGCGTGAACCCGAATACCCGCCGCCTGCTGGGCGTGACGCCGGAGCTCGGCCAGTCGCTGAAGCTGGACCCGGCCTGGGCCTATAACGTGGTGCGCCGCCTGGGCAATTACGGCGAGATCTACGACCGCCACTTCGGCCCGAGCACGCCGGTGAACCTGCCGCGCGGCCCGAACCGGCTCTGGACCCAGGGCGGGCTGATCTACGCGCTGCCGCTGCGCTGACCCTCGGCCGGGGCAGGCCGGCGCGCCTGCCCCGCCAGCACCGCCTGCGCCCCGGCCGCCGCCCAGCGCGGCTGGCCGGCATGCACCATCATCCCCTCCAGCCCGATGCCGAGTTCCGCGCGCAGCGCCGCCAGGTCGCGATCCAGCCAGGCCATGTAGTCCAGCCCCGGATCGGCGATATCGGCCTTGCAGGCGGCGCCGCGCGCCACCGCCAGGAAGAAGCTGTCCGGCCGCAGCGCGCCGCGCGTCACCACCTCCTTGGTGAATTCCTGCACCGGGGATCGCCTGCTGGAACTGCAGCACGCAGGTCAGCATCGCCTCCAGCCGCGTCGGCTGGCCGCAGCCGCCGACGAAGCCGGCCAGGCACAGCTCGCCTTCGGTGGAGGTGTCGTAGCCGGTCAGCACATGCACATAGTCGTGCCGGCCCACCAGCACGGGCGGCATGCCGCGCGGCTCGCCCGGCAGCTCGAAGGGATTGTCCTCGTAGTAGCGCCGCAGCTCCGCCCCCAGCGTGCCGGGTGCGCGCGGCTGCCGCAGCCGCCTGGCATGGCCGCGCTCGAGGCCGAGCCGGGTGCGGGCGACGGCGGCCAGCGCGCCGGCCACGCCGCAGCCGGCCAGCTGCCGCACCAGCGGATCCGCCACCTGCAGGCGCAGCCGGGCGAGCCTTCCCGCCGCCGCATGCCGCAGCAGGCCGATCTGCGGCAGGGGCTGGCCCAGCGCCACAATCGCCTCGGCCGCGCGCTCAACCTTCTGCGGATCGATCGCCTGGTCCATCAGGGGCATCAGCAGCGCGAGCTCGGCGATCGGCCGGGCGAGCGCGGGCGGCAGCGGCCCCTTGGCATCGCCGGGCTCGGCCTCGGGGTCGCGGAACAGATGCGTCGCGATGGCCCGCAGCACCGCAGGCTCCGGCGCGCTGGCGCCGCCGTGCAGGATCTCGCTCAGCCGCCCGAGTGCCGCGGCCTTCTGGTCCGCCGTGGCCTGAAGGAAGGGCTCGATCCTCATCCCTGGCTTCCCGCGCGTGCTGCAAGGCTCTCAGCCTAGCGCGGCGCAGCGCGGAGCCAAACGCCCATCCGCGGGCGGGCTCAGATTCCGCCGCCATCCACCACGAAATACTGCGCCGTCACCATGGCGCTGTCATCGGCGGCCAGCCACAGCACCATGCGGGCGATGTCGGGCGGCATCACCTTGCGCTTCAGGCATTGCTTCTGCATGTGCCGCTCCACCGCCTCCGGCGTCGCCCAGAGCGCTTCCTGGCGTTCCGTGAAGACCCAGCCGGGCACCACCTCGTTCACCCGGATCCCATCCACGCCGAGGTCGCGCGCCAGGCCGCGGGTCAGGCCGCGCACGGCGGATTTCGCCGCCGTATAGGCCGGCATGCCGCCCTGGCCGGACATCCAGCTGACGCTGCCCATATTGATGATGGACCCCGCCCCCGCCTTGCGCATGTCCGGCGCCACGGCCTGGGCGCAGAAGAACATGTGGCGCAGGTTTGTCGCCATCCGCTCGTCCCAGTAGTCGGGCTCCACCGTCTCGAGGCCATGGCGGTCGTCGCGCGCCGCATTGTTCACCAGCACCTGCACCGGGCCCAGCGTCAGCGCCACATGGGCGATGGCCGCCCGCAGCGCGGCGATGTCGCGCAGGTCGCAATGGACGAAAAGCGCGCCGGTCTGCCGCGCCATGTGCTGGCCGCCGGCATCGTCGAAATCGAGGAAGGCGACCCGCGCGCCCTGCTGCGCGAATTGCGCGACGATCTCCGCGCCGATGCCGGAGGCGCCACCGGTGACCAGCACCACCTTGCCGGCCAGCGACGGATAATGCGCGAAATTCATGCGGGTCACCCTTGTTCAGCCGGCAGCAGCGGCTGCGGATCGAGGAAGGTCTGGTACCAGGACAGCGAGAAATGCAGATGCGGCCCGGTGACGCGGCCCGTCGCGCCCATCAGCGCGATGCGGTCGCCTCGCGCCACCACATCGCCTTCCCGCGCGATGCGCTGCGACAGATGGGCATAGAGCGTGTTCACGCCATGGCCGTGGTCCAGCACCAGCAGCTGCCCGAAGAAGTAGAAATCGCCCGAAAGCGTGACGCGCCCCGGCAGGGCGGCGGAAATCGGCGTGCCGGTGGGCGCCGCGATGTCCAGCCCGTAATGCGGCTGGCGCGGCTGGCCGTTCAGGATGCGCTGGCTGCCATAGATGCCGCTGATGCGGCCGCGCGCCGGCCAGGCCATCGGCGCCATGAAGCCGGTGCCGGCCTGGTCCAGCCCCCGCGCGGCGGCAAGCTGCGCGCGTTCCGCAGTGATGCGGCGCAGCGCCGATTCGTCCGGCGTCACCATGGCGCCCGGCAGGCCGGTGATGCGCTGAACGTCCCACTCCCGCTTCGCCACCGGCAGGCGCATCTCCTCCCGCCGCCCATCGGGAGTGGTGATGGACAGGGTGGCGCTCGCATCGTGGTCGCGGCTGAAGCCGAGCGCGAAAAAACCCTCCGGCGAGACGCGCACCGCGCGGCCATCCAGCGCGAGGCGCGTGCCCGCCGGCGCCTGGCCGCGCAGCAGCCCGCCCTGCGCCGGCACGCCGTTCCAGGTGATGGGCTGGGCCGCGGCGCGGCGGCCCAGCAGCACGGCGGGGGCGGCGAGCAACAGGCGGCGGGCGATCATAGCAGACTCTCCTGTGCCGGCGGCGCCTTCGGGCTTCGGCTGCGCCTCGGCGCCTCGCCCTCGGCCGTGGCGCCCACCTCCCCATCGGCGAAGGCGATCGAAAGTTTCGCCCCGGGCGCCACCTGCGCCGCGCGGGTCAGCGCATGGCCCTGGGCGTCACGAACCAGCGAAAACCCGCGCGCCAGGACGGATTGGTAGGACCCGGCCTCCAGCCGCGCCGAAAGCCCGGCCAGCCGTGCCGCCTTCTCCCGCATCAGCGCGGCCAGCGGCGCGGCGGAAAAGGCCTGCAGGGCACGGGCACCCTGGGCGCGCTGCACCAGCCGGGCGAAGGCGGCGCCCTTGCGGCCCTCCAGCAGGGCCAGCGTGGCGCGGCGGGCGGCGATGCCGGCGCGGGGATGCGGGATGGGCAGGCGGGCCAGCGCCTCATGCCGCCGGCGGAGGAAATGCCCCAGGGCGGGCGCCAGCCCGTCCTCCGCCTCGTCCAGCCGGCGGCGCAGATCCGCGACGCGGGCCGGCACATCCGGCAGGCGGCGTTCCAGGCGCAGCAGCACCGTCTCCGCCGCCCGCATCTGCCGCACCATGGCGCCGCGCAGCCGCGCCTCCCGCTGCGCCAGGTCGGCCAGCAGGTCGGCGCGCGCCGGCACGGCCATCTCGGCCGCCGCGGTGGGCGTGGGCGCGCGGCGATCCGAGGCAAAGTCGATCAGCGTGGTGTCGGTCTCATGCCCCACGGCGGAGATCAGCGGGATGGCGGAGGCGGCGGCGGCGCGCACCACCACCTCCTCGTTGAAGGCCATCAGGTCTTCCAGGCTGCCACCGCCGCGCGCCACGATCAGCACATCGGGGCGCGGGATCAGCCCGCCCGCGGGCAGCGCATTGAAGCCGGCAATGGCGGCCGCGATTTTTTCGGCGGCTCCCTGGCCCTGAACCGCGACCGGCCAGAGCAGGACGCGCCGCGGAAACCGCCGCAAGATGGTGGTGCGGATGTCCTGGATCACCGCCCCGGCCTCGCTGCTGACCACGCCGATCACCGCCGGCAGGCGCGGCAGCGGGCGCTTTCGCGACTCCTCGAACAGGCCTTCCGCCAGCAGCTTCTTCCGCAGCATCTCGATGCGCGCCAGCAGCGCACCCTCGCCGGCGAATTCCAGGCGGTCGATCACCAGCTGATACTTGGAACGATCCGCATAGGTGGTGATGCGGCCGGTGGCGACGACCTCGACGCCATTCTCCGGCTGGATCGCCAGCCGCGGCACGGTGGTCTTCCAGATCACCGATTCCAGCTTGGCATTCTCGTCCTTCAGCGAGAGGTACCAATGGCCGGAGGGGTAGCGCTTCGCCTCACACACCTCGCCCCGCACCCGGACCCGGCCGAAGGCACCTTCCAGCGTGCGGCGCACGGCGCCGGCGATCTCGGAGACCGCGTATTCGGGAACATTGCTGGCGGCTGGCGGGGGCGTCGTGTCCATGGCCGGACCCTATGCTAAGGGGCCGCCAGCGCGAATAGGCTCGGGGATTTCGTGATGCGGGTGCTGGTGGTGGGTGGCGGCGGCCGGGAACACGCGCTGTGCTGGAAGATCGCGCAGTCCCCCCTGCTCGCGAAGCTGTGGTGCGCTCCGGGCAATCCGGGCATCGCCGCCGTGGCCGAATGCCTGCCGATCGGCGCCGAGGATATTCCCGCCCTCGCCGCCTTCGCCCGCGACAATGCGGTGGATCTGGTGGTGGCGGGGCCGGAGGCGCCGCTGACACTCGGCCTGGCGGATGCCTGCGCCGCCGCCGGCATCGCCTGCTTCGGCCCCTCCGCCGCCGCCGCCCGGCTCGAGGGCAGCAAGGCCTTCTGCAAGGAGGTGGCCGATGCCGCCGGCGTGCCCACCGCCGCCTGGGCCCGCTTCGAGGAGGCCGCCGCCGCCCGCGCCTGGCTGGCGGAAAAGGGCGCGCCCATCGTGGTGAAGGCGGATGGCCTGGCCGCCGGCAAGGGCGTGGTGGTGGCCATGACCCCGGCCGAGGCCGAGGCTGCGATCGCCGCCATCATGGAGGACCGCATCCATGGCAGCGCCGGCGCCGCCGTGGTCATCGAGGATTTTCTGCAGGGCGAGGAAGTTTCTTTCTTTGCCCTCTGCGATGGGACGGATGCCCTGGCCTTCGGTGCGGCCCAGGACCACAAGCGCGTGGGCGATGGCGATACCGGCCCCAATACCGGCGGCATGGGCGCCTATTCGCCCGCCCCGGCCTTCACCGACGCCCTGCGGGACGAGGTGATGGCCCGCTTCATCCGGCCGACATTGGCCGAGATGGCCCGGCGCGGGACGCCCTTCCGCGGCGTGCTCTTCGCCGGGCTGATGCTGACCGCCAGCGGCCCCAAACTCATCGAATACAACGTCCGCTTCGGCGATCCGGAATGCGAGACCCTGCTGCCCCTGCTGCAATCGGACCTGCTGCCGGTGCTCGCCGCCGCCGCCCGCGGAAGCCTGGCCGGGGTGGCGCTGGACTGGGCGGCGGCCCATAGCCTGGTGGTGATCCTGGCGGCCGAGGGCTATCCGGGCACGCCCCGCCGCGGCACCGAGATCCGGGGCCTGGAGGCCGCCGCCGCCATCCCCGGCGTGCAGCTCTTCCACGCCGGCACCAACCGGGATGAGACCGGGGCCATCCGGGCCAATGGCGGCCGCGTGCTGGCGGTGCAGGCCCGCGGCGCCACCCTGCGCGCGGCACGGGACGCCGCCTACCAGGCCGTGGCGACCATCGACTGGCCGGAAGGCTTCGCCCGCCGCGACATCGGCTGGCGCGCCCTGCGATGAACCTGCCCCTGCGCCGCATCAAGCTGCACGCGCCCGAGGATTTCGCCGGCATGCGCGCCGCCGGCCAGTTGGTAGCGGCCGCGCTCGACATGATCGGCGCCCATGTCCGGCCCGGCGTCACCACGGCCGAGCTCGACCGGCTCTGCCACGATTTCGTGCGGGACCATGGCGCGACTCCCGCCTCGCTGGGCTATCAGGGCTATGCGCATGCCACCTGCATCTCGCCCAACCACGTGGTCTGCCACGGCATCCCCGGCACCCGCCGGCTGGCGGAGGGGGATATCGTCAATATCGACCTGGCGGCGATCCTCGATGGCTGGCACGGCGACAGCAGCCGCATGTATGCCGTGGGCGCCGTCAGCACCCTGGCCCGCCGGCTGATGCAGGTGACGGAGGAAGCCACGCTGCGCGGCATCGCCGCCATCCGCCCCGGCGCGACACTCGGCGACATCGGCGCGGCGATGCAGCGCCATGTGGAGGCCGCCCGCTTCAGCGTGGTGCGGGACTTCTGCGGCCACGGCCTGGGCCGCGTCTATCACGACGCGCCGGACGTGCTGAACTACGGCCGCCCCGGCACCGGCCCCACCCTGCGTCCGGGCATGTTCCTGACCGTGGAGCCCATGGTGAATGCCGGGCGGCCGGAGGTGAAGGTGCTGGCCGATGGCTGGACCGCCGTGACCCGCGACCGCAGCCTCTCGGCGCAATACGAGCACAGCGTGGGCGTGACCGAGACCGGCTGCGAGATCTTCACCCTTTCGCCGGCCGCTGGCGTCGTTTCCGCCGAACCGGAGTCGGTGGAACGGCTCTAACAGGATGCGGAAAATCAGAGGAAAGCCCCTCCCCCACTTCTTATCGGGGAGAGGGCTTTTTCCGCAGCCTGCCAGCTTGTTGTTCTGACGCATTTTCCGAGTCGCCTTGCGAGGCCGCAAGGCTTGAAAATGCTCTAATCCGCCCTGAGCGCCGCCCTGATCTCCGCCTGGCCGGCCGGGTCCTGCAGCCCGGCCAGGCGGGCGGCGGCCACCATGGCGTAGCGGTGCAGCAGGGCCTTGCGGCGCGCCGGGGCCAGGGGGTGGCTGGGCGCCTCCCGCACCAGGCTGGCTTCCGGCCCCTCCGCCACCACCAGCCCGACATCCTCGGGCAGCAGCTCCTCCGGGAAATCCAGGTCGACCGCGAAATACAGCCGGTCGCAGAAGTCGCGGTATTCCGGCCACTTGCCGTCGCTCAGAAAATCCCGCGCGCAGGACTTCACCTCCACCACCACGAATCCGCCATCCGGCAGCAGGGCCAGGATATCGGCGCGGCGCCCATTGGGCAGCGGCATCTCTCGCACCGGGGCCCAGCCGCGCTGGGCGCAGAAGCGGGCCGCCGCACGGCAGACGGCAAGGGTGCGCTCGGCGGGGGCGACGGGGGGTGGCGGGGCGGAGACGGCGGACATGCCCCATGTTCGCTTTGTGTTCACTGATAGGTCAAGTGTATCGCACATGGTGGAACCAATGGCGCTGCCGCGCGTGTATCAAGGCATGGTCGCCACACGCTTCGCAGTCGCTGTGCATATCCTCCTCCTGCTGGCCACCGCGCCCGGCGGCCAGCTCACCAGTGGTCGCCTCGCCGAGAGCGTGGGCACCAATCCGGTGGTCATCCGGCGCCTGGCGGGGCAATTGGCCCGCGCCGGGCTGATCCGGATCCGCCGAGGGCCTGGTGGCGCCGAGCTGGCCAAGCCGCCCGGCGAGATCACCCTGGGCGATATCTGGCAGGCCATGCGCCGCAAGGGCCTGCCGCTGCTGCCGGTGCATCGCGGCCCGGCCCGCGCCGAGACCGGCGGCCCGGCGCCCGCCATCCCCGGCATCCTGCGCCGCGCCTTCGATTCGGCCGAGGCGGCGATGGAATCCGATCTCTCCGCCGTGACGCTGGAGGAGCTGTGCCAGCAGCTTCGCGCCCCGGCCGAGGCGGCTCACGCCACCTGATCGAGCCCGGCGCGCAGGGCCTCCGCCCCCGGCGCCGCCGCATCGAGCAGCCCGTGCCGCAGGAAGAAGTCGATCAGCACCAGGTTCACGTTGAACTTCACCTGGTCGCGGTCTCGCACCTCCGCCAGCAGGCGCTGCGCGGGCCAGAGCTCGAAGCGCTCCACCTCGTTGTCATTCGGGCGCGGCACCAACCCCTCCGGCAGCTCCAGGTCGTAGCAATGCAGCACGTCCCGCCGCAGCCCCTCCGGCACCGCCATGACATAGGAGACGCGGCCGGCAGGCTGCGCCCGGGCCGCGACCTCGGGCGGGATCGAGGCCTCCTCCGCCGCTTCCTTCACCAGCGTCTCCGCGGCGGACAGCCCGGCCGGGATGCCGCCGGCCACCACATTGTCCAGCTGCCCCGGCGCCACGGATTTGTGGCGGGACCGGAAGCCGACCCAGAGATGCAGCCCATCCGGCCGGCGCAGGAAGCCATTCACATGCACGCCCTGGGAGATGGCGCCGAAGGCCGGCATGGCGCCGCGGTCCAGCTGCGCCAGCACCGGCCCCTCCGGCACCGTGCGGATGTCGAAAAGCTCGCCCCGCAGGGTCAGGTGGCCGCGGCCGGCCAGGCTCTTCGCCACCTCCGCCAGGGCCTGGCTGCGGGCGCCGGGCGCGCGCAGCCGGCCGGCGAGCGCCACCCCCTGATGGTCGAAATGGAAGTCCCGCGGATGGAAGGCCAGCGCCCGGGCGAGGTCCGTCCCGACCCAGCCGACCTGCTGGTCGCCGATCCGGAAGCGGAGGAGATGGGCCGGGGAGGCGATGTTGTTGCAGGCGGCGATGTGCCGCTCGAAACGGGCCAGGTGGGGGTCGAGAAGTGCGTCGGGCACGGGCATGCGCCCCTGTAGCGCGCCCGGCGCATGGCACGGAAGCCTTGCCGCCTGTTTCAACGGGGCGTTACAGGCCCCACCTTGGCTGTAACGGCTTCCGGAGCTTCACGTGCCACCCAGTCAACCGCGCGAGCGCAGTCACATGCGAACGCTGCTCACACTCGCCCCCTATCTCTGGCCCAAGGGCGAAATCGGGCTGCGCTTCCGCGTGGTGGCCAGCCTGGTGCTGCTGGTCTTCGCCAAGGCCGCCAATGTGCTGGTGCCGCTGGCCTTCGCCCGCGCCGTGGATGCCCTGGCGCCGGAGGGCGGCGCGGCTGCCTCCATCGCCGTGGTGCCGATCGCGCTCGTCCTGGCCTATGGCCTGCTGCGCCTGACCAGTTCCGCCTTCAACGAGGCGCGGGACGCCATCTTCGTGAAGGTGCAGGCGCGCGCCACCCGGCGCATCGCGCTGCAGGTCTTCCAGCACCTGCACGCCCTGTCGCTGCGCTTCCACCTGGACCGGCAGACCGGCGGCCTGTCCCGCGTGCTGGAACGCGGCACGCGCGGCATGACCTTCGTGCTGGATTTCCTGCTGTTCAACATCGTGCCCACCATCTTCGAGATCCTGCTGGTGGCGGTGATCCTCTGGGGGATGTTCGACTTCACCTTCAGCTTCGTCATCCTGGTGACGGTGGGCATCTATATCGCCTTCACCCTTTTGTTCACCGAATGGCGCCTGCGCTTCCGCCGGGCGATGAACGACACCGACACGGAGGCGAATACCCGCGCCGTCGACAGCCTGCTGAACTTCGAGACGGTGAAGTACTTCGGCAACGAACGGCACGAGGCGCGGCGCTACGACGCCAGCCTGGAACGCTACGAGCGCGCCTATTCCCGCTCCGAGGTCAGCCTGAATGCGCTGAACTTCGGCCAGCAAGCGGTGATCGCCGTGGGCCTGACCGTGGTGATGATGATGGCCGCCGGCCGGGTTTCCGGCGGCGGCATGACGGTGGGCGACTTCGTGCTGGTCAATACCTATATGATCCAGCTGTTCCAGCCGCTGAATTTTCTCGGCTTTGCCTATCGCGAGATCAAGCAGGGGCTGGTGGACATGGAAGCCATGTTCACCCTGATGCGGGAGGACCGGGAGGTCGCCGATGCGCCCGGCGCGCCGGCCCTCATCGCCACCGGCGGCGAGGTGACCTTCGAGAATGTGCGCTTCGGCTATCGGCCGGACCGGGAGATCCTGAAGGGCGTCAGCTTCACCGTGCCGCCCGGCCGGACGCTGGCCATCGTCGGCCCGACCGGCGCGGGCAAGTCCACCATCAGCCGCCTGCTGTTCCGCTTCTACGACGCCACCGGCGGTCGCGTGCTGATCGATGGGCAGGATGTGCGGGACGTGCAGCAGGACAGCGTGCGGGCGGCCATCGGCGTGGTGCCGCAGGACACCGTCCTGTTCAACGACACCATCCGCTACAACATCGCCTATGGCCGCCCCGGCGCGACGCAGGAGGAGGTGGAGGCCGCCGCCCGCGCCGCCCAGGTGCACGACTTCGTGCTGCGCCTGCCGGATGGCTACGACACCAAGGTGGGCGAGCGCGGGTTGAAGCTCTCGGGCGGCGAGAAGCAGCGCGTGGCCATCGCCCGCACCCTGCTGAAGAACCCCCGCATCGTCATCCTGGACGAGGCGACCAGCGCGCTCGACACCCGCACGGAGCAGGATATCCAGGCCGCGCTGCGCGATGCCGCCCGCGGCCGCACCACGCTGGTGATCGCCCATCGCCTGTCCACCGTGGTGGATGCGGATGAGATCCTGGTGCTGCAGGAGGGCCAGGTGGCGGAGCGTGGGTCGCATGCCGCGCTGATCGCGGCGGATGGCCTCTATGCCGCCATGTGGCGCCGCCAGTCCGAGGCGGTGGCGGCGGCGGAGGCGGCGGCGGCGGCCCAGGCGGCGGAAGCCGCCGCTGGAATCTAGCCGGCGGCCGCGTCGTCCGCCTGAACCCCCCGGCAGGAGGCCCGGAAACCCCGCAAGGGGGTTCCCATGCCGCGCCCGCCTGCCTATGTCCCGTGTCATTGAGGAGGCCGCCTATGCAGTTCGACCCCCAGGGCGAGGCCCCGGAAGATCTCAGCCACGCCGGCTCGGTGGTGGACAAGGCCATCGAATACATGATCGAGCAGGGCATCGCGCCGATCTCCATCGCCTCGGCCCTGCTGGGCGGCTCGCTCGGCATGCTGGCGCGCAGCATGGACGACCGCTCCGTCGCCGGCGTGCTGCGCAGCGCGCTGGCCTCGGTGGAGGCGGGCGAATTGGCGGAAATGCGGCGCGCCGCCGAGGCCGAGCAGGCCGCGAATCCCTGATCGAGGCTTGACGAGCGGGGTGCGATCCGCGATACGCCCCGGCTCCGGACCACTTCCGCGCGCGGCTGCCTGGACCACTCGGCCCCGGACCCGCGCGTGTGCTTTTCTGGGATATGAGTCATGGCCCGCCGCTGCGGTATCACCGGCAAGGGCGTGCTGACGGGCAACAACGTCAGCCACGCCAACAACAAGACCCGGCGTCGCTTCCTGCCGAACATGCAGGAGACGTCGTTCTTCTCCGACATCCTGGGCACGCCCGTCCGGATGCGCCTGACGGTGAACGGCATCCGCACGGTGGAGCACAATGGGGGTCTCGACTCCTTCCTGCTCGGCACCCCGGACCGCCGCCTGCCCGCCGAGGCGCTGGTGCTGAAGCGCCGCCTCGAGCGCGCGCGGGACAAGAAGGCCGCGGCCTGACCCGGCGGCGCGGGCCGGCCGGTCCGCGCCACCTTTCCCCGTGAGGGGGCGACCAGCACAAAATGCTGTGGTCGCGCGGCCTTCCGCGCTGCGTTAACCACAAGGCAACCGGTTCCGCGCCAACCTTCCGGCGATGGCTACCGACTCGCACCTTGCCGCCGCCCTCCTGCTCGCCGCAGTGCTGATCGCCTGCGCCGTGTGGATCCGCGGCCGCCTGCTGCAATCTCGCGACCGCGTGGCCTCGGCCGAGCGCCTGGCCGCCGCCCGCGGGCGCTGCCTCTCCCTCGCCGCGCAGGAATTGCGCGGGCCCGGCCTGGCGCTGATGGCGCAATCCGCCGAGGCCGCCCCCACCCGCCGCCGCCAGGGCGAGGAAACCCGCCTGGAAGCGGTCGCCCAGCACCTGCTGCGCCTGGCGGACGATCTCGCCGATTTCGCCACCGAGCCTGCCCCCCGCGCGCTGCATGAGGCGCCGGCCCTGCTCGGCCCCGTGATCGATGCCGCGGTGGCCAATGTCAGCGCCCAGCTCCGCCCCAGCCAGCGCCATTGGCAGGTCGCGCCCGACCTGCGCGCGCTGCGCATGCAGGCCGATAGCCGTGCGCTGGAGGGAGCGCTGGCCGCGCTGCTGCGCCGCGCCGCCCGGCATTCCCGCGACGGCGACGTGGTGGCGCTGCGCCATGTGCTGGGCAGCGAGACGGTGGCGATCGTGGTGGAGGATGAGGGGGACGGCCTGTCGGCGCAGGACCTGGTGCCCGAATCCGCCAGCCCCGCCCAGGCCTCAGGCCTCGGCGCCGGCAATGGCTCCCGCGGGCTCGACCTCGGGCTGACGCTCGCCCGGTCCCTGGCCGCGGCGCATGGCGGGGATATCCGGCTGGAGAGCGCGCCCGGAATCGGCGCCCGCGCCTGGCTCACCCTGCCGCGCCACCGGCTGCTGGACGCCGCCTGAGCCCGGCTTCGGCCTCAGCGGCCGCCGTTCTCAAACGGTCTCTCAGCCGGGCCATTCGAAAAGCAGCAGCAGGCTGCGCTGCCAGGGGCTTTCATTGTCGTCCGAGACCAGCGCCACCAGCCGCCGCCCAGCCCGGTCCAGCACCGCGACCCCCTCGTAATTGTCGAACGGCAGCGGTGGGTCCAGGCGCAGCACGTCCTCCCCCTGGACCAGCGCCCCCTCCCCCGCCTCGCGCAGCGCGGCCGGGGGAAGGTGCACCAGGCGGCCGGAAAAGCCCGCCAGCAGGCCGAAGGCGCGCTCCAGCACCAGCGCGCCGCCATCCGGCAGGGCGGCCGCATCCACCGGCACATGGCCGGGCGCCGGGCGATAGCCGAAGGCGTGCCAGGCGGCCGGGCCCCCGATCCAGCCGCGACGGTCGCCCGCCGCGCCAGCCCCCCAGGGCAGCCCCTCCGACAGCGCCAGCCAGCGCCCATCCGCCAGCACCGCCAGCGATTCCAGCGCCGCATTGGCGGGGGAGGCTTCGAGCCCCGGCGGGGCGGGCATGGCGCGGGCGGGGCCGGTCCAGCTGGCATAGGCGGCGATGCGATGACGGCGCTCGAACCCCACCAGCCAGGTGCCGTCCGGCAGGCGTGCCAGCGCCTCGGCATCCGCAGCCCGGCCCGGCGGCATGGCGCGGCCCCGCTCGTCCCGCAGCCAGCCGCTGCGGATCAGCGTGAGGCCGGTAGGTCGCGAGTCCCCATCCAGCGCCAGCCGCATCTCGACGAAGCGGGCGCGGTCGCTGATGGCGGTGAGCAGGAGGTCCGGCGCCAGGTGCAGCCCCGAGAGCCCGCCGAAGCCGAGCACCCCGCGGTCGATCTCCAGCCCGCCGAGCAGGCGCAGCGCGCCATAAGGGCCCTCCGGCAGCTCCACCCGCCGGGCCAGCGGCCGCTCCGCCCCGCCGGCGCAGCCGGGCAGCGCCACCAGGGCGGCGGCGGCCGCCCCCAGGAAGCGGCGGCGGCTGGTCAGGCGACCAGGGGCGCGCGTTCGCTGGCGGCCCGCTGCCAGGCCATCGCGGCATCCTCGTCGAAGAGCTCGGCGAGCTTCTTCATCATGGTGCCGCCCAGCTCCTCGGCATCCACGATGGTGACGGCGCGGCGGTAGTAGCGGGTGACGTCGTGGCCGATGCCGATGGCGATCAGCTCCACCGCCTCCCGCCCCTCGATCTCGCCGATCACCTTGCGGAGATGGCGTTCCAGGTAGTTGCCGGGGTTCACCGAGAGCGTGGAATCGTCCACCGGCGCGCCGTCCGAGATCACCATCAGGATGCGGCGATGCTCGGTCCGGGTGAGCAGGCGCTTATAGGCCCATTCCAGCGCCTCGCCGTCGATGTTCTCCTTCAGCAGCCCCTCGCGCAGCATCAGGCCGAGGTTCTTGCGGGCGCGGCGCCAGGGGGCGTCGGCGGACTTGTAGATGACGTGGCGCAGGTCGTTCAGGCGCCCCGGATTGCGCGGCTTGCCCTCCTGCACCCAGCGCTCGCGGGACTGGCCGCCCTTCCAGGCGCGGGTGGTGAAGCCCAGGATCTCCACCTTGACGGAGCAGCGTTCCAGGGTGCGCGCCAGGATGTCGCAGCACATGGCGGCCACCGTGATCGGCCGGCCGCGCATGGAGCCGGAATTGTCGATCAGCAGGGTCACCACCGTGTCCCGGAAATCGGCCTCGCGTTCGCGCTTGTAGGACAGCGACTGGGTCGGGGTGACGACGACGCGGGCCAGCCGCGCCACGTCCAGGATCCCCTCCTCCAGGTCGAATTCCCAGGCGCGCTGCTGCTGCGCCATCAGCCGGCGCTGCAGGCGGTTGGCGAGTTTCGAAACCACGCCCTGCAGGTGGGACAGCTGCTGGTCGAGCTGCTGGCGCAGCCGGGCCAGTTCATCCGCGTCGCAGAGGTCATCGGCCTCGACCACCTCGTCGAAGGACTTGTTGTAGGCGCGGTAGAGGGAGGCATCGTCGGTGGCCGGCACCTCCTTGCGCTGCTGCGGGCCGCCGGGGCGGTCGTCGCCCTCCGCGGCCGCGCCTTCCTCCTCGCCCTCCTGGCCTTCCTCCTCGGCGGCGTCGCCCTGCATGGTCTCGGGCTGGGCGCCGAGCATGCTCTCGGTGTCCTGGGCCTGGGATTCGCCCTCGCCGGACTGGTCCTGCTGCGAGGTGGTCTCGCCGCCCTCGCCCTCCTCCTCATCCTGCTCGGCCTCGGTCTCCACCTCCGCCTCGGCCAGGTCCAGCGCGGCCAGCAGCTTTCGCGCGGCGCGGCCGAAGGCGTCCTGGTCTGTGCTGCGCTCGGCCATCTCGGCCAGGGCGGCTTCGGCGGATTCGCCGATGGTGTCGCGCCACATCTCCAGCACGCGCTGGGCGGCGGCCGGCGCCGGTTCGCCCGAAAGCCTTTCGCGGGCGAGCAGGCCGAGCGCGGCGGCCAGCGGCAGCTGGTCCTTCCGCGTCATGCGGTCGTAGCCTTCCGCCTCGCACTGGTCGGTCAGCCGGGCGCGGAGATTGGCGGCGACGCCGGACATGTGCTGGCTGCCCACCACCTCGACCCGCACATCCTCCAGCGCGTCGAAGACCTCCCGCGCCTCACGCCGGGCGGGGATGCGGTTGGCGTGCACATTTTCGTCGTGGTGGCGCAGCTTCAGCGCGATGGCATCCGCCGCGCCGCGCAGCTTGGCCATCTCGGCCGGCGGCAGGGCGCGGGTCGGCAGCGGCAGGCGGGCGCGCTTTCCGGCCAGGCCGGAGGGCCCCGGCTGATAGGCGACCTGCACCTCCGGCTGGCGCGCGATGGCGCGCACCGCGCCGGCGGTGGCGCGCTTGAATTCTTCCTGCCGCGTCTGGTCGGGCTTGCCGCTCATGGATGAAAATCCGTCATGCGCGCACCGCTTCCCGGGCGCGGGCGGCTGCCAGCGCGGGTCGGGCCTCGAGCGCGGCGAGGTAGGAGGCGAGGACCGGCGAGGGCGTCAGCATGCCCCAGGCGGTCACGTATTGCAGGGTGGAGCCGATCAGCACATCGGCCGTGCTCAGCGCGGCGCCCAGCAGGAAGGGCCCGCCGGAGGCCTGGATCTGCCGCTCGATGCGCGCGAGCGCGGTGGCGAAATCCGGCCAGCCCAGCGCCCGGGCCGGCGGCGGCTCGGCACGTGGAAAGGCCTTGTCGGCCAGGGCCGGTTCCAGCACGCCGGCGCCATAGGCCATCAGCGTCTGGTACAGCGCCCGCTCCGGATTGCCGGGTGGCGGCGAGAGCAGGCCGGGATGCAGCTCGTCCAGATAGGCGCAGATGCCGAGGCTCTCGGAGACCACGACGCCCGTCCAGTCGCCAGCCGGGCCGCGATCCTCCAGCACCGGCAGCTTGCCGTCCGGGTTGATCGCCAGGAATTCCGGCCGCTTATGCGTGCCGGCGTCCAGGTCGTGCTGGATCAGCGCGAAATCGGCGCCGAATTCCTCCAGCAGCCAGAGGATGCGGAAGGCCCGCGTCTTCGGTGCGAAATGCAGCAGGAAGCGCGGGCCCGCCATCGGCCGTCACCCCGCCTTGCGCAGCATGCTGCCGGTGGAGAGCTCCTCGTTGAAGCAGCGCTGGTAGTATTCGGCCACCGTGCCGCGCTCCGCCTCGTCGCACTTGTTCAGGAAGCTCATGCGGAAGGCGAAGCCGATATCGCCGAAGATCCTGGCATTCTCGGCCCAGGTGATGACGGTGCGCGGCGACATGACGGTGGAGATGTCGCCGGCGATGAAGCCGGCGCGCGTCAGGTCGGCCAGCGCCACCATGGCCTCCGTCTGGCGCTTCATCTTCGCGTCCTTCTCGTCCCAGCCGAGCTTGGCCATGACGATCGAGGTCTCCTGCGCATGCGGCAGGTAGTTCAGGGTCGCGACGATGTTCCAGCGGTCCATCTGGCCTTGGTTGATCTGCTGGGTCCCGTGGTACAGCCCCGTGGTATCGCCCAAACCGACCGTATTGGCGGTGGCAAACAGACGAAACATCGGGTGCGGGCGGATCACCTTGTTCTGGTCGAGCAGGGTGAGCTTGCCCTCCACCTCCAGCACGCGCTGGATCACGAACATCACGTCCGGGCGGCCGGCATCGTATTCGTCGAAGACCAGGGCGCAGGGGTGCTGCAGCGCCCAGGGCAGGATGCCTTCACGGAATTCCGTGATCTGCTTCCCGTCCTTCAGGACGATGGCGTCCTTGCCGATCAGGTCGATGCGGGAGATGTGGCTGTCCAGGTTCACCCGGATGCAGGGCCAGTTCAGCCGCGCCGCCACCTGCTCGATATGCGTCGACTTGCCGGTGCCGTGATAGCCCTGGACCATGACGCGCCGGTTGAAGGCGAAGCCGGCGAGGATCGCCAGCGTGGTGTCGCGGTCGAAGCGGTAGGTGCTGTCCACCTCCGGCACATGCTCAGTGCGGCGGCTGAAGGCCGGCACCTTCATGTCGCTGTCGATGCCGAAGACATCGCGCACGGAAAGCTGCGTGTCCGGCATGTCGATCACGGAGGTGGGGCTGATCTCGGCGAGGCTGGCGGCCTTGTTCATCTGTCGGTCCGGCTGTGACATTCAGGGGCGATCCTAGGGCGCCAGGACGGGCGCGGCTACCCGGCTGCGGCCGGTGCGGGCGTGGCTTTGCCCGGAAGCTTGCGGCGGACCAGGCTATAGGCGCGATTGATGTCCTTCAACCGCTCCTCCGCCTGGCGGTCCCCGCCATTGGCATCCGGGTGGTAGCGCTTGGCGAGTTCCTTGTAGCGGCTCCGCAGCGCCAGCGCGTCGATCGGCCAGCCCAGGCCCAGAACGTCCAGCGCCGCGCGCAGTTCGGCCGGCGGCTCATCCTGCCGCGGCGGCTTGGCGCGGCGCTGCTGGTGCAGCGGCGTCGCGCCCAGCACGCCGAGCGGGTCGCGCAGCACCTCGGGATCGAAGGGATTGGCGCCGCCCAGCCGGCCGAGCGGCCAGGTGGGGCGCTGCCAGCCGGAATCGTCGCGCAGATGCGCCTCGATCTCGCCGGGGGACATGCCCTTGTAGTAGTCCCAGGCGCGGTTGTAGGCGCGCACATGGTCCAGGCAGAACCATCGGTACTGGTTGAGCGTCTTGCGATCGCGCGGCGCGCGGAATTCGCCGGGCAGCGGGCAGCCGGGGGATTCGCAGGGGCGCACCGGCGCCTCCGGCTCCGCAAACATCGATCCCGAACGCTCGCCACGTCGCGCCATCCGCCGTTTATGGTCGCCGGGTTGCGGCCGCGCAAGGCACTGGTCCGAAACGGAGCCATGCGGCAGGAGGGCCTGTCCAAGCCCCGCACCACCCCCATATCCAAGGCATTACCATGACCGACAGAGCAAGCCGCATCAGCGCCCGCATGCAGCAGGCCTTCGCCCCGGCGGAGGTGGAGGTGCGCGACGACAGCGCCCAGCATGCCGGCCATGCCGGTGCGCGGCCGGGCGGCGAGACCCATTATTCCGTGCGCGTGGTCAGCCCCGCCTTCGCCGGCCAGTCCCGCGTCGCGCGGTCCCGCGCCGCGCATGAGGCGGTGGCGGCGGAATTCGAGACCGGGCTGCACGCGCTCTCGCTGCGCCTGCTGACGCCGGAGGAAGCCGCGAAGGCGGGGTAGCCCTCTCCCTCCCCCGCGGGCGGGGGGTTGCGGCACTGCCGCGACGCCGAAGGCTGGCCGGGGTGGGGGCAATCCGCAAGCGCCCACCCTTCTGCCCCCCACCCAACCCTCCCCCCTCAGCAGGGGGGAGGGCCTTTCCGCTACTCCGCGCTGCCGCCCGAACGGTGCCGCTGCACCACCGGGCTGTCCTCGGCATAGGCATAGCAACTGCCGATCGGCAGGCGGCGGGGCGGCGGGGCCTCCGCCGGCTGGCCGGCAGGGATCGCCGCCTCCCGTCGCGCGCGGTCCCGGCGCCATTTCCAGGGCGCGATGGTCTGGTAGGCAACGGTCGCCATCTGGGCCATCACCTCCCGCAGATGGGTGCAGCCAAGCACGCCACCCACCCTTTCCTTCACCGCGCGGTTGAAGCCCGGGCCGATGGCAACGCCGGCCAGGCGGCTCATGCTCGCCGCCGCCTTGGGGCAGACCTCATAGGGGGTGAAGTCGGAGACGGCCTCGCAGGCGCGGATCACCATCGCCTCGTCCACCGTCATGCGCACCCACATGCCGTGCAGCGCATCGCCCGGCTGCAGCGTGCCGCGGTCCATATTGTCGAAGGGATAGGACTTGGTATCGACCAGATGCGCCTCGATGTCGAAGAGCCCATCGGTGCGCTGGTAGCCGTCCATGGTGATCTGGCGGCGGTGCAGCGGAATGCGCGAAACCTCGGGCTCGGGGAGCGGCATCGGGCGGGATCCCGGGATATTGCAGTGCAGCGTCTGGGTATCGCACGGGGATCCCAGCCCTGGAAGGCTAGGCCTGCGCCCCCTCATCCCGCAGCAGCGATTCCACCGCGAGCGGCGGCACCTCGGCGGTGGTGAAGGCCTCGCCCGGCCCGCGCAGCAGCACGAAGCGCATGGCGCCGTCCCGCACCTTCTTGTCCTTGCGCATCCGGTCCATCAGCCGCGCCGTGGAGAAGCGGCGCGGCAGATCCCCGATGCGCGCCGGCAGGCCGCATTCCTGCAGATGGGAGATCACCCGCCCCGGCAATTCCTGCGAACAGAAGCCCAGCCGGGCGGACAGCGCGGCGGCCAGGCCGAGGCCCAGCGCCACCGCCTCCCCATGCAGCAGCGTGCCGTCATAGCCGCACTCGGCCTCCAGCGCATGACCGAAGGTATGGCCGAGGTTGAGGAGCGCGCGGCCGCCCTCGGCACTCTCCTCCCGCTCATCCGCCGCCACCACGCCGGATTTCAGCCGGCAGGATTCCAGCACCGCATGGGCCAGCGCGGCCGGGTCGCCGGCCACCGCCTTGGCCCCCTCCGCCTCGCACCAGTCCCAGAGCGCGCCCTGCAGCAGCCCGTGCTTGGCCACCTCGGCATATCCGGCGCGCAGCTCCCGCGGCGGCAGGGTCGCCAGCACGCCGGTATCGGCCAGCACCAGCAGCGGCTGGTGGAAGGCGCCCACCAGGTTCTTGCCCAGGCCGAGATTGATCCCGGTCTTGCCGCCCACCGAACTGTCCACCTGCGCCAGCAGCGAGGTGGGGATCTGCACGAAGGGCAGGCCACGCAGCGCCACCGCCGCGGCGAAGCCCGCCAGGTCGCCCACCACCCCGCCGCCGAGCGCCACGACCGTGGTGCGCCGATCCGCGCCGGCCGCCAGCGCCGCCTCCACCACCCGTTCAAGTTGGAAAAAGGACTTGCTGGCCTCGCCGGACGGCACCTCGATGGTCGCGACCACGGCGATGCCCGCGGCATCCAGCCCGGCCCGCAGCGCCGGCAGGTGCAGCGGCGCCACGCTGGCATCGGTCACCACCACCACGCGCCGCGCCGGCAGCACCGGGGCCAGCAGCGCGCCGGCCCGCGCCAGCAGCCCCTCGCCCACCAAAATGTCGTAGCTGCGCTCCGCCAGCCGCACCTTCAGCCGCGCCGGCTCCCGATGCGCGGCCAGCGCCTCCATCACCCGCCGGGTGGTGGTCTCGGGCGGCTCATCGGTGCAGTCCACGATCACGGAGGCCTCTGCGAAGGTCGGGTGGCGCGCCGTCATCAGGCGCTCCAGCACCTCGCGCGGGTCCCGGTTGAGAAACAGCGGCCGATGTTCCCGCCCCGCCACGCGGCGCAGCAGCACGGGGAGCGAACAGCGCAGCCAGACGGCGACCGCCCCCGATTCGGCCACCGCCCGCCGGGTTCGCGCATCGGTGAAGGCGCCACCTCCCGTCGCCAGCACCAGCGGCGGTCCTGCCAGCAGGCGGGCGATCACCCGGCGCTCACCGTCCCGGAAATGCGGCTCCCCATAGCGGGTGAAGATATCCGTGATCGGCAGGCCGGCCGCGGCCTCGATCTCACTATCCGCATCCACGAAGGGCAGGCCGAGCTTCAACGACAGGCGCCGGCCGATGGAGGATTTGCCGCAACCAGGCATGCCGACCAGCACCACGCTGCGACTGGGCGGGGTCAGGGCCGCCGGCTCGGGCGGGGCGGCATCGGGCATGGGCCAGGCCGAAAGGGTGGTGTTGCGTGACACGGTGACGGAGGCTACAGCAAGATCGGTTCAGATGAAATCGTCCGATCCGATCTCTTGCTGTAGTTTCAACGACTTCTTGGTTGAGGCTGGGGCAGGTCGGGCATCGGCCGGTCGTGCCCCCAGGGCATGCAGCGCGCGAGGATCCGCATCCACGATGTTCCGACACCCGCTCCTGCTGCTGGCCGCCGTGGTCGCCGCCCTGCTGGCCATCGGGTTGCTCGGGATCGGCGCCTTCCCGCCCTCCGTCACGCCGCAGCCGGTGGAGCGCAGCGTGCCGGCCGAACGCTTCGGGACCCGCTAACCCGGCCAGGGCACCCGCAGCGATGGATCGGCACGCCGAGGCCTTCCTCGAAATGCTGGCGGCGGAGCGTGGCGCGGCGCGCAATACGCTGGCCGCCTATGCTGCGGACCTCGCGGATTTCAGCGCCCATTGCACGCCGCGCAGCATCACGCCGCTGACCGCCGATGCCGGCACCATCCAGGCCTATCTGCGCGGCCTGAGCGATGCGGGCCTGGCCGCCCGCACCGCCGCACGGCGCCTCTCCGCCCTGCGCCAGTTCTTCCGCTTCCTGGTGCAGGAAGGCCTGCGGACCGAAGACCCGACCGAGCTGCAGGAAGGCCCCCGCCTGCCGGCCAGCCTGCCAAAACCCCTGGCCGAGGCCGAATTGACCGCCCTGCTGGAAGGCGCGGCCCGCCTGCCCGGCGCGCGCGGGCCCTTCGCCGTCGCCCTGGTCGAACTCCTCTACAGCAGCGGCCTCCGGGTCAGCGAGCTGGCCTCGCTGCCCGCCGGCGCGCTGCGGCCGGACCAGCCGCTGGTCGCCGTCCGCGGCAAGGGTAACAAGGAAAGGCTGGTGCCGATCTCCGCCCGCGCCCGCGCCGCCGTGCTGGCGGCCGCCGCGGCCAAGCCGGAGCCGGAGCGGAAATCGCGCTGGCTCTTCCCCTCCCGCGCCGCGGGGGGGCATGTCACCCGCCAGACCATCGGCCTGGTGCTGAAGGACGCGGCCCTGGCCGCTGGGCTCGACCCCGCCCGGGTCAGCCCGCACGTCCTGCGGCACTCCTTCGCCTCCCACCTGCTGGCGCATGGCGCGGATCTCCGCAGCCTGCAGATGCTGCTCGGCCATGCCGATATCGCCACCACGCAGATCTACACCAAGGTGCTCGAGGAACGGCTGCAGCGCCTGGTCGAGGAACACCACCCACTCGCGACGCAGGAGCCTGCCGCATGACCACCTCCCCCCTCGCCCGCCTGCATCGCAGCGAGCTCGCCGTGCCGGCGATCCGCCCCGAACTCTTCCCCAAGGCCGCCGCGGGCCCGGCCGATGCCGTGTTCCTCGACCTCGAGGACAGCGTGCCGGAAGCCGAGAAGGACCGCGCCCGCGCCAATGCCGTGACCGCGCTGGGCAGCATCGACTGGGGCACCAAGATCCTCGCCGTTCGGGTGAACGGGCAGGACACGCCCCACTTCTACAAGGACATGATCGCCCTGCTCGAAGCCGCCAGCGACCGGCTCGACATCATCATGATCCCCAAGGTCGGCGACCCGCGCGAAGTCTTCGCCGCCGACCTCCTCGCCAGCCAGATCGAGGCCGCTGCCTGCCGCGCCCGCCGCGTCGGCCTCGGCCTGGTGATCGAGACGGCCAAGGGCCTCGCCCACGTCGAAGCCATCGCCAGCGCCTCCCCCCGCACCGAAAGCCTCCACCTCGGCGTCGCCGACCTCGCCGCCAGCCTCGGCATGCGCACCACCGCCATCGGCGGCCTGAACCCCGACTACGCCAGCCCCGCCGGCCTCCTCGACCCCTGGCACTTCGCCGTGGCCCGCATCATCACCGCCGCCCGCGCCGCCGGCCTGCGCCCGATCGACGGCCCCTACGGCGACTTCCGCGACACCGAAGGCCTCGAAGCCAGCGCCCGCCGCGGCCGCGCCCTCGGCGCCGAAGGCAAAATGGCCATCCACCCCAACCAGGTCGCCAGCCTCAACACCGCCTTCCAACCCGACGCAAAAGAAGTGGCCCAAGCCCACCGCGTCCTCGCCGCCATGGAAACCGCCCGCCTCGAAGGCCGCGCCGCCGTCGCCCTCGACGGCAAACTCCTCGACATCGCCTCCATCCGCCAAGCCGAAGCCATGGTCGCCAAGGCGGCACGTTCGGCGGGGTAGAGGGGACGGCGCGGGTGGCTTGCAAGGAGGGCTCCGCCCTCCCTGCACCCTCCCGCCAAGGGGCAGTGGCCCCTTGGAACCCTTTGATTCATGAACAGAAATGGAGAGGGGCCAGCAGGACCGCCGAACAT